>NZ_JBFTMO010000004.1:0-474078 GCF_056396985.1 Rhizobium sp. 05N430 | reverse complement strand
TCCTAGAGCGAAAGACTTCGTCGCCTGCAGCGCCGCCGCCCTCGTTCAGTGACGCGGCTTATACGGCTAACCCCCGCAAACAGTCAACAGCAACAAATAAAGTTTTTTGACATTTTTGTAACAGATTGATTCGAAAAGAGGATTCTCGCTGTCCGTTTGATTGGCACCGATCTCACACTGCGCGGCTTCGAGGCTGCAGCGCCAAAGCCCCATTAATGCTTCGAAAATACCGGGTTTCCGGATCGCCTTTATATAGGGATGGCGCGCCCTGAATGCCGGGACGGCTTGCGCAGCCTCCGGCGATCGCTAATTTCGCGGCAGTTTTCTTATAGAGTCGCACACCGTATGGCGGTGGGCGGATCGATCGACCGCAGGGGTGACGGACATAGTGTCTCTTCCAACATTGCCAGTCTCCGACGTCTTGCCCGCAATCGGCAGCGCGCTCGGCGAGTATCGCCGTGCCGTGCTTTCGGCGCCGCCGGGCGCTGGCAAGACGACACTGGTGCCGCTCTTCCTGCTGCAGCAGCTCTGGCGCGGCGACGGCAAGATCATTCTGCTTGAGCCGCGGCGGCTGGCGGCACGCGCTGCGGCAAGCCGCATGGCATCGCTGCTCGGCGAACAGGTGGGACAGACTGTCGGCTATCGCATGCGTCTCGACAACCGGATCTCGGCAGCCACGCGCATCGAGGTGGTCACCGAAGGCGTCTTTGCCCGGATGATCCTCGACGATCCGGAACTATCCGGCGTTTCGGCCGTGATCTTCGACGAATTCCATGAGCGTTCGTTGGATGCTGATTTCGGACTGGCGCTGGCGATCGACGTCCAGGGTGCGCTGCGCGAAGATCTGCGCATCCTCGTGATGTCGGCAACGCTCGATGTCGAGCGGGTCGCGGCTTTGCTCGGCAACCCGCCTGTCATCGAAAGCATGGGGCGCAGCTTTCCTGTCGAGATCCGCTATCAGGACCGGCCGGGCGGCGAACGCATCGAGGACGCGGTTAGCAAAGCGATCCTCGACTGCCACGCAAGGGAGAGCGGTTCGATCCTCGCTTTCCTTCCCGGACAGGCCGAGATCCTGCGTACTGCGGAGCGGCTGACCGGCCGGTTTGGCGACGAGACGCTGATTGCGCCGCTCTATGGCAATCTCAGCCAGAAGGAGCAGGATGCCGCGATCCGCCCGGCGCCGTCAGGCAAACGAAAGATCGTGCTCGCCACCTCGATTGCCGAGACATCCATCACCATCGACGGCGTGTGCGTGGTTGTCGACAGCGGATTGCAGCGGCTGCCTGTTTTCGAGGCCTCGACCGGAATCACGCGGCTCGAGACGGTGCGGGTCTCCCGCGCGTCCGCCGACCAGCGGGCAGGCCGTGCGGGGCGCACCGAGCCCGGCATCGCCATCCGCCTCTGGCATCAGGGCCAGACGGCGGCGCTGCCAGCCTTTACGCCGCCGCAAATCCTGTCGAGCGATCTCTCCGGACTGGTGCTCGATCTGGCGCATTGGGGCGTACAGGACCCTGCTACCCTCGCCTTTGCTGACCAGCCGCCGGCAACCACGCTTGCCGAGGCGCGGACACTGCTTGCCGATCTCGGCGCGCTCGGCAGCGATGGAGGCCTGACGGAGCGCGGCCGGACGATACGCGAGCTTGCGCTGCCGCCGCGGCTGGCAGCGATGGTGGTTTCGGCGGGCGAGAACGGTGATTCCAGGGAAGCGGCCTTGCTTGCCGTGCTGATGACAGAACAGGGACTCGGCGGAACGAGCCTCGATCTCGAGGATCGGCTGCGGCGGTTCAAGACGGAAAAAGGCGAGCGGGCCGAATCGGCACGCAGGTTGGCTCAGCGGCTGGCTGCCGGACTCGACAAGGCATCATCCCCGGCGCCGCCGACGGCTGGACAGCTGCTTCTTCATGCCTTCCCGGACCGGGTGGCGCTGCAGCGCGGCGCCCGCGGGCGCTATGTGATGGCGAATGGCCGCGGCGCGGAGCTTGCTGAAACCGAACGGCTGGCCGGCAGCCAGATGCTTGTGATTGCCGACCTGACGGGACGGGCTGCGCAGGCACGCATCCTTGCCGCCGCCGAGATCTCACGCGGCGATGTCGAAGCCGAGCTTCCCGGCGCCATCAAGAGCGGCGAGCAGACCTATTTCGATCTGGCGAGCAAGCAGGTGCGGGCCCGGCGGGCAACGCGGCTCGGCGCCATCGTCTTCGACGAGACGCCCTTGCCGAGGCCCAGCGGCGAAGCAGTCGGCAGAGCGCTGGCCGACGGCGTGCGCCAGCTCGGACTTGGGCCGCTGCCTTTTTCCAAAGAAGCCGCCCAGCTTCGCGACCGGATCGGCTTTCTGCACCGGACGATCGGCGATCCGTGGCCCGACATGAGCGATGGCGCGCTGCTGGCGCGGCTCGACGACTGGTTCGTGCCGTTCCAGGGCGAGGCCCGCGGCTTTGCCGAAATCTCCGCAGGCTCGTTATCGAACGGCTTGATGGCACTCGTACCGCACGCCCTGCAGCGCGATCTGGCGCGGCTGGCGCCGACGCATTTCGAGGCCCCGACCGGGCAGCGCCATCCGATCCAGTATGACGGCGAGGAGCCGCTGCTGACGATCCGGGTTCAGGAGCTTTTCGGCCTCCGGGAGCATCCGGCGATCGGCGGTGGGCGCCTGCCGCTGCTTCTCGAATTGACATCGCCAGCGCACCGGCCGATCCAGACGACACGCGACCTGCCGGGATTCTGGGCCGGATCGTGGAAGGACGTGCGTGCCGAGATGCGCGGGCGCTATCCGCGGCATCCCTGGCCCGAACGGCCGGAAGAGGCAGCGCCGACGACACGCGTGAAGCCGCGTGGTACATAAGGACATGACGATGGTGGATGACGCCGACAGCAAGACGCAGGAAGACAGGCATAGCAGCCGCAGGCTCCGGCTGCAGACGATCGTGCGATTGCGCTGGCTTGCAGTCGCCGGTCAGGCGGTGACGGTCTTCATCGTCGCCTTCTGGCTGAAATTTCCCCTGCCTCTGATCGCCAGCTGCTCACTGATTGCCGCGCTCGCCTGGGTCAACTTCTATCTGACCATTCGTTACCCGGCGACACATCGCCTGGAGCCGCCGGCTGCCTTTGCGCTGCTCGGGCTCGATCTGCTGCAGCTCTCGGCGCTGCTTTTCATCACCGGCGGGCTTGCCAATCCGTTCGCCGCTCTGGTCTGCGTCCCTGTCATCATCTCCTTTGCCTCGCAGCCGATCCGCTACAGCACGGCGCTGATCGTCTTTGCGATGGTCTGCATCACCATTCTTGCCTTCTCGCCCTTCCCGCTTCCCTGGTTCGACGGCGTCGAGATCAACGTCCACAATGTCATGCAGTTCGGCGTCTGGTGCTCGATCGCCTCGACAATGGCCTTTGCGGCCTTCTACGCCTACCGCGTGTCGATGGAGGCAAGCCAGCTTGCCGATGCCCTTGCGGCAACCGAACTGGTGCTGCAGCGGGAGAAGCATCTCTCGCAGCTCGACGGTCTTGCCGCCGCCGCCGCCCATGAACTCGGCACGCCGCTGGCGACGATCAGCGTCGTTGCTAAGGAGATGGAACGCGAGCTGAAGGACGACGACCGGTTTCGCGAGGATGTGCAGCTGCTGCGCAGCCAGAGCGAACGGTGTCGCGATATCCTGAAACGGTTGACGAGCCTGTCTGCAGAAGGCGACGCGCATATGCGCCGGCTGCCGCTGTCGTCGATGGTCGAGGAGATCGTCGAGCCCTATCGCGAATCCGGTATAACGCTTGAGCTGATCGAGAAGAGCCCGCGCAAGGGCGAGCCGGTGACCGAGCGCAATGCCGGCATCATGTACGGTCTCGGAAACCTGATCGAGAATGCCGTCGACTATGCTCGCGAGAAAGTGACCATAACCGTCGAACACGACCATCGCCGCGTCCTGATCATCATCGAGGATGACGGCAATGGCTATGCACCCGACATCCTGACCCGGATCGGCGAACCCTACATGACGAAGCGGCAGAAGGAAGATACCGCAGGCGGCCTGGGTCTCGGGCTTTTCATTGCCAAGACGCTGCTCGAACGCTCCGGCGCGGCGCTGGTCTTCGAGAACCGCGATCCCGAAAGCGAGGGCGCCCGGATCCGTGTCGAATGGCCGCGCATGCTGATTGATGCCCATTCGACAAAATGACTTTATCGGCATAAAGACATGAACAGTTGACGTATATCAGGGCGCGCAACCGCCGGGATTGAAGACCATGAACGAACAGACCAGCGAAATCCTTGCAATCTCCGAGCACGATATCGGGCCGGATGCGAGCCTGTTGATCGTCGATGACGACGGCCCGTTTCTGCGGCGTCTGGCGCGGGCTATGGAAACACGGGGCTTTGCGGTCGAGACGGCCGAGTCCGTTGCGGAAGGTGTTGCGAAGTCGAAGGCGCATCCGCCGAAATATGCGGTGGTCGATCTTCGTCTCGGCGATGGAAACGGGCTCGACGTGATCGAAGCGATCCGCCAGCGCCGCGATGATACCCGCATCATCGTCTTGACCGGCTACGGCAATATCGCCACGGCAGTGACTGCGGTGAAGCTCGGTGCGGTCGATTATCTTGCCAAGCCTGCCGACGCCGACGACGTGTTTGCCGCACTGACGCAGCGGCCGGGTGAAAAGGCCGAACTGCCGGAGAACCCGATGTCGGCCGACCGGGTGCGCTGGGAACATATCCAGCGCGTCTACGAGATGTGCGAGCGCAATGTTTCGGAAACGGCGCGGCGGCTCAACATGCACCGGCGGACGCTGCAGCGCATTCTCGCCAAGCGCGCGCCGAAGTAGGCGCGCCTAAAAAACAGTCCTCAGATATCGTCGATGGCGAGCGGCTTGCCGTTCGCCCATTCCGCCATCATCAGCCTTTGTGCGGCGGCGCGCGAGAAATTCAACATCACCGACTTGCGGGTTGCCGGTGCCAGACGGTGTTCGGGCGCCTCGCGGATCATGTGCGCGCCATAGCCGTCGGAAAGAAACAGGCCGCATTCCTCCGGGAAGATGTCGAGCGGAACGTCTTTGTGAGTGGCGAAGAAAAGCCGGTCGCAATGCGCGCGGTATTCCGGCCATTTGCGATCGACTCTGAAGTCCTCGATCGACGTCTTGATCTCGATGATCCAGATTTCGCCCTTCTCGGAAATGGTGATCAGGTCGGCCCGCCTGCCGCTTGCCAGCGGCAGTTCGGGAAGCAAAGCGTGGCGCATGTCGTGAAGTAAAATCTGAGTCCCGCGGCGCACAAGCATAGCTCTGTCCGATTGCCGGCCATCTATTAACGGATTGTTATTGTAAACGCTCAAAATCGTCATGGATAACCGCCGGAAGAGGGTGCTTGTTGTTGCAAAAAAGCAATGCGCTTTTAATTTGCCGCTGCGGGTAACTTTTGTCGCGATGCAGCATCTTGCAAAGCCGAAGTTAATCGAAAATAAACCATAATCAAAGATGGTTCGGCGACCCCTCCCTGATTGCCCAAAAACTTAAGAGATATCCATGCGCATCCGCAATGCATTTCCTGTATTCGGCCTGATGGCAACACTTGCCCTCGCCGGTTGCTCTACCAGCTCCGAGAGCGCTTCCGTCGAAGATAAGGCCGCTGGCCCGACTGTCCAGACGGCGCAGATTTTCGACGACGCCTATGGCGTCAAGACGGATGCCGGATACTCACTGCCCGCCATCCCGATCCAGCGCGTGAAGCCGGAATTCCGCCGCCAGATCGTCAGTTACCAGAGCGACGAGCGCCCGGGCACGATCATCGTCAATACCCGCGAGCGGCACCTCTACTATATCCTGCCCGGCGGCAAGGCGATGCGCTACGGCATCGGCGTCGGCAAGGCAGGCTTTGCATGGGCAGGCACCGCCTACGTTGCCTGGAAGCAGGAATGGCCGAACTGGCACCCGCCGAAGGAAATGGCGGTCCGCCGTCCTGAGATCGCCAAGTATGTCGAAAACGGTATGGATCCGGGCCTGACCAATCCGCTCGGCGCCCGCGCCATGTATCTCTTCAACGAGCAGGGCCAGGACACGCTGTTCCGCCTGCACGGCACGCCGGAATGGGCTTCGATCGGCACCGCCGCTTCGTCGGGCTGCATCCGCCTGATGAACCAGGACGTGATCGACCTCTACAGCCGCGTCCGTCCGGGCCGCGCGACCTCGAAGGTCATCGTTATTCAGTAAGCGCTTTGCCTGATACACGACAAGAAAAGGCCGCCGGAATTGCTTCCGGCGGCCTTTCTCTTTGATGTCTGCAAGCCTCAGGCCCGTTGCGCGGCTTTCAGCTCCAGCCGGCGGCGATGGAGAACCGGTTCGGTGTAGCCGTTCGGCTGCTCCCGGCCCTTGAGCACCAGATCGACGGCGGCCTGGAAGGCAATCGAGCGATCGAAATTGCCGGCCATCGGCTGGTAGGCGGCGTCGCCGGCATTCTGCTGATCGACGACGGCGGCCATTCGCTTCATCGTCTCGACGATCTGCGCTTCGGTGACGACCTTGTGATACAGCCAGTTCGCCATGTGCTGGGCGGAGATGCGCAGCGTCGCACGGTCCTCCATCAGGCCCACGTTGTTGATGTCAGGGACTTTCGAGCAGCCGACGCCCTGGTCGACCCAGCGGACGACATAGCCGAGAATGCCCTGGGCGTTGTTGTCGAGTTCGCGCTGGATTTCCTCGGGCGTCCAGTTCGGCCGCGGCGCGACGGGCACGGAGAGGATATCCGACAGCTTTGCCCGAGCCCGGTCTTTCAGGCCGCGCTGAACGCCGGCAACATTGATCTTGTGATAATGCGTGGCATGCAGGGTTGCGGCTGTCGGCGATGGTACCCAGGCCGTGTTGGCACCCGCTTTCGGATGAGCGATCTTCTGTTCCAACATCGCCGCCATCAGGTCGGGCATCGCCCACATGCCCTTGCCGATCTGCGCGTGGCCGGAGAGGCCGCATTCGAGACCGATATCGACGTTCCAGTTCTCGTAGGCCGAGATCCAGGCCGCCTGCTTCATGTCTCCCTTGCGGATCATCGGCCCTGCTTCCATCGAGGTGTGGATTTCGTCGCCGGTGCGATCGAGGAAACCGGTGTTGATGAAGACGACGCGCTCCCGCGCGGCACGGATGCATTCCTTGAGATTGACCGTTGTGCGGCGCTCTTCATCCATGATGCCCATCTTGATGGTATTCGTGGGCATGCCGAGCAGTTCCTCGACGCGGCCGAAGATTTCGACGGCGAAGGCGACTTCCTCGGGGCCGTGCATCTTCGGCTTGACGACATACATCGAACCCTCGCGCGAGTTCTTGCGACGGCCGTTCGGGCCGACGTCGTAAAGCGCGATCAGACCCGTCACGACCGCGTCCATGATCCCCTCGGGCACTTCGTTGCCATCGCGGTCGTGGATCGCAGGATTGGTCATCAGGTGGCCGACATTGCGCACCAGCATCAGCGAGCGGCGGTGCAGCTCGAAGGTGGAGCCATCGGGCGCCGTGATCTCACTATCCGGATTGAGCTTGCGGATGAAGGACGAACCGCCCTTCGAGACTTCCTCCTGCAGATCGCCCTTCATCAGGCCAAGCCAGTTCCTGTAGACGACGACCYTGTCTTCGGCATCGACGGCAGCGATCGAATCTTCGCAGTCCATGATGGTCGTGATCGCCGATTCCAGCCAGACATCCGAGATGCCAGCTGGATCGGTCTTGCCGATGGCCGTCGATGCGTCGATGACGATCTCGATGTGAATGCCGTTGTTCTTGAGCAGGATGTGGGTGGGCGCTTCAGCAGAGCCCCGGTAGCCGGCGAAATGTGCGGCGTCCTTCAGCGGCAACGCTTCTCCATCGACGTCGGTGATCGCAAGCGTCGAGTCTACCGTCAGGCCGCCGACATCCTTCCAGGAGCCGCCTTCGAGCGGTACGGCACTATCGAGGAAGTCGCGAACCCAGGCGATGACCTTTTCACCGCGCTTCGGATTGTAGCCCCTGCCCTTCTCCGCACCACCGGTCTCGGGAATAGCATCCGTGCCGTAGAGCGCATCGTAGAGCGAGCCCCAGCGGGCATTGGCGGCATTCAGCGCGTAACGGGCGTTCATGACCGGAACGACGAGCTGCGGACCAGCAATCGAAGCAATCTCGGCATCGACATTGCTGGTCGAGACGGTGAAATCAGAGCCCTCGGGCAGGAGGTAGCCGATCTGGCGCAGGAACGCCTCGTAGGCTTCCATATCAACGGGCGCGCCGTTCTTGCGGTACCAGCCGTCGATCTCGGCCTGCAGTCTGTCGCGCTTGGCGAGCAGCTCGCGGTTCTTCGGCGCTAGATCGTGGACGATCTTCGAGAAGCCGGCGAAAAATGCTTCCGCGTCGAGGCCAAGGCCAGGCAGCGCTTCCTTGACGAGAAAATCATGAAGGACGGGCTCTATCGACAGGCCGTGCTTTTCAATGGTGCTCATACAATATTCCTCCGGCAGACGGAAAAGGGTGATGGTGCCACTTTGCGCCGCTTTCATTCATAGTCAATTGTTCAATAGTTAGAAAGATTTATGCCTAAGAAGAAACAGTGCGGGCGGTGACCCGCATCGGCAGGCCATTCTGCGGCTGCGTCGTCAGTTTCTGTACCGGCCACGGGTTGGTTTTCTCGGTGACATCGAAGCGAAAGCGCTTCATCAGCACCGCAAGCGCAATCACCGCTTCCTGCAACGCGAATGTCGCGCCGATACAGACGCGCGGTCCGGCTCCGAAGGGCAGGAACTGAAAGCGGCCGATCTTGCCGCGGTTTTCCGGCAGGAAGCGTTCGGGCATATAGGCGCGCGGCTTATCCCAATAGAGTTCGTGGCGGTGCAGCGTCCACGGCATGATCAACACCGTCATGCCGGCATGGATATCGACGCGCTCGCCCTTGGCATCGGTCCAGCTGTCATCGGAGATGGCCGCACGGTTGATCGACGGCGCCGGCGGATAGAGGCGGAGCGCCTCCTCGAAGGCCGCCCGGGTCACCGGCATCAGATCCAGCCATTCGACCGGCTCTGCACCGCTTGCGAGAACACGGTCGATCTCCTCCTCCATCGCGTCGCGGATATGCGGGCTATTGGCGATGCAATAGAGCGTCCAGGCGAGCGCACGGGCCGTGGTTTCATGACCGGCGCCGATGAAGGTCAGGATATTGTCCTCGATCTCCTCGTTCGTCAGGCCATCGGGCCCCGCCTGCTCGAGCAGCAGCGTCAGGAAATCCTCAGGCACGGCGGCGCGGTCGGCGCGCATCTGCTCGAGGCGCAGATCCATAGTCTTGTGGACCATGTTGCGGAACTGATCGAGAATCTTCTGGCCGCCGATCCGCGTGACGCGCGGCACCCAGGACGGCGCCCGCATCAGATCCATCGGATCGACGCGGCCCATGCGGTGCAGCAGCGCATTGACGTCACCGGCGAAATTATCCGAGACCGAGGCGATCTCGCCTGAAAACAGCGTCTCCGCGAGGATCGCGAAGGTGAGCTCGGTCATATCGGCGGCGATATCGAAATTGCCGCCATCGTCATACTTCACCGCGTAGGCTTCCGACTGCTGCAGCATCTGCCCGGCAAAGCCCTTCGCATGCCGCGGGGTGAAGACGGGTGCTACCGCCTTGCGCGAGCGCTTCCACACCGGACCTTCGGCCGTCAGCAGACCATCACGCAGGATTGGCCGCAGCACCAGCTGGCGAATATCCGACATCCGGTAGTTCGAAGCATTGTCGACCAGCACATGCTTGATGAGGCCGGGATCGTTGACGATGATCGTGCTGTCACGGAAGAAGCGCGTCTTGATCCAGGGCAGCGTGTAGGACGGCTCGCCCCACAGCTCTAGCGGATTGCGCAGGATGGTGCGGATGATCTCCAGCCGTGACGGCGGCACGCTGCGCGGCACCGGTGCGGGTGGGACGAAGGGATCCGGGCGCATGTCCATGATATTTCAGCCTTTCGTGGAAGATTTTAGCCTTCCCGGCAAGGCAGAAGGTTAGTTCAGTGCCTTCAGCTCGTCCAGCTTGTCGTTGATCAGCCAGCCGTAATAGTTCTCTTCCGGCCAAACTGTCGCACCGCCGTGGTTTTTGGCTGCGATCGCCGAAGCACGCTGGCGGGAGTTGCCGACATTGTAGAGGGTCGCCGTCAGACCCGGGTTATCGGAAATATCCATGCCGGCGATCCGCTTGTAGTCGTCGATCGAGGTGCGGACGGATGCGGCGACGAAGGCCAGAGAAATATCCGGCTGCATGATCGCCTTGTAAACGCCGCTGGCATCCTTCTCGCTGAGCTTCGGATAGCCCGAGACTCGGGTGACGAGATCGGAGAGCATCAGGGCTGTCAGCGGATTGATTTGCCCAAGGCCGAAAGTCTGCCCGGCATAGAAGGGCTGGAAGAAGACGGCGCTGAAGCGGTTGTCCGGAAATTTCTTGCCGCCGACCGTCTTGCCGCGGAAGTCGGTTTCCCAGACGTCCTCGCGGCAGCTCCAGAGCTGGTAGGAATCGCTTTTGCCGTTGCATCCGGCAAATTCCGGGCGGCCGATGAAGGTATCGACATCCTCGCCGTCATAGGCAAAACGGAAGCTTTCGCCTGCGTAAGACGCTGCCTTGACGTAATAGGACTGCAGCCGGTCGTAGGCATCGACATTGTAGGTGTGCTCGCCGACAAGCGCGCCGATGATATGGATCGGTTCGATACCATAGGCGGCGGCGGTCTTGCGGATCTTGCCCATCAGCTCGTGATCTGTCGACAGAAGCTCGTAGATCTTCTCATACTTGCGATCGAAGGTCGTCTTGGTGCCCTTGGTGCGGCGGACCGAAGCGCCGGGGACCGGCGGCTGCTCGACATTGCGATTGCCGGGCGGCACGGTCTGCATGGCATAGGCCGGCGCCGAGGCGAAGGCCGTTATGGCGATCAGAAGGCATGTCAAAAGGCGTCGCACGATCCGCTATCCCGTCGAGTTTGTCGTCCTGTCTGCGAAGCGCGGTGACTGAACCAGAATCTTGTCCTAATAAAGCCGCGTCCGCAAAAGAAACCGGGCCCTTCACTAAAAAGTAAAAGGCCCGCTGTCGAGGGTTCGATCGTCAAAATCGCCTGCGCGAAACGCAAAGCATTTCGCGCATTGAGAAATTTAAAGAATGAAGCGCGAGAGATCGGTATTGTTGGCGAGATCGCCGACATGCTCCCGGACGTAGTCCGCGTCGATGGTCACGGCGCTGCCGCCACGATCGGGCGCATTGAACGAGATTTCGTCCAGCACACGCTCCATGACCGTCTGCAGGCGGCGGGCGCCGATATTCTCGACCGTCGAGTTCAGGTGAACCGCAACATCGGCAAGCGCGTCGATCGCGTCGCTGGTGAAGTCGAGGCTTAGTTCTTCCGTCTGCATCAGCGCCCGGTACTGGCGGATGAGGCTGGCCTCAGTTTCCGTCAGGATGCGGCGGAAATCTTCCTTGGTGAGCGGCCGGAGCTCGACGCGGATCGGCAAGCGGCCCTGCAGTTCCGGCAGAAGATCCGAAGGCTTCGAGACGTGGAAGGCACCGGAAGCGATGAAGAGGATATGGTCGGTCTTGACCGGGCCATACTTTGTGGAAACCGTTGTTCCCTCGACCAGCGGCAGCAAGTCGCGCTGAACCCCTTCGCGGGACACGCCAGCACCCATGCCGCCATCGCGGGCGGCGATCTTGTCGATTTCGTCGAGGAAGACGATGCCGTCGTTCTCGACGGAACGAACCGCCTCGCGCTGGATGACTTCGTTGTCGATCAACTTGTCGGATTCGTCGCGGATCAGATCGGTGTAGGATGCCTTGACCGTCGTGCGGACCTTTTTGGTACGGCCGCCCATCGCTTTGCCGAACATATCGGACAGGTTCAGAACGCCGATATTGGCGCCGGGCATGCCGGGGATATCAAAGCCGCCCATGCCTGAACCGGAATCGGCGACTTCGATATCGATTTCCTTGTCGTCGAGCTCGCCGGCGCGGAGTTTCTTGCGGAAGCTGTCGCGCGTTGCGGGCGAGGCCGTGGCGCCGACCAGGGCATCGAGCACGCGTTCTTCGGCGCTCATATGTGCCTTGGCTTCGACTTCGACGCGCTTCTTGTCGCGAATGAGCCCGATGCCGATCTCGACGAGGTCGCGGATGATCTGTTCGACATCGCGGCCGACATAGCCGACTTCGGTGAACTTGGTGGCTTCCACCTTGATGAAAGGCGCGCCGGCGAGCTTCGCAAGACGGCGGGAGATTTCCGTCTTGCCGACGCCTGTCGGGCCGATCATCAGGATATTCTTCGGCATCACTTCATCGCGCAGGCTCTCGTCGAGCTGCTGGCGGCGCCAGCGATTGCGCAGGGCGATCGCCACGGCGCGCTTGGCGTCGTGCTGACCGATGATGTGACGATCGAGCTCGGATACGATCTCGCGTGGTGAAAAGGTGGTCATGGCGTCCTTTCGGCTTTCCCGGTCTCGCCGTCCGTCGTGGCCCGGCTTTCGGGAACCCTTCTGATTTAAGTGGCCGTTACTCGGCGTCGAGCGTTTCGACGATGATGTTGTGATTGGTATAGACGCAAATATCGGCAGCGATATCGAGCGACCTGCGCGCGACTTCTTCCGCCGACTTGTCGGAATCCAGCAAAGCCAGCGATGCGGCGAGCGCAAAATTGCCGCCCGAGCCGATGGCCATCGTACCATGTTCCGGCTCCAGAACGTCGCCGTTGCCGGTGACGGCAAGGGTGACGGTCTTGTCGGCGACTAGCATCATGGCTTCGAGATTGCGGAGATATTTGTCGGTACGCCAGTCCTTGGCGAGCTCCACGGCGGCGCGCATCAACTGGCCCGGATACTGCTCCAGCTTCTTTTCGAGACGCTCGAGCAGCGTGAAGGCATCGGCGGTGGCGCCGGCGAAACCGGCGATCACTTCGCCACCTTTGCCGATACGGCGAACCTTGCGGGCATTGCCCTTCATGACGGTCTGGCCGAGGCTCACCTGGCCATCGCCAGCCATGACCACCTTGCCGCCTTTTCGAACTGTAATAATCGTTGTCATAAAACATCCTTGCCCGGGGCCGGGCGGTTTTGTGCGGGCCGCTCACCGGCCCTGTTGAGACCTATGTAAGTGGGCTTCGGCCGATTGCAAATGGTGCCGTTTTTCTGCCGCCCCGCTTCTGGATATTTTAGGGAACGCCTGATATGGAACCCGCGTCATTCCCGATGGAGCAGCCATATGGCCGAGACCGCAGCAAGCCGCACGGGCGCCGTTTCCCGCAAGACCAACGAAACCTCGGTTTCGGTTTCGGTCAATCTCGACGGCACCGGCAAGTCGAAGATTTCGACGGGCGTCGGCTTCTTCGACCATATGCTCGACCAGCTGTCGCGACATTCGCTCATCGACATGGAGATCGAGACGCAGGGCGATCTGCATGTCGACGACCATCACGCTGTCGAAGACACCGGGATCGCGATCGGCCAGGCAATTTCGAAAGCGCTCGGCGACCGGCGCGGCATCACCCGCTACGCCTCGATCGACCTTGCCATGGACGAGACGATGACAAAGGCCGCAGTCGATCTTTCCGGCCGCCCTTTCCTCGTCTGGAACGTTTCGTTCAGCGCGCCGAAGATCGGCACGTTCGATACGGAGCTTGTCCGCGAATTCTTCCAGGCGCTCGCGCAGAACGCCGGCATCACCTTGCATGTTCTCAACCAATATGGTGCCAACAACCACCATATTGCAGAGACCTGCTTCAAGGCCGTTGCCCGCGCGCTGCGTACGGCGACAGAGATCGATCCGAGACAGGCGGGCCGTGTTCCCTCGACGAAGGGCACGCTCGTCTGAGCCCCTTAAGGGAGCTTGACGACATTGACTTCCAGCTATCTGTTTCTCACCGCGCCTGACGGAGCCGATACCGGCCACGAGAAGACGCGCGTCATCCGCGACGGCTTCACGTTTCTTGGTTTCTTCTTCCCATGGCTGTGGCTGCTGGCTCATCGCCTCTGGCTGCACGCCGCCGCCGCCTTTCTCGCACAGGCTACCGGTGGCGTTCTGATGGAGCGGCAGGGTCTGTGGCCGGCCGGCTTTGCGATCACGCTCGCAGCCAGCCTGATCGTTGCGCTCGAGGGGCAGAACTTTCGTATCCGCAGCCTCGCCGCCAAGGGCTGGAACGAGGATGCCGTCATTACGGCCGACTCCGTCGATGCGGCCGAAGAGATCTATTTTTCCGGTATAGAGACCATCGAGCAGGACAGCAGCGTGCCGGCACCGGAATGGGAGCGACATCGACGCTCCACCGGCCGCCACGGCAACGCTACGTCGCTTGGTCTCTTTGGTTTTGATGGAGGACGCTGATGCGCGTCGCAATTATCGACTACGGCTCGGGCAATCTGCGCTCGGCAACGAAAGCCTTTGAACGCGCAGCGCGCGAGGCAGGCATCGACGCCCATATCGACCTGACGGATAAGGCGGAAGACGTTGCCGCCGCGGACCGGATCGTGCTGCCCGGCGTCGGCGCCTATGCCGATTGCCGCCGCGGCCTCGATGCTGTGCCTGAGATGGCCGAGGTGCTTGTCGAGGCGGTCGAGAAGAAGGCCAAGCCCTTTCTCGGCATCTGCGTCGGCATGCAGCTGATGTCATCGCGCGGCTTGGAGAAGACGGTCACCCAGGGCTTCGGCTGGATACCCGGCGACGTCAAGGGAATGACGCCTGACGATGCCTCGCTGAAGATCCCGCAGATCGGCTGGAACACGCTCGATATCAGGTCTCCGCATCCGCTCTTCGACGGTATCCCGACCGGACCGGACGGGCTGCATGCCTATTTCGTGCATTCTTATCATCTGGCGGCAGAAAATGCGTCTGATGTCATCGCAACCACCGGGTATGGCGGTCCGATGACCGCCTTTGTCGGCCGCGACAACATGGTGGGCGCCCAGTTCCATCCGGAGAAGAGCCAGAAGCTTGGCCTCGCCCTGATCACCAATTTCCTGCGCTGGAAGCCGTAAGGCTCGCGCGAAGCAAGGACAGACATCATGATCCTCTTTCCCGCCATCGACCTGAAGGACGGCCAGTGCGTCCGTCTGAAGCTCGGCGATATGGACCAGGCGACGGTCTACAATCCCGACCCTGCCGCACAGGCCAAGGCTTTCGAAGACCAGGGTTTCGAATGGCTGCATGTCGTCGATCTCAACGGCGCCTTTGCCGGTGAAAGCGTCAACGGCGCGGCTGTCGATGCGATCCTGAAGGCAACGAAGAACCCGGTACAGCTCGGCGGCGGTATCCGCACACTCGACCATATCGAGAGCTGGCTGTCGCGCGGTCTGGCGCGCGTCATTCTCGGCACGGTCGCCGTTCGCGATCCGGCACTGGTCATCGAGGCCTGCAGGGCTTTTCCGGGCCGCGTTGCCGTCGGCATCGATGCCAAAGGCGGCAAGGTCGCCGTCGAGGGATGGGCCGAGGCCTCGGAGCTCGGCATTATCGAGCTGGCGAAGAAATTCGAGGGCGCCGGTGTCGCGGCGATCATCTATACCGACATCGACCGCGACGGCATCCTTGCCGGCATCAACTGGACCTCGACGTTGGAACTTGCCGAAGCTGTTTCGATTCCCGTGATCGCCTCGGGCGGCCTCGCTTCGATCGCCGATATCGAGCGGATGCTGCAGCCGGATGCCCGCAAGCTCGAAGGCGCGATTTCCGGCCGCGCCCTCTATGATGGCCGTATCGATCCGGCGGAAGCGCTTTCGCTGATCAATGCGGCGCGCGCCAAGGAGATTGCACAATGACGCTGAAAGCCCGTGTCATCCCCTGCCTCGACGTCAAGGACGGCCGTGTCGTCAAGGGCGTCAACTTCACCAATCTGATCGATGCCGGTGACCCCGTCGAGGCCGCGAAAGCCTATGACGCTGCCGGTGCCGACGAACTCTGCTTTCTGGACATCACCGCTTCATCGGACAATCGCGAGACGATATTCGACGTCGTCTCGCGTACCGCCGAACAGTGCTTCATGCCGCTGACGGTCGGTGGCGGTGTTCGCAGCATCGGCGATATCCGGAAGCTGCTGCTCTGCGGCGCCGACAAGGTCTCGATCAATTCGGCCGCTGTCAACAACCCTGATTTCGTCGCCGAAGCTGCCGACAAGTTCGGCGACCAGTGCATTGTCGTCTCGATCGACGCCAAGCGCCGCCGCACGCAAGCCGTCGGCCAGGACAACCTCAGCGCCTGGGAGATCTATACCCATGGTGGCCGCAACGCGACCGGCATCGATGCCGTCGAGTTCGCGCAGAAGATGGTTGCCCGCGGCGCCGGGGAATTGCTCGTGACGTCGATGGATCGCGACGGTACCAAGATCGGCTACGATCTGGAACTGACGCGGGCGATTGCCGACAGCGTTCGCGTGCCCGTCATCGCCTCCGGCGGCGTCGGCAGCCTCGACGATCTTGTGGCGGGTGTGAAGGAAGGCCATGCGACGGCGGTGCTGGCCGCGTCGATCTTCCATTTCGGCACCTATTCCGTCGGCGAAGCGAAGCGCTATATGAATTCAAACGGCATTGCGATGCGGCTCGACTGAGTGAAAGCGATAGAATGAGCGGATTTTCCCTTTCCGATCTGGAAAAGATCGTCGATGAGCGGTCGAAGGTTTCACCGGACGAATCCTGGACGGCCAAGCTTGTCCGGGCCGGGCAGCCGAAAGCAGCCAAGAAGCTGGGTGAGGAGGCAATCGAAGCCGTAATGGCGGCGGTGACCGATGACAGGGCCAACCTCACCTACGAGTCAGCCGATGTCCTCTATCACCTATTGGTCGTATTGAAGATTGCAGGCATTCCGTTGCAGGATGTCATGGCCGAACTTGAGCGGCGGACCGCTCAGTCCGGCCTCAAGGAAAAGGCCAGCCGGCAGAGTTCATGAGTATCGTGTCGCAAATCATCGGAGCGCCCGAGGCGCTCGATCACTTCCAGGCGAATGCCTATTCGCCCTATCACTTCTTTTCCTCCGAGGAATGGTCGAAGTTCCGCGCCGATACGCCGCTGACACTGACCAGCGAGGAAGTCACGCGGCTGCGTTCGATGGGCGACCCGATCGACCTCGACGAAGTCAGGCGCATTTATCTCTCGCTATCGCGCCTGCTGTCCTCGCATGTCGAATCCTCGCAGCTGCTCTTCGAACAGCGCAACCGCTTCCTCAATCTTGAGGGCGTGGCCAAGACACCCTTCGTGATAGGCATTGCCGGATCGGTTGCCGTCGGCAAATCGACGACCGCGCGCGTACTGAAAGAGCTGCTGCGCCGCTGGCCGTCGAGCCCGAAGGTTGACCTGATCACCACCGACGGCTTCCTGCATCCGAACGCCGTACTTGAGCGCGAAAACCTGATGCAGCGCAAAGGTTTTCCTGAAAGCTATGATACCGGAGCGATCCTGCGCTTCCTTTCGGCGATCAAGGCGGGACAGGCGGACGTCAAGGCGCCCATCTACTCGCACCTCGTCTATGACGTCATCCCGAACGAATACAAGATCATCGACCGGCCTGACATCCTGATCTTCGAAGGCATCAACGTGCTGCAGTCGCGTGACCTGCCGGCGGATGGCAAGATCGTGCCAATGGTCTCGGATTTCTTCGACTTCTCGATCTATATCGACGCTGAGGAAAAGCAGATCCATAACTGGTACGTGCATCGCTTCATGCGCCTGCGCGAAACCGCCTTCCGCGACCCGAACTCCTACTTCCACCGCTATGCCTCGATCAGCGAAAAGGAAGCGCTTGGGATTGCCGAGGGGCTCTGGGCCAACATCAACCTGAAGAACCTGCGCCAGAACATCCTGCCGACCCGCCCCCGCGCCGATCTGATCCTGCGCAAGGGACCAAACCACCTGATCGAACAGGTGGCTCTCAGGAAGCTTTAGCCGGATTCACGGCGTCACACGCCTTAAAGTGAGGTTGATCCGGCCGCCACTTTTCAGCAGCGTCGAGGTGGCGGGATAGATGCGATCGACACCGTGGAAGCAGAGGCGACCCTCGCCGCCGAGGACGATCACGTCGCCGCTTGCGAGCTTCAGCGACTGGGTGCGGTCGGTCCGCGCGGTTCCCCCGACGCGGAAGAGGCAGGTGTTGCCGAGAGAGATGGAAACGACCGGCGCCCGGAGATCCTGCTCGTCCTTGTCCTGGTGCAGGCCCATCTTGGCGTCGTCGGCGTAGAAATTGATGAGGCAGGCCTGCGGCGGCAGGTGATAGCCGGAAACGTCGTTCCAGAGATCCATGAGTGCGTCCGGGATCGGCGGCCAGGCCTCTCCGGTCAGCGGATGGACCGGCTGATAGCGATAGCCGCGCCCCTTGTCCGTCACCCACCCAAGCTCGCCGCAATTGCTCATGCGCACCGACATCGGTTTGCCGGTGCCGGGCATCACAGGCGTGAACAGAGGCGCGGCGGAGACGATCTCGCGGATCGTCTCGATCATCGTCTCCTGAGCGGGGCGATCGAGATAGCCTGGAAAATGCCTGATTCCGCCGGAGATTTCGAGCATATCAGTCTCCTGCCGGCCGGCCGCGCATCTTCTTGACCTCGGAGCGGCCCGACTTTTCCTTGAGGCGGCGCTCGACGGAGCCTTTTGTCGGCCGGGTCTTCTTTCGCGGTGGCGGCGGTGGTTTGGCGGCTTCGAGAACCAGTTCCTTGAGGCGCTCGCGGGCATCCTCACGATTGCGGTCCTGGCTGCGAAAGCGGCTTGCCTCGATCATCAAGACGCCGTCCTTCGACATGCGTCTTCCGGCGAGCTTGATGGCGTTTGCCTTGACGCGGTCCGGCAGGGACGGCGAGTTCTCCAGGCTGAAGAACAGCTGGACTGCAGTGGACACCTTGTTGACGTTCTGCCCGCCGGGGCCACCCGCCAGAACGAACTGTTCCGTCAGCTCCCATCCCGCGATGGTAATCCGGTCGTTGATATAGAGCGCGTCGCTGGCCATGCCTGACCTATCTCACATCATCCGGACTTTTGGAAGACGCAAAGAAAAACCCGGCAGTCGCCCGCCGGGTTTCACGTGAATCATCAGCCGTTTAGATTACTCGGCAGCGATCTTCAGGCCCGGTGCCGCGTCACGCACGCCACCATCGACATGTTCCTCGAACTTGGCGAAGTTGGCGATGAACATGCCAACCAGCTTTTCGGCCTGACGGTCGTAGGCAGCCGCATCGGCCCAGGTCGAGCGCGGATCGAGGATACCGCTGTCGACGCCAGGGACGGACACCGGAACGGCGAAACCAAAGTTCGCATCGGCGCGGAAGTCGGCCTTGGCGAGTTCGCCCGAGAGAGCCGCAGCCAGCAAAGCGCGTGTCGCCTTGATGGGCATGCGCTTGCCGGTGCCATAGGCGCCACCGGTCCAGCCGGTGTTGACGAGCCAGCATTCGACGCCGTGACGGCCGATCAGCTCCTTCAGCAGATTGCCGTATTCAGCCGGATGACGCGGCATGAAGGGGGCGCCGAAGCAGGTCGAGAAGGTTGCTTCCGGCTCGGTCACGCCCTTTTCGGTACCAGCGACCTTTGCGGTGTAACCGGACAGGAAGTGATACATGGCCTGTTCAGGCGTCAGGCGGGCAATCGGCGGCATGACGCCGAAGGCGTCCGCCGTCAGCATGATGATCGTCTTCGGATGCGCGGCAAGGCCGGTCTTCGAGGCGTTTGGAATGAAGTCCAGCGGATAGGCGCAACGGGTATTTTCCGTCAGCGAGCCATCGTCGAAATCCGGCTCGCGCTGTTCGTTCAACACGACGTTCTCGAGAACAGTGCCGAAGCGCTGCGTCGTCGCGTAAATCTCTGGTTCGGCTTCTGCCGAGAGACGGATGGTCTTGGCATAGCAACCGCCTTCGAAGTTGAAGATACCGTTTTCGCCCCAGCCGTGCTCGTCATCGCCGATCAGCGTACGGGCCGGATCGGCCGACAGCGTCGTCTTGCCGGTTCCCGAAAGGCCGAAGAAGACCGCACTATCGCCATCCGGACCGGCATTGGCCGAGCAGTGCATCGGCATGACGCCCTTGGCCGGAAGCAGGTAGTTGAGGACGGTGAAGACCGACTTCTTCATTTCACCGGCGTAGGACGTGCCGCCGATCAGCACGAGACCCTTGGTCAGGTCGCAGGCAATGACCGTTTCGCTACGGCAGCCATGGCGGTCAGGATCAGCCTTGAAGCTCGGCAGATCGATGATCGTCAGCTTCGGCACGAAGGTCTTCAGTGCTTCGAGCTCCGGGCGGATCAGCAGATTGCGGATGAACAGCGAGTGCCAGGCAAACTCGGTGACGACACGCGACGGCAGAGCATGACCGGCATCGGCACCGCCGATCAGGTCCTGCACGAAAAGCTCCCTGCCCTTTGCGTGAGCCAGCATGTCGGCATGCAGCACGGCGAAGTGCTCCGGCGACATCGGCTTGTTGTTGTCCCACCAAATCTGCGCTTCGGTATCGGCATCGCGAACGACAAACTTGTCGCGCGGCGAACGGCCGGTGTGCCGGCCGGTCAACGCGCGCAGCGCGCCCTGGGCGGTGAGTTCGGCTTCTCCACGGCGAATCGACTCCTCATAGAGGGAGGCGGCGGTAAAGTTATAGCGAACGCTTGCAGCGCCCTCCAAACCGATCGTCGCCAGCGCTACCGCCGGGTTATGAACTCCGAACGTTTCCATCGCTCTTCCCTTTGCTCAGGCATACAGCCGTTAAAACTGACGCGAACCTAAGATGGGGAATTTTAAAAAGCAAGAGAGTGTAATTCGAAAAGTGTAATGATATCATATATTTAATCGATTTAAATAAGAATCGTTATTTTTAAATCGTTTGAACTGGATGGTTTGGTTCAGTATGTCGCACCACCTTTGATTGCGGCCGGAATATTCGAACAATCCGCCCCTTTATCTTTGCCACAATTTGTTCCACCTTTATCCTCCATAAGCGCATCCGGCTGGAGAGGCCGCCTGGGGACATCAAAAATCCGGGAGATGCGCATAAATGACGGAGACGAACACCATGCCGACAATCGCGCTCGTTGACGACGACCGCAACATCCTGACGTCAGTGTCGATCGCACTGGAAGCCGAGGGATATAAGGTCGAGACATATACGGACGGCGCTTCGGCGCTCGATGGTCTCATCGCCCGTCCGCCGCAGCTCGCCATCTTCGACATCAAGATGCCGCGCATGGACGGGATGGAGCTTCTGCGCCGCCTGCGCCAGAAGTCCGACATGCCGGTCATCTTCCTGACATCCAAGGATGAGGAGATCGATGAGCTCTTCGGCCTCAAGATGGGTGCCGACGATTTCATCACCAAGCCGTTCTCGCAGCGCCTGCTGGTCGAGCGTGTCCGCGCCGTGCTGCGCCGCGCCTCGAGCCGGGAAGCAGCCGCGGCCGCAGGCACAAGCGGTACCGCGCCGAAGCCCGGTGCAGCACAGCCCGCCCGCTCGCTGGAGCGTGGGCAGCTGGTCATGGACCAGGAGCGCCACACCTGCACCTGGAAAGCCGAACCGGTGACGCTGACTGTCACCGAATTCCTGATCCTGCATTCGCTTGCGCAGCGCCCGGGCGTCGTCAAGAGCCGCGATGCGCTGATGGATGCCGCCTATGACGAGCAGGTCTATGTCGACGACCGCACCATCGACAGCCACATCAAGCGGCTGCGCAAGAAATTCAAGATGGTCGACAACGATTTTGATATGATTGAAACGCTCTACGGAGTGGGTTACCGCTTCCGCGAAGCAGCCTGACGCGTTACCGCGGGGCACATGAGTATTGTTGAGGGCTCGCTGGCCGTACATCCGGCCGCGCCCTCCGAAAGGGCCTGTCGTTGGCACAGTTGGTGCAGGAAAGGGATCTGGACGATGCGGATGGCGTAACCGGCCGCCGCGTCCGGGGAAGGCGCTGGTCGCATCCCTTCACCATCATCCGCCGGATCTTCGGCAATGCCGTCTTTTCGAGCCTAACGCGCCGGATCCTGTTCTTCAATCTGGCGGCGCTGCTCGTCCTCGTCGGCGGCATTCTCTACCTCAACCAGTTCCGCGAAGGGCTGATTGACGCGCGTGTCGAAAGCTTGCTGACGCAGGGCGAAATCATTGCCGGCGCGGTCTCCGCTTCGGCATCGGTCGATACAAATTCGATCACCATCGATCCGCAGAAGCTGCTGGAACTACAAGCCGGCCAGAGCATCACCCCAGTTCCGAACGACGAAGATCTGGAATTTCCGATCGATCCGGAAAAGGTGGCGCCGGTTCTCCGTCGGCTGATCTCGCCGACCCGCACCCGTGCTCGCATCTTCGACGCCGACGCCAATCTGCTGCTCGATTCCCGCCATCTCTATTCCCGCGGCCAGGTGCTCCGTTTCGATCTTCCGCCAGTCGAGGAAGAGAAGCAGACATGGGGCGAATGGTTCACCACCCTGTTCAACAAGGCGCTGCAGCCCGGCAATCTGCCGGTGTACAAGGAAGCGCCTGGTGGCGACGGCTCGATCTATCCTGAAGTGATGAATGCGCTGACCGGCGTGCGCGGCGCAGTGGTGCGCACCACTGAGAAGGGCGAGCTGATCGTCTCGGTCGCCGTGCCGGTGCAGCGTTTCCGCGCGGTTCTCGGCGTGCTTCTGCTTTCGACCCAGGCCGGCGATATTGACAACATCGTTCACGCGGAACGTCTGGCGATCATGCGTGTCTTCGGTGTCGCGACACTCGTCAACGTTCTGCTGTCGCTCGTTCTGTCGTCAACGATTGCCAATCCGCTGCGCCGCCTGTCGGCAGCCGCGATCCGCGTCCGGCGCGGCGCTAAGGAGCGCGAGGAGATCCCCGACTTCTCCGCCCGCCAGGACGAAATTGGCAATCTTTCGATCGCGCTGCGCGAAATGACGACGGCACTCTACGACCGTATCGATGCGATCGAGAGCTTTGCCGCCGATGTCAGCCACGAGTTGAAGAACCCGCTGACCTCTCTTCGAAGCGCGGTCGAGACGCTGCCGCTGGCGAAATCCGACGATTCCAAGAAGCGGCTGATGGATGTCATCCAGCATGATGTTCGCCGCCTGGATCGCCTGATCAGCGATATTTCCGACGCCTCGCGTCTCGATGCCGAACTGGCGCGCGTCGATGCCCGCTCGGTCGATCTGGAAAAATTCCTGACCGATCTCGTCGACGTCTCCAGGCAGATCCGCAGCAAGAACAAGGATGTGCATATCGAGCTGGTGATCGAGCGGAAGCCGGGGGTAAAGACCCGCTTCGTCGTCAACGGCCACGACCTGCGCATCGGCCAGATCGTCACCAACCTGATCGAGAATGCCCGCTCCTTCGTTCCCCAGGAAGGCGGCCGGATCATCGTGCGGCTGGTGCGGACCCGTTCCCGTTGCCTCGTCTATATCGAAGACAACGGTCCGGGCATCCAGGCCGAGAACATCGATCGCATTTTCGAGCGCTTCTATACTGACCGGCCTGAGTCGGAAGGCTTCGGGCAGAATTCCGGTCTCGGCCTTTCGATCAGCCGCCAGATTGCCGAAGCCCATGGCGGCTCGCTGCGCGCCGAAAACATTATCGATGCGGAAAGTGCCGAGGTTCTTGGCGCCCGCTTCATCCTCGCCCTGCCCGCGGCTGCCAATAGCTGATGCGCGCGCCGGTCAACGTTCACGCGACGGCGATAAAGATCAACGGCACCGGGCTGCTGTTTTCGGGTCCATCCGGCTGGGGCAAGTCGACGCTCGCCTTCACCTGCCTGACCGAGGCGAAACGGATCGGCCTCGACGCCGTCCTCGTTGCCGACGATCAGGTGTTTCTCGAGAACCGGGACGGGCAGATCATCGCCCGGCGGCCTGATTCGATCGCCGGGCTAATCGAACTTCGCGGCACCGGCATCGTGGCGCTGGACAGCATTGCCGACGCTACCATGCATTTCGCCATCCTGCCCGGCAGCGCCTCCGGCGAAAATCGCCTGCCGCCGGAAAATGAGCAAATGGAGGTCGCCAGTGGCTTTCTGCTGCCGGTCATCCGGCTGCTTGGCGGTACCCGGCTGCCGCTCGCGGTTCTGATGGCGAAAGCCCCGGAAATCGGTCGATAATGCCTCATAATCCGGCAGAATTGCCTGCGATCTCCGCATTTTTGTCTTGCACTTCGGCTTTTGATCGCCAAGATGTGCCCCCACCGGTGGACGCGATTGTTGCATTGCGATATTGGGGCCGCGGTTGATATGCCATTGGGAGCAGTTAAATCATGATCGGACTTGTGCTTGTCACTCATGGCAAGCTGGCTGAAGAGTTTCGTCATGCTGTCGAGCATGTCGTCGGTCCTCAGAAATTCATCGAGACGGTCTGCATCGGCCCCGAAGACGATATGGATCAGCGGCGGCAGGATATTCTTCAAGCTGTCGCCGGCGCCGATGACGGTCATGGTGTGGTGATCCTGACCGATATGTTCGGCGGTACGCCTTCCAACCTTGCTATCTCGGTGATGAGCAGCGGCCATACCGAAGTGATCGCCGGTATGAACCTGCCGATGCTGATCAAGCTCGCTGGCGTCAGAGGCGAGAACAACATGGAAAAGGCCCTGGCTGAAGCTTCGGAAGCCGGCCGGAAATACATCAACGTCGCGAGCCGCGTTCTCAGCGGAAAATAACGGGCCTTCATGACCACGACGCAGCTCTCCCGGGAACTCCTCATCATCAACAAGCGCGGTCTTCATGCACGCGCCTCAGCGAAATTCGTCCAGATGGTCGATACGTTCGACGCTGCGATCACCGTGTCCAAAGATGGCATGACCGTCGGCGGTACGTCGATCATGGGCCTGATGATGCTTGCCGCGAGCCCCGGCTCGACCGTTCTGGTCACCGCCAGCGGCAATCAGGCGATCGAAGCCCTCGACGCCCTGGATCAGCTGATCCAGAACAAGTTCGGCGAAGAGATCTGATCCACTCGTCATATAACCATATAAAGACTTCTTTATATCTTTATTGCCATGGTCCCTGAAGCCTGATAAACGGCTGGCATGGCCGTGCATAAGGCACGTGTTGGCGCTGCGCGATATTTGCGGCGCAGGTTTGATTTTGAGATGCTTTTCAGCTGGAGACCTCAATGAGCACTGAAAAAGATTATGTCGTCGCCGATATCGGTCTTGCAGATTTCGGCCGTAAGGAAATTACGATCGCCGAAACCGAAATGCCGGGCCTGATGTCCAGCCGCGAAGAATTCGGCCAGTCGAAGCCGCTGAAGGGCGCGCGCATCACCGGCTCGCTGCACATGACGATCCAGACCGCCGTTCTCATCGAGACGCTGACGGCGCTCGGCGCCGAAGTTCGCTGGGCCTCGTGCAATATCTTCTCGACGCAGGATCACGCTGCTGCTGCGATCGCCGCTGCCGGCATCCCGGTCTTCGCGATCAAGGGCGAGTCGCTCGAAGACTACTGGACCTATACCGACAAGATCTTCCAGTGGGCTGATGGTGGCTTCTCCAACATGATCCTCGACGATGGCGGCGACGCGACCATGTACATCCTGCTCGGCGCCCGCGCCGAAGCCGGTGAAGACGTGCTGTCGAACCCGCATTCCGAGGAAGAAGAAATCCTCTTCGCGCAGATCAAGAAGCGCCTTGCCGCATCGCCGGGCTGGTTCACCAAGCAGCGCGACGCAATCAAGGGCGTCACCGAAGAGACCACCACCGGCGTCAATCGCCTGTACCAGCTGCATGCCAAGGGCCTGCTGCCGTTCCCGGCGATCAACGTCAACGATAGCGTCACGAAGTCGAAGTTCGACAACAAGTACGGCTGCAAGGAATCGCTCGTTGACGGCATCCGCCGCGGCACCGACGTGATGATGGCCGGCAAGGTTGCCGTCGTCTGCGGTTACGGCGATGTCGGCAAGGGTTCTGCCGCCTCGCTCTCCGGCGCCGGCGCCCGCGTCAAGGTCACCGAAGCCGATCCGATCTGCGCATTGCAGGCTGCCATGGATGGCTATGAAGTCGTTCTGCTCGAAGACGTCGTCTCTTCGGCAGACATCTTCATCACCACGACCGGCAACAAGGACGTCATCCGCATCGACCATATGCGGGCGATGAAGGACATGGCGATCGTCGGCAATATCGGCCACTTCGACAACGAAATCGAAGTTGCGGCGCTGCGTAACCTCAAGTGGACCAACGTCAAGCCGCAGGTCGACCTGATCGAGTTCCCGAAGGGCAACCGCATCATCCTGCTGTCGGAAGGACGCCTGCTGAACCTCGGCAACGCCACCGGCCATCCGTCCTTCGTGATGTCGGCCTCCTTCACCAACCAGACGCTGGCGCAGATCGAGCTCTTCACCAAGCCCGACCAGTATTCCAACCAGGTCTATATCCTGCCGAAGCACCTCGACGAGAAGGTCGCCCGCCTGCATCTCGGCAAGCTCGGCGTCAAGCTGACCCAGCTTTCTGAAGAACAGGCTGCCTATATCGGCGTGAAGCCGCAGGGCCCGTTCAAGGCTGACCACTACAGATACTAATCGTATCGCCAGTATCCACAACATCTTGATGGGCGCCGCATTGACATTTGCGGCGCCCTTATTTTTTGCCTCCTACCTTCCCGCTGAATCCCATCCGAAGTATTGTTTTAGAACTCGATTCGTGGCCCGGACTCGTCCGTTTGCCCGAAAATGGGATGTCTTGTCGTGATGCGGCACATTAAAGGACGGAGACAGACCGGGAATGCCGGACGTAGAGAAAAGCCTGCCAGCACAGGTGGATGACGGCGCTCGGCCTGATATCCGCCAGGTAGCGGCAGCAGAACACAATACACCTGCGGCGGCCGGGCGGGCCGTGAAGCAGGGAAAAAGCTCGCTGACGCGGCTGGCGAAGATTTGTGCCGGTGGCACGGCGATCGCAGCGCTTGCGCGGCCGGTTCTGGCTCAGGTCGAATCCGAGGCTGCGGCATCGGCACACCTCTTCACGTCATCTCAGGTCGTCGGCGTTTCCGTTGTCATCGGGGTCATCTCCGCGGCTCTGCTTTCCACCCTCTGGCTGGTGCGCCAGCGCGGCAACCTGGAAACCGAGAGCCGCGACATCCGCACGGCGCTGTCGGACGCGCAGCAGCGCATATCGCAATATCAGGCACTAATCGCCGACAAGAACCGCCGCATCGTCGTCTGGGACGGCAGCGAGCGCCCCGAACTGCTGGGACAGCTGCCGGCCGAAACAGGTGCTCCGCAGGACAACGAATTCCTGGCGTTCGGCCTGTGGCTGAAGCCCCGCTCGGCATCCGAGCTTGACCATGCAATCGACCGCCTGCGCGAAGCAGGCCAGAGCTTCGATATGGTGGTCGAAACCAATCGCGATGAAATTCTCGAGGCACAGGGCCGTGTATCCGGCGGCCGCGCCTTTGTTCGCTTTGTCGCGCTCAACAATCTGCGCGCCGAACTCGCCGAACTGAAGATCGAGCGCGAACGGCTGATGTCGTCGATCTCGGCCTTCCAGAGCCTGCTCGATGCCATCGACCTGCCGGCCTGGCAGCGGGATGTCGAGGGCCGCCTGACCTGGGTCAACCAGGCTTACGGCGATGCCGTCGAGGCGAAGTCGCCGCAGCAGGCAATCAACGAGAGCCGTGAATTCCTGACGACGATCGCCCGCGAGCGCATCCGCGCCACGGCAACGCCTGAATCGCCTTTTCACGACAAGATTTCGACCGTCGTCAGCGGCAACCGGACATTCTTCGATGTCGTCGATGTCAAGGTTCCCACCGGCTCGGCGGGTATCGCCATCGACGTCTCGGATGCCGAGGCGGTTCGTGCCGAGCTTGAGCGGACGCTGAAAAGCCACGCCGAGACCCTCGATCATCTGGCAACACCGGTTGCGATCTTCGACGGCGAGCAGCGGCTCCAATTCTATAATCAGGCCTTCGTGACCCTCTGGGAGCTCGATATCGCCTTCCTCGAGCGCAAGCCTGACAATGCCGAGCTTCTAGAGCGCCTGCGGGCGGCCAAGAAACTGCCGGACCAGCTGAACTGGAAGAGCTGGAAGGAAACAGCGCTTTCCGTCTACCAGGCTCTCGATACGAAATCCGACCTCTGGCATCTGCCGAACGGCCAGACGCTGCGCGTCTTCGCCACAGCGCATCCGCAAGGCGGCGCTACCTGGGTATTCGAGAACCTCACCGAGCAGGTCGATCTCGAAACGCGCTACAACACGCTGGTGAAGGTTCAGGGCGAGACGATCGACCACCTTTCGGAAGGTGTGGCGGTGTTCGGGCCTGACGGGCGGATCCGCCTGTCGAACCCTGCCTTCCGCGTCCTCTGGGGCATCACCGAGGCCGAAGCCAAGCCCGGCACCCATATCCGCGCCGTCGGCGAAGCCTGTGCTCCGTCTTATGACAAGCCGGATGGCTGGAAGACCTTTGCCGAGCTCATCACCAGCTTCGACGACGAACGCCGTTCGAGCCAGGGCACGCTGGAACTGTTCTCCGGCCTCGTGCTCGACTACGCGGTGATACCACTGCCGAATGCACAGACGATGCTGACCTTCGTCAACATGACGGATTCGGTTCGCGCCGAGCGCGCCCTGACCGAGAAGAACGAAGCGCTGCGCAAGGCCGACGAGCTGAAGAACGATTTCGTCCAGCACGTTTCCTACGAGCTTCGTTCGCCGCTGACCAACATCATCGGTTTCACCGATCTGCTGCGCACGCCGGGCGTCGGTCCGCTGAACGATCGGCAGGCCGAATATATCGACCATATCGCCACTTCCTCGTCTGTCCTACTGACGCTGGTCAACGACATTCTCGACCTGGCGACCGTCGATGCAGGCATTATGCGGCTGAACTATTCCGAGATCGATCTCAGCGACCTGCTGGACGACGTCTCGATGCAGATCGCCGACCGACTGCAGGAAAGCGGCGTAACGCTGGAGATCACCTCGCCGTCGCAGCTCGGCACCATCGTTGCCGATTCACAGCGCCTGAAGCAAATCCTGCTGAAACTGCTGTCGAATGCCGCCAATTTCTCGCCCGAGGGCGCGGCGATTGCGCTCGAATGCCATCGCGAAGGCACCGATTTCGTATTTTCTGTGGCCGATCGTGGCCCGGGCATCTCGCAGGAGATGATCGCTACTGTCTTCGATCGCTTCGCCACCGGTGCAAAGAGCGGTAAGCGCGGCGGTGCCGGTCTCGGTCTCTCGATCGTCGACAGCTTCGTCAGCCTGCATAACGGCAAGGTAACGATCGACAGCAAGCCTGGCCGCGGCACCACGGTCGTTTGCCGGATTCCATCCGTCAACCTGCCGCGTGCCGTCGCAGCCGCCGAATGACGGCCGACGCTGGCGCGATCTCCCTGTTTCTGGAAGACGAGGCGGCAACCGGCCGTCTCGGCGAAGATCTGGCGCTCGCCGTCAAGCCGGGCGACTGCCTGACGCTGTCGGGTGATCTCGGCGCAGGAAAATCGTCTCTGGCCCGGGCGCTGATCCGCGCCATCGCCGACGATCCGGCATTGGAAGTGCCAAGCCCGACATTCACGCTGGTCCAAGCCTATGATCTTAGAATTCCGGTTGCGCATTTCGATCTCTATCGGCTTGCCGATGGCTCCGAGCTTGAAGAACTTGGTTTCGACGAGGCGCTGCAATCGGGTATCTGCCTCGTCGAGTGGCCCGAGATGGCCGCGGACGAGATGCCTGGTGATCGGATTGAACTGACCCTGACGCACGAGGGCGCCGGGCGCCGCCTGACCATCAAGGCGCCGCCGAAGAAAGCCGAGCGTATCCAGCGCGTCCTGGCTATCCGGACATTTCTTGCCGGTCTCGGCTATGCCGGCGCCGGACGCCGCTTCCTGACGGGCGATGCATCGTTGCGCGCTTATGAGGCGGTCTATCCCGCGACAGGCGAGCGGAAGATCCTGATGGATTGGCCGCCGCTGCCGGAAGGACCCGCAGTCTTTGACGGCAAGCCCTACCCGAAGGTCGCTCATCTTGCAGAGAACGCCTATCCCTTCGTTGCCATCGCCGATACTCTGCGGCAGCGCGGCTTCGCAACGCCTGAAATCTACGGCGTCGACTACGACCAAGGCATATTGCTGATCGAGGATCTCGGAACCGAAGGTGTTCTTGATACCGGCGGAAAGCCGATCATCGAGCGTTATCGCGAAAGCGTCGCCTGCCTCGCGCATCTGCATGGCATGCAGATCCCGCAGGATATTCCCGTTACAAGGGATCACATTCACCACATCCCGGATTTCGACCGGACGGCGATGAAGATGGAAGTCCGCCTGGTGCTCGACTGGCATCTGCCGTGGAAGCGCGGCGGCCAGGCAGCCTCAGATGCGGAGCGGGATGCGTATCTCGCGATCTGGGACGATCTCATCGACCAGCTGGCCGATGCCGAAAAGAACCTGCTGCTGCGCGATTTCCATTCGCCGAACATCATCTGGCGCGGCGACCGGCAGGGGATCCAGAAAATCGGCCTGATCGATTTCCAGGACGCGATGATCGGCCCGACGTCCTACGATCTGGCATCGATCGCCCAAGACGCGCGGGTCACCATCGAGCCACCGCTCTTCCGGGAGCTGATGGACGACTATCTGTCGATCCGCCGGGCCCAGGGCGGCTTCGATGAAACATCCTTCCTGAAGAGCTGGGCGATCATGTCTGCGCAGCGCAATTGCAAACTTGCCGGGCTCTGGGTGCGGCTGTTGCAGCGTGACGGCAAACCGGGCTATCTCAAGCATATGCCGCGTACACTCGCCTATCTCCAGGTGGCCCTTGAGCATGAAGCGCTCGCCCCCTTGCGCGAATGGTGCGCAAGGGCTGGAATAGGCATCAGCGAATCATAAGTTCCGGACCACGATGACAATCAAACAAGCCATGGTATTGGCGGCGGGTCTTGGCACCCGCATGCGCCCGATCACCGATACGATGCCGAAGCCGTTGGTGAGAATCGGCGGCAAGCCGATGATCGACTATACGCTGGACTCGCTGAAGCAGGCCGGCGTCGAACGCGTTGCCGTCAACGTCCACCATTTCGCCGACCAGATGGAAGCGCATCTGAAGTCGTATCACGGCCTCGATATCCTGATTTCCGACGAGCGCGGCGGCCTGCTGAACAATGGCGGCGGCATCGTCAAGGGCCTGACGCTGCTCGACCGGGAGACGATCTTCGTGATGAACGCCGATCTCTTCTGGATCGGCGAACAGCCGGGCGCACCCAGCAATCTCGATCGATTAGCCGGATTCTTCGATGCCGGCAGCATGGACATGGCGATGCTTTGCGTGCGCATCGAGAACACGACCGGCCATAACGGCATCAATGATTTCAGCATGGCAGCGGATGGCCGCCTGACACGCTACCGGGACGACCAGTCGAACCCCGTCGTGTATGCCGGCGCCTTTGCGATGCGGCCTGAATTTCTCGACGATGCGCCGCGCGACCCCTTCAACATCAACAGTTATTTCGACAAGGCGATCGGACGCGGCAGGCTCTACGGAATGATGATGGACGGGCACTGGCTGACCGTCGGCACGCCCGAAGCCGTCGATGAAGCAGAGGAAACGATCCGGCAATTCCGGACGTTTGCTTAGGCGATGAGCGAGCGTCATCAGCCGCGCATCCTGACGATACCGGCAGGAGCGCCGTTTCTGAAAGTGCTCGCGCAAATGCTTTGCGACGGCCGGTTGACGCCGCTTTTCCGGCACGACCCCGACGATCCGCTATCGCTTTCGAAAGTCACGATCTATTTGCCGACCAGGCGCGCAGCCCGCGTGCTCCGCTCCGAATTCGTCGATCTGCTCGGCGGCCGCTCGGCGATTCTGCCGGTCATCCGGCCGCTCGGTGAGACAGATGACGACAGCGGCTATTTCGAGGAGGCGCTGCCTGCGACCCTCGACCTTGCGCAGCCGCTTTCCAACACTGCCCGCCTGCTGGAGCTTGCAAGGCTCATCCTTGCCTGGCGCAACAGGCTGCCGGATATCGTCCGCCGTATCCATGCCGAGTCGCCTCTCGCAGCCCCGGCGAGCCCGGCCGATGCGATCTGGCTGGCGCGCAATCTGGCTGAGCTGATCGATTCGATCGAGACCGAGGACCGCGAATGGGCGGAGCTTGCCAATCTCGACGCCTCCGATCATGCGCTCTGGTGGCAGCTGACAGCGGAGTTTCTGCAGATTGCCAGCGCCTTCTGGCCGGAACGGCTGGCCGAACTCGGGCGCTCATCCCCTGCCCGGCACCGCAACGCAATCCTGCGCGCGGAAGCGAACCGACTTGCAATGTCCCGGCCGGCCGGACCGATCATCATCGCCGGCTCGACGGGCTCCGTGCCTGCGACCGCCGATCTGATTGCCGCCGTTGCCAATCTTCCCGAGGGCGTCATCGTGCTGCCTGGCCTCGATCTTTCGATGCCGGACGAACATTGGCGGATGGTGGCGCCTGACCCACAGCCGGGCCGAACCGCCAATCCTGCGAGCCGCAGCCACTCCCAGTATGGTCTGTCGCATCTGCTGAAGCGACTGAAACTGACGCGCAATGATGTCGCCCCGCTGATCGACGCGGAGCCTGACCTGCAACGGCGTGCGGAGGTACTGTCGCGGGCGCTTGCACCAGCAGAGGCGACAAGTGGCTGGGGCGAGTGGAAGAACGAGCTTCCCGCGGACGCGTTGGCGGCAGGCTTTGCCGACGTTGCATTGATCGAGGCGGCCAACGAGCGGGAGGAGGCAACGGCAATTGCCATCGCCTTGCGCCTCGCCCTAGAGGAGCCGGGCCGCAACGGCGAAAGCCAGGCAGCAGTGATTACGCCTGATCGCAATCTCGCGCGCCGCGTCATGTCCGAACTCGCCCGGTTCGGCATTATCGCCGACGATTCGGCCGGTACGCCGCTTTCTGCGATGCCGCAGGGCACTTTCCTGCAGCTGGTTCTGGAAGCGACGCTACGGCCCGGCGATCCGGTGGCACTGGTGGCGCTCCTCAAGCATCCGCTCACGCATTTCAGCCTTGAGAAGACCATTTTGACAAGTGCCGTCGAAGCGCTCGAGCTTCTCGCGCTGCGCGGCGGTGTTGCCGAGGTCGATATCAGCACGCTACCGGCCCTGCTGGAGCGTCAGCTTGCCGAACAGCAGGCCGATCGCTACGCGCCGAACTGGCGGAAGTCGCTGCCATCGTATGCGATCGATCAGGCCCGGGATCTGGCACAGCGGATCGCAGCTGCGACCGAGCCGCTGGCATCGACCATGGTCAAGCGTGGACCTGACGGGCGCAGCCTGACAGTGAACCTGCAGCTCTCCGAGTGGGCCTCAAGGACCGGCCGCGTGCTCGAGGCCGTGGCTCGCGATCACCGCGGCGACCTTGCCGGTCTCTGGAGTGGAGAAGCCGGTGATGCGCTCGCAGCGCTGCTCGGCGAGGTAATCGACACCAACGGGCAGATCGAGGCGGACGGTCCGCAGTGGATCGACATCATGACGGCCCTGTCGGCTGGACAGGCCGCCAAACCTCGCGCTCTCAGCCATCCCCGGGTTTTCATCTTCGGTACGCTGGAAGCCCGTCTTCAGGCTGTCGACACGCTGGTGCTCGGCGGTCTGAACGAAGGTTCCTGGCCGGGGCAGACGGCCAACAACCCCTTCATTTCACGGATGATGAAAACGGAGATTGGCCTCGAGCCGCCGGAGCGGCGTATCGGGCAGCTGGCCCACGATTTCGAGATGGCGAGCGGCACCCGGAAGCTGGTCTATACGCGCGCACTCCGCCAGGGCTCGACGCCGACGGTTGCCTCGCGCTGGCTGCAGCGTCTACTGGCTTTGGGCGGCACCGCTTTCGAAACCGCACTGAAAGCCCGCGGCGAAAAATTCCTGCACTGGGTCAATCTTCTGGATGACGGCAAGACCCAGACGCCGGCGCAGCGCCCCTCGCCGGTTCCACCCTCCGAACTGCAGCCGAAATCCTATTCCTTCAGCGAAGTCGGCCGCCTCCGGCGCGATCCCTATGCGATCTACGCACGGCGCATTCTGCGGCTCGACCCTGTCGAACCGTTTAACCGCGATCCCGGTGCCGCAGAGCGCGGCACGCTATATCATGCGATCATCGACCGCTTCGTGCGTGAAGGGCACATTGCTGGAACGCCTGACGGCGAAAGGGCGATGGAAGCGATCCTCAACGATCTTTTTGACAGGGAAGAGCTGCCGGCCCATATCGACGCCGTCTGGCGGCCACGCTTTCGCGAGGTCGCCCGCAGCTTCCTGACGTGGGAAGCCGAGCGGCGGCCGGGCATCCGCAAGACAGTGACCGAAGTTCGCGGCAGCGTCGAGCTGGAGACGATCAACATCCGGCTAACGGGCATCGCCGACCGGATCGATATTACCGGGCCGAAATCTGCCGATATCATCGATTACAAGACCGGCTACAATCCTTCGCCTGCGCAAGCGCGCGCCTTGCTCGACCCGCAGCTGGCTCTCGAAGCTGCCGCGCTGAGCGCCGGTGCCTTCCGCGATGCCGGCAGCCTCATTCCGCAGGATCTGCTTTACGTCCGCCTTCGGCCTGGCAGCCGCTTCCGGGCCGATACCGTCAACAACGAGAATTCGACACGCAGCGACAAGGCGAAGTCGGCGCTCGATCTTGCCGAGGAATCGATCGATCAGCTCGTCAAGTTCGTCTCCCTGCTGCAATCCGGCGAGCGGGGCTTCACATCGCGGCTTATCCCGGCACAACAGTTCGAGTTCGGTGGCGACTACGATCATCTGGCACGGGTCTCGGAATGGTCGACGGCAGAAGACGAGGAGGCCAGTGGCGATGAATGACATTACCGCTCTCCCCGATAGCGACGATCCGGGCGTCTGGATCGGTTGGACGACCATTCAGCAGGCGATCGCCTCCGATCCGTTACGCTCGGCATGGGTGTCGGCCAATGCCGGATCCGGGAAGACGCACGTCCTGACGCAACGCGTGATCCGGCTGCTTTTGGCCGGTGCCAGGCCTTCGGCGATCCTCTGCCTGACCTATACCAAAGCCGCGGCCTCCGAAATGTCGAACCGCGTCTTCGCGCGGCTTGCCGAATGGGCGGTTCTGCCGGATCAGGAATTGAGCAAACGCATCGCGCTGATCGAGGGAGAAACACCCGATCGCGTCAAACTCGCCGAAGCACGGCGACTCTTTGCCAAGGCGCTGGAGACGCCCGGCGGATTGAAGATCCAGACGATCCACGCCTTCTGCGAGGCGCTGCTGCATCAGTTTCCGCTGGAGGCAAATGTCGCCGGTCACTTCTCGGTTCTCGACGACCGGGCAGCGGCGACCCTTCTTGCGGATGCGCGCCGTTCGCTGCTGACGGCGACGGGACCGGAAGACGATCAGACGCTTGCCGAAGCGTTCTCATACGTTCTCAACCTTGGCGACGAAAGCGGGCTGGAAGCGCTGCTCGAAGAGATCGTCGCCAATCGCAACGCCATCCGCCGCTTCACGCAGGCCGCCGAAGCGCATGGCGGGATCGCCGCGGCACTGCGCAAGAACCTGAAGCTTTCCGATACGGAGAGCGAAGCCAGCATCGCCGAGCAATACTGGCCGCTACCGGAGCTTTCCGGGCTGACGCTCGATCTCTACATGACGCTGGCTGCGCAGAAAGGCGGCGCCAAGGCGCAGGAGGTTGCTTACGGTCTTCGCCAAACCTCGAACGAGCGAAGTGCGGAGAAGCGGGCCGAGCTTCTGGAGAAGATCTTCCTGAAGGTGGACGGGCAGCCGAAAACGGATTCGCAATTCACCGTGAAGGCGATGCTTGCCGATGCGCCAGAACTGACGGCGGCGATCGCAGCTGCCCGCGATCACGTCGTCGCCTGCCGGGACCGGCTGAAAATCATGCGGATGTATACGGCAACGCATGCGGCACTCGTGCTCGCCGAGCGCCTGAACCGTGACTATGAGTCCCTGAAAAAGCAGCGCAGCCACCTCGATTTCGAGGACCTGATCACGCGCACGGCCGATCTGCTAACGAAAAGCGGCATCGGCCCGTGGATCCACTACAAGCTTGACCAGGGCATCGACCACATTCTCGTCGATGAGGCCCAGGATACCAGCCCGATCCAATGGAGCGTCATCCAGTCGCTGGCGGAGGATTTCTTCTCGGGCGAGAGCGCCCGGCCGGTGATCCGGACGTTGTTTGCCGTCGGTGATGAAAAGCAATCCATCTATTCCTTCCAGGGCGCGCGGCCCGAGCGCTTTTCGGAAGAAAGCAAACGGACGCAGCGGAAGGTGCAGGCCGGCGGCCAGCAGTTCACGCCGGTGCGCCTGCCGCTCTCGTTCCGTTCGACGTCCGACGTTCTCGCCGCTGTCGACCACGTCTTCACGCCACCTGAAAATGCGCGCGGGCTGAGCGCCGAGGGCGAGCCGGTCATTCACCGGTCCAGCCGGATCGGCCATCCGGGCGCCGTCGATCTCTGGGCGATGGTAGCGCCCGAAGTCGCCATCAAGGACGAGGACTGGACGGCCCCTTTCGATGCCACGCCCGAGAGCGCGCCGCCGGCGATCCTGGCGCGGCGCATGGCGCATACCATCGAGACGCTGGTCGGACACGAAACGATCGTCGAGAAGGGCAAGGAGAGGCTGATCGAGGCCGGCGATATTCTGGTGCTGGTTCGAAAGCGTGACAGTTTCGTCAACGCGCTGACGCGGGCGCTGAAACGGCGAAGCAACATTCCGGTCGCCGGTGCCGACCGCCTAAAGCTGACGAGCCACATTGCCGTGCAGGATCTGCTGGCGCTCGGGCGCTTCCTGCTTCTGCCGCAGGACGATCTTTCGCTCGCAGCGGTGCTGAAAAGCCCGCTCTTCGATCTCACGGAAGACGATATCTTTGCGCTGGCGGCGCTCCGAAGCGAACATCTGAGCGTTTGGAGCCATCTGCAGCGCTTCGCCGCCGACGGCCACGAGCGCTTCGTGGCGGCGGCGAAACGGCTTGAGCTTTTCCTGGAGCAATCACGAAGCCTGTCCGTGCATGACTTCTACGCCCGTGTGTTTGGCGTTCACGGTGGCCGCAGCCAGTTTCTGGCGCGGCTTGGAACCGAGGTCAGCGATATTCTCGACGAATTCCTGACCTTCACGCTCGATCATGAAAGCTCCGGCCTGCCCGGCCTGCAATCCTTCATCTCGACACTCGAACTCGAGGCCCCGGAGGTGAAGCGCGAGCAGGACAAGGGGCGAAACGAGGTGCGCATCATGACGGTGCATGCCTCGAAGGGCCTGGAGGCACCGATCGTCTTCTTGGTCGATAGCGGCGGCAAGGCGTTTACTCATACGCATATGCCGAAACTGAGGTTGCTGGAGACAGCCAATGAAGATCCGATGCCGATCTGGGTGCCGGTCAGCGATCTCGCCAATTCGCGCACGCAAGCCGACGCCGCCCGCATCCAGACGCTGGCGGAAGAGGAATACCGCCGCCTGCTCTATGTGGCGATGACGCGCGCGGCCGACCGGCTGATCGTCTGCGGCTATCGCGGCGTGCGCGCCAACACCGATACGTGGCATGTGATGATTTCCACCGCGATGAGCGAAAGCCATCCGCAGGTGAACGCTGTCGAATTCGAAGGGCCGGACGGCAGCTGGCCAGGCGTGACCTGGCGGGTTCCGCAGGTGGAGCGCAGCTTCGAGCGGGCAGAACAGCTGGCGGAAAAGCGCGAAAAAGACGTCCTGCCAGCTGGTATACTCAAGCCTCTGCCGCCGCAAAGAGCTTTGCCGCGACCCCTCAGCCCATCGGGCGCGGGTACCGTCATCGACGAGGAAGCCGATGACCTTCTGGTGACCTCGCCTTTGTTCAGCACCCCGGAGCGGTCCGACAGGTCGCTGGAAAAAGGCCGGTTGATCCACCGCATGCTGCAGATGCTGCCTGACATCCCGCCGCAGGAGCGCCAGCTTGCCGCCGAGCGCTATGCTGGGCGCGCGGCGCGCTTCTGGCCGGACGCTGAGCGGCGACGGCTCGTCGATTCGGTTCTGAAACTATTGACCGAACAAAGCCTCCAGCAAGTCTTTGCAGCCCATGCCCAGCCTGAAGTTTCGATCATGGGCACGCTGGACCTCGACGGGAAACACTATGCCGTATCGGGTCGGGTCGACCGTCTCGCGGTGCTGACGGACCGGGTGGTTGTCCTCGATTACAAGACCAATCGCGTTCCGCCGGAGACGGAGGACAGCGTTCCCTTTGCACACAAGGCGCAGCTCGCGATCTACCGGGAAATCCTGAAACCGCTTTATCCCGGCGAGGAAATCGAGTGCGTGCTCGTCTATACCGAAAACGCGACGGTTCACCGCCTCACCGAGCGGACCCTTGAATTGGCGCTTGCGGCACTCAAGACAAAGTGAAATACCGGACATTGAAATTATGACACCGCACCATCACATGTGGTTCAACGATAATTCCCGTGAAGGAGCAGCCTATGGCTACCGTGAAAGTCGATATCAATAACTTCCAATCGGAAGTTCTGGAATCTGCAGAACCTGTTGTTGTGGATTTTTGGGCTGAATGGTGCGGCCCGTGCAAGATGATTGCCCCGAGCCTCGAAGAAATCGCAACCGAATTGGCCGGCAAGGTCAAGGTTGCCAAGCTCAACATCGATGAAAACCCGGAACTGGCTGCTCAGTTCGGCGTTCGCTCGATCCCGACGCTGGCGATCTTCAAGGCCGGCGAAGTTGCCGACATCAAGGTTGGCGCCGCTCCGAAGACGGCTCTTTCGAGCTGGATTTCCAGCGCCGCCTAAGACGCTTTCGCATTCAAGGAAAAAGCCCGGCTTCGACCGGGCTTTTTTCATTTTGGTGGTGTTCCGTTATCCGAGAGAACGTCGCCGACCAGATAGAGCGAGCCGCCCATCAGGATGCGTGGCGGCGGCGTGGCCGGATCGAGGATTTCCTTGATCGCATCGAGCGCGTCTCCAACGTTCGACATCGGCTCGGCCACCAGACCGGCGTCGTAGGCTGCATTTGCCAGAATGACCGGGTCGATCATCGCATCACTTCCACGGATCGGAACGCAGAAGACTTTCTCCGCCAGTCCGGCAAACGCTTTGAAATAACCGACGGGATCCTTCGTGTTGATCATGCCGGTGATCAGATAGAGCGGTCTTGGCAGCTTTTCCTCGAAATTCGCCATCGCCTCGGCGATCACCTCGCCGGCGCCGGGATTGTGTCCGCCATCGACCCAGATTTCGGCACCGGCAGGCGCGTGCGACATCAGCCGTCCCTCGGTCAGCCGCTGCAGGCGCCCGGGCCATTCAACACCCTGAAGCGCCGTCTCCATCATCGCCTCGGTGACGACGAAACCGGCGGCCTTGACAGCGCGGATGGCAGCAGCGGCATTGGCGTATTGGTGGCGGCCGGGAAGCCGCGGTAGCGGCAGATCCGCAAGGCCGAACTCATCCTGATACACGAGACGGCCATACTCCTCGTGGGTCATGAAATCCTGGCCATAGACGGCGGTCGGGCAATGCAGTCGCTCGGCCGTCGACATCAGCACCTCGAGCGCTGCATCATAGGGCTGCTGGCCGATCACGACAGGATGCTTCCCCTTCATGATGCCTGCCTTTTCGGCGGCGATCAGCTCGACCCGGTCACCGAGATAGGGCTGATGATCCAGAGAAATCGGCATAATGACCGAGACGGCCGGATCGGAGATAACATTCGTCGCGTCGAAGCGGCCGCCAAGGCCGACTTCGATAACAGCTGCGTCGGCAGGCTGTTCGGAAAACAGCAGGAAGGTGACGGCCGTCAGGATTTCGAAAACGGTGATCTTCTGGCCGCCATTGGCTTCGGCAACGCGGCGTACGGCATCGGCGAAAACCGCGTCTTCAACCAGCTCTCCGCGTCCGCCCTTGACGCCGATGCGGTAGCGCTCGTGCCAATTCACCAGATGGGGCGAAGTGTGGACATGAACGCTGTAGCCACCAGCTTCGAGGAGCGCCCGGCAGAATGCCGTAACCGAACCTTTGCCGTTGGTTCCGGCAACATGAATTACCGGCGGCAGCTTATCCTGCGGATTTCCGAGAACTTCCAGCAGGCGGGTGATGCGCTCCAGCGACAGATCGAAGCCCTTGGGATGCAATCCCAAGAGCTTGTCTATTTCCTGTGCTGCCTCGCTCACGACGGTCTGACCCCTGGGTATCATTCGGCCCTCCGCTCAGGCAGGTTCTGGATCGATCAGGCGCTCGCTGCCAGCGCGACCGCACTGCCGTTGGTAACGACGGTATTTGCCGGCTTTTTCGTCAGGATCTTTAGGACCCGCGCCAGCGTATCGGGGATATCGTGACGCTTGATCACCATGTCGACCATGCCGTGTTCCAGCAGATATTCCGACGTCTGGAAGCCTTCCGGCAACTTTTCGCGGATCGTCTGCTCGATGACGCGCTTGCCGGCAAAGCAGATTTCCGCTCCCGGCTCCGCCAAATGAAGATCGCCGAGCATGGCATAGGAAGCGGTCACGCCGCCCGTCGTCGGGTTCGTCAGAGCGACGATATAGGGCTGGCCTGCTTCCTTGAGCATGTCCACCGCGACAGTGGTGCGTGGCAGCTGCATCAGCGAGAGAATGCCTTCCTGCATGCGGGCGCCGCCCGAGGCCGGGAACATTACCAGCGGGCATTTCTCGGCAATGGCGCGTTCGAATGCCTTGACGATTGCCTCACCGGCAGCGATGCCGAGCGAACCGCCCATGAAGTTGAATTCGTGCACGACGGCCACGAGCTTCAGACCACGCACCTTGCCGACACCGGCAACGATCGTGTCTTCCTGCTCGGTCTTCAGACGGCTATCGCGCAGGCGATCTGTATACTTCTTGGAATCACGGAACTTCAGCGGGTCCTGAGCCACCTTCGGCTGCACCAGCGCTTCGTATTCGCCGTTGTCGAAAAGATCGAGAAGGCGCGCCTTGGCCGGCATCTTCATGTGATAGCCGGATGCCGGGATGACCCACTTGTTGTCTTCCAGATCCTTGTGGAAGACCATCTCGCCCGTTTCCGGGCACTTGATCCAGAGATTTTCAGGAACTTCGCGGCGGCCCAGCATGGAATTGATCCGCGGGCGTACGTAGTTGGTGATCCAGTTCAAGTCGAAAACTCCTGATTGACGACAGCCAATGTGGGGACACTATTCGGCAGCAACAAGGCGCGCCGAACGCGTTCCCGATGAAAGACCGCGGACCAGCGTGGCAACGGCCTGAACCGTATCAGCTGTCGCTTTTCCGTCCTTGGTCAAGCTCGTGGCCACCTGATTGACGATGGCAGTGCCGACGACAACGCCGTCAGCCGAAGCGCCGATGACCTTTGCATGGTCGGCGGTCTTAACGCCGAAGCCAACGCAAACAGGCAGATCGGTGTGCTCCTTGATGCGCTTGACGGCACCCGAGACCAGCGACGTATCCGGCAGAGCCGAACCGGTGATGCCGTTCATCGAAACGTAGTAGACGAAGCCGGACGTGTTCTTCAGAACGGCCGGTAGGCGCTTTTCATCGGTGGTCGGCGTTGCCAGGCGGATGAAATTGATGCCCTTGCGGATCGCTGGAATGCAGAGCTCGTCATCCATCTCCGGCGGCAGATCGACGACGATCAGGCCGTCGATGCCGGATGCCAGCGCATCGTCGAGAAACTTTTCGACGCCGTAAATGTAGATCGGGTTGTAGTAACCCATCATGACGATCGGCGTCGCATCATCGGACTTGCGGAAGTCCGCAGCCAGCTGCAGCGTCTTCTTGAGCGTCTGGCCGCCCTTCAGGGCGCGCTGACCGGCCAGCTGGATTGCCGGACCGTCGGCCATAGGATCCGAAAACGGCATGCCGAGCTCGATAATATCGGAACCAGCTTCCGGCAGCGCCTTCATGATGCCGAGCGACGTGTCGTAATCCGGGTCGCCGCCCATGAAATAGGTGACCAGCGCCGGGCGGCCCTCGGCCTTCAGATCGGCAAAGCGTTTGTCCATACGTGCGGTCATGACTTAAGCATCCATTCCGAGAATCTTGGCGACGGTGAAGATGTCCTTATCGCCGCGGCCGGAGAGGTTCATCAGGATGATCTCGTCCTTGCCCATCTTCGGCGCGCGCTTGATGACTTCGGCCAACGCATGCGACGGTTCCAGCGCCGGAATGATGCCCTCAAGGCGCGTCAGCGTCTGGAAGGCATCGAGCGCTTCGTGGTCCATGATCGGCACATATTCGACGCGGCCGATATCGTTCAGGTAGGAATGCTCCGGGCCGATGCCGGGATAATCGAGGCCGGCCGAAATCGAATGGCCTTCCTTGATCTGGCCGTCGCCATCCTGCAGCAGGTAGGTGCGGTTGCCGTGAAGAACGCCCGGCGACCCGGCGGTGATCGAGGCGCAATGCTCGTCACCCTGCAAACCCTTGCCGCCCGCTTCGACGCCGACGATCTTGACGCCTTCATCATCGAGGAACGGATGGAAGATGCCGATGGCGTTCGAGCCACCGCCGACGGCGGCAACGACGAGATCTGGCAGACGTCCCTCGGCTTCCAGCATCTGCTGCTTGGCTTCAGTGCCGATCACCGCCTGGAAATCCCGAACCATCTCCGGATAGGGATGTGGGCCGGCGGCGGTGCCGATCAGGTAATAGGTGTCGTCGACATTGGTGACCCAGTCGCGCAGCGCCTCGTTCATGGCGTCCTTCAGCGTGCCGTGTCCAGCCGTCACCGGCTTCACTTCGGCACCGAGGAGCTTCATGCGGAAAACGTTCGGCGCCTGACGCTCGACATCGGTGGCGCCCATATAGACGACGCAGGGAAGACCGAAACGGGCGGCAACGGTCGCCGAAGCAACGCCATGCTGGCCGGCGCCGGTTTCAGCGATGATGCGGGTCTTGCCCATGCGCTTGGCGAGCAGGATCTGGCCGATGCAGTTGTTGATCTTGTGGGAACCTGTGTGGTTCAGCTCTTCGCGCTTGAAGTAGATCTTCGCGCCGCCGAGCTCGGCCGTCAGCCGTTCCGCAAAATACAGCGGGCTCGGGCGGCCGATATAGTGGGCACCGAGATTTTTCAGTTCAGCCTGGAACTCCGGATCGTCCTTCGCCTTGTCCCATTCGGCCTGCAGGTCGAGAATGAGGGGCATCAGCGTCTCGGCGACAAAACGGCCGCCATAGATGCCAAAACGGCCATCTTCATCAGGGCCGGAACGGAAGGAATTCGGTTTAGGCGTCTCGTTCACTCTTAACTCCCTGAAGCGGTTTCAGGCTGATACGCCTTCTCGACCGCATCGAAAAATTCATCGATCATCGCGACGCTTTTCGCGCCCGGTGCACTCTCGACACCGGAGGAAACGTCGATGCCTGGCGCTTTGGTGATGATCAGCGCGTCGGCAATGTTGTCCTTGTTCAGTCCACCGGAAAGCATGTAATCGACGCTTCCGTCAAGCCAGTCGAGCAGGCTCCAATCGAAGGAAACCCCGTTTCCGCCGGGCAATTCGGAGCCTTTCGGCGGCTTCGCATCAAAGAGGAAGCGATCAGCGATACCGATATAGGCCTCGACCCGCTTCAAATCGTCGGAGGTGCGCACCGAGAAAGCCTTCATGACAGGAAGACCGTAAACGGCCTTTATGGTCAAAACGCGTTCCGGGCTTTCATCGCCATGAAGCTGGATGATATCGGGGCGCAAAAGTGCAACGATTTCATCGAGATCGTCGTTCGTTGGGTTGACCGTGACGGCCACGATCTTGGCCTTGCCGCGCACCGCGTCCGCCAGCCTTCCGGCGACGTCAGGCTCGATATAGCGCGGGCTTTTTTCGAAGAAGATGAAGCCGATATGGGTCGCGCCGCGCTTCAGCGCGCGATCGATCGTCTCGGCCGTCTTCAGACCACAGATTTTGATGTCCGGTTTCATGGCAGCGAAGTGACACGAAAAGGCAAAAGAGTCGAGCCAATTTGCGATGGAGGCTTAATTTCGCGCGGTTTCCGCTCAGTCAAAACTGATGGCGTGAAGCAGGCTACCGTGGCGCTTCAGCCAGCCCTTGGCCTCATCCATATCGGGGCAGAGCTTCTCGCACAAAGCCCAGAAGCGCGGGCCGTGATTCATCTCCTTGAGATGGGCCACTTCATGGGCGGCGAGGTAGTCGATCACCGAAGGCGGCGCCATGACGATGCGCCAGGAAAAGCTTAGATTTCCCTCGGAAGAGCAGGATCCCCAGCGGCTGCGCGTATCCTTCATCGAGATTGACTTGATCGGCGCCTTGATCGACCGGGCGTGGAAATGCGCCAGCCTTTCGAGATCGGCGCGCGCTTCCTTCTTCAGGAAGGTGGCGACCCGCCGGCCGAGATGCTCCGGCATTCCGCTGACCCTCAGGATATGGTCGCCATCGACGATGACCGCCTCCGTAAGGCCGCGCAGGCTGCCCGTAAGCCGGATGCGGTGGCGGATGCCGCGAAGGAGGATCTCGCCACCATCCTGAAGCCCGGTATCCTGTGAAAACTTGGCGAGCTTGGTCAGCAGCCAGCCCTGATGGCGGTCGAGGAAGGCGTTGACCTCGCGCTGGGCGAGCCCGCGCGGCACCGTCATCTTCAGCGCCCGGCCACCGGGTTCGATCCGCAGCGTGATCCGCGTGGCACGATCATGCTGCTTGATCGTCAGCGGCATCAATCGGCCGGCGACATCAAGCGTCCGCGTCTCCGGCGGAGCAGGCTTTCTGACGGACGGGCGCCGCGGCTTGGAAAGAAGCGGAAACATGGTGCTTTCTATACGATTCGGGTAATTCCAGACAAAGAAAAACCGGCATCGGTGATGCCGGTTCGCTCGTTCTTCACCAGAGCCTTCAAGGCGTCTGGTATTCGGCGACCGGGCCGTTGTCGTCGCGCTTGGCGTTCTTGCGATCGCGCATGAAGCGGTCGAATTCGTCCTGATCCTTGGCGCGGCGAAGCTCGCGCATGTAGTTGTCGAACTCTTCGCGCATCTCGTCGAGCTTGCGGCGCTCTTCCTCGATGCGGTCGATCTCGGCTTTCCGCCAGTCATCGAAGGCGACGTTGCCTGTCGAGAAATGCGGGCGGTGGCGGCCATGCGTCGAACGGCGGCAGCTGGCAAAGAAGCCATCGGCAGCGTTGTTGGCATCGCGCTTGAAGCCGCGAAGGCGTTCGCCGAAGATGATATAGGCAAGCATGGCCAGGCCGAGAGGCCAGAAGACCACGAAGCCCAGCACCATCAGGGCAATGGTAGCCGGAGTCCAATCCGGGCGAAGCAATGCTGACTGGTTCATCGTGCGGTATCCTCGCTTTCTGCACCCGGCAGAATACCGAATGCTGAAAATCGATGTGGTTACCGCTCCCCGGCCCTTCAAGACGATTGCCCGAGAAATCGGACAATGCCTTGAATGACAAGGATTAAATCAGCAATAGCTAACTAGCCGGATTTGCCGCCCTTGATGACGCGCTTGACGGCAGGTTTCGACGAGCGCGCATGCTCGCGGACGAAATTGACGATCCGCGGGGCGATCTCCTTGCGGAAACGCGAGCCGTTGAACACGCCGTAATGGCCGACATCCGGCTGCAGATAATGCATGCGCATGTTGTCTGGAATGTTCGTACAGATCGTCTGCGCGGCATGCGTCTGGCCGACGCCCGATATGTCGTCATTTTCGCCTTCGACGGTGAGCAATGCGACGTTGCGGATCGCCTTGGGATCGACAAGCTTGCCGCGATGAACCAGTTCACCCTTAGGCAGCGCGTGCTTGATAAACACCTGATCGACGGTCTGCAGGTAGAATTCCGCCGTCAAATCCATGACCGCCAGATATTCGTCATAGAAATCACGGTGCTTTTCAGGCTCGCCGTCGTTCTTCACCAGATGCATGAAGAACTCCTTGTGCGCCACGAGGTGGCGGTCAAGGTTCATCGACATGAAGCCGGAGAGCTGCAGGAAGCCCGGATAGACCGGGCGCATGAAGCCCGGCTGCGGCCAGGGAACATTCATGATCACGTTGTCGGCAAACCATTCCAGCGGCTTGTCCTTGGCGAGCTTATTGACGGCCGTCGGATTGATGCGCGTATCGATCGGGCCGCCCATCAGCGTCATCGACGCTGGCGAGAGCGGATCATTTGCTTCTTCCATGACGGCAGCGGCGGCAAGCACCGGCACCGAGGGCTGACAGACGGCGACGACATGCGTGTCGGGCCCGAGGAAATGCAGCATCTCGATGACGTAATCGACATAGTCGTCGAAATCGAACGTGCCCTCGGTCATAGGCACCATGCGGGCATCGATCCAATCAGTGATGTAAACATCAGCGCTTGGCAGAAGCGCTTCGACCGTGCCGCGCAGCAGCGTCGCATAGTGGCCGGACATCGGCGCGACGATCAGGATTCGCGGGTCGCGATGATTGGCGGGCAGATTGCGCGAGAAGTGCAGCAGATTGCAGAACGGCCGCGACCAGACGATCTCTTCGCGGACCTTGATCTTCTTGCCATCGACAACGGTTTCGGGGAGGCCGAATTCCGGCTTGCCATAGCGGCGCGTGGTGCGCTCGAACATTTCGAGACTGGCAGCGATCGTGCGGCCGAACGGAGTCTGGGACCAGGGATTGAGCGGATTGGCATAGGCCATCCGCATCACATCGGCGGCAGCGCGAAACGGCGCCATTGCAGCGTGATTCAGTTCGTAGAGCTGATAAAACATGAGATGCGCCACCTTTCTTTACCGGAAAAGACGGCGCCTTGGGGGCTGGCACACATTTCTTTCCATTATCTCTGCTGGCACTTCAACGCAGATTAACAGGCTTTTGTTGCATAGCAACATAGGTATGCGCACCGCAAAAGAAATGCCGGGGCATCACATCCCCGGCATCATCATGCTCTTCAATCGTTAAGAGACCCGGTTCGGTCAGATATCGGCGACGAAAGTCTGCTTCTGGGTGCCGAGACCTTCGATGCCGAGCTCCACCACATCGCCGGGCTTGAGATAGCGCGGCGGCTTCTGACCCATGCCGACGCCAGGCGGCGTGCCCGTCGAAATCACATCGCCGGGATGTAGCGACATGAACTGGCTGAGATAGGAAACGAGGAAGGCGACGCCATAGACCATGGTCTTCGACGAGCCATCCTGCATCTTCTCGCCATTGACGGTCAGCCACATGCCGAGGTTCTGTGGATCGGGAATTTCATCCTTGGTGACCAGCCAGGGGCCGATCGGGCCGAAGGTGTCGCAGGACTTGCCCTTGGTCCACTGGCCGGAGCGCTCGGTCTGGAAAGCGCGTTCGGAGACGTCGTCGGAAACGCAATAACCGGCAACATAATCAAGCGCTTCGGCTTCCGAGACGTATTTCGCCGTCTTGCCGATGACGACGCCGAGTTCGACTTCCCAATCGGTCTTTTCCGAGCCGCGCGGAATGACGACATTATCATTGGGACCGATGATGGCGGAGGTCGCCTTCATGAAGATGATCGGCTCGGGAGGCACTGTGGCGCCGGTTTCTGCGGCATGGTCGGAGAAATTCAGGCCGATGCAGATGAACTTGCCGGTGCCGGCGACGCAAGCGCCGATACGGCCCGGCGCGATTTCCGGCAAACTTTTCGGGTCGAGCGCCGCGATCTTCTTCAGCCCTTCGGGAGAAATCGCCGCACCACCAATATCGGAAACATGGGCGGAAAGATCACGGATTTTGCCGTCTGCATCAAGAATCGCCGGCTTCTCGCTACCCGCTTCGCCTACACGCATCAGTTTCATGGGATGTCCTCCTCATCGAAAAGAATTCGCAAAGAGCTATGGACCAGTTGTCCAACCATGTCATTACGGGTTTTCCCCGAAGCGGTACGCGGCTTTAAAAAATCTCCAACAAATCTGGGCCTGCCGGCACAATCCCGGTTGGGTTGAGTTTCTCGATCGAATAATAGCCGCGCTTGATGTGATCGATGTTGACGGTGGCAGCGATGCCCGGCCAATCCAGCATACGGCGGCAGAATGCTTTGAGATTGGGATAGTCTGCGACGCGGCGCAGGTTGCACTTGAATAGGCCGTGATAGGCTGGATCGAAGCGCACCAGGGTCACGAAGAGGCGGATGTCGGCCTCGGTCGGATGATCGGCAAAGAGGAACGCCCGTCCCTGCAATTGCGGCTCGACCCAATCGAGGCAGGCAAAGACGTCGGCGAAAGCTTCTTCATAGGCGATTTGCGTCGTTGCAAACCCGGCGCGATAGACACCGTTGTTCAGCCACGAATAGATATGCTCATTGAAGCTATCGATCTCCGCACGCTTGTTATCCGGATAAAGGTCGATCGCACTGTTCGCGAGATCGCCGAATCCGCTATTCAGCATGCGCAGGATATCAGCCGATTCGTTGTTGACGATCGTCTGCTTCTGCTTGTCCCAAAGCACAGGAACGGTTGCCCGGCCGGTGAAATCCGCGGCAACTTTCGTATAGATTTCATGCATATAGCTGGCACCGTTGACGGCGTCTCTGGTCGCTCCTGGATAATCACCAAAGCGCCAGCCCTGTTTCGAGAGCGCCGGCTCGACGATGGAAACACTGATGACATCATCGAGGCCCTTCAAAGTCCGTCCGATCAATGTGCGGGAAGCCCATGGGCAGATATAGGCGACATAGAGATGGTAGCGGGCGGCCTCGGCCTTGAAACCCGCTTCGCCTGTCGGGCCTGCCGATCCATCCGGTGTGACCCAGTTGCGGAAGCTGGATGTCTGACGCACAAAGCCGCCCTTGGCATCCGTCGCCTGTACCGGCTGCCAATCCTCGGTCCATTTTCCATTCACCAGCATCACCGGCTCCTTCGTCATCGCGCGATGCCAATAGATACCGCGTGTTCGCATGGCTGGGAGGCCCTGTTTTTGGAAACAGACTGTCATGCGATCGCGAAACCGGCGCTTGCCAAGTGAGGGGGCCGGGAAATATGACCATAGGCAGAATGGACCGGAGCCCCCCATGACCACAAGCAATAGCCGCGAATCCCAATTTCCCATCGAAGCCATGTTTCTCGACCGCTGGTCGCCGCGCGCCTTTACCGGCGAAACGATCGGCGAAGAGCAGATTCTGACGATCCTCGACGCCGCGCATTGGGCACCCTCCTCTGCCAACCAGCAGCCTTGGCGCTTCATCTATGCGCTGAAGGGTTCCGAGCATTTCGAAACCGCGCTTGGATTGCTTGCCGAAGCCAACCAGGAATGGGCCAAGAACGCCTCCGCCCTGCTTTTCGTGGTTTCGCGCGGCTTCAGCGGTGATTTTTCAGAGGGCAAGAAAAGCTACACGCATTCCTTCGACGCCGGTGCCGCATGGGGCCATTTTGCCATGCAGGCACGCTTTTCCGGCTTCTATGCCCACGGCATGGGCGGCATCAAGCACGACGAGATCATGACGACGTTTGCGATCCCCGAAGGCTACCGCGTCGAAGCCGGCATCGCGCTTGGCCGCCTTGCCGACAAAAGCGTGCTGTCGGAGCGCAACCAGGCACGCGAGTTTCCAAGCCAGCGCAAGCCGCTGGCCGACGTTGCCTTCAACGGCAAATTTATCGCCAACTGAGCCAAAACAAAAAAGGCCGCGCAGCTCTCACTGCGCGGCCTTTTCTTTGATATCAATTAGATATCGAGGTTTGCGACGCTGAGCGCATTTTCCTGGATGAACTCGCGGCGCGGCTCGACTTCATCGCCCATCAGACGGGCAAACAATCCATCGGCATCGGTCGCATCGTTGACCTTGACCTGCAGCAGCGAGCGGACGTTCGGATCGAGCGTCGTTTCCCAGAGCTGCTCGGCATTCATTTCGCCAAGACCCTTGTAGCGCTGCATCGTCAGCCCCTTGCGGCCGCTGGCAAAGATCGTCTCGAGAAGGGCGCGAGGCCCGGCAAGTTCGACTTCACCGTCGCGGCGCGAAAGCTTTGGCGGGACGTCATAGATTTCCTTGAGGCGTGCCGACAGCTGGTCGATAAGGCGGGCATCCTGCGAGCCGATCAGCGCCATGTCGAGCACGACGACTTCCTTGACGCCGCGGACCATACGCTCGAGACGAAGACCGCCTTCGCTCGTCAGTCCGCCTTCCCAGCCGCGTTCGGTTTCTTCGGCGATGATATCGAGACGCCTGGCGACTTCGGCAGCCAGCCCTTCGGCACGGCTGCGATCGCTGACGGCCTCGGCATTCAATGCGCCGGCGATCGCTGCCTGTTCGACAACGGCGCGATTGTAGCGCGAATGAAGATTATCGAGCAGCGTGCGCAGGCGCAAAGCGTCCTGAATGACTTCGCGCACGTCCTGGCCGACGCGGACCTCACCGCTTGCAAGCTTCAGCGCAGCGTCTTCGAGACCCTGGCCGATCAGGTAGTCTTCCAGTGCACTCTCGTTCTTGACGTACTGGACCGACTTGCCGCGCGCGACCTTATAGAGCGGCGGCTGGGCGATATAGAGATGGCCGCGCTCGATCAGCTCAGGCATCTGGCGGAAGAAGAAGGTGAGCAGCAATGTACGGATATGGGCGCCGTCGACGTCAGCGTCCGTCATGATGATGATCTTGTGGTAGCGCAGCTTCTCGACGTTGAACTCATCCTTACCGATGCCGGTGCCGAGTGCGGTGATCAGCGTACCGATTTCCGCCGAGGATAGCATCTTGTCGAAACGGGCACGCTCGACGTTCAGGATCTTGCCGCGCAGCGGCAGGATAGCCTGATTCTCGCGCGAACGGCCCTGTTTTGCCGAACCGCCTGCCGAATCACCCTCGACGAGGAAGACTTCGGATTTCGACGGATCACGCTCGGAGCAGTCAGCGAGTTTGCCGGGCAGCGATGCGATATCGAGCGCGCCCTTGCGGCGCGTCAGTTCACGTGCCTTGCGGGCCGCTTCGCGGGCGGCGGCGGCCTCAACGACCTTACCCACCAGGATCTTGGCGTCCGCGGGATGCTCTTCGAGCCAGGTGCTCAGTGCTTCGCTGACAAGGTTTTCAACGACAGGGCGGACTTCCGAGGAAACCAGTTTGTCTTTCGTCTGCGATGAGAATTTCGGATCGGGAACTTTCACCGACAGAACCGCCGTCAAGCCTTCGCGGCAGTCATCACCGGTCAGCGAGACCTTCTCCTTCTTCGTGATGCCCGAGCTATCGGCATAGGATGTTATCTGGCGCGTGAGGGCAGCGCGGAAGCCGGCCATGTGGGTGCCGCCATCACGCTGCGGAATGTTGTTGGTAAAGCACAGCACGTTCTCGTGATAGCTATCGTTCCACCACATGGCGACTTCGACGGTAATCCCGTCCTTCTCGCTGCGAATGGCGACGGGCTTGTCGACCAGCGGCTTCTTCGCACGATCGAGATAGGCCACGAATGCTTCGAGGCCGCCATCATACAGAAGCTCTTCCTGGCGGATATCGGAATGGCGCTTGTCGGTGAGCAGGATGCGAACGCCGGAATTCAGGAAGGCGAGCTCCCGGAGACGATGTTCAAGCGTGCCATAATCGAATTCCGTCATGGTGAAGGTCTCACCACTCGGCATGAAGCTGACTTCGGTACCGGTTTCGCTGGCATCGCCGATCACCTTCAGCGGCGCATCGGCAACGCCATGGGTGAAGCTCATTTCGTGCAGCTTGCCCTGCCGGCGGATGCGCAGCTTGAGCCAGACGGACAGCGCATTGACAACCGAAACGCCGACACCGTGAAGACCGCCCGAGACCTTGTAGGAATTCTGATCGAACTTACCGCCGGCATGCAGCTGGGTCATGATCACCTCGGCTGCAGAGATGCCCTCGCCGGTGTGAATGTCTGTCGGTATGCCGCGTCCATTGTCGGTGACGGTGACGGAGCCATCGGCATTGAGCGTCACGGTGACGATGTCGGCATGCCCGGCCAGCGCCTCGTCGATCGCGTTATCGACGACTTCGTAGACCATGTGATGAAGGCCAGAACCATCGTCGGTGTCGCCGATATACATGCCCGGGCGCTTGCGCACCGCATCGAGGCCCTTCAGGACCTTGATGGAATCTGCGCCATACTCGGTGCTAACGCCGTTTTCCGTCGCGGGTGTATCGGTCATACTGTCTTTGAATTTCCCTGTTGTAACGGCCTGGATGACCTTGCGAATCACCGGCGTTTCTCATTCCGGAATATAGGGTTTTTGCGCGCCAATCCCAATGCCGGAGCCCTGAAATCCGGCATTAAGCAGGGGATTATGACGGTTTTCCGTCCGCTTTTCCGCCTTTTTCCAACACCGCGTTGAGCTCCGCCAGGACGGGCGCGTCAAGGCTGCGGATCTGACCCGCCAAACGGTTTGCAAAGGCCGTATATTCGGGCGGCAAACCCGACGTATCGATGACAACACGCGGGTCGGAAGAGCGCGCCAGGAGGAAGAGTTCTTCCGCTTCATCCCAGATGATGTTGAAATAGCCGGCGATCCGCTGCAGCAGGTCGAAGGTCGGCAGGCCGCGTTTTCCGTGCTCCAGTGCCGACAGATAGGCGGGTGATACATGCAGCGCGACCGCCATCTGCTTCTGCGAAACGCCCTTGCGGGATCGCAGCTTGCGGACAGCCTCGCCGAAGGGCGTCGTCATGAGCGATCTCCCGCCCGGCGGGCGAGACGGATGTAGAGAGCGCCCTCACCGCCGTGATGCTGCGCCGCCGACTCGTAGGAAGAGATCAGATAGCGGAACTCAGGCTTCGAGAACCATAGCGGCACGGCGCGTTTCAGGGCGCCTTCGCTGCCGAGCGAGCTTCCCTTGCCGGTGATGACCAGCACATGCCGCATGCCGCGCTCATGGGCACGGATCAGAAAGTCGAGAAGGATGACATGGGCTTCGCTTTGCACCAGTCCGTGCAGGTCGATGCGGGCTTCAAGCGCCAGGCGTCCCTTGGCGATCTTACGCTTGACCGGGCGCTCGAGTGGATGGTGCTGGCCGGAGGACGGCTTGGCGGCGGGTTGCTGGACCGGAGGCGTTACAGGCGCCGTCGCCATGCGCTGCTTTTCGGTCGCTTCGATTTCCGCCTCGGCGGCAGCCAGGAAGGCATCGAGTTCGGTCAGTTCGCCGGTCTTGCCCGCCATCGGGCGGGTGCTGCGTGCCACCCTGCCCCAAAGAATGCGCTCGTCGGTGCTGAGCTTGCGATCCCTAGCCATCAGAGGAAACGCCCCGCAGCTTCATTGGGTATCAGGATGGCGAAGTCCGCATCATTTCTGACCGTTCCGGCCTGTTCACCGGCATCGTCTCCGGAGCCGGTGAAAATATCGCCGCGTGCGGGTCCAACGATCGCCGAGCCGGTATCGAGCGCCAGCATCAATCGCGCGAAGCCGCGTCCGCCATCCAGATGGGTAAGGCTTTCCGAGTGGATGAAGAACGGGAAGCCGAATGTGTGGATCAGGCGATCGACTGCGAGCGAACGGCCGGCAAGGAGCGGAACCTTGGCGGCGGCAATCGGGCCAATTGTTGCCCCCGCCGCCTCTGCCTCGCGGAAGAAGATGTAGGATCTGTTATGCCAGAGCACCTCGTCGACCTGGTCCGGATGAGCGGCAAGCCATGCGCGGATCGCCTGCATGGAGATCTGGCTGCGATCGATCTCGCCCCGGTCAATGAGAAGCTTGCCGATCGCCGAGAAGGGGTGCCCAGCCTTTGCGGCATAGGTGATGCGGCCCATCGTACCATCGGGATACCGCAAGCGAGCCGCACCCTGGACGTGGACGAAGAAGACGTCGACCTTTGATTTCGCCCAGGCAATCTCCAAACCGCGTCCGGAAAGGACGCCCTGATCGATTGCCCGCCGGTCAGGATAAGCGTTTATCGAGCCCTCAGACGACAGGCCGAACACGTAATACGGATCAAGCCCGGCTGGCCTGTTCGTATCGTCGAGATCAATCAGATCATCGGGGCGCCGATAGAATGGAAAACGATAGACGTCATCCGGCTTGGCCGAAACGGCAATTTCCGGCTCGTAGAACGCCGTCACGAAGCCCGGCATCCCGTCACTCTTCCTGATCAGAAACGGCCGGGAGTTCTGTTCGAAGAAGCGGCGCGCCTGCATCGCGTTTGAAACGCCGGCATCCCGCGCCTTCTCAAGAAGCGACAGAAGGTCCTCGGCGGTCAGGCCCAGCGAACCGGTGCGGTAAGGCTTTACGCCGGAGATCTGCCGGCGACAGGCTTCCATGACTTCAAAAAGGCTGGAAGGATCATCATCCTTCCAGCCCTTCAATTCATCGAAGCTGATGGGGTGCAGCGTGAAATCTGCCAGACCGTCACTCATGTTCCGATTCGGTTGCCACGAGTTTCCAATTGGGATCGCGCGAACGGGTGTCGCGGGCGAAGGTCCAGATGTCGTTGACTTCGGCAACATCCTCTGCGTTGCCATCGATCAGCTTTTCATCCTTGTCATAGGTGGCCGAAATCAGCTGGCTGGAGATCCGCAAGGTCATTTGCGCTTCGCTGCCCTTGACTTCGGCATTGGTGATTTCCGCCTTGTCGATGCCGACAAAGGTTGATTTCACCTTTTCGCCCTTCGCTTCGCGATCGGCGATCGCCGCATCGAAGCCATCGTAAACTTCAGGGGACAGCAGGTTCTTGAGGGTTTTGCGATCACCGTCGGCAAAAGCCATGACGATCATCTCGTAGGCCATCTTGGCGCCATTCAGGAATTCCTTCGGCGTGAACGACGGATCGGCCTTGTTCATGGCGCGCAGCGCTTCGTTGAGCGGCGTGCCTGCCGGAGCGAAGGCATCGATGGCGGCAAAGCGATCTTCTTCCTCGCCATTGCCGTCGCGGCGCGGAAGGGTCACGACCTTTCCGGCATCGGCTGGCTCCTGGCCGGCTGCATCACGGGGCGTGTAGAGATCACGCGGCGGCTTTTCATTTCCGGTGCGACGGCCAAGAACACTGCGGAGCTGGAAAAAAATCAGCACTGCCGCTACCAGGAAAAATAACGTGATGAAGTCGTTTGAACTCATATTGTCCCGCGATTGCAGTTAACATCCCAAATTTCTACTCCCATATAGTCCGCATAGACAGATGATTCAAATAGGAGCCCGCAAGCTTGCGGGTTGAAAACGATGCGATTGACGATGCTTCCCGGTTTCATGCTGCTTTTGCCCCTGGCGGAAATCGCGAGCTTAGTGATTGTCGGCAAGGTGATCGGTGTTCTGGCAACGCTTGGACTGGTGGTTCTTGGCGTGGTCGTCGGCATGTCGATGCTGCGCCGCCACGGCCTCGGCATCCTGCAGCGCATGTCCGCCGAATGCCGGAACGGCGTTGCTCCGGGCCGCGAACTTTTGAAGCCTGCGATGCTTGTCATTGCCGGGCTGCTGTTCGTCATCCCCGGCTTCATCTCCGATATCATCGCTCTTCTGATCTGCATTCCGGCGGTGCGCGATCTGGCCTGGAAATATGTCAGTCGCCGTTTCGTCGTCGTCGGCAGAACCAGTGGTTTTACCGCGTCGGCAGGATCTGGTGGCGATTTTCGCCCCCGCGGCTCTGCCGGAGGCAAGGTTGTCGATCTCGACGAGGACGATTTCAAGCGGCAACCCGACCCCAATTCTCCCTGGTCGGGCAAGCGGCTTGGCGACTGAACGCTGAATTTGCTCAGGGTTGTAAGCCTTTCCACGAAATGGTAGATGGCGGCACCATCAAAATGCCCCTTCGAGGAAAATCCAATGGCTGATGAAAACAACGGCGCCGGTGCAGTAAGCCCGAGCCTCACCATTCTCGCTCAGTACACGAAGGATCTCTCCTTCGAAAACCCGGGCGCACCGCGTTCGCTGCAGGCCCGCGACACCGCGCCGGCTATCAATATCAGCGTCAACGTCAACGCCAACCCGCTCTCCGACACCGATTTCGACGTCGTTCTGTCGCTGAACGCGGAAGCCAAGGATGGTGACAAGACGGTATTCCATACCGAGCTGGTCTATGGGGGCGTCTTCCGCATCGCCGGCTTCCCGCAGGAACACATGCTGCCGGTTCTCTTCATCGAGTGCCCGCGCATGCTCTTCCCGTTTGCCCGCCAGATCATTGCCGATGTGACGCGCAATGGCGGCTTCCCGCCGCTGATGATCGACCCGATCGATTTCGCGCAGATGTTCGCTCAGCGCGTTGCCGAAGAGCAGACCCGCGCCAAGGTTCAGACGAACTGATCTGATTTGTGCTGATGAAATCTGAAATGCCCGGTCAGAAGCCGGGCATTTTTAGTTTGGGCGATCGTATTTCGACCAAATGCCCTTGGTCCCGAGCTTGGCGATCAGCGCGTCGTGCGCCGCGGCCTCGGTCTCGCTCAGCCGGCTTGCCAGCGGCCGCGGCCTTTCCAGAACAGCCAGTATAACGTCATCTGCTTCGTCAATGGTGTTTTCAGATCCAGCCGCGGCAGCAACGCCAAGTCCCAAGGCCGTCTGCCGGCCGCCGATCATCTCGATATAAACTTCGGCCAGCAGTTCGGAGTCGAGCAAGGCGCCGTGCTTGGTGCGATGCGAGTTGTCGATGCCATACCGCCGGCAAAGGGCGTCGAGCGAATTCGGTCCCATCGGATGCTTGCGCCGCGCAAGCGAGAGGGTATCGATCACCCGTTCCGGCAGGATCGGCGGCCTGCCGATGCGAGCGAGCTCGGCGTTCACGAAACCCATATCGAAGGTGGCGTTGTGAGCGATCCACTTTGCATCACCGAAAAATTCGATGATCTCCTCGACGACGTCGACAAAGCCCTTCTTGTCCTTGAGGAATTCGTCGGTGATGCCGTGAACGGCGAGCGCGTCCGGGTGGACCTTCTGGTCGCCGGGATTCATGTAGATATGGATCGTCCGGCCCGTCGGGAAATGATTGAAGAGCTCGATACCGCCGATTTCGATGATCCGGTCCAGGCGATTGTCGAGGCCGGTGGTTTCCGTATCGAAGATGATCTCACGCATTCCGGAACTCTCCTTTGGCGATCCTGCTTTGAAGATCGGCAATGATCTCGCTGACCCGCTGCTGCGCCATTTCGATGCCGTGACCGGTGTCGATCAAATAATCGGCGCGCCGGCGCTTTTCGGCATCGGGCATCTGCCGCGAGAGAATCATCTTGAATTTGTCTTCCGTCATGCCCGGACGCGCAAGCACCCTCGCCTTCTGAATCTGTGGATCGCAGCTGACGACAGCAATCACATCGGCGCGATTTTCCGCACCGGTTTCGAACAACAGGGGAATATCCAGCAATACGATGCTCTGACCCGCAGCTTGCTGATTGGCCAGAAATGCGGCTTCGCGCTGGCGCACGAGCGGATGAACGATCGCTTCCAGCGCCTTGAAGCCATCAGGGCGCAGAGCGAGTTGCCGGGCCAGTTCGGCGCGATCGACGGCGCCTTCATTCGATGTTCCGGGAAATTCGGCTTCGACCGCGGCTACTGCCTCTCCGGCATACAGGTCGTGCACGACGGCATCAGCATCGTTGACGGGAATACCGGCGGCGGCAAAGAGCTTTGCCGTCGTCGATTTTCCCATTCCAATGGAGCCCGTCAGGCCGATCCGCAACATCAATGCTTTTCCATGTCGGCGACGATGAGCGCACGAAGTTCGGCGTTGACATCGGGCGTTCTGCCGAACCACTTTGCGAAACCCGGTATGGCCTGATGCAAGAGCATGCCGAGCCCATCGACCGTTGCGAAGCCCTGCTGTTCTGCCTGGATGAGCATCGGTGTCCGCAGCGGCACATAGACGATATCGGTCACGACTGCGCCTGAAGCGAGCGACGAGAAGTCCATTTGAGGTGCTGCCTCACCATCCATGCCGAGGGACGTCGTATTGATGAAAAGTCCGGCGCCGGACATCACTTCGTTTAACGCCTCCGGCGCATGGGCTCGAACCTGGGCACCGAAGCGATCGGCCAACTCCTGCGCCCGGCTGAGCGTGCGATTGACGACGTGAATGTTCTTCAACCCGCGATCGCGCACCGCCTGGATGACAGCGCGGCTTGCGCCCCCGGCACCGAAGATGACAGCCGTGCCGGTTTGGTCCCAGCCCGGATGGCGTTCATCGAGATTGGCGGTGAAGCCGCGGCCGTCTGTGTTGGTGGCGTGCAGCTTGCCATCTTCGATCCAGAGGGTGTTCGATGCTCCCAACTCTTCGGAAAGCGCATCCGGACAGTCGGCAAGTTGATAGGCCAGTTCCTTATGCGGGATCGTGACATTGCCGCCGGTGAAACCGGAGCTTCCATCTTTCAGGCTGGCAATGAAGCCGGCGAATTCCGCCGGTGCTACTTCATGGGCGCGGTAGCTGCCCGGCAGACCGAGCGTCTTCAGCCAGTAGCCATGGATGAGGGGCGAGCGCGAATGCTTGACGGGGAAGCCGGTGACGAAAGCCTTGGAGCCAAGTGTTTCACGTGAATCATCCATCGATCGCACCCAGTTCCCTCAGTTTGGCGAGCAGCGGCACCATGGGCAGGCCGATGATCGTGAAATAATCGCCGTCGATTTTCTCGAACAGCTGGATGCCCTCGCCTTCCAGCTGATAGGCGCCAACGCTCGACAGAGCCTTGGTTCCCACGCGCTGAAGATGCCGTTCGATAAATTGCGGCGACAGCTGGCGGACGGTCAAAGACGCATGCGCGACATGATCCCAAAGTGCAGTGCCGCCGCTGTAGAAAGCAATCGCGCTGTTGAGGCGATGGGTCTTGCCGCTGAGCGCCGCAAGATGGGCCGCGGCCTGTTTCATATCCGCTGGCTTGTGAAACACCCGGTCGCCAAGTGACATCGTCTGATCGGAGCCGATCACCAGGGCATCCGGAAATCGCCGGCTGACGTCCTCCGCCTTGGCCCGCGCAAGCACGAGGGCCACCTCATCCGGGGAGGCGCCATTCTTCTCAAGCGGTGCTTCGATCGCCCGCTCGTCAATGCTGGCGGCGTGGGCGTCGAACGTCAGACCGGCGTTCAACATCAACGTTCGGCGAAAGGGGCTGGAAGAAGCAAGGATCAGCGTCGATGTCATTGGGTCCCGATCGGTTCACTGGTGATGATGCGCTTAGCGCAGCTTTGGCCGCAGGGCAACGATCGCCGCTGCCGTCTCCTCGATCGAGCGGCGTGTCACGTCGATGATCGGCCAATTGTGTTTGGCGCAGAGCGAGCGGGCATATTTAAGCTCCTCCGAAATTGCCGCACGGTCGATATATTCGCCGCGGTCGAAACCGGCAGTCGCTCCGAGCACGCGGTTTTCCCGCACCTGGGAAATGCGGTCGGTCGTCGCGATCAGACAGACGATGAGCGGCTTGGTTGCCGAGAAGATCGCCTCGGGCAGCGGCACGCCGTAGACGATGGGAATGTTGGCAGTCTTGATCCCGCGATTGGCGAGGTAGATGCTGGTTGGCGTTTTCGATGTCCGGCTGATGCCGACAATGACGACATCGGCGTCATTATAATCATCCGGCATCTGGCCGTCGTCATGGTCCATGGTGAAGTTCAAGGCTTCGATACGCGCGAAGTAGCCGGCGTTCATGACGTGTTGCGCCCCAACCCGGCGGCGCGAGGGAGCGCCGAGATAGATCTGGAATGCCGCCATGACCGGCTCCAGCACATTCACAGAGGCAACACCCATCTCCGCGCACCGTTCGTCGATCAGGGTCGCAAGTTCGCGGTCGACGATTGTATAAAGGACGATCCCAGGCTCGCTGTCGATTGCGTCAAGAACTGGCAGCAGCTGCCGGCGGTTTCTGATCAGCGGATAAACGTGCTCGATCGCCTGCGACGACTTGAACTGCGCCGATGCCGCCCGGCCCGCCGAGATCAGAGTCTCTCCCGTTGAGTCAGATATCAGATGCAGATGGAAGAAGTTCGTCCGGTTCTCCACGTTATTTTCCGCCACCTGTTGAAAAGACTGGATGACCAAGAGCTACGGGAGCCGGAGGGTCTGAGGCAAGGGAAAACATGCCGAGTTTTCCACAATACGGATTTTCAGGAGACGGCTCAGGCCGGCTTGTGGACTTTGTGGACAGCTCTTCTCTGCCCATCTGATGCTCACAGCTTATCCACAGATTGGGCCAATCAGCGGCTCCTTAGAAGCGATTGGAATCCCTTCGTGATTCAAAACCTTCAACAGAAACTGGCGAGGCCGGGCAAATTTGTCCTGCGCCAGCGAGCGACACGCGACAAATCGTATCTTCAGTGGATGGATTTTAATCCTTGATAGTCACCGACTCTAAGAAATAGAAACCTTTTAAAATATCTTTGTTTTTTTATAGGGAAGAAGCGCTTGAGCGAAACGCGCCGGAAAATTCTGAGAGTTCTCGACGGTGAAACTCTCACCCCTCCGCCAGTCTGGCTTATGAGACAGGCAGGACGGTACCTGCCGGAATACAGACGAACGCGCCAGACCGCCGGAAGTTTCCTCGACCTCTGTTATTCTCCCGACCATGCCGTCGAAGTGACGTTGCAGCCGATCCGGCGCTACGCCTTCGATGCCGCGATCCTGTTCTCAGATATTCTCGTCATTCCCGATGCGATGAAGCGCAACGTTCGCTTTACCGAGGGGCATGGACCGGAGATGGATCCGATCGACGAAGCGGGTATCGCCAATCTCAGCGATGAGGATATCGTTTCCTATCTACAGCCGGTCATGGAGACTGTCAGGCGCCTGCGCGCCGAGCTTCCTACCGAAACGACGCTGCTCGGCTTCTGTGGAGCTCCCTGGACGGTTGCGACCTATATGATTGCCGGTAAGGGCACACCAGATCAGGCCCCTGCCCGGCTGTTCGCCTACAAGCATCCGAAAGCCTTCGAGCGTCTGCTGATGCTGTTGGCCGACGTCTCGGCGGATTATCTGGTGGCGCAGATCGATGCCGGTGCCGATGCCGTTCAGATCTTCGACTCCTGGGCTGGTGTTCTCGGAGAGAAGGAATTCGCGGCCCACGCGATCCGCCCGGTGGCGCGGATGATTGCCTCGATCCGATCCCAGCGGCCAAAAGCCAAGATCATCGCCTTTGCGAAGGGCGCCGGTTATCAGCTGAAGGATTATCGGCAAAAGACCGGCGCTGATGCGATAGGGCTCGACTGGTCGGTGCCGCTTGCCTTTGCCCAGGAGCTGCAGAAGGATGGTCCGGTCCAGGGTAATCTCGATCCGATGCGCGTCGTTGCCGGCGGCAAAGCTCTGGAGGAAGGGATCGATGAAATTCTCGACAAGCTCGGGAATGGGCCGCTGATTTTCAATCTCGGTCATGGCATCACGCCGCAGGCTGACCCCGAGAACGTGCGGCTGCTTGTCGAGCGTGTGCGCGGATCGCGAGGCTGATGATGGAAAAGCAGACCGATGCCCGGCCAGGCGCCTATGCGCGCCGCCGCGCTCACTTCGCGCTGATCTTCTTTGCGCTTCTGGCAGTTGGGCTTTTCGCCTGGAACCCGGAGAACCTTTATCTCTGGATCAAGGCGCTTCACATCATTGCGGTGATTTCCTGGATGGCGGGACTGTTCTACATGCCCCGGCTTTTCATCTATCACACGGATGCGGAGCCGGGCTCCGCGCAGTCCGAGACCTTCAAGGTGATGGAGCGCCGGCTGCTGAAGATCATCATGAACCCGGCAATGATGCTGACCTGGATTTTCGGGCTCTATCTCGCCTGGTCGGTCTATGGTTTCCAGGGCGGCTGGCTGCATGCGAAGATCGGCCTCGTCGTTCTCTTGACGGGCGTGCACATGTTCTTCAGCCGGGCTGTCCGGGACTTCGCAGCCGACCGGAACAGGCGTTCGGCGCGCTACTGGCGGTTCATGAATGAGGCGCCGACGGCGCTGATGATCCTGATCGTTATCCTCGTCGTGGTGAAGCCTTTTTAGGGGCTGTGGCGGTCTCAGGTTAAATTTGCTTCATTTTAAGCAGCCCCCTTGCGGCGCCTTATCTTAGTCGCTATTTTCCGCGCATCTCATCTTCGTGGCATGTGTTTTGAGTTCAGTCGTCTGCGAGCCTTTCGCGAGACCGAATACGTCCCGACATAGCCTTCCCCCTTTGAAATATAGAGTAATGGTCACTTCATGGCTGAAATGAAGCTTCAGGAACTTAAGAGTAAATCCCCGACCGATCTTCTGGCCTTTGCCGAATCGCTCGAGGTCGAAAATGCAAGTACAATGCGCAAACAGGAATTGATGTTTGCGATCCTGAAGGTTCTTGCCAGCCAGGACGTTGAAATCATCGGCGAGGGCGTCGTCGAAGTTCTACAGGACGGTTTTGGTTTCTTGCGTTCTGCAAACGCCAACTATTTGCCGGGTCCTGACGATATCTACATTTCCCCCTCGCAGATCCGCCGCTTCTCGCTGAAGACCGGCGATACCGTCGAGGGCCCGATCCGTGGACCGAAGGAAGGCGAGCGCTATTTCGCTCTGCTGAAGGTCAACACGATCAATTTCGACGACCCGGAAAAGATCCGTCACAAAGTTCATTTCGACAACCTGACGCCGCTTTATCCGAACGAGCGCTTCCGCATGGAGCTCGACATCCCGACTTCGAAGGATCTCTCTTCGCGCGTCATCGATCTTGTGGCTCCGCTCGGCAAGGGCCAGCGTGGTCTGATCGTCGCTCCGCCGCGCACCGGCAAGACGGTTCTGCTGCAGAACATTGCGCATTCGATCACCGCAAACCATCCTGAATGCTATCTGATTGTTCTTCTCATTGATGAACGTCCGGAAGAAGTCACGGATATGCAGCGCTCGGTGAAGGGCGAAGTCGTTTCCTCGACTTTCGACGAGCCGGCGGTCCGCCACGTCCAGGTTGCCGAAATGGTCATCGAAAAGGCCAAGCGTCTCGTCGAGCATGGCCGCGACGTTGTCATTTTGCTCGACTCAATCACCCGCCTCGGCCGCGCCTACAACACCGTCGTACCGTCCTCGGGCAAGGTCTTGACCGGTGGTGTCGATGCAAACGCTCTGCAGCGCCCTAAGCGTTTCTTCGGTGCTGCGCGTAACATCGAAGAAGGCGGATCGCTGACGATCATCGCGACCGCGCTGATCGACACCGGCAGCCGTATGGACGAAGTCATCTTCGAAGAATTCAAGGGTACCGGCAACTCAGAAATCGTGCTTGACCGCAAGGTCGCCGACAAGCGCATCTTCCCGGCGATGGATATCCTCAAGTCCGGCACGCGCAAGGAAGATCTGCTGGTGCCGCGCCAGGATCTGCAGAAGATCTTCGTTCTGCGCCGTATCCTTGCACCGATGGGAACCACCGATGCGATCGAGTTCCTGATCGACAAGCTGAAGCAGACGAAGAACAATCCGGATTTCTTCGACTCGATGAACACGTAGTCTTTAGCCGGATTCATCTAGCAAGCCGGTCGCGAGTAGCGGCCGGCTTTGTCATTTGTAGAGAGAGGCAATCTGGGAAATGCCAGGAGAGACGATCTACGCGCTGTCGAGTGGCGGATTGCCGTCCGGTGTTGCGGTCATCCGCATCAGCGGCCCTGCCACATCCGTCATCCTTGAGGACCTGATTGGCAGCGTCCCCGCTCCGAGACTAGCAAGTCTTAGAACGATTCGTGACCGGAACTTTCTACCGATTGATTCGGGTCTGATACTATTCTTCCCCTCCCCGGCCTCTTTCACCGGCGAAGACTGCGCCGAGCTTCAGGTTCACGGCGGCCGGGCCGTTGTGCAGCGTCTCCTATCAAGACTTGGCGAATTCCCGGCGACGCGGATGGCGGTTGAGGGAGAGTTTTCGCGTCGGGCTTTTGAGAATGGAAAGCTGGATCTCGTCGAGGTCGAGGGGCTAGCCGATCTTATCGCGGCGGAGACCGAGATGCAGCGCCGTCTGGCCGTTGAGCACAGCTCCGGTCACCTGTCCAGTCTATACGATTCGTGGGCGGAACGATTGACGCGGTGCCGTGCATTGATCGAAGCAGAGCTGGATTTCGCCGATGAGGATGATGTGCCAGGGTCGGTCTCCAACCAGGTCTGGGCAGAGGTTGCTGTTCTCAGAGCTGCGGTTGACGCGCATCTCTCGGATGCAGCAGCTGGCGAAATCATTCGGGATGGTTTTAAGGTCGTAATTGCCGGCGCACCGAACGCCGGAAAATCGTCTCTGATGAATGCGCTGGCGCAGCGCGATCTGGCGATCGTCACGGATGTCGCGGGCACGACCCGAGACGTGTTGCAAGTCGATCTCGATATCCGCGGATATCTTGTGAAGCTCTACGATACGGCAGGATTGAGAGAGACAGATGAACTCGTCGAGCGCGAGGGCATCCGCCGCGCCGAGAAGATGGTTGCCGAGGCCGATCTGGTGCTGTATCTGCATGACCTATCTGTTGGTGCTGCGGTTTCAACACCTGCTGATCCGCGCCTCTTGACCGTGGGGACGAAGGCAGACCTGGCGCCAGCTAGTAACGAGCTTGATCTTTCAATCTCCGTTCAGACCGGTGCCGGGCTTGAAGAGCTTCGGTCGATGATTGGCCGCCGGATTGAACAGATGGTCCGGCCTGATAGTTTCTCATTGCCGAGCAGGCTCCGCCATAAGGATTCGCTGGCGGAATGTTTGTCGGCGATTGAGCGATCTCTTCGTATGGATGGCCCTGCTGATCTCGATCTGAGGGCTGAAGAGTTGCGGATCGCGGCAAATGCCCTTGGCCGCATCACCGGCCGCGTGGATGTGGAAAACCTGCTTGACGTGATCTTCTCCGAATTCTGCATTGGGAAATGATTCACGTGAAACACCGGACTGATGTTACTTGCGTGAGTTTCACGTGAAACGCCTGAAACAAACTTGGCTTGGCTCATGAAATACGATGTCATCATCATAGGCGGCGGTCATGCCGGAACAGAGGCGGCAAGCGCCGCTGCGCGTCTGGGTGCTAAGACGGCGCTCGTCACCCATCGGCGTGATACGATCGGGGTGATGTCCTGCAACCCCGCGATCGGTGGCCTCGGCAAGGGACACCTTGTTCGAGAGGTTGACGCGCTTGACGGGCTCATGGGCCGGGTTGCGGATGCAGCTGGTATCCAGTTCCGCATGCTCAATCGCAAGAAAGGCCCGGCCGTCCGCGGCCCCCGTACACAGGCGGATCGCAAGCTTTATCGCGAAGCGATGCTGAGGGAGATCGAAGCGATCGACAATCTCGATATCATCGAGGGCGACGCGTTCGACCTGGCAACCGCGGACGGGGCCGTTACTGGTGTTATAATGAAAGATAGCCGGATTCTTTCATGCCGTGCGGTTGTTCTGACGACCGGAACTTTTCTTCGGGGTTTGATCCATATTGGCGATACGAAGATTCCCGCCGGCCGCGTCGGCGAGGATCCGTCTATGGGCCTGTCAAGCACGCTTCAGCGTCTTGGCATTTCGCTCGGGCGTTTGAAGACCGGAACGCCAGCGCGTCTGGATAGCCGCACCATCGATTGGGCGAGTGTCGGCCGCCAGGGAGCCGATGACGAGTTGACGCCGTTCTCGTTCATGACCGACAAAATTACCAATACACAAGTCGATTGCGGCGTAACCCGTACGACCGAGGCGACGCATCGGATCATCAGTGAGAACATTGGCAAGTCTGCAATGTATTCCGGGCAGATCGAGGGGGTCGGCCCGCGCTACTGCCCGTCAATTGAAGATAAGATCGTCAAGTTTGGTGAACGTGATGGACATCAGATCTTTTTGGAGCCTGAAGGCCTCGACGATCATACGGTCTATCCGAATGGGATTTCGACGTCTCTGCCCGCAGATATACAGGATCAGTTTATCCGCACCATTCCAGGTCTCGAAAATGTCTCGATCTTGCAGCCGGGCTACGCCATCGAGTACGATCATGTTGATCCCCGAGAGCTGACACCGTCGTTGGAAGTCAAGAAGTTGTCAGGGCTCTTCCTGGCCGGACAGATCAATGGCACCACTGGCTATGAGGAAGCGGCAGCGCAGGGCCTGGTTGCGGGTTTGAACGCGGCACGCCTGGCTGGCGACAGCGACCCGATATATCTCAGCCGCACCAACTCCTACATCGGCGTGATGATTGATGACCTGACATCGCGCGGTGTTGCAGAGCCTTATCGCATGTTTACATCGCGAGCGGAGTACCGGCTGTCGCTGAGAGCCGACAATGCGGACGTTCGCTTGACGCCTCTGGGACAAGAAATTGGCTGCGTAGCGGCGGCGCGATCAGTTCGCTTTGACGCGTATAAAGTCGAGCTCGACGAAGCCCGCAGGCTGCTTCAGTCGTTGGAGACAACACCCAACGAGGCTCGCAAAGCCGGGCTGATGCTGAATCAGGATGGCCAGCGCCGCACGGCCTATGAGCTGCTGTCCTATCCGGATCATGACACTGAGAAGCTCGCTTCGATCTGGCCGGAACTTCGGTCATTGCCTGCCATGGTGTCCGAGGCGATGGATATCGAGGCGTCATACGCGGTGTATATGAAGCGGCAAGCCGTTGATATCGCGGACATAAAGCGTGACGAAGACCGAACGATACCGGCAGACTTCGACTATTCGGTGCTCTCAGGCCTGTCCAACGAGCTAAAGCAGAAACTGAAGCGCGCGCAGCCGTTCAATATCGCTCAGGCGGCGAAAGTCGATGGTATGACGCCGGCGGCGATATCTCTCTTGCTTGTCCACCTCCGGCGAGCCGACATGGCGCGCGCTATCTGATACACGCGGAAAGAATCCTCGAATGAACCTGAACGGTCAAAGTGTTTCACGTGAAACACAGTCTCGCCTTGAGCATTTTCTTCAGCTCTTCCAGAAGTGGGCAAAGACCATCAATCTCGTTGCACCGTCGACCTTGGCCGATGCCTGGGATCGGCATATCGTCGATAGCGCTCAGATCTTTCAATTGAGCTCCGATGCGAAGGTCTGGGTGGACCTCGGAAGTGGCGGCGGTTTCCCGGGTATCATCACGGCCATCCTCCTCGCGGAACAGAAGGATGGCTGGGTCCATCTCGTGGAGAGTAATAACAAAAAGGCGTCATTCTTGCGGCTTGCGTTGCGGGAAACAAGTGCACGGGGTTCTGTCCATGCCGTGAGGATCGAGGATGTCTACAGCGAGGTCGGCGATTGCGATGCCATTTCCGGCCGTGCGCTTGCGGATCTCGACAAGTTGCTGGAGTTTTCGCTGCCCTGGATGCAGAAGAATGAGAAATGCCGGGCTTTCTTCCATAAAGGCCGGGATTACCAGAGCGAGATTGCGAAAGCGCATGGCCGATGGCAATTCGATCTGGTAGAACATACCAGTGTCGTCGAGCGGGATTCCATTATTCTTGAGATTTCCGAACTCCGGCGCTTGGTTTAACGATTTTGGATCATCGAACGATGGCTGGCGAACGCAACCGGATTATCACCATTGCAAACCAAAAGGGTGGCGTCGGCAAGACGACGACGGCGATCAATCTCGCTACCGCCCTCGCTGCGATCGGTGAGCGCGTCCTGATCGTCGATCTGGATCCCCAGGGAAATGCCAGCACCGGACTTGGTATTGATCGGAAGAGCCGGCTGGTCTCGTCCTATGATCTCCTTATCGGCGAAGCCGGAGTTCGCGAAACTGCGCAGCAGACGGCAGTTCCGAACTTGTTCATTGTGCCATCGACCATGGATCTTCTTGGTATCGAGATGGAGATTGCACAGCAATCGGATCGGGTCTTTAAGCTGAAGAAGGCTCTCGCATCCGAGGAAGCTTTTGATTTCTCATATATAATTCTTGATTGCCCGCCGTCGTTCAACCTGTTGACGATGAATGCGATGGCTGCGGCACATTCGGTGCTTGTGCCGCTTCAATGCGAATTCTTTGCGCTTGAAGGTCTCAGCCAGCTATTGGAAACTGTCGATCAGGTTCGCCGCACGGTCAATCCACGGCTAGACATTCAGGGTATAGTCCTGACAATGTTTGATGCCCGAAACAATCTTGCGCAGCAGGTTGTCAACGACGTCCGGACCCATCTGGGCGATAAGGTATACCACACGTTGATTCCGAGGAATGTTCGCGTTTCTGAGGCGCCGTCTTACGGAAAGCCGGCAATCCTCTATGATCTGAAATGTGCCGGCAGCCAGGCCTATCTGCAGCTCGCGTCGGAGGTTATCCAGCGCGAACGCCAACGCCTCGCGGCGTGAATTGTAAAGCGAGTATCAGACGATGAACGACGATGTCTCAAAGCGCCGTCTGGGGCGCGGTCTTGCAGCCCTTATCGGCGAAATGGATCAGCCGTTGCCCGTCGAGGGTGAAAAGCCGAATGTCAGCGCTGACCGGTTGATTCCGATCGAATTTGTTAGCCGCAACCCGCGCAACCCGCGTCGGTTTTTCGATGATAGCGAGCTTCATGACCTTGCGAGCTCGATTCGCCAACACGGTATCGTTCAACCGATCGTAGTTCGCACATCCACCGAAGGCCGGTTTGAGATTATCGCCGGCGAAAGACGCTGGCGCGCCGCGCAGCTGGCCGGGCTGGTGGAAATCCCGGTGTTGGTGCGCGATGTTGACGATAAGACCGCGCTGGAAATTGCGATCGTTGAAAACGTTCAACGTTCCGATCTCAATGCGCTTGAAGAAGCGCTCGGCTATGAGCAGCTGATTGCGGAATACGGATATACGCAGAATGATCTTGGCGAGATCATCGGCAAGAGCCGCAGCCATGTGGCAAATTCGTTGCGGCTGTTGAAGCTGCCGGATCCCGTTCGTGACCTTCTTGCCGCAGGCAGCCTGTCCGCCGGTCACGCCCGCGCACTTGTCTCGACATCAGATCCGGCTCTGCTGGCGAAGACGATCGTTGCCAAGGGCATGTCGGTGCGCGATGCAGAACGCCTGGCGCAAAACGACATCAAGGCGCAGTCGGAGCCGAAGAACACTGGTCCGCGGCTTGATCAGAAGGATTCGGATACGATCGCTCTGGAGCGAACCCTCTCCGACACGCTCGGGCTTGACGTGACGATCAATCACAAGGCATCCGGCGGCCAAATCAAGATTGCCTACAAGTCGCTCGAGCAACTGGAAGAAATATGCAGGCTGCTGGAGCGCCGTTGATCAGGCCCTTCGGCCTGATTGCAGTGTTGTAGACAGCAAGGTTTGAAGGGCAATACTGTCTTCCAGGCTTTGCCGTTTGCGTGTCTGCAGAATGGCCGCCTGCAAGCGGCCCGTCTCGCGCGCAATGGCGTCTGCCGACCAGGTCCGCAATGCTTGCTCGACAATCGGTTTGCGGCGGAAATGCAGGTGACGTCCTAGCGTTTGCATCACCTGGCCGGGTGGAAGCCGTTTCTCATCCATTTCCGCACGCATGGTGTCGAGCAGCTGAAACTGCTTCAGACATGCCTGAATGACGAGAAAGATCGCAGTCTTTGATGCTGTGATCTTCTGCATCGCATGCAGGAAAGTCGATGTGTTTCCACTCAGGATCGCATCGACCGCATCATCGACGGAGACGGCACTGGCGTCCCCGATGATCTCGTTGACGTGATGCTCTTCCACCGTCTCCATGCCGCGGCAATAGAGCGCCAGCTTGCGGACTTCGTTGCGCGAAGCGATACGATCTCCGCCAATAAGCTCAACGAGTGCCTGCCGGGCCGCCGTGGTCACGCGCAGGCCTTCTGCTGCGAGCTCGTTGTCGATGAGGGCGTTAAGGGCGCGCGCGTCGTCAGCGTAACAGGGTATCGTCGCAACACTGCGCGCAGTTTCGGCGATTTTGCGAAGCAATGCACCTTTCTTCAGGTCGCCGGCTTCGATGATGACGGAGGTTCCCTCCAGCGGTTTTTCGGAAAGCTGTTGGAGCGAATCGACAAGATATTTCTCGTTCGCTGCGCCGCGGATCCAGATCAGTTTCTGACCGCCGAAAAGACCGATAGATCCGGCCTCGTCGATCAGGCGGCCCGGATCCTTCTGCAGGTCGCCAATATCCAGTTTGATGAGCGAAAAGGGATCGTCGAGAGCGACACCCGTTTTGGCGGCGATCTGCGACGCACGCTCCGACACCAGGCCGCGATCGGGGCCGTAGATGACGAAAAGCCGGTAGATCGTGGCGGAACGTTGAAGGAAACCTTCAAACTCGTGGGACTTGATCTCCGCCACTGCTCTCTCCTCAGCGGCCGAGTGCGGCGGCGATATCGAGACTTACGAATTCTGCGGCCTCACGCGCCGCACGGTTTTCTGCGTCGCGGACAGCACGCTGTTTTGCGAATTCCTGTCCGGGATAGTCAAGCAGGGCCGTGGCGTAACGGTTGCCGGCCTTGATGACCTGCGTGTCCTTGTTTGAACGGAGCGTGTAGTCGACGCTGACTGTGACGCGTCCTGCCTGTGACGTATCCGAAGACTTCACGAGCAGGGTGTCGGTGACGCTCGAACGAACGTGGATTTCGACTTCATACTCCGGATTCTCCGCCTCGCCGGCGCCGCGACCGGCGATGAAGATCAGCCGGTTGCGCACTTCCTGTTCTACCCGCGATGTCGCCTCGGAAAAGCCGACCGACGAGAGTTTGCCTGCCACGCCCGATGATTCCGAGTAGAGCGGACGGACCTGGCAGGAGCCGAGCAAAGCTGCCGATGCAATGATGAGGCCGAGTGCGGCACGGCGGCCGAGTTTCGAAGCGAAATCAGACGACAATGTTCACAATCCTTTGTGGAACCACGATAATTTTCTTCGGCGCCTGGCCATTTAAGGCACTGATAACCGCATCGAGAGCCAGAACGGCTTCGGTTACGGCATTCTGATCCGCGTCGCGAGAAATTGTCAATTCGGCGCGCTTCTTGCCGTTGATCTGCACCGGCAAAATCACGTCGTTCTCGGTCGTCAGCGCTTCGTCATAGGGCGGCCACGCTGCCTGCGCCAACAGGCCAGTATTGCCGAGTGCCGCCCAGCATTCTTCTGCAAGATGCGGGGTCATCGGCGCAACCAGCTGCACGACGATCTGTGCGGCTTCGCGCACGGCCGATCGATACGCGGCGTCGCCTTCACCGGCGGCAACCTTGGTCAGTGGCGAGGCAATGGCATTCACCAGCTCGTAAATGCGGGCGACTGCCTTGTTGAACCACAGCTTGTCATAGTCGTTCTGGACGGCTTTCAGCGTCTTGTGAGCAGCCTGCGAGATCGCCAGCGCTTCGCCTTCCTTAGCCGGAGTCGCCGGTACGGCAGCAAGAATTTCAGCTGCCTCCGAAATCAGCCGCCACAGGCGCTGGGTGAAGCGATGCGCACCTTCGACGCCGGCCTCCGACCAGATCACGTCGCGCTCCGGCGGCGAATCCGACAACACGAAGAAGCGTGCAGTGTCAGCGCCGTAGGAGGCGATGATGTCATCAGGATCGACGACGTTCTTCTTCGACTTGGACATCTTCTCGATAGAGCCGATCGATACCTCTTCGCCGCCCTCAAGAAGGAAGGCGCGGCGGGCGCCATCAACCTCTTCGATCCGGATATCCGCGGGTGCTACCCATTCGCCATGAGAGCCGGTCCCGCGGCGATAGGTTTCATGCACGACCATGCCCTGCGTGAAGAGGCCCTTGAAAGGCTCCTTCACATCAACGTGGCCCGTCTCGCGCATGGCGCGGGTGAAGAAACGCGAATAGAGCAGATGCAGAATCGCGTGTTCGATGCCGCCGATATACTGATCGACCGGCAGCCAGCGATTGGCTGCTGCGGGATCGGTCGGCTGCTTTTCCCACGGCGCGGTGAAGCGTGTGAAATACCAGCTGGAATCGACGAAGGTGTCCATCGTGTCCGTCTCTCGCCGGGCATCCTTGCCGCAATGCGGGCAGGCGACGTGACGCCAGGTCGGATGACGGTCCAGCGGGTTGCCGGGCTGGTCGAAGGTGACATCGGACGGCAGCTGAACCGGCAGATCCTTCTTCGGCACCGGCACGACGCCGCAGTCTTCACAATGGATGACCGGGATCGGGCAGCCCCAGTAGCGCTGGCGGGAGATCCCCCAGTCGCGAAGGCGGAAATTGACCTTTCGCTCTCCTTGCGCTGCGCCACCGATCTGCGTCGAAGACAGCTTCTCCGCTACGATATCGAAGGCTTCGGTCGTAGACTTGCCGTCGAGGAAGCGGGAGTTAATCATCACGCCGTCGCCGTCATATGCGACATCGCCGACCGTGAAGCTGGAAGCGTCACCGTCCCTGGGCATGACGACGGGCACGACCGAGAGGCCGTACTTGTGCGCAAAATCGAGGTCGCGCTGATCGCCGGATGGGCAGCCAAAGATGGCGCCGGTGCCGTAGTCCATCAGCACGAAGTTTGCGACATACACAGGCAATTCCCAGGACGCATCCAGCGGATGCCGGACGCGTATTCCGGTGTCGATGCCCTTCTTTTCGGCAGTCTCCAGTGCCGCGAGAGACGTGCCGGCGCGGCGGCATTCCTCGCAGAAAGCGTCAATATCGGCATTCTTTGCTGCCGCTTCCTTCGCCAGCGGATGGTCAGCGGCAATCGCCAGAAAGGATGCGCCGAAGAGGGTATCAGGGCGCGTGGTATAAACAGTGACCTCGGATTCACCGGCCGGTGCGGTCTCGGGTACGATTTCCCAACGGATCGTCAGGCCTTCCGACCGGCCGATCCAGTTTTTCTGCATCAGACGGACCTTCTCCGGCCACTGATCCAGCGTATCGAGCGCATCCAGCAGGTCCTGGCTGAAGTCGGTAATCTTGAAGAACCATTGTGTCAGTTCGCGCTGCTCGACGAGCGCACCGGAGCGCCAGCCGCGGCCGTCGATGACCTGTTCGTTTGCCAGAACGGTATTATCGACCGGATCCCAATTGACCTTGGACTGCTTGCGGTAAACCAGACCCTTTTCGAGGAAGTCCACGAAGAGATGCTGCTGATGCTGATAGTATTCGACGTCGCAGGTCGCGAATTCGCGGCTCCAATCCAGCGACAGGCCCATGGCCTTCAGCTGCGCCTTCATCGAACCGATGTTCTGATAGGTCCAGGATGCAGGATGAACGCCACGTTCCATGGCGGCATTTTCGGCAGGCATGCCGAATGCGTCCCAGCCCATCGGGTGCAGAACGTTGTATCCACGGGCGCGCTTGTAGCGGGCAACCACGTCGCCCATGGCATAATTGCGAACGTGGCCCATGTGGATGCGGCCCGATGGATAGGGAAACATTTCGAGGACGTAGTATTTCTCGCGCGGATCGGCATTATCGGTCTCGAAGACCTTTGCCTCGTTCCATTTTTGCTGCCAGCGAGGCTCGGCGTCGCGCGGATTATAACGTTCGGTAGCCATAGTATTCAAATTTCCGGAAAATCAGGGGAAGTTGGTGGTGACCTTCACCACGAAACCACCGTAGCGTCAAGTTTTGAGGGTACAGCAAGTGTCCGGCAAAGCGCCGGAAAAGGTGTTTTCGGCCGGGTGGGTCTTGGCAATCACGCATGCCGCAGTTAGTGCATTGCCAGTATTCTCGCAGCATCATGTCGGAGATCGGCGATGGAACTTCAAGAGCGCCTGAACGAGGTGCGTTCGCGCATTGCGGAAGTAGCGAAGCAGTCGAAGCGTCCTGATGGTGCGGTGCAGCTCGTTGCCGTCTCGAAAACCTTCGACGCGGAGGTGATCCGGCCGGCGATTGCAGCCGGCCAACGGGTCTTCGGTGAAAACCGCGTGCAGGAAAGCCAAAGCAAATGGCCGGAGCTGAAGAGCGAAACGGCGGGACTCGAGCTCCACCTGATCGGTCCGTTGCAATCCAACAAGGCTGACGATGCCGTTGCACTGTTCGATGTCATCGAGACTGTCGATCGGGAAAAGATCGCCCGCGCACTCGCCAATGCGATGAAGCGGCAGGGCAAGACGGTTCGCCTCTATGTCCAGGTCAATACCGGGCTTGAGCCGCAAAAGGCCGGGATCGCGCCTGATGACACCGCGGCTTTTGTCGATCTCTGCCGTGGCGAACTTGGGCTCGCCATTGAGGGGTTGATGTGCATCCCGCCGGCGGAAGAAAATCCGGGTCCGCATTTTGCCCTCCTCGCCAAGCTTGCAAAGACCTGCGGCCTTGAGAAGTTGTCGATGGGCATGTCCGGTGATTACGAGACGGCTGTCGCTTTCGGAGCAACCAGCGTTCGGGTCGGTTCGGCGATCTTCGGTACGCGATAGAACCGCCTTTCGTCGGGCTTCCTGTTCCTCTCTCCCTCCCCTAGATTGGCGTCATCGCTTGCATATCCTGGGGAGGAGCAGATGCAGAGCCTGTATCACCATGTCTATACCGGCTGGAAAGACAGTCCTGAACGCTTCTGGCGGGATGCTGCCCAGGCGATCGACTGGTTCGTTGAGCCGAAGCAGATTTTCGCTCCAGAAGACGGGGTCTATGGCCGCTGGTTTGTGGGCGGTGAGACCAATACCTGCTTCAATTGCCTCGACAGGCACGTAGAGGCAGGCCGGGGCAACGAGACGGCCGTCATTTTCGACAGCGCGATGAACGGCGCCAGGGCGCGCTACACATATGCTCAGGTGCTGGAAGAGGTACAGGCGATTGCCGCGACGCTGCGCGATCTCGGCATCGGCAAGGGTGATCGGGTGATCCTCTATATGCCGATGGTGCCGGAGGCGATCTTCTCGATGCTTGCCTGCGCCCGTCTCGGCGCCGTGCACTCGGTGGTCTTCGGCGGTTTTGCTGCAAACGAACTCGCATCCCGAATCGATGATTGCGGTGCCAAGCTGGTGATTACCGCGAGCTGCGGCCTCGAGCCGGGCCGAGTCGTCGCCTATAAACCGCTCGTTGATCAGGCTCTCGCGCTATCCAGGATCAAACCGGAGCATTGCCTGGTGCTGCAGCGGCCGGAGCTCAGGGCAGACCTGCTCTCCGGGCGCGACCTTGATTTCGAGGTGGCGGTCGGTCAACGACGCGGGACTGCAGTTGAATGTACGCCGGTGCTGGCAACTGATCCGCTGTACATTCTCTATACATCGGGAACGACAGGACAGCCGAAGGGAGTCGTCCGCGATAATGGCGGGCACATGGTTGCCTTGCACTGGTCGATGGTGAACATCTACGGGCTGAAGCCCGGTGAGGTGTTCTGGACGGCATCGGATATCGGCTGGGTCGTCGGGCACTCCTATATCGTCTATGCACCGCTGCTCTCAGGTGCCACGACTGTGATCTACGAGGGTAAACCCGTCGGCACGCCGGATGCGGGCGCTTTCTGGCGGGTCGTCTCGGATTACGATGTCTGCCTCCTCTTCACTGCCCCAACCGCTTTCCGGGCAATCCGCCGGGAAGACCCTGATGGCCAGTTTGCCGGCCGCTATCCGAGATCGAAGTTCCGGGCGCTTTTCCTTGCCGGGGAGCGGGCCGATCCGGAAACTCTGAAGTGGGCAGAGCAAACACTCGGTGTGCCGGTCATCGATCACTGGTGGCAGACCGAGACCGGATGGCCGATTGCGGCCAATCCCCTGGGGCTCGGCAAACTGCCGGTGAAGCACGGGTCACCATCTGTGCCGATGCCTGGATATGATGTCCGCGTGCTTGATGACGCAGCGCATCCGGTTGCGGCGGGCACACTCGGCAACATTGCCATCAAGCTGCCACTGCCGCCGGGTTGCCTTCCAACGCTATGGCAGGCGGACACGAGATTTCGAGCTTCCTATCTCGAAGAGTTTCCGGGGCACTACAAGACGGCCGACGCCGGCTATATCGATGAGGACGGCTATCTGTTCATCATGGCCCGCACCGATGACATCATCAATTGCGCCGGGCATCGTCTGTCGACCGGGGCGATGGAAGAGATCTGTGCCAAGCATCCGGATGTCGCGGAATGCGCCGTCGTCGGCATTGCTGATTCGCTGAAGGGTCAGGTGCCCTGCGGGTTTCTTGTGCTGAAGAAAGGTGTGTTGCGCGAATCACCGGAGATCGAATCGGAAATCGTTAAGATGATTCGCGACGAAATCGGCCCGGTTGCTGCCTTCAAGACAGCGATTACTGTCGAAAGATTGCCGAAAACACGCTCCGGAAAGATTCTGCGCGGTACGATGCAGAAGATCGCAGACGGCATGCCGTGGAAAATGCCTGCAACAATTGACGATCCGGCCATTCTGGACGAGGTCGCAGACGCCCTGCGGCGCAAGGGGTTAGGTTCCCCGATTATATAGAAAATTTCCTATTCGGTAACAATCATTGACGAGTTATGACCGTCGTTGACGAGTTGTTAACCATGTTCTCATTAGCTTCCACTCAACGGACACCTGATTGCAGGTGAAGCATGAAGCACCGCCCCAGCCGGCCATTGCCGGAATGCTCCTTCATTTTCAAGAGAAGTGGAAAAAGCGATGTCAAGCATCCTGACAAACACGGCTGCAATGTCAGCCCTTCAGACGCTGCGTAACGTAAACCAGAGTCTCCAGACCACTCAGGCGCATGTCTCCTCCGGTCTGCGTGTCGCCAAGGCCGCTGACAACGCGGCATATTGGTCGATTGCCACGACCATGAAATCCGATAACAAGGCTCTCTCGGCCGTTTCCGACGCGCTGGGTCTTGGCGCGGCAAAGGTCGATACGGCCTATTCCGCCATGGACAGCGCGATCGACGTCGTCAGCGAAATCAAGGCGAAGATCGTCGCCGCGACTGAAAAGGGCGTCGACAAGTCGAAGATCCAGGAAGAAATCACCCAGTTGCAGGCGCAGCTGAAGAGCATCTCCGAATCTGCTTCCTTCTCGGGCGAGAACTGGGTTGCCGGCGATGGCACAAAGAGCGTCGTCTCGACCTTCGTTCGCGACGGCTCGAATGGCATTTCGGTCAAGATGACCGATTACGTTCTCGATAGCGGTTCGATGGGCAACGTGCTGTTCGGCACCTCCACCGGCGGCATCATCGACACTTCGACGGGCATCCTCGGCACGTCCAACGGCTCGGTCGGTTCGGTATACGCGATGGACATCAGCAAACTGTCTTCCGACGATATTGCGCTCGCACTGAATAATGTCGAGAACGCACTCAAGGCGATGACCAGCGCCGGCTCGCAGTTGGGTTCGATTTCGACGCGTATTCAGCTGCAGGAGAATTTCGTCTCAACGCTCAGCGACTCGATCGAATCGGGTGTCGGGCGACTTGTCGATGCGAACATGGAAGAGGAATCGTCGAAATTGACGGCGCTGCAAACGCAGCAGCAGCTGGCCATCCAGTCGCTGTCGATCGCCAACTCCGCTTCGCAGAACATCCTTTCGCTCTTCCGCAGCTAAGCCCGGAAAAGCGGCCAACAAAAAACCCGCCGGAGCGATCCGGCGGGTTTTTACATTTACGAGAAGCGGCGATCAGAAACGATCGTCTTCGTCCTCATCGTTTGTCGTGGACTTCAGCGACTTCAGCTTGGCGAAGACGGCATCGGCGTCGATTTCAGGCTCTTCTTCGCGCTCGAAGCTCGGCGTCAGACGCTCAGTTTCCTGCGCGGACTGCAAGGTCGCGCCAAGTTCAGCGGCGGTCGGCAGCGGACGGCCCTTCGATGCCTTTTCGACTTCCATGTCGAGGTCGATCTGGCTGCAGAGGCCGAGCGTGACCGGGTCCATCGGCGTCAAGTTCGCTGCATTCCAGTGGGTGCGTTCGCGGATCTGCTCGATCGTCGACTTGGTGGTGCCGACGAGGCGCGAAATCTGCGCGTCCTTCAGTTCCGGATGATTGCGAACCAGCCAGAGAATGGCGTTCGGGCGATCCTGGCGCTTGGAAACCGGCGTATAGCGCGGACCGCGACGCTTGGATTCCGGCACGCGAACCTTCGGCTCCGAAAGCTTCAGCTTGTGGTTCGGGTTAGCTTCGGCGCGCGCTATTTCGTCGCGGGAAAGCTGGCCGGTCGAGATCGGATCCAGGCCCTTGATGCCTTGTGCGGCTTCACCGTCGGCAATTGCCTTCACTTCCAGCGGGTGAAGCTTGCAGAACTGTGCGATCTGGTCGAAAGACAGCGCCGTGTTGTCAACCAGCCAGATGGCGGTCGCTTTCGGCATAAGCAGTTGTTGAGCCATGGATATAGTCCTTCTGTCGTCCGCGCCGGTGTCGCGGTCCGTGGATTGTCACCACAATTTCCGGGAAATATGGGCGGTATATAACCGGAGTGACACAGAATTGCAATTGATGTGGATTGAAATGACCTTTGTCTAATTGCCGGGCCGTTTTGACCTGCTATGAATGCCCTGAATTGAGTCCCGGGCGCCGCTTGAAGCGGCGAAACCGGTGCCCGTGTGAGGAGGAGTTTCCATGTCGGAAAAGATCTATCCGGTTAGCAAACCGGTGAAGAGCCATGCCCTGATCGACAAGGCGAAATACGAAAAGTGGTACGAAGAGAGTGTCGAGAACCCTGACAAATTCTGGGGCAAGCATGGCAAGCGGATCGACTGGTTCAAGCCTTATACCAAGGTCAAGAACACCTCATTCACCGGCAAAGTTTCGATCAAGTGGTTCGAAGACGGACAGACCAACGTCTCCTATAACTGTATCGACCGCCACCTGAAGACACATGGCAACCAGACCGCCATCATCTTCGAAGGCGACAATCCCTATGTCGACAAGAAGATCACCTATAACGAGCTCTACGAGCATGTCTGCCGTTTGGCGAATGTGCTGAAGAAGCACGGCGTCAAGAAGGGCGATCGCGTTACCATCTACATGCCGATGATCCCGGAAGCCGCTTACGCGATGCTCGCCTGTTCGCGCATCGGTGCCGTGCATTCGGTCGTCTTCGGCGGCTTCTCGCCGGAAGCGCTGGCCGGCCGCATCGTCGACTGCGAATCGACTTTCGTCATCACCTGTGACGAGGGCGTGCGTGGTGGAAAGCCGGTGCCGCTCAAGGAAAACACCGATACGGCGATCCATATCGCAGCCAAGCAGCACGTCATCGTCGACAAGGTTCTCGTCGTTCGCCGCACCGGCGGCAAGACCGGCTGGGCGCCGGGCCGCGACCTCTGGTACCACCAGGAAGTCGCCACCGTGAAGGCGGAATGCCCGCCGGTGAAGATGAAGGCGGAAGACCCGCTGTTCATCCTCTATACGTCGGGCTCGACGGGCAAGCCGAAGGGCGTGCTGCACACGACGGGCGGCTATCTCGTCTATGCGTCGATGACGCATGAGTATGTCTTCGACTATCACCCCGGCGATATCTACTGGTGCACGGCCGATGTCGGCTGGGTCACTGGCCACTCCTATATCGTCTACGGTCCGCTTGCGAACTGCGCGACGACGCTGATGTTCGAGGGCGTGCCGAATTTCCCGGATCAGGGCCGTTTCTGGGAAGTCATCGACAAGCACAAGGTCAACATCTTCTATACGGCGCCGACGGCGATCCGTTCGCTGATGGGTGCCGGCAACGAGTTCGTGACGCGCTCTTCGCGCTCCTCGCTGCGCCTGCTTGGAACTGTTGGCGAGCCGATCAATCCCGAAGCCTGGGAATGGTATTACAATGTCGTCGGCGACAAGCGTTGCCCCGTCATCGATACCTGGTGGCAGACGGAAACCGGCGGCCACATGATCACGCCGCTGCCGGGTGCGATCGACCTGAAGCCCGGTTCGGCAACGGTACCGTTCTTCGGCGTCAAGCCGCAGCTGGTGGACAATGAAGGCAAGGTTCTCGAAGGTGCGGCTGATGGTAATCTCTGCATCACCGATAGCTGGCCGGGCCAGATGCGCACCGTCTATGGCGACCACGAGCGCTTCATCCAGACCTACTTCTCGACCTACAAGGGCAAGTATTTCACCGGTGACGGCTGCCGCCGTGATGAGGACGGCTACTACTGGATCACCGGACGCGTCGATGACGTGCTGAACGTCTCCGGTCACCGCCTCGGAACGGCCGAAGTGGAATCGGCTCTGGTTTCCCATAATCTCGTTTCGGAAGCAGCCGTTGTCGGCTATCCGCATCCCATCAAGGGCCAGGGCATCTATTGCTATGTGACGCTGATGGCCGGCCATGAGGGTACCGACGAGCTGCGTCAGCAGCTGGTCAAGCATGTGCGTGCCGAGATCGGCCCGATCGCCTCGCCGGACAAGATCCAGTTTGCTCCAGGCTTGCCGAAGACCCGCTCCGGCAAGATCATGCGCCGCATCCTGCGCAAGATCGCCGAGGACGATTTTGGCGCGCTGGGCGATACCTCGACGCTGGCCGATCCTGCCGTCGTCGACGATCTCATCGCCAATCGGCAGAACAAGGCAAACGCCTGATGTTTCAAAGCCGCCCCGATCATAAGGGGCGGCTTTTCAATCGTTGCTGGCGCAGGCAATAGGCGGCTTTTGCCCGCCATCGTAGCCAGTAGCCAAACCGCCCGCCATCAATTCGTGAGCCGGATTCCGCCCATCTTCGAACAGCATATCAGCGACGATCCGGCCGAAATATTTATCGCCGCTGATATTGGTGAGCAGCACATGCGGTGAAACGGCTGCCATCGCATCCAGCGCAAGACGGGCTTCTTCCGCACCGCGCCGGACGGCCGGACATTTCGACTTGATTTCGGGAGTGTCGATGCCGCGGATGCGGACGTAAACCTCGATGCGCTGCTGCGGCCAGGGCGTTGCTTCCACCAGTATCGTATCACCATCGATGACCCTGATGATCTCGGCCATGACTGGGCCGGCAATTTTCTCGCTGCCCGCGACTGAAGCCGGGACGAGGCATGCGCCAAGAAGAATCGGGATCAGCTTCCTCATGAAAGGAATAAATTCCGATTTTCTGACGTAGTCAATAGGAATATTTACTTAGAAATCGATGGCGCGGCCGTTGATCTCGTAATCGCCGAAGCGTGCAGGCTCGGCGCCGCCGCGGCCGCCGATTTCCGGCGGCAATTCCAGCGGTGCGGCGTTGCGCCGGCGTTCCTCGGCTTCGGCAAGTGCCCGCTTGGCGGCAGGTGACAATACCTTGCGTGGCGCGGTGCTGTCCGCGGCTTGGCTTTCGGTATTGTCGTTGTCGGCTGACTGCATGGCGCTCTCCTGCCGGAAAACATTGAAAATGGCGGGCGAATAACCAAATCATAGTGCGCCGGGGCGCCGATTGGAACCCTCAATACCGGTCATAGGAGACGGAGACCTCGATGAACCTCGTTCGTACTGCCATGTTGCTTGCCTTCATGACGGCCCTGTTCATGTTTGTCGGATTTCTGATCGGCGGCCGTGGCGGCATGATGATCGCCTTCCTGCTCGCTGCCGGAATGAACTTCTTCTCCTACTGGAATTCGGGAAACATGGTGCTGTCGGCCTATCGCGCCCAGGAGGTCGATGAGCGGAATGCACCCGAATTCTACGGCATTGTTCGCGATCTGTCGCAGAGGGCCGGTCTGCCGATGCCGAAAGTCTATCTCTACGACAACCCGCAGCCGAATGCCTTCGCGACCGGACGCAATCCCGAGAACGCAGCCGTCGCGGCCTCGACCGGACTTCTCCAGGTTTTGTCGCCGGAGGAGGTCGCCGGTGTCATGGCGCATGAGCTTGCCCACGTCCAAAACCGCGACACGCTGACGATGACGATCACTGCGACGCTCGCCGGTGCGATCTCGATGCTTGGCAACTTTGCCTTCTTCTTCGGCGGCAATCGCGAGAACAACAATAATCCGCTCGGCTTCATCGGCGTCTTGGCCGCCATGATTGTCGCGCCGCTGGCGGCGATGCTGGTGCAGATGGCGATCAGCCGGACGCGCGAATATTCGGCGGACCGGCGTGGTGCGGAGATCTGCGGCAATCCGCTTTGGCTTGCTTCCGCTCTCGGCAAGATTGCCCGCGGTGCGGCGCAGGTTACGAACTACGATGCCGAGCGCAATCCGGCGACCGCGCATATGTTCATCATCAATCCGCTCTCCGGCGAGCGTATGGACAATCTATTCTCGACCCATCCGAATACGGAGAACCGCATTGCGGCGCTACGGGAAATGGCGGCTGGCGGCATGAATATCTCGACGCCACCCGTGCGGACTGCTAATCCGTCGCGGAAATCGCGTTCGGTTCCGGATACCGGTGTTGGCCGCGGTGGTTCGCAACCGCCAAAAGGTCCGTGGTCTTGAATTCAAACGGCAAGAAGCCCTTCAAAAACAGCAGCAGCCATTCGGAACGTGCCCCTGCCAAGCCCGGCCTGCAGGCGCGGTCGGCCGCGGCCAAGATTCTGGCGGCCGTCGTCGACAAGAAGCTGCCGCTCGATGGCGCGCTCGACCATGAAAACGGCAATCCTGCCTACAAGGCGCTCGGTGAAAACGATCGCGCGCTGGTTCGTGCCATTCTGAACAGCGCGCTGAGGCATATGCCGCGGATCGATGCGGCCATCGCTTCGCTTCTCGATACTCCGCTTCCGGAAGGCGCCCGGGCGCTGCATCACGTCCTTGCCGTCGGCGCGGCGCAGATACTCTATCTCGACGTGCCCGACCATTCGGCGGTCGATCTTGCCGTCGAGCAGGCGAACGGTGATCCCCGCAACCGACGCTTCGCCAAGCTGGTTAACGCCATTCTCCGCCGTATCGGCCGTGAGAAGGAGGAAATTCTCGCCTCCGTCGCCGATGTCCCGGCAATGCCCGATTGGTTCCTGGCGCGGCTCAAGAAGGCCTATGGCAAGGATGCGGCGCTGGCGATCTCGGAATCGCAGCTGGAACCTGCAGCAATCGATCTGACCGTCAAATCGGATGCTGCGGGCTGGGCGGCGCGGCTGAACGGCGCGGTGCTGCCGACGGGCGGCATTCGTCTCGCGGCCTTCGATGGCAGCATTCCGTCTCTGGAAGGCTTCGAGGATGGTGAATGGTGGGTGCAGGACGCTGCCGCCAGCATCCCGGCAAAGCTGTTCGGTGATCTGACAGGCAAGCGCGTTGCCGATCTCTGCGCTGCTCCCGGCGGCAAGACGGCCCAGCTTATTCTCGCGGGCGGCAATGTGACAGCCATCGACCAATCGGAGAGCCGGCTGAAGCGTCTGCGCTCCAATCTCGCGCGCCTGGGGCTGCAGGCTGAGACCCTTGCGACCGACTTGACCAAATTCCAGCCGGACGAGGGTTTCGACGCGATCCTGCTTGATGCGCCCTGCTCCTCGACCGGTACGACGCGTCGCCACCCCGATGTGCTTTGGACGAAGGGCCCCGAAGAAATCAGCAAGCTTGCCGGTGTTCAGGAGCGGTTGCTGCGGCACGCGCTGACGCTGTTGAAGCCCAATGGCGTCATCGTGTTTTCGAATTGCTCGCTCGATCCTGCCGAAGGCGAAGATGTCGTAGCGCGCGTTCTTGCCGATGTGCCTATTGTTGCAAGGGTGCCGATCGATCCGGCGGCGTGGCCGGGTCTCGAACAGGCGATCAGTCCGGTTGGCGATTTCAGAACCACGCCGGTGATGCTGCCGATGTCCGATGGTATCGCGTCCGGCCTCGATGGCTTCTACGCCGCGATGTTGCGACGTGTTGCCTGATTGCAAGACAGCTTCTTATATTTCATGCTTGTCACAAATTAATGCAGCCTTACCGGTGAAAGCTGCTCTCGTTCACCTATTCTTAATAACGAGGGTCAATAGAAAATAAATATGCAATCCGGCGGGCGTTTTTCGACTTTGTATGTTCGGGAGGCTTCGCGGCGCTTGTCGCGCCGTGCCGCCTTGGTGCGCCTGCGCCTCTTCCGCCATACGATCCAGGCGCCCGAACGCCTGATTGTCGCGCCGACGGATTTGCGGGCAATCGATTCCCACGTTGCCGACGAGATCATGAACGGGCGCTTTCCGCTCGCGAGCCGCCTTCTCGAGACCAACGGCAAGTCGCCCTTTACTTTTACGCTGCCGTCACGGGCCTTCGCCAACCGGCTGCATGGTTTCGGATGGCTGCGCCACATGCGGGCGTACAAGAGCGAGCGCGCGTCACTGATTGCCCGCTCGATCGTCGACAGCTGGCTCTCGCTGCATTCCGGCCGGATCGAAGGCGTTGCCTGGGAAATCGACGTGACGGCGCAGCGGGTTATTGCCTGGCTCTCGCATTCGCCCGTCGTGCTGCAGAATGCCGACCGCGGTTTTTATCGCCGGTTCATGCGTTCTCTGGCTTTTCAGGTGCGCTTCCTGCGACGGATGGCGCCATATGCGCCGGCAGGCGAGGTTCTTTTCCGGCTGCGGATCGCCCTCGCCATGGCGTCAATCGCCATGCCGACACGGGCAGGCCCGCTGCGGAAGGCCGCACAGGCGCTCGATAACGAGTTCGATCTGCAGATCCTTCCTGACGGTGGCCACATATCGCGCAATCCGCGCGCCGGTCTTGAGCTGCTGCTGGACCTGCTCCCGCTGCGTCAGACCTATGTCAATCTCGGTCACGATCTGCCGCAGAAGCTGATTTCAGGCATCGATCGGATGTATCCGGCGCTTCGCTTCTTCCGGCACCAGGACGGCGATCTGGCGCTCTTCAATGGCGCGACATCGACGCTTGCCAATGAACTGATGTCGGTGCTGCGCTACGATGAGACGGCGGGCCAGCCGTTCAAGGCAATGCCGCATTCCCGGTATCAGCGGCTTGCTGCGGGAAAGACGGTCGTCATCGCCGATACCGGACCGCCGCCAACCGGCGAGCTGTCGCGCACGGCGCATGCCGGATGCCTTTCGTTCGAAATGTCGTCGGGACGATATCGTTTCATTGTCAATTCCGGTTCCCCGAAATTCGCAGGCCGCCGTTACGTGCAGATGGCGCGTACCACCGCAACGCATTCGACGGTGACGCTCAACGATACGTCTTCTAGCCGCTTCTCGCCGTCGGAGTTTCTCGGCCACCGGATGACGGAAACCGTAAAGAACGTAACCGTCGACCGGGCGGAAACCGAGGACGGACGTGACGGGCTGAAGATGAGCCATGATGGCTACCTTCGTGGCTTCGGGGTTCTGCATGAGCGCGAAATCTCGATGAACGCCACAGGCGCGATCGTTACCGGGCGCGACCGCGTTGTGCTGCCTGACGGGCGCGTTAGCGACGAGCCGTTGAAGGCCGCAGTCAGGTTTCATGTCCATCCGGCCATCAATCTGAAGCAGAATGATCGCGAGTCCGTTCTGATGACCGCGCCGGATGGCGAAAGCTGGCTCTTCTCGTCGCCGGGCAATGAAGTGCTGATTTCGGAAGATATCTTCTTTGCCGACGCCTCGGGCATCTGCGGCTCCGACCAGATCGAAATCGATTTCGATTTTGCCGAAAAGCCCGAAATTCGCTGGTTTCTTTCCCGTAAGAGCTAGTCGGCATTTACGCGGCGGCAGCGCTCGTGCTAACGCGGCGCCATAATCCTATACGTCCCTCGCCGGATGTCTCCCGAACCCCGAACGGAGAAGGTTCATGGCCGTCATTTCCAAGAAAATCCCCGCCCCCGACAAGGTCAAGGTCAAGACCGCGCTGCTATCCGTCTCCGACAAGACGGGTATTGTCGAGCTTGCCAAGGCGCTGTCCGACAAAGGTGTTCGCCTGCTGTCCACCGGTGGTACGCATAAGGCTATCGCCGCGGCGGGCCTGGCGGTTACCGACGTTTCCGAAATCACTGGCTTTCCGGAGATCATGGACGGCCGCGTAAAGACGCTGCATCCGACGGTTCACGGCGGCCTGCTGGCGATCCGCGACGATGCCGAGCATCAAGACGCGATGAAAAAGCATGGCATCGAAGGCATCGATATCGCCGTCATCAACCTTTATCCGTTCGAGGAAGTGCGCGCTGCCGGCGGCGACTATCCGACGACGGTCGAGAATATCGATATCGGCGGCCCGGCGATGATCCGCGCCTCGGCCAAGAACCACGCCTATGTCGTGATCCTGACCGACCCGGCCGACTACCCGGAGCTGCTGGAGCAGCTCTCGGCCGATGGCGGTCAGACGGCTTATGCGTTCCGCCAGCGGATGGCCGCCAAGGCCTATGCACGTACTGCGGCCTACGACGCGATGATCTCGAACTGGTTTGCCGAGGCTCTCTCGATCGATACGCCGCGCCATCGCGTGATCGGCGGCGTGCTGAAGGAGGAGATGCGCTACGGCGAAAACCCGCATCAGAAGGCCGCCTTCTATGTTACCGGCGAACAGCGCCCGGGCGTTTCGACGGCAGCGCTGATCCAGGGCAAGCAGCTCTCCTACAACAATATCAATGATACCGATGCCGCCTATGAGCTCGTTTCCGAGTTCCTGCCGGAGAAGTCTCCCGCCTGCGCCATCATCAAGCATGCCAATCCCTGCGGCGTCGCCACGGGGTCAAGCCTCGTCGAGGCCTACAGCCGGGCGCTTGCCTGCGATTCTGTCTCGGCCTTCGGCGGCATCATCGCGCTGAACCAGACGCTGGATGCCGCGACGGCGGAAGAGATCATCAAGCTCTTCACCGAAGTCATCATCGCGCCTGATGTGACCGAGGAAGCCAAGGCGATCGTCGCCCGCAAGCCGAACCTGCGCCTGCTTTCGGCCGGCGGACTGCCCGATCCGCGTGTTGCCGGGCTCACGGCAAAGACCGTTTCCGGCGGTCTTCTCGTCCAGAGCCGCGACAATGGCATGGTCGAGGATCTCGAGCTGAAGGTGGTCACCAAGCGCGCGCCGACGGCTCAGGAGCTTGAGGATATGAAGTTTGCCTTCAAGGTCGGCAAGCATGTGAAATCGAATGCCGTCGTCTACGCCAAGAACGGCCAGACCGCGGGTATCGGTGCCGGCCAGATGAGCCGCGTTGATTCCGCGCGTATCGCAGCGCTGAAAGCTGAAGAGGCCGCCAAGGCGCTCGGTCTTCCTGTTCCGATGACGCATGGCTCTGCAGTTGCCTCGGAGGCTTTCCTTCCCTTTGCAGATGGCCTGCTGTCGATGATTGCGGCAGGTGCCACCGCGGTGATTCAGCCCGGCGGTTCTATGCGTGACCAGGAGGTCATCGACGCCGCAAACGAGCACAATGTCGCGATGGTGTTTACCGGGATGCGGCACTTCCGCCATTGAGACCGCTTATCTGATCTGAAAAACCCCGGCGCAAGCCGGGGTTTTTTCGTTCAGGCTTTCTGCTTGTCGGCCGGATATGGCGTGGTGAACAGAAGGATCAGGCCGCCCAGCAGGAAAATTATCAGCGTAGCCATGCCGAGCCGGGCAGAACCGCTGGAATAGGTAACGATCGAGAAGAGCAGTGTTGCCATGAAGCTCGTCGCGCGCCCTGAGAGCGCGTAGATCCCGAAATAGCGGCCGGCCTCTTCCAGGCTGACGCTGCGGGCGAGATAGGATCGCGAAGAGGCCTGAACCGGGCCGAAGGCAAGACCGATCAGAAGGCCGTAGAGGATATAGGCCTTCTCGGCGGCGGTGCCGAAAAATCCGCCTGAGTCGGCGACCGGCAGCTCGATCACGCCGAAGAGCGTATAGCCCGGCCCGGTGGAAATGATACCGATCGTGGCAAGCAGCAGCATTGTCAGGCTGATGACGATCGTCACTTTCGAGCCGATCCGCTGATCGACGCGCCCGGCTAGGATGCAGCCGAAGATCGCGACGACGTTAAGGATGATGCCGTAAAGGCCGATCTCGATGGTGGCCCAACCGAACATGCCGGCGGCGAAGGTGCCGCCGAGGATCAGCAGACCGTTGACGCCGTCCTGGTAGATCATCCGCGCGATCAGGAACTTCAGGATGCCCTTGCGGTGCTTGAGCTCGCCGATTGTGTTGCGGAGTTCGGTAAATCCTGTCTTCACCGCGCCTCCGAGCGGAATGCCCTTGGGCGCATCGGGCGTGAAAAGAAACATCGGAATGATGAAGATCAGATACCAGACAGCCGAAATCGGTCCGGTGATGCGGGCGTCTTCGCCACTATGGGCATCGAGGCCGAAAAGCGGATCCATCCCCAGCAAGGTCTTGCCGGTTTCCAGGCTGCCAGCCAGTAGAGCGACGACTGCGATCAGCACGATCATCCCGCCGAGATAACCAAGGCCCCAGGCAGTATTGGACAAGCGGCCGACCTCATCCTTGCTCACCAGCCGCGGCATCATCGAATCGTTGAAGACGATCGAGAATTCGGCGGCGATCGACGCCAGAATCATGAAGATGATGGGATAGATAACGGGCGAGCCGGGAGCCGCGAACCAAAGGCCGAAGAGCGCGGTGATCTTGATGACTGCGAAGAAGGCGATCCAGGGTTTGCGGGCGCCGGATTGATCGGCAATCGAGCCCAGGATCGGCGACAGGACCGCGATGATCACCGACGAGATCGTCGCGGTGTTGCTCCACATCGCCTGCGCATGGACGGGATCAGAGGTCAACCGGGAGACAAAGTAAGGACCGAAGATGAAGGTGGTGACGACCGTGAAGAACGGCTGGGCCGCCCAATCGAAAAACATCCAGCCCCAGATGCCCCTCCCCGGCGCCTTATGCGGCGCCGGAGTTCCGTCTCCCGTCCAGTCAATTCTGCTCACGCATCCGCTCCCATTGTCGCGGCGGACTGTGTCACCTCGTCCGGTCGCGCGCAAGATCGGTCAGAAGGCCCGCGGCGACGGTGATGCGGGCGAGATTCGGCTCGCCGCTATCGCTGAGACTGGAGAGTTCCTCGGTGATGCGATTGATCCTGATGCGATCGACCGCATGCCATGCCTGAACCGGCAGCTTTTCCTTGCCGTGATCCGAGAGTGCGGAGATGACGATGTCGCGACGGGCGCTGGCGATCTGGTCGATGCTGCGCGCAAGTGCCAGATTTTCATAGTGGTCCGAGGTGACGATGCGCCCGCCCGCAGCAAGGAGCCTGCCGATCCGGAAGGTCTGCGAGACGGCAAAGTAGCTTTCCGCAGCACGTGCTAGAGGCTCGCCGGTGCGCTCGGCAATCTGCATGATCTCAGGCACGAGCGCAAAACCCGGCAGGCCGGTAATGTCGGCTGCCAGTTTCTCCGGAAGACCTGCTTCCTGATACTCCGTCTGGCGTGCTTCGAATTCGACAGGAGCCTGTGCCGGGAAAGACGGCTTCAGTTTCTTGAGGGCGGCCTGCAGCCGGCTAACGGTTTCGGCGATATCGCCCTTGGCCATGCCCGTTTTCAGCATCAACCGCGTCAGGACCGTGAAGCTCTGGCTGATTTCGTCGTAGACGCGGTTCTGCGTCTGGCCGGAAATCTTGCCGTCGAGCGCGTCCGTTTCGCTCCAGAGGCGGTTGAGGTCGAAACCGTCGCGAGCGATGATCGCAGCGCGGACGACTTCGGCCGCAGAAGCGGCTGTCGCATCGACCATGCTGACGGCAAAGGCTGGGCCGCCGCGATTGATCGCCTCGTTGGCGAGCACTGTGGCGACGATTTCACGCTTCAGCCGGTGGCTGGTGATGTCGGAGCCGTTGGTCTTCTGCATCTTCGCCGGGAAGTAGTTCGACAGCGCCGAGGCAAAATACGGATCATCGGGCAGATCGCTGATAATCAGGGCGTCGAAGAGAACGATCTTTGCGTAGGATAGCAGAACGCCGATTTCCGGGCGGGTCAGCGGCTTGTTGGCCGCATAACGCTCGGCAAGCGTCGCGTCGTCAGGCAGCGTCTCCACCTTGCGGTTCAGCTGCTTGGCGGATTCGAGCACGGTCATGAAGCGGGCGAGCTCGAGGCCGTTGCCGGTTCCCTTGCGTTCCGTCAACGAGATCGCCAGCGACTGGAGATAGTTGTTGCGCAGAACGAGGCTTGCGACTTCATCGGTCATCGATGACAGCAGCTGGTCGCGCTTCGGGCGCGTCAGGCGGCCGTCATGCATAGCATTTGCGAGCGCGATCTTGATATTGACCTCGACGTCCGAGGTATTGACGCCGGCGGAGTTGTCGATGGCGTCGGAATTGCTGCGGCCACCCTTCATGCCGTAGGCGATGCGGCCCTTCTGGGTGACGCCGAGATTGGCGCCCTCGCCGATGACCTTGGCGCGGACATCGTCGGCAATGATGCGGATCGGGTCGTTGGCGCGGTCGCCGACTTCCGTATCGGTTTCAGCCGCAGCCTTCACGTAGGTACCAATGCCGCCGAACCACAGCAGGTCGACCGGGCTCTTCAGGATGGCCGTCATGATTTCGAACGGTGTCGCGACCGTTTTGTCGATGCCGATTGCGGCGGCGGCCTCTGCGGTCAGCGTCACGGACTTCGCGGCGCGCGAAATGATCATCGCACCCTTGGAGAGCACCGACTTGTCGAAGTCCTGCCAGCTGGAGCGCGCGAGATTGAAGAGCCGCTGGCGTTCGGCCAGCGTCTTGTCCATATCCGGATCGGGATCGATGAAGATATCGCGATGGTCGAAGGCGGCGAGCAGGCGAATTTTCGGCGAGAGCAGCATGCCGTTGCCGAAGACGTCGCCGGACATGTCGCCGACGCCGGCGACGGTGAAGGGCGTTGTCTGGATGTCGATATCCATCTCGCGGAAGTGGCGCTTGACGGTCTCCCAGGCGCCGCGGGCGGTAATGCCCATCTTCTTGTGGTCGTAACCGGCCGAACCGCCCGACGCAAAGGCATCGTCGAGCCAGAAGCCGGCTTCCTGCGCCAGCGCGTTGGCGGTGTCGGAGAAGGTCGCTGTGCCCTTGTCGGCGGCGACGACAAAATAGGGATCGTCGCCGTCGATGCGCACGGTCTTGGCCGGCGGCACGATTTCGGTGCCCGAGATGTTGTCGGTGATCGACAGCAGCGTGCGGATATAGGTCTTGTAGGCTTCGCGCCCCGCGTTGAAGATCTCGTCGCGCGTGCCGCCTGCAGGCAGTTTCTTCGGATAGAAGCCGCCCTTGGCTCCGACGGGGACGATGACCGCGTTCTTGACCTGCTGGGCTTTCACCAGGCCGAGCACTTCGGTGCGGTAGTCTTCGGCACGGTCCGACCATCGGAGACCGCCACGGGCGACCTTGCCGAAGCGCAGATGGACGCCTTCGACCTCGACGCCATAGACGAACACTTCGCGGAAGGGCAACGGCTGCGGCAAGCCGTCGACGAGATGCGGATCGAGCTTGAACGCGAGCATCGCCTTCGGCGAGCCATCCTCGTTGCGCTGGAAATAGTTGGTGCGCAGCGTCGCATCGACGACGTTGATATAGCGGCGCAGGATGCGGTCGTCGTCGAGGCTCGGGACATCGGCCAGCGATGCTTCGATCGACTGATGCAGATCGCCCAGCCTCTTGAGACGCGGCTTTTCGGCCAGCGCCGGGTCCATCGCTTCATGGAAGAGACGGAAGGTGGCGGCGGCGATGTCCGGATATTTGTCGAGCGTCGCGGCAATGTAATCCTGCGAATAGGCGATACCCGCCTGGCGCAGATAGCGCGAGTAAGCGCGCAGCACATTGGTCTCGCGTGCCGAAAGCCCTGCGGAAAGGATCAGACGGTTGAAGCTGTCATTGTCGATGGTGCCGTTGAAGGCGGCGACGAAAGCTTCTTCCAGCGCCGCGCCAAAGCGCGGGAGGTCGATCGCGTTGCCGCTGCGGGCTTCGAGCTCCATGTCGTGCAGGACGACGATGTTGATCGCGCCGTTCGCAGCCGGTACTTCGATGTCGAAGGTGCGCTCGCTGAGGACGTTGAAGCCGAGATTTTCAAGAAGCGGCACACGGCGGGACAACGGCAGCTGCTCGCCGCAGTGGAAGATCTTCAGCGACAGGATGCTGCCGCGCTCGTCGTCGTTGCGGTAGTAGAATTCGATGCGGATCGGCTCGCCGCCGGCGCAAGCGGTGATATCGGCGAGGTCACCAGCCGCTTCGTCAGGCGTGAAAGCCTCCTGGAAGGCATTGCTGACGCCGATTTTCGGCGCCTTCGGCCCTGCCAGCATTTCGAAGCGGTTATCCCAGCGGGCGGTGATCGCCCGGATCGCCTCTTCCAGCTTCGCCTGCGGAATGCGCGGCGTCTTGCCGCCGGAGCGGCCGATGATGAAGTGGACGCGGGCGACGCCGCCTTCGGGGAAGGCCGGGTAATAGGCGGAGACGCGGCCGTCATAAATGGTCTTCAGATAGGTACCGATCTTCTCGCGGACGATCGAGTCATATTCCTCGCGCGGGACGTAGACGATGACGGAGACGAAACGGTCAAAATGGTCGATGCGCGGCAGAACGCGGACACGCGGCCGGTCTGCGAGGTCGTTGATCTGCTCGGCAAAGCTCGACAGCAGCGTCGTATCGATCTGGAAGAGATCGTCGCGTGGGTAGGATTCCAGCGTGTTGTCGAGCATGCGGCCGGAATGGCTCATCGGATCGAAGCCGAAATGCTCTTTCACCTTGGCGATCTTCGATCGCAGCAGCGGGATTTCCGACGCCCAGGATGTGTAGGCTGTCGAGGTGAACAGGCCGACGATACGCAGCTCGCCGGTGACATTGCCATTCTTGTCGAAGCGCTTGACGCCGACGTAATCCATATAGGCGCGGCGATGGACCACCGATTTGACGTTGGCCTTGGTGACGATCAGAAATTCCGGGCCATCAAGGAAGGCCAGGATCTCGGGCGTGGTCGTCACCGCGTCCTTGCCGGTGCGCAGAACCAGAACGTCTGGATTGGAGAGAATGCCGAGGCCGGTACCCTTGTCGCGCTCCACCTTGGCGCCGGCGCCCTTGCCCGAATAGACGTATTCGCGCATGCCGAGGAAGGTGAAGTTCTCGTCGCGCAGCCATGTCAGAAAGGCGAGCGCTTCGTCGCGATCGGCTTTCTTGCGGCTGGCGCTATATTCCCGGAGTTCGTCGATGGCAGTATCGAGCTTCGAGAGCATCGGTTTCCAGTCGGAAACCGCCTGCTGCACCTGTTCGAGAACGGTTTTGATGCGCTTCTGCAGATCGGAGGACTGCGCCGGTGTCAGCGGCGACAGGTGGATCTGGATGTGGCTGACGCGCGAGGCCGGATCACTTGGCTCGTCGGCGGAATAAAGCCCCGGCTCCTTGCCGTCTTCCAGCACCAGAATCGGATGCACCGCCATGTAGAGGTCGCGATAGGTGCTGGTGACCTCGCCCATGACCGATTCATAGAGAAATGGCATGTTGTGGTCGGTGACCGTCAGAATGGAGACCGGAACGCCTGACGGCTCGACGTCGGCTACTGTCTCGATGCTGACGCGGGGTGTCTTGCCGTTCCACGCCTTCAACTCGCGTGCCGAGTGGATGGCGGAGAGAGCGAGCATTTCGGGAGTATAGAGATCGAGATCATCCCCGCTGGCGCGACCGAACAGAATTTCGGGCTGCAAATGCTTGTCGCCGGTGGCGGCAGCAATCTTTTTTGCGCTCTCGATCTGTTTCTCGCGTTTCGGATTGTGTCTGGCAGCCATTTCAGATGTTCCCCGATCTGTTCGATTTGGTGCAAAATATCAGAAGATTTGCCGAAAAAATCTCTAAAAGAGGCCGCTTGATGGCAGCTTTCGTTCGTTCTGGCCCCTGTTTTTGTCAGAATTCGGAAGAATCTCCGCCTATTCGATTCGACTAATATTGTTTGCGGCCGACTTTGGACTGCTGCTTCGCGACCTTTCCACGCAGAGATGAACAATGGTTGACAGGCGTGGCGTAAAAAGTAGATCAACTGCGCATCAGGTTCAGGGCTATCACCATGCCAGAAAATACCACCGCCGGAACGGTCATCGTCATTTCAAGCCATGTCGTGCGTGGTTCGGTCGGCAACCGTGCCGCCGTTTTTGCGTTGGAGACACTGGGACACCAGGTCTGGGCCCTGCCGACGGTCGTGCTTCCATGGCATCCCGGTCACGGGCGTTCGACGCGGCTGACATTCGACGAGGCCGATTTCGATGCGGCGATCGACGATCTGGTCAGGGCCCCCTGGATCGGCGAAGTGAAGGCAGTGCTGACAGGCTATTTCGGCAATGCCGCGCAGGCCAAATCCGTTGCCCGGCTAATCGGCGCACTGCGCCAGGACAATCCCGATCTGCTCTATGTCTGCGATCCGGTGATGGGTGACCTCGGCGGTCTGTATGTTCCGCAGGCGACAGCCGAAGCTATCCGCGATCACCTGATCCCGCTTGCATCTCTGGCAACACCGAACCGCTACGAGCTTGCCTGGATGGCAGGCGCGCCTCTCGATGACAACACGGCGGTGATGGAGGCAGCGCTATCGCTCGGTCCGTCGCGAATGCTGGTCACGTCGGCGGTGCCGATGATGACGGGTGGGACCGGCAACCTCTATCTCTCGGGCCGGCATGCGCTGCTGGCCGAGCACAGGCTCATCGATAATCCACCGAACGGGCTCGGCGATCTTCTTGCGGCTCTTTTCCTGTCGCGGCTGCTTTCCGGCATGGACGATGAAAAGGCGCTGCAACTGGCAACGGCCAGCGTCTATGAAGTTCTGGCGCGTGCGGTCAAGCGCGGCAGCGACGAGTTGACGCTGGCGAGCGACGCATCGAGCCTCGCAACGCCGATGGCGATGGTGCAGATGCGCCATTTGCTGCATCCGGCACAGCGGCGCAAGAAATAGCAACGACTCATTTTGCACTGCAGCAGTTGATCTTCTGCGCACCAAGCGTTAATCGAAATCCTATGCAGCGTTTTCCTGGAACACTTCTGGACGGTTATCGCAACTTCATGAGCGGGCGCTACGCAGATGCGCGCGACCGATACAAGACTCTTGCGGAAAACGGCCAGAACCCGACGACACTCGTCATTGCCTGTTGCGACTCCCGTGCAGCACCGGAGTTGATCTTCGATGCCGGTCCGGGCGAGCTCTTCGTCATCCGCAACGTCGCCAATCTCGTTCCGCCTTATGAACCCGACGGGCATTTTCACGCCACATCCGCGGCGCTGGAATTCGCCGTGCAGGCGCTGAAGGTGACCGACATCGTGGTGATGGGGCATGGCCGTTGCGGGGGCATTCGAGCTGCCCTCGATCCAAGCGCTGAGCCGCTGTCTCCGGGTGACTTCATCGGCCGCTGGATGTCGCTGGTGAAGGACGCTGCCGAACAGATCGGCAGCAACGATATCATGACCCAGACCGAGCGGCAGACGGCGCTGGAGCGTGTATCGATCCGCAACTCGATCAACAATCTGCGGACTTTCCCCGAGGTCAAAGCCCTCGAGAAGGAAGGCAAGATTGCCTTGCACGGCGCCTGGTTCGATATCTCGACCGGCGAACTGTGGGTCATGGATGCGGAAAGCCGGGATTTTATCCGCCCGGAAGTATAGGCCTTAGCCTATAGGTTTATGGGTTCTTTAAGGAATCCCGTTAAGATTTCATCGACAGGCACCCTCAACCACCGGCTTACGGCGGCCTTCGATGAAATTTGAGACTACCAGCAAGATCATTCTGGCGGCAATCCTGCTGCCGTTCATGTTCATGATCGCCGAAGGCGTTCTGGTTGTCCGTTCGTCATTTCATCAATATCTGTCGCTTGAGAAGGACTACCGCTTCGCCGACGTGCTGGCGCGCGGCGGCACGATTGCGGCGACAGAAATTTTGGGGGAGATCGTCGCGACGCGACAGTATCTCGCTCATCCGGGCAGCGAAACCGCTGCAGCGATGCAGCGGAGCCGCCAGCAGCTCGACGGTGAACGTCAGAAGTTCAAAGGTAGTCTGCCGCCGGTCGACCGGCTTGACGGAAATCTGGGGGCTGAGCTTTCCGATCTCGCGCTGGCTTATAGCCGCATCGTCTCTATCCGCGCGGCGGTCGATCGCGGGCTCTATGCCGGGAGCGACCCAGTCTATGTCTATTGGCAGGCGGCGATGAAACAGCTCGATGTCGTCGATGCGCTCTCGCCACTCATCCAGGATCCAGTGCTGCTCGGGAAGTCGAACGAGCTGATGGGCGTGCTGCTCACCTATTATGCCGAGCGGTTGATCACCTCACTCGGCACGCGCTACCTCAACGAACACAATTACAGCCTTCGCTCCAGCGACCTCTTCATGCAGGGCAGAACCATGCAGGCGGCGGGCATGGACCATATGGTGTTTCACAGTTCGTCACCGCTGGTTGCGGCGATCATGGAATATCTGAAGAGCCCCGCGCAGGTTCGTGCCGATGCCGTGACCGACGCGATATTGACGCGGGAGGCGCGTCCGCTTGCTGCCGTTCGCGACGAGTGGTCGCGCGCGCAGGCCGAACGCATCGATTTTCTCAAGGGAAAAATCGGCGAAGCCGCTGCGGATATCCACCGCACCGGAGAGGCGCTCGCCAAGCGTTCGCATCTTCACATGACGTTGGTTTTCGTTCTCTGCGGCGGTCTGCTCGTTCTTGCTGGTGTCGTTGCCACGCTGGCGACCAAGGGGTTGAGGATGATCTCGCGCCTGTCACGCGAGCGCGAGGCGCTGGTTGGCGAACTCAGAAGCGCTGCGCAGACGGATCTCCTGACAGGTCTCTACAATCGCCGTGGCTTCGAGGCGGCTGCCGCAGCGCTCTTTGCCCAGGCGGAAAGCGGTTCGCGCTGGATCTCCGTCGTGCTTTTTGATCTCGATCACTTCAAGAAGATCAACGACATCCATGGGCATGACGCAGGTGACATCGTGCTTCGCCATGTCGCGGCAACGGCCAAGCAGCATTTTCGCAGCTTCGACCTGCTGGTCCGGCATGGCGGTGAGGAGTTTCTGGCCTTGCTGCCCGATGCGTCGCCGGATGAGGCAGCAGATATTGCCGAGGGCGTTCGCGCCGCCATCGAGGCTGCGATGGTCGATCTTCCTGGCGGCGAATGTCTTTCGGTGACCGCGAGCTTCGGCTGCGCCGGCCGGACGCTTGGCGGCGGCACGCACAATTTCGAAGATCTCGTCAAGCGTGCCGATATGGCGCTCTATGCCGCCAAGGCGTCCGGACGCAACCGTGTCGTCTCGGGTCCGCTGGTGCCACAGGCCACCGCGGTCAAAGCCGAGGCCAAATGAAAAAGGCGCCGCAAGCGGCGCCTTCAATTCAATTGCAAATAGGTGGCTTACTGGCCGCCGTCGATCTGCTGGCCGATATAGGCGATCGCCTGCTGATAGACGGTTGCCGCGTTCCAGCCCTGGATAGCGACGAAATTCGGTTCGCCCGGCTGGTAACCGGCACCTGCCCGCCAGCCATGACCCTTCAGGAAGTTTGCGGTCGAGGCCAGCGCGTCGGCACGCGAACCGACCATGTCGACACGGCCATCGCCATCGCCATCGGCACCGAAGCGGACGACATTGCGCGGCAGGAACTGCGTCTGGCCGATCTCGCCATGTGCGGCGCCGCGCGCCTGCGGGCTGAGATAGCCTTCCGAGACGAGCTGCAGGGCAGCATAGAGCTGGTCGGTGAAATAGTCCGAGCGGCGGCAGTCATAGGCCAGCGTCGAAACGGCTGACAGCGTGTGCTGCGTGCCCATATAGCTGCCGAAGCCGGTTTCCATGCCCCAGATCGCGATCAGCGGGCCGGCCGGCACGCCGTACCGGCGCTCGATTGACGTGAAGAGAGCCTGGTTGGAGCGCTTCATGCCCTTGCCGCGGGAAATGATCGCCGCGCCGCCACGCTTCTGCATGAAGGCGTCGAAGGACAGCTTGAAGCTCTTTTGGCCGCGGTCGGCGGCAATCGTCGGACGATTGTAGGCGACGTTGGCGAATGCACGGCTCAGAACCGACTGGCTGACGCCCTGTGCTGCAGCTTCCTGCTTGAATTGCTGCACCCAGGCATCGAAGCCGGCGCCGTTATTGCCGCATTGCGCGGCATTGGCCGCTACCGGAACTGCATGGAAAGCGCCCACCGCCGCGATGGCCGCCACCAAGAATTTTGTCATGCGCATGAGAAACCCCGATCTCGATCTGCAGTCGCTGGAATGCCGGGCAGAATGCCAGCCAAGGGTGATTTTGTCACGATCACCTTTTGGCGAGATTGGCTCTCTGCCGCACGATTGCCGCCTGGCTGGTTCAAAGAAAGCCCCGCAAGTCTGGCGACATGCGAGGCTGATAGCAAGCTATGGTTAATATTCGGTATCAGGCGGCCTGCTTGCGCGGCTTGATGAGGCCACGATTGACGAGCAGCTCGGCAATCTGAATGGCGTTCAGCGCGGCGCCCTTGCGCAGGTTGTCGGAAACGACCCACATGTTGAGACCGTTTTCGACCGTCGCATCTTCGCGGATACGCGAGATGAAGGTCGCATCCTCACCGGCAGATTCGTAAGGCGTGATGTAGCCGCCGTTCTCATGCTTGTCGATGACGAGGCAGCCCGGTGCATCGCGCAGGATGTCGCGTGCCTGATCGGCGGTGATCTCGTTTTCGAATTCGATGTTGACCGATTCCGAATGGCCGATGAAGACGGGCACGCGAACTGCGGTGCAGGTCACCTTGATCTTCGGGTCGAGCATCTTCTTGGTTTCGGCCAGAACCTTCCACTCTTCCTTCGTATAGCCGTCTTCCATGAAGCTATCGATATGTGGAATGACGTTGAAGGCGATGCGCTTGGTGAACTTCTTGTTCTCGATCGGATCGGCAACGAAGACGGCGCGCGTCTGGTTGAAGAGCTCGTCCATGCCATCCTTGCCGGCGCCTGAGACCGACTGGTAGGTGGAGACGACGACGCGCTTGATCTTGGCGAAATCATGCAGCGGCTTCAGCGCGACCACGAGCTGGGCGGTCGAGCAATTCGGATTGGCAATGATGTTGCGCTTGGTGAACTGGGTGATGGCGTCCGGGTTCACTTCCGGCACGATCAGCGGCACGTCCTGATCGTAGCGCCAGGCCGACGAGTTATCGATGACGACGCAGCCCTGCTGGCCGATCTTCGGCGACCACTTCTTGGAGACTTCGCCGCCGGCAGACATCAGGCAGATATCGGTGTCGGAGAAATCGTAGTTTTCGAGATTGAAGACCTTCAGCGTCTTGTCGCCGTAGGACACTTCCGTGCCCTGCGAACGCGAGGAGGCAAGTGCTACGACTTCGTCAGCCGGAAAGCCACGCTCGGAGAGGATGTTGAGCATTTCCCGGCCGACATTTCCGGTTGCTCCCGCGACTGATACTTTGAAACCCATTTTCAGCTCTCTTTCTCTTCTCTCCTCTTGTCCGGTGAGGGGGGAAAGCGCGAAATCATCGCGGCTTCCTGTCCCCAGCCGAGCCGGGGAGAGAGCGGCAGGCCAGAGACGTCAGACGGTTTTCGTCGTCGTTTTGGCCTTGGTTTTGGAAGAAACCGGAACGGCAATATCCACCCCGGCACTCAGTGCCCGGTCATTGCATGCAGCAATGGCGTGTTCGAAGCGAACCATGGATAATTCCTTTTCCGCCGTTGCTCATAAAACGTTTTCCACAGGAGTCAAGGTTTTTGCGCCTGCGGGCGGCGCCTGGTGTCGGTGCGGCAGATTGTCATACCGGTGTCATCGACATGTCATCCCCCAAGGCTATCTCCGGCCCGTTGTTCATTTACTGCAACGAAAACGGGGGTTTTCCATGCGTATGATTTTTGCCGCTCTGGCGGCCACGACGATTCTTGCCGGTGCCGCGCAGGCGACCACGGTTTATCCGCTTGATCGCGCAACGATTCTTGCCGGTTCGCCATTTGACTTCAAGGTTGAGCTCAGCAAGCAGGTAAAGCCCGAGGACGTGAAGATCACGGTCAACGGTCAGGACTACAAGACGGCTCTCGGGGGCGAGGCCAAGTTTGTAGAGCTTGAAAAGGGTAAGGACGACAAGGCACTCGGTTCCGCCGTCATCCTGCGTGGCCTGACGATCGCCGCACCCGGCGACTACAAGGTCGAAGTGTCGGCCGGCGACGAGAAGAAGTCGGTTACCTGGAATGTCTACGGCACCGGCGACGCGCCGAAGGCCAAGAACGTCATCTTCCTGATCGGCGACGGTCTTTCCGTTGCGCATCGCACGGCAGCCCGCATCATGTCAAAGGGCATGACCGAGGGTAAGGCGAACGGCCGCCTCAACATGGACGATGTGCCGCCGGCAGCTTTCATCGGCACATCGGCAACCAACGCTGTTGCCACCGACTCCGCCAATACCATGTCGGCTTACATGACGGGCCACAAGACCGCCGTCAACGCGATCGGCGTCTATGCAGACCGCACGCCCGACTCGCTCGACGACCCGCGCGTCGAGACGATTGCGGAAGCGATCCGCCGCCAGACCAAGAAGTCGATCGGCATTGTCGCGACCGCCGAAATCGAGGACGCCACACCGGCTGCGGTTGTCTCCCACACGCGCAATCGCAACGACAAGGCCGATATCGTCGGGATGCTTCTCGATGTGAAGCCGGAAGTCGTCCTCGGCGGCGGTTCTGCCTACTTCCTCGGAAAGGACGTTCCGGGCTCCAAGCGCAAGGATGACAAGGACTACATCAAGCTCTTCCAGGACGCCGGCTACAAGCTTGCCATCGACAAGAACGAGCTTGCAGCCAACGCATCGGCTGAAGGCAACCTTCTCGGTCTCTTCCATACCGGCAACATGGATGTCACGCTCGATCGCGAATTTCTGAAAAAGGGCACCGTCGAGAAATTCCCGAACCAGCCGGGTCTCGTCGAGATGGCAACGGTCGCGCTCGATCGCCTGTCCAAGAACCCCGACGGTTTCTTCCTGATGGTCGAGGGTTCGTCGATCGACAAGATGTCCCATCCGCTCGATTGGGACCGCGCCGTCGTCGACACCATCGAATTCGACAAGGTCGTCGGCCTTGCCCGCGAATTCCAGAAGGCCCATCCCGATACGCTGATCGTCGTCACCGGCGACCACACCCATGGCGTTTCGATCATCGGTACTGTCGATGACGAAAAGCCGGGCACGGAGATGCGCGAAAAGGTAGGCACCTATGCCGAAGCGGGCTTCCCGAATTATACCGACGACAACGGCGACGGCTATCCCGACAAGATCGATGTCACGCGCCGCCTCTTCCTCAGTGCCAATAACGGCCCCGACCATTACGAGACGTTCCGCCCGAAGCTCGACGGTCCATTCGTTCCTGCCGTGCAGAACGAAAAGAAGGAATATGTCGCCAACGAACAGTACAAGGATGTTCCCGGCGCCGTCTTCGTTCAGGGCAACATTCCGAAGAGCGGCGACAGCGGCGTTCACGCCGTCGATGACGTCGTCCTGCAGTCGGATGGTCCGGGCTCGGAAGGTTTCCGCGGCTATATGGAGCAGAGCGATGTCTACAAGGTCCTCGCCGACGCTTTTGCACTCGGTGTAAAACAGACCAACTGACGGAGCGCGGTGAACCGCCTCTTCCGCGTAATCTTCCCGGCCGCCGATCTGCGGCCGGGAACTTGCAAGGAGTTTGATATGCATAGGATCACACGCCGGAGCCTTTTCGGTATGATGATGGCATTGCCGGTGCTGACGTCTGCAAGATGTGTCGAAGCTGCCGACGCAACGCTCAGCTTCGATGAGCTCTATGGGAAATTCGGCGTTCTCGGCCTCGAATTTTCCGAGAAGGTGAAGGCGCTCGCCGGCAGGCAAATCAGCATGCGCGGCTTCATGGCGCCGCCGTTGAAAGCGGAAGCGCAGTTTTTCGTGCTGACGGAAATTCCGATGTCGCTCTGCCCATTCTGCTCGTCTGACGCCGACTGGCCCGACAATATCGCCGTCGTCTATCTCGACGAGAAGCAGACCTTCGTGCAGCCCAGCCAGACGATCGAAGTGCGCGGCATTCTCGAATACGGCTCGTGGACCGATCCCGAAACCGGCTTCGTCAGCTTGCTGCGCCTGCGCCAGGCCGAATATTCGGCGGTCTGATGCTGGCGCTCGAGATCAGCAATCTGTCGGTCACGTTCAGCGGACTCAACGCACCGGCGCTTGAGATCGACGCGCTCGCGCTGTCTGCCGGCAGCCGGGTTGCGGTGACCGGGGTTTCCGGCTCAGGCAAAAGCACCTTCGTCAACATCATCACCGGGTTGGAACGTGCGGCGCGCGGATCCGTCCGCTGGAACGGTGACGATATCTGCGCCCTACCCGAGAGCCGTCGTGACCGCTTCAGAGCGGGTAACATCGGACTCGTAATGCAGGACTTTCATCTATTTCCGGGGCTTTCGGCCGTCGAGAACATTTTGTTGCCCGCCCGTCTGTCGCGCGCCGCCGATGCTCAGATGGTGCTGCGCGCGCATGAACTGCTGATGCGGACCGGCCTTTCGCGGCCCAATCAGAACATCGAGACGATGTCGCGCGGCGAGATGCAGCGGGTGGCGATCGCGCGTGCGCTTTTGCGCAAGCCGGGCGTCATCGTCGCAGACGAGCCGACCGCCAGCCTCGATGCCGAAACCGGCCGCGTCATCGGCGACCTGCTGCTTGATCTGGCGATTGCGGAAGGCAGCACGCTAATTGTCGTGTCGCATGATCCGCATCTGTCAGGCCGCATGGACCGCCGCCTGTTGCTGTCCTCCGGACGCATCGTTGAAGACGCCTTCCGCAACGAGGTGGCGGCATGATCCGGTTCATCGCCGCCGATCTTCGTCGCCTCTGGGCGGGTTCCGTCGTCGTGGTTCTGCTCGTTGCCCTGGCAACAGCGCTCGGCGTTGCGGTCGTCCTGCAGGAGCGGGCGTTGCGGCTCGGCAGTGCGCGGGCGGCCGACAGGTTCGATCTCGTGATCGGCGCTGGCGGCAGCGAGACACAGCTTGTGCTGTCCTCCGTCTTCCTGCAGCCCTCGCCCTTGCCGCTGATGCCGGGCCGAATACTTTCCAAGCTGACTGCCGATCCGCGGGTCGCCTGGGTTTCGCCGATCGGCTTCGGCGATTCCTTTTCCGGCTATCCGATCGCCGGCACCAGCCTGGCCCTGCCCGACAATCTCTCCGGCGGGTTCAGCGAGGGTCGTGGCTTTGCCGCGGAGAACGAAGCCGTTGTCGGCGCAGCGGTCAGCTTGCCGCTCGGATTCGAGATCAAGCCGATGCATGGCTCAGTCGAAACCGGCGGTCATACCCATACCGAAATCGCCTATCGCGTGACCGGCCGCATGAAGCCGACGGGGACCGCCTGGGATCGGGCGATCCTGGTGCCGATCCAGGCTGTCTGGCATATCCATGGCCTTGAATCCGGTGATTCCGCCGATGAAGATCACGATCACGCGGATGACCACGCGCTTGATGATCGCTGGTCCGGCGACTTGCCCGGCCTGCCCGCCGTTCTCGTCAAGCCGAAGTCGATCTCAGATGCCTACAAGCTGCGGCAGGACTATCGCAGCGGCAACACGGTCGCGGTCTTTCCGGGCGAAGTGCTGACCAATCTTTACGCAACGCTCGGCGATGCGAAGCGTATTCTGGTCGCGGTGGCATCCGGCGCACAGGGGCTGGTCGCCGCATCGCTGATCCTGGTGACCGTCATCCATATCGGTCAGCGCCGCCGCCAGATCGGAGCGCTCAGGGCGTTCGGCGCGCCGCGCCTGGCCATCTTCGGTATTGTCTGGGGCGAGTTCTTTGCGCTGATCGCCCTTGGCATCGCGGGCGGTTTTGCGCTGGGCTATTGCGCAGCGTCTCTGCTTTCCGGTTTCTTCAGCGCCAGCAGCGGTATTGTCATGCCGGTGGGCTTTGTCCGGGCCGACCTGATGCTGGCCGGGGTGCTGATTGCATTTGGCGCCGTTCTTGCTGCACTGCCTGCGATTCTGGCTTACCGGCAATCTCCGGCGGAAGCCCTCAGGGCGTGATAATGCAGGCTGCTACGCGAAGCTGTGCAAACACGTTAGACTAAAGTCATAATCCCAAAGCCGCTCTCTTTATCCGAATTCTTTTCTGCCACACTCTTCGCAGGTGAGCCGCGTCCAGGGGCATACTTTGAGGAGAGTTTGGGACGCGCCTTGCTGCTCATCATTCTGTGGAGGACAGACAATGGCAAATATCGCAAGCGCCGAGAGCGCAAAAGCCCGTCCGATGACTGGCGAGGAAAGGAAGGTCATCTTCGCCTCGTCGCTCGGTACGGTCTTCGAATGGTATGATTTCTATCTCTATGGTGCGCTCGCAACCTATATCGGCGCCACCTATTTCACCCAGTATCCCGAAGCCACGCGAAACATCTTCACACTTCTCGCCTTCGCCGCAGGCTTCCTGGTCCGTCCGTTCGGCGCCCTGGTCTTCGGCCGCCTCGGCGATCTCGTCGGCCGCAAATACACCTTCCTCGTCACGATCCTGATCATGGGCTTCTCGACCTTCCTCGTCGGTATCCTTCCGGGCGCGGCGACCATCGGCATCGCGGCTCCGATCATCCTGATCGTGCTCCGCCTGCTGCAGGGTCTGGCGCTCGGCGGTGAATATGGCGGTGCTGCGACCTATGTCGCGGAACACGCGCCGAATGGCCGACGCGGCTACTTCACATCCTGGATCCAGACGACGGCAACGCTCGGCCTTTTCCTGTCGCTGATCGTCATTATCGGTGTGCAGCAGATACTCGGTACGACGGCGTTCGCGGCCTGGGGCTGGCGCATTCCGTTCCTGGTTTCCATTCTGCTGCTCGGCGTTTCGGTCTGGATTCGTCTGAAGATGAACGAATCTCCGGCCTTCCAGAAGATGAAGGCGGAGGGCAAGGGTTCGAAGGCACCGCTGACGGAAGCCTTCGGCACCTGGAAGAATGCCAAGATCGCCATCATCGCGCTGCTCGGTGCAACGATGGGTCAGGCGGTCGTCTGGTACGGCGGCCAGTTCTATTCGCTGTTCTTCCTGCAGAACGTTCTGAAGGTGGATCTGCAGTCGGCCAATATCATGGTGGCGATCGCGCTGATCCTGGCGACACCGTTCTTTGTCGTCTTCGGCTCGCTGTCGGACAAGATTGGCCGCAAGCCGATCATCATGGCGGGTCTGCTTATCGCCGCCATCACCTACCAGCCGTTGTTCAAGGCGATGACCTATATGGCCAATCCGGCCCTCTATGAGGCACAGGCTTCGATCCGCGCAACGGTGACCGCCGATCCGGCAGATTGCAAGTTCCAGTTCAACCCGACCGGTACGTCGAAGTTCACCAGCTCCTGCGACGTGGCAACGGCGTTCCTGACCAAGAACTCCGTGCCTTACGACGTGGTGCCTGGCCCTGCCGGACAGCCGGCAACGGTCAAGATCAGCGATGCCACCATCACCAGCTTCGACGTCATCGCCGCTGGCGACAAGGCCAAGGGCATGACCGCAGCCTTCGAGAAGAGCACCAACATTGCGCTTCACGATGCCGGCTATCCGCTGAACCGCGGTGCCGCCAAGGTTCCGGATTCCAAGCTCGATGCCTTCATCGCGGCTAACCCGGAGCTCAACCTGAACGCCGAGACGATCCGCGCCGGCGAGAAGGAAACCATGCCTGCCGACAAGCTGATTGCAGGCAAGCTGCTGACGGCTGAGGAAGCGAACGGCGTCACCGACATGGCGGTCTATACGGTCGCTGGTGGCGGCACCTTCGCCATGGTGGCTGATCCGGCGCGCGTCAACTGGATCGGTACGATCGCCGTACTCTTCGTTCTCGTGCTCTACGTAACGATGGTCTACGGCCCGATCGCAGCGCTTCTGGTCGAGCTCTTCCCGACCCGTATCCGCTACACCGGCATGTCGCTGCCCTACCATATCGGCAACGGCTGGTTCGGCGGTCTGCTTCCGGCAACGGCCTTCGCGATGAGCGCGGCTGCCGGCGACATCTACTACGGTCTCTGGTATCCGATCGTCTTCGCAGGCATCACGCTGGTCATCGGCCTGCTGTTCCTGCCGGAAACCAAGAACCGCGATATCCACGCCGACTAAGATCGGATGGATTGAGACGACAGAACCCGGCGCTCACAAGGCGCCGGGTTTTTTATGCGCGCAGCAGCCGTTTCGGAGCGGGCCAGCCGTCAGCGGGCTTGAAGAGAACGCCGTAGCGCGAAAAGACGATGGCGATCATCAACGAGAACCAGCCGCCCAGCGCCAGTCCGGCAATTACGTCGCTCGGATAGTGAGCGCTGACCATGACGCGAGTCATGCCGAGCCAGAGCGCACAGGCGAGGAAAACGACGCGGTATCGGGGAAAGAGAAGCGATAGCGCGGCGAAGAAGGCACCGATCGTCGTCGCATGTCCCGAAGGGAAGCTTTCGAAGGCTGCGTGTCCGGATAAGGGCGAGAAGGAAAATATCCCGTAGTCGTCGAAATGCTGCGGACGGGCGCGGCCGATCACCCGCTTGAGGATGTTGGCGAGGATGCCGGAGAGCGCGATGGAGATCAGCAGATAGGCGCCGATCCAGCACATCTGCAGCGCTTGAATGCGGGTGCGCAGCGATCTGACGACGCGAAGAGCTGCAAGGCCTTCGAAGAAGAGAAAGGCGCTGGTGATGATGATCCAGCCCGAGGTGCCGAAATCTGTGAGGATACGGCCGAGGCGGCGCATGGCGGGCGGCACGTGCCCGGCGCCGACAGGACCATCCAGCAGCAGCATGGAGAGCAGAACGGCATTGAAAGTGATGAACAGGCAGGTCTGCCAGCGCAGTTGCGGCATCCGGCAGGTGCTGCGCCGCCAGCGCCTGTCGAGCGAAGAAAGTATCGCCTGCATCCAATTCGATCCGTTCAAAAATCAATATCGAGAACGGCGCGACGGTAGCATCGGGTGGCGACAGTTTTTTTACGAAGACGGTCAGATCAGACGGCTGAGCCGCGGTATCGGCCAGCCTTCACGGCCGACTGAGAAGACGAAGCCGAAACGCGCGAAAGCAATCGACAGCGCGAAGGCAAGCCATGCGCCGAGCGCCAATCCGGCGGCGACGTCGCTTGGATAGTGGACACCGATGATGACGCGCGTCGCGCCGAGCCAGAGGCCGATACCGATGAACACCAGCCGGAAGCGCGGAAAGAGCAGCGCCAGAGACATAAATAGCGCGCCAATATTGGCCGAATGCCCGGACGGAAAGCTCTGGTGCAGAAAATCCCAGCTGAAGGGCGTGAAGCTGAAGATGCCTTCCTGCTCGTAAAGCAGCGGCCGGGCGCGGCCGATCAGGAATTTCAGCGGGTTGGCGATTGCGCTGGCCAGGATGACGGAAAGGCCGACATAGGCGGCCATCTGGCCGAAATAGGCCATGCGGAATCGCCTTCGCACCTTCCAGAGGCGGCGGCGGACTACGTAGCTGGTAACCAGGATCGTCAGCAGACCGGCAAGAATCCAGGCGAGCCTGCCGATATCGGTGACGTCGCCGGCAAACGAGACGAGCGGCGGCGAAAGGCTCTTTACCGCTTGGCCCAGCGGCCGGTCGAAAACGAAGAAGGCGATGGCGACGGCATTGATGGCGAAGAGCGCGAAGGCCTTCCAGGGAACCCGCCGATGGATCGTGCGCCGCGCCTCATAGCGCTTCTTCAGATAGGCCCTGCAGCCTGGCTTCGGTCCGGCGGTGTCGCTCATTCTGTCCCTTCGTCGTTGGCACGGGGGAGATAGGGAGACGAGGCGCCGGCTTCAATGAAAAAGCCCTCCGCGCGGCTGCGCGAAGGGCCTTGAAAAGCGTTTCACGTGAAATATCAGGCCGAGAGCGCCTTGAATTCCGCAAGGATTGCCGCTCCCATCTCGATGGTGCCGACCTGCTTGCAGCCGTCGGCCATGATGTCGCCAGTGCGGATGCCCTTGTCGAGAACGTTGGCGATCGCTTTTTCGAGGTTGTCGGCTTCAGTGACCATGTTGAAGGAATAACGCAGGCACATGGCGAAGGAGGCGATCATGGCGATCGGGTTGGCGATGCCCTTGCCGGCAATGTCAGGGGCCGAGCCATGAACCGGCTCGTAAAGCGCCTTGCGCTTGCCGGTCTTGCCATCGGGCGCGCCGAGCGAAGCCGACGGCAGCATGCCGAGCGAGCCTGTCAGCATGGCGGCAACGTCGGAGAGCATGTCGCCGAACAGGTTGTCGGTGACGATGACGTCGAACTGCTTCGGCGCGCGGACTAGCTGCATGCCGCCGGCATCAGCCAGCATATGGTCGAGCTGGACGTCCGAATATTTTTCCTTGTGCGTTGCCGTCACCACCTGGTTCCAGAGGACGCCAGACTTCATGACGTTGCGCTTTTCCATCGAGCAGACGCGGTTCTGGCGAGTGCGGGCCATTTCGAAGGCCACGCCGGCAATGCGTTCGATTTCGTAGGTGTCGTAGACCTGCGTATCGATGCCGCGCTTCTGGCCGTTGCCGAGATCGATGATCTCCTTCGGTTCGCCGAAATAGACGCCGCCTGTCAGCTCGCGGATGATGAGGATATCGAGACCTTCGACCAGTTCCGGCTTCAGCGAGGAAGCGGAAGCGAGTGCCGGATAGCAGATCGCCGGGCGAAGGTTTGCGAAGAGTTCCAGATCCTTGCGCAGGCGCAGCAGGCCAGCTTCCGGACGGACTTCGTAAGGTACGCTATCCCATTTCGGGCCGCCGACGGCGCCGAACAGAACGGCATCGGCGGCGAGCGCCTTCTGCATGTCGGCTTCCGAGATCGCCTGGCCATGTGCGTCATAGGCCGAGCCGCCGACGAGGCCTTCGTCGGTTACGAAACCTGATTTCATCTCCTCGTTCATGTAGGCGATGATCTTGCGGACTTCGCCCATGGCTTCAGGACCAATGCCGTCGCCCGGCAGCAGGAAGAGATTGCGCGCTGTCATGAAACCCTCCGAAGGAAAAACAAGCTGCGGCTTCTTAGACCCCGGAAATCGGCATTTCAAGCAAGGGAGAGGCCGAATCAGTACGGTTTGCCGCGGTATCGGCTGGCAGCGAAGTGTTGACCCCTGCTTGTCTCCGGGCCAAGAAGACCGTCAGGTTTCAAGAAATGGAATTCAGAATGTCCCCGTCCCCATTGCATCTCAACACCCCTCTCCTGCGCAGCGCCGCCGATTACAGCGTCAGCGGCAAGCCGCTATGGCTGAAACTCGATGCCTTGCAGCCATCCGGAAGCTTCAAGATGCGCGGCGTCAGCAGGCTTTGCCAGCATGAAGTGGAGAATGGTGCGAAGGAGATCTTCTGCGCGTCCGGCGGCAATGCCGGGATCGCGGCGGCCTTTGCCGGGCGCGCGCTCGGTGTGCCCGTGACCATCGTCGTGCCGGAGACGACATCGGCGGAGGTTCGGCAGTTGATCGAGGCGGCCGGCGCTTCCGTGCTGGTTCACGGCTCCGTCTTCGATGAAGCGAATGCCTATGCGATCAAACTCTCCGAAGCCCGGAATGCCGCCTATGTTCATCCCTTCGACCATCCGCTGCTCTGGGAAGGGCATGGAACGCTGATCGATGAAGCTGTGGCTTCAGGCGCAAAATTTGACTGCGTCGTCGTCAGCGTCGGCGGCGGCGGCCTGCTTGCCGGTATCGTTGCCGGGTTGAAGCGCAATGGTCTTGATAATGTGCCTGTGATTGCCGTCGAGACCGAAGGGGCTGCCTCCTTCCATGAGGCGTTGAAGGCGAAGGAGCGCATCACTCTGCCTGCCATCACCTCGATCGCCAATTCGCTCGGTGCGCGGCAGGTGGCGCAGCATGTCTTCGATCTGCCCAGCCATCACCCGATCGAAAGCGTGACGGTGACGGACGCGCAAGCGGTGGCTGCCTGCCTGAAATTTGCGGATGCGCACCGTATTCTCGTCGAGCCCGCCTGCGGGGCCGCACTTGCGGTCGCCGATGTGCATGCCGGTCTGCTGTCGCGCTTCGAAAATCCGCTGATCGAAGTCTGCGGCGGTATCGGCGTTTCGCTCGACAAGCTCAAGGTCTGGAAAGAGCGGTTTCTCTGATCAAAATGAAAAAGCCGGGCGAGAGCCCGGCTTTTTTGTCCGTCGTTTCCGATGCCTCAGGCGGCCCAGGGGCGCGAAGCGCTGTTCTGCTTTTCGAAGCTGTCGATCGCCTTGCTCTTTTCCATCGTCAGGCCGATATCGTCGAGACCGTTCAGCAGGCAGTGGCGCTTGAACGCGTCCAGATCGAACTTTATCGAGCCGCCATCCGGGCCGGTGATCTCAAGATTTTCCAGGTCGACGGTCAGAATGGCGTTGGAGCCGCGCGACGCGTCGTCCATCAGCTTGTCGAGGTCTTCCTGGCTGACCTTGATCGGCAGGATGCCGTTCTTGAAGCAGTTGTTGTAGAAAATGTCGGCGAAGCTGGTGGAGATGACGCAGCGGATGCCGAAGTCGAGCAGCGCCCACGGGGCGTGTTCGCGCGAAGAGCCGCAGCCGAAATTATCGCCGGCAACCAGGATCTTAGCATCGCGGTAAGCGGCCTTGTTCAGCACAAAATCGGCATTTTCCGAGCCGTCTTCGTTGTAGCGGGCTTCGGCGAAGAGGCCGGTACCGAGGCCGGTGCGCTTGATGGTCTTCAGATAATCCTTCGGGATGATCATGTCCGTGTCGATGTTGACGACGGGCAAGGGCGCGGCAACGCCGGTGAGCTTCACGAATTTATCCATGACCTAGGCTCCAAATTCAGCGGATGTACTTTCGTTGATCAGCATCTAGTCCAGTTTTTTGCCGAAATGAAGGAGAATCTTTCCAAAGTGGCGGCTGCGCGGCGTTTCGCGCAGCCTGCCGGGTCGCTTGGGCGGCTATTTCGATGCCTCGTTCAGACCCCAGATGACACCGAAAGGATCGCGCAACTGGCCGTAACGGTCGCCCCAGAACATCAGTTCGATGGGCATGATGACTTCGGCGCCGGCGGCAACGGCTCGGTTCCACCAGGCATCGATATCATCGATGACGAGCTGGATGGCGAAGCCTTCATGACCTTTGAAGGGATGGCCATATTCGGGATAGGCATCCGACAGCATCAGCGAGCTGCCATTGATGTAGATATGTACATGCATCGTCCGGCCCTTTTCGTCGGCCGGAACGACATAGGCTTCTTCGGCGCCGAATGCCTTCTTGTAAAAATCCGCAGCCTTGAGGGCGCCATCCACAGTCAGATAGGGCAGCAGGCCATTCTTGACCGGCGGCATCTTGGCGGGTGCGTTTTCCGTCGTGCTCATTCTTTCCTCCGTCTCTTGATTTTGAAGGTCCGGCATCGTAGCCGTCCGTCTCAAGGACGTAGAAATCACATGCGCGCCGACAGCGCCCTGAGGAATTTTTCGTGAAGGGCTTAAGCTGGCTCTGAAATCAGAGATCGATGATCGTGCCGCGGCCATCGTTCCAGATGCGCATTTCGCGCTGCTGGGTTTGGGCCTTGGCGCGCACCGGAGCCGGTTTCATCTTCAGCGACATTGCACGACCAACCATCAGCACGGTCAGGATGCCGCCGACGGCGAGCGTGACCGAGAAGGTGAACAGCGCCAGCGCCACGAATACGGTGACGCCTGCCAGCATGAGGAAGATGGAACGGATATTCTGCATAATTCTAGACCTCTCTTCGAAAGGAATGTGGTCCTTGATTTCCCTCCTTGCAAGGCAAGCATGGCTTTTTGTTGTCTTGTCAGCCTTCACAAAGCTTGGCACACATTCGTGATGAGCCGAAATTCCCCTGCCCGTTCCTTTACTCTGCGCCGTTCTGTGCTGAGCGTTCCCGCGATCAATGCCCGCGCGCTGGAGAAGACCCATGTGCTGGATTGCGATGCAGTGATCTTCGATCTGGAAGATTCGGTTGCACCGGAAAAGAAGGATGAGGCGCGGCAAAACCTGAAGGCTTTCTTTGCTGGACCGGCGCTTAAGCGCAAAGAAAAGATCATCCGCATCAATGCCCTCTCCTCCGGCTTCTGCCTTGCCGACATGGAGCTTGTTCGGGCGCTGGAGCCGGATGCGGTGCTCCTGCCGAAGGTCGATGAGCCGCAGGATGTGATGGCGGTCAGCGACATGCTAGGCGATGCCGATGCCTCCGAGACGCTGCGGATCTGGGCGATGATCGAGACGCCGCGGGGTATCCTGAACAGCGCGGCGATCGCCGAATTCGGGCGCACCGCCGGCTCGAGGCTCGATTGTTTCGTCGTCGGCCTCAACGACCTGCGCAAGGAAACCGGCGTGTTGCCGCAGCCGGGACGCACCTATCTGGTGCCGTGGCTGATGCAGGTGATCCTCGCCGTCAGGGCTTACGGCCTCGATGCGATCGACAGCGTCTTCAACGATTTCAGGGATGCGGATGCTTTCGACGCCGAATGCGCCCAAGCACGGGCTATGGGCTTCGACGGCAAGATGCTGATCCATCCGGCGCAGATCGATGCCGCCAACCGGCATTTTGCGCCTGGTGAGGCGGCAATCCGCGAAGCCGAGGAGATCATCGCCGCCTTTGCCGATCCTGCGACCGATGGCATCAACGTCATCAATTCAAACGGCCGGATGATCGAGCGCCTGCATCTTGTCCAGGCCGAAAGTCTGGTTCATAAATCCCGCCTCATTGCTGAACGGAAATCATGACATGAAGCTTTACCGCCTTCTGACCGGCCAGGACGATGCCGCCTTCTGCCATCGCGTCACCGATGCCCTCAACAAGGGCTGGTCGCTGCAGGGCTCTCCCTCGGTCACCTTCAACGCCGAGACCAAGCAGGTCATCGCCGCCCAGGCGATCGTCAAGGACGTCGAAGGCAAGGACTACCACCCGGATATGAAGCTCTCCGAGCAGTAAAATCTATCGGTCGGCTGCTTCTTCGGCGCTTTCTTCGATCCGCTCCATGTCGTCATCGCTGAGGCCGAAGTGGTGGCCGATTTCGTGGATGAGGACGTGGGTGATGATATCGCCGAGCGTTTCGTCGTTCTCGGCCCAGTAATCGAGGATCGGACGGCGGTAGAGGCGGATGCGGTTCGGCAGTTCGCCGGTTTCCATCGTGAACCGTTCCGAAATGCCCCGGCCCTCGAAAAGGCCGAGCAGATCGAAGGGCGTTTCCAGCGCCATATCCTCGAAAACGTCATCATCGGGAAAATCTTCGATCTCGATCGTCAGATTGGCGGTCAGAGAACGAAATTCGTCCGGCAGGTGGCTGTAGGCCTCCATCGCCAGTGATTCAAATGAGCTGAGCGTCGGTGCATGGCGATCACGCCAATCCTCGCTCTGGTCTATGCGGGCCATCCAAAACCCCTTTCTTTGCCGCCCATATAGAACCTTTGCGAAGGATTTTCGAGTGTGGAATCAACGGCAGGAATAAATTCACATCAAATGGCTGTTGACTCTTCCCGACAGCTCTGGAATCCATAAGAACATAACAGGAACAATTCTGACTTGGAGTGAACGTCATGGCACAGACGGCCGTGACGCGCGAGCGGCTTTTTGCGCTCCGCGAAACCATTGCGAAGCTTGAGGGTAAACCGGTTCCGGCGCTTGCGGCAGCGGAGCAGGAAGCTGTGGCTGCCGGAAATGCGCCACGAAAGAGGGAGAAGGCACCACAATTCTCCTTCGGCGTTCCTCAGCTGGACGAAGCCCTCGAAGGCGGCTTGCCGCTCGATGCCTTGATTGAAATCCGCACCCGGATGTTTCGTGATGCGGGCGTCAGCAGCGGCTTTGCTCTGGCGCTCGCGGCAGCGCTGCAGCATCGGGCAGAGGAAAAAAATCCCGTTCTCTGGATCGCCGACAAGGTCGGATCGATCGAGGCCGGTGTGCCCTATGCTGTGGGGCTCAAGGATTTCGGATTACGGCCGGAGCTGTTTCTGCAGGCAAGTCCGCGCAGGCTGGAGGATGCCCTCTGGCTTGCGGAGACGGCTCTGGAAAGCGGTGCTTTCATCACGACGATCCTGGAAATTCGCGGCAATCCAAAATCCTTCGGCCTGACCGAAAGCCGGCGCTTTCATCTCAGGGCAAAATCGGCTGGCCGCTCTCTCCTGCTGCTGCGGCAATCAGGGGAGGAAGAGGCAAGCAGTGCCCATGTCCGCTTTCTTGCCGAACCTGCGCCCGCGCGGGAACGGCCTCTGCCGGATGGTTCGATGCTGGGCGGCAGCATCGGCAATCCGGTTTTTCATCTCACCCTGGAGAAGAGCCGCAATCCGGCCCCCCTCTCCCTCTTCCTGGAGTGGAACCCCCATGACCGCCAGTTTCTCCCCGTCGAACAATCAGCCGTCACTCGCTTTCCAGGCGAGCTCGCAGCGCATTCTGGCGCTGCATTTTCCGCATCTCTCCACGGACAGGATCGCCCGCAAGAGATGGGGTCTCTCGTGGCGTTCGAAAGGGCGTCCTGACGCGGCACCGATCGTCTGCTCGGGCCGGTCCGACAATACGATGCGGCTGACGGCACTCGACGAAAAGGCTGAGAAACTCGGCCTCAGGAAAGGGCTTGGCGTTGCCGAAGCTCGCGCCATTCACCCGGTCATCGATGTCATCGAGGAAGATGCTGCTGCCGACCGGCGCTTGCTGGATGCGATCGCCGACTGGTGCGACCGCTACACGCCGCTGGTCGCCCTCGACGGCAAGGACGGGCTGTTTCTCGATATTACCGGCTGCTCTCATCTTTTCGGCGGCGAAAGGGCGATGCTGAAGGATATCCTCTTGCGGCTCCATCAGATGGGCCTGGATGTGGGTGGTGCGATTTCCTCGTCGCCCGGGCTATCCTGGGCAGTCAGCCGTTTCGGCGAAGGCGGGGTGATTGCAGAGGATGAGGCGGTTGCAGTTCTCGAACCTCTGCCGGTCACTGCGCTCCGCCTTGATGCGCCTGTCGTTGCGGCCCTGCAGAAACTCGGTCTCCGCTATATCGGCGACCTCATGCAGGCGCCGCGCGCGCCGCTCACCCGCCGCTTCGGCGCACTTGTTCTTTTGCGGCTTGATCAGGCGCTGGGCCTGGATGAATAGCCGGTATCCCCTCGTCTGCCCGTTGCAAGCCTTTCGGCAGAGCGGCGGCTTGCCGAGGCGATCACGGCCGAAGAGGACATTCTCCTTCTTGCAGGTCAGGTTGCGCATGCGTTGCAGCCTTCGCTTGAGACGCAAGGCATCGGCGGAAGGGTCTTCGAACTGGTGCTGTTCCGGGTGGATGGCTGCGTCTTTCGAATTTCTGCCGGTACCTCCCGGCCGTTGCGTGATCCGCAGCGCATTGCCAGCCTGTTCTGCGAGCGGCTGACAGCAATTCACGATGATCTCGATGCCGGCTATGGTTTCGAGATCCTGCGGATCAATGTTCTCAGGCATGAAAACTTCCAAAACGAACAGGATGATTTCGAGGGAGAACGGCAGACGGCGATCTCGCTTGCCGGGTTCGTGGACAAGGTTTCGGCCCGTCTTGGCGAGGAATGCCTGATCCGTTTTGAACAGCGTGAAAGTCACGTTCCGGAACGTGCAGTCTTTGCCGTTCCGGCGATCGAGACCTTGAACAAATCGCCCCGGGAGCTGGCCGCTCCGATGGCAAGGGGCGATAGACCCGTTCGCCTGCTTGCCATGCCCGAACCGATGGAGGCTTTTGCTGCCGAGGTGCCTGACGGAGCTCCGGCGTATTTTCGCTGGCGGCGTATCCGGCACCGCATCCTGAAAAGCGAAGGGCCGGAGCGGATCGCCATGGAATGGTGGATCGATGGTGTGGATGCCAAGGAGCGTGATTATTTCAGCGTCGAGGACGAGCAAGGCTATCGCTTCTGGATCTATCGCGAAGGTCACTACGGACCGGATATGCCGCAATGGTTCATGCATGGAGTTTTCGCATGACACCGGCCTTTTTCGAAATCGGCGCGAGAACGAACTTCTCCTTCCTGGAAGGGGCTTCCAGGCCCGAGGAGATCGTCACTCAGGCGGCCATTCTCGGCCTTTCCGGCATCGGGATCGCTGACCGGAATTCAGTCGCCGGTGTCGTGCGCGCCTATGCCCAGACGAAGGTTTTCCGCGGAAAGTATGAGCGGAAGCTGACCGGCAAGCTGGAAAAGGATGAGAAGGCGGAGGACATTCTGCAGCCAGTTCCTTTCCAGCCAGGCGCTCGTCTGGTCTTTTGTGATCAGACGCCCGACATCCTGGCCTATCCCAAGAACCGGCAGGGCTGGGCGCATCTCTGCCGGCTTCTGAGCGCCGGAAACCTGAAGGACGGTTCTGTCAAAGGGACGTGTCTGCTGGAGGAGGCGGATATGATGGAATGGGGCGACTGCATGATGCTGGCTGCCGTTCCTTCCCCCGCCATTCTCAATGCCTCTGCCCGCAGGGATCAGTTTTCAGATTGCCTCGGGCGCCTCAAGGAACGGTTTGGTGCAAACCTGTTTCTGGCCCTGACCCCTTCCTATAACGGCCATGATGCGCTGACATTTGCGACTTTCGCGAATGTGGCGGCGGAAAACCGTGTTCCGTTGATCGCGACCAATCAGCCCCTCTATCACGACAGAACCCGCAGACCCCTGTCCGATGTCGTGACGGCCATTCGCGAGCACGTGGCCATCCCCAAGGCTGGCTTTCTTCTCGCCCCAAACGCCGAGCGTTATCTCAAGGAGAGCCGCGAGATGTCGCGGCTCTTCAGAAACTATCCCGAGGCGATCGAGAATACCGGCAGGTTCTTTGCCGGGCTGGAATTTTCCCTGAACGAGATCAGCCATAACTATCCGGCAGAAAATGCGCCTGGGGAAACGGCATATGAGACGCTGGACCGGCTGACGCGGGCGGGCGCGATCAAGCGGTATCATCCAGAAGCGGTGCCGGAAAAAATCCAGGAACAGATCGACTACGAGCTCGATCTGGTCAGACAGAAAGACTATGCGGCCTACTTTCTGACGGTTCACAGGATCGTTCATTACGCACGCTACCAGAGGAATATCCTCTGCCAGGGACGAGGCTCGGCGGCTAATTCGGTCATCTGCTATTGTCTGGAGATCACGGAAGTCGATCCTAAAAAAAGTACCCTGCTCTTCGACCGGTTCATTTCCATGGATCGTGACGAACCACCGGATATCGATGTCGATTTCGAACATGACAGGCGCGAAGAAGTCATCCAGTTCATCTACGAGGCCTATGGACGAAACCACGCCGGGTTGACGGCGGGGGTGACCACCTACCGGACGCGCTCGGCAGGGCGCGAAGTGGCGAAGGCTTTCGGGCTTTCCGAAGACGTGCAGTCTGCAATCGGTAGCCTGGTCTGGGGATGGTCGGACGATAGCCTCTCCGAGCGCGAGGCGAAGGCTGCCGGTCTCGACATGTTCGATCCGATGACCCGGAATGTGCTGCAATATGCCTCCGAGCTTCTGTCCTTTCCGCGGCACCTGACCCAGCATGTCGGCGGCTTCGTCATCACGCGTGACCGGCTCGACGAAATCGTGCCGATCATGAAAACGGCGATGCCCGGCCGCTATATGATCGAGTGGGACAAGGATGACCTCGACAATGTCCGGATACTGAAAGTGGATGTCCTGGCGCTCGGCATGCTGACCTGCCTGCGCAAGGCTTTCACGCTTCTTGAGGATCACTATGAGGTCAGGAAGACCCTTGCCGATCTCGGCAACAGGGAACATGGCGATGAGGGCAGGCCCGTCTATGAGATGATGTGCCGGGCCGATACGCTCGGTGTCTTCCAGATCGAGAGCCGGGCACAGATGAGCATGCTGCCGCGGCTGAGGCCAGACCGGTTCTATGATCTCGTCATCGAAGTGGCGATCGTCCGGCCGGGGCCGATCCAGGGCAATATGGTGCATCCCTATCTCAAGCGGCGCGAGCAGTTCAAAAGCGGCGTCAAGATCGAGTATCCAAGCGAAGAGCTGAAACCGGTGCTGGAGAGAACGCTCGGCGTTCCGCTGTTTCAGGAACAGGCGATGCAGATCGCCATCACTGCGGCGGGCTTCAAACCGGCTGAAGCAGACAAGCTGCGGCGAGCCATGGCGACGTTCAAGCGCACAGGAACGATCGGGAACTTCGAAAGCCGGTTCATCGAGGGAATGGTTGCCAAGACTTATCCCAAGGAATTTGCAGAGCAGTGCTTCAACCAGATCAAGGGTTTTGGGGAGTACGGCTTCCCTGAAAGCCATGCGGCCTCCTTTGCCCTGCTCGTTTACGCCTCCTCGTGGATGAAGGCTTATTATCCTGACGTTTTCTGCGCGGCGATGCTGAACTCTCAGCCGATGGGGTTCTATGCACCGGCACAGCTGGTGCGGGATGCACGGGAGCATGGTGTCGAGATCCGCGAAGCCGATATCAATCGCTCGGATTGGGATTGTCTCTTGGAGGAGGCGGTTTTCGATCGGCGGCGGATCGATTTTCGTCATGCCGAGATGCGCAGCGTCATTCGATCCAAGCGGGCCGTTCGGCTCGGATTCCGGCAGATAAAAGGCCTTTCGGAAGATGCGATGCGGAGGCTGGTGGCGCAGCGCGACGGGGGCTATCGTTCGATCCACGATCTCTGGCGGCGATCAGGCCTGAAGAAAACCGATATCGAGCGGCTTGCCGATGCTGATGCCTTCGGATCCATCGGGCTTTCGCGGCGTGAGGCGCTCTGGGCTGTTCGGGCTCTGGATGCGCAGAGCGCGGCGGAGAGGTTGCCGCTGTTCGACCGTGCAACTGAAGATGATCTTCAGATCGAACCGGAGACAAACCTGCCTGAAATGCTGCCTGGAGAGCAGGTCATCGAGGATTACCGCTATCTGTCCCTGTCGCTAAAGGCGCATCCGGTCTCGTTCCTGCGCGAGGAGTTCCGCAAGACAGGCATCTGGCGCAATGTCGACCTGCTGCAGGTCGAGAACGGCCGCCGCGTGACAATCGCAGGTCTGGTCCTTGTCCGTCAGCGCCCGGGCTCTGCCAAGGGCGTCGTCTTCATGACGCTGGAGGATGAGACAGGGGTGGCCAATGCCATCGTCTGGCCAGCGGTTTTCGAGAAGTATCGTGCCATCGTCATGGGTGCGCGGCTGGTGCGCATCCGTGGAAAGCTGCAAAGCCAGAGCGGCGTTATTCATACCGTTGTCGAGCATATCGAGGACATGACGCCGGCTCTCGGTATTCTGCAGCAGGAAGCGCGGCGTTTCGGCGCCAGCGACCGCTCGGATGAAGCGTTGCGGCCGACTGTCGATCAACGGCAGAGGAAGATCATGACCAATCTCGAACGGGCGGCCTTGGAAAAACGGATGCTTGACCGGACGCGGGAGCCAGCCACCGGAGAAACTGCCAAAGTGATGCCGCGGGGGCGCAATTTTCATTGAAGCCGGAAAATCCTGCAAGAACAAATCGATATGCCGGAGCGCCGCCTTTCGCTCACGCCGATGTGACATTTTGGGTCTTCGACGAAGGTTTATGGGTGTCGATTTTTTCTTGACAGCCACCATCTTCTTTAGCAGAAAACACGATAGTGAATGTCATGTTTGGAATGATGACGTGCTCGTCTGCAGCTGCAATTACATAACCGACAAAGAAATCCGGGAGGTTATCAACAGCCTTCTCGATGAGGACTGTTGGCAGCTTATCGTGCCTGCGAAAGTCTATCACGCCATGGAGAAGCGCGGCCGCTGCTGCGGTTGCTTCCCCAATGTCGTTGATATCATCATCCAGACCACCGAGGACTATCACGCCCGTCGCCACTCGACGGAAGCCGAAATATTTGATTTCATGTCCCGCCTGAAGAATTTCCATGAAGAAAACAGGAGAGCGGACATTGAAAGGCGACAAAAAAGTCATCGAGCGGCTTAACGAGGCACTGTTCCTCGAACTCGGTGCAGTCAACCAGTATTGGGTTCACTACCGCCTTCTCGAAGATTGGGGCTACACCAAGCTTGCCAAGAAGGAACGGGCCGAATCCATCGAAGAGATGCATCACGCCGACCGTCTCGTCGCACGCATCATCTTTCTCGAAGGCCATCCCAACCTCCAGACACTGGCGCCGCTTCGCATCGGCCAGAATGTCAAGGAAGTGCTGGAAGCCGATCTTGCTGGCGAGTATGACGCCCGCACGGCCTACAAGAAATCCCGCGACATCTGTCATGACGCCGGCGACTACGTCTCCATGAAGCTGTTCGAAGAGCTGCTGATGGACGAGGAAGGCCATATCGATTTCCTCGAAACCCAGCTCGAATTGCTCGGAAAGATCGGCGAAGCCAAGTATGGCCAGTTGAATGCCGATTCCGCCAACGACGCGGAAGGTCACTGAGCTCAGGAACGGCCGCGAAAGCGGCTATCGGATAATGACGAACCCCGCCAGCTTCTGGCGGGGTTTGCTACTTCCCGGCCGGGATACTCATAGACTTTGCTGGAGCTGCAACGGCTTTCCATCAGATTGCCGGCGCCGTTTATGCTTCCGCGCTGCTGCGATCTTGGCGATGAGCGCGATGTGTCGCACCGCTGCCGACGCAGGCGAATCCTCTTGAGAAGCATTGCGCGGCCTGTGCTCCCTATTCCGCGACCAATCCTGCGAGATGCGAGAATTCGGCAACGACCTGTTCATAGACCTTACGCTTGAAGGTCACGATCAGATCCGGCAGGTCGGCCATCGGCTTCCATTCCCAGGCATCGAATTCCGGCTCATGCCCGCCCGGCGGCGGGTTGATGGCGATCTCGCTGTCGTCGCCTTCGAAGCGGAAGGCGAACCAGCGCTGGGTCTGGCCGCGAAACTTGCCCTTCAGGCCGATACCAATCAGGTGCGGCGGCAGGTCGTAATTAATCCAATCCTTCGCCTCGCCGAGCAGGGAGACGGTTTTTATACCGGTCTCTTCATAGAGCTCGCGATAGGCAGCCTCCAGCGGATCCTCGCCCTTGTCGATGCCGCCCTGCGGCATCTGCCAGAGCTGCGCCGAGCCGTCATATTCTGAATTGCCGATCGGAATGCGCCGCCCGGCCCAAACCAGGCCCTCGCGATTGAGGATCATCACGCCCACGCAGGGGCGGTAGGGCAGGTCGTCTGCGGTGATCGGCGCCTTGGTCATCAGGTTTCCTCAGGGCTTTTTCGGGTCGTTTGCCAGCGCGGCGACACCGACGATCTCGATGCCGCGCATGGCGGCTTCTTCGCTCCACTTGGAGATGGCGTCAATGCTTTCGTCGAAGGCAGAGGCAACGCCGATCGCCTGGCCATTGCGCTTGGCGATGCGTTCGAGCTCGTCAAGTTTCTGCATGATGGCGTTGACATCGAGCTGGCCGTCAAGCTGCAGATCGGCAAATGCATAGGGGAGCTCGGTTCCCCTGGCGACGGCTTCGGTCTTCGATTGCGCTGAGGAACCGTCATCGAGGAACAGCAGGCCGCGCTTGCCGATATCTCGCATCACGGGCTCCATCGCATCCGGATTGGAGAGGAAACGGCCGCCCTGATAATTCATGATGCCGGTGTAATTGGTGATCTCCCCCATGGCGCGATGTAGGTTCTCGACATTCTTGGCTGGCGATTTCGACGTCAGCAGCGTTTCCGGGCCGGGATCGTTCGCCGGGTAATCAAATGGTTCTAGCGGCACCTGCATGAGGATTTCGTGCCCACCTCGCCGCGCGTCCTGCATCCAGCGCTGCAGGCTGTTGCCGCTGGCCGCGAAGGCGAATGTGATTTCCTCGGGCAGTTCCTTGATGGCGCGCTGCGTGCCCGTCTGGCTGAGACCAAGGCCGCTGACGACAATGGCAATACGAGTACCGCGGGCGCCGGACCAAGGCCGGGCATATTGATCCATCGGCCTGCGGCCATCGGGGCCGACGATGGGCAGACGGCCGAAGGGCGAGTCTTCCAGAAGGCTGTCATTCGGCATGGCGGCCATGCGCGGATCCTGACCGACCTGGGTCGCGTCGATCAGAGCCGGGCCGTCGCCGTCACGCGGGCGTGGACTGTATTTGGTGACGACAGAGCCGTCACCCGTCACCATTTTCTCGACATTGGCGCCGGAGTGCGGATCGGAGCGTGTCATGCCGTTAGCAGCCGATTGATCCGATGTGGCTGGTATCGGGACCGCATCTGTGGCGGGTGAAGCCGCTTTCGTTTCGGGCGCCGATTTCGGCTGTTGCAGGCCGTCATCGCGCATTGCCGTATAGAGGGAAAAGCCGCCGATGCCGATCAGGCAAAGGCTGGCGATGATCCGGCCGATTCGCAGGATACCTGGCCGCTTCGGGCCAGGTTTACGGTTCTGGCCGAGTGGTGCATGCAAATCCGTTCCCAATTTCCTCGCCCGCCCCAAAACCGGGAAACAGTCAGAATCATCAGGCCGGATGTTACTCCGGCCTGATGCATTTTCTCAATTACTTTGCGGAAACCGCCTTGTCCGGGTTCGGCGGGAAGGCCGGATCGGTCTTCTTGCCGCGAAGCAGATCAAGCGCATAGTTCAGCTGGACGTCGTCCTTCGGATCCGGCGGCACATAGGCGACCGAGCCAGAGCCTTCATCCGTCTCGCTCTGGCCCTTGATGTGGCCGCGCAGGCTGGATTCGCCCTCGGTTACCATCTTGCCCTTCAGATCATCAGGGAGCGGCTCTTCGACCTTGATATCAGGTGTGATACCGGTGCCCTGGATCGAGCGGCCCGACGGCGTATAGTAGAGCGCCGTCGTCAGGCGCAGCGCGCCGTTTTCGCCAAGCGGGATGATCGTCTGGACGGATCCCTTGCCGAAGGAACGGGTGCCAAGGATGGTCGCACGGCGCAGATCCTGCAGAGCGCCGGCTACGATTTCCGAAGCCGAGGCCGAGCCGCCGTTGATCAGCACGACAACCGGCTTGCCATCCGTCAGATCGCCCGGGCCGGCATTGAAGCGGCGGGTTTCATCCGGATTGCGGCCGCGGGTGGACACCACCTCGCCGCGCTGCAGCAGGGCGTCCGATACCTTGATCGCCTGATCGAGCAGACCGCCCGGGTTAAGACGCAGGTCGAGGACATAACCCTTGAGCTTGTCGGCAGGAACGGTTTCCTTGATCTTGGTGATCGCCTTCTCGAGATCCGGATAGGTCTTCTCGGTGAAGGAGATGATGCGCAGATAGCCAACATCATCCTCGACGCGGGACTTCACGGCCTGGACGGCAACGACATCGCGAACGATCGTCAGTTCGATCGGCTTGTCGGCGCCCTTGCGGATCAGCGTCAGCTTGATCGGGGTGTTGATGGCGCCGCGCATCTTCTCGACGGCGTCTTCGAGCTTCAGGCCGCGAACGGACTGGCCATCGATCTCGGAAATATAGTCACCGGCGAGAACACCGGCCTTGGCAGCAGGCGTGTCGTCGATCGGGGTGATGACCTTGACGAGTTCGTCTTCCATCGTCACTTCGATGCCGAGGCCGCCGAACTCACCCTTCGTCTGGGTGCTCATATCCTCGGCGTCCTTGGCATTCATGTAGCTGGAATGCGGGTCGAGCGAGGAGAGCATGCCGTTGATGGCATTTTCGATCAGCTTGTCTTCAGCCGGCGGCGTCACGTACTGGGCGCGGACACGTTCGAAGACATCGCCGAATACCGAGAGCTCCTTGTAGGTGGAAGCACCGGCCGCCTCGGCAGGCACGCCGGCCGAATAAATGACGCTCATCGCGGTCGCACCCATCAATGCGCCGACCAGAACAAGAGAAGCCCTACGAATCATTGCGTGCCTTTCCAGTGTCTTTGGCGGTCCACCACGGCCGGGAATCGACCGGTTTACCGTCCTTTCGAAATTCAATGTAAAGCGTTGGCCGGTTTGTTTCCAGCGCCAATGCTGTCGCGCTTGCCACTCTTTTCGCGCCCATTGCCGCAAGCGGTTCACCGGCAAAAACGAACTTGCCCTGGCGGGTGCTGATCGTGTCCATGCCGGATAGAACGAGGTGGTATCCGTCGCCTGTATCGAGAATGATCATCTGGCCGTAGCTGCGGAAAGCGCCGGCAAAAACCACCAGTCCGTCGGCAGGTGCGGTGACCACCGAGTCCGGATTGGTCGCCAGCGTCATGCCCATCGCCTCGTGGCCGGTGCCGTCGGCATCGCCAAACTGACGCAGAATATCGCCCGCTACGGGCAGCTCCAATTTCGCCTTCAATTCTCCGAACGGATATGCGGGCGCAATGCGGTTTTTATCGGGCACTCCGCTGTCCGCCAGGGCCTTCGCCTGGGCCCGCTGCTCGTCGGTCAGGAGCTTGCGATTTTCCTCTTCGCGCCGTGCCGCTTGGGCAGCTTCGCGCACGGAAGAGATTTCCGATTCCATCGAGGCGACGAGGCCTTCCAGCGTCGTCGCCTTTCCTGCCAACTCCTCCGAGCGCTTCTTTTCGGCGTCGAGTTCGGCAGCGCTGCTGCGGCTGTGCTTGTCGTTTTCGGCGAGCAGGAGATCCATACGGCGCTCCTCCTCGATGCTGTTGGTCATCGTCGCCGTCAGACCGGCGCGCTCCTTGGCGCTTGCGGTCTGCAGGGCTGCGAGATTGTTGAGATCGGCCGTCAACCTATCGGTTTCCTTGCGCATTCCCGGCACGACAGCACCGAGCAGGATGGCGCTGCGAACCGAAGCGAGGGCGTCGTCGGGAGTGACCAGCAGCGCCGGTGGCGGATTGCGGCCCATGCGCTGGAGGGCTGCCAGTACTTCCGCAAGCAGTCCGCGGCGGTCGTGCAGCGAGCGGCGGATGCCGTCTTCCTTGACGCCCAGATCGGCGAGCTTCTTCTCGCTGTTGAGGATCTGCTTTTCCAGCATCTTGCGGCGGGCGGCGGAATCGATCAGTGCCTGACGGATGCTCGAACTGCTCTTGTCGAGATCGGCGATGCTCTTCTCAAGCTCGTTCACTTTATCTGACGAAAGATTGATCGTCTTCGATAGCGCATCGAGCTCTGCGCGCGTCTCATCGCGCTTCCTCGCCAGCTCGGCGGCGGGGTCAGGCGGTGGCGTGATGGCCTGCGGAGACGGTGCTGCGGCAGCGGGAGCGACGTCCTGCACATTCTGGACAGGGGCGTCCTGCGCCTGCGCTTCGATCACCGAGCCGGAAGGCGGATTTGCCGCAACAATGCCGGCCGCAAGCAGAGGCAAAATCAGGCTCGTTCGCTTGCGGGCGCTTCTTGTCATGCGTGTTCGGGGCAACTCTCAAAATCGCGCGGAGACTAAGCTGATTTGGCGGCTTTGACCAGAAAGATCGGCATGCCTGATAACACGGCTGCGTGACCCTCAGACGCGGTGATAGGGATGCCCGGAAAGAATGGTAACGGCGCGGTAGAGCTGCTCGGCAATCAGGGTGCGGACGATCTGGTGAGGCCATGTCATCTTGCCGAGACAGAGCGTCATGTCGGCCCTGTCGTAGAGCGCCGGATCCAGCCCGTCGGCGCCGCCGATGGCGATCGTCAGATCGCGTTTGCCATTGTCGCGATAGGTGCCGAGGGTGTTGGCGAAAGCCTCGCTGTCGAGCGCCTTGCCGCGCTCGTCGAGCAGAATGAGGATGCCGCCTTCGGGAAGGGTCTTCAAAAGCATCGCCGCCTCCTCGCGCTTGCGCGTTTCGGCATTTGAGGCGCGGCTTTCGGCCACTTCGGCAACACGGGAGAATTCGAGGCCGACCGCCGGGCCCGCCTTGGAAAAACGGTCGAAATAACGGGCCGCAAGATCCTTCTCCGGGCCGGATTTGAGCCGCCCCACGGCAAAAAGACCAATACGCATCTCACCCGCTCCTGTTCAGCATTCCGAAGAACGCAAAACCGGCCTGCTGGCCGGTGTCCAATGTTTCCGGCCTTGCTTGCATGCCGCGTCTCAGGCGCCGGTGAAGGCGTGGCGCCTGTTAGTGCAGCGTTTCCTCGTCGAGGTCCGGAGCAGCCCACATCTTTTCGATGTTGTAGAACTCACGGATTTCGGGACGGAAAACGTGCACGATGATATCGCCGGTGTCGATCAGGATCCAATCGCCTGCATCCTGGCCTTCGACACGCGCGGCACCGAAGCCGTCGTCCTTGAGGTCGGAGAGGAGATGGTCTGCGATCGCCATGACATGACGGGTCGATCGCCCTGAGACAACGACCATATGGTCGCCCAGCGCAGATTTCCCAGCAATGTCGATGGTGACGATATCTTCAGCTTTCGAGTCCTCGAGGCTCACGAGGACGGCTTGCAGGGCGCGGGCAGCGGCATCGGCGCCACGTTCCGGGCTCTTCGGGATAACGGCGAGCGTTCTTCCCTTGGCGTGTACTGTTGTCAGTGCTTTCCCTTTCCTGGAATAACAGACATGCACATCAACTGATTTGGGCGTTCCAAATCATAGTTAAGATAGGCATCAAACAATTAATCTTTCAAGACACGGCCGTGGTTTCATGGCGCGAAGACTTGTCTGCGCGATCAACAATTATGACAGGCCGGTATTTCCGGCGGCTGTGTACAGCGGCCAAGGCCACGCGTAAAGTGCAGCGGTTCATTCGGAAAATACTGACTTCATGCCTGATCCCGCGAGACCCAATCTCATTCCAGTGCTGCGCATCAGCTTTCCGCACGAGGACCGGCTCGGGCGCGGCAAGATGGAGCTTCTGGAGCATATCCGCGAGACGGGTTCGATCTCGGCCGCCGGTCGGGCGATGGATATGTCCTACCGGCGCGCCTGGCTGCTGGTCAGCGACATGAACCGGATGTTCAAGCAGCCGGTGGTCGAATCGCAGCGCGGCGGGCAGAAGGGTGGCGGTGCTGCACTGACGCCGTTTGGAGAAGAGCTGCTTGCCCGTTTCCGCCGCATGGAGGAAACGGTTCGCGTAACGCTGGCGAGCGACCTTGCCTGGCTTGAGGGAAACCGCAGCGCCACCGATGGCGCCACGGAATGATCAGGGCTGCAGCGCAACCGTCTTGATCACGGCAAAGACGGCCTTTCCCGGCGCCAGCGCGAGCTTTTCCACCGATAGCGCTGTGATGCGCGACAGGATGACATCGCCGCCGCAATCGACCTGAACCTCGACCGTGCCATCGTCGGCAGGCGCCATTTCACGGATGGTTCCGCCAATGATGTTGAGGGCGCTCAAGCCCTCGGGCTTCACCGTCGCCAGCATGACGTCGCGGGCCGGAATCAGGATGCGCACTCGTTTGCCCGGCTCGGCCTCGGCACCCGGTACCTGCAGCTCGCCTGTCTTCAGTGTCACCGTCGCCAGCTGGTGTTTCGGGTCGACGCTTGCGACCGTCCCCTCCAGAAGCGCGCCGGCTTCCCGCCGTCCCTCGCTTCCCGATGGCCGGCTCAGAATGTCGGCGGCGCTGCCGATTGCTTCCACCCTGCCGTCGCGCATGACGACGACCTGGTTCGCCAGGCGGGCGACTTCGGCGATCGAGTGGCTGACATAGACGATCGGGATCTGCGTCTCGTCGCGCAGGCGCTCGAGGTAAGGCAGGATTTCTGCCTTGCGCGCCTCATCGAGCGCTGCCAGCGGCTCGTCCATCAGAAGCAGGCGCGGGGAAGACAGCAGCGCCCGGCCGATTGCCACACGCTGCCTTTCGCCGCCGGAGAGTTTTGCCGGTGCGCGAGTCAGCAGCGGCGCGATCCCCAACATGTCGACGATGCGATCGAAATTATCAGCGCGCCCGGCTTTCGGCGCGAACCAGCGGCCATAGGTGAGGTTGCTGCGGACGCTCAGATGCGGGAAAAGCCGCGCCTCCTGAAAGACATAGCCGAAGCGGCGGCGGTGGCGCGGAACGAAGATGCCCTTGGCGGTATCGGTCAACGGTTCGCCATCGAGAAGCACTCTGCCCTCTTCCGGGCGTGTCAGGCCGGCGATGATACGGATCATCGAGGTCTTGCCGGATCCGGAACGGCCGAAGAGTGCAGTCACGCCGTTCTCGGAGCTGAAGGCGCCGTCGAGCCTGAAGGCGCCGAGGCGGTGGCGGGCGTCAACGGTCAGCGTCATGCCGGATCCACTTTCCGGCCGGCGAGATAGGCCATGTATTCGGATGCCAGTAGCGCCGCCATCGAGATGGCGACGGCCACCAGCGTCAGCCTGAAGGCGCCGGCATCGCCGCCCGGCACCTGCGTGAACGTGTAGATCGCGGCGGACAGCGTTTGGGTTTCGCCGGGGATGTTCGAGACGAAGGTAATCGTGGCGCCGAACTCGCCCATGGCCTTTGCGAAAGACAGGATCATGCCGGCGATGATGCCAGGCAATGTCAGCGGCAGGGTAACAGTCAGGAATACCCAGAGCGGACTTGCGCCGAGAGTGCCTGCCGCTTCTTCGAGCTTGCGGTCGACCGCTTCGATGGAGAGGCGAATGCTGCGCACCATCAGCGGGAAGCCCATCACGGCGCAGGCCAGCGCAGCGCCCGTCCAGCGGAAGGAGAGGACGATGCCGAGATATTGGTCGAGCAGGCTGCCAATCGGCCCACGTCGGCCGAACAGGACGAGAAGGATGAAGCCCGTGACGACAGGCGGCAGGATGAGCGGAAGATGGATGATGCCGTTCAGAATCGACTTACCGTAGAAGCGGCCGCGGGCGAGCAGCAGCGCTGCGCCGATACCGAAAGGCAGGCTGGCGATCATCGCCACGATGGAGACGCGAAGGCTGAGCATGATCGCCGTCCATTCTTCCGCGCTCAGGCCAAGGGCATCCAAGATCCGTCTTCTCCAAAAATAGAAGGCTCGCAGAAATGCGAGCCTTCACGCTAAGCTGCAGAAAGAAATTCCGCAATCATTTCAGTTCCATCACTTCAGGATCGTGAAACCCTGCGCGGTGAAGAACGGTGCGGCCTTGTCGGATCTCAGGAAGTCGAGATAGGCGGCCGCATCGGCATTCTTGCTTTCGGCGAGCAACGCCACCGGATAGATGATCGGCGGGTGGGAATCGGCCGGGAAGGTGCCGACGATCGCAACGCCCTTATCGGCGGCTGCGTCGGTCTGGTAGACGATGCCGTAAGGGGCTTCACCGCGCGAAACGAGCGCCAGTGCGGCGCGAACGCTTTCGGCAAAGGCAGCCTTCGGCTCAACCGACTTCCAGATGCCGAGCTTGTCGAGAGCTGCCTGGCCGTATTTGCCGGCCGGAACGGATTTCGGCTCGCCCATTGCCAGCTTGCCGTCGCCGATAAGGCCAGCAAGGTCGAAGCCCGGCTTGATATCGACAGGCTTCGCCTTGTCCTTGGCGGCGACCAGCACCAGACGGTTGCCGAGAAGGTTGGAGCGGGTGTCGTCCTTGATCAGCTTCTTGCCGGCGACATAATCCATCCAGTTGAGATCGGCGGAAATGAAGACGTCTGCCGGTGCGGCGTTTTCAATCTGCTTGGCGAGCGCGCCGCTGGCAGCATAGGAGACCACGGCTTCCTTGCCGCTTTCCTTCGCCCAGGCGGCGTTTGCGGCATCGAGGGCGTCCTTCAGGCTCGCGGCGGCGAAGACGGTCACCTTTTCGGCGGCCGCAGCCGGCTGCGGCAGTGTGCCGAGGCCGATAAAGCCGGCGGAAATAGCGGCAATAGCCAGTTTCATCCAATGACGGCGGTTCTGCATAAAATTCACTCCCCAGTTCGAAATATCGAAGCGAATATATCGATCTGCCTCGCCTTGGCTAGGGATATATTTTCACAAACATATTGATGCGTGGCCGCGTTTTCTGCCTAAGTATTGCCACAAATGAATCGATAAATTTGAAATTTATCGCGTATAAATTGCAGATATTCTTGACTATCGTGCTGCAATTCCAAGTAAAATCCGAAATTCGCAACGTTAAGCTTGATAATCCTGCCTGATCTGCTGTTTACTTCGTGCCTATAGATGCGGAAAACGCTATGAAATCACAGGCGAAGAGGATCTGCAGGTTTGATGAACTCGGCGACACGGAAATTCATCTTTCATGATTTACAGACGATCGAAGGATATATCGATCCGCCCGACGCACTTGTGTTCCTCTCGCTGTTGCAAAGACAAAACAGCGACAACCTTAACGGTGGCATAGCCGAGATCGGCGTCTTCTACGGACGCTCCTATTATCTGTTCCGGAAGATCTGCGGGCCGGATCAGAAACTGCTGGCGATCGATTTGTTCGACATCGGCCAGACCGGCGACGGCGCTTCGCCGCAATACAGGCGTTTCCTGGATAACGGACGGCGGCTTGGGCTTGCCGTTGACGAGGCATTGGTCGTCACCGGCGACAGTACCCGGTTCTCGGCAAGCGAGATAAAGGACAAGATCGGAGAAGTCCGTTTCTTCAGCATCGATGGCGGCCACATGTTGCCGCATATCGTCGCCGATAGCCGGTTGGCGAAGGATAGCCTCGCGCCACACGGCATCATCGCCTTCGACGACACGTTCAATCCGGCCTGGCCGGAGGTTACTGTCGGCGTTGCCGATTTCCTGCGGGAAAACGGTGCGGAGTTCTCGGCTTTCTGCATGACCAAATACAAGACCTATGTCTGCCACCGGGATCACCATCAATTCTACTATGACGCCATCGCCAATGCGGCGGATCTTACCGCCTTCGACCATACAGAGACGAAGTTTCTCGGATCCAAAGTTGCAAGGCTCCATAATCCAATCAGCAGGCGAATGGTCTACGAACTGATGATCAGGTCCGGAATGAGCGCCTTTTCGGAGCGGGTCTACCGATAGCCCGTTCGGATTGCCCGAAAAACGAGCAGGATCATCCGAAGTGCTTAGTTTAGCCTTGCATGAGATGCATTGCTGCATTGCGATATACGATGTTCATTTTTCAATCGATTATGATAGAACTTAAGCATCGAAACGGCCACTCCTCCTCCCAAGGCCGTTCGATATGGATCGGCAACACTCCTCCTCCCAGTTGTCGATCAAGTTTATGAAGCCCGACGGATCCTCCCCCGTCGGGCTTTTCATTTCTGCTCTTCTCACAATTCGGATTATTCGGCGGCCTTGCGGATCGCGGTGGAGCTCAGCGCCGAACGTGGTCCGTGAATGAACGTCCAGGCGGGCGCCGGCTTTTTCCAGAGCGCTCTTGCATCGTCTTCATCGACACGTGCGTAATCGAAGGTCTTCGCCATCTTCGACGACAGGAAAGACAGCGTCGATCCCGGACGGTCGATGACCGCAATCGGGAAGGTCTTGGCGATATCCTGCCATTTCTGCCACTTGTGGAATGTCTGCAGGCTGTCGGCCCCCATGATCCAGACGAAGTGGACATGCGGATTGCGGGCTTTCACCTTCGCCAGCGTGTTCGCCGTATAGCTGATCCCGAGTGCCTGTTCGAAGGCCGTGACCTTGATATGCGGATCCGGCGCGATCGCTTCGCTGAGGGCTATGCGTTCCGCCAGCGGTGCCAGGTGATTGCGGCTCTTCAGCGGGTTGCCGGGCGTCACCATCCACCAGAGCTGATCGAGGCCGAGGCGGCGGATGGCGATCTCGGCCACCAGCGCATGGCCCTGGTGCGGCGGATTGAAGGACCCTCCGAAAAGGCCGACGACCATGCCGCGCTCGGTGTGCGGCATGCGAAGATAGTGCCGGTCTAGTCCTTCTGGAATCACGTCAGGGCCGCGTCTGTCCGGTGCCGCGAACGCGGTATTTGAAGGAGGTCAGCTGTTCGACGCCAACGGGGCCGCGGGCGTGCATCTTGCCGGTGGCGATGCCAATTTCCGCGCCCATGCCGAACTCGCCGCCATCGGCAAACTGGGTCGAGGCATTGTGCAGCAGGATGGCGGAATCGATCTCGGTGAAGAAGCGCTCGACGACCGCTGCATCCTCGGCAAGCACTGCCTCGGTATGGTTCGAGGAGTATGTCTGGATGTGGCCGATCGCGCCCGATATGCCATCGACGATGGCAACGGAGATCACCGCGTCGAGATATTCCGTCGACCAGTCTTCTTCTGTTGCCGGTTTGATACCTGGAATGACATCAAGCACTGCCGCGGAGCCGCGAATCTCGCATCCGGCTGCAGCCAGCGCTTCCAGCAACGGCTTCAGGTGGGTACCTGCCACCGCTTTGTCGATCAGCAGGGTTTCCGCAGCGCCGCACACGCCGGTTCGGCGCATCTTGGCGTTTACGATAATGTCTTTTGCCATGGCGAGATCGGCGGATTTATCGACATAGACGTGGCAGAGCCCTTCGAGATGGGCGAAAACCGGCACGCGGGCCTCGTTCTGGACGCGAGCGACAAGACTTTTGCCGCCGCGCGGGACGATGACGTCGATCGCGCCTTCCAGGCCGCGCAGCATGGCGCCGACGGCCGCCCGGTCGGTGACCGGTACGAGCTGGATGGCGTGTTCGGGGAGCCCGGCTTCCTTCAATCCCTCGACCAGGCAGGCGTGGATTGCCTGCGAGGAACGGCGCGAATCCGAACCGCAGCGCAGGATGACGGCGTTCCCGGCCTTCAGGCACAGTGCGCCGGCATCGGCGGTCACGTTCGGGCGGCTTTCGAAGATCACGCCGATGACGCCGAGCGGCGTGCGGGTGCGCTCGATCTTCAGGCCGTTCGGCCGGTCCCAGGCGGCGATGATTTCGCCGACGGGATCCTTGAGTGCGGCAACGGTGCGGATGCCTTCAGCCATCTCGGCGACGCGCTTGTCATTGAGCGTCAGGCGATCGACGAAGGAAGCCAGCAGGCTGCCGCCTTCGACATCCTTCAGGTCCTTGGCGTTTTCCGCCAGGATATGCGCCTTGTTCTTGAGGATCGCATCGGCCATGGCGTTCAACGCCTTGTTCTTTCTGTCTGTCGAGGCAAAGCCCAACGGTCGCGCTGCAGCCTTTGCCTTGCGGCCGATGTCGTTCATCAGCACGTCAATGTCAGGGCTCTGCGCAACCGTATCAAGCATAGCTTGCGTCCTTCTTCTGCCTTTCGGATTTCGAACTTATCTGCGCCGTCATCACCATGTCGTCACGGTGGATCATGGCGGCGCGGCCGGGATAGCCGAGGATTTTCTCGATCTCAGCCGATTTGCGCCCTGCGATCTGGCGGGCTTCGTCGGCATCGTAGCTGACGAGGCCGCGGGCAATCTCGCGTCCGGAGGGGCCGATGATCGCCACGGTATCGCCGCGGCTGAAAATGCCGTTGATCTTGCGGACACCGGCAGGCAGCAGGCTCTTGCCGGCGCCAAGCGCGGTCATGGCGCCTTCATCGACATGCAGTTCGCCGGCTGGCTGCAGCTGGCCGGCGATCCAAGTTTTGCGGGCGGTGACGGGCGTTCCTGAAGGCGCGAACCAGGAGGAGCGCGCGCCGTTTTCGATGGCGGATAGCGGGCTATCGGTCTTGCCCGATGCGATGATCATGGCGCAGCCCGAGGTCGTCGCGATCTTGCCGGCGTCGATCTTGGTTCGCATGCCGCCACGCGACAGCTCGGAAGCCGCCCCACCCGCCATGGCTTCGATCTCCGGGGTGATTTCGGCAATCGTCTCCAGAAATTTCGCCTCCGGATCGAGATGCGGCGGCGCCGTATAGAGGCCATCGATATCAGAGAGCAGGATCAGCAGGTCGGCCCCGGTCATGGTCGCGACGCGCGCGGCGAGCCGGTCGTTGTCGCCGTAGCGGATTTCGCTTGTGGCGACCGTGTCGTTTTCGTTAATGATCGGAACGGCGCCGATCTTCAGCAGCTGGTTGATGGTGGCGCGCGCATTCAGATAGCGGCGGCGCTCTTCGGTATCGCCAAGCGTCAGCAGGATCTGCCCGGCGACGATCTCATCATGCGAGAGGCTCTCGGACCAGGCGCGGGCCAGCGCAATCTGGCCGACTGCTGCGGCCGCCTGGCTCTCTTCGAGCTTCAGGGCGCCGGAGGGAAAATCGAGAACCGAACGGCCAAGGGCTATAGCGCCTGATGAGACGACGAGAACATCGGTGCCCTTCTTCTTCAATGCCGCGATATCGGCGCACATCGCGTCCAGCCAAGCCTTCTTTAGGCCCGTCTTGCGATCGACGAGCAGTGCCGAGCCGATCTTGATGACGATGCGGCGATGGCGATCCAGAGACTTACGCGTTGTCATCCGTTTCGCTTTCCTCGTCGGAGGCCATATCGCGGTGACGAAGCTTCGGGGCCTTGGCGATCTTTTCGGCCGATCCGGCATTGGCCTCGGTGATGATCTCGCGCAAAGCGCGCAGCACCTCGGTCATACCCTTGCCGGTCGCCGCCGAAATCTGAAACGGCGTGCGGCCACAGGCCTTGGCGAGTTCCTTGGTTTTCTTCTTCAGCGTCTCGTCGTCGAGCACGTCGATCTGCGACAGCGCGACGATTTCGACCTTTTCGCCGAGCTCCTGGCCATAGGCTTCAAGCTCGTGGCGCACGGTCTTGTAAGCCTTGCCGACCTTCTCCTCCTGCGCGGAGACGAGATGCAAGAGAACGCGGGTGCGTTCGACATGGCCGAGGAAACGGTCGCCGATGCCGACGCCCTCATGGGCGCCTTCGATAAGGCCCGGGATGTCGGCGAGGATGAATTCCTGCCCATCGACCGTAGCGACGCCGAGATTCGGGTGCAGCGTGGTGAAAGGATAGTTGGCGATCTTCGGGCGTGCGCGGGTGACGGACGCCAGGAATGTGGACTTGCCGGCATTCGGCATTCCGACCAGACCGGCGTCAGCGATCAGCTTCAGCCGCATCCAGATGGTCTTTTCCTCGCCTTCAAGGCCAGGATTGGCCCAATCGGGCGCCTGGTTGGTCGAAGACTTGAAGTGCGCGTTGCCGAAGCCGCCATTGCCGCCTGCCGCGATGCGGAAGCGCTGGCCTTCTTCGGTGAGGTCGCAGATCAGCGTCTCCCGGTCTTCCTCGAAGATCTGCGTTCCGACGGGTACCTTAAGCGTGACGTCGCTGCCGTTGGCGCCGGTGCGGTTGCGGCCCATGCCGTGGGTGCCGATCTGCGCCTTGAAATGCTGCTGGAAGCGGAAATCGATCAGCGTGTTCAATCCGTTGACCGCTTCGGCCCAGACATCGCCGCCACGTCCGCCGTCGCCGCCATCCGGTCCACCGAATTCGATGAATTTCTCGCGACGGAACGACACGCTGCCGCCACCGCCGTCTCCGGACTTGATATAGACCTTTGCTTCGTCGAGAAATTTCATTTTACTTCCAGTACCGGTGGCTATTAACGCGCCTTATTCGCCGCTTTCGATATAGGCGGTTCATGCGGAGGTCAAAGAATATCGTGAAGTTTGCGAGCTATAACATACAGTACGGCTTCGGTCTTGATGGGATTTACGACCTTGGCCGCATTGCCGATAGTCTCGAAGGGGCTGACGTCATCGCGCTGCAGGAAGTGACCAGAGGCTGGGAATCGAACGATTTCGCCGACATGGTCGCCGATCTTGCGGCGCTGTTTCCCGACTATTTCTGGGTCTATGGCGCGCCCTTTGATCTGCATGTCGCGGCTGGTGAAAGCGGCTTTCCGCCCCGCGGCACGCGCTTCCGGTTCGGCAACATGATCCTGTCGCGCTTTCCAATCCTGTCCTCGCGCACGCATCTCCTGCCGCGCAGCCGCACGGTGTCGAAGCTCAATCTGCAGCGGGGGGCGACGGAGGCGCTGATCGACATTCCCAACCGGCCGCTGCGCGTCTATTCGGTGCATCTCGACCATGTTTCGATTGATGAGCGCATTGCCCAGATCCGCCATCTCAACGACCGGATCAATGGTTTCTGCCTTGAAGGCGGTGCCGTCAGCGGTGCAGGCGAGCTCGATTTCGAGGAGCTGCCGCTGCCGGAGGATTACGTCGTCATGGGTGATTTCAACATGGTGCCGGAATCGCCTGAATATTGCGCGCTTGCGGGCGCAAAGGACGGATATTACGGGCGTGTCCCGCGTATCGGCACGCCTGTCGATGCGCTGGCGGCGCTCGATGGCTATCACCCCAAAAGCTACAGCTGGATGGATCCCAAGGATCACGGAAAGCGGATGCATCTCGATTACTGCTTCGTCAGCGGCGGGTTGGCAGGCAGCCTCAAGGCCGCCCATGTCGATACGGATTCGGTCGGTTCGGATCACTTCCCGGTCTGGGTCGAGATCGAGGTCTAGAAAAACGCCGCGGCATCTCTGCCGCGGCGTTTCAGTCTCAGTCAGGCGGCCTTGACGCTTTGCAGCGCACCGGGATGGAGGACGGTTTCGACATGCGACACCATGGTGTTGCGAGCGAAACTGTAGATCTCCGAGCACCCGCTCATGCGGAAGCCGAGCTTTTCCTGCAGCCGCAGCGAGGCGGGGTTATCGGCAAAGACGCCGGAATGAACGGGCATCTCCGGCATCCGGCGCGAAAACCGCTCCAGCACGGCGGCGACCGCTTCGCTCATATAGCCGCGCCGCCAGTAGTAGCGGTTCAGCCAGTAGCCGAGGTGCCAGCGCCCGTGGCGAAGCTCGACGGAGACCATGCCGATATGGGTATCGTCTCCGCTGGTGATCGCCAGATGCCAATCCTGCAGCCGCCCCGAGGTGACTGGAACCAGCCAATCCAGGGCGTCCTGCCGGTGGTAGGGTGCCGGCACGCGGGTCAGCATCCTGGTTACCGCGAAATCGCTGAGCGATCCGGCGATGGCATCGGCATCGCTCAGCCGGTGCGGGCGAAGCGAAAGCCTGGCGGTGCCGATGACGGGAACAGCGCCCGGTGTCATCGGCTGGACCTTTTGGCGGTCGAGAAGAGCTGCGCTCATGACAGTGCCCCCCAGCTTCTCAGCGACATCCAGGTCTTGCGGTCGAGCCTGTACCATTCGACCGGGACGTTGGATCCGAGCGCCAGCGACGCGGCAAGACCCGAGCCCTGGAACTGGAAGCCGCACTTCTGGATGACGCGGCGCGACGCGACGTTGGTCACCCGGCAACGGGCGTCGATCTGGTCGACGCTTTCGCGGGTGCGGAACACCATATCGACCAGCGCGTGGCAGGCTTCCGTGGTGTAGCCCTGCCCCCAGAAAGGTTCGCCGAGCCAGTAACCGATCTCGACGGTGCGTCCATCGGCATGCGGTTCCACGCCGCAGCAGCCCATAAACGCGCCGTTTTCGGCTTTGGTAATCGCATAGACGCACTTGCCGATCTCGCCATTCGCCGTTCGACGTACAAAGTCGGCGGCATCATTGGCGGTATACGGGTGCGGCATGCGCGATACCATTGTGGCGACTTTGGCGTTGTTGGCGAGATGGGAAAGGGCGTCAATGTCTTCCACGTGAGGCGCGCGCATGACGAGCCTTTCCGATAACAAGACAGGGCAATCGGTCCTTAACCGCTCCGGCCTCAGCCGCTCCTTGGGAGACCTCTGGTCTTCCCGGGGTGACCTTGATTGGTCGACCCTGATCAGTTCGCCTTGCATGTTCAGTCCTCCTTATGGACAAAGAAAAAGGGGAGATGGCGCCCCATCTCCCCTGTTTTCTGGACTGAACCTGATACGCTCAGCCGGGTCGATGAGACGCCGGCTGTTTTAGAGCGCTACCGGCTTATTCCGCTGCTTCCGCTTTCGGCATTACAGATACGTACACGCGACCATTGGCCTTCGTTCGGTAGTCTACATTGCCGTTCGTAAGCGCAAAAATGGTGTGGTCCTTGCCGAGGCCGACATTGGCGCCCGGATGCCACTGCGTACCGCGCTGACGCACGATAATGTTGCCTGCGATGACGGCTTCGCCGCCGAACTTCTTCACGCCAAGGCGCTTGGACTGAGAGTCACGACCGTTGCGCGACGAACCGCCAGCTTTTTTGTGTGCCATTGGATTTCTCCTTTAAACCTTAGTTGCCCGAAACCGATTACTTGGCTGCCAGGATGTCCGTGATGCGGACAACCGTGTGATGCTGGCGATGACCGCGCGAGCGCTTCGAGTTCTGACGGCGGCGCTTCTTGAAGGCGATGACCTTCTTGCCACGGTTCTGCTCGACCACTTCGGCCTTGACGGATGCGCCCTTGACGAAGGGTGCGCCGATCGCTGCATCGGCGCCTTCGCCGATGACGAGTACTTCGGTGAATTCAATGGAGTCGCCAGCGGATGCTTCAAGCTTCTCGATGGTCAGCACGTCGTTTGCTGCCACACGGTACTGCTTACCGCCGGTCTTGATGACTGCGAACATTTTTTAATCCTTTCATGTTCGATCCAGCTCTCCCTGCAAACCGCAGGTGGCTGTCTTCTTATCAGTCTGTGTTAAGCAGGGATTTCGGGGCTGAACCCCAAATTCTGTCTGCCGGTGAAACCTCACGCGAGCGCGAGGCGGGCAAGGCACGGACTTTTCCACGCCTATTGCGGAGGCGGGATAGACGAGTGTCAAAAATCTGTCAAGGCAGAAGGATGAAAAAGCGTCGCAATTTCGTCTTGCCAGCCCGTGATTCTATCGTTAAGAGACAGCCCGCGCTTAACGGCGCCAACCAGACCGCGGAGAGGTGGCAGAGTGGTTGAATGTACCGCACTCGAAATGCGGCGTGCCTGCAAGGGCACCGTGGGTTCAAATCCCACCCTCTCCGCCATCATTTCTCTACATTCAGTTTTGGCCTTGCGGTCACACGCGTGAACTTAATGTTCGCTGCGACGCGGGCATTTGCCTTGCAAGGCAGCGTTCCAATTGCCTGTCCGGACGAATCCATACCATCTCGTAATCTTCTAAATCCTGGCGATCACTCGCTCAAGAATTGCAGACGGTTGTAAAAAATCGAGGGTGGAACTCGGGAGAATGGCTTCAGTATTTCCTAAGCAATAACCGGCATAGTGCTGCAAAAGAGGCCGGAACGCAGTGGAAACGAAACTAACCTGGACGAACAACGAACTGGAAGATCTGGTTCGGCAGCTCAATATTGCGCTCGAAGCCTCCGGCATCGGTATCTGGCAGCATAACCTGTTGAAAAACCAGACGCGCTGGGACGAGCAGCTGCAGAGTATCTACGGCATCAACAAGGGTTTGCTCGACGTCGTCTGGCTCGAAAGCGTTCATCCCGACGATTGTAGCCGTGCCAGCGCACTGTTCGAGGAAGCGATCAGGAATAGGAGCGACTATGCTTCTGAATTTCGCATTATCCGTCCGAATGGCGCCGTGCGGCATATACGGTCGCGCGCAAAGTATTTCGTCGATGGCCAGGGAGAGCCGTGTTTCATAGGGGCGGAATGGGACGTCACTGACGATGTTCTGCGCAACGAGCAGCTTGCGCGCGAGCGCGAGGCCGCCGACAGCAGCCGCGCCGATGCACGCTACGCCGCCGATCACGACTATCTGACCGGGCTTTTGAACCGGCGGGCATTCGACGAGGCTTTTGCAGCTCTTGGGCGGGAGGCGGGCCGGATCGTGTCCGTCTGTCATATCGATATCGATCGCTTCAAGGATATCAACGACCGTTTCGGTCATGCCGGCGGGGACCAGGTTCTTCGCCATGTCGGTTCGCTGCTGACGGCCTGTGTGGGAGACGGCGAGATCGCCGCCCGGCTTGGTGGCGACGAGTTCGTCATCGTCTCGCATCATCTTTCGCCAGGCAGGGATACCGAGATCGTCCGCGATCTGCGCCAGGCTCTGCGACGCCCGCTCGACATAGACGGCGAGCCCTTTGTCATCGAATGTTCGATCGGCCTGGCCTGCGCGCCCTCTGATCAGCTGGCATCGCTGCTCGCCTCCTCGGACCTCGCGCTCTATGAGGCCAAGCGTGGCGGCCGCAATCGCGATGAGCTGTTCTCGCCGTCGCTTGCCAGCAAGATAAACGCTGAAAAGCAGCTGCTGCAGGAGTTGAAGACGGGTCTCAGGGCCGGCGAGATCGTTCCTTTCTATCAGGTCCAGGTCGATGCGCGCAGCTATGAGATCTGCGGCCTGGAAGCGCTCGCCCGCTGGGAAAGCGCCAAGGGTGTCAGAAGCCCGGCGGAGTTTCTGCCGCTGGCCGCCGCTCACGGCCTGATGGAGGCAATCGACGATGCGATCCTACAGCGCGCCTTGTTCGACATTAACCGCTGGTCGCTGGCGGACCTCGACGTTCCGCGGGTTTCCGTCAATCTGTCGGCAGAGCGTCTCGCCGATCCGAACCTGCCGACCAAGGTCAAGCAGCTGCAGATCCCGCCGGGACGCATCAGTTTCGAGCTCATTGAAACGATCTTCTTCGATAGCCTGAGCGGCCAGGTGAAGCGCAATATCGACAAGATCCGGGAGTGCGGCATCGACATCGAGATCGACGATCTCGGCTCCGGCCACGCCTCGCTGCTTGGTCTGGTCGAACTGCGTCCCAACCGGGTGAAGATCGATCGCCAGCTGGTGCTTCCGGTTCTGGAAAACGAGACCCAGCGGCGGCTGATCGGCTCGCTGATCGATATCGCCCGGTCGCTCGATGTCGAGATCGTTGCCGAGGGTGTTGAGACGATCGCCCATGCAGAAGTGCTGGCGAAACTCGGTGCCGACATTCTGCAAGGCTATGCCTTCGGCAGGCCGCAGCCGGTTTCTGCCATCACATCGCTGCTGCAAAACGCTGCAATAACTCCGCGCCGGAAAGCGCTATAATCTCGGCTGTATTCGGATTGCCTTTCAATGCTGTGCGCGCCACCAATTTTTGCTCTGGAATCGCTGAGAGCGAGCTCACTCCTCCGCTGAAAATCCCAAAACGTTACCGTACGACGCGCCTGCGCAGAGCTTTGTTATGCCTGTTTTTCTGCCCTGCAGCATCGGTTTTGCAATTCCCCTTTTTCTCGCCGTTTATCTCCTCTAGGGTTCCCTCATCCGAGACGGCAATAGAGGTGGTGAATGGCAGGTGAAACTGTTCTGGTGGTCGGCGGCGCCGGCTATATCGGCTCGCATACGTGCCTGGATCTGGCCAACAAGGGCTACAAGCCCGTTGTCTTCGACAATTTCTCGAACGGGCATCGGGAATTCGTCAAATGGGGGCCAGCCGAGGAGGGCGATATTCGCGACCGGGCCCGTCTGGACGAGGTGCTCGCCAAGCACAAGCCTTCCGCGATCCTGCATTTTGCGGCACTGATCGAGGTGGGTGAATCGGTCAAAGATCCAGTCGCCTTCTATGAGAATAATGTAATCGGTACGCTGACGCTGCTGTCGGCCGCGCAGGCGGCAGGCATCAATGCCTTCGTGTTTTCTTCGACCTGCGCGACCTATGGCCTGCCACAGAGCGTGCCACTGGATGAGACGCACCGGCAGGTGCCAATCAATCCCTACGGGCGCACCAAATATATCGTCGAGCAGGCCCTGGCGGACTATGACCAGTATAAGAGCCTGCGCTCCGTCATTCTGCGCTATTTCAATGCTGCGGGTGCTGATTTCGACGGTCGGATCGGCGAATGGCACGATCCGGAAACCCATGCGATCCCGTTGGCGATCGATGCGGCACTCGGCCGCCGCCAGGGGTTCAAGGTGTTCGGCAGCGACTACGAGACCCGCGACGGTACCTGTGTACGCGATTACATCCATGTACTCGACCTTGCAGACGCCCATGTGCGCGCTGTCGAATATCTGCTGCGTGGCGGCGATTCAGTGGCGCTCAATCTCGGAACCGGGACCGGCACGACGGTGAAGGAGCTGCTCGGGGCGATCGAGGATGTCTCGAAACGGCCTTTCCCGGTTGAATATATCGGCCGCCGCGAGGGCGATTCGCACACGCTGGTCGCCAATAACGACAAGGCGCGGGATGTGCTCGGATGGGTGCCGCAATATGATCTGTCCGAGATCATCCAGTCAGCCTGGCGCTGGCATTCCCGAACCAATCAGCACTGAGGCGTGCCTTGCCGAAACGTCAGAATATCCTGCTGATCACAGCTGACCAATGGCGTGGCGATTGCCTTGCGGCGGTCGGCCATCCTGTTGTCAGGACGCCGAACGTTGATGCGCTCGCCGCTGAAGGCGTGTCGTTTCGCAATCACTTTGCGGGGGCCGCGCCATGTTCGCCGGCGCGGGCGACACTCTACACCGGTCTCTACCAGATGAATCACCGGGTCTGCCGCAACGGATCGCCGCTCGACCGGCGGTTCGACAATCTGGCGCTAGCGGCGCGGCGCGCGGGCTACGACCCGACGCTGTTCGGCTATACCGATACGGCTCCTGATCCGCGAGCGCTCGAGGCCGGCGATCCGCATCTGACCAGCTACGAAGGGCTGCTGCCGGGATTTACCGCGCGCCAGCTGCTGCCGGAGCATGAAAAGCAGTGGTTGTCCTGGCTGCGGTCGCGCGGTCATGCCGATGCCGTCAGCCGCGACATTCATATTCCAGTTGGCGCGGGGGCAGGGGATATTTCGGCTGCGGGCACGTCCTATTCGAAGGATGAGACGCAGACAGCGTTTTTAGCTGGCGAATTCATCCGCTGGCTGGGCGAGCAGGATAGTGCGTGGTTCGCGCATGTTTCCTTCCTCAGACCGCATCCGCCGTTCTCGGTGCCCGAACCTTACGGTGCGATGTACAAGCCCGGGGACGGGCCAGTCTTTTCGCGCGGATCGTCGGCGCAGGATGAGATGCAGGCGCATCCCTATCTCGACTATGCAATGCCGCGGGCCTCGAAAGGCAGTTTCATTTCCGGTGCCGAAGGCGCGGTGGATGACTGGGGTGCTCAGGATTTCGATGCCATCCGGGCGATCTACTATGGAATGATTTCAGAGGTCGATGCGCAGCTTGGACGTATCTTTCAATCTCTGAAGGACGCCGGAACATGGGACGATACCGTCATTGTCTTAACCTCCGATCATGCCGAGATGATGGGCGATCACTGGACGCTGGGGAAGGGTGGCTTCTTCAACGGCAGCTACCATATTCCGCTTGTGATCCGCGATCCGCGTGCGGCTGCGAAAGGCATGTCGGTCGATCATTTCACCAGTGCGGCCGATATTTTCCCGACACTGTGCGAGACGCTCGGCGCGTCCGCGAAAAACAGCCTCGACGGTAGATCGCTTCGCCGATTTCTTGATGAGAAACCGGTCTCAGACTGGCGCGATGCGGCTTTCTGGGAGTTCGATTTCCGGGAGATCGCCAGCGGCGATGCGCAGGCGCATTTCGGCCTGGCGCCCAACCGGTGCAATCTTGCCGTCATCCGCGACGATCATTTCAAGTATGTGCATTTTACCGCCCTGCCGCCGCTGCTCTTCGATCTGAAGGCCGATCCGATGGAGCTTCGCAATCTTGCCGGCGATCCGGCTTACGCGCAGGTGCAGCTCGCCTATGCCGAGCGCCTGCTGTCGCTGCGGGCGAGCCACCTCGATCAGACGCTTGCCTATACCGAGCTCACGGAAAAAGGGCCGGTGTCCTACCGGCCCTGAGTGCCTCAGCCGAAGCTGCCGAGATAATCCATCTTGCCGACCGGCGCGCCCTGGTTGCGCAGGATGGCGTGCGCCATGGCGATGTGGAAATAGAAGTTCGGAAGTACGAAGGCAGTAAGATATTCTTGGCCGCTCAGCGTTATCGTCTTGCCGCCGAGTGAGCGCGTCACTTCGCTCTTCTCCGTGCCTTCAAGCATCTCGGGCGTGACCGTGGCGAGGTAGGCTTCCGCTTTTTCCAGGCGTTCGCGCAGCTCGGCAATCGTCGTTTCGTTGTCCTCGAATTTCGGTGCGTCTGTCGATGTCAGACGAGTGACGCCGAATTTTGCGCTGTCCGTGGCGCGCTGAAACTGGCCTGACAGCGGCAGCATGTCCGGGGCCAGCCGCGCATTCACCAAGATACTGGAATCGATCCCTTTTTCCTTCGCGTAGGCTTCAGCCTTGTCGAGATAGGTGCTCAGCGTCTTCAGTCCGCGCTGAAAGATCGGAACGGTAAGCGTGTACATGGAAACGGACATGGAAATCTCCTGGGGCAAAGGGATCAGCTTGATGCTGAGGCCGCATATCTAGGCGCGGCTGATGACGATTGCATCAGCACGTCTCATGCCATTGCAGATTTTTCCGGCCAGTAGCTGCGTTCGGCATTGCTTTAAAAAGAGTTGACGTCGCCGCAGGAAAATGGAATGAATATTCCGTCAGGCAAATTTTACGGTTTGTTTGTTCCGTTTTGACGGAGCCGCCTCACGGGAGTGGCGGTCAACTGGAATTAAGGCTTTTGGGCTGGGCCCGAAGTTCCGGCGTGAGGAGGGTGCTGCCGGACACCGCTTTGTGGAGGAAATAAAATGAAGAAGTTTATCCTGGGCACTGCGATGGCGCTTGTCATGTCGACGGCCGCGCATGCGGAAACGGTCGGCGTTTCCATGGCCAAGTTCGACGACAACTTCCTGACCGTTCTGCGCAACGGCATGATCGATTACTCGAAGACGCTGAGCGGCGTGACGCTGCAGGTCGAAGACGCGCAGAACGACGTGTCGAAGCAGCAGAGCCAGATCCAGAATTTCATCGCCTCCAAGGTCGATGCGATCATCGTCAACCCCGTCGACACTGACGCAACGGCTGCGATGTCGAAGCTCGCCGCCGATGCCGGCATTCCGCTGGTTTACGTCAACCGCCAGCCCGTCAACGTCGACACGCTGCCTGACAATCAGGCATTCGTCGCTTCCAACGAACTGGAATCCGGTACGCTGGAAACCAAGGAAGTTTGCCGTCTCCTCGGTGGCAAGGGCAAGGCCGTGGTCATCATGGGCGAGCTCTCCAACCAGGCTGCCCGCATGCGCACCCAGGACGTTCATGACGTCATCAAGACCGACGAATGCAAGGGAATCGAGATCGTCGAAGAACAGACGGCAAACTGGGATCGTACCCAGGGTTCCGACCTGGTGACCAACTGGCTCTCCAGCGGCCTCGAGTTCAATGCCGTCATCTCGAACAACGACGAAATGGCGATCGGCGCGATCCAGGCCCTCAAGGCTGCTGGCAAGGACATGAAGGACTATGTCGTTGGCGGTGTTGACGCCACGCAGGACGCGCTTGCCGCCATGCAGGCCGGCGATCTCGACGTGACCGTGTTCCAGGACGCGGCAGGTCAGGGCAAGGGCTCGCTCGATGCGGCTCTCAAGCTCGCCAAGGGCGAAAAGATCGACAAGAAGGTCTACATTCCCTTCCAGCTCGTCACCCCTGAAAACGTCAAGGATTTCGTCGCCAAGAACTAAGGCGCCGTGTCACGGATGCGGGCTTTATGCCCGCATCCAGTTCCTGCCGTATCCGGAGAGAAGAAGATGGCTATCAGCCCGTCCACCATGGCTGCCGTGCGCGCCAGCGGGGCCGTTCCGAATGCGGAATTCCTGCTGAGTGCCGAGGGCGTTCGCAAGGAATTTCCAGGTGTCGTCGCACTTGACGACGTTCAGTTCCGCTTGAAGCGCGGCTCGGTGCATGCGCTGATGGGCGAAAATGGCGCCGGAAAATCGACGCTTATGAAGATCCTTGCCGGCATCTACACGCCTGACAAAGGCGAGGTGCGCCTCAAGGGCGTCCACATTCAGCTGAAGTCGCCGCTCGATGCGCTGGAAAACGGCATCGCCATGATCCATCAGGAACTGAACCTGATGCCGTTCATGACGGTTGCTGAAAATATCTGGATTCGCCGCGAGCCGAAGAGCCGTTTCGGGTTCGTCGATCATGGCGAGATGTATCGCATGACCGAGGAGCTGTTTCAGCGGCTCAACATAGATATCGATCCGGATATCGAAGTGCGTCATCTCTCGGTTGCCAGCCGCCAGATGGTCGAGATCGCCAAGGCGGTTTCCTACAATTCAGACGTTCTGATCATGGACGAGCCCACCTCGGCACTGACCGAGCGTGAAGTCGCTCATCTGTTCGATATCATTCGCGCCCTGAGAGCCCAGGGCATCGGCATCGTCTACATCACCCACAAGATGAACGAGCTGTTTGCGATCGCCGACGAGTTTTCGGTGTTCCGGGACGGCAAGTATATCGGCACGCATGCGTCTACCGATGTGACGCGCGACGACATCATCAAGATGATGGTCGGCCGCGAGATTACCCAGATGTTTCCGAAGGAAGAGGTTCCGATCGGCGACGTCGTGCTGTCGGTCAAGGATCTGACGCTCAACAACGTCTTTCGCGATGTCTCCTTCGATGTGCGCGCAGGCGAAATTCTAGGTGTGGCCGGTCTGGTTGGCTCGGGACGTTCGAATGTCGCCGAAACGCTGTTCGGTGTGACGCCGGCCAGCGCCGGCACGATCGAGCTGTTCGGCAAGAAGGTCGACATCAACTCGCCGACCGTTGCCATCCAGAACCACATGGCTTTCCTCACCGAGGACCGGAAGGACACGGGCTGTCTTCTGATCCTCAACGTGCTCGAAAACATGCAGATCGCGGTGCTGCAGGACAAGTTCGTCAAGGGCGGCTTCGTGCAGGAGCGGGCGCTGGAGAAGACCTGCGAAGACATGGCGCGCAGGCTCAGGGTGAAGACACCCAATCTCGACGAGCGCGTTGAAAATCTCTCGGGCGGCAACCAGCAGAAGGTCCTGATCGGCCGCTGGCTGCTCACCAATCCGAAGATCCTGATCCTCGATGAACCCACGCGTGGCATCGACGTCGGCGCCAAGGCCGAGATCCACAGGCTGGTGACCGAGATGGCCAGAAACGGCGTCGCGGTGATCATGATTTCGTCGGAAATGCCGGAAGTGCTCGGCATGAGTGACCGCATCATGGTCATGCATGAAGGGCGGGTGACCGGCTTCCTCGATCGCGCCGAAGCAACACAGGTGAAGGTAATGGAGCTCGCCGCGCAGTAAACGCGCCGCTCGATTGCCAAAGGGAGGTTTGAACATGAACACAGATGCAGCAGAAGGCCATGCGCCGCTCGCAGCCCGGGTCCGCCGCCGCCGGATACCGCCGGAACTCAGCATCTTCCTGGTGCTGATCGGCATCGCCCTCGTCTATGAGATTCTCGGCTGGATCTTCATCGGCCAGAGCTTCCTGATGAACCCGCAGCGCCTGACGATCATGATCCTGCAGGTCTCGGTGATCGGTATCATTTCGGTCGGGGTGACGCAGGTCATCATCACCGGCGGCATCGATCTATCCTCGGGTTCGGTCGTCGGCATGACGGCGATGATCGCGGCGAGCTTTGCCCAGGCCTCCACCTGGCCACGTGCGCTCTATCCGTCGCTGACCGACATGCCGTTCTTCGTGCCGATCGGTGTCGGCCTGCTGATCGGCCTTCTGGCCGGCTATATCAATGGCCAGTTGATCGCCAAGACCAAGATCCCGCCCTTCATCGCCACGCTCGGCATGATGGTGTCGGCACGCGGCATCTCGAAGTGGTACACGAAGGGCCAGCCGGTCTCCGGCCTGACCGATCAGTTCAACTTCATCGGCACCGGTATCTGGCCTGTTATCGTCTTTCTCGTCGTCGCGCTGATCTTCCACATCGCGCTGCGCTATACCCGCTACGGCAAGTTCACCTATGCGATCGGCGCCAACATGCAGGCGGCGCGCGTTTCGGGCATCAATATCGAAGCGCATCTGATCAAGGTATACGCTATCGCGGGTCTGCTCGCCGGTCTCGCCGGCGTCGTGACCGCGGCCCGTGCGCAGACGGCGCAGGCCGGCATGGGCGTGATGTACGAACTCGATGCGATCGCTGCGGCTGTCATCGGCGGCACGTCGCTGACGGGCGGTGTCGGGCGCATTACCGGTACCGTGATCGGCACGGTCATTCTCGGCGTCATGACCTCAGGCTTCACCTTCCTCAGGGTGGATGCCTACTACCAGGAAATCGTCAAGGGCGTGATCATCGTTGCCGCCGTCGTCGTCGACGTCTATCGGCAGAAGAAACGCGCAAAGCACTGAAACATGAAAAAATGACGGGGCCAGATGGCCCCGTTTTCACGTTTGGCGCCTATTTCAGCGGCGCCGCAAATTTCTAAAAAAGGGGCTGGCCTATTTTTCCAGCCTTTCTATTGTTGTCACTTGATATTTGCCCGGAAGGGTAGAGCAGGAAGACAGATGCAGCTCGTATTCGATGGCCACAACGACGTTCTCCTCAGGCTTTGGACACATGAAAGAGACGGCAACGATCCGGTCGCCGAATTTCTGAACGGAACGACCCAGGGCCATATCGATGCGCCCCGCGCCCGCAAGGGCGGTCTGGCCGGCGGCCTCTGCGCCATCTACATCCCGTCCGGCGATCTTGTCTTTGCCGATCCGGATGAAAACGGTCACTACGAAACCCCGCTCTCCGCACCGCTCGATCGGCTGCCCTCGCTGGGGATCGCGACCGAGATGGCGGCGATTGCGCTGCGTCTCGATACTGCCGGTGCCTGGCGCCTTTGCCGCAGCGTCAAGGACATCCGCGCGGCCATGGCGAGCGGGATCTTTGCCGCCGTCATGCACATAGAGGGCTGCGAGGCGATCGGGCCGGATCTTGCTGCGCTCGAAGTCTTTTATGCTGCCGGATTGCGCTCGCTCGGCCCCGTCTGGAGCCGCCACAATGCCTTCGGGCATGGCGTGCCGTTCGCTTTCCCGAAAAACCCGGATACGGCGCCCGGTCTCACGGATGCCGGTTTCGAGTTGGTGCGCGAGTGCAATCGCCTCGGCATTATGATCGATCTGTCGCATATCACCGAGAAGGGCTTCTGGGATGTTGCCAAGACCAGCGATCAGCCGCTGGTGGCCACCCATTCCAATGCCCATGCATTGACGCCCGTTGCCCGCAACCTGACCGACAAGCAGCTCGATGCCATCAGGGAATGCAAGGGGCTCGTCGGTCTGAACTATGCGACGGCCATGCTGCGCCCGGATGGACGCTCCGATGGCGAGACGCCGCTTTCCGACATGATCCGCCATATCGACCACCTCGTCGGGCGCGTCGGCATTGATTGCGTCGCGCTTGGATCCGACTTCGACGGGGCGACGATTCCCGACGAAATCGGCGACGCTGCAGGTAACCAGAAGCTGATTGCCGCCCTCCGGGACAGTGGATATGGTGAGGACGATCTCAAGAAACTTGCCAGCGAGAACTGGCTGAGAATCCTGGCTTCGGCGTGGAGGGAGAAGGACGTCTGAGCCTGAAAACTGCTTTGTAATCAATCAAAAACAGGGGAACAGAACCAATGATGATTACCAAACTGAACCGCAGCTTCCGTGCCCTTTCGGCCGGTGCTGCTCTTTCGCTTCTCATGATGGCAGCGCCAGCCGCCTTTGCTGAAACGCCGAAGGACACGCTGGTCGAAGGCTTCGCCATCGACGACATCATCACCATGGATCCGGGCGAAGCTTTCGAGCTCTCGACCGCGGAAGTGACCAGCAACAGCTACAGCCTGCTGGTGCGCCTCGATATGGCCGACACCTCGAAGGTCAAGGGTGACCTTGCCGAAAGCTGGACCGTTTCCGATGATGGCCTGACCTATACGTTCAAGCTGAAGCCGGGCCTGAAGTTCGCCTCCGGGAACCCGATCACCGCAGAAGACGTCGCATGGTCCTTCGAGCGTGCCGTCAAGCTCGACAAGAGCCCGGCCTTCATTCTCACCCAGTTCGGCCTCACCGGCGACAACGTCACGGAAAAGGCGAAGGCGGCCGATCCGAATACGTTCGTCTTCACCGTCGACAAGGCCTATGCGCCGAGCTTCGTGCTGAACTGCCTGACGGCAACGGTTGCTTCCGTCGTCGACAAGAAGCTGGTGCTCGATCACGTCAAGCCTGTGACCGTTGATGCCGACCACAAGTATGACAACGACTTCGGTAACGATTGGCTGAAGACCGGCTATGCCGGCTCTGGCGCCTTCAAGCTGCGCGAATGGCGCGCCAATGAAGTCGTCGTCCTCGAGCGCAACGACAATTACTACGGCGACAAGCCGAAGCTGAACCGGGTCATCTACCGCTACATGAAGGAAAGCTCGGCACAGCGCTTGGCGCTCGAGGCGGGTGACATCGATATCGCGCGTAACCTCGAGCCCGGCGATCTCGATGCCGTGGCGAAGAATGCCGATCTGGCGACGACAGACGCGCCGAAGAGCACGATCTATTACGTCAGCCTCAACCTGAAGAACGAGAACCTGAAGAAGCCTGAAGTTCAGCAGGCCTTCAAGTATCTGGTCGATTACGATGCGATCAGCTCGACGCTCATCAAGGGTATCGGCGAAGTTCACCAAACCTTCCTGCCGAAGGGCCAGCTTGGCGCGCTTGACGAAAATCCGTTCGAGCTCGACGTCGCCAAGGCCAAGGAGCTGCTGGCAAAGGCAGGCTTGCCGGATGGCTTCTCCGTCACCATGGACGTGCGCAACACGCAGCCGGTCACGGGCATTGCCGAATCCATGCAGCAAACGCTGGGACAGGCCGGTATCAAGCTCGAAATCGTCCCGGGTGACGGCAAGCAGACGCTGACGAAATATCGCGCCCGCACGCATGATATCTATATCGGCCAGTGGGGCTCGGACTATTTCGACCCGAATTCGAATGCCGACACATTTACCTCGAACCCCGACAATTCGGATGCGGGTACCAACAAGACGCTCGCCTGGCGCAACACCTTCGAGGCACCGGATCTCGACAAGGAAGCCAAGGCTGCGCTGCTGGAGCGTGATGGTGCCAAGCGTGCCGCCATGTACCAGGACATTCAGAAGAAGTACCTGGAAAACAGCCCCTTCGTCTTCATCTTCCAGCAGATCGAAGTGGCCGGTTATCGCAAAAGCCTGAAAGACTTCAAGCTCGGCCCGAGCTTCGATACCAACTATGTCGGTCCGATCGCCAAGGAATAATCCGGTAGGATTGGTTCATTGAGCATCGTTGAAACAAAGGTGGAGGCGCGGCCCGCGAAGGGCCGCGCACTTCCGCTCGCCAAGGCACTCGGGCGTTTTCTGATTGCTGCGGTCACGACCTATCTCGGCCTGCTGGCCGTCACCTTCTTCATCGGCCGCGTGGTGCCGATCGATCCGGTTCTTGCCATTCTCGGCGACCGGGCGCCGACGCATGTCGTCGAGCGCGTGCGCCGCGAAATGGGTTTCGACCTGCCGCTCTACGAGCAGTTCTATATCTATCTGAAGGGAATTCTCTCCGGGGATTTCGGCAATTCGGTGCTGACGACCAACCCCGTCATGACCGATATCCGCCGCGCATTTCCCGCGACCATCGAACTGGCAACCTGCGGCACGATCATCGGCGCGGTGATCGGCATTCCGCTCGGCGTGCTGGCTGCGGTGCGCCGCGGCAGCCTGGCGGATCAGGTGGTGCGTGTCATCGGGCTTATCGGCTATTCGGTGCCGATCTTCTGGCTGGCCCTGATCTCACTCGTCGTTTTCTATGCGAAGCTGCGCTGGGTGGCGTTCCCCGGCCGTATCGACATCGTCTACGAATATACCTTCACGCCGATAACCGGCTTCTATCTGCTCGACAGCGCCTGGCAGGGCCAATGGGACGTCTTCTACGACGTCTTCCGCCACATCATCCTGCCTGCCTCGCTACTTGGCTATTTCTCACTCGCCTATATCAGCCGCATGACCCGCAGCTTCATGCTGAACGAGCTCAGCCAGGAATATATCGTCGCGGCGCGTGCCAAGGGGCTCTCCGAAACGCGGGTGATCTGGGGCCATGCGCTGCGCAACGCCGGCGTCCCGCTGGTGACCGTTATCGCGCTGTCTTATGCCGGCTTGCTTGAAGGTTCGGTGCTGACCGAGACGGTGTTCTCCTGGCCGGGCATCGGCCTCTACATCACCAACTCGCTGCAGAGCGCCGATATGAACGCCGTGCTCGGCGGCACGATCGTCATCGGCACCGTCTTCATCGGCATCAACCTCCTGTCCGACCTTCTTTACCGGACCCTCGATCCAAGGACGCGAAGCCGATGACGGTTCCGGTCAACCAGACACCTCCGATGAGCCGCCGCGAATGGCTGCTTTCCGACCGGCCGCAATCACGCACGCAGGCGCGTCTCGGGCGCGCCTATGTCACGTGGCGGCAGTTCACCGCCAACAAGCTCGCCGTCGTCGGCCTGGTGATCATCATCGGGCTACTGTTCGTCGCGGCCTTCGCCGATCTCCTGGCAACGCATTCGCCTGTCATCGGTGATCTCAAGAACGCGCGGCTGATGCCGCCGGGCACTGCCGGCTATCTTCTCGGCACCGACGATCAGGGCCGCGATATCTATTCGCGTCTGATCTATGGCTCGCGGCTCACGCTCTTCGTCGTGGTTCTCGTCGCCATCATCTCCGCGCCGATCGGGCTGATCGTAGGCACCGTCTCCGGCTATGCCGGCGGCTGGGTCGATGCCACCCTGATGCGGATCACCGATATCTTTCTGGCCTTTCCGAAGCTGGTGCTGGCACTTGCCTTCGTCGCGGCCTTGGGGCCGGGGATCCAGAACGCGGTCATCGCCATCGCCATCACCTCCTGGCCGCCTTATGCCCGTATCGCCCGCGCCGAAACGCTGACGGTGCGGCGCTCGGATTATATTTCTGCGGTGAAGCTGATGGGCGCCTCGCCTATTCGCATCATCATCCGCCATGTCATGCCGCTCTGCATCTCGTCGCTGATCGTCCGCGTGACCCTTGATATGGCGGGCATTATCCTGACGGCGGCCGGTCTCGGCTTTCTCGGCCTCGGCGCGCAGCCGCCGCTGCCGGAATGGGGCGCTATGATCGCCTCGGGCCGCCGCTTCATTCTCGATCAATGGTGGGTTGCCGCCATGCCCGGTATCGCCATCCTGATCGTCAGTCTCGGCTTCAACCTGCTCGGCGACGGGCTGCGCGATGCGCTCGATCCGAAGGAGAGCGGCCAATGACCGAGCTTCTCGACGTCAACAACCTGCGCGTCAGCTATCCGACGCGCACAGGCGTGATCGAGGCGGTACGCGGCGTGTCGTTCACGCTCGGCAAGGAGCGCCTCGGTATCGTCGGTGAATCCGGCTCCGGCAAGTCTCAGACCGGCCGCGCTATCATGGGCCTCACCCCGAAGCACGCCGTCGTCAGCGCCGACAGGCTCGACTTCAACGGCATCGATCTCCTGTCTGCCTCCGCCAAGCAGCGGCGTCTTCTGCGCGGCAAGCGGATCGCCATGGTGCTGCAGGATCCGAAATATTCGCTGGACCCGGTCATGTCGATCGGCCGGCAGATCTGCGAGACGCTGAAGACCCATGAAAAGGTTGGCCGGGCGGAGGCCAAGGAACGGGCGCTTGCCATGCTGGAGGCGGTGCAGATCCGCGATCCCAAGCGCGTCTTCGATCTCTATCCGCACGAAGTTTCCGGCGGCATGGGGCAGCGGGCGATGATCGCGATGATGCTGATCGCCGGGCCGGAGCTGTTGATTGCCGACGAGCCGACATCGGCGCTCGACGTGACCGTTCAGCTCGATGTGCTGAATATCATGGACAAACTCGTTTCCGAACGCGGCATGGGGCTGATCTTCGTATCGCACGATCTGCGTCTCGTCTCGTCCTTCTGTGACCGTGTCATCGTCATGTATGCGGGCAGGATCGTTGAGGAATTGAAGGCATCCGACCTGAAGAATGCCCAGCATCCCTATACGCAGGGTCTGCTGAACTGCATGCCGGAGATCGGTCAGAGCCGTCATCCGCTGCCGGTTCTTGACCGCAAGCCGGAGTGGGCCGCATGAGCGCAGCACTCTCTGTCGAAAAACTCGGCGTCATCTATGACGATTTCCACGCCCTGAAGGATGTCAGCATCGAAGTCGGAACGGGCGAGTCCTTCGGGCTCGTTGGTGAGTCCGGGTCGGGGAAGTCGACGCTGCTGCGGGCCGTGGCGGGGCTTGCGCCGGTCAGCTCCGGCACGATCCGCATTCATGGCGAGGCGCTGCAGGGCGCCAAGCGCAGCAAGGCTTTCTATCGCAGCGTCCAGATGGTGTTTCAGGACCCCTATGGTTCGCTTCACCCGCGCCAGACGATTGACCGGCTGCTGCTTGAGCCTCTGGCGATCCACGGCATCAGCGATGGTGAAACGCGTATTGCCCGCGCGCTTGACGAAGTCGGCCTCGGAAATGGTTTCCGCTTCCGCTATCCGCATCAGCTTTCCGGCGGCCAGCGTCAGCGCGTGGCGATCGCCCGGGCGCTGATCGTCGAGCCGTCTGTACTGTTGCTCGACGAGCCGACCTCGGCGCTTGATGCCTCTGTTCAGGCCGAAGTGCTGAACCTGCTGGAACAGATCCGGCGTGATCGAAAGCTGACTTTCGTGATGGTCAGCCACGATCTCGGCGTCGTCACCCATATGTGCGAGCAGCTTGCTGTGATGCGCAATGGCGCGGTCGTCGAGCGCTTGAGCTCGGCCGAGCTTGCCCGCGCCGACGTCCAGGAAGAATACACCCGCAATCTGATGATCGCGAGCAAAGGCTTCGTCAAAAGCTGAAATGCAGGTTTTTCAAGTGTTTGAAAAGGCTGCTCCATGCGCGCGGTTAAGGTTAACGTAGCGTTAAAGACGACCATTCGACTAGACTATTGACAGGCCCGTTTCATCTGTCATGATCCCGTTAACGATTGTTAGTTTTCGTGATCATGGAGGTAAGGATGTTCTTTCTCGGTGGCATGACCATGGGATATCTCGAGCCGCCGGTGAAGGCCGAGCGGAGCGAGCAGCCAGTCGTTTCTATTCCTGCCGAAAAGGACCGCCGCTTCATCGATGTCTCCGCTGCTGCGCAGCGCGAGGAAAATGCGATCGAACGGTCGTTGATCTGGGCCTGGCGCACTCTCTGCTGAGCTTTCTTCCAGCACCGGTTGGATTTTCTACCCGGTTGCCTCTGGAAGGAATTTTATCTCTACCTACCTGATAGAGAATATAAGAATAAAGGTGCAGGCATAAAGCCGCACCAAAGAGAACAGACGGAGGCAACACATGGCAGACCTGGGTATATCGCATACTCACGCGAACCATTATGGTTCCGTGCCGGCAAAGAAGCCGCTCTCCGTGCGCGGCAAGCTGCAGCTTGGCGTTCACGCCGTGCTGCTGACCGCAGCTTTCGCATTCGTCGCTGCGTTCGTATTCGGCCTGATCGGCTGATCTTCGCACCGGCGCTCTGCCGGTGCCATTCCTTCGGAACAATGTGCCAGCCGCGGCATTCTCTGCTTACGCATTCAGCGTGCCGGGAATGGACGTAAAAGGCATAGTGTACCGGACCCCGGTCATTATCCTTCTCCTGCCATTCCGCGCTGTCTGGCGTTCCCAGTCAGGAGTTGAGGACGATGGCAAATACAGCCGTACTGAAACCGAAATCGCGTGACGTCTCGGTGAAAACCGGACTGACCGACAAATATTGCGCAGACATGGCAAAGAGCCTGTCGGCGATCTTGGCAAGCACCTATCATCTGGTGATCAAGAGCCACATCTATCACTGGAATGTCGTCGGCCCGCTGTTCAAGCCGCTGCACGAGCTGACGGAAGAGCATTACAACACGCTTTTCAAGGCGACCGATATCATCGCCGAGCGTATTCGCGCCCTCGGTCACCTGGCGCCGGCCCGCGTCGGAGACGCTGCGAAATTCGCGCCTGATAATGGCGACTTCAGCCAATTGACGGCCGAAGATATGGTACGCGACCTGATCGCTGACCACGAGGCGGCCTGCAGAGCGATGCGCGAAGCCGGCACCGCTGCCGACGACAACAATGATCTTGTCACCACCGACATGCTGACGGACCGCCTGACGTTCCACGAGAAGGCTCTCTGGATGCTGAAAGCCATCATTGCAAAGTAGGCGTGGGCGCTCTGCGCCTTACCGCCGCCGCGAGGGCGCATGCTCATGTCCATGCGCCCTTTTTCATAATTCATTGATATCGAAAGATTTTCTCAATCTCGCGGAACCATGGTCACAGATCTTCGTTTATCTGTCAGCAAACAAGGAGATGGGCATGCTTTATTACGCTCTGGTATTTCTCGTCGTCGCCCTGATCGCCGGCCTGTTGGGTTTTGGCGGTATCGCTGGCGCCTCGGCATCGATCGCTCAGGTTCTGTTCTTCCTGTTTCTGGTGCTGTTCGTCGTCTCGCTGTTCATGCGCCTGATGCGGCGCTGACAGCCCGGCAGGTATCGTTGCGATGATAAAAATCCGGTGCCGGAGCGGCGCCGGATTTTTCACGTCTCCAGTGCCAATTCTTCGCTCTTGACTTGAATTATCCGCTTAGTGTCCAACTTTGAGGAAATGGCTTTGCGGGAGGGACAAGAAGCACTGCCATCACGGTCATAGCTGTGCGATAAAGCAGGGCTTAAACCGTTTCGCATCTAAAAATCGGCTGCCATAGTATCTTTGAGCAACAGTGCTCTGCCGTTCATGCGGCAGTCATATTTGCCGGTGCAAAAGGCTAGCCAAAATTACCATAACTTTGTTTGGATCCAGAACCGAACCCATGTCAATTTCCAATCCGTCTCCGACCCCGTCGCGCGATTCCGAAACGAAGCAGATCGATCATAACGACTCGATCCGTTCGACATACCTCTCCATCGAAGACATCAAGGCGATGGGCGAAATGGTCGCCCGCAGCGGGGCGGAATCGCTTCCCGCTTTTGCGCCCTTCGATTTCTTCGCGCGGCACAAGGAGAACGAAAAGGAAATCCTGCGCGTCTATCGCACGACCGCCGCAGACGTGGAATCGGGCGAAACCATCACGCCTGCTGCGGAGTGGCTGCTCGACAATCACTACATCGTCGAAGAGGCGATCCAGGAAGTCCGCCGCGACTTTCCGCGCCGCTTCTATCGCGAATTGCCGACCGTCAATGTTGGCGGCACGCAGATCCCGCGGACGCTGGTTCTGGCCTGGCTCTACGTGGCGCATACGCACAGCACCGTTTCGCAGGAAAGTCTGACGGCGCTCGTCGATGGCTTCCAGCAAACAGAGACGCTGAAGATCGGGGAGCTCTGGGCTGTTCCGTCGCTGGTCCGCTACGTCCTCGTCGAAAATCTTCGCCGCATTTCGAGCCGCGTCGAACGCAGCCGCCGGATGCGCCGCCGCGCCAACGAGGCCGCCGACGAACTGGTGCGTCTGGCAGATCCTGCCAAGGCTGCCGAATACCTGAAGACACTGGAGACGCTTGCCGAGGACAATACGTTCTCGACTCAGTTCCTTTATCGCATGCGCGACGGCTCGCAATCGTCGAGCCTGGCGATTGCCTGGCTCGACGACCGTCTCGCCTCGCTCGGCCGCGATACCGAAGAAGCGACGATGGCGGAACATAGTCGCCTGTCATCCGGCAACGTGACGATGGGCAACATCATCCGCAGCCTGCGCGAGATCGATGACACCGAATGGTCGGTCTGGGTCGAGCAGGTGAGCCACGTCGACCAGCTGCTCTGGGACAAGTCGGATTACGGCATTCTCGATTCCGGCTCGCGCAACAAATACCGCAAGCAGATCGAAAAGCTCGCCAAGCGTTCGCCGCTCAGTGAAATGGAAGTCGCGCAGCTGGCGCTGGATATGACGGAGGAAGCCAAGTCCTCCGATGAGCCGCAGCCGCACGAGCCGAATGTCGGCGGCTTCCTCGCGGGCATGCATCGCCCGAAGTTCGAGGCGCGCGCGAACTATCGCCCGACGCTCGTGCAGCATTTCGTTCGCACCGTCCGCAAGTTCAATTGGCTGTCCATCGCCGTACCCGTCGCTCTGTTGACGATCCTGGCGATGGTGATTGTCGGCAAGTTCATGGCGAATGCCGGCATGAGCCCTGCAGAGATCATCGTTCTCCTGATCATGTTCTCGCTGCCCGCTTCGGAAGGCGCGACGGGGCTATTCAACACCGTGCTGTCGTTCTTCGTGACGCCATCGCGTCTCGTTGGCTACGAGTTCAAGGAAGGCATTCCGGAGGACGCGCGCACGCTCGTTGTCGTGCCCTGCCTGATTTCCAACCGCGATAGCGTCGATGAGCTCGTCCGCAATCTCGAGGTTCACTATCTCGCGAACCCGCGCGGTGAGATCTACTATTCGCTGCTCAGCGACTGGCCGGACAGCCAGGTCGAGGAAACCGCCAACGATCTCGAAGTGCTGGATTATGCGCGCCGCGAGGTCGCGAACCTCTCGGCGCGCTACGCGTCCGATGGCAAGACCCGCTTCTATCTGCTTCACCGCCGTCGCCTCTACAATCCTTCTGAAGGCGCGTGGATGGGCTGGGAGCGCAAGCGCGGCAAGCTGCATGAGCTGAACATGCTGCTGCGCGGCGATGCTGACACCACGTATCTGCCGGGCGCCAACATCGTGCCGGAGAACGTCCAGTATGTGATGACGCTCGATGCCGACACGCGCCTGATGCGCGATGCGGTGACCAAGCTCGTCGGCAAGCTCTATCATCCGATCAACCGCCCGGTGCTCAACCCGAAGACCGGCCGCGTCGAAAGCGGCTATGGCGTTCTGCAGCCGCGCGTCACCCCGTCGCTGACGACCGGCAAGGATGCCTCGGTCTTCCAGCGCGTGTTCTCGATCAACCGCGGTCTCGACCCCTATGTCTTTACCGTCTCCGACGTCTACCAGGATCTGGCCGGCGAGGGCACGTTCACCGGCAAGGGCCTTTATCATGTCGACGCCTTCGAAGCGTCGCTGAAGGGCCGTATCGATGAGAACTCGGTTCTCAGCCATGACCTTCTCGAAGGCTCCATGGCGCGCTGCGCGCTCGTCACCGATCTGGAGCTCGTCGAAGACTTCCCGATCCGCTACGAAGTCGAAACCTCGCGCCAGCATCGCTGGGCGCGCGGCGACTGGCAGCTGCTGCCTTACATGTTCAACCCGAAATACGGCGTCACCGCGCTCGGCCGCTGGAAGATGTTCGACAACCTGCGACGCTCGCTGACCCCGATCGCCTGGTTCTTCGCGTCCGTGCTCGGCTGGTATTTCATGGGACCGCTCGGCGCGCTCGTCTGGCAGATCCTGCTGATCTTCTGCCTGTTCGTCGCTCCGACGCTGTCGCTGATCAACGGCATCATTCCGCGCACCAGCGATATCGTCGCGCGTGCCCATCTCTATACGGTTTGGTCGGATATCCGCGCGGCGAACGCCCAGGTGGCACTGCGGATCGTCTTCATTGCCGATACCGCCTGCATGATGGCCGATGCCATCGGCCGCTCGCTGTACCGCCTGTTCTTCAGCCACAAGCTGATGCTGCAGTGGCGCACAGCCGCCAGCGTTCAGGCAGGCAAACAGGGAACGATCGCCTCCTACTACAAGGCCATGTGGCATGCGCCGGTGCTGGCACTGCTTGCGCTCGCCTTCGCGGCGCTTTCGGGCGACAAGGCATTCCTCGTCGGCATTCCCTTCGCCGTTCTCTGGATCCTTTCGCCGCTCGTTGCCTATTATGTGAGCCAGTCGGCGGAAACCGAAGACCGGCTCGAAGTGGCAGAGTCCGACTCCACCGAACTGCGCAAGATCGCACGCCGCACCTGGCGTTATTTCGACACGTTCACGACGGCCGAGCAGAACCATCTTCCGCCTGACAACGTGCAGGAAACGCCGCACGTGATCGTGGCAACACGGACGTCGCCGACCAATATCGGCGTCTATCTTCTCTCGGTCGTTTCCGGCCGCCAGTTCGGCTGGTTTTCCTTCGAAGAGACGATCGACCGGCTGGAAAAGACGATCGCCACCATCGACAAGATGGAGAAGTATCGTGGCCACCTGTTCAACTGGTATCATACCGACACGCTGCAGACGCTTGGCCCGCGCTATGTTTCGGCCGTCGATAGCGGCAACCTGGCCGGTCACCTGATCGCCGTTTCGTCGGCCTGCCGCAACTGGGCGGAAGCGCCGTCGGCGCATATGCAGGGCAATCTCGATGGTGTCGGCGATACTGCCGGCATTCTCGGCGAAGTGCTTGCCGACCTGCCTGACGATCGCAAGACCGTCCGCCCGCTGCGCCGTCGCCTGGAAGAACGCATCATCGGCTTCCAGAACGCACTGGCCGCGGTCAAGCGTGAGCACGAGTTCGCCTCGATCCGCGTCATCAACCTGGCTGTTCTCGCCCGTGATATCCAGAAGCTGGCTGCCAATCTCGACCACGAAGTCAAGTCGTCGCTGAGCGGCGAGCTGACCCGCTGGGCCGAGCAGCTGGTTAAGGTCTGCGAAGCGCATATTTCCGACAGCACCTACGATCTGTCGAATATCGATCCGCTGCGTCCGCGCCTGATTGCGCTGCGTGACAAGGCGCGCGACCTCGCCTTCTCGATGGACTTCTCGTTCCTGTTCCGTCCGGAGCGCCGCCTGCTGTCGATCGGTTACCGCGTCGAAAGCGGCGAACTCGATCAGGCCTGCTACGACCTCCTGGCATCGGAATGCCGCCTGACCTCGCTGTTTGGCATCGCCAAGGGCGATCTGCCGACCGAGCACTGGTACCGCTTGGGACGTCAGGTCGTTCCGGTCGGCTCGCGGGGCGCACTGGTCTCGTGGTCCGGCTCGATGTTCGAATATCTGATGCCGCCTCTGGTCATGCAGGAGCGCGGTGGCGGTATTCTCAACCAGACCAACAATCTCGTTATCGTCGAGCAGATGAACTATGGCCGCAAGCTCGGCATTCCGTGGGGCATCTCGGAAGCGGCCTTCAATGCCCGCGACCATAACATGAACTACCAGTACACCAACTTCGGTGTGCCGACGCTTGGCCTGAAGCGTGGCCTCGGCCACAACGCCGTCATTGCGCCCTATGCATCGATCCTGGCCAGCCAGTACGATCCGAAGGCTGCGCTCGAGAACCTCGACCGCCTGCGTGCGCTCGGCGCACTCGGTAAATACGGCTATCATGATGCCGTCGACTTCACGCCGACCCGTGTGCCTGAGGGCAAGAAGTGTGCGGTGGTCTACAACTACTATGCCCACCACCATGGCATGTCGATCGCAGCCGTCGCCAACGTCGCCTTCAACGGCCACCTGCGCGAACTCTTCCACTCCGATCCGGTGATCGAAGCGGCCGAACTGCTGCTGCAGGAAAAGGCGCCGCGCGATATTCCGGTGATGAGCGGCAAGCACGAGTCCGACACGCCTGCCAGCATCCAGGACGATCTTCTGCGTCCGGAACTGCGCAAGATTGCCGATCCGTTGTCTCGCGACCGCGAACTCGTCTTCCTGTCGAATGGCCATTACTCGATGATGCTGACGGCGACGGGCGCCGGCTATGCCCGCTGGAACGGCCAGTCCGTCACCCGCTGGAAGCCCGATCCGACCGAAGACCGCTGGGGCAGCTTCATCTTCCTGCGCGACACCGTTACCAATGAATGGTGGTCGGCGACCGCGGAGCCGAAGAGTGTCGAAGGCGAAAAAGTCAACGTGCTCTTCGCAGATGAAAAGGCGGAGTTCACCAAGGTCGTTGGTGATCTGACGAGTGAAGTCGAATGCATCGTCGCCACCGAGCACGATGCCGATGGCCGCCGCCTGACGCTGCTTAACATGGGTTCGGAAGATCGCTTCATCGAAGTGACCTCCTATATGGAACCTGTGCTCACCAGCGACGACACGGATAATGCCCATCCGGCCTTTGCCCGCATGTTCGTCAAGACCGACTTCGGCAAGCGCGGCGATGTCATCCGAGCGGAACGCAACAAGCGCGATCCGAACGAAGCGAACATGAGCATCGCCCATCTGATCGTCGACAGCGCCGGTCCGCAGCGTCAGACCGAGTTCGAAACCGATCGCCGCAAGTTCCTCGGCCGCGGCCGCAGCCTTTCGGATGCTGCTGCGTTCGATCCGGGTGCGACGCTGTCGGGTACCGACGGCTTCACGCTCGATCCGATCCTGTCGCTGCGCCGCACGGTTCGGGTGCCGGCAGGCAAGAAGGTCAGCGTAATCTTCTGGACCATCGCCGCACCAAGCCGCGATGAGGTGGACAAGGCGGTCGAACGCTACCGCCACGCCGATGCTTTCCAGCACGAGCTGGTTCAGGCCTGGACGCGCACGCAGGTGCAGATGCGCCATGTCGGCGTCACCTCGCAGCAGGCTGCCGCCTTCCAGCATCTCGGCCGCTATCTGGTCTATCCCGATATGGATCTGCGCGCCGATGCCGCTGCCGTTCAGGCGGGCATGGCCTCGCAGTCATCGCTCTGGCCGCTGGCGATCTCGGGCGATTTCCCGATCTTCATGCTGCGCATCAACGATGATCTGGATCTCGATATCGTTCGTGAAGCGCTGCTGACGCAGGAATATCTGCGCTCGCGCGGCGTCACCGCCGATCTGGTGATCATGAATGAGCGCGCCTCCTCCTATGCGCAGGACATGCAGCACGCTGTCGACCAGATGTGCGAAAACGTCCGCCGCATGGGCCAGGCCGATGGTCTACGCCAGCATATCTTTGCCGTCCGCAAGGATCTGATGGAGGAGACGACCTATCACGCGCTGCTGGCCGCTGCCCGCGTCACCTTCCACGCGAAGAATGGCAAGGTGATCGATCAGATCAATCGCGCCATTGCTCTGACCTCGCCTTCGAAGGAAGAGCAGGAAGAGATGCAGAAGGCGGCCGAACGCGCCAAGGCGGCAGCGCCGAAGCGCATCGCGCCTGTCATCAAGCCGCGTCCGGTTCCTGCTGACATCGAGGAGCAGGGCGATCTCGACTTCTGGAACGGCTTTGGTGGCTTTGCCCGCGACGGCCGCGAATATGTCGTCCGCCTTGCCGGCGGCACCGCAACGCCGCAGCCGTGGATCAACGTGATCTCGAACGAAAAGTTCGGCTTCCATGTTTCCGCTGAAGGTGCCGGTTTCACCTGGTCGGTGAACTCGCGTGACTATCAGCTGACCAGCTGGTCGAACGATGCCGTGGTCAACCGTTCGGGTGAGGCGATCTACGTCGCCGACCTCGACAACAACGCCATCCTGACGCCCTACGCCGGTCTGTCGCAGCGCGCCGACGCGCGTTTCGAAACCCGCCATGGTCTCGGCTACTCGGTCTTCTCCAGCGAGCAGAACGATATCGCCATGGAGGTCACCCAGACCGTTCATCGCGAAAAGCCGGTGAAAATGCAGCGCGTGCGCCTGCGCAACAACGGATCCGGCGCCCGCAAGCTCCGGCTCTACGGCTATGTCGAGTGGGTGCTCGGCAACAATCCGCAGCGCACCACGCCCTTCATCCTGTCATCGGCGGATGAGGAAACGGGCGCTCTCTTCGCCGCCAACCAGTACAGCATCGATTTTTCGAAGCGCGTGTCGTTCTTTGCGGCGAGCGAGAAGCCATCAAGCTTCGCGACCAGCCGCCGCGAATTCATCGGCAAGGCGGGTACGATCCAGTCGCCGCAGGCGTTGAAGCCATCGGTTCCGCTTTCGGGCGCAAAGGAACTCGACGGCGATCCGGCCGCGGTGCTCGCGATCGATATCACGCTGGCGCCCGGCGAAAGCCGCGACGTGACGTTCTTCCTCGGGGATACCGGCTCGAAGGACGAGGCGGCGGCTCTGGTCAAGGATATCCGTTCCGCGAGCATCGATGATGCCGTTCAGGCAAACCGTGATTTCTGGCAGGGCTTTACCGGCAAAGTGCAGATTTCCACGCCTGATCAGGGCATGAACAACCTGATCAATGCCTGGCTGCCCTATCAGAGCCTTGGTTGCCGCATCATGGCGCGTTCGGCCTTCTACCAGGCCAGCGGTGCCTTCGGCTTCCGCGACCAGCTGCAGGATACTCTGGCCTTCGTGCTGCAGGATCCGTCGCTGGCGCGCAACCAGATCGTCAACGCCGCTTCGCGTCAGTTCCGTGAGGGTGACGTTCAGCATTGGTGGCTGCCGGGAACGGGTGCGGGCGTCCGCACGCTGATCTCCGACGACGTCGTCTGGCTTGCCTATGGCATCCATCACTATTGCAGCGTCACCGGCGACAAGACTGTGCTCGACGAAGAGCTGCCGTTCCTCGAAGGGCCGGCGCTTCTCGAGGGACAACACGACTCGTTCTACAAGCCGGAGATTTCAGAGGACAAGGCGAGCATCTACGAACATGCCGCTCTCGCCCTCGATCTGGCGATCAAGCGGACCGGCTCGAACGGCATGCCGCTGATCCTCGGCGGCGACTGGAACGACGGCATGAACCGCGTCGGCATCCATGGCCAGGGCACCAGCGTCTGGCTCGGCTGGTTCCTTGCCGGTGCGCTTCGCTCGTTCACGCCCTATGCGCAGGAGCGTGGCGATACGGCTCGCGTCGAGCGCTGGACCAAGCATCTCGGCGAGCTGAAGGCGGCACTCGAGAGTGCAGGCTGGGACGGTGGCTACTATCGCCGCGGCACGTTCGACGACGGCAGCCTGCTGGGTTCCAAGGAAAGCCTGGAATGCCAGATCGATTCGATCGCGCAGTCCTGGAGCGTCCTTTCGGGCGAAGGCGATCCCGAGCATGCGAAGACAGCGATGGATGCGGTGCTGAACCGCCTCGTCGATCGCGATACCCGGATCATCCGCCTGTTCACGCCGCCTTTCGCCACCTCGGCCAAGGACCCGGGCTATATCAAGGCCTATCCTCCGGGCGTTCGCGAGAACGGTGGCCAGTATACGCATGCGGCGACCTGGGTGGTCATGGCGCTTGCCGAGATGAACCGGGGTGACGATGCGTTCGCCTGCTTCGAACTGCTGAACCCGATCACCCATTCGAGAGACAAGGGATCGGCCGAGCATTATCGCGTCGAGCCCTACACCATTGCCGCCGACGTCTATGGCGAAGGCGCTCTTAAGGGCCGCGGCGGCTGGACCTGGTACACGGGATCGGCCGGCTGGCTCTATCGCGCCGCCGTCGAAGGCATCCTCGGAATCCGGCTGAAGGATGGGCGTCTGTTTGTCCGTCCGGCGCTGCCGAGCACCTGGGATGGCTTCTCGGCGGAGGTCGAACATTCCGGTGTGAAATACCGCATTTCGGTCTCAAAATCGTCCCAACCCGGCGGCTACAGTCTTGTTATCAATGGCAACGACATCGCCAATCCCTCTGAGGGATATCCGGTCGGATAGCAGCATTTCCTAAGCTCACACTCCGGCGATTCGTTGCGGCCAAAAGGGAAACCTTTTGGCCGCAACCGCGTTTGCAAATCGGAACCAGGAGAGAATAATGGCGACTACGCCGGAAAAAGCCATCGGCGCTGAGCGCGTTTCCCGATCCGCGGCCCGGCCGCAACGTGACACAAGACTAGACGTGTTGCGCGGGCTGGCCCTGATCACGATCTTCATCAACCACGTCCCCGGGCAGATTTTCGAATATGTGACGACGAAGAATTTCGGCTTCTCCGATGCTGCCGAGGCTTTCGTCCTGATCTCGGGTATCGCTGTCGGTCTGGCCTATGGATCGGGCTTCAAGTTCGGCCGCAGGCTGGAGATGGCGAGGAAGGCCGTGAAGCGCGCCTTCACGCTCTACCTTGCGCACATGATCACCACCTTCATGACCCTGGCGCTGTTCATTTGCGGCGCCTGGCTCTTCCACCGGCCCGGATTGCTGGTGGAAATCAATATTCTTGCCGTGCTGACAAATCTGAAAGAGGGCATTCCGGCGCTGCTGCTGCTCGGCCACCAGATCGGCTATAACAATATCCTGCCGATGTATGGCGCCCTCATGCTGATGGTGCCGATCATCCTGCTGCTGAATTCTTGGCACCCGTTGCTGGCACTCAGCGTATCGGGCGCTGTGTGGCTCATCGCCGGCATCTATCAGATCGCCCCGCACAACATGATCATTGCCGACTACTGGTTCCTGAACCCGCTGTCTTGGCAGTTCATCTTCACCATCGGCATCGTTGGGATGATGCACGTCAAGCGCGGCGGTTCGCTGCCGCAGCACCCGGTTCTGTTTGTCCTGGCATCCGGCTATGTGGCCCTGTCCTTCGCCTGGGTTGTCGGTCATCTCTGGGATCTCGGCAACGCACTGGCGGCACTGGGTCTCCCAAGCGTTCTGACTGGGTTCGACAAGACCTTCCTGTCGCTGCCGCGTCTGCTGCATGTGCTGGCTCTGACCTATCTCGTCATCAACATCCCGGCGGTGTCGCGCATGCTGCGCCGCCCGGCGGATCATCCGTTGACGATCCTTGGCCGGCATTCGCTGAACATCTTCGTTGCCGGTACGATCCTGGCGATGGCGGGTCAGGTCCTGCTCTATGTCACCAACCGCGATCAGTTCATCGGACCGATGTTCGTGGTTGCCGGTATCGCCGCGCAGTTCGCCTATGCCTACCATCTGGAGCGCAAGCGTCTGGATGAGAATGCCAAGCCAGCGATCGGACGCGGCGCCATGCCGGTTCCGGTGCGGATCAATGACGGGCGGAAGTAACGGCGTGCCAGAGATTCCAAGATATCAAGCCGGCGGCGCAACAGCCCGCCGGCTTATTTTATGTGCTGCAGGATGTTGACGAGTTTGCCCGCGGGATCGCGGACATAGAAGCGCCGGACGCCCCATGGCTCGTCGGCGGGGCCGTAGACGATCTCGAACTCTGCTTGCTGCATCGCCGAGAGAACGGCATCGACATCATCGACTTCCATGGAGATATCCGGAACAGGCGTGCCTGAGCCGCCCTCGCTGGCGACGCTGAGCTGAACCTGCATTGCGGTGGCGTTGCCATAGGTAATGATCCAGCCATGGTCCATCAGGACATCCAACCCAAGCACTTCACCATAGAAGCGCTGCGACCTTGCCGGATCGGCTGCCGGCAGATTGGCAATGATGCGGCGTACGGCCATGATGGATCCTCCCTGGTTCTGAAGGGGCGATGCTAGAGCCTTCCAGTGGGAGATTAAAGCTCTCATCCGGTGTTGGTGATGAGCCGCGATCGCTTCTGCCATCTCGGTTTGCCTCACTCAATCAATCTGGTGGCAAGCGGGGACTGCAAGCTTCTCTTGAGCAGGTGGCACCGGACTTCAGTGGTCGCCGCTCGAGCATTTCCATCCGCTGATCCGCCGCCACATAAGAAAAGGCCGGAGGGGCGAACCCTCCGGCCTGATATCCAAGTTCTATGCGACCGCTAGTTTATGCGGCTTCGGTCGCATGCGCCTTGCGGACTTCTTCGTCCGTCAGGATGCCGCTGGCGCGGAGCAGGGCGGCAAAGCGGCCATTGCTCTGGCTCAGTTCGTCGAAGCTGCCCTGCTCGACGATGCGGCCGTTGTCGAGGAACAGCACCTTGTCGGCCTCGCGGACCGTCGACAGACGGTGGGCGATGATGAAGGTGGTGCGGTTCTGGCGCAGGTTGTCGATAGCGGCCTTCACGCGGTTTTCCGTTTCGACGTCGAGCGCGCTGGTCGCTTCGTCGAGCACCAGGATCGGCGCATCCTTCAGGATGGCGCGCGCGATCGCGATGCGCTGACGCTCACCACCGGAGAGACGGTTACCGCGCTCGCCGACATGGGTGTCATACTGGTCTTCGCGCGTCTCGATGAAGTCGGCTGCGGCTGCGGCTTCTGCTGCCTGACGCATTTCTTCCTCGCTGGCGCCCTCGCGGCCAAGGCGGATGTTGTCGCTGATCGAGCGGTTCAGCAGGCCGGCATCCTGGAAGACGGTTGCGATATAGCGGCGCAGCGACTTGCGGGTGACCTTGGTGATGTCCTGGCCGTCGACCAGGATTTCACCGCTGTCAGGGTCGTAGACGCGCTGCAGCAGGTTGACGAGCGTTGTCTTGCCAGCACCGGTCGGGCCGACGATGGCGATCGTCTGGCCGGCCTTGGCCCTGAAGTTGACGCTGTGCAGGCCCTGCGAGGAATTGCCGAAGCCGAAGGAGACGTCGCGGAATTCGACCTCACCCTTGACGTCCTTGATATCGACATTGCCGGCAGGCTCTTCGCGGTCACGGACGGAGTCTTCGAGGACATAGAAGTCTTCAAGCTTCGAGCGGGCCTCAAAGATCTGCGTTGCGAACTGGCGCATCTGGTCGAGGCGCGAGATCAGCAGGTTTGCAAAGCCGATAAAGGCAATGACGTCACCGATCTTCAGTTCGCCGGCCTGGACCAGCAGCGTGCCGATGACCAGAATGATCATCATTGCGATGGTGGAAGCCATGCGGTTCAGCGCACCGGCGATCGCCCACCAGTCGAGAACCGGATACTGCGCCTGCAGCAGGCGGTCGGTGAAGCCCTTCAGGGCGCGGGTTTCGGCGTCGATACGGTTATAGCTATGCAGGACCGAGACGTTGCTGATCGAGTCGCTGACATGCGAAAAAACGGTGTGGTAGTGGTTTTCGACCGAGGCCTGACCATCCTTGGTGCGGCTCATGACGAGGCGGCCGATCAGCCAGTAGGCAACGCCGAGCACGACGAGCACTGCAGAGAGGCGCAGGTCCATCATCATGGCGGTCGGAACCAAAAGCATGATGGCGACGGCAGTTGCCAGGTGATTGCGCATGAATTCGAGCCAGAGGCCGAACAGCGTTTCACAGGCGCGCAGCAGCGTATGCAGCGCATTCGATGTACCACGCTGGTGGTGCCAGGAGAGCGGCATGGAGATGATGCGGCCGAAGGCTTCGGTCAGAAGCGTGGCACGGCGGCCATGCGCCAGTCTGTCAGCCTCGCGGGCGACAAGCACGAAGGCGATGGTGTTGAAGACGGCAAAGCCTGCCCACATGAAGAGGATCGGCTTCACGTCACCCTTGCCGGAGATGGCATCGATGATACGGCCGAAGAGGATCGGTTCCGCGATGGTGATGGCAGCCAGAACAATGTTGGCAACGACCACCAGGGATACGCGGAGCTTGTATGCGCCAAGGTAGCGCAAGGCTCTTGCATAGACCTTGAATAGCGACACGGCAGTACCTCTTTTGTGCATCTGCAAAACGGGATGTTGCGACGCTACTAAAATCTACCTGAACCGGCGATTAACACCGTGTTCACCCGGGACTTTTCAGAAGGCGTCAAAAGTAGGGTGCGACGAGATGACATGGGCCGAAAGTTGTTCACCCGAGAACGGTTGTGACAATTTTCGCTTGCATTTGGAAGGCGGTACGTCGCACCTTAAACTCATACGGGTTAAATCATTGAACCGAAGACCGTTGGGATGCCGGCTGCGTTAGTGCCGGTCGACGGCCCTCAACCGCACGCCCTTTTCGGGCAGGGGGCATTTGTGAATATTCATTCGTTGATTCAATTGCTTGTCGTTCTAGAGGAATGCAAGAAGGTCGAGCGTGTCGTCGAGGAGCTGGAGAATGTCCTGCATTCCTACGGCTTCCAATATTATGTGCTTCTGCGCCATCCGAAACGCAGTGTCGATCCCTGGGGCACGGTGCTAGCCGGCGATTGGCCGGAGACCTGGACACAGGTCTATGCAACCAAGAAATATTTCCTCATCGACCCGACCATGCGTTATCTCGGCCAGACGCACAGGCCGTTCCGCTGGCGCGAAGGACTTGCTGCCTACCGGCGCGATCCGCATCAGCGCCGCATGGAGCAGATGATGGCCGACGCGGCACAGCATGGCCTGGGCGACGGCTACGTCTTCCCGGTTCACGGCCGTAGTGGCCTGCTGGGGAGCCTCAGCATCGGCGGCGTCCCGGTCGATCTGTCGCCGGTGGAGATGTCGCTGTTCTGTGGCGTGACCCACAAGGCGTTCTGGCGGCTGCTCGAATTGCGTGGCGACGCCGATGCACTCGATAGCCCGACTCTGATGGAGACACCGCTGACGCGGCGCGAGCTGGAGATCCTGCATTATCTCGCCGACGGCATGACCTCGATCGAAATCAGCAAGCTGCTCAGCATCTCCAACCACACCGTCGATTGGTACATGAACGGCATTCAGGACAAGCTGAAGGCTAAAAACCGTCAACAGGCCGTCGCTCTGGCCTTTAGGTACGGCTTAATTACCTAATGACGGAGAAATTCTATTTCGTGGCGGCAAGGGAAATTGAACTTTCTGTAACAGCACGTTAAGAATTCTCTTCGCGGGTGCAGCATTGCCCGCGTGATCCGTGCTTTGAGGAGAGTGCATTGCCCATTTCCAAGATTCTTGTCGCCAACCGTTCCGAAATTGCCATTCGCGTATTCCGCGCGGCCAATGAGCTCGGGATAAAAACGGTCGCGATATGGGCAGAGGAAGACAAACTCGCGCTGCACCGTTTCAAGGCCGACGAAAGCTATCAGGTCGGCCGCGGCCCGCATCTTGCCCGTGATCTTGGGCCGATCGAGAGCTATCTGTCGATCGACGAAGTGATCCGTGTTGCCAAGCTGTCCGGCGCCGATGCGATCCATCCGGGTTACGGCCTACTGTCCGAGAGCCCCGAATTCGTCGATGCCTGTAATGCCGCTGGCATCATCTTCATCGGTCCGAAGCCGGATACGATGCGCCAGCTCGGCAACAAGGTCGCGGCCCGCAATCTCGCGATCTCGGTCGGTGTTCCCGTCGTTCCGGCAACCGAGCCGCTGCCAGACGACATGAAAGTTGTCGCCAAGATGGCCGAGGAAATCGGTTATCCCGTGATGCTCAAGGCCTCCTGGGGTGGTGGCGGGCGCGGCATGCGCGCCATTCGCGATCCGAAGGATCTTGCCCGTGAAGTGACGGAAGCCAAGCGCGAGGCGATGGCCGCCTTCGGCAAGGACGAGGTCTATCTCGAAAAGCTCGTCGAGCGCGCCCGCCATGTCGAAAGCCAGATTCTCGGCGATACCCATGGCAATGTCGTTCATCTCTTCGAGCGCGACTGCTCCATCCAGCGCCGTAACCAGAAGGTCGTCGAGCGGGCGCCGGCGCCTTATCTCTCCGAAGCGCAGCGCCAGGAGCTTGCCGCCTATTCGCTGAAGATCGCCAAGGCCACCAACTATATCGGTGCCGGTACTGTCGAATATCTGATGGATGCCGATACCGGCAAATTCTACTTCATCGAAGTCAACCCGCGTATCCAGGTCGAGCACACGGTCACCGAAGTCGTCACCGGCATCGATATCGTCAAGGCGCAGATCCATATCCTCGATGGCTTCGCGATCGGCACGCCGGAGTCTGGCGTTCCGAAGCAGGAAGACATCAAGCTCAACGGCCACGCGCTGCAGTGCCGCATCACCACGGAGGATCCGGAGCATAACTTTATCCCGGACTACGGCCGCATCACTGCCTACCGTTCGGCCTCGGGCTTCGGCATCCGTCTCGATGGCGGCACGTCCTATTCGGGCGCCATCATCACCCGCTATTATGATCCGCTGCTGGTGAAGGTCACGGCCTGGGCGCCGAACCCTTCGGAAGCGATTTCCCGCATGGACCGCGCGCTACGCGAGTTCCGTATCCGTGGCGTTGCCACCAACCTGACCTTCCTCGAAGCGATCATCACGCATCCGAGCTTCAAGGATAACAGCTACACGACGCGCTTCATCGACTCGACACCGGAGCTCTTCCAGCAGGTCAAGCGTCAGGACCGCGCCACCAAGCTGCTCACCTACCTGGCTGATGTGACGGTCAACGGCCATCCTGAGGCCAAGGACCGGCCGAAGCCATCTGCCGATATTGCCGAACCCGTCGTGCCCTACACCAACGGCGGCGGTATCCCTGACGGCACCAAGCAGCTGCTCGACAAGCTGGGACCAAAGAAGTTCGGCGAATGGATGCGCAATGAAAAGCGCGTGCTGATGACTGACACGACGATGCGCGACGGCCATCAGTCGCTGCTGGCGACCCGCATGCGCACCTATGACATCGCCCGCATTGCCGGCACCTATGCGCATGCGCTGCCGAACCTCCTCTCGCTGGAATGCTGGGGTGGCGCGACCTTCGACGTGTCCATGCGCTTCCTGACCGAAGATCCCTGGGAGCGGCTTTCGCAGGTCCGCGAGGCGGCACCGAACCTTTTGCTGCAGATGCTGCTGCGCGGCGCCAACGGCGTTGGCTACACGAACTACCCTGACAACGTCGTCAAATACTTCGTCCGTCAGGCGGCGAAGGGCGGCATCGATCTGTTCCGCGTCTTCGACTGCCTGAACTGGGTCGAGAACATGCGCGTCTCGATGGATGCCATTGCCGAAGAGAACAAGCTCTGCGAAGCGGCGATCTGCTATACGGGCGACATCCTCAATTCGGCGCGCCCGAAATACGACCTAAAATACTATACGGATCTGGCTGTCGAGCTCGAAAAGGCCGGCGCGCATATCATCGCGTTGAAGGACATGGCAGGCCTCTTGAAGCCTGCCGCAGCCAAGGTGCTGTTCAAGGCGCTGCGCGAAGCGACCAGTCTGCCGATCCATTTCCACACGCATGATACGTCGGGTATCGCTGCTGCGACGGTTCTTGCGGCCGTCGATGCCGGTGTCGACGCCGTCGACGCGGCGATGGACGCGCTGTCGGGCAATACCTCGCAGCCCTGCCTCGGTTCGATCGTCGAAGCGCTGCGTGGTTCCGAGCGCGATCCGGGCCTCGATCCCGAATGGATCCGCCGTATCTCCTTCTACTGGGAAGCGGTGCGCCACCAGTACGCGGCCTTCGAGAGCGATCTCAAGGGGCCGGCTTCGGAAGTCTATCTCCACGAGATGCCGGGTGGCCAGTTCACCAATCTCAAGGAACAGGCCCGCTCGCTCGGGCTTGAGACCCGCTGGCATCGCGTGGCGCAGGCCTATGCCGACGCCAACCAGATGTTCGGCGATATCGTCAAGGTGACGCCGTCCTCGAAGGTTGTCGGCGATATGGCGCTGATGATGGTCTCGCAGGATCTGACGGTTGCCGATGTCGTCAGCCCGGACAAGGAAGTCTCCTTCCCGGAATCTGTCGTTTCGATGTTGAAGGGCGATCTCGGCCAGCCGCCGTCTGGTTGGCCTGAAGCGCTGCAGAAGAAGGCGCTAAAGGGCGACAAGCCTTATACAGTCCGTCCGGGCTCGCTGCTTGCAGAGGCCGATCTCGATGCGGAACGCAAGACGATCGAGACCAAGCTCGAGCGCGAGGTCAGCGACTTCGAATTCGCCTCCTATCTGATGTACCCGAAGGTTTTCACCGACTTTGCGCTGGCGTCGGACACCTACGGCCCGGTTTCGGTTCTGCCGACACCTGCCTATTTCTACGGCCTTGGCGATGGCGAGGAGCTGTTTGCCGATATCGAGAAGGGCAAGACGCTCGTCGTCGTCAATCAGGCGATGAGCGGCACCGACAGCCAGGGCATGGTCACCGTGTTCTTCGAGCTCAACGGCCAGCCGCGCCGCATCAAGGTGCCGGATCGCGCCCATGGCGCATCGGGTGCTGCTGCCCGCCGCAAGGCGGAACCGGGCAATGCCGCCCATGTCGGCGCGCCGATGCCGGGCGTCATCTCGCGCGTCTTTGTGTCGCCCGGACAGGCGATCAATGCCGGCGATGTGCTGGTGTCGATCGAAGCGATGAAGATGGAAACGGCGATCCACGCCGAGAAGGACGGCACGATCGCCGAAGTGCTCGTCAAGGCCGGCGACCAGATCGATGCCAAGGATTTGCTGGTATCCTACTCGGCCTAAGTTTTACGGGAGGCGGGCCTGTCGCCCGCCTCCCGATCTCGTATTGCTGCAATAAACTATCGCGGCCACGCCGTCTTTGACGTCTTTGGGCTTGCCGGGTTTCAGCCTTGGCCTAGTATCCAGGCCTTTCCAATCATTTGCGGATCAGGAAAGGGTCACAATGAGCAAGCTCAAAATCGCCGTTATCGTTGGAAGTACGCGTATCGGGCGTTTTGCCGATCATCCTGCGAAGTGGATCTCCGCGATCGCCGCCGAGCGTCCGGAGCTGGATGTCGAAGTGCTCGATCTTCTCGATTATCCGATGGCCTTCTTTGGTGAAGCATCGGCCAGCGAGGCCGAAAGCGAGACGGCCGAGCGCTGGAAAAAGAAGCTGCGTGAATTCGACGGCTACATCTTCACGGTCGCCGAGTATAATCACGCCCCGACGGCAGTGCTGAAAAACGCCATCGATCTTGGCGATTTCATCCAGAAACCGGTTGCCTTCGTCGGCTACGGCGGCGTCGGCGGTGCCCGTGCGGTCGAGCATCTGCGGCTGGTCTTCGTCGAAATGAGCGCCGCGTCGGTCAGGACCGGCGTCCACATCAGCTTCCCGGAATATCTTTCCGTCGCCAAGGATGGGAAGAGCCTGAACGACTATCCGCATCTTGCCGAGGCCGCCAAGAACCAGCTCGAGCAGCTGATCTGGTGGGGCAAGGCGCTGAAGGCTGCGCGCGCTGGCTAAGACCGGACCTTGCGCCGCCCGTGCCTAGATATCGTAGGTATGGGCGGCGTTGATTGTCGAGATGAAGCGCTTGGTGCGCTCGCGCTCGGGTGCGGTGAAGATTGCCTTGGCGCTGCCGGTTTCGACGACGCTACCCGCCTCCAGGAAGACGACATTGTTGGCGATCTTCGAGGCGAGACGCAGGTCATGCGTCGCCATCACCATCGTGGTTCCCTCGTTTGCAAGCTTGCCGAGAACATCGACCACCTCGGCCGAGAGTTCCGGGTCGAGTGCCGAGGTCGGCTCGTCGCAGAGCAGCACGCGTGGCGACGGGGCGAGAGCACGGGCAATTGCCACGCGCTGCTGCTGGCCGCCTGACAGCGTCGAGGGCCAGGCATCCGCCTTGTGGGCCATGCCGACCTTGGTCATCAGCTCCATGGCACGCTCGCGGGCCTTTTCTTTCGGCCATCTGAGAACGGTGACCAGTCCTTCCATGACGTTTTCGATCGCGGTCTGATGCGGGAAAAGCTGGAAATTCTGGAAAACCATACCGGTCTGGCGGCGGATCTTCTGGATCGATTGCCAGCCGGTGCGCTTGCCGGGCGCGAAATCCAGCGTCTCCTCGCCGATGCGGACGGAACCGGCCGTGGGAATTTCCAGCAGGTTGATGCAGCGCAGCAGGGTGCTCTTGCCACCGCCCGAGGGGCCGACGAGCGCGGTGACGCTGCCTTCGGGAATGCGGATGCTGATATCCTTCAGGATGACCGCGTCACCGAAGCGTTTTTCGATATTGGAGAGCTCGATCATGCGTTTGCCTCCAGCATGCCGCCATAGCGGGCAAAACGGCGTTCCAGCCGCACCTGCAGCGTCGAAAGGACGGAACTGAGGACGAGGTAGATGAGAGCGGCTTCGATGTAGAGGATCAGCGGCTCATAGGTCGTCGCCACGATGCGCTGCGCCGCCTGGAAGAGTTCCGGCACGGTGATGGCGGCGGCGAGCGAAGTGTCCTTGACCAGCGAAATGAACGTATTCGAGAGCGGCGGCACCGCGACGCGGGCTGCTTGCGGAAGGACAGTGCGAGTCATCGCCTGGCGCCAGTTCATGCCGATCGAATAGGCGGCTTCCCACTGACCCTTGGGCACCGATGAGATGACGGCGCGGATGATCTCGGAGCTGTAGGCGCCGATATTGAGCGTGAAGCCGATCAGGGCAGCCGGGAAGGCGTCGAGCAGGATGCCGATACTGGGCAGGCCGTAGAAGATGACGAAGAGCTGGACGAGCAGCGGCGTGCCTCTGATGATCCAGACATAGAAGCGGGCAATTGCCGCAAAGGGTGCCGGGCCGAACAGCCGGGCGACGGCCGTTGCCAATCCGAGGATCAGTCCGAAGGAGAATGAGAGCAGCGTAAGCGGGATGGTGAACTTGATGCCGCCCCACAAAAGGGTAGGCAGCGATTCCGCCATCAGTTGAAGCCAATGAGGCACGGGACGACCCTCTAAAAAAGATACGTCCGGCGAAATCGCCGGACGCTCTACACTCTATAGATCAAGTCTATGCGCGGGAAAACCGGCGCAACGGAGTTACTTGGAAACGTCCTGACCGAAATACTTGTCGGCGATCTTCTTGTAGGTGCCGTCGGCCTTGATGTCGACGAGAGCCTTGTTGATCGCTTCCAGCAGTTCCGGTTCGCCCTTGCGGATGATAATACCGGAGTAATCGGCATTTTCCTGCTGGGCGACGATCTTCACCGGCGCATCCGGCTTGTGCTTCTTGAAGTCGAGGAAGGAGAGGCTGTCGTTGACGGTTGCGTCTGCACGCTTCGTCAGCACGAGCTGGATCGACTGGTCGAAACCATCGGTGCCGACGAGCTCGGCGCCCGACTGCTCGGCGAGCTTGCCGAAGTTGCTGGTCAGGGACTGAGCGGCCTTCTTGCCTTTCAGATCGGCGAAGGACTTGATGCTGTCGTCGTCGGTGCGGGCGATCAGAACGGCCTTCGAGGCAATGTAGGGCTCGGAGAAGTCGTACTTCTGCTTGCGGGCGTCGGTGATGCCGACCTGGTTGATGACGGTGTCGTAACGCTTCGCGTCTATACCGGCGATCAGGCCGTCCCACTTGCCTTCGACGAACTCGGCCTTGACGCCGAGCTTGGCGGCAACGGCTTCGCCGATCTCGACGTCGAAGCCAACGAGCTTGTTGCTGTCATCGTGATAGGTGAAGGGCGCGTAGGTGCCTTCCGTGCCGATCTTGAGAACGCCCGCGGACTTGATGGCGGCGAGGTTTTCGCCAGCATGAGCGGCAAAGGCTGCGGCCGAGATCAGGGCTGCGGTGGCGATGGTCTTCAGGATTTTCATTTTTCTGTTCCGTAAAGGAGGAAATTCAATGCCGCATTGATTGCAGAAAACAAGGCGGTGCGAAGCGTAGAAAACTGCAAAGAAAATTGGCAACTGCGAATATTTTTCTCATTTGCCGCACTTTTAGCGCGGCTTGTTTCAGGGCGTCAATAAACGTGTGGCGATGACCCCATTGCATGCATGCGATTATCTGTTTATGCACGTTTGTGTTTGTTTGTGCCTGTTCATGTCGGGGTCGAGGATGAATGTGAACGAAATGTTGCTGCGGGAGCGGCAAGGCATCATCTCGCTGAAGCTGCAGACGCATGGCCGCGTGCTGGCAGCGGAGCTTGCCGCCGAATTTGGCGTATCCGAGGATACTGTTCGCCGCGATCTTCGCGAGATGGCGGCGGCCGGACTCTGTGAGCGCGTCTATGGCGGCGCTTTGCCGATTTCGCCGGCAGGCGGCAGTCTGAAGCAGCGAATGAGCGTCGCTTTCGAGCGCAAGCAGTCGCTGGCACAGGCCGCCGTCTCGCAGATCAAGGCGGGATCGACGGTTTTCTTCGATGCGGGCAGCACCAATCTCGCGATCGCCAACGCCCTTCCCCAGGAGATGCTGCTGACGGCAGCCACCAATGCGCCGGCCATTGCCGCAGCGCTGCTCGACAAGACGGGTATCAACGTCATCCTCATCGGCGGGCTGATCGACCGGCAGGTCGGCGGCGCGCTCGGTGCCAAGGCATTGCGCGACATGGAGCAATTGTCTCCGGATCTCTGCGTGCTCGGCGCCTGCGGCGTCGATCTGGAAGCGGGCGTTACGACCTTCGGCTTCGAGGACGCCGAGTTCAAGCGGTTCGCAGCTTCCAAGAGCCGTCAGGTTCTGGTTGCCGCGACATCGGAGAAATTCGGCACGGCTGCACCCCATAGCGTGCTGCCGGTGGCGCATTGCGAATGCCTCGTGGTCGAGCATGACGCCGATGAAACATTGCTCGCGGCCTATCGCGAGCGCGGGTGCCGCACGGTGCAGGCCGCGGCGGCGAATTGAATTGAAGTGACCTGCCAAAGAGGCAGGCGATAGTGAATGAGACGGGACAATGGATAATCAACTACATGCGATGCCGGGCGTGCAGCGCGGATTCATGCCGAAGAGCCGGGTCGCGGTTTCGCTGCTGTTTCTGATGAACGGCTTCCTCGTCGGCTGCTGGGCACCGAAAATTCCGGAATTTGCCGAAAGGCTCGGTATCAGTAAATTTGAGCTTGGCTTGATGATCCTGGTCTTCGGGGTCGGCTCCCTGACGATGATGCCGATTGCCGGCGCGAAGATCGCAAAGCACGGCTCGCGGGTCGTCTCGCTGGCGACGGCCGTCTGCTTGTTGCCGATCCTTCTGGCGCTGACCGTTGCGCCCAATGTCATCACCGGCAGCATTGCGCTGTTCCTGTTCGGCGGCTTCGTCGGCGCCATGGACGTTGCCATGAATGCCAATGCGGTAGTTGTCGAGAAGTCGATGCGCCGGGCGATCATGTCTTCCTGCCACGCTTTCTGGAGCCTTGGCGGGTTGATCGGTTCCGGGCTCGGCGGATTGCTGATTTCCAAGATCGGCGTCCTCGGTCACGCCGGGCTTGCGACGGTGCTTGCCGCCGCCTTTCTTGCCGTCGCGTGGCCGATGATGCTTTCGGACCCACCGCATCCGGATGAGAAGAAGGAAAAGACCCGCCTGCCGATGGTGCCGCTGCCATGGCTGCTTGGCCTGATGGCGCTGTTCTCCATGGTTCCAGAGGGTGCCGTCCTCGATTGGGGCGCACTTTATCTGCGCCAGGAAATGGGCGCATCCGTCGCTCTGTCGGGCTTTGGTTTCGCTGCCTTCTCGCTGACCATGGCGATCATGCGCTTTGCCGGCGATATGGTGCGCGACAGGTTCGGCGGCGTGAAGACGCTGCGTGTCTGCACGCTGTTTGCGATCGTCGGCATGCTGATTGCTGCTCTTGCCCCGACTGCGGAGCTTGCGATTGTCGGCTTCGCCTTCTGCGGTATCGGCATTTCCAACATGGTGCCGATCGCCTTTTCGGCGGCCGGCAACGTGCCAGGCCTGAGGCCGGGGATTGGCATCTCGGTGGTGACGACCATGGGCTATTCCGGAATGCTCGTTGCGCCTTCTGCAATCGGTTTCGTCGCCGAGCATATCGGCTTCTCGACGGTGTTCATGGCGCTGCCGGCCCTTCTTGTTGTCGTTCTGATCTTCTCGAGATTGGCGCGTTATGCCGACGGCGCCTCGGGTGGCGGCCACTAGGCCGCCAACAAAAGTGAAGCGCGGGGCGGTTGACAAGCAGGCAGGCATGATCCACCTGAAAGGCACGATTTTCAAAGGGTCCAAGAGCTCTCTTCATGTCTTCAGCCACGGATTTTGATCCGAAACCGCGCCGCTCTTCCGTTGCCGTCGATGTCGGCGGAGTGATTGTCGGAGGCGGTGCGCCTGTTGTCGTACAGTCGATGACCAATACCGATACGGCCGATATAGACGCGACGGTGGCGCAGGTCGCCGCGCTGTTCAAGGCCGGTTCGGAGATGGTCCGCATCACCGTAGACCGCGACGAAAGTGCCGCTGCCGTTCCGAAGATCCGCGAGCGCCTGCTGCGCCTTGGCATGGACGTGCCGCTGATCGGCGACTTTCATTATATCGGCCACAAGCTGCTTGCCGATCATCCCGCCTGTGCCGAGGCTCTCGCGAAATACCGCATCAACCCCGGCAATGTCGGCTTCAAGGACAAGAAGGACAAGCAGTTCGCCGAGATCATCGAGATGGCGATCCGCTATGACAAGCCGGTCCGTATCGGCGTTAACTGGGGTTCGCTCGATCAGGATCTGCTGACGGCGCTGATGGACCAGAATGCCGAGGCGGGCTCGCCGCTTTCAGCACGCCAGGTGACCCGCGAGGCCATCGTCCAGTCGGCGCTGATCTCGGCCAATCTCGCCGAAGAAATCGGCCTGCCGCGCAACCGCATTATCCTGTCTGCCAAGGTTAGCCAGGTGCAGGATCTGATTGCCGTTTATTCGATGCTGTCGGAGCGCTCCGACCATGCGCTGCATCTCGGCCTCACCGAAGCCGGCATGGGCTCGAAGGGCATCGTCGCTTCGTCGGCCGCCATGGGCTATGTGCTGCAGCATGGTATCGGCGATACGATCCGCGTGTCGCTGACGCCGGAGCCGAATGGCGACCGGACGCGTGAAGTGCAGGTGGCGCAGGAGCTCTTGCAGGTCATGGGCTTCCGGCAATTCATTCCTGTCGTTGCCGCCTGCCCCGGCTGTGGCCGCACAACGTCGACGGTCTTCCAGGAACTGGCGCAGAACATTCAGAACGACATCCGCAAGAACATGCCGGTCTGGCGTGAGAAATATCCGGGTGTCGAGGCGCTGAACGTCGCCGTCATGGGCTGTATCGTCAATGGCCCCGGCGAGAGCAAGCACGCCGATATCGGCATTTCTCTTCCGGGCACCGGCGAGACGCCTGCCGCGCCCGTCTTCATTGACGGTGAGAAGGCGCTGACATTGCGCGGCCCGAATATCGCGGCCGATTTCGAGGCGCTGGTTGCCGACTATATCGAGAAGCGTTTCGGCCAGAAGACCGCGGCCGAGTAACGAGCCAGCCGCTAGATGCGGCTGGTGAGGAGCTTCAACCCGGCAAAGCAATAGAAGGCGGACATCGCGCCTTCAATCCAGCGGCGCAGGCTCTGGTAGACCTTCAGCGCATGCGGGGTCGAAAACAGCACCGCATATCCCATGAAGATTGCAAAGCCGGTCGTCAGGCAGATGGCGACGATAAGCACGGCCACCGAACCCGGTGCGCCCTGCGGCATGCCGAGCGCGATGATGGCGAGCCAGGCAAAGATCGCCTTCGGATTGGTGACGTGGATGCCGTAACCCTTGAGCAGAAGCGCCCGCGCCGATAGCGGCTTCACTTCCTGCGCTTGCTGAAGGTCATTTCCAGCACGCATCGCCTTGAAGGCCTTGTAGGCGAGGTAGAGCAGATAAAGCCCGCCGAAGACCTTCAAAATCTCCAGCGCGATCGCATAGGTATGAAGCAGCGTCGCCAGCCCGAGGGCTGCCGCGCAGGCCCAGGTGAACGAGCCGCCAAAAATGCCAAAGCCGATCGTCATCCCCGCCTTGCGCCCCTGCGTCATCGACGTGGCAACGATCGCCATGATCGCCGGGCCGGGGCTGAGGACGGCGATCACATAGGCGATGTAGGCCGGAAGAATCTGCGGCAGATAGGTAAAGGTCTCGTGCATGATGGGGCGCTCGTAAGATTTGACGCGCGGACACTGTCATAAAACGCACGCGCCGTCATCAGCCGCCACGCGTCTTCAGCAAGCATGATGTTGCCGGTCTGCGGTTCCCCGCTCCTTTTCAGCTCTTGCGGTCGGCGATGAAATGGGCGGTGGCGATCAGCGTGTCTGCTTTCTCGCCATAAGGGGCCAGAAGCTCCACAGCGTCGTTTACGTGGCGACGGAGTTCAGCTTCGGCCCAGGCGATGCCATTGAGCGCGACCAGTGTTCCCTTGCCGCGGCCGGCATCCTTGCCAGTTGCCTTGCCCATGGTCTCGGCGTCCGAGGTGATGTCCAGCAGATCGTCGGCAAGCTGGAAGGCGAGGCCGATCTTTTCGCCGAACGCCCGGAGACGCTTGCGCTCGCCGTCTGCGGCGCCAGCAACGATCGCGCCGGCCTCGCAGGCGAAGCGGATCAGGGCGCCGGTTTTCATAGCCTGCAATGTAATGATGCCATCGGCGGAGGGCGCCTGCTTTTCCGCTGCCAGATCAAGTGCCTGGCCGCCGGCCATGCCGCCGAGGCCAGAGCCGCGGGCGAGCGCCAGGATCAGTGCGGTCTTGCGGGCGTCGGAAAGCGCGGTCTCGGGTGCTGCGATGATGTCGAAAGCGTAGGTCAGCAGGCTGTCGCCGGCCAGAATGGCGGTCGCTTCGTCGAAGGCGATGTGCACCGTCGGCTTGCCGCGGCGCAGATCGTCGTCGTCCATGGCCGGGAGATCGTCGTGAACAAGCGAATAGCAATGAACGCATTCAAGTGCCGCGCCGACCCGCAGCGCAGTCTCTCTGTCGCCACCGAGCAGCAGAGAGCTTTCGATAACCAGGAACGGACGCAGCCGCTTGCCGCCGTTCAGCACCGCATAGTGCATGGCGGCGCGCAGGCTCTCCGGCCGGGCGATCTCGTCGGACAGAACGTCTTTCGAAAGCAGCGCTTCCAGCAGCGTTTCGATCTCTCTGGCGTTGCTTTTCAACCGTTCGGAAAATGGGTCTGGACTGGCGTTCATGGCCGCTGTTTGGCATGAGCAAAGCCCGCGGCGCAACGGAATTGTAGATGGAGAGACCAAGATTTCCGTTGTGCTCTGGCCTTGGCCTTTCTCAGACGGTATGGAGGACGCAGGGAACAGGTCTGGGCTAGACGTTGGATATAACGCCGGAGAGAGAGGAAAGCATCGCCATGCCGGCTCATCGGCGGATGTATGCATGGCTGCGCGGCCGCTCGCTGCCTGCCCGCATCGTGCTTGGCATCCTGGCTCTATGCATCCTGCCTTATGCGCTGATCATCCTCTATCTCATTCCCTTCATTCATCCGGTCTCGACGCTGATGCTGCGCGATCTCGTGCTTTTGCGCGGCTACGATCGCCAATGGGTGTCACTGGACGAAATCTCGCCGGCGTTGGTGCAGTCGGTGATGATGTCCGAAGACGGTCAGTATTGCTTCCACGGTGGTGTCGACTGGGGTGAGATGCGGATGCTGATCGAGGATACGCTGGACGGCGCCTCGACGCGCGGCGGCAGCACGATCCCGATGCAGACGGCAAAGAACCTGTTTCTCTGGAACAGCCGCTCCTTTGTGCGCAAAGGTCTTGAGCTGCCTCTGGCGGTCGCCTCCGATTTCGTCTGGACCAAGCGGCGGCTGATGGAAATCTATCTGAACATCGCCGAATGGGGGCCGGGTATCTACGGCATCGAGGCGGCGGCGCGTTACCATTTCAAGGTTCCGGCGTCCAAGCTGTCACGCCGTCAGGCGGCGCTGCTGGCCGTCTCGCTGCCCAACCCGATCGACCGCAATGCCGGCAAGCCCGGCCGTGGCCTGAGGCGGCTTGCGGCGGTGATCGAGCGCCGCGCCCAGGGTGCCGGCGATTACATCAGATGCATTTATGATTGAGCTGCGAATAATTCATTGGTGAGCAGGGGCGGCGGCCGGTAGATAGAGCTGAAACAGCGCATGGATCGGCTCATGGACAAGCTCACGCTCTATATCGGCAACAAGAACTATTCCTCCTGGTCCTTCCGGCCGTGGATCGCCATGGAGGCAGCGGGCATTCCCTTCGAGGAAGTTCTCACTCCCTTCGATTTCGAAGCAGGCAATCCGCGCTTCAAGGAATTTTCGCCAACCGGCCGCGTTCCCGCGCTGCATCATGGTGACGTCCGCGTCTGGGAATCGCTCTCGATCATCGAATATGTTGCCGAACTCTATCCCGAAGCCGGGCTATGGCCGAAGGATCGTGCGAAGCGAGCCGCCGCCCGCTCCGTTTCGATGGAGATGCTCTCCGGGTTCCGTGCCATTCGGAATGCCTGCCCGATGAACATTCGCCGTCCGAAAGGCAAGATTGCGCTTGTCGATGGCGTGATGGCCGACGTCCTGCGTATCGAGACGATCTTTCGGGAGTTGCGGGAGCAGTCCGGTGGATCGTTCCTGTTTGGCAGCTTTTCGGCTGCCGATGCAATGTTTGCGCCTGTCGTCAACCGCTTCGATGTCTATGACCTCGTGACATCCGGCGATACGCTGAGCTATATGGCGGCCGTCAAGGCGCATCCCGCCTGGCGGAAGTGGGAAGAGGCTGCGCGCGCCGAACCGTGGATCGTGCCGCACGATGAGGTTTGAACGGGAGTCAAAGGATTCTCAAAAAATCTGTTTAGGGACTGGTCAAGGCCGTTTATCGCATGTATAAGCGCGCAAAATTTCCGAAATCGCGACATGTCGTTTCGGCCGCCAGTCTGGCCGGAAATGTGTTGCCCGTGAAGTGGAGTACGAGAAATGGCTGTACCGAAGAGAAAAACGAGCCCGTCCAAGCGCGGTATGCGCCGTTCTGCAGACGCACTGAAGGCTTCGACCTATGTTGAAGACAAGAACTCCGGCGAGCTGCGCCGTCCGCACCATATCGATCTTAAGACCGGTATGTATCGCGGCCGTCAGGTCCTGACGCCGAAGGAAAGCGCATAAGCTTTCCTGTTTCTGGTTTTCCAGATTGAAAGACCGGCTTTCAGCCGGTCTTTTTGCGTTTGCGCACCACGATATTCGCAATTGTCTTGAAGTGAGACGGCGATCTACGGCAGTATTCCCTGAATAGAGGGAGAACAGACCGAGATGCTTGGTGCAATGCCGCTGATGATCATTCCATTTATTCTTTACAACATGGCAATGCTCGGCCTGATGGGGAGCGGCGGTATTCCCGCGCTTCAGCACGACATCATCGTTTTGTCGATGATCTCAGGCGCGATCTGGAGCATGTCGCTCGGCGATCTCTTCATCGTCATCGCGCTTGTGGTGCTGTTCTTCGAGATATTGAAGGCGACGCGTAACGGCTCCGGCAGCCTGATCAATCACATGCTGTCGATGCTCGTCTTCATCGCCTTCCTGGTCGAGTTTCTGCTCGTCCAGGATGCGGCGACCCAGGTGTTCTTCATCTTGATGACGATTGCGCTGATCGATGTGATCGGCGGCTTTGCCGTCTCGATCCGCACCGCGGGGCGAGACGTCTCGATCGGGCTTTAGAGCGTTTCCTCGAAACGCTCAGAGATCAGAGATTGTCCAGCTTGTTCTGAAGCGCCCTCAGCTGTTCCTTCAGCTCGTCGATGTCCTTGGCTTCAGCCTTCTTGGTCTCCTTGGCAGGAGGGGTCATGAAGGGTGAAAACATCTGCATCGCCTGCTGGAACATCTCGGTGTTGCGGCGCACCTGCTCCTCGACCATCTGCATCGGAAGTTGCAGGTTCTTGCCGATCGGCGTTTCGCCGAAGGCGCGGGTCACTTGCTCGCGCATCTGCGATTGCTGCTCGGTGAAGGCCTTCATGGAGTGTTCGAGAAAGCTCGGAACGACCATCTGCATCTGATCGCCATAATAGGTGATCAGCTGTCGAAGGAAGGAAATCGGCAGCAGCGTGTTGCCGGTCTTCGATTCCTGCTCGAAAATAATCTGGGTCAATACCGAGTGGGTGATGTCATCGCCGGACTTGGCATCCTGGACCGTAAAGTCCTCGCCCTTCTTCACCATCTCCGCCAGGTCTTCCAGCGTCACATAGGTGCTGGTGCCTGTGTTATAGAGTCGGCGATTGGCGTATTTCTTGATGACTATCTGACCCTCATTCTTCGCCATATCAGTCTCCTGAACCCCGTCTGATGATGTGGAAATTCCTCCAATATCGAATGTAGACGCAAAAGAACGCCGGTGACAATCTCTTTGTGCGATGCGGCAACCCCTTTTATTCCCGTCATATTTCGCGTCTTCGTAAGTACGGGCTAAAATTGCCATATGACGGTCTTGGCGTTTGACTCGGGCTAAAAGCTTTGCCAGTTTCGACCTATATAAAGTGCTGAAACGCGAGGAGGCTTTCCATGAGCAACACGTCCATCGTCATCGCCAGCGCAGCCCGCACAGCGGTCGGCTCTTTCAACGGCGCCTTTGCTACAGTCCCTGCCCACGAACTCGGAGCAACGGCCATCAAGGGTGCGCTCGAGCGCGCCGGCGTCGATGCCGCAGAGGTGGACGAGGTCATTCTCGGCCAGGTCCTGCAGGCCGGCGAGGGCCAGAACCCGGCGCGTCAGGCAGCGATGAAGGCGGGTGTTCCCAAGGAAGCGACGGCCTGGAGTGTCAATCAGCTGTGCGGTTCCGGATTGCGCGCTGTAGCGCTCGGCATGCAGCAGATCGCAACCGGAGATGCAAAGATCATTGTCGCCGGCGGCCAGGAATCGATGTCTATGGCGCCGCATGCTGCGCATCTTCGCGGCGGCACCAAGATGGGCGACATGAAGATGATCGATACGATGATCAAGGACGGCCTCACCGACGCCTTCTACGGTTATCACATGGGGATCACGGCGGAAAACATCGCCCGCCAGTGGCAGCTTTCGCGCGACGAGCAGGACCAGTTCGCGGTTTCCTCGCAGAACAAGGCGGAGGCCGCGCAGAAGGCCGGCCGCTTCAAGGATGAGATTGTTCCTTTCGTCATCCAGGGCCGTAAGGGTGACGTGACCGTCGATGCCGACGAATATATCCGCCACGGTGCGACGATCGAGGCGATGACCAAGCTTCGCCCGGCTTTCGACAAGGACGGTACGGTGACTGCCGCCAATGCGTCCGGTCTCAACGATGGTGCTGCCGCAACTGTTCTGATGACCGAAGCGGAGGCTGCGCGCCGCGGTATCCAGCCGCTCGTGCGCATCGTTTCCTGGGCAACTGCGGGTGTCGACCCGCAGGTCATGGGCACAGGCCCTATCCCGGCATCGCGCAAGGCGCTTGAGAAAGCAGGCTGGTCGGTCGGCGATCTCGATCTGGTGGAGGCCAACGAGGCCTTCGCTGCGCAGGCCTGTGCTGTCAACCGCGATCTCGGCTGGGATCCGGCGATCGTCAACGTCAACGGCGGCGCGATCGCCATCGGCCATCCGATCGGTGCTTCCGGTGCCCGCGTTCTGAGTACGCTGGTTTTCGAAATGAAGCGCCGCGGCGCGAAGAAGGGATTGGCAACACTCTGCATCGGCGGCGGTATGGGCGTCGCGATGTGCCTCGAAGCACTTTAAATAGCATGCGATCCATGCCTTAATGGCGGGATCGAAGGCGATAACAAGGGGAGCGAAACATGAGCAGAGTGGCTTTGGTCACCGGTGGCACACGTGGCATCGGTGCAGCAATTTCGGTGGCGCTCAAGAACGCCGGTTACCGGGTGGCGGCGAACTACGCCGGCAACGACGAGAAGGCCAAGGCCTTTCACGACCTCACTGGTGTCCCGGTCTTCAAGTGGGATGTTTCCGACTATGCTGCTTGCGGCGAGGGCATCGCCAAAGTGGAGGCCGAGCTCGGCCCTGTTGACGTACTGATCAATAACGCCGGTATCACCCGCGACGCGATGTTTCACAAGATGACCCCACAGCAGTGGCATGAGGTCGTCAACACCAACCTCACCGGCCTCTTCAACATGACCCACCAGGTCTGGGGCGGCATGCGTGACCGCAGCTTCGGCCGTATCGTCAATATATCGTCGATCAATGGCCAGAAAGGCCAGATGGGGCAGGTCAACTATTCCGCCGCCAAGGCCGGCGATCTCGGCTTCACCAAGGCGCTGGCGCAGGAGGGTGCGGCAAAGAACATCACCGTCAATGCCGTCTGCCCCGGTTACATCGGCACGGAAATGGTTCTTGCTGTTCCGGAAAAGGTGCTGAACGAGCGGATCATCCCGCAGATCCCGGTTGGCCGTCTTGGCGAACCTGAAGAGATCGCGCGCTGTGTGGTGTTCCTGGCCTCGGATGACGCTGGGTTCATCACCGGCTCGACGCTGACGGCGAATGGCGGGCAGTTTTTCGTCTAGAAGCGCCCTGAGGTTCCGGGAGTTAACTCACCTCACCGGGATCTAGCGCAAACGGTTGAAACAAAAACGGGCGCCAAGGCGCCCGTTTTCAAAATATCAGTCTATTGTTAGCAGCGAACGCGGCGCGTTGAGCCGTTCGAGTAGGCAACGTAGCAACCGTAGCGGTCACGATAGACGCGCTGGCCCGAATAGCGGCCATTGCGCTGATCGACCGAGTTACCGACTGCAGCGCCAACCAGGCCGCCTGCAACGGCGCCGACGGCTGCGCCGCCCCAGCTGTTGGAAACCGCACCGCCAATAAGGGCGCCAGAGCCAGCGCCGATTGCGGTGCCCTGCTCAGTTGCCGTGCACGATGCAAGCGCACCCACGAGTGCTGCAACGAGAACAACCTTCTTCATCATGACTTACAACTCCCCAGTTACATGGCCTTTAGATGCGGCCCATCAGGACAAGGATAATGATAATGACGAGAACTAGCCCCAAACCGCCAGAAGGTCCATAGCCCCAAGCGCGGCTGTAACCCCAATTCGGCAGAGCGCCGATCAAAAGCAGAATAAGGATAATAAGAAGTATCGTACTGAGCATGTTTTCTGTCCTTCAACTCACCGCGAGTTACGAATGGACAATAAACACGGTAGCCGGGTTTTTGTTCCCGGCTAAACTTATGTGCGTGCAATTTCAGGATGGAGTTTTCTTGATGGTGCCAGAACTTATATTCTACGGGACGGTAGAAACGCGTCAGGCTCGAAAAGGTTCCGCTGATCCGCAGAAAATTTTAACGAAACATCCACTCAGGGCGGAAAGTGTTAATGGCGACCGATTTTCAATGCTGATCCTGCAATCAAGGAGGCTGCATATAGCGCCCGTTCGCGCAGTTCATCAATATGCAGTGGCGAACAAAAGCGGAATTTGCAGCTGTCGGCGATTCGTCTGTGATTCGTTCCGGCTTTGACCCGAAGGTTAATTCTGTGGTTTTCCGTTTTTCCGTCTTTGCGGTTGCCGCCGGATGAAAAGAGGCCGTCGAAGACCGCCCGCTGCAAATTGCCAGATTCCGGTGATTCAGCATCTAGTGGGAAAAGCTGATTCAAAACCAATACTTAGCCGTGAACAAAAGCTGAATCACCGCGAGTCTGCGATTCGTCGCTGATTCGTTCTCAAGCTGTTCCGAATCTCAAAACAGAGGCTTAGCGCCGCTTGTTGAATCAAAATTAGCAGCGCATTCGCATCATCCGGCTCTTGCGTTTGCCGGTTGCCCTGTCCATGTGTTGTCTGCTGACTTGACCCCGGGGCTCCCCGCCTCACTTGCATGGACCATGACACTGAATTCGCAGCCGATGATACTGAGTGGGCGCGGTGTGACCGCGGTGCTCGGGCCGACCAATACCGGCAAGACGCACTACGCCATCGAGCGCATGGTCGCGCATGGCACCGGCGTGATCGGGCTGCCGCTGCGCCTTCTGGCGCGAGAAGTCTATAGCCGGGTCGTGGAGAAGGTCGGTGTGCACAATGTCGCGCTGGTCACGGGCGAGGAAAAGATTTCTCCGCCCAATGCGCGCTTTTCGGTCTGCACCGTCGAGGCGATGCCGCGCGAAACCAAGGCGGCCTTCGTCGCGATCGACGAAGTGCAGCTCGCTGGAGATCTTGAGCGCGGGCACATCTTCACCGATCGCATCCTCCATCTGCGTGGTCGCGACGAGACGCTGCTGCTCGGCGCCGGCACGATGCGCCCCATTCTCCAGCAGCTACTGCCCGGAATCACCGTCATCGAGAGGCCGAGACTGTCGCAGCTGCTCTATGCCGGGCAGAAGAAGATTACCCGGTTGCCGCAACGCTCGGCGATCGTCGCCTTCTCGGCTGACGAAGTTTACGCGATCGCCGAACTGATCCGGCGCCAACGCGGCGGCGCGGCCGTCGTTCTTGGCGCGCTCAGCCCGCGGACGCGCAATGCGCAGGTGGCGCTCTATCAGGCGGGCGATGTCGAATATCTGGTCGCCACTGATGCGATCGGCATGGGGCTCAATCTCGACGTTGATCATGTCGCCTTCGCGCAGGACCGGAAATTCGACGGCTACCAGTTCCGCAATCTCAATCCCGCAGAACTTGGCCAGATCGCCGGGCGTGCCGGCCGCCATGTTCGCGATGGCACCTTCGGCGTCACCGGGCAGGTCACGCCTTTTGATGATGAACTGGTGCAGCGGATCGAGGCGCACGAGTTCGACAACGTCAAGGTTCTGCAGTGGCGGACCAAGGAATTCGACTTCGCCTCGATACAATCGTTGCGCGCAAGCCTGGAAAAGCCGCCGAGCGTCCAGGGGCTGACGCGATCCCTGCCTTCGGTCGATCAGCAGGCGCTGGAACATCTTTCACGATATCCGGAAATTATTGATCTTGCGACCAAGCCGGAAAGGGTTGAAAAGCTCTGGGAAGCTTGTGCGCTGCCCGATTACCGGCGTATTGCACCGGCCCAGCATGCCGATCTGATCTCGACCCTCTTTTCTGATCTCGTCCGCCGTGGCACGGTGAACGAAGATTTCCTCGCGGAGCAGGTGCATCGTGCGGACCGGACGGACGGTGAAATCGACACGCTTTCGGCGCGAATCGCGCAGATAAGAACCTGGACCTATGTGTCGAACCGGCCCGGTTGGCTTGCCGATCCGACACACTGGCAGGAAAAGACGCGGGAAATCGAAGATCGATTGTCCGATGCGTTACATGAAAGGTTGACGAAACGCTTTGTTGATCGCAGGACATCTGTGCTCATGAAGCGCCTGAGAGAGAATGCGATGCTGGAAGCTGAAATCAGTGTGAATGGTGATGTCTTCGTGGAGGGACATCATGTGGGTCAGTTGAGCGGTTTCCGCTTCACTCCCATCGGTGGAACGGATGGACCGGACGCCAAGGCCGTACAGGCTGCTTCACAAAAGGCGCTTGCTCTGGAATTCGAAGCGCGCGCTGCGCGCATGCATGCTGCCGGCAATGGCGATCTGGCGATCAGCGCCGATGGCCTAGTGCGCTGGCTCGGCGATCCCGTGGCGCGGCTTTCGGGCAGCGACCACATCATGCGGCCGCGGGTGATCCTGCTTGCCGACGAGCAGTTGACCGGAAATGCGCGCGATCATGTCGCCGCCCGCGTCGAGCGCTTCGTCAATCATCATATCAGCACGGTGCTTAAGCCGCTCGACGATCTGTCGCGCGCTGAAGACCTGCAGGGCCTGGCAAAGGGTCTGGCGTTCCAGCTTGTCGAGAATCTCGGCGTACTGTTCCGCCGCGACGTCGCCGACGACGTCAAGTCGCTGGATCAGGATGGCCGTGCCTCAATGCGCCGCTACGGCGTGCGGTTTGGCGCTTACCACATCTTCGTTCCGGCACTTCTGAAGCCGGCGCCTGCCGAATTGATCACGCTCCTCTGGGCGCTGAAGAACGATGGTCTCGACAAGCCTGGCTATGGTGACCTCATTCCGGTTCTGGCCGCTGGCCGTACGTCTGTCGTCACCGATCCGAGCTTCGAGCGCACCTTCTACAAGCTTGCCGGTTTCCGTTTCCTCGGGAAGCGGGCTGTTCGTATCGATATTCTAGAGCGGCTTGCCGATATCATCCGTCCGCTGCTGCAGTGGAAGCCGGGTCAGGCAAACCGTCCCGAGGGTGCCTATGACGGCCGCCGCTTTACGACGACGACCGCAATGCTCTCCATCCTCGGCGCGACGCTTGAGGACATGGAAGAGATCCTCAAGGGTCTCGGTTACCGTGCGGATGCGGTGAAGGCCGAAGAGGCTGCCGCCCATCTTGCCACGCAGGATGCGTCGGCTGCAACGGCCGCGAGCGAGGCACCAGCCGAAGAAGCATCCGACAAGGCCGATCACGACGATGCGGATGGTGCTGAGGAAGCACCCGCTGCCGAGCCTGCACCTGTTGCTGCCGAAGCGCCTGCTGAAGCTGCCGAAGTGACAGCCGAAAGCGGAGAACCGCAGGAGCCGAAGCCGGTTCTGCTGTGGCGCCTCGGCGGCCGCAACGACAACCAGCGCCCGGTGCGCAACCACGGCGAACGCCGCGGCGGCGAGCGCCAGCAGGGCAACCGTCGTCAGGGCGGCGCGACCGAAGGCGCTGAAGGCAACAACCGCGGCGAAGGCAATCGCGAAGGCCGCGATGGCAACCGCCAGCAGCGCGGCCGCGATGGCGGCAAGCCGCATCAGGGCCGTGGCGATCGCAACGAACAGCGTGGCGACCGTCAGGATCGTGGTGACCGGAAGGATCGCAACGACCGCAACAACAACCGTGGCGGCGCCCAGCCGCTGCGCTTCGAGGCCAAGCCGCCGCGCAAGGAAAAGCCGATCGATCCGGATTCGCCCTTCGCCAAGCTCGCTGCCTTGAAGGAGCAGATGAAGAAGTAATCGATGGGCGGGGAGACACAGCCAGCAAGCGGTTCGCGCCAGCGCATCGACAAGTGGCTGTTCTTCACGCGCATGGTGAAATCTCGCTCCCTGGCGCAAAGCCAGGTGCAATCAGGGCACGTTCGCATCAATGGCGAACGTGCCGTCCAGCCCAGCCAGACAGTCAAGGCGGGCGATCGCGTCGAGCTGCAGCTCGACCGCAGGGACGTCGTCCTTCTGGTCAAACTGCCGGGCGAGCGGCGGGGGCCTTTCGAAGAGGCGCAGCGCCTTTACGAGAACATCACGCCGCCTGAAGATGAGACGAAACGTCTCACCGCCTACGAGCAGGCGATCCGCGGCGCGGGGGCAGGACGGCCGACAAAGAAAGAGCGGCGGGCAATCGACAGGCTCCAGTCGGGCGAGGATTAGAAAACTCTGTCTGCGCCGCCGGTTTTTGAAGATGGATAATCCTTGAAATCAGGCTGTAAAGCCGATACGTCACAATCAACTCGCCGGACTGCGTTCTTGCCTCCCAAGCCAGTCAACGCTGCTCCTCCGGCACAGGGAAAGACGCGACGTTCCAGGTTCGTCTCCCCGCTCGCGTGAAATCCTGGAGTTCTTCATGACCTATGTCGTGACCGACAATTGCATTCGCTGCAAATATACCGACTGCGTGGAAGTCTGCCCGGTCGATTGCTTCTATGAAGGCGAGAATTTCCTCGTCATCCATCCCGACGAATGCATCGACTGCGGCGTTTGCGAACCCGAATGTCCTGCCGAGGCGATCAAGCCGGATACCGAGCCGGGTCTCGACAAATGGCTCAAGATCAACGCTGAATATGCCAGCGTCTGGCCCAATATTACCGTCAAAAAGGACTCGATGCCCGAGGCCAAGGAAATGGACGGCGAGACCGGCAAATTCGAGAAGTACTTCTCAGAAAAGCCCGGCGCGGGCGATTGAGTTCAAGCTACTGAAATCCGCCTGAAATCGGGTTCAGAAGGCGCTTAAACGTTTCAAGTGATGCTTCACTAATATGTGAGCCATGTGTTGCCCGCATGACTCACACGCACCAAATTATTGATTTCCTCATATTTTTGTGATAGGTTCTAGAGACTGACCCATTTGAGGCACGAGGCGTGCCCAAAACCATCACGAAAGCAAATTAAATCTGTACGCGGTTTCCGTGACATATCAACGAGTTGAGCTGTCCGATCGTTAATCGCGTGCACGAATTTCTTTGCTTATGTCTGGTGGGACCAGAGTGAAGTCACCCGACGGGAATTCTACCGTCTCATCCGGGCCTGACTGACCCGGCTCCGGCCGCCGCCGGAAGCGTAACAGGGAGTTTTTGATTAGTATGACGACCCAGCAGAAAAAACCTTCAGCAGCTCGCCACGGCTTCAAGACCGGTGAATCGATCGTGTACCCCGCTCATGGCGTCGGTACCATCACCGCTATCGAAGAGCAAGAAGTTGCCGGCATGAAGCTCGAACTTTTCGTTATCGATTTCGAAAAGGACAAGATGCGTCTGAAGGTTCCGGTCGCAAAGGCGATGAGCATCGGCATGCGCAAGCTGTCGGAAACCGACTTCGTTGAGCGCGCGCTCAAGGTTGTGCAGGGCAAGGCTCGTGTCAAGCGTACCATGTGGTCCCGCCGTGCGCAGGAATATGATGCCAAGATCAATTCCGGCGACCTGATTTCCATCGCAGAAGTCGTGCGCGATCTCTATCGTGCCGAGAACCAGCCGGAGCAGTCCTATTCCGAGCGTCAGCTGTATGAAGCTGCTCTCGACCGTATGGCTCGCGAAATCGCTGCCGTGAACAAGATGTCGGAAACGGAAGCTGTGCGTCTCGTTGAGACCAACCTCAACAAGGGTCCGAAGCGCGGCAAGGCAATTGAAGAAGACGACTCCCAGGACGAAGCCGCATAATAGCACTTTGTTTTTCCTTGCAAAAAACCCGGCCTTCGAGCCGGGTTTTTTATTGGAACTTTTTCCGCGCTGACGCGTTTAAATCTCGTAAGTGCGGACAAAAAACCGGTGGAGCCCACCGTTCGTCCGCTGGTTTGAACGCTGGACGAGGAGTGGGTCATGGCTTCCACATTTTGCCGGAACGGCAACTTGAAGAATCAGATCCTGCCTCACCGTCTGACCGGTACTTGGTGAAGAGATAGGGCCTCCTCCTGAAAAGTCCAGGAGAGAGGCCTTTTGCATTCGAGAGCTGAATTTGATCCGGGCGGCGACGTTCTGGAAACGAACCTTCATTGTTTTTTGTTTGGGCGCGAGGCCTGATTTTAGGAGACCGATATGAGGAACATGTCTGCAGACCGGCGCATGATCAAAATTGCGATGGCGGCTCCCTATCTTGCCCGCGAGGAAGAGCATCAGCTGGCGATCCGCTGGAAGGACAATGACGACCGCGGCGCGCGCAACCAGATCGCCATGGCGCATATGCGTCTTGTCATCTCGATGGCCGGCAAGTTCCGCAATTTCGGCCTGCCGATGAGCGATCTCGTGCAGGAAGGGTATGTCGGTCTGCTTGAAGCTGCGGCGCGGTTCGAGCCCGAACGCGAAGTGCGGTTTTCGACCTATGCCAGCTGGTGGATCCGTGCCTCCATCCAGGATTATATCCTGCGAAACTGGTCGATCGTTCGCGGCGGCACAAGCTCAGCGCAGAAGGCGCTGTTCTTCAATCTTCGCCGGTTGCGCGCCAAGCTGGCGCGTGGCGACACCCAGCTGACCGTACAGTCGATCCATCAGGAAATCGCTGCCGCGCTCGGCGTCAGCCTTGCGGACGTCCAGACGATGGATGCGCGGCTCTCCAGCAACGATGCGTCGTTGCAGGCGCCTTCGGTCTCCGGGGATGCCGACAGTGCCGAGAAGATGGATTTCCTCGTCAGCAACGAGCCACTGCCGGACGAGCAGGTGACGAACATGATCGACGGCGAGCGCCGCCGCGTCTGGCTGGCCTCGGCGCTAACGCATCTCAACGAGCGCGAGATGAAGATCATCAGCGCACGGCGCCTGGCAGAAGACGGAGCGACTCTCGAAGAGCTCGGCGCCGATCTCGGAATTTCGAAGGAGCGGGTACGCCAGATCGAGAGCCGGGCGATGGAAAAGTTGCGCAGCGCGCTTGTCAGCGCCGATCCGCATATGGCCGCCTACGCCTGAAAGTAGTCTTTACTCCCAGAAGCACAGACTGGCCCGGTTCGCACCGGGCCTTTTTTATTCGGCGATGATTTTCACGCGGTCGCCGGGTGCAACGGACGCGCCCATCGGCAGGGCGTTGATCAGCTTGAAAAGGTCGAGCTTGCGATCGGTGCCCATCATCCGGGCCGCGAGCGTGGTGATGTTGTCGCCGGCGCGTACCGTGACGACGCGGATGCGCAGCGGCTTCAGCGACGACATCTCGTCCGGTGTCATGCGGCGGAAGCTCGCTCTCAGCACGTCCGCCGTCTGCTGCAGCGCTGTGCTGCCCTTCGGCACGGCCGTCAGGAAACGGAAGATCTGCTGGTTGTTGCGGATGACGGTCACGTCGAAATCCCAGCGGTCGGCGCTGGCGCGGGCGGTTGCGGCTTCCATGCCGTTGATTGTCGTCGCCTGGATCGTCGACGGGTCGAGGCCGGTCACCCAGCCGCTCGAGATATAATTTGTCAGGCTCTGGTTGTTGCTATCGGCCACGCCGTCGAAGCGGATCGCCACATCGCCCGGGCCGGTCGCCATGACGGCTTCGACCTTGTTGTCGATGGTGAAATCGGGCGGCACGTCGAAGCGAATGCCGAGGCCACCATGCAGGAAGGTCTGGCCGCGCACATAGCCCTCTTCGGGGCTGTCGCCGTAGAGCAGGCCGTCGATGCCATCGAGATAATAGTCACGGCCCTTGTCGCCGACCTTGCCTTCCTGGCCGAAGGCGCGGGCGTGGTCACGCGCAAGCTCGATGCGCTGGGCCGAATTCGGGTGGCTCGACAGGAAGTCGAGGCTCTGGTCGGCGTCGGGATCGGCCGACATGAAGCGGCTGTAAGCGGCCATGCTGTCAAGGAAGCGTGCCGCCGAGTAGGGATCGTAGCCTGCCTCACCCAGCATGCGCACGCCGATCACGTCGGCCTGCAGTTCCTGCTGGCGGGAGAAGGCGGCGAGACGCAGTTTCCCGCGGGCGAGCGCCTGCTTGCCGGCGATATCGCTCGACAGGACCTCGGCGACCACACGGCTGGCGATGACTTCGGCCTCTTCGCGCTTCTGGCGCTCGATGCCGTGGTTTGCGGTCACGTGGCCCATTTCATGCGATAGCACGGCAGCGACTTCCGAAGCGTCGTTGGCGAGTGCCAGCAGGCCGCGGGTGACGTAGAGGTAGCCGCCCGGAAGCGCGAAGGCGTTGATCGCCGGCGAATTCAGGATGGTGATACGGTAGGACTGGCTCGGGTTTTCGGAAACCGCCGTCAGGGCGCCGGCAATGCGGGCAACAAGCCGCTCGGTCTTGGCATCCTTGTATTCGCCGCCGTAGCTCGCAACGATGCGCGGATGCTCGCGCGCACCCATGGCGGCGCGCGGGTCGTTCTTCTGGACCTCATCGACGATCTGCGGATTGGACGAGGGGGAAACCGTCGGCTGGTAGGACTGTTCGATGATCGACTGACAGCCGTTGAGAGCCATGGCAGCTGCCGTCAAAAGCAGCGCATGCCGTCCCCGTTGACGCAAAGCGGATAGCACGTTCCTGGAAGGCGCGGGTCTCGTCCACGTCGTCATGCTGTCCAGTCTGGCTCTCCGAGTCATCTTGCTTTTCGGCCGGCTCGCCAAATGTTCGATCCGGCCACTTCCAACGGGGTTCAACAGGCGTCCATCCCGCTTCTCGCATTGCACAACGGGGGAACAGACGTCATTGCTGTAGCTGATTTCCGCATCGGTTGCATAGCGAGACTCTGCGTAATTATGGCGCCGTTGTAATTTAGCAAGCTTAGCGTGGTTAAGGAGTTCTTTCGCTCCGATGAAATTGTGGCGAAAGTGCCATCGCGGCGTGGATATTCGTCAGCCCTGCAGAAATTGCCGCAATGCGGGCGTGCTCTGATCAGCCAGATACTCGCTCAACGGCGCGGCGAGCGCAATCGCGCCATGGTCGATGAAAACGCCATACTGTGCAATGCGGCGAACCTCATCGGGGTCATGTGAAACGATGATGACGGTCGCTCCGGTCTCGCGCTGCATCGCCGTCAGAAGCTCTGCCATGCCGTTGCGCAGGCTGGGGTCGAGGGCGGCAAAGGGTTCATCGAGAAGCAGGATCGGCCGCTTGCGGACAAGGGCGCGAGCGAAGGCAGCGCGCTGCCTTTCGCCGCCGGAAAGCGTTGCAGGAAGCCTTTTTTCGAAGCCTTCCAGACCGACCTGCGCCAGCGCAGCCGCGATGCGGCTGCGGTCCGCCGGTGCGAGCTTCAGGGCCGGATTAATGCCCAGTCCGACATTGGTGAAGATATCGAGATGAGCGAAGAGATTGTTGTCCTGAAAGACAAGCGAGACGGGCCGCTCGGCCGGGTGACTGCCGGTAACATCATGTCCGGCGAGCAGAACGCGGCCGCTCTCCGGCGTCTCGAAACCCGCCAGCAGATTGAGGAAGGTCGATTTGCCGGCGCCCGATGGGCCTGTCACGGCAATGATCTGGCCGCGGGGCAGCGTGCAATCGAAATGGAAGGCGTGGCTGCCGAGCGTCAGGCGGACGTTCTGCATGGTGATATCAGCGGCCGTCATCGGCACCATGTCCTCGCATCTGGCCGGATGTTCCGGCAATCGTCAGCAATAGGCAAATGAGGCCAAGGATCAGCGCAAGGCCATCGGCATCGTTGGTTCTGTAGCTTCCCATGCGGCTGTAGACCAGCCATGGAAGCGTGACAAAACCATCGGATCCGAACAGGGCGACAGCGCCGAGATCGCCGAGCGACAGGGCCATAGCGAAAGACAGGGCGGTCAGCAACGGCTTGCGCAACCCCGGCCAGTCGATGAGCCGCAGCCGCGCCAGGCCGGTCAGGCCGAGGCTCGCCGCAAGGCGCGCGGTGCGGCGCTGATGGACGAGATAGGCCGGTTCGAGCACGCGCATGACGAAGGGCAGGGCCATCAGCATGTTGATCAGAACGACGAGGACGGGCGCAAAAACAGAGGCGTCGCCAAATGGCCTGAGCGCCATGAACCAGCCGGTCGCAAGCACTACGGGAGGCGCCAGCAGCACCATTGACGAGGCTCCGCCCGTCGCGGCGTAGAGGGCGCGGCTGCCGCGCCTGGAGCGCTTGTCTGCGCTGATGGTCTGGCGGGCGCGGATCAGGGCTGCTGACACGACAAGGGCCAATGTGGCGGCGGAAAGGGATATGCCGCAGCTCATCGCTGCGGCCTGCCAGAAGACCGGCTCGCCGACCAGCTTTGGGAGGTCGGCTCTCAGGCCCGCCACCAACACGGAAAGCAATGGCGAAAGCAGAAAAGCCGTGGCGAGGACGAGGAGCAGGCCATCCGACAATTTTGCCATTGGCATTCTGCCATCGAAACGCATGGAGTGGCGTCCGGCGGTCAGCCCTTCGTCACGGCTGGCGGGGAGAAACGACATGGCGCCGAGGATGAGGCCGGTCAGGGTAATCTGCAGCAAGGACAGAGCTACCGCGCGGCCCGGATCGAAGTCGAAACGCAGCGACTGGTAGATCGCCACCTCGATCGTCGTTGCCGCTGGTCCGCCGCCAAGCGTCAGCACCAGCGTGAAACTGGTGGCGCAGAGCATGAAGATCAGCCCAGAAATGCCGGGGATCAGGCCGCGGATCGCCGGCCATTCGATGAAGCGGAAGACGGCGCGCGGGCGCATGCCGAGATTACTTGCCATCAGCCAGTATTCGGACGGCAGCCTCTCCAGGCCAGCGAGCATCAGCCGGCAGGCGAGCGGCAAGTTGAAGAAGACGTGAGCGAGCAGGATACCGGTCAGGCCGTAGATGCTGACGGGTTCGGACAGGCCGAGCTTGAGCAATGCGGTATTGAGCAGGCCCTGCCGTCCCCAGATGCCGATGAGCCCGAGCGCGCCGATCAGAACGGGCAATCCCATTGGCACGGCCATCAGCCGGATGATCCAGATACGGCCAGAAAAGTTAGGCTGCCGGGCAAGTGCCCGCGCGACGGGGAGCGCCAGGAGGACTGAGAGCAAGGTCGAAAGGGCGGCCTGTAGCAGCGTGAAGCGCAGGACGCGGAGAATGTAGGGATCCGAGATGATGCCGGCGAAGGCAGAACCTCCGCCGGAGGCAGCAAGCGAGATGGCGGCGATGCCGATGAAAAGCAGGATGGCGGCGAGGCCGATTGCCCCGCCCGCCAGCGCATTTCGCCGTTCCGCAGCCGTCTGCAGCATCAGTTCATGCTCATGGCCGTCAGCCACTCGTCGATCCAGGCCTTGCGGTTCTTGGCGACATCATCGGGGCTCATCAGGAAGGTCTTGGACGGATTGACCAGCTTGCCAAAGGCGTCCGGCAGCGGCGTGGAAGTGGCCGAGACCGGCATCATCCAATTGTTGGTTGGGATCGTGTCCTGGAAACCCGGCGTCACCATGAACTTCAGGAAGTCGCGGGCGAGTTCTTTATCCGGCGCGTTCTTGAGAAGGCCGGCGACTTCGATCTGGATGTAGTGACCTTCGGAGAACGCGGCGGCCTGATAGCGGTCGGTGTTCTCGGCGACCATGTGATAGGCCGGTGAGGTCGTGTAGGAGAGCACCATCGGCGCTTCGCCCTTGGTGAACAGGCCATAGGCCTCCGACCAGCCAGGCGTCACTGTCAGGATGCGGCTCTTGAGCTTCGCCCATGCTTCCTGCGCCTTGTCGCCATAGACGGACTTCACCCAGAGCAGCAGGCCGAGACCCGGTGTCGAGGTGCGTGGATCCTCGATGACGATCTTTTGCGATGGGTCGCCATCGACCAGTTCCTGCATGCTTTTCGGCGGGTTCTTGATGGTCTGCGTGTCGTAGATGATGGCGAAGTGGCCGTAGTCATAGGGAACGAAGACATCGTCCTTGAAGTCGCCCGGCACCTTGAGGGCGCTGGTATCGACGCCGCTGGCGTCGAACAGGCCGGTGTCCTTGGCTTCGGTGATCAGGTTGGTATCGATGCCGAGAACGACGTCGGCCTTGGTCGAGGCGCCTTCGAGCTTCAGGCGTGAGAGAAGCGCCACGCCATCGGCGACGCTGACGAAATTGACCGTGCAGGCGCAGGTCTTCTCGAAGGCTTCCTTGACCTTGGGGCCGGGGCCCCATTCCGAGGTGAAGCTCTCGTAGGTGTAGACCGTCAGCGTCTTGTCCGCGGCCTTCGCCTGCGACAGAGTGACGGTTGCGGCAAGGAAAGCCGTGGCGAATGATGCGATCAATGGTTTGCGGCCGGGCATGGCGCGCCTCCTCCTAAAAAGTTTTGTCATGGGGGAAAAGGGCGGTGCCTGGTGTCACGCGTCTAATCCCTCCGCCGGTGTTAGCCGGATCAGGTTCCGCGGGTTGGCTTGAAAGCCTCTCAGCCAGATATCCTTGCGGATACAGGGCACCCCGTTAGAGCGTTGGCAGATGTATAGCGATGCAGGCTTTATGACAAGGGCGCAGCGCGCCCTTGCCGCTACTCGGCGGCTTCGGCGGCCGCGGCCGCGTTCTTGGTCTCGCCGTGGCGCGGCAACTGGACCGGTTTCAGCGAAAGCGCTGCAATCAATCCAATCAGAGCAAAGGCGCAGGAGGTCATGAACAGCGGTGTGAAAGCGCTGGCATAGGCATCGGCGACAGCCTGGCGGCTGGCTTCCGGGAGGGCCGCCATCATCTTCGGCGTCAGCTGCTCGATATCGGTAACGCCGGGGATGGAAACGCCGACCTTTGCCAGCTGCGAGCCGATGATGGCGCCGTAGATGGAGATGGCGATCGAGGCGCCGCCCATGCGCGACAGCGTGACGGAACCGGTGGCGGCGCCGACGTCACGCGCCGGAGCGGCGTTCTGGACGCCGATGACGGGCACCTGCTGCGACAAGCCGATGCCGATGCCGTGCAGCATCATCAGCAAGCCGATAATCGGCAGCGGCGTACCGGCATGGACCTGCGTCAGGAGTGCAAACGCCACAGCGCTGCAGGAGAGGCTGGCAATGGCGAAGGGCTTGTAGCGTCCGGTGCGCGAGATCATGCGCCCGGCAAAGAGCGAGCCGCAGACGAGGCCGCCGGTCAACATGACGAAGAGCAGGCCGGCATGCGAGGGCGACAGGCCCGTGGTCGTCTGCAGGAACAGCGCGAAGTAATTGGCCATGCCGATAGCGATGCCGCCGCCGGTGATCGACATGATCAGGAGAAGCGGGAAGGTCGGGTTGCGGAACAGCGACAGCGGCACGATCGGTTCGGCGGCGCGGCGCTCGACGAAGAGCCAGGCGATGGCGCAAAGCGCGCCGATACCGATGATCCCCAGGCTCTGCGGCGCCAGGATCGAGCCGAACAGTTCGCTGCCGTCGGCCATCAGCACGATGCTCGTCGTCGTCATCGCCAGCAGAAGGGCGCCGGCATAATCGATCTTCGGGCGGCGGTGCGGCTTGCGATAGGGCAGCATCAGCGCAAGGCCGATCAGCACGACGAAGCCGATCGGGACGTTGACGAGGAAGATCGAGCGCCAGCCGAAGAGATCGCTCATCATGCCGCCGAGAACGGGGCCGATGGCGCTCGATGCCATCAGCACCAGGCTGGAATAGCTCTGGTAGCGGGCACGTTCGCGCGGCTCGAAGAGATCGGCATTGACGGCGAAGATCGATACCATGATGCCGCCGCCGCCCAGGCCCTGGAGCACGCGGGCGGCGATCAGCGTATTCATCGAGACGGCGAGACCACAAACGGCGGAGCCGACGGTGAAGATCGCGATTGCGGTCATCATCACGTATTTGCGGCCAAAGAGGTCACCGAGCTTGCCATAGACGGGCATCACGGCGCTCAGCGACAGCAGATAGGCGGAGCCGATCCAGCCGAAGCGTTCGAGGTGGCCGAATTCGCCGACGATGGTCGGCAGCGCCGTCGAGACGATCTGATTGTCCAGCGTTGCCATGAACATCGCGGTCATCAGAAACAGGAAGAGAATAAGCCTGCGGCGGGGATCCGTCACGAGCGGCTGGGAGGCAAGCTGCATATCCATGAAGACAGTTCCAATCTTGATTGCCAATTTATGTGACAAAAGCATATAAATGTCAATGACACCAGAATGACGCAGGCATATTTCCTTCGCGCAAGCCTTCTGTTATGCTCGGCGCATGAACGAGAAACCCGCCCGCATTCACGAGCTTGATCCGCTGTCACTGGAGAACGAAAGCGTTTCCAGCATCGGCCAGAGCATGACACGCATGAAGCTGATGACCGGGCGCCGGCTGATCGGGCGTTTGGCAATCCAGAGCGTGGCGCCGGATCTCGAGCTCTCGCATCTCGATGTTCTTGACGCCGTGCGCCGGGCGCAGCCGGCCGATGAAGTGACTGTCGGGATGATTGCCGACATGCTGCGGATCGATCCGTCTCGCGCCAGCCGCGTGGTGGCCGACATGGTCAGCCGCAACATTCTTCGCCGCGAAGCATCGCAAGCCGATGCGCGGCGCATCGTCGTGGTGATGACGCCGATCGGCCAGCGGCTGCTGTCGGAAATCCGGGCGCAGAAGCTGTCGTTGATAACCGAAATCCTCGACGGCTGGAGCGACACGGACGTTGATGCCTTCGCAGCACTCTATGAGCGCTTTATCGACGGTTATGAAAAAGCCTTCGAACGGCGCGATAAGGGCACGCCCGGTTAAGCCCCGCCCCTTTCCCTCGACCCCTGCTTTGCGCTATGGGCAATGCCCATGACCCAGACGACCTTCACGATCCTGCTCGGCGGCGAGCTGACGCCGACAGAGCGGCTGCGAAATGCGATTGCCGGCAGCCGCTTCATAGCCGCCGATGGCGGCATGCGGCATGCGGCAGAGCTCGGTGTCGTGCCGGAGCTCTGGGTGGGTGATTTCGATTCCACCGCACCGGATCTCGAAGGTGCGTTTCCGGGTGTGCCGAAGCAGCCATACCCGGCAGCCAAGGCCTCGACGGATGGCGAGATCGCTGTTTCCGAAGCGATAGCCCGTGGCGCGAAACGGCTGATCCTTGCGGGTGCGCTGGCGGGTGAGCGGTCCGACCATGCGCTTCAGCACCTCCTCTATGCCGTCAGCCTCGCCGAACACGGTATCGACCTGTTGCTCACTTCGGGGCTGGAGGAAGCGGTTCCGCTTCTTTCAGGTTCCATCGAGCTCGACCTGCCGAAGAACAGCCTGTTCTCGGTTCCCGGTTTCAGCGAATTGCGCGGTCTCTTCATCGAAAACGCGCGCTATCCGCTCTCGGATTTCCATTTGCCGTTCGGCTCGTCGCGTACCATTTCCAATGTGGCAGAAGGCAAGGTTCGGTTCACGCTCGGCAGTGGCCGCGCGATCGTCCTTGCCCGCCCCTATGACCTTTCCGGAGTCTGATCCTTGGCGCCTCCCATTCTCAAACTGGACGACATCTTTCTGAGCTTCGGCGGCGCGCCGTTGCTGGCGGGCGCAAGCCTGCAGGTCGAGCCGGGTGACAAGATCTGCCTCGTCGGCCGCAACGGTTCCGGCAAGTCGACGCTGCTGAAGATCGCGGCCGGCATTGCCGAGGCGCAATCCGGCGAGGTGTTCCGTCATCCCTCCTCGACGGTCCGGTATCTTGAGCAAGCGCCTGATTTCGGAAGTTTTGCAACGGTGCAGGCCTACGCCGAGGCCGGGCTTGGGCCGGGCGACGATCCCTATCGCGTCACCTATCTTCTGTCGCATCTCGGCCTCACCGGCGAGGAAGACCCGAAGAACCTTTCTGGCGGCGAAGCCCGCCGCGCAGCACTTGCCCGCGTCATGGCGCCGGAGCCGGATATCCTGCTGCTCGACGAGCCGACCAACCATCTCGACCTGCCGACCATCGAATGGCTGGAAGGCGAGCTGCAGAAGACGCGCAGCGCCCTCGTACTGATCTCGCATGACCGCCGCTTCCTCGAAAAGGTCTCGACGGCGACCGTTTGGCTCGATCGCGGCACTTCGCGGCGTCTGGATCGTGGCTTCGGGCATTTCGAAGTCTGGCGCGATCAGGTGCTGGAGGCCGAGGAGCTGGAACAGCACAAGCTCGGCAAGGCGATCGAGCGTGAAGAGCATTGGCTGCGCTATGGCGTTACCGCGCGCCGCAAGCGCAACATGCGCCGCCTCGGTGAACTGCAGACCATGCGCTCGCAATATCGCGGCCACAAGGGTCCGCAAGGCAGTGTCCAGGCGAGCGTTTCGGATGCGCAGGAATCCGGCAAGCTGGTGATCGAGGCAGACAAGATCACCAAGACATATGGCGAGCGGCCCATCGTCACGCCGTTTTCTATTCGCGTGCATCGCGGTGATTGCATCGGTCTCGTCGGCCCGAACGGTGCCGGCAAGACGACGCTGCTGAAGATGCTGACTGGCCAGTTGGCGCCCGACAGCGGCACCGTGAAGCTCGGCACCAATCTCGAAATCGCAACGCTCGACCAGAAGCGCGAGGAACTCAACCTCGACGACACGCTGGCCAATTACCTGACCGATGGCCGCGGCGAAAACCTGCTCGTCAATGGCGAGCAGCGCCATGTGACCGGCTACATGAAGGAATTCCTGTTCCAGCCGGAGCAGGCGCGGACGCCGATCAAGAACCTTTCCGGCGGCGAGCGCGCGCGTCTGATGCTGGCGCGGATCCTGTCGCGGCCGACCAACCTCTTGATCCTCGACGAGCCGACCAACGACCTGGATATCGAAACGCTCGATCTGCTGCAGGAAATCGTTGCCGGTTTTCCCGGCACGGTCATTCTCGTCAGCCACGACCGTGACTTCCTCGACCGCACCGTGACCTCGACGATCGCCCCTGCGGTTCCGGATGCGCCCGATGGCCGCTGGATCGAATATGCCGGCGGCTATTCCGACATGATGGCGCAGCGGAAAGGCGCGCTGGATGAGCGTCGCAGGGCGGAGAAGGCTGCCGAAAAGGTAAAGGCGGAGGCTTCGCCCTCTGCCGAGACGCCGAAGGGCAAGGGCAAGCTTTCGTTCAAGCAGAAGTTCGCACTCGAAAACCTGCCGAAAGAAATGGCCAAGGCTGAGGCTGAGATCGCCAAGCGCGAAGCGAAGATGGCCGATCCGAACCTGTTCACCAAGGACCCGGCGACCTTCAACAGGCTTGCCGCGGAGATGGAAAAGCTGCGCGACAGCGTGACGAAGATGGAAGAGGAATGGCTTGAGCTGGAAATGCTGAGGGAGGAGATCGAAGGCTGAGTCTCACGTTTCCTTGATTCGCCGGTGTCCCGGTGCGGCTCTAGAGTCCGCTCCGGCAGCCGGGGGATATGCCTGCTATCGTGGCGACAAGGAATAGTCATATGTCTCGCAAGCTTTCTTCCGCATTTCTGACGGCGCTCGCCGCCGCAGCCATCAGCTTTTCAGCCGTTCAGTCCAGCCAGGCCGACGATACGCAGCGTGTCCGCATTCGCGGCATCGTCGAGAGCCTCAACGGCGATGTGCTGACCATCAAGACCCGCGACGGAACCGACCAGTCGATCGCCATGCAATCGGGCTTCCGGGTTGGCGGCATCCAGCGGGCGGCCGTCGATGACATCAAGCCGGGCGATTTCGTCGGCGTCGGCTCGATGCCAAAGGGTAGCGGGCCGAATGACGCGCTGCAGGTGATGATCTTTCCGGCATCGATGAAGGGGACCGGCGAGGGCAACCGCCCTTGGGATGCCAAGCCGAATACCGAGATGACCAATGCGACAGTCAGCACTGCCGTCAAGGCGATCAACGGCAAGACGATCACGCTGACCTATCAGGGCAAGGAAAAGACCATTGCCATCCCTGATGGCACACAGGTCGTCACCATCGCTTCGGCGACCAAGGACGATCTGAAGCCAGGCGCCGCGGTGATCGTCAACGCCGAAAAGGCTGCCGACGGCAGCGTCTCCTCGAAACAGGTCTCGGTCGGTCTCAGCGGCGTGCAGCCGATGTAATCGTTAGATAACCGGTGCCGCCGCGGGGCGGCCGGTGCCGGTTTTCGGCGGTGGCGGTGGCTCTTCCGTCTTGGAGGCGATCGCTTCCAGATGCAGGACCTTCGGCTTCAGGATCTCCATGTAGATCTCCGAGCGGCCGATATAGATCATCGATGTTTCCGGCAGCGCCGTCAGCAGGTTGGTAAGCGTCGCCTGCCATTCCGGCTCCAAGCCTTCGAGCACTTCGTCGAACACCACCCAGCGCGGGCGAACCAGCAGAAGGCGGGCAAAGCCGATGGCCTTCTGCTCGTCGGAATCCAGCACCTTGTCCCAGCGCGCCCGCGTGTCGAGGCGGCCAATCAGCTGGCGCAGGCCGGCCTTTTCCATCGCCGCTTCGATATCCTCATTCTTGTAGGAACCGGCCGGCTCGGGGAAGGAGAGCGCCTCGCGCAGCGTACCGCCGGGGATATAGGCGACCTGGGGGACGAACAGGATGTCGTCTGAGGGCGGCAGGCCCATCGTGCCGCTGCCGCAGGGCCAGAGGCCGGCCATCGCCTGGAAGAGAAGCTTGCGGTTGACGTTGTGATCGCCGTTTATCATCACCTTTTCGCCGGCCTTCAGCGTCACGTCGGGCTCGTGCAGGCGGAAGCCGCCGCATTGATCGACCTCTTCGCCCAGCTTGGCGGCGATGGTGACGTTCTTCATCACAAGCCTGTCCGCGGCTGTATCTTCGTAGGCGATGACATTCTTCGGATTGAGCGGTTCATCCATGTGCTCAAGCGCATGGCGGAAATCGGTGACGCGGTTCAGGGTCGCGCGCCATTCGGCGATCGGGCCGAAATTGGCGACATACCAGCGCAGCGCCGTGTTGACCTGGTTGAAGGCGCCGACCGACATCATCAGCTCACCGAAGGTCAGGCCGCCGGAGAAATAGGCGGGCGCGGCGACGATGATCGGGATGACGATGACCAGCCAGCCGTAACCGGCGGAAACCCAGGTGAGGTTGGTGTTGGCCATGGTCAGGCGCTTGAGGACGGCGAGAACCGTGCTGATATCGGTGTTTATGCGCTGGCGCTCGTTTTCCTCGCCTCTGGCGACGGTAATCGCAGGCATATTCTCGTTGGCGTGCATCAGCGAGAAGCGGAGTTCGGCTTCCTTGGAGAAGCGCTCGGCGTTGATCGGCACCAGCTTTCTGCCGACGATCTGGCTGAGGATCGACGCCGACGCGGCATAGAAGACGGCGGCCCAGACCATGTAGCCGGGGATGGCAAAGGAATAGGTGCGGAAGTGGAAGACGAAGCCGCTCGACAGTTCCCAGAGCACGCCGATGAAGCTGACGAGCAGAATCGTCGACTGGATGAGGCCGAGAACGAGGCCGGTGGTGCTTTCGGCGAGGTTGCGGGCATCCTCATGCAGGCGCTGGTCCGGATTGACGCCGATCAGCCCGCTTGAGGCGAGCCGCAGGGCCCGCTTGTGCTTCAGCCATTGATCGACCAGATCGCGGGTCAGGCCCTCGCGCATATAGAGCGCCGTCATCTGGTTCAGCCAGGCCTGGCCGACATTGAGAAGCAGCAGGGAGCCGGCGATCAGGCCGAAAATCTGAAGCTGATGGAAGAACTCGCCGACATCGCGCCGCTGCAGCGAATCATAGAACGGCGCGTTCCAGCGGTTGAGAACGACCTGACCGTAGGCCGTCGCCAAGATGACGAACATAAGGATGGCGGCGAGAGACAGGATCTTGCCGCGCACTTTCGAAGCCCAGAAGGCTAAAAACATCAATTTGAGGCGATAGCCGAGGCTGAGATCGTATCCGACCCTATCTTGCCGCTGGCCGACAGCCCCGCCTTTGGCGTCGTCCGTCATCATGCATTCCTGTACAGCATCATCCCTGATTAACATGGTAGCGCGTGCTGTCCATCAACAGATTCTACCAGTCATTAATGCGTGAGTTACCTAGCTCAAAGTGCAGGTTGCGAATCACGATTGATTCGCGGCGCTGTCAGCGCTATCTAGAGGATCGTGGTGATTTGGCCGGCCGGCTTGCAGCCACGTTAAATAAGTCGCTAAAGGGCCGCGTGCGGACCGGTAGCGATTCTTTTTTCGCCACCGGTTTTTTTATTTGCCGGTTGTCCTGTTCGATCGAGTGAATGCAATGCCCATCAAGATTCCTGACACGCTGCCCGCTTTCGAAACCCTCGTTCAGGAGGGTGTGCGGGTGATGACTGAAACAGTGGCTATCCGCCAGGATATCCGCCCGCTTCAGATCGGGCTTCTCAATCTCATGCCGAACAAGATCAAGACCGAAGTGCAGATGGCGCGCCTTGTCGGCGCCTCGCCGTTGCAGGTCGAGCTGTCGCTGGTCAGGGTCGGCAACCACAAGGCCAAGAATACCTCGGAAGACCATCTGCTGGCCTTCTACCAGACCTGGGAAGAGGTGAAGCATCGCAAGTTCGACGGCTTCATCATCACCGGCGCGCCGATCGAGCTGATGCCCTTCGAGGACGTCAACTATTGGAGCGAGATGCAGGAAATCTTCGAGTGGACGCGTACCAACGTGCATTCGACGATGAACGTCTGCTGGGGCGCGATGGCGGCGATCTATCACTTCCACGGCGTTCCCAAGCATGAGCTGAAGGAGAAGGCATTCGGCGTTTATCGCCACAAGAACCTGAAGCCGTCCTCGGTCTATCTCAACGGCTTCTCGGACAATTTCGAGATTCCGGTGTCGCGCTGGACGGAAGTGCGCCGCGGCGACATCGAGAAGGCGCAGGGTCTCGAGATCCTGATGGAATCAAACGAGATGGGCGTCTGTCTGGTTCAGGAAGAGACGAGCAAACGCCTCTACATCTTCAACCATGTCGAATACGATTCGACGTCGCTGTCGGACGAATATTTCCGCGACGTGAATGCCGGCGTGCCGATCAAGATGCCGCACAACTATTTCCCGCATAACGACCCGGCGCTGCCGCCGCAAAATCGCTGGCGCAGTCACGCGCATCTGCTGTTCGGCAACTGGATCAATGAAATCTATCAGACGACGTCCTACGACCTCAACGAGATCGGCACGAAAATCTGACGGCTTATCAATCTGTTGATGCTATGCTGCTGCCTTTGCCGCAGCGGCATTTCTTTTTTGGCATTGGCAGTTGCGGTTCGCGGCAAATGGGGGCAGTTTCGCTGCCGGATGCGAACAGATTTCAGGACGATGGTATAATGGCGGACGAGCTCAAGCGGGAAGTTTTCGGAACGACGAAAGACGGAGAAACCGTCTATCGCGTCGAGATCAAAGGCGGCGGTCTGACGGCCAAGATCATGAGCTGGGGCGCTGTCATCCAGGATCTCAGGCTCGACGGCCACGATGCCCCGTTGCTGCTCGGCTTCGACAAGTTTTCCGACTATCCGGCCTACTCCTCCTATTTCGGTGCGACGCCCGGGCGCTCCGCCAATCGCATCGGTGGTGGCAAGTTCACGCTGGACGGCAAGGCTTACCAGCTGGAGCTCAACGAAAAGGGTGTTTCGCATCTGCATGGCGGCAGCGATAACATTGCCAAACGCAATTGGACGATCGTCGAGCATGCCGTCGATCGCGTTGTCCTGAAGATCGTCGATCCCGATGGCCGCGCCGGCTATCCGGGCAATTGTACGATCCAGGCGACTTACCACGTTCACGGCAACGGCGAGTTCTCGATCGTCTATGAATCGACATCCGACCAGCCGACGCTCGCCAATGTCTGCCAGCACGCCTATTTCAATCTCGACGGCCGAGACGACGCGCTCGGCCACGACATCATGATCGCGGCCGATGACTATCTGCCGACCGACGAGCGCCAGATCCCGACCGGCGAGCTGCGTTCGGTCGGTGGCACGGCTTTCGATTTCCGCGAGATGGCGCCGATGAAGCGTTTCGAGGGATCGGAACAGGCGCTCTACGATCATAATTTCTGCCTGTCGAAGGAGCGTGTCGCCAAGCGCACCGCCGTGCTGGCCCGCAGCCTCAATTCCGGTGTCTCGATGGAAGTGCGGACGACCGAACCTGGCGTGCAGTTCTATGCCGGCTTCAAGCTGAATGTCGCGGTGCCCGGTCTGGACGGCCGCAAGTACGGACCGTTCGCCGGCTTCTGCCTGGAGACCCAGGTCTGGCCGGATGCGATCAATCACGAGGGCTTCCCGAATGCCGTGCTGCGACCGGGCGAGGTTCTGCGCCAGGAAACGGATTACATCTTCACCAAGAACTGACGCGTTCGATTTGATCGCTGGTTTTGCGAACCCTCGTGATCCGTCACGAGGGTTTCTTTTTTGCGGCGTAGATTCAGCTTGAAGACTGGTTCTAAATAGGTTCTAATGTATGCCTATGGATAGAACCAGTCTGATAGCAGAGCTGAATGCGCGCGGACTGCGCGATGAGGCCTCGACCGGACCGCTCTACAAGCGGCTGGCCCTGGCATTGACCGGTCTCGTTCAGGAAGGATTGCTGAAGCCCGGCGCTGCGCTTCCCGGTGAGCGCGATCTTGCTGAGGCCCTGAAGCTTGGGCGTGTCACGGTGCGCACCGCCTATCGCGAGCTGATGTCTTCAGGCGCGCTTGAATCGCGACACGGCAGCGGTACCTTCGTCTCGGCGCGTGTGGAGCGCATGGAGCAATCGCTCTGGCGGCTCTCGTCTTTCTCGGCCGATATGCGGTCGCGCGGACGTTCGCCGGCGGCAAAGATTCTGTCGCGGCAGATCAACCAGCCCTCGCCGGAAGAATCCTTTCTCCTCGGCCTCAGCCAGGATGAACCGGTGTTGCGGCTGGATCGCCTTCGCCTTGCCGATGGCCTGCCGCTCGCCATCGAGCGTGCCGTTGTCCCGGTCAAGTTCGTCGGCGAACAGGCGGGCGGCGAGGGTTCGCTCTATGACGCCCTGGCTGCCAACGGCCACAAGCCGGTGCGGGCGCTGCAGCGGCTGACGGCCGTGACGCTCGACCCATCCTCGGCCGCGATGCTGAACGTCAAGGCCGGTGCGCCGGCCCTGCTGATCGAGCGGATATCCCGCCTCGAGGATCAGCGCGTCGTTGAATATACCCGCTCGCACTATCGTGGCGATGCTTATGATTTCGTTGCAGAATTGAGAATTGGAGATGAACTATGACTGAGAACAAGTCGCTGATGCTGCAGGAAGCCGGCCAGTCGCCGGAGGTCGTGGCGACCCTGCTCGAAAAGGAAAAGCCGGCCTTTGCCGAAATTGCCAAGCTTTTCTCCTCGGCTCGGCCGAGCGTGGTGACGACGGCGGCGCGCGGGTCTTCCGACCATGCCGCAACCTTCTTCAAATATCTTTTCGAAATCACCTGCGGCGTTCCGGTCGCATCGGTCGGCCCGTCGATCGCTTCGGTCTACGGCGCGCCGCTATATCTGAAGGGCGGCATTCACTTCACCGTTTCGCAGTCCGGCGCCAGCCCTGACATCGTTGCGCTGCAGGAAGCCGCGAAGAAGGGCGGGGCAACCACGATCGCCGTTGTCAACGTTACCGACAGCCCGCTGGGCAATCAGGCCGACATCGTGCTTGGCCTCAATGCCGGACCGGAAAAGAGCGTCGCCGCGACGAAATCCTTCATCGCGTCGGTTGCAGCGCTTGCCGGTGTAACGGCTGCGATCGGCGGCAAGGCTGATCTGCAGGCCGCCCTGCAGAAGCTTCCCGAGGCGCTCTCTGCCACGTCGGGTATCGATACAACTGCCGCTGAAGACGTTCTCTTCAACGCGAGCTCGCTTTACACCGCCGGCCGCGGCCCGGCCTTCGCGATTGCGCTCGAAGCCGCGCTCAAGGCAAAGGAAACGTCGGGCCTGCATGCCGAAGCCTTCTCGCTGGCCGAATTGATGCACGGCCCGATGCGTCTGGTTCAGCCGGGCTTCCCGATTGTCGCTTTCGCGCCTGACGATGCGGCCTATGCCAACAACGTTCAGGCGCTCGAACGCCTGCAGAAGCTCGGCGCGACGACCGTTCCCTTCTCGACACAGCCGCTTTCCGGGGTCAACCTGCGCGTTCCATCGACCGGCAACGGTCTTCTCGATCCGCTGGTTTCGCTGCTCGTCTACTATCGCCTCATCGAGTCGGTAACGCGCCGCAAGGGTTTCGATCCCGACAAGCCGGCAAACCTGCTCAAGGTTACGGAGACCGTCTGATGTCCCGCAAGATCTTCACCGGTGCCCGGATCTTCGACGGCGAGCGCTTCCACGACGAAAGAGCGCTGGTCGTTTCGAACGGACGCGTCGAGACCATCGCGGCACTCAACGATCTGCCCGAGGGGGAGGCCGTGGCGCTTGACGGTGGCGTTCTCTCGGCAGGTTTCATCGATGCGCAGGTGAACGGTGGCGGCGGCCGGATGCTGAACGACGAGCCATCGGCTGACTCGATGTATATCATCGCCGACGGCCATCGCCGCTATGGCACGACAGCACTGCTGCCGACGTTGATCACCGATACGGCAGACGCCACCAAGGCGGCGATCGAAGCTGCCAAGGAAGCGGTCAAGACCAATCGCGGTGTCGCTGGTCTGCACCTCGAGGGGCCGCATCTGGCACCGGCGCGCAAAGGCGCGCATCTCGCGTCGCTGATGCGTCCGGTCGAAGACGCAGACGTGAAGGCGTTCATCGCAGCACGCGAGGCGATCGGCACGCTTCTGGTGACGATGGCTGCCGAGCAGGTGACAGTGAAGCAGGTCCGCGAACTTGCGGAGGCGGGTGTTACCATCAGCATCGGACATTCCGATTGCAGCAGCGAGCAGGCGGAAGAGCGTTTCGATGCCGGCGCCCGTGGCGTCACGCATCTCTTCAACGCGATGAGCCAGATGGGGCATCGCGCTCCGGGTCTCGTAGGTGCCGCGATCGATCACCCCTCGACCTGGTGCGGCGTGATTGCCGATGGCCACCATGTCGATCCGAAGGCATTGCGCACGGCGCTGCGCGCGAAGCGCGGCGAAGGAAAGCTTTTCCTCGTCAGCGATGCGATGTCGCTTGTCGGCTCCGACAAGAACAGCTTCACGCTGAATGGCCGCAACGTTCATCGCGAGAGCGGCAGTTTCTGCTCCAAGGTAGTTCTGGATGATGGCACGCTGGCAGGGTCCGATGTCGATATGGCGTCCAGCATCCGTTACTGCGTGACCTATCTCGACCTGACGCTGGCCGAAGCGCTGCGCATGGCGACGCTTTACCCGGCGCGCTTCCTTCGTCTCGAGGGCTACGGCCGCCTGTCTCCGGGGTATCGCGCCGACTTCGTGCACCTGACCAATAAGATCGAGGTCACCGCGGCCTGGATCGGCGGGGAGAGGAAGTAGCGATGACTGCGATCACCGATGCTTATTTCTCGAACCTGATCGAGCGGCTCGGCCAGCTGAAGTCGGCTCTCGATGTTCCAATGCAGCGGGCCGCCGCGGCGATCCTCGAAGCGGCCCGCAGCGACAAGCGCGTCTATGTCTTCGGCACCGGCCATTCTCACATGCTGGCCGAAGAAGTGCATTACCGGGCGGGCGGCCTCGCCTTCACCGTTCCCGTACTTGTCGGTTCTGCGATGCTGCACGAGGGTGCGGTGATCAGTTCGGTCTACGAACGGACGGAAGGTCTCGTTCGTCCGGTGCTCGAGCGCTATGGCATGCAGCCTGGCGACGTGATCATCATCGCGTCGAATTCCGGCGTGAACGCCGCGCCGATCGAGGCCGCCGATTACGGCCATGAGATCGGCGCCAAGGTGATCGCCATCACCTCGATCGAATATTCCAAGGCGATCGCCAACGGCCGCCGCAGGCTGGCCGAGGTTGCCGATATCGTCCTCGACAACGGCCTTCCGCCGGGGGATGCCGTCATCGAAATCGAAGGGAGCGGGCTGAAGGTCGGGCCGGTCTCGACGGCAGTCGGTGCTACCGTGCTCAATGCGATCTTTGCCGAGGTGGCCTCGGAGCTCGCCAAGTCCGGCGATGCGCCGGTTTATCTCAGCGCCAACATGCCGGGTGCTGCAGCGGTCAACCAGCAGCTGGTCAAGCGATACCGGCCACGTAATCCGCATCTCTGAAACGAAAAAGGCCGGCGTCTCCGCCGGCCTTTTGCTTTGCCCCTGCGGACAATCAGTTCTTGGCGCGCTCGACGTAGGAGTTATCTTCCGTCGCGATGACAACGCGGATGCCGGCATCGATATGCGGCGGAACCAGTGTGCGGATGCCGTTAGAAAGGATTGCCGGCTTGTAGGAAGACGATGCCGTCTGACCCTTGACGACCGGCTCGGTCTCGGTGATTTCGAGCGTCACATGGCGTGGCAGCTGGAGAGCCAGCGCAATGCCTTCGTGCATCGACAGGATGCAGGTCATGCCTTCCTGAAGATAGGCCTTCTGATCGCCCATCGTTTCGTTGTCGACGACGACCTGATCGTAGCTTTCCGGGTTCATGAAGTGGAAGCCTTCGCCGTCCTCGTAAAGGAACTGGAAGTTCACGTCCTCGACGAACGCGCGCTCGACCTGCTCGGTCGTGCGCCAGCGCTCGGACACCTTCACGCCATCGACGATGCGGCGCATGTCGACCTGGGTCACCGGCGTGCCCTTGCCAGGATGGAAGTTGTTGGCCGTAAGAACGACATACAGCTTGCCATCCACTTCGAGAACGTTGCCCTTGCGGACGGAGGAGGCGATGATCTTGACCATAAGACTTCCTTGTAACTCAGCCTTCGGCGTCGTAGAGGACTGTCGCAATAGCCCTGGAGACGCGATTAATTTTCCTTTGGGGCGGCAACTAACTTAAAATCCGGCGAAAAGCCAGCCCAGCGTTGGCCGTCACGGTGAAGAAAGCGGAGAATGAGCCTGACGAGCGCCAAAGCCTCGCCCTGGTGGACGCCCGACGTCCATGCGGATCGCCGCCCGTTTCTGATCGGGCGCAACGCGATCCAGGCCGCACTGCGTCTTTATTTCGCCGGCGAAGATTTTGTCGAGGTCGATACGGCCGCACTGCAGGTGTCACCGGGCAACGAGGCGCATCTGCATGCCTTCGCCACCGAGGCGCTGACGACGGATGGCCAGCCGGCGCTGTTCTATCTGCACACCTCGCCGGAGTTTGCCTGCAAGAAGCTCCTTTCGGCGGGTGAGCAGCGGATCGCCTGCTTCGCGCATGTCTATCGCAACCGCGAGCGCGGGCCGCTGCACCATCCTGAATTCACCATGTTGGAATGGTACCGGGCGGGAGAAAGCTACGAGACGCTGATGATGGATTGCGTGCGGATCGCAGCACTCGCTGCCGAGACCGCCAAGGCATCCAAACTGACGTATCGCGGTGCCGAGGCCGATCCTTTTGCCGGCCCGGAGCGGATTTCGGTTGCCGAGGCTTTCGATCGCCATGCCGGGATCGATCTGCTTGGCTCCGTTGCTGCCGATGGCTCGACCGATCGCGAGCATCTGGCGGCCGAGTTTCGCCGTAACGGAATGCGCGTCGCCGAAGACGATGGCTGGGCCGATCTCTTCAGCCGCGCGCTGGTCGAGAAGATCGAGCCGCATCTCGGTTTCGGCCGCATGACCATTCTCGACGAGTACCCGGTGTCCGAAGCTGCCCTGGCGCGGCCGTCAGCCCGGGATCCCCGGGTCGCCGAGCGCTTCGAGGTCTATGCCTGCGGCGTCGAGCTTGCCAATGGTTTCGGCGAGCTGACGAATGCCGCCGAACAGCGGCGCCGTTTCGAGATCGAGATGGCAGAGAAGGCACGCATCTATGGCGAGCGCTATCCGCTGGACGAGGATTTTCTTGAGGCGTTGCAGATCATGCCGGAGGCGAGCGGCATCGCGCTCGGCTTCGACCGGCTCGTGATGCTGGCGACCGGTGCCTCGCGCATCGATCAAGTGCTGTGGGCGCCTGTGGCGGAGTATGGCCGATGAATATCGTCAGGCCGATCAAAAGCGTCGATGACTTGTCGAGCGCCGGTCTGATTGCCGAGGGCAACCGGCTGGCCCTCGAAGAGGTTGCGGCCCGTTATGCGATCGCGCTGACGCCATCGATTGCGGCGCTGATCGACCGTGCAGACCCGGCCGATCCCATTGCCCGCCAATTCGTGCCCGATGTTTCCGAATTGCAGACGACACCGGAAGAGCGGGACGATCCGATCGGTGATCTCCCGCACAGCCCTGTTGAAGGGATCGTGCATCGCTATCCGGATCGTGTGCTGCTGAAGGCGGTGCATGTCTGCCCGGTCTATTGCCGTTTCTGTTTCCGCCGCGAGATGGTCGGGCCGCAAGGTCTCGGCACGCTCGAGCCTGAGGCGATGAAAGCCGCGTTCGATTACATCCGCACGCATGACCAGATCTGGGAAGTCATTCTCACCGGTGGCGATCCGCTGATCCTGTCGCCGCGGCGGCTAGAGGACATCATGCGGGAGCTTTCGGCGATCGATCACGTCAAGATCGTCAGGTTCCATACCCGCGTGCCCGTGGTCGATCCGCGCAAGATCGATGTGGCGCTCATCGACGCCCTGAAGGCGAGCGGCAAGACCGTCTACATCGCGTTGCACGCCAATCATCCGCGCGAGTTTACGGCCGAAGCGCGGTCGGCCTGCGCCCGGATTGTCGACGCCGGTATCGTCATGATCAGCCAATCTGTGCTGCTCAAGGGCGTCAATGACGACGCGGATGTGCTTGCGTCGCTGATGAAGACGTTCGTCGAGAACCGCATCAAGCCCTATTACCTGCATCATCCAGACCTTGCGCCCGGCACCAGCCATTTCCGGCTGTCGATCGAGGAAGGGCAGGTGATCGTCGCAGCCTTGCGCGGCCGCATATCCGGCCTCTGCCAGCCGGCCTATATTCTGGATATTCCGGGCGGCTACGGAAAGACCGTGATTGCCGAAGGCGGCGTTCGCAAAACCGCCGACGGTTGCTTCTCGGTCTCTGATTACCGGGGCGGCGAGCACAGCTATCCACCGGCGGGATAGAAGATTTCCGTTCCATTTCTGCACTGGCAAGTCCTTCGCGCCGCTCCTGTATTACGCCAAGCTGGCAAGGCAAGTATTTAAGCAGAAACGGCGAAATTCAATCAGGGCGCGATACTCGATAAAACTTTAAGTGTGAATCTTGCTCATCTTTAACCAGACAAATTAGCGGAATATTGGGTTTTCCGGCCTAAAAGAGCGCTCATGATGAAGGCGATGAACGCCTGCTCTGGATCATGACAATCTTGGAGATGTTCGGATGAACAAGACAATCCGCGATATTATAGCCAAATTCGGCAAGCTTCCCGCGTCTATCGACCAGGTCGCCGACGACGCCGATCTCTACGCGGCGGGTCTGACATCCTTTGCATCGGTCCAGCTGATGCTGGCGATCGAAGAAGCCTTCGATATCGAGTTCCCCGACAATCTTCTCAACCGCAAGTCCTTCGCCAGCATCTCGGCGATCGAGAAGACCGTCGATATGATCAAGGACAGCCGGAAGGTCGCCTGATGAACTTCCCGATCAAGATCACGGAAGAGAGCTTTGCGGCACGGGCCGCGCGCGTCGCCGAGATTGCGGCTAAGCACGCCGACACCGTCGATGCCGAAGGCCGTTTCCCGCGGGAAGCTGCCGATGCGATGAAGGCCGAACGTCTGCTCGGCATTCAGATCCCCCGCCACCTTGGCGGCGAGGGCGCGACGACGACCGAAATCGCCGAACTCTGCTCTGTTCTTGGCCAGGCTTGCGCCGCAAGCGCCATGGTTTTCGCCATGCACCACATCAAGCTTTCTAGCCTTGTCGAGCATGGCGCTGACAGCGAGTGGCATGCAGGTTTCATGCGGCGTATCGCAGCCGAACAGCTGCTGATCGCCTCGGCGACGACCGAAGGCGGCATTGGCGGCAATCTGCGCAACAGCATCTGCGCCATCGAGATCACCGGCGATACTTGCCGTCTCGAAAAGGACGCGACCGTCATCTCCTACGGCTCACATGCCGATGCTATCCTGATCACGTCGCGCAGCGGGCCGGAGGCCGCGTCTTCGGATCAGGTGCTGACGGCATTCCTCAAGGACCAGTACACGCTTGAGCGCACCCATGTATGGAATACGCTCGGCATGCGCGGCACCTGCTCCGACGGCTTCCTCTTCAAGGGCGAAGCGCCGGCGGCACAAATCCTGCCGAAGCCGTTTGCCGAAATCGCAGCCCAGTCGATGCTTGCCTCCTCGCATCTTCTCTGGAGCGGTGTTTGGTACGGCATTGCGGTCGATGCCGTCTGCCGCGCCCAGGCGTTCGTTCGCGCTGCCGCACGCAAATCGCCCGGCGCTCCGCCGCCCGGTGCACTACGCCTTGCCGAGGTTTCGAACCTTCTGCAGATGGTGAAGTCGAATGTCGTCGCGGGCCTGAAGGCCTATGAGGACGCAAAGGCCGATCCCGACAAGCTGTCGTCGATGGGCTTTGCCGTCGCCATGAACAACGTGAAGATCGCCTCGTCGGAAACGATCCTCGAGATCGTCAACCACGTCATGCTGATCTGCGGCATCATGGGCTACAAGAACGGCACGCCTTTCAGCGTGGGCCGCCATCTGCGAGACGCGCATTCCGCGCAGCTGATGATTTCCAATGACCGCATCCTCGGCAACACGTCGAGCATGCTTCTCGTCCACAAGCAGGACACTAGCCTACTGGGGTGACTCACATGGATATGCAGACCTCGTTTCTGGACCGGCTTTTCGAATCCGGCCTGCTGATCGATACCGGTGTTGACGGCCTTTACGGCCGCAGCGGCCAGTTCGAAGACGTGATCACTGCTTTCGAGCGGCTGATCGACAAGTTCGGTGGTGCCGATGGTGCCGAAGCCATGCGCTTCCCGCCGGGCATGAACCGGGCGATCTTCGAAAAGAGCGGTTACATGAAGAGCTTCCCGCAGCTTGCGGGTACGGTGCATAGCTTCTGCGGCGCCGAGCTCGATCACATGAACCTGCTGCAATGCATGGAAGTCGGCGACGACTGGACCAAGGGCCAGGAAGCGACCGAGATCGTGCTGACGCCGGCGGCCTGCTATCCGCTCTACCCGACGGTCGCCAAGCGCGGCAACCTGCCGGCAAAGGGCGGTCTTTACGATCTGCAGTCCTACTGCTTCCGCCATGAGCCTTCCAAGGATCCGGCCCGTCAGCAGCTGTTCCGCATGCGCGAATATGTCTGCATGGGAACCGAGAGGCACGTGACGGATTTCCGCCAGCGCTGGATGGATCGCGGCGTCGAGATGATGAAGCTGGTTGGCCTCGATGTGGTCATCGACGTGGCGAACGATCCGTTCTTCGGTCGCGCCGGCAAGATGATGGTCAACAACCAGCGCGACCAGAACCTCAAGTTCGAGCTGCTGATCCCGATCACCTCGACCGCCAATCCGACCGCCTGCATGAGCTTCAACTACCATCAGGACTCGTTTGGCTTGAAGTGGGGTCTGAACCTCGAGGATAGTAGTGTGGCGCATACTGCCTGCGTCGGCTTCGGTCTGGAACGTATCGCGCTAGCGCTGTTCCACCACCACGGTCTCGACGTGAAGGAATGGCCTGAAAACGTTCGCAAGGCGCTCTGGGGCTGAGACGTCCGATGAAGGCTGTTTTCCCGGCTATCGCTCCGGATGGCTACGTCAGGCATGCGCTCCATTCCAGCGAGCGCATGTGGCCGGAAACCAATTGCTATATCGATCTCTGGATCGAGGTACTGAACACGCTCGGCCTGCCGCCGGAAGCGATGCTCGGCTTTACGATGACGCAGGATTTCGAGGGCGACCAGTTCACCTTCTTCAAGGTGCCGCTGGAAGATCTGGAAACGCTCTACGGCATTCGCGTCAGCGAACTGGCGATCTTCGATCGCGTCGAGCGCCATATCGAAACGCAGATCGGCCGCGGGCGGCTCTGCCTGATCGAGATGGATTCCTATTACATGCCCGACACCCTGGGCACCGCCTACCGCACCGAGCACGGCAAGACGACCGTGGCGATCAACCGGCTGGATTTCGATGCGAAGCGCGTCGAGTATTTCCACAATGCCGGGTTCTTCGCGCTGGATGGCGAGGATTTTGACGGTCTGTTTCAGCTGAATTCAGGCGCGGACGGGGCGTTGTTTCTGCCCTACACCGAATTCGCCAAGTTTCCGGCGATGCTTCCCGGCGATGCGGAGATGCGGGCGGCCTCCCAAGCGATCTTCAGAAAGCACTTCGCCCGCCGTCCGGCCCGCAATCCGATCCGCGCCTTTGCCGCGGTTTTCCCGCAGCAGGTCGAGGAAATTGCCGAGCGGCCCTTCGGCTTCTTCCACAAATATGCCTTCAACACGCTTCGCCAGTTCGGCGCCAATTTCGAGCTGGCGGCGGATCATCTCGCTTGGCTGTCGCCGGGCAAGTTTGCCAGCGCCGAGGCGGATGCGCGGCAGATTTCTGAGACGGCCAAATCCGTGCAGTTCCAATTGGCGCGGGCCGTGACCCGCAAGAAATTCGAGCCGCTGCAGACCGCGCTTGATCCGGCCGCCGATGCATGGGATTCCATGATGGCTTCGATTTCCGAGCAGCTGTGACACCGGAGGCTTGATCATGCGGGGCAGGTTGGCGAGCGTCGGCGCACAAGAGGTTCTGCTTTCGGAAGGCTGGAACCTCGTTCTCACGGAACCCGATGCCTATGCCGTGCCGCATGATATCCCCCCAACGTCGCAGTTCATCGCCGCACCGGTGCCCGGAACCGTTGCCGAAGCGCTCGAGAGAGCCGGCCTGTTCGACAGGGAAAATCCGGAGCCTCTGAACACCCGGGATGCCTGGTATGTCTGCCGCCTGTTCGACACAGAACCGGGAGACTGGATCCTGCGGCTGGAGGGACTGGCAACGCTTTGCCACGTGTTCGTCAACGGTCACGAGCTGCTGTTTTCGGAGAGCATGTTCACCGCCCACGAAATTCCGGTGACGCTTATCGGTGGCGACGAGCTGGCGCTGTGTTTCCGGGCACTTGCGCCGAAGCTTACCGAGCCCGGGCCGCGCGCCCGCTGGCGCCCGCAGATGATCACGCCGCCGGGCCTCAAGAATGTCCGCACAACCGTGCTCGGCCATATGCCGGGCTGGTGCCCGGAGATCCACGCCATCGGACCGTGGCGGGCGATATCGCTGGTGCGCAGCGGCCCTGTTTCGATCGACAATGTCTCGATCCGCAGCGTTCTGGATGAGGATGGCAGCGGACGGGTCAGCGTTTCGCTTTATTCCGCCGCGGAGGATCCGATCCTTCAGCTGCGCTGCGGCGGGGAAGAGGCGGCCTTTGAGAAGATCGGCGAGAACCACTACTCAGCTATCCTCAAGCTTGCCCATGTGAAGCCGTGGTGGCCGCACACGCACGGCACGCCTGATCTCTACGATCTGACGCTGGTTTCCGACGATGTCGAGTATCCGCTCGGCAAGACCGGTTTCCGCACGATCGCCCTCGATCGCGGGGCCGATGGCGATGGCTTCGGGCTTTGCGTCAACGGCGAGCGCGTCTTTTGCCGGGGTGCCGTCTGGACCACCGCCGATATCGTGCGGCTCCCCGGCTCGCGAGCTGACTATGAGCCGTTCCTGCGGCTGGCTGCCGAAGCCGGCATGAACATGATCCGCGTCGGCGGCACGATGGCTTATGAGACGCCCGATTTCTTTGCGCTCTGCGATGAGCTCGGCCTGCTCGTCTGGCAGGACCTCATGTTTGCCAATTTCGACTATCCGCGCAACGACAAGACCTTCATCGGTCACGTCCATGCCGAAGTCGAAGGGTTCCTGCATGGGGTTCAGGCCTCACCCTCGCTTGCCGTGCTCTGCGGTGGCAGCGAGGTGCATCAACAGGCGGCGATGCTTGGGCTGCCGCGGGAGTTCTGGGGCGGTCCGGTGACCGACGAAGTAATCCCAGCGATCGCGTCGCGGCTGCGGCCGGATGTGCCCTACGTTCCGAATTCGCCCTATGGCGGGGCCATGCCGTTTTCGCCGAATGCAGGAGTCACGCATTACTACGGCGTCGGCGCCTATATGCGGCCGCTTGAGGATGCGCGGCGGGCCGATGTGCGTTTCGCGGCCGAAAGCCTCGCTTTCGCGCATGTCCCGCAGCAGAGAACGCTGCAGCGGCATCTCGATGTGCCCTCCGTTCACAGCCCTCTCTGGAAGGCTCGGGTGCCGCGCGACCGCGGCGCGTCCTGGGATTTCGAGGATATCAGGGATCACTATCTCGGGCTGCTCTACGATACCGATCCGGCCAGGCTTCGCCGCGAAAATCCGGAGCGCTATCTCGATCTCTCCCGTGCCGTCACGGGCGAAGTGCTGACCGAGACCTTTGCCGAATGGCGCCGCAGCGGATCGCGTTGCGACGGCGCGCTGGTCTGGACGCTACAGGATCTGCTGCCCGGACCGGGTTGGGGGGTGATCGATTCCACCGGCGAACCCAAGCCCGTCTGGCATGCAATGCGCCGGGCCTTCCGGCCGTTGCAGGTGGTGCTAACGGACGAAGGGACCAATGGTCTGGATGTGCATGTGGTCAATGAGACGTCTACTGACCTTGCCGTGGAACTCGAGCTTATCTGCTTCCGCAACGGCAGGCAGCAGGCGGCGAGCGGCAGCCAGAGCCTGACGATCGCAGCGCGGAGCAAGCAGAAGATCGCGGCGACCGAACTTTTCGGCGCCTTCTTCGATACCACTTACGCCTTCCGTTTCGGCCCGCCGTCGCATGACGTTACGGTGGCGCGGCTGCGCTCGGTGGAAGGTGACCTGCTGGCCGAGGCGTTCCACTTTCCGCTTGGTCGGGCAAAGGCGTTTCACGATGCCGATGTTGCCGTGACATTGGTGGATGACGGCGGCGCATGGGCACTCGATGTCTCCACCAATTGCCTTGCCCAGTCTGTTCACATCGATGCCGCGGTTTACCGCCCGGCTGACGACTGGTTTCATCTGGCGCCGGGCATCCAGCGCCGTATCCGGTTGACGCCTGTCGGTACTGAGGCGGGAGAGCCTCACGGCGAGGTGCTCTGCGCCGGCAGTATGCGCCGTTTTGCTTTCGGCGCGGGTGGTTGAAAAACAGATGCCTATCCGATCTCTCTACCGTGCCTTCCGCTCCCATGTCCTGCAGCGGTTGATCCCGAAATCCCGGGTGGCTTTCGATCCGGCACGGCCGATCGAAGTTGCCGGCTATCTTTCGATGATGGCCGGTGTAGGCGAGTCCGCGCGGCTTTGCGCCGACGCGCTGGCGGCGGGCGGCCGCCGGATTTCGTTGCGGGATGTCAGCACGCATGCCGATGAAGGCGCGTCCGTCGAATGGAAGGCTGCGGCAGTCAATGCCGCTCAACCGGGAACGCGCATCTGGCACCTCAATCCGCCAATGCTGCCGCGGGCGGTGCTCAGCACCGGACTGCGGGAATTCGCCCGCGCCTACAACATTGGCTATTGGGCCTGGGAGCTGGAGACCGTGCCACCGGAGTGGCGGAACGGCGCGCGCTATGTCAACGCGGTTTTTGTCCCCTCCGAATTTACCCGCAAGGCGATTGCGCCGCTGACCAGCGCGCCTGTCGTCGTTGTGCCGCATCCGGTGACGGAGAAGCCGGCTGCGGATGGGATGCGAGCGAAGTTCGGCGTCGAGGACGATGCGTTTCTGGTCAGTTTCATCTTTAGCGCCGGCTCGTCGATCAACCGCAAGAATCCTCGGGCGGTCATCGACGCCTTCAAGATCTTTCAGCGGCGGTGCCCCAAGGCTTTCCTGCTGATGAAGGGAAGCGGTGATCCGGCGAAGGATCCCGGCCTTTCAGCGCTTTATCGGTCGGCCGAGGGCAATAGCCGGATTCGTATCGTCACGGACAAGCTGGCGAGCGGCGAGATCAACGGGCTGATCCGTGATTCTGATGCCTATATCTCGCTCCACCGTTCGGAAGGTTTCGGCCTGACCCTTGCCGAAGCGATCATTCACAATACCCCTGTCGTGACCACGGGATGGTCCGGCACCGTCGATTTCTGCGACCCTGAAAATACCTGGAACGTCGCGCCATCGCTGATCCCAGTTGTCGACACGCATCCGGAATTTGCGGCGCTGAAGGGTGCAGTCTGGGCTGATCCATCGCCTGAAGTGGCTGCGGGCTACCTCGATCAGATTTATTCCGACCCGCAGGCGGCGAAGGAAAAGGCTGCGCGCGCCAAACGCTTCCTGATCGCCCATCTGGAGGCAAACACCTACCAGAAAGCGCTGCAGGCGCTTGACCGTGCGGGCCGTTAACCGAACTCCTCGGTCCTTATTTAACGGTTTCACTTTAGACATGGCTGAGAAGCCAATGGAAAGAGACGGATGTCGAACGGGATCATAGCGAATTCGGTGATGAACGCGGCTGCGGGTATGCTGCTGCTGGCGACCGGTTTTGCATCGTCGATCATCACCGCCCGCCTGCTTGGCCCGGAGGCAAACGGCATCGTTGCCTTTTCGCTCTGGCTTGTGGTCACCGGCGCGTCAATTGCCGAACTGGGCTCCAGCATCACGCTTCTGAAGACCCTGCCGCAATTAAATGTGCAAGGTTACGACAGCAAGCGCCGCATGGGCTTTGCCTCGATCCTCGTCACCTTCATGCTGTTTTCGACGGTGGTGCTGCTCGGGCTCTACGGCATCTTCTTCCTGTCGTCGGAAGAGATGCATTGGGCCGAAACGGCGCCGTCGGTGGCGATGGTGACAGGCGCGCTGTTCTTCATTCAGGCGATCGGCTCTTTCGTCAAATTCTACCTGATCGGCGAAAAGCGCCTCGGCGACTTCTTCAAGCTGACTGTTGGCGTTTCGATTCTTCAGCTCGGTGGCGTCGCGATCGGCGCGGTGCTGTATGGCGTCGAGGGCGTGCTGATCGGCTATGCGCTCGGCCAATTGGTGTTTTTCGTCGCGACGATGCCGATCCTGCTCACTAAGCGGGACAGATGCGATATTTCACTTAGCGTTCTCGCCTCGTCGTCGGTGATCATATCGACGCAGTTCCTGATTGATTCCGTTTTCATCAATCGCCTCGAACTGCTGTTCCTGCAGCAATTCTGGTCGGTCGAGATGGTCGGCTATTATGCGATCGGTCTGTCGGTCGCCAATATCGCCCTGCAGCTGCCGATCCAGATGACCGGCAGCCTGCTGCCCTATTATTCGGAGCAGCGGCATAACAGCAAGGATTCGACCCTGCCGGTTGAAGTCTTCGCCGCGGTCACCCGCAGCATGGCCTATATCATCATGCCGATGAGCTTTGGACTGGCGGCGATCTCGGGTGTTCTCGTTGTCAGCGTGTTCGGCGAAGACTTCCGCCCAAGCGGTCCCGTCGTCATGCTTCTGGCGCTGGCCGCCCCTGCCTACACCTTCATGCAGATCCTCAGCCTCTACCTGCTGTCGATGGACCGGGTGCGGGATCGCCTGAAGACCAGTGTGATTGGTGGCCTTGTCATGGTAGGCGGTTGTTTACTCCTGGTGCCTACTTTTGCGGCGGAAGGCGCTGCGGTCGTTCGCATCGCTGTTTTTGTCGTGATGTGCGTGATCATGATCAAACAGACCGGCTTTGGAAGTCAGCTTTCGACCCTCTATGTCAGCCTCGCGAAGGTGACGGTGGCGGCCGTGCTTTGTGCATTGGCGGCTCTCGCGGTCCTTGAGCTCGTCCACAATCCTGTTGGCCTGGTGCTGGCGATCATCGCAGGCGGTGTCGCCTATCTGCTCGCACTCAAACTTCTCAAGGTCATTCCGAGACAAGACGCAATTGTCATTCGCTCGATCCTTAGCAAGGTGCCGTCTGCGTTGCGCGGCCCGGCGTTGAAGGCCGCGCAATTCATCGCGCCGCTGCAGCCGGAGAATGATCATAAAAAACCAGCCGAGGCCGTTCACGAGCCGGCAGAAGGTGCCGGCCGCAGCGCCGCCTTCCCGGTTGCCTTCGATGGCACGATCGGGCTGTTCATGCCCGAAAATCCTGCCGTCACCAAGCGGTCCTCCGCCGTCCTCTTCGTCAGCCCCTGGGGCTTCGAGGAGATGTGCAGCCGCAAGTTCTATCGCGTCGCTGCCGAGCATTTTTCAGATATCGGCGTTCCCAGCCTTCGCTTCGACTATCTGGGCACCGGCGACGCACTTGATTTCGGCAATCAGCCGGCAACGCTCTCCAGCTGGGAAGCATCGGTTCGTGCTGCGGCCGAAGAGCTGAAATCGCTGAGCGGTTGCGACCAGATCATCCTGATCGCCCAGGGGATCGGCGCCGCGCTGGTGCAGCGTATCGGCGCGGCGATCCCAGGCGTCAGTGGCGTCGCGATGCTGGCGCCGGTTCTCAGCGGGCGTGGCTATCTGCGCGAATTGAACATGTGGGCGAAGATTATTCACGCCGATCTAGGCCTCAGCAAGGAGCACGCTCCGGCAGATCAGGTAACGATCGCCGGTCTGTTCATGCCTGAAGCGATTGCCGCGGAAATCCGCAAGCTCAATCTGACGGCGCCCGAGAGCCTGGCTGCATCGCATTATGTGATCTTCGAGCACCCGTCGCGCGTCGGCGATTCCAGCTTTGCCACTGCCCTCAAATCACTCGGCGCGACCGTCGATGAGACTGTTTTCGAGGGGTATGACGAGCTGGCGACCAATCCGCTGTTTGCGAAGACGCCGATGCGTGTCGTTGCCGAACTGACGCGCTGGATCGAGACGAACACGGTGCCGGATGCCACGGCGGCAAATTCGGTGGTTCCCGCCGAAAACCAGATCCTGCACGGCGATGGCTTTGAAGAAGTGCCGGTGCGTTTCGGTGCGCATCACCATCTCGTCGGCGTCATCAGCCGGCCTGTTGGGGCGTCCAAGGGCAATTCGGTGATGTTCCTCACGACCGCTTACGACCGGCATGCCGGCTGGGGCCGGGCGATCGTCGACATGTCGCGCGAGCTTGCACGCCAAGGCGTGACGTCTCTGCGCTTCGATTCCGCCAATGTCGGCGACAGCGTTCCGCGTCCCGATGCACCGGATCAGATTCTTTATTCGCAGACGCAGATCGATGACGCCGTCTCGGCGCTCGATCTCCTGGAGACCCATGTTCCTGGCCCCGTTATGGTCGCCGGGCGCTGCAGCGGCGGTTATGTAGCTTTTCGCGCTGGCATTGCCGACGAGCGCCTGAAGGCGGTCGTCTCGATCAATCCCTTCGTCTATTACTGGGACCCCGCCGTTCAGGTCGCCAAGGAGCATGTCGTCTCGGTGCCGCGTAGCGTCGATGACTACAGCCAGCGGCTGATGAACATCGAGACCCTGAAGCGGCTTTTCCGTGGTCAGGTCGATGTGAAGGCGGCCTTCCAGAACATCTTCATCGCCCTCGGCCGCCGGGTGTCGCATCGCTTCGCGCCGCTGATCGAGCTGTTACCGCACAAGGGGCATGTGGCGCGCGAGGTGAAACAGGCCTTCGCATCGTTCGGAAAGCGCAACGTGCCGCTGACGCTGATCTACAGCGAAGCGGATGTCGGCCTCGACCACATGTATTTCCACTTCGGTCCTGGTGGTCGCAAACTGTCGCGCTATCCGAATGTGCGTCTCGTGATGCTTGAGGATGCCGACCACAATCTGACGCCGCTGGAATCGCGCCGGATCGTGCTGGATGAGATCGCCAAGCTGGCGAAAGCTTAAGCGGCAATCCGCTGGAAAGCCGGAATGCCGAGCGATCTGTAGAGATCGATATAGAGTCCGGCGACGTGATCCCATGAATAGGGTCTGGCGGCAGCGATCAGCGTATCGCGCATTGCCGCCGGTTCGGCTGCAATCGTCGCGAAGGCCTGTTCGATTGCGGCCGCCGCATTTTCCGGATCGCTGAAGTCGGCAATCGACAGCGGCATCTTGCGTTCGGCTAGTGCCACATAGGCAGCATTGCGGTTCAGAACCGGATAGAGGCCGGCACTCATCGCTTCCAGCGCAACGAGGCCGAAGCCTTCGTATTCGGATGCTGAGGCGAAGAGCGATGCCGCCGAGATCAGAGACCGTATCTCCGGATTGGCGATGCCGACATGAAGGCCGACCGCACGATCGAGGCCGCGGGCCGCGATCTCGCGCCTGAGATCGGCGCCTTTCAGATCCGATTCCGAGCCGACGATATCCAGATGCCATTCCGGATCACGGGCGGCCAGAACCTGCATGACATCGAGGAGATGGTCGAGCCGCTTGTTGACCGAGAAGCGGCCGATGGTGACGATCCGGCGGCGCGGCTGGCGTGATGCGCTGTCTGCGAACTTGCCGATATCGACGCCGTTCTCGATCAGCACGGTATTGCCGGCGATCTGCGAGAACTGGGCGATATCGGAGGCGCTGCAGCCGACGACGCGCTTGTAGTTCATCGCCGAGAACCGTGTCAGCGTCTGGAACCATATCTTCTTGAGGGCCGCGTGTTTCTGCGTGTGAAAGAAGCCGCCATGGGTTGTCGCGACCATCGGCTTGCGGTGCAGAACGCGGCCGAGCGCCAGCGCGTCGAAAAAGAAATCGATCGCGTGGACATGGACGAGATCGGCGTCGGCGAGATGGCGAAGGACCTGCGGTGCGATCGGATAGCGGGTGCTGCCGGACCAGGGGATACGCACGACGTCGATACCGTCGATGATCTCATGCGACGGAAGCTTGCGGTCGCGCGCCGTGAACAGCGTGTCGAGTGTGACGACCCGGACGCGGTAGCCGCGCTTGACGGTCTCGCGGGCCAGGTTAGCAACGACATCTTCGAGCCCGCCGCGGTTCGGCAGAAACTGGCGCACGACATGCACGATCAGCGGTGCTGCACTTGCCTGCTCTGCCGTTGCTTCCAATGCCATGCTCCCTGATCCCGGAACGGGCCGCGCCATAGTGCCGGACGAGATACCGGATCGCCTTAAGGCCCGGTTTACGGAGCGCCCGGCAGCCGGAAATCTTCCGGAAGAGAGTTAATCCTGGAGATCAGAATGCCTTGAAGGTCAGCGTCGTCAGGGAGCGGACGATACCCGGGATATTGGCGATATTGTCGTTGATGAACTTGCCGATGTCCTGGCCTTCTTCGATATAGACCTTCATCAGCAGGTCGTAGTCGCCGCTGGTTGAGTAGAGCTCAGAAACACGTTCCGTCTGGTAGATGGCGTCGGCAACCTCGTAGGTCTTGCCGGGGGCGCATTGGAGCTGGACGAAAATGGGCTTCATGGGGATTTCCTGCGGAGTGAATGTTTGCGCACATAATGCGCGAAACCGCTCCCATGATGCAAGCTCAAGACTTCGCCTCGGCCTCGATCCACGAACGAAAGGCCGCAAGCGGCGGATAGTCGGCGCGTTCGGAAGGGTGGGCGAGATAGTAGCGCTCACGGCTTTCGATTTCTCCATCGATGGCAGCGACGAGGTCGCCGCGCTTCAGCTCGTCCTGGATGAGGAAGGTCGGCAGCAGCGCAACGCCAAGCCCGGCGACGGCCGCCTGGGCGGCGGTGGCGAACTGGTCGAAGAGCATGCCGTGAAGGCTCTGGAAGGCAACGCCGTTTTCGGCAAACCATGCCTCCCAGGCATCCGGCCGGGTTGTCAGATGCAGCAGCGGCACGTCCAGCAAATCATGGGCCTTGCCGATGCCGTGATCCCTCAGAAATTGCGGACTGCAGGCCGGAACTGTCTTCTCCGACATCAGCAGCGTCAGTTCGGCACCGGGCCAATGGGGATGGCCGAAATGGATGGCGGCGTCGATCGAATCGAGGCGGAAGTCGAAGGGCGAGAGCCGGGTAACGAGATTGATGGTGACGCCGGGATTCTGGCTGAGAAAGCGGCCGAGTCTTGGCGCCAGCCAGCGGGTCCCGAAAGTTGGCAGAATGGCTAGATTCAGCGTTCCGCCATAGGGGTTGGCGCGCAGGTTCAGCGAGGCACTCGAGATGCGGCGCAGCGCCTCGCGGATCTCCCTCGCATAGCCGTCGCCTGCCAGCGTCAGCCGGACGGTCTGGCGTTCGCGCAGGAAGAGTTCGACGCCCAGCTGCTCTTCCAGAGCCTTGATCTGCCGGCTAACGGCACTCTGTGTCAAATCGAGTTCGCGGGCGGCGGCAGTGACGCTGCCGGTTCTAGCAGTGGCCTCGAAGGCCGCGAGCAGCGATATCGAGGGCAGGAAGCGGCGGGATGCGAGCATTGTTCAGTCCATTTCAGAATGACCTGTTTCCGAAACGTCGATATTCACGGTGAAAACCGGTTTGTAAAGAAATCTGTCGCGCATATTCGGAATGAACTCGTGGCCTGATGGAAACCATCCATTCGCGGTGAGATGCCTGCTATGAAGGCATCGGAGAGTGCTTTCGCGGTTGCCGTCGCGGCGCTAGATTAACGGCGGTTTCGCCTTTGGATGGATTGACCGATGCTGAATGATCCGCGCTCGCATGGACTTTGGGAAAAGACTGCGCCCCAGCCGCCTGTAACCGCGCCGCTGACCGGATCCGTGCAGGCCGATGTGGTTGTCGTCGGTGGCGGCTATACCGGTATTTCTTCGGCATTGCATCTGGCGGAGGCCGGCAGCAAGGTCGTTCTTCTCGAAGCCAAGGAAATCGGCTTTGGCGGCGCCGGGCGCAATGTCGGTCTGATCAATGCCGGCATGTGGGTGATGCCTGATGATCTTCCCGGTGTGCTCGGGCCGGTTCATGGCGAGCGGCTGCTCGACATGCTCGGCAATGCGCCGCGTCTGGTGATGGAGCTGATCGCCAAGCATGACATTTCCTGCGAGCTCGAAACGAACGGAACGCTGCACTGCGCCGTCGGCTCCGAGGGACTGAAGGAGATCGAGAACCGGGCGGCGCAGTGGGGCAAGCGTGGTGCGCCTGTGACCGTGCTGGATGCAGCGGAGACGGCGCGCCGGGTCGGTAGCGATGCCTATGCCGGAGCGCTTCTGGATATGCGAGCGGGAACGCTGCAGCCGCTCGCCTATGCCCGTGGGCTGGCGCGGGCTGCCGTGCAAGCCGGCGTTTCCCTGCACACGGCAAGCCCGGTGATTGCGACGGAGCGTCAGGGTCGGAAATGGGTGGTCCGCACCGAACAGGGGACCGTCACCGCTGACTGGATCATCGTTGCGACGGATGCCTATAGCACCGGCCCCTGGGAACAGGTGCGCACCGAACAGGTGCATCTCCCCTATTTCAATCTCGCGACCACGCCGCTTGGCGACAATCTGCGCAAGTCGATCCTGCCCGGCCGCGAAGGCGTGTGGGATACCAAGGAAATCCTCTCCTCCTTCCGCATGGATCAGGCAGGCCGTCTCGTCTTCGGCAGCGTCGGGGCGCTGCGCAATACCGGTACTGCCGTCCACAAAGGCTGGGCGCAGCGTTCTCTGCGCAAGCTCTTCCCACAGATCGGCGAGGTCGAGTTCGAATGCGAGTGGTATGGCAAGATCGGCATGACCGACAATGCCTTGCCCAGGTTTCACAAGTTTGCCGATAACGTCGTCGGGTTCTCGGGCTATAATGGCCGCGGTATTGCACCTGGCACGGTTTTCGGCCGGACGCTTGCCGAACATATTCTTGGCCGCATCAGCGAGGCCGAGCTGCCCTTGCCGCTGACGGATCCGCGTGAGCCGGGGTTCCGGGCGCTGAAGGAAATGTGGTACGAAGCCGGCGCCCAGGTTGCCCACTTCGCCGATGCGCGTTTTTAAGAACAACAAGGTTGGAAACACATGACCATCGCTAGCCTCGATCTCGCAGCCGAAACCAAAAAGCTGCTGTCCGAACTCGGCGTCGATGCCGCCCGCTATACCGGCGGAACGCTGCGCGTTACCTCGCCTGTCACAGGCAAGGAAATCGGCGCGCTGAAGGAAGACACCGTTGCCGGCGCCAAGGCGGCGATCGACGCCGCTCACAAGGCTTTCGCCGAATGGCGAGCGGTCCCGGCGCCGAAGCGCGGCGAGCTCGTCCGTCTGCTCGGCGAGGAGCTGCGCGCTGCCAAGGGCGCGCTCGGCCGCCTCGTTTCGATCGAGGTCGGCAAGACCACTTCCGAAGGTCTCGGCGAAGTTCAGGAAATGATCGACATCTGCGATTTCGCGGTCGGCCTCTCGCGCCAGCTTTACGGCCTTACGATCGCCACCGAGCGCTCCGAGCACCGGATGATGGAAAGCTGGCACCCGCTCGGCGTCGTCGGCATCATCTCGGCCTTCAACTTCCCGGTTGCTGTCTGGTCGTGGAATGCAGCGCTGGCGCTGGTCTGCGGCAATTCGGTCGTCTGGAAACCGTCGGAAAAGACGCCGCTGACGGCGCTGGCGACGCAGGCGCAGTTCGAGAAGGCGCTGAAGCGTTTCGTCGCCGAAGGTGGCTCGGCGCCGGCCAATCTGGCAACGCTCTTGATCGGCGGCCGTGATGTCGGCGAAGCCCTTGTCGATCACCCCAAGGTTCCGCTCGTTTCGGCAACCGGTTCGACGGCCATGGGCCGCGCCGTCGGTCCGCGTCTGTCGCAGCGTTTTGCCCGCGCCATCCTGGAGCTCGGCGGCAACAACGCGGCCATCATCTGCCCGAGTGCCGATCTCGACCTGACGCTGCGTGGCGTCGCCTTCTCGGCGATGGGCACGGCCGGTCAGCGTTGCACGACGCTGCGCCGTCTCTTCGTGCATGACAGCGTCTATGACAAACTCGTTCCGCGCCTGCAGAAGGCCTATGGTTCGGTCACCATCGGCAATCCGCTGGAGAACGGTACGCTGGTTGGTCCGCTGATCGACAAGGCTGCCTACGAAAAAATGCAGTCGGCTCTCTCTGCTGCCAATGCAGCGGGTGGCAAGATCACCGGTGGCGAACGTGTCGAAAACGGCGCTGGCGAAGCCTTCTACGTTCGCCCGGCTCTGGTCGAGATGCCGTCGCAGACGGGTCCCGTTGTCGATGAAACATTTGCGCCGATCCTCTACGTGATGAAGTATTCGGATTTCGACGAAGTGCTCGATCTGCACAATGCCGTGCCGCAGGGCCTTTCCTCGTCGATCTTCACCAATGATATGCGCGAGGCGGAAACCTTCGTTTCGGCGCGCGGTTCGGATTGCGGTATCGCCAACGTCAATCTCGGCCCGTCGGGTGCGGAAATCGGCGGTGCGTTCGGCGGTGAAAAGGAAACGGGCGGCGGCCGCGAATCCGGTTCGGATGCATGGCGGGCTTATATGCGCCGCGCCACCAACACCATCAATTACGGCAAGACACTGCCGCTGGCGCAGGGCGTGAAGTTCGACGTCGAGTAAGGCAGCTGCATTGCAGCTCTGGGGGCGATGACGTAACACCGTCGTCGCCCTTTTGTTTTTCGCTAAGGTTTTTCCCATGCATCTGACGCTTGCTGCCGCTGAAACGCTGGTCATAGAGGCGTTGAAACGCAGCGGGGTTGAAGAGGGCAATGCGCGATCCGTGGCGCGTGCGCTCGTCGCCGCAGAAGCAGCCGGGCAGAGCGGGCACGGGCTTCGGCGTGTTGCCGCCTATGCTGCCCAGGCTAAGTCCGGCAAGGTCGATGGCATCGCCAGGCCGATCCTCTATCAGCCCTATCCTTCGGTCATCCAAGTCGATGCCTGCCATGGCTATGCCTATCCGGCATTTGATCTTGCCGTGCCGGTTCTCACGGACATGGCGAAGGCGCAGGGGATTGCCATGGCGGCCATCCGGCGCTCTCATCACGCCGGCGTTCTGGCGCTGACGGTCGAGCGTTTCGCCGAAGCCGGTCTTGTTGCCATCATGGTTGCCAATGCGACCGCAGCGATGGCCGCATGGGGTGGGCGCAAACCGCTGTTCGGCACCAATCCGATTGCCTTTGCGGCGCCGGTGACCGGGCAGGCCCCGGTTGTCATCGATCTGGCGCTTTCGCGCGTTGCCCGCGGCAAGATCATGGCCGCCCGTCAGAAGGGTGTGCCGATCCCTGCCGACTGGGCTTTCGACCGCGATGGCCAGCCGACCACGGATGCCGTGGCAGCTCTGGATGGCACGATGGTGCCGTCAGGCGAAGCAAAAGGGGCTGCGCTGGCAATGATGGTCGAGATCCTGGCTGCGCCGCTGACCGGCGCCAACTTCTCCTATGAATCGACATCGCTTTTCGACGACAAGGGCGCGGCTCCGGGTCTCGGCCAGATGATCATCGTCATCAATCCGGAAGCCGGCGGCGGCGCATTCGCGGCAGCGCGGCTGACGGAGCTTGCTAACGAAATCTCGTCCGATCCAGGTGTCCGTCTGCCGGGACGGCGTGGGCAGAATGCACGCCGGTCGGCGATCGAAAACGGTATCGATGTCGATGATGACGTGATCGCGGACATCGCTGCGGTATAGAATCGTTCTAAACTTGATCAATAATTTCAAGTATTTGTGATCGCGGTCTCGTGAAGCAAACTTGAAAATTGAAGTCAGGAAAAATATAGGGTGCCGCGCAGCACCCCACACCCCCAGCAGGGTGCCAATGCCATGGAGGGCATCATGACCAATTCCATCACGCGCCGTTCTGCGCTGGCGCTTGCCGCGTCGCTTCTGGCCGCAACCTCGCTCGCTTCCGGCGCCTACGCTCAGGACGAGGGTATCGTCGTCTATAACGCGCAGCACGAAAGCCTCGGCCGCGAATGGATCGATGCCTTCACCAAGGAGACCGGCATCAAGGTCACCATGCGCCAGGGCAGCGACATGCAGTTCGCAAACCAGATCATCCAGGAAGGCGACGCCTCGCCGGCTGACGTGTTCCTCACCGAAAATTCTCCTGCGATGACCCTGGTCGATGGCGCTGGCCTGTTCGCACCCGTCGACAAGGACACGCTGGATCAGGTTCCGGCCGAATATCGTCCTGCCGACGGCATGTGGACGGGTATTGCTGCCCGCTCGACGGTATTTGCCTATGACACGCGCAAGCTGACCGAAGACAAGCTGCCGAAGTCGATGCTCGACCTCGCCGACCCGGCCTGGAAGGGCCGCTGGGGTGCTGCTCCTGCCGGCGCCGATTTCCAGGCAATCGTCAGCGCGCTGCTGCAGCTGAAAGGCGAGGAAGCGACCGCTGCCTGGCTGAAGGGCCTCAAGGACAACGCGACGCCTTATAAGGGCAACAGCGTTGCGCTGAAGGCAGTCAATGCAGGTGAAGTCGAAGGCGCGATCATCTATCACTATTACTGGTTCGGCGATCAGGCAAAGACCGCTGAAAACAGTGCGAATGTCGGCCTACATTACTTCAAGAACCAGGATCCGGGCGCTTTCGTCTCGATCTCCGGCGGCGGCATCCTGAAGTCGACGCAGCACATGAAGGAAGCCCAGGCGTTCCTGAAGTTCATCGCCGGCAAGGCAGGCCAGGCCATCCTCAAGGACGGCACCTCTTATGAATATGCCGTCAGCGGCGAATCCAACGCCAAGCTCGTTCCGCTCAAGGAGCTGAACGCGCCGAAGGTCGAAGCCTCCGAGCTGAACAGCAAGAAGGTCGTTGAGATGATGACGGCCGCCGGTCTTATCTAAGCCCATCTGCCGCAGGGCTCGGGAGTCAAAACTATTGCTTTTGGCTCAAGAAAACCCTAGGGCATGATCAATCATGGCAACCGCTTCCTGACGAGGCGGTTGCCTTCCTTTTTCAGCGTCACAAAGGCGTCGGCCTTGCTGCAAGACAACAGATCGCTCGTGACCGGCCTTGCCGGCAATGAAGCGCCGGTCAGCACAATCGCTTCCCTTCGCGGGCGCATGCCGCACGCTTCCGTCGTCGTCTTCGCAACGGTCGTCGCTGTCTTCAGCCTCGTGCCACTCGGCTTCATCGCCTGGATCACCTATGACGTCGGCTGGGATACGGTGAAGGCGCTGGTCTTCCGTCCACGCGTCGGCGAGCTGATGGTCAATACCGTCCTTCTCGAAGCGCTGACGATCCCGCTATCCATCGCGCTTGCGGTCACGCTCGCCTGGCTGACCGAGCGAACCGACATTCCGTTCTCGCGTCTATGGTCATGGCTTGCGGTCGCGCCGCTTGCGGTTCCGGCCTTCGTGCACAGCTATGCCTGGATCAGCCTCGTGCCCGGCATGCGCGGGCTGGAAAGCGGCGTCTTTGTTTCCGTTCTTGCTTACTATCCGTTTCTCTATCTGCCCGTGGCGGCCGCGCTCAGGCGGCTCGATCCGGCCATCGAGGATGCGGCGGCTTCTCTTGGGCTCAACCCATGGCAGGTGTTTTTCCGGACCGTGCTGCCGCAGCTGCGGCTGGCAATCTGCGGCGGCTCGCTGCTGATCGCGCTCCATCTGCTGTCGGAATACGGGCTCTATGTGATGATCCGTTTCGACACCTTCGCGACGGCGATCGTCGATCAGTTCCAGTCGGCTTATAACAGCCCGGCGGCCAACATGCTGGGCGGCGTGCTGGTTGGCTGCTGCCTGTTCCTGCTCGGTCTCGAAATTCTGGTTCGCGGCAACGAGCGTTATGCCCGGGTCGGATCCGGTTCGGCGCGGCCGGCCGACCGGCGCAGGCTCGGATGGTTCGTGCTTCCGGCCATTCTGCTCCCCGTTGTCGTTGCCGTCCTGACGCTCGGCGTTCCCCTGGTGACGCTCGGCCGCTGGCTTTATCTCGGCGGTGCCGAGATCTGGCGTATCGATACTGTCGGCAACGCATTTCTGCAGACGATCGTGCTCGCGGTCGCCGGCGGCATTCTGACGACGATCGCTGCCGTGCCGATGGCATGGCTCTCCGTACGGGCGCCCGGGCGCTTCCAGCGCTTCCTCGAAGCCTGCCACTATTATGTCGGCTCGCTGCCCGGCGTCGTCGTGGCGCTGGCGCTGGTGACGATTACCGTCCGCCTCGTGCTGCCGCTCTACCAGACTTTCGCAACGCTGACCGTTGCCTATGTTCTCTTGTTCCTGCCGCGTGCCATGGTCGGCCTGCGCGCCAGCATCGCGCAGGCGCCGGTGGAGCTGGAGCGGGCGGCGATGGGCCTTGGCCGCACACCGGCCCAGGCCGTCCGCCAGATCACCATGCGGCTTGCCGCACCCGGTTTCGCCGCCAGTATCGCGCTTGTCGCCCTCGGCATCACCAACGAGCTGACCGCAACGCTGATGCTGTCGCCCAACGGCGTCGAAACGCTGTCGACGAAATTCTGGTCGCTGACCAGCGAGATCGATTATGTCTCCGCAGCGCCTTATGCTGTCATGATGATCATCCTGTCGCTGCCGCTGACGCTGCTTCTCTACGTTCAATCGAAACGGACTGCCGGACAATGACGCTGCTCTCGATCCAATCCGCCAGCAAGCGCTATGGCCCGGTGACGGCGCTCGACAATGTGTCGCTGGATGTGCCGGCCGGCAGCCGCACCGCGGTCGTCGGACCGTCCGGTTCCGGCAAGACCACGCTTCTGCGGCTGATTGCAGGTTTCGAGCGCCCGGATCAGGGCAAGGTTTGCCTTGATGGCGAAGTACTTGCCAATGGCCCGTCGGCCGTGCCCGCCCACAAGCGCGGCATCGGCATCGTATCGCAGGACGGCGCGCTCTTTCCGCATCTGAGCGTCTCCGACAATATCGGCTTCGGCTTCGAGCGGGGTGCTGCCGATCGCGACAAGCGGATCCTCGAGCTGCTCGATATGGTCGAGCTCGACCGCAACATGCTGACGCGCCGTCCGCATCAGCTCTCAGGCGGCCAGCAGCAGCGTGTCGCCCTTGCGCGTGCGCTTGGCCGCAAACCGCGGCTGATGCTGCTCGACGAGCCGTTCTCGGCGCTGGATACCGGTCTTCGCGAAAACATGCGCAAGGCCGTTGCCCGTGTGCTGCAGGCAGCCGGCATCACCACCATTCTCGTCACGCACGATCAGGGCGAGGCGCTGTCCTTTGCCGATCAGGTGGCGGTGTTGCGCGATGGAAAGCTGGTGCAGGCTGGTTCGCCGCAGAAGCTTTATCTGCAGCCGAAGGATCGCGAGACGGCGCTGTTTCTGGGTGACGCCGTGATGCTACCTGCCATCGTTCGCAACGGCTTTGCCGACTGCGCGCTGGGCAAGGTTGCCGTCGATGGCGATCATCAGGGTAAGGCCGAGATCATGCTGCGGCCGGAGCAGATCCGCGTCGTTCCCGATGACAGCCAGCCCGCCTATCACGGGCGGGTGGTCGAAGTGGAGTTCGGCGGCGCGACCTGCACGGTCGCCGTCTCACTGGAAGGCGTGGCGCTGCCGCCCATTCTCATCAAGACGTCGAGCGTTGCCCTGCCGGAGACCGGCGATCGCGTCCGTCTCGATATCGCCGGCAAGGCCCACGTTCTCAGCGTCCGCTAAGCCGTCTTTCGGCTCGCATCGATTTCGTCGCTCTGTTCCAGCCAGCCGCCGGTGAAGCCCGCGCGCTCGAGGCCGAGGCGAATGACCGGCGATTGCCGCATCAGGCTCCAGATGAAATCCGAGCGGTCGTTTTCGATCGTCATTACCAGCAAGCCTTGGTCGATGCCGACGCAGCGGTCGTCCACCCAACCTTCGGGCCGCCTGGTCTTCACGGTCGGATTGAAGCCGCCCGGAAAGCGGCCTTCGTAGATGAGATCGGGATAGGTCTCGAGCAGGGCCTTGGTGCCGTCTATCGCCGCCTGACGGTCATAGGGAAGCGATGCGAGTGCTGCCCAGGGCGCAATCGTGCCGTCGTCAGGCCCGAGTGGCGCGCCGCGCGCCGCATAGCCCAGCACCTTCGGATGGCGTCCGCCGCGCATATGGCGGCTCGGCGGCGGACCGTCGGAGGCCGACAGTCCCCAGACATCCTTGTTATAGCCGACGAAATGTCCGGGATTGCGCACGGCGTAATCGCGCTGCACGGCGATCGAAACCTGCGTGTTACGGAAATAGTCCCAATCGCGCGCCGCCATCGGGCGGTCCTGGATGCCGCGGAAATCGATCCAGGCATGCGAGAAAAAATGGATGAACAGCGGACCGGCATAAAGATAGGCCTGATCCTTGTGGAGCATCCAGGAATAGCTCGAGGTAAAGGCGTCGTAACTCGACTGCGGGATCGGGTGCGTGGGTGAGGCGAGCGCCAGCGTATAGAGCAGCACCGCCTCGTCATATCCCTGCCAACGCCAGCGCAGGAAGCCGCTGGCGGGCTTCCAGCCCATCGAGATGGTCTGGCCCTTGTTCAGCGCCCAGGTCCAGTCGATGCGCTCGTAGATGGTTTTGACGAGATCGCGGATTTCCCGCTCGCTGTCATCGGCGCGGTCGAAATAGGCGGCGGCCGTCAGCATGCCGGCGACCAGCAACGTCGTGTCGATGGTCGACAGCTCGCTGTTCCAGGCGCGGTGGCCGGTATCCATGTGCAGGAAGTGGTAATAGAAGCCGCGATAACCGGTCGCGTGGCGTTCCCGGCCCTGATGGCTTCCGGCAAAGAACCGCACGGTCGCCAGTGTCCGCTCAACTGCTGCCGCCCGCGCGAGCCAGCCGCGTTCGGCGGCGACCGTATAGGACGATAGCGCGAAGCCGACGGCAGCGATGCTGCACGGCACACCATCGACCGACGTGTCGGCGACAAGCCCGTTGTCAGGGTTCGCGTGTTTCAGGAAGTAGTTGAAGGCGGATTGTTGCAGCCTGTCGATCAGCGCAGCATCCGTATCGTCGAGTCGTTGCAGCATACTCAAACCATTCATTTTCGCCCTGCTTCAACATGGCAACGCGTTGCGCGCAAATCAAACCTTTTTGAAAGGCGGTGTGCGGCTTGAATGGATCGTCGGCTGGGAACAGGGCGAAGACCAGCTGCGCGCTGGAGCGCTTGGTCTTCAATTTTGTGTCCTGGAGGAAGTTTGGAGCGGGCGAAGGGGTTCGAACCCTCGACCCCAACCTTGGCAAGGTTGTGCTCTACCACTGAGCTACACCCGCTCATAATCCCATGGCCTGTGGTAGTTGTGAGGACCGTGGGCGCCACCTTGCGGCGACGGGCGCTATATCGCCCAAACGATTTTCAAATGCAACAGGGAAATGACGGAGAGGCAAAGAAAAATTGTAAGCCTTTGGAAAAACTTCCGAAAATGCCGCAAATCCGGGCGAAAGCGTCGATCGCGCGCATTGCAAAAGCTGAGGCCCGGACTTAATCAAAGCGCCTGCCCGCAATTTTTGTGAGATGGATGGCGTGATGACCGATACGAAGCCGAAGACCCGCGACGAGCTTTTTGCCTTTCTCGACGAGCTCGGCATTCAGCATGCCACGAAGGATCATGCGCCGGTGTTCACCGTTGCCGAATCGGTGTCGCTGCGCGACGAGATTCCAGGCGGCCATACGAAAAACCTCTTCGTGAAGGACAAGAAGGACCAGTTCTTTCTGCTGACCGTCGAGGAGCATGCGAGCGTCGATCTGAAGACGGTGCACACGCTGATCGGTGCTGCCAGCAAGGTTTCGTTCGGCAAGCCGGAAAAGCTGATGGAATATCTGGGTGTGATCCCGGGATCGGTCACCGCATTCGGGGCGATCAACGATACCGGCAGCAACGTCACCTTCGTTCTCGATGCCGATCTGATGAAGGAAGAGATCGTCAACTGCCATCCGCTTTCCAACGATGCGACGACCTCCATTGCCAGCGCCGATCTCATCCGCTTCATGGAAGCGACGGGTCACAAGCCGCTTGTCTTGAAAGTCACGGCCTGACATACGATTTTAGCGCTAGAAAAAAGCCGGGCGCGACCGGCATTGGCGGGAGATACCTATGAGCGGCAACGACAACCCCTACAGCACGTCCTACGGCACGATGTCGGCAACGGCGACCTATGGCGGCGGTGCGCCGCAGGCTGCTTCCGCGCCGGCGGCAGCGGGCAGCTATATTAAGGACACGACGACGGCGAACTTCACCAAGGACGTCATCGAGGATTCGCGCAACCAGCCGGTTCTCGTCGATTTCTGGGCGCCGTGGTGCGGCCCGTGCAAGCAGCTGACACCTGTTCTGGAAAAGGTCGTCAACGAGGCCCAGGGCCGCGTGAAGCTGGTGAAGATGAATATCGACGATCATCCGTCGATTGCAGGCCAGCTCGGCATCCAGTCGATTCCCGCCGTCATAGCCTTCGTCGGCGGCCGTCCCGCTGACGGCTTCATGGGCGCTGTGCCGGAGAGCCAGGTTCGCCAGTTCATCGATCGTCTTGCCGGTCCTGCCGGTGCCGATCAGGCCGCCGAGATCGAAGCCGTGCTCGAAGAGGCAGCCGGTCTTCTGGCGGCGGGCGATGTCAACGGCGCTGCCCAGCTATACGGCGCGGTGATGCAGGCCGATCCGGAGAATGCCAAGGCGCTTGCCGGCATGGCGGAATGCATGATTGCCGCCAACCAGCATGAGCGCGCCCGCGAGGCGCTGACCGATCTGCCCGGGGAACTTTCCAAGGATGCTGGTATCCAGGCCGTTCTCAAGAAGCTCGATCAGATCGAGGAAGCCCGCAAGCTCGGCGACCCCTTTGCGCTGGAGCAGGTGCTTGCCGGTAATCCCGATGACCATGAAGCACGGGTGAAGCTCGCCAAGATCCGCAACGTTGAGGGACGCCGCGACGAGGCGGCCGAGCATCTGCTGACGGTCATGCGCAAGGACCGCACTTTCGACGACGACGGCGCGCGGCGCCAGCTGCTGCAGTTCTTCGATGTCTGGGGCTTCAAGGACCCGGCAACCATCGCCGCGCGGCGCAAGCTTTCGGCGATGCTGTTCTCCTAACTTGATGCGGGTGCCCTTGCGTTTTTGAGCCGGGGCACCACATTCAAAAGGGATGGCAAGGGCTCCGATTTTTCCTGCCTGAAGAATGCGGGACGAAATTTCATGCAAGTCGGGAATGCGAGATATTTGAAACCCGGTGATCTGCCGGAAACCGTCGCTGTTTTCCCCCTGACCGGCGCTCTGCTCCTGCCGACCGGGCAACTCCCCTTAAACATTTTCGAGCCGCGTTATCTCGCCATGTTCGATGCGGCGATGGCCGGAAACCGGCTGATCGGCATGGTGCAGCCGGCGCTCGTCGAAACCGATGACAAGAGCGGCGAGTGCAATCTCGCACCCGTCGGCTGTGTCGGCCGGATCACCTCTTTCGCAGAGACCGGCGATGGCCGCTATATCGTCTCGCTGACCGGCATCTGCCGATTCCGGCTGATCGGCGAGAAGGTGACGCACGAGCCGTTCCGTACCTTCCGGATAGCACCGTTCATTTCCGATCTTTCGGCGCGCGACGAAGAGGATGCAGTCGATCGCTCGGCGCTTCTTTCTGCCTTCAGGGCCTATCTCGATGCCAACAAGCTGGAAGCGGATTGGGACAGCGTCGAGCGCGCGAGCAATCTGACGCTCGTCAATTCGCTGGCCATGATGTCGCCCTTCGGCCCGGCCGAAAAGCAGGCGCTGCTGGAGGCGCCCGACCTGAAGACGCGAGCGGAAACGCTGATCGCCATTACCGAGATCGTGCTGGCGCGGGTCTTCGGTGACTCCGACACGGTTTTGCAGTAAGCAACCGGAATGGACGAAAAACTCAGCCGCGTCGATCCGAAGCTTCTGGAGCTGCTTGTGTGCCCGTTGACGAAGGGCAGGCTGAGCTATGACCGGGAGCTCAACGAGCTGGTCTCCGAAAAGGCAAGGCTCGCCTATCCGATCCGCGATGGAATCCCGATCATGCTGGTTTCCGAGGCCCGAAGGCTGGACGACTAGATCGCTTCACCGGCCAGAAGGCGCGGATTGGTTTTGGTGGTCGTTCCTGCCGCCTGGCCGATGAAGAACGACTTCAGACCGGGCAGCCGATCGACGATGCCGAGGCCGACATCGCGGGCGATGCGGATCGGCGTCACATCGTTCGAGAACAGCCGGTTCAGAACATCCGTCGTTACCCCCATCCGGAACGTGTCGAAGCGGCGCCAGGTCTGGTAGCGCTCCAGAATGTTGATCGAACCGATATCGAGACCGAGGCGGTCGGCTTCGACGATGGTTTCGGCAAGCGCTGCGACATCCTTGAAGCCGAGATTGAGGCCCTGGCCCGATATCGGGTGAATGCCGTGGGCGGCATCGCCGGCAAGCGCGAAGCGCGGTGCCACAAAAGACCGCGCAAGCGTCAGCCCGAGCGGGAAGGCGCGCTTGACGCCGATCACCTTCAGCGCGCCGAGCTTGTGGCCGAAGCGGCGCTCCAGCTCTTCCTCGAAAATCAGATCGTCGCCGGCGACGAGGCGGTTCGCATCGCTGGTGCGTTCGGTCCAGACGAGGGACGAGCGATTGTTGGTCAGCGGCAGGATGGCGAAGGGTCCGGAGGGCAGGAAATGCTCCTCGGCACAGCCGTTATGCGGCCGCTCGTGCTCGACGGTCGCGACGATGCCGGATTGCCCGTAGTCCCAGCTGACGGTCTTGATGCCGGCGAGGTCGCGCAGTTTGGAACGCACGCCGTCGCAGGCGACCACGAGGCGCGCCTCAATGCTGCTGCCATCCGATAGTTCCACCGCCGCGTTATTTTCGCCGGTCTTCAGCCCGGTGGCACTCAGCCCGTGGCGGATCTCGACGCCGAGCCGCTCGCAGACGCCGCGCAACTCGCGGACCATCACCGCATTGGGGATCATATGCGCGAAGGGGCGGCCATCTTCGATCTCGCCGTCAAAGGTCAGGAACACCGGACGAACGGGATCCGATGTCTTGGAATCGGTGACGATCATCTTAATGATCGGCTGGGCCTCGCCGCGGATATTCTCCCAGATGCCGAAAACCTCCAGCATCTTTGCGGCGGCGGCGATGATGGCGGATGCCCGCATATCCTTCTGCCAGACATGTTCGGGTGCTGCTTCGACGACGGCGACATCAAGATGCGGCGCCGCCTGCTTGACCGCCACCGCCGCGGACAGGCCCACATAGCCTCCGCCAACAACCAGCATATCAAGCATCGCCTACTCCTCAGCCTTGTGAATACAATCGCGATCTATATAGATCATCGCTCTCTTACTTCCTACTGCCGGGGGGCAAGCAAATGACCGCAGCTGCGGCAAAACCGACCGCCATGGAAACCCTTCTCGCGACGCTCGATCTTGAGCCGATCGAAATCGATATCTTTCGCGGCCGCAGTCCGCAGGTCGGGTGGCAGCGCGTTTTCGGCGGGCAGGTGATCGGCCAGGCGCTGATGGCGGCGCAGCGGACGATCGAGCCCGGGCGGATCGTGCATTCGCTGCACGCCTATTTCATGCGTCCGGGCGACCCCTCTGTGCCGATCATCTATCAGGTCGAGCGCATTCGCGACGGATCGAGCTTCAACACCCGCCGCGTCGTCGCCATCCAGCACGGCAAGGCGATTTTTGCGCTTTCCTGCTCGTTTCAGATCGAGGAGCCTGGCTTCGACCACCAGGCCGGAATGCCGGATGTGCCGCCGCCGGAAAAGCTGCTTGGCGAACAGCAGATCAAGGACCAGTACCTCGCCCATGCGCCGGCTGCGATCCGCAAGTACTGGGAGCGCGAGCGGCCAATCGAGATCCGGCCGGTCTCGCTGACGCACTATTTCTCCAGCGAGAAACTGGAGCCACGGCAGGACGTCTGGGTGCGCGCCACAGGCCCGGTGCCGGATGACCGGCTCTATCAGGCAGCGGTGCTCGCCTATCTCTCCGATATGACGCTGCTCGACACATCCCTTTATGCGCATGGGACGTCGATTTTCGATCAGACGCTGCAAGTCGCAAGCCTCGACCATTCCATGTGGTTTCACCGGCCGGACAAACTCGACGACTGGCTGCTCTACACCCAGGATAGCCCCTCTGCCTCGGGTGCGCGCGGGCTGACCCGTGGTAGTCTGTTTACGCGCTCGGGTGTTCTGATTGCGTCGGTCGCCCAGGAGGGGTTGATTCGGAAAAAGGCAGATGAATAAATAATGTGCATATTTGCAGTTTTGCGCATTATTTAAGCTTTTATTGCGCCGCCAAATGCCTCAAAATTGGCACCTCTCGATATCATCTTTACTTTTCAATAACTTATAACGCGCCTCGAATCTGGCACGCCCCTTGAATGTATATCCCCGGTCGCTGCTCGCAAACGTCAGCGGCAAGGAGAGTCGGCTCCGTGCCGAGGATAACGAAGGATGGGAAACCAGATGAAAATTGTGATGGCCATTATCAAGCCGTTCAAGCTCGATGAGGTCCGCGAAGCCCTCACCGCGATCGGCATCCAAGGCCTGACCGTGACCGAAGTTAAGGGCTACGGGCGCCAAAAGGGACATACTGAAATTTATCGCGGCACCGAATATGCGGTCAGCTTCCTGCCGAAGCTCAAGATCGAAATCGCAGTCGCCACCGAGATCGTCGACAAGGCGGTCGAAGCCATCGCATCGTCGGCCAAGACCGGCCAGATCGGCGACGGCAAGATCTTCGTCTACTCCATCGACCACGCCGTCCGCATCCGCACGGGCGAAACCGATACCGAAGCGCTCTAAGAACCGCTGAGCAAGGAGCTTTTTACCAATGTCAATTTCGAAGTTTTCTTCCACATTTGCGCGGTTCGGCGCTGCATCGGCTGCGCTTCTGGCGCCGGTCGCTGCTTTTGCACAGGACGCCGCGACGACGGCCGCTCCGGCCGCTGCCGCTGCTGCTGCTCCGGTCGCCGACAAGGGCGACACCGCCTTCATGTTCATCTCCACGCTGCTGGTTCTCTTCATGATCCTGCCTGGCCTGGCACTGTTCTACGGCGGTCTCGTTCGCGCCAAGAACATGCTTTCGGTTCTGATGCAGTGCACGATGGTTGCTGCGGTTCTGATGCTGATCTGGGTCATCTACGGCTACTCCTTCGCCTTCGGCGGCTCGGAAAGCCCGTATTGGGGCGGCACGGCCAAGATGTTCTTTGCCGGCGTCACCAAGGATACGACGGCTGCAACCTTCTCGCAGGGCGTTGTCATTCCTGAGTTCATCTTCGCGATGTTCCAGATGACCTTTGCTGCCATCACGCCTGCCCTGATCGTCGGCGCCTTTGCCGAACGCATCAAGTTCTCGGCAGTCGTTCTGTTCTGCGCACTCTGGGCAACCTTCGTTTACTTCCCGATCGCTCACATGGTCTGGGACGCCAACGGCCTGCTCTTCAAGATGGGCGCGCTGGACTTCGCAGGCGGTACCGTCGTTCACATCAACGCCGGCGTTGCCGGTCTGATCGGCGCGATCATGGTCGGCAAGCGTACCGGCTACGGCAAGGACATGATGGCTCCGCATTCGATGACGCTGACCATGGTCGGTGCTTCGATGCTCTGGTTCGGCTGGTTCGGCTTTAACGCCGGCTCCAACCTCGAAGCTTCGGGTGGCGCCATGCTCGCAACGGTCAACACCTTCGTTGCGACCGCTGCTGCCGTCATCTCCTGGGCGATTGTCGAAACCCTGACACGCGGCAAGGCATCGATGCTCGGTGGCGCTTCCGGCATGGTCGCTGGTCTCGTTGCCATCACGCCTGCTGCCGGTATCGTCGGCCCGATGGGCGCGATCGTCATGGGTCTGATCGTTTCGCCGCTTTGCTACTTCTTCGTCTCGGTGGTGAAGAACAAGTTCGGATATGACGACACGGCTGACGTCTTCGGCGTTCACGGCGTCGGCGGCATGTTCGGTGCTATCGCCACCGGCATTTTCGCCAGCGCGTCACTCGGCGGCGTCGGCTATGCCGAAGGTGTAACGATGGGCGGCCAGGTCGTCACCCAGCTGACGGCTATCGCCACAACCATCGTATGGTGCGGCGTCGGTTCGGCGATCCTCTACAAGGTTGTCGATCTCATCGTCGGCCTGCGTGTTGCCGTCGAAGCCGAACGCGAAGGTCTCGATCTCGCGACCCACGGCGAAGCTGCCTACCATTCGTAATCAGGGGATTGCGGCGCCCGGCAAAAAGGGCGCCGCTGAACAGCCCGTCGCGGCCTATCGAAAACATAGACCGCATTTTGGCCCGGACCTTCCAAGGTTCGGGCCCTTTTATTTTCAACATACTAATACCCTGATGTCATGGTTAACACCGCTTTAACCGTCCTCTGGTTAGGTGGAAGAGACGCATTCTGCGTGAATTGCGAGAGCGATTCGCGCCGCAGCACATGGACGGTAGGACATATGGCAAGAAGCACGTCGCCGGCGATCGATAGCCGGCCGGACCGTTTCTCCCTTTCAGGGTTCCTGTTCAGGCAGGCGCAGGCTCTTCTGGGCTTTGCGATCTTCCTGATGCTGGCGCTTGCCGTTGCGGCGCTGGCCACATGGAACGTCGCCGATCCAAGCTATTCCTACGCAACCGGCAATGCTCCGAGCAATATCCTCGGCTATAGCGGTGCTGCCTTTGCCGATCTGGCGATGCAGTTCTTCGGACTTGCGAGCGTCATTGCGCTTCTGCCAGTCGTTGCCTGGGCTTTGGCGATGATCTCCGGCCGTCATATCAGCCGCATCCCGGCGCGCGGCGGTGCGTGGGCGCTCGGCTCGGTGCTTTCCTCTGCCGTCATCGGCTGCTTTCCGCCACCACTGACCTGGCCGATCCCGAACGGTATCGGCGGCGTCATCGGCGACATGATTCTGCGCTTCCCGGCACTGTTCGTCGGCGCCTATCCAACCGGAACATTCGCAACCGCCGTCGGCTGTGTCTTCGCCGTGCCGACCGTCTGGATGATGCTGTTTGCGGCCGGTCTGGTTGGCCGCACCGAAGAAGATGACGATATTGCCGAGGACTTTACCGAAACGCGCTCCAAGGCCCGTTCGGTTGGCGAAGCCGATGAGGATGATGGCGATGATGAAGGCGGCTGGCTTGCCTTCGGCGCCCTGACACATGCCTGGTACATGAGCCAGGCGCGCATGCGCCGCATCTTCGGCATGGGGCCGCGCAAGCGCCGCCAGAGCGACTTCGAATCGCCCTACGATTTCAACGATGACGAATTCGGCAAGCTCAACGAGCCTGTGCGCGCCAAGGCGCCTGCCGGCCGTGGCGAGCGCATGGACCCGTCGATGGATGTGGGTGCGGCCTCGCAGCGCCGTATCGTCTCCGCGCCGTCGATTTCGCTCGATGACGATGACGACGATGATGCGTTTGACGCCGACATGCCGCCTCGCCCCGCCGATATCCTTCCCGATGACGACGAGGATGGTTGGATGATGCGTGCCCCGGCGCGCTCCGGGGGCAAGCACGAGCCGCGGGTGACGCCTGCAGCATCCCGCCCGAAGCCAGGCGCGCGTCTTGACCGCGAATCGCAGGGCAGCTTCATCCGTCCCGAAGGTTTCCAGCTGCCGCCGATGCATCTTCTGGCCGAGCCGAAAAATGTCGTCCGCGACAGCACGCTGTCCGCCGATGCGCTGGAACAGAATGCGCGGATGCTCGAAGGCGTTCTCGAAGATTTCGGGGTCAAGGGCGAGATCATCCATGTCCGCCCCGGCCCGGTCGTCACGCTCTACGAACTGGAGCCTGCTCCGGGTATCAAGTCGTCCCGTGTCATCGGCCTTGCCGACGATATTGCCCGCTCGATGAGCGCGATCGCTGCCCGCGTCGCCGTCGTGCCGGGCCGCAACGCCATCGGTATCGAACTGCCGAATTCGACCCGCGAGACCGTCTACCTGCGCGAGCTGATCGCGTCGCGTGATTTCGAGGGATCCAAGGCGAAGCTCGCCATGGCGCTCGGCAAGACGATCGGCGGCGAAGCCGTCATCGCCGACCTCGCCAAGATGCCGCATCTGCTGGTCGCCGGTACCACCGGTTCCGGTAAATCCGTCGCCATCAACACGATGATCCTGTCGCTGCTCTACCGGATGACGCCGGAACAGTGCCGCCTGATCATGATCGATCCGAAGATGCTGGAACTCTCCGTCTATGACGGCATCCCCCATCTGCTGTCGCCCGTCGTTACCGATCCGAAGAAGGCCGTCGTTGCGCTCAAGTGGACCGTCCGCGAGATGGAAGAGCGCTACAAGAAGATGTCGAAGATCGGCGTCCGCAATATCGACGGCTTCAATGCCCGCGTGGAGCAGGCGCTTGCCAAGGGCGAGCAGATTTCGCGTACCGTGCAGACCGGTTTCGATCGTCATACCGGCGAAGCAATGTACGAGACGGAAGAATTCGATCTGCAGCCGATGCCCTACATCGTCGTCATCATCGACGAAATGGCCGACCTAATGATGGTCGCCGGCAAGGACATCGAAGGCGCGGTGCAGCGTCTGGCGCAGATGGCGCGTGCCGCTGGTATCCATGTCATCATGGCGACGCAGCGTCCGTCCGTCGACGTCATCACCGGCACGATCAAGGCCAACTTCCCGACCCGCATTTCCTTCCAGGTGACGTCGAAGATCGACAGCCGCACGATTCTTGGCGAGCAGGGTGCAGAACAGCTGCTCGGCATGGGCGACATGCTCTACATGGCCGGCGGCGGCCGCATCCAGCGCGTCCACGGCCCGTTCGTGGCCGATATGGAAGTCGAGGAGATCGTTTCATTCCTGAAGACGCAGGGCGCGCCTCAGTATCTTGATGCCATCACGGCTGATGACGACGAAGACGGCGAGTATGGTGGTGGTCCGTCCGGAACATCCAATCTCGCGGATTCCGATGATCCCTACGATCAGGCGGTTGCTATCGTTCTGAACGACGGCAAGGCTTCCACCTCGTATATCCAGCGGCGTCTCGGTATCGGCTACAACAGGGCTGCGTCACTGATCGAACGGATGGAACAGGAAGGCGTCATCGGCCCGGCGAACCACGCCGGAAAACGAGAAATTCTCGTTCCCACCAAAAGTGATATCCTTGACCGCTAGAGTTCAAGAAATATCTTTTGAGGCAACGGCTTCACGGAAACCTGATCGCCTCGAAAACGTTACCTGTTGCAGCTATGCGTCTGCGCCATGAAGACGCCGCCTTTCGGCAGCAAGCAGGTCGCATAAAGGAGACCTAGATGAACAACTCCGATTCATTCCTGAACGGCTTTTCGCTGACGCGCCGCCATATGCTGGGCGCGATGGCGCTCGGCGCCTTGTCGGCCGCATTACCGTTCAATGCTTTTGCTCAGGCGGCAGCCGCGGGCTCTTCGACGGCACAGGCGATCGCCGACCATTTTTCGAGCGTCGGTACCATGCAGGGCGAGTTCGTGCAGTTCGGTCCGCGTGGCGAGCAAACGGGCGGCAAGTTCTTCATCGAACGGCCCGGCAAGCTGCGCTTCAACTACGACGACCCGTCGCCAATCCGGGTGATTGCCGACGGCAAGAATGTCGCGATCGGCAATCTGAAGCTCAAGACCTGGAACCTCTATCCGCTGTCGAAGACGCCGCTCAGCCTACTGCTGGCACAGAAGATCAATCTCAGCGATGGTTCGGTGAAGAGCGTCAAGGAAGAGTCGGACCTGACGACGATCGCGCTTGGCAACAACACCGTTTTCGGCAATTCGACGATCACCATGATGTTCGATCCGAAGACTTACGACCTGCGCCAGTGGACGATCACCGACAATCAGGGCAAGGACACCTCGGTCATGGTGTTCAACGTCAAGACCGGCGTGCAATTCGACGACAAGGTGTTCCGGGTGCCTTACGAAAGCATTCCTGGGACGGCCGCCTCGCGCGATTGACCCCGCCGATCTCATCCCATTGAAGCGACGCCCGGCTTTGTCCGGGCGTTTTCTTTTGCCGCCCGTTTCCTCCGGCACTGCTTTGCTCTAAAGCCTTTTCACCCCTCGATGAAAGGCATTGGCATGAGCTTCTCGATCACGACCTGGAACATCAATTCCGTCCGTCTCCGGATGCCGATCGTCGAGAAATTCCTGCTCAAGCATCAACCTGACATCCTCTGCCTGCAGGAAACCAAGGTTCCGAACGAACTGTTTCCTTTGGCGCCGCTGAAGGCAATGGGCTACGAGCACATCCTGTTTCACGGCCAGAAGGGCTATCATGGCGTGGCGATCGCATCGCGCCTGCCGATCGTCGAGGATCACCGCTTCGACTACGGCGATGTCGGCCATGCGCGGCATATCTCGGGTATTTTCGAGCGCGGCGGGCGCCGTATCCGGTTGCATAATTTCTATGTGCCGGCGGGCGGCGACGAGCCTGACATCGCGATCAATCCGAAATTCGCCCACAAGCTCAATTTCGTCGATGAGATGAAACTGCTAAAGGCCAATGCCGAGCCCAACACGTCCTCGATCCTGGTCGGCGATCTCAATATCGCTCCTCTGGAGCACGACGTCTGGTCGCACAAGCAGCTCCTGAAGATCGTCAGCCATACGCCTGTTGAGACCGAGGGGCTGCTCGAGGTCATCAAGCGCGGTGCCTGGCTCGATCTGATGCGCCAGCATGTGCCTGCCAATGAGAAGCTCTATACGTGGTGGAGCTACCGGGCCAAGGATTGGGAAGCGGCGGACAAGGGCCGCCGGCTCGACCATATCTGGTCGTCATCCGACCTCGGGCCGCTGCTGCAGCGTGTCGAGATCCTCAAGGAAGCGCGCGGATGGGAGAAGCCGTCCGACCACGTTCCCGTGACGGCCTACTTCAATCTCTGATCAGGAAAAGCGGTGGAGCTGCGCCGTGGCACGCGCAGCGAGCTCCGCGATGTTGTCGCGGATGCGGTTTTCGATGAGTTTGGCGGCTTCCGGATATTCCTCGATGAGGCGATGGAAGAGCGCGCGGGTGATGCGGATGATGCCCGTATCCTCGCGGGCGACAGCCGTGCACTTGCGCTCTACGAGCGTGACCAGCGCGAGCTCCGACAACAGGGTGCCCGGTCCCGCGACACGCTGCACCCGATGATGCCCATCCTTGTCCATCACGGTGAGCTCCAGCGCGCCGCTGATGACCACATAGGCGCTCTCCGCCGGAGAGCCTTCGCGAAATAGCATCTGGCCGGTGGAGATGACGCGGCGATCGGCGCCGAAGGCGACCAGGCGCAGCTGGTCGTCCGACATGCCGTTGAAGAGCGGCAGCTGCGAGAGCGTGTGTATGTCGTCTGTCAGCGCCATCTGCGCATCTGCCTCACGGTATGATCTTGTATCCGCCGTTCTCGGTGACGAGGATTTCGGCATTGGACGGGTCGCGCTCGATCTTCTGGCGCAGGCGATAGACGTGGGTTTCCAGCGTATGCGTGGTGACGCCGGAATTGTAGCCCCAGACCTCTTCGAGCAGCACATCGCGGGTCACGACCTTCTGTTCGGCGCGGTAGAGATAGCGGATGATCGCCGCTTCCTTTTCCGTCAGCCGGATCTTCTGGCCGTTTTCGGCGGTCAGCAGTTTCTGGCTCGGCTTGAAGAGATAGGGACCGACCGTGAAGGTAGCGTCTTCGCTTTGCTCGTGCTGGCGCAGCTGCACGCGGATGCGGGCGAGCAGGACGGCGAAGCGGAAGGGTTTGGTCACGTAGTCGTTGGCGCCGGCCTCGAGGCCGAGAATTGTGTCGGAATCGGTGTCGTGCCCGGTCAGCATGATGATCGGCGCCTTGAAACCGCCCTTGCGCAGCAGCTTGACGGCTTCGCGGCCGTCCATGTCAGGCAGGCCGACGTCCATGATCAGAAGGTCGATCGGTGCTCCACGGGCAGCCTGCACGCCTTTGCCGGCGGTCGATTCCTGGAGAACCGTGAATTCCTCATAGAGCGCGAGCTGCTCCGTCAGGGTTTCGCGGAGGTCGTCATCGTCATCCACCAGTAGAATGGTGCGTGCGGTCATGCGGCTTTGTTCCTCAGGTTCCGTCTTACAAGTCCTACGCCAAATTCGATGATTGGCAAAGAGCGCAAGACACGCGGTTGCAGCGCCCGGATCGATATGATTTCATCGAACATCCAAGCAAAACAAAAACATGTGACAATAATGGAAAAAACAAGGCAGAGAGCGGCAAAGCGTATCTCCACCATCCTTGTGAGGCCTCAACCGGGAAAAAAGAGCCGGGCGCTGGTGCAGTGCGGGCCTATCGTCGTGTCTGCAGCGATCGGCCGGACGGGCCGTAGCGTCTTGAAGCGCGAGGGGGATGGGGCAACGCCGGTGGCCTCGATGAAGCTGCTGTACGGCTTCCGGCGCGGCGAGCGTCCACAGCGGATCACGACGCCGCTTGCGCTTTCGCGCATCCGTGCCGACATGCTCTGGTGCGATCAGGCTGAGAACGCCAATTATAACCGTCTGGTCAAGGCGCCCTTCAAGCAGAGCCATGAGGAACTGAAGCGCAAGGACGGGCTTTACGACGTCTGCCTCGTCATGGATTGGAACGTGTCTTCGCGGGCGCGGTATCGCGGCTCGGCGATCTTCTTCCATCTGATCCGTCCCGGCTACCAGCCGACGGACGGGTGCGTCGCGGTCAAGCCGCAGGACATGCGCCGCATGCTGCCCCACATGCGCAAGGGGACGGTCGTCCGGGTTCTCTGAATCTCAAGGGGTGATAATTCTTCGCCGCCGTCCTATATGGCTTCTCGACGTCGCGCTGCCTCGGGCGCGCCGGCTTTCAAATTGACGGAGACATATTGTGGCCAATCAACCCATCATTACTTTCCATGACGGACATTCCATTCCGCAGGTAGGCCTGGGCGTCTGGCAGACGCCGCAGGATATCGCCGCGCCGACGGTGCTGAAGGCGCTGCAAGCCGGTTACCGCCATATCGACACGGCGTCCGGCTACGACAACGAACAGGGCGTCGGCGAGGGCTTCCGCTCTTCCGGTCTCGACCGCAAGGACGTTTTCATCACCACCAAGTTGCGCAACCCCGATCAGGGTTATGACAATACGCTTCGCGCCTTCGACGGCAGCCTGAAGAAGCTCGGCATGGACTATGTCGATCTCTATCTCGTCCACTGGCCGTCGCCGCATCGCGGCCTCTATCGCGAGACGTGGAAGGCTTTCGTGAAGATCAAGGAAGAGGGCCGGGCGCGCTCGATCGGCGTGTCGAACTTCTATCCCGATCATCTTGAGCACATCATCGGCGATACCGGCGTCGTGCCCGTCATCAACCAGATCGAGCTGCATCCTGATTTCCAGCAGAAGGCGGCGCAGGAGGCGCACAAGAAGCTCAACATCGTAACGGAATCCTGGAGCCCGCTCGGGCAGGGCAAGTTCATCGCTAATGCCGTCATCGGTGAGATCGCCAAGAAGCACGGCAAGACGCCGGCGCAGGTGATCATCCGCTGGCATATCGACACCGGTCTGGTGGTCATCCCGAAATCGGTAACGCCGTCACGCATCGAAGAGAACTTCAATGTCTTCGATTTCAAGCTGGATGCGGACGATATGGCTGCGATTGCCAAACTGGATGACAAGGGTGCCCGGATGGGGCCTGATCCTTATACGGCGACGTTCTGATATTATTCAGAAACAAAAAAGGGCGGCTCGAGGCCGCCCTTTTCATTTTATGCAGTTAGACGCTCAGTTCCATTCGCGGATATCGACGAAGTGGCCGGCAATCGCCGCAGCAGCAGCCATGGCGGGCGACACGAGATGGGTGCGGCCCTTGAAGCCCTGGCGGCCCTCGAAGTTGCGGTTGGAAGTCGAGGCGCAACGCTCGCCGGGCTTCAGGCGGTCGTCGTTCATCGCGAGGCACATCGAGCAGCCCGGCTCGCGCCAGTCGAAGCCCGCGGCCTTGAAGATCTTGTCGAGGCCTTCCTTCTCCGCCTGTTCCTTCACCAGGCCGGAGCCCGGGACGATCATGGCGCTGACGGTGGAGGCAACGGTCTTGCCTTCGACGACCTTGGCAACTTCGCGCAGGTCTTCGATGCGGCCGTTGGTGCAGGAGCCGATGAAGACGCGGTCGATGTTGATGTCGGTGATCGGCGTACCGGGCTTCAGGCCCATATAGTCGAGCGCGCGCCACTTGGAGGTACGCTTGGTTTCGTCCTTGATATCGTCCGGGTTCGGAACGATGCCCTGAACCGAGATGACGTCTTCAGGCGAGGAGCCCCAGGAGACGATCGGCGGCAGTTCGGCGGCGTTGAGCTTGACGATGCGGTCGAAATGGGCGCCTTCGTCGGTCTTCAGCGTCTTCCAGTAGGCGATCGCCTGTTCGCGCTCGGCGCCCTTCGGCGCGCGCGGCTTGTCCTTCAGGTATTCGAAGGTGATTTCGTCAGGCGCGATCAGGCCGGCGCGGGCGCCGCCTTCGATCGACATGTTGCAGATCGTCATGCGGCCTTCCATCGACAGCGCGCGGATGGCTTCGCCGGCATACTCGATGACGTAGCCGGTACCGCCGGCCGTGCCGATTTCGCCGATGATGGCGAGAACGATATCCTTGGCGGTGACGCCCGGCGGCAGCTGGCCGTCGACCTGCACCAGCATGTTCTTGGCCTTCTTCTGGATCAGCGTCTGGGTGGCGAGAACGTGCTCGACTTCAGAGGTGCCGATACCATGGGCAAGCGAGCCGAAGGCGCCGTGCGTAGAGGTGTGGCTGTCGCCGCAGACGATCGTCATGCCCGGTAGGGTGAAGCCCTGTTCCGGTCCAATGATGTGAACGATGCCCTGGCGCTTGTCGTTCTCCGAGTAATACTCGACGTTGAACTCGGCGGCATTGATCGCCAGCTGCTCGACCTGGATGCGGCTTTCCTCGTTCTTGATGCCGAGGTGGCGATCGGGAGAGGTCGGAACGTTGTGATCGACCACCGCCAGCGTCTTCTCCGGCGCACGAACCTTGCGGTTCGTCATGCGCAGGCCTTCGAAAGCCTGCGGGGAGGTGACTTCATGGACCAGATGGCGGTCGATGTAGAGAAGACAGGTGCCGTCGGCCTGTTCGTCAACCAGGTGATCGTCCCAGATCTTGTCGTAAAGGGTACGCGGTGCGCTCATAGCGGTATGTCCGTTTTTGGATGCAATGGAAAAAGGAAATGGCGGAAAAGCCCGCCGGCCGTCATTCGATCAACGAAGTCGGCTGTTGAGAGCGCCCGAAACGCACGCAAAGAACCGCGCCGGCAGGCGATAATGGTCCTGCAGCACGAAAATATGCGCGCCTGTGCACTTGAACTTGCTTTCCATGAGGCTGGATATAGCGATTTTTCTCATAAACGGCAATTCGAATCGTCGGGACTATCGTCCGTACTTGCGGCGCATCCGCTGCTCCACCTGTCTCAGCCCCAGCGACAGGCCGATGGTCAGGATCAGGTATATGTAGGTGACGATCGAGTAGGTCTCGAAGAAGCGGAAGGAGCCGGAGGCGTAAACCTTGCCCATCTGCGTGATGTCGGAGACGCCGAGCACAGAGACCAGGGATGAGTCTTTCACCATCGAGACGAAGTCGTTGGAGAGTGGCGGGAAGATGACGCGGATCGCCTGCGGGAAGATGACGAGCCGGAAGCGATGATAGCGCGACAGGCCGAGGGCCTTGGCGGCTTCGATCTGGCCGTGATCGACGGACTGGATACCGGCGCGGAAGACTTCGGCGATGAAGGAGGAGTAGCCGATCATCAGCGCGATAATCGCCCGCCACATCAGCGACAGGTCGCGAACGAGAATGGGTTCGGCGATGCCCGATTTCACCAGCGGTGTGATCAGGAAATTATAGGCAGCGACAATGCCGGGCGCGCCGACGAAGGCGACGTAGAAGAGCAGCACCAGCATGGGGATGCCGCGGATGATCTCGATATAGAAACGCGAGATCTGCCGCAGCACCTTGCTGTCGGACAGCCCGAGGAGTGCGATTCCAAGGCCGAGAATCGTTGCCAGCACAAAGGCGACGATGGTGACGAAAACAGTGATCCAGACGCCGTTGAAGACGGTCTGGAAGACCTGCGCATAGATGCCGTTGGTGACGATGACGATGGCGAGGATGATGCCGATAACGGCAAGGGCGACCAGCCACCAGGGATAGTCGCCCTTCTCGGATCGCGGGGATGGGTGTGGCGCCATCTGCGATGATCCGGAATTACTGGCCCATCTTGTAGTCGAGGAACCACTTCTTGTTCAGCGCATCGAGTGTGCCGTCGGCCTTGAGGCTGGCAATGGCGGCGTTCACAGGGGCAACGAGATCCGAGCCCTTTGGGAAGATGAAGCCGAAGTCCTCGGTACCGAGCGGGCCGCCGATGACCTTGAGCGTACCGTTCGACGCGTCGACATAGCCCTTGGCGGCGACACCGTCGGTCAGCACCGTATCGACGTCTCCGGTCTTCAGGGCCTGAACGGTGGCGCCGAAGGTTTCGAAGAGCTTGATGCGCGGGTTCTGCTCGTTGCCGTCGAGGATTTCGTAGACGGCGGTATAGAAGGGCGAGGTGCCCGGCTGGGCGCCGACCAAGCCGTCCTTGAAGGCGCCGAAAGTCTTGCCGTCGGTGAAGCGGTTTTCATCGGCGCGGACAAGCATGAACTGCTGCGAGCGCATGTAGGGGTCGGAGAAATCGACCTTCGTCTTGCGGTCGTCCTTGATGGTGATGCCGGTCATGCCGATGTTGTACTGGTTGTCGGAGACCGCCTGGATCATCGCGTCCCAGCTGGTGTTCTGGTATTCGGCCTTGAAATTCAGCCGCTTGGCGATCTCGTTCATCGCATCATATTCCCAGCCGATCTGCTTGCCGGATTTCGGATCGACAAACTGCAGCGGGGGATAAGCGTTTTCGGTCACGACCACGACCGACTTGCCGCCGAGATCAGGCAGGCTTTCGGCAACGGCGGCGAGCGGCGAAAGCGAAAGGGCCGCGAGGCCCGCGAGAATGGTGCGGCGGAAAAGCATGCTGAAAATCCCCGGTAAAATGTGGCTGGCGGAAACTGTCATAGAAGAGAATGCGATGGCAAGAGCGGCCAGTGCGCGGCTGCGGCTCTAAAACAGAAAAGGCGGCCCGAAGACCGCCTTTTCATGCAAGAATTTTGCGCTGGGCAGAACTTATTCTGCTGCAGGCTCAGCAGCGGCTGCTGCTTCTGCAGCTGCCTTTGCTTCAGCGGCTTCGGCTGCTGCCTTTTCGGCGGCGAGAGCCTGTGCTGCTGCAACCTTTTCAGCTTCCAGACGTGCCTTTTCCTCGGCAACGGCGGCGCGCTCGGCGTCGTTGAGCTTGCGGGCGCGAACGCCGGTGTCTTCAACGATACGGGCAGACTTACCGCGACGGTCGCGCAGGTAGTAGAGCTTGGCGCGACGGACCTTACCGCGGCGAACGATTTCGACGCTTTCGATCATCGGCGAATAAACCGGGAATACGCGCTCGACGCCTTCGCCGTAGGATATCTTGCGGACTGTGAAGTTTTCCTGCAGGCCGCCGCCGGAGCGGGCGATGCAAACGCCTTCGTAGGCCTGGACGCGGGTACGCGTGCCTTCCGTGACCTTCACGTTGACGCGGACGGTGTCGCCCGGGGAGAATTCAGGCAGGGTGCGCTTGGCTTCGATCTTGGCGACCTGTTCGGCCTCAAGCTGCTGGATGATGTTCATGACTCAACCTCTTTGTTGGTTCAACAGCCAGAGCGCTCTACGATCTATCTTTGGCGAAGCCTCGGATATATGCCGGTGAAGGCAGGAGCGAATTCGTCTGCTTTTCTTTACGTGGTTGATGGGATTTTTTCCCATTCCGGGCGTGCGCATACCCTATCGCGCAGGCTTTGTCACCCCTCCAGCCCTGAAAAACAGCAGGAAGCGTCCGTCCTGTGTGCCGGTTGCCGGATGCTGCGCGCAATCAAGGCAGCGAGTTCCCTGATTAAATATTTGTCGAATGCCTAATTTAGGAGCAGATTCTGATTCGGGCCAAATCATGACCCGTGGGAATTTGGAGGGGAATGAATGTCTATAAGCAATCCATCGCCTTCGTTGTATAACGAGGACTTGGCGCCTGCAGAAGAGAGGAAGTGGGGCGCCTTCAGTATTTTCAACGTCTGGACGTCTGACGTCCATAGTCTTTGGGGCTATTACCTCGCCGCAAGTCTTTTCCTGCTGTGCGGCAGCTTCATCAATTTCGTGATTGCGATCGGCATCGGTTCGCTGGTCATCTTCTGCTTGATGAGCCTTGTCGGCAATGCCGGCGTCAAGACGGGCGTGCCTTTCCCAGTTCTCGCCCGTGCTTCCTTCGGCACGTTCGGCGCCAACCTCCCGGCGCTGGTACGCGCCGTCGTTGCCTGCTTTTGGTATGGCGCGCAAACGGCGGCGGCTTCGGGTGCGATCGTTGCGCTCCTTATCCGCAACGACAGCATTCTCGCCTTCCACCAAAACAGCCACATGCTCGGTCATTCGACGCTGGAGCTCATCTGCTACGTGATCATCTGGGCGCTGCAGTTGCTGATTATCCAGCGCGGCATGGAAACCGTCCGCAAGTTTCAGGATTGGGCCGGGCCTGCGGTCTGGATCATGATGCTGGTGCTTGCCGTCTATCTCGTCGTCAAGGCGGGGACTTTCTCCTTCGGCAGCGAGATCCCGCGCGATGTGCTGCTCGAAAAGACGAAGGATGCGGGCGTTCCAGGTGAACCCGGTTCCTTCCCGGCACTCGCTGCGGTCGCGGCGACCTGGATCACCTATTTCGCTGCGCTCTACCTGAACTTTTGCGACTTCTCCCGCTATGCCAAGGACACGAAGACCTTGCGCAAAGGCAATCTCTGGGGCCTGCCGATTAACCTGCTGGCCTTCTGCCTGGTCGCGGGCGTGACGACGACGGCGGCTTTCACGGTTTATGGTGAGGTGCTGCTGCATCCCGAAGCGATCTCGGCGAAGTTCGACAGCTGGTTCCTGGCGCTGCTGGCGGCTCTGACCTTTGCGGTCGCGACGCTCGGCATCAACGTCGTCGCCAACTTCGTGTCGCCGGCCTTCGACTTCTCGAACGTCTTCCCGCGGCAGATCAGCTTTAAGCGGGGCGGCTATATCGCGGCTCTGATCGCGCTGGTGCTTTATCCGTTCGCGCCCTGGGAGACGGGTGCGGCGCATTTCGTCAACTTCATCGGCTCGACGATGGGGCCGATCTTCGGGGTGATGATGGTGGACTACTATCTGATCCGGAAAGGCGAACTTAACGTCGCGGCACTCTACCGCGAAGACGGCGAATTCCGCTTCCAGAACGGCTGGCACACCAACGCCTTCATCGCCTTTATCGTCGGCATGGTGTTCTCGTCGATCCTGCCGACCTTCACATCGATCCTGCCGGATTGGTGGGGTACCTATGGCTGGTTCTTCGGCGTCGGTATCGGTGGTCTGGTCTATTACGTGCTGAGGATGAGCACGCGCGGCTCTGCCGTTGGCGCCGCAACCTGACAAACGAGGCGCCTGGTCTTCCGGGCGCCTATTCTTCCAAGAGGTCGGGCCGTCGTTTCCTCGTCAGGTCAACGGCCTGTTCATGCCGCCATTTCTCGATGGCACCGTGATTGCCCGACGTGAGGATCGCAGGGATCTCGCGGCCTTCCCATTCCTGGGGACGGGTATAATGCGGATGCTCCAGCAGACCGCCTTCGAAGCTTTCATGCAGGCCCGAGAGATCGTTGCCCATGACGCCGGGCAGGATACGGATGATGGCGTCGAGAAGCGTCAGCGCCGCCGGTTCGCCGCCTGAGAGCACATAGTCGCCGATCGAGACTTCCTCGAGCTGGCGCGCCTCGATCACCCGTTGGTCCACGCCTTCGAAACGTCCGCAGACGATGATCACGCCTTCGCCAGCGGCGAGTTCGCGGACGCGCTGCTGCGTCAGGGGCTTGCCGCGCGGGCTCATCAGCAGGCGCGGGCGATTGTCGTTTTCGGAAACAGTATCGATGGCGCGGGCGAGCACATCCGGCTTCAACACCATGCCGGCGCCGCCGCCAGCGGGCGTATCATCGACCGTCCGGTGCTTGTCGGTGGAGAAATCGCGGATCTGGACGGTTTCCAGCGACCACTGCCCGCGCTCCATCGCCTTGCCTGACAGCGAAAAGCCGAGATGGCCCGGAAACATCTCCGGATAGAGGGTCAGCACGCTTGCCCGGAAGGCCATGGCTTACTTCTTTTTCTTCGGCTTGCCGGTGGCGAGCTTGGAGATGTCTTCCGGATCGTCGATCAGGCCGGCTGCCATCGGGTCGATACGGATCGTGCCGCCTTCGAGGTCGATCTCCAGCACCGAAGCTTCGGAGAAGGGGATCAGCACCGGGCGCTTGCCCGGGCCTTTCAGTTCCAGCAGATCGCCGGCGCCGAAGTCGAAAACGCCCGTGATCGTGCCGTAGCTGACGCCCTTGTCGTCGAGCGCTTCGAGGCCTTCGAGATCGGCATAATAGAACTCGTCCTCCTCCAGCTCGTCATCGGGAAGATTGTCGCGTTCCATATAGAGCTCGAGGCCGTTCAGCGCCTCTGCGGCGTTGCGGTCGTTGATGCCGCGGAAGCGGACGACGACCATGTTCTTCATCTCGCGCAGTTCGAGAATTTCGAAGACGCGGCCATCGAGGCTGTGCAGGTGGCCGTAATCGCCGAGTGCCGTCGGGTCGGCCGTATAAGGCTTGACACGAACTTCCCCGCGGATGCCCTGCGCGCCGCCTATGGTGCCCATCAGCACGGGGTTCTCAAGCTTTGTCATGGTGTCCTTCATCCGAATTCTGCATCGATCCGCGTTCAAGCCTCTCATAAACGAAGTGCGCCGGAATGAAAACGAAAACGGGCGGCATGTCGCCATGCCGCCCGTTCGAAACGAAATCCTTGCGGATTATTCTGCGGAAGCTGCAGCTTCGGCGGCGTCAGCAGCCTTCTGAGCCTTCTCAGCAGCGCGCTCCTGAGCCTTCTTGCCCGGCTTTGCCTTTTCCGGGTTGTTCTTGGTGTCGCGCTTGGCGAGACCAGCTTCGTTCAGGAAGCGCAGAACGCGGTCGGTCGGCTGTGCGCCCTGATCGAGCCAATGCTTGATACGGTCGTTGTCGAGCTTGATGCGCGCGTCGTTGTCCTTGGCGAGCATCGGGTTCCAGGAACCGAGGTTCTCCAGGAAGCGGCCATCGCGCGGCGAACGGGCGTCAGCGAGAACGATGTGGTAGTACGGGCGCTTCTTGGAACCACCGCGTGCGAGACGAATTTTCAGTGCCATGTCATTTACTCCTTAGGCTTTTCTTGACCGCTTCGTAGGGCGGCAGGTTCATTTTGCTGCGGCGTGGTCCGCAGCGATCTGCTCATGATGCCGGATGACTTCCTTGATGATGAAGTTCAGGAACTTCTCGGCGAAATCCGGATCCAGATTGGCATCCTTGGCCAGGCGGCGAAGGCGTTCGATCTGGTATTCTTCGCGCGCCGGATCGGCCGGCGGCAGCTGGTACTTGGCCTTGAGAACGCCGACCTCTTTGGTGCAGCGGAAGCGTTCGGCCAGAATGTGGACGAGTGCCGCGTCGATATTGTCGATCGACTGGCGGTAGCTCGAAAGCTGGGCTTTGATTTCAGGATCAATCATCGTTCAGGCGACCCTTTCACTTCTTCTTGGGCAAACCGGGAAGCCCCGGGAAACCGCCACCCAGACCCGGCAGCTTGGCGCCGCCCAGGCCCGGAAGTCCGCCAAGGCCCGGCATGCCGCCGCCCGGCTTTCCAAGACCCGCCGCTTCAGCCTGCTTCTGGAGCGCTTCCAGCTGCTTCGGGTCGATGTTCGAGAGGTCGGGCATGCCGCCCATTCCGCCACCCATGCCGCCAAGACCCATCTTGCCGGCGAGGCCGCCCATCATCTGCTTCATCAGGCCGCCTTTGCCCTTGCCGCCCATCATCTTCATCATGTCCGCCATCTGGCGGTGCATCTTCAGAAGCTTGTTGATGTCGGAGGCATCGGTGCCGGAGCCGGCGGCGATACGCTTCTTGCGCGAATGCTTCAGCATGTCGGGATTGGCGCGCTCGGCCTTGGTCATCGAGGAGATGATGGCGAGCTGGCGGCCGAACAGGCTGTCATTCAGACCGGCCGAAGCCATCTTGTCCTTCATGCCCGACATGCCGGGCATCATCGACATGATGCCGCCCATGCCGCCCATCTTCTGCATCTGGCGCAGCTGGTCGGCGAGGTCGTTCAGGTCGAATTTGCCCTTGGCCATCTTGGCAGCCATGGCGGCTGCCTTTTCGGCGTCGATGTTTTCGGCGGCGCGCTCGACCAGCGAGATGATGTCGCCCATGCCGAGAATGCGGTCTGCGATGCGGCGGGGGTGGAACTCTTCCAGCTCGCCCATGCGCTCGCCGACACCGATGAGCTTGATCGGCTTGCCGGTGACGGCGCGCATCGAAAGGGCGGCACCGCCGCGGCCATCGCCGTCCATGCGGGTCAGGACGAGGCCGGTAATGCCGACGCGCTCGTCGAAATTGCGGGCAAGATTGACGGCGTCCTGACCGGTCAGCGAATCCGCGACCAGGAGGATTTCATGCGGGTTCGACTTCTTCTTGATGTCGGCCATTTCGACCATCAAGGGTTCGTCGATATGCGTGCGGCCGGCGGTGTCGAGAATGACGACGTCGTGGCCACCAAGCTTGGCGGCCTGAACGGCGCGGGCGGCAATATCGGTCGGCGACTGGCCAGCGATCACAGGCAGCGTATCGACGCCTGTCTGGACGCCGAGCTGGCGCAGCTGTTCCTGGGCGGCGGGACGGCGCGTATCCAGCGACGCCATCAGCACCTTTTTCTTGTCGCGGTCGGTGAGCCGCTTGGCGATCTTTGCCGAGGTCGTGGTCTTGCCGGAGCCCTGCAGGCCGACCATCATGATGACGACCGGGGCAACGGCGTGCAGATCGACGCCCACGCCTTCGCCGCCGAGCATCTCGATCAGCTCGTCATGGACGATCTTGACGACCATCTGGCCGGGCTTGATCGATTTCAGAATTTCGGCGCCGACGGCCTTTTCGCGAACACGGTCGGTGAAGCCACGGACGACTTCCAGCGAAACGTCGGCTTCCAGAAGGGCACGGCGAACCTCGCGCAGCGCAGCGGAAACATCGGCTTCCGAAAGCGCGCCACGGCCTGTCAGTCCATTGAGAATGGATCCAAGACGGTCCTGGAGGTTTTCAAACATAGGCTCTTCCTTGTGTTTCCGGATATGCCGGAAACCTCGTGCTTTTCCTTGACGAAAACAAGACGCAAAGCCAAAAAGCACCCGAGGGCGCATCGCGCTGTCGGGTGTGGACCTCCGGGATCAGGTCCCGGTCGGCGGCTCGGAGTCATGTCGCTCGTCGCAGAATTGAGGCGCGGTAAACAGGAAAGCGGCCGGAAAGTCAAGCCAAAGCGGGCAAATTCGCGCTTCCGGTCCTTCTCAAATCGTCTGCGCCTTCCCAAATGCATCCTCCCGACACGAGAGTCCATCCGTTCATGCCCGACGCCAAGATGCGCAATTCCTATTACCAGGGGCCGGTCTCCGACCATTTCGATGGCGTCCATTTTTTCAATCCTGATGGGGTCGAGCCGCTCGGTTTTCGCGAGTTGATGCGCTGGCAGTTCGGCGGCGGGCGTTTTCGCTGGCCGAAGGCGGTGCAAAGCGCGTTTCCGTCCGCCAAGCCTGCAGAGCGCGTCAGCGGCGAGGATTTGCGGGTGACCATGGTTGGCCACGCGACGATGCTGATCCAGGTCGCGGGCCTCAACATATTGACGGATCCTGTCTGGTCGGATCGCGCCAGCCCCTTCTCCTTTGCGGGACCGCGACGGGTCTCGCCGCCCGGCATCCGCTTCGAGGATCTGCCGCCGGTCGATATCGTGCTCGTCTCGCACAATCACTATGACCATCTCGATACCAGGACGTTGAAGCGGCTCTTCGAGGAGCATGGTCCGCATTTCGTGACGCCGCTCGGAAACGATACGATCATTCACCGTGCCATTCCCGAGGCGAAGATCTCCGATATGGATTGGGGCGACCGGCTTTCTTATTGGGATGGGGTCACCATCGATGCCGAGCCCTGCCATCACTGGTCGGCGCGCGGCACGCGTGACCGGCGCATGGCGCTCTGGGCAGCCTTCGTCATCTCGACGCCATCAGGCAAGATCTACCATGTCGGCGATACCGGCTTTCACGATGGCATCAACTACCGGGCTATCCGCGAAAAACATGGCGGCTTCCGCCTGGCGATCCTGCCGTTCGGCGCTTACGAGCCGCGCTGGTTCATGAAAGGGCAGCATCAAAACCCAGAGGAGGCGGTGGAGGGCATGGAGCTCGCCAATGCCGCCTATGTGGCAGGGCACCACTTCGCGACGTTCCAGCTGACGAACGAGGCGATCGACGCGCCGGTCACGGCACTTGCGACCGCGCTTGCGGCGCGCAACATCGCGCCTGGCCGTTTCCGGCCGCTGAGGGCGGGCGAAGTGTTCGACGTTCCCAAGGCTTGAGCAATCGGCAGCCTACTGGTAATTCCCCCGCATTTCCGCCATATACAGGCCGAAAGCAACGGAAGCAGCAGCAATGAGCACGACGGTCGAATTCGCGAAGATGAACGGGCTTGGCAACAAGATCCTGGTTGTCGATATGCGCGGCCGTCCGGATGCCGTGACGCCCGCTGCGGCGATTGCGCTGAACGCCGATCCGGCAACACAGTTCGATCAGATCATGGCGATCCATGATCCGAAGGCTGAGGGCACTGATGCCTGGATCGATATCCTGAATTCCGACGGCTCGAAGGCCCAGGCCTGTGGCAACGGCACGCGCTGCGTTGTGCAGGCACTCGCTGCTGAGACCGGCAAGAAGGCCTTCACCTTCCAGACCGTCGCCGGGATCCTCAATGCCGTCGAGCAGGCGGATGGGACGATTTCCGTCGATATGGGCAAGCCCGTTTTCGAATGGGACAAGATCCCGCTTGCCGAAGAATTCTACGATACGAGCCGGATCGAACTGCAGATCGGGCCGATCGACAATCCGGTGCTGCATTCGCCGTCGGTTGCCTCGATGGGCAATCCGCATGCGATCTTCTGGGTTGACAAGGACGTGATGTCCTTCGATCTCGGCCGTTTCGGGCCGCTGCTCGAAAACCACCCGATGTTCCCCGAAAAGGCGAATATCACCCTGGCTGAGGTTACCTCGCCGTCTTCGATCACCACGCGGACGTGGGAACGCGGCGCCGGCCTGACGCTTGCCTGCGGTTCGGCGGCCTGCGCCACTGCCGTTTCCGCCGCCCGCACCGGCCGCACCGGCCGCGATGTCACGATCAAGGTTGCGAGCAGCCCGAATGCGGGTTCGCTCTCGATCGAGTGGCGCGAGCGCGACGATCACGTCATCATGACCGGCCCGGCCGAATGGGAATGGTCGGGCATGGTCGATCCCAAGACAGGCAGCTGGGCGCGCGACGCGGAGCAGGGAGCCGAGGCGCGGTGAGCGGCGTCGAGGTCATCACCTTCGGCTGCCGTCTCAATACCTACGAATCCGAAGTGATGCGGGCGGAGGCCGAGAAGGCCGGACTCAACAATGCCATCCTCGTCAATACCTGCGCCGTCACCGGTGAGGCCGTGCGTCAGGCCCACCAGGCGATCCGCCGCGCGCGGCGCGATAATCCGCATGCCCGCATCATCGTGACCGGCTGTGCGGCGCAGACGGAAAGCCAAGTCTTTGCCGAAATGGCCGAGGTCGATGCTGTCCTCGGCAATGAAGAAAAGCTGAAGAGCGCGTCCTATCGCGCACTGCCGGATTTCGGCGTTTCGGCGGAAGAGAAGCTGCGCGTCAACGACATCATGAGCGTCAAGGCGACGGCGCCGCAGATGGTCAAGCACATCGACGGCCATGTTCGCGCTTTCATCCAGGTGCAGAATGGCTGCGATCACCGCTGTACCTTCTGCATCATCCCCCATGGCCGCGGAAACTCGCGTTCGGTGCCGATGGGGGCTGTCGTCGATCAGGCCCGCAATCTGGTCGAGGGCGGATACAGCGAGATCGTGCTGACCGGTGTCGATGCGACCAGCTATGGCGTTGATCTTCCGGGCCAGCCGACGCTTGGAATGCTGGCCAAGACGCTGTTGAAGCAGATCCCGGAGATTCGCCGCCTCAGGCTCTCGTCGATCGACAGTATCGAGGCTGACAATCATCTGTTCGATCTGATCGCCGACGAGCCGCGCTTCATGCCGCATCTGCATCTGTCGCTGCAGCATGGCGACGACATGATCCTGAAGCGCATGAAGCGGCGGCACAGCCGCGCCGATGCGCTCGATTTTGTCGCTCAGGTGCGGCGCCTGCGCCCGGACATGGCTTTCGGTGCGGATATGATTGCCGGTTTCCCGACTGAAACCGAGGAGATGTTCGCCAATGCCGCCAGCCTCGCGGAAGAGGCTGATATCGCGCATCTGCACGTTTTCCCTTACAGCCCGCGTCCCGGAACGCCCGCCGCCCGCATGCCGCAGCTCGATCGTTCGCTGATCAAGGACCGCGCCGCACGGCTGCGTGCCACTGGACAGACGCTGCATCGCTCCCATCTGGACAGAATGGTCGGAACGCGGCAGTGGCTGCTGGTGGAAAACAACGGTCTGGCACATACGGAAAATTTCACGCTTGCCGCCGCTCCCGGCCTTCGCCCGCGCTCCCTGCTGCAGGCCGAGATCACCGGCCACAACGGCAAGCACCTCGACATGCAATTGACGGCGGCGGAAGCCGCCTGAGTTTACGGAATTCAAATGGCGTTCAGTTTCATCAAAAAGGTCTTCACCTTCGGCAAGTCGCTCGAGGAGGCAAAGCCGCAGGAGGCTGTGCCCGCGATCGAGCCGGTGAAGGACGAGCTGCCGGTTGCTGCCGATCCGGTGGTGGCGGAAGAGGTGGATACGGCCGGTGGGCCGGTTGCGGATGTTGCCGAGGCTGAGACGGTAGCTTCAGTGGAGGAAGAGCCGGCGATCCTGCCGGATGCCGAGCAGCTGGGTGATATCGGTGTCGTGCCGTTGTCGCTGTTGCAGGCGGAAGCTGAGGCCGGAACTGAAGACCAAAGCGCAATACCTGCGGATACACCCCCCTCTGTCCCTTCGGGACATCTCCCCCTCAAGGGGGGAGATCAGCTGGAGGTCGAGGCGGCTGCTGGTGCCAGCATAGCGCCCGAAGAGCCCGCTGATAGCGCCGAGCCGGAAACTGCAACGGTTTCGGTGGAAGACGAAATAGCTCCAGAAGCGAGCGAGCGCCCCCAGCCGATCTCCCCCTCTGAGGGGGAGATGCCCGGCAGGGCAGAGGGGGGTACCGCACCCACCGAACTCGAAGAATCGTCACCCACGGCCGTCGAGACATCGCCAGTCGAGCCGCTGATACTCCCCAAGGGTTTCGCCACCGGCACTGCCGCCTCCGAACCTGAACCGCTCGTTCCGCAACCCAAGCTCACCTGGTTCCAGCGCCTGCGCGCCGGCCTCGCCCGTACCTCCTCACAGCTCACCGGCCAGATCGCCGCACTCTTCACCAAGCGCAAGCTCGATGACGAAACGCTGCAGGACCTTGAAGATCTGTTGATACAGGCCGATCTCGGCGTCGAGACGGCGATGCGCGTCACCGATACGCTGGCTTCCGAGCGCTACGGCAAGGACGTAACGGGCGAAGACGTCAGCCGCATCATGGCGAGCGAGATTGCCAAGGTGCTGAAGCCGGTCGCCAAGCCGCTGCAGCTCGATCTCAGCCACAAGCCGCATGTCATCCTCGTCGTCGGTGTCAATGGCACCGGCAAGACGACGACCATCGGCAAGCTGGCCGCCAAGCTCTCAGGCGCTGGGCTGAAGGTGATGGTTGCCGCCGGCGATACGTTCCGCGCTGCGGCGATCGAGCAGCTGAAGATCTGGGCCGATCGCACGAAATCCGAATTTATCGGCACCAAGCTTGGCGCCGATGCCGCTGGGCTTGCCTATGATGCCTTCGAGCAGGCCAAGGCAAAGAAATGCGACGTGCTGATCATCGATACCGCCGGACGCCTGCAGAACAAGGCGGAACTTATGGCGGAGCTGGAGAAGATCGTGCGCGTGCTCGGCAAGCTCGATCCGGATGCGCCGCATACCGTTTTGCAGACGCTGGACGCGACAACAGGCCAGAACGCCCTCAACCAGGTGGAAATCTTCCGCAATGTGGCGGGCGTCAACGGGTTGATCATGACCAAGCTCGACGGCACGGCGCGCGGCGGTATCCTCGTGGCGATCTCCGCAAAGCACAAGCTGCCTGTTTATTTCATCGGCGTCGGTGAGGGTGTGGACGATCTGGAGCCGTTCGAGGCCGAGGATTTTGCTCATGCCATTGCCGGTCTCGGGCAATGATGCCACAGATATGACGAGAAGGGCGCGCATGCCGCGCCTGACAAACGAATAGGTTCGACGCACGCATGACCACCGAAAGCGACATCACGCCCTCTTCCGCCGACCGGCATCACCCGCTGCTGAAGCTGGCGCTCGAGCTCGGGCCGCTGCTGATCTTCTTCTTCGCCAATCTTCGCGGCCAGTGGCTGGTCGACCGGTTTCCTGCTCTGAGCGAGCTTGGTGGTCCGCTGTTCGTCGCCACCGGCCTGTTCATGGCGGCGACCGTCATTTCGCTGGTCGCCTCGAAGATCATCCTCGGCCATCTGCCGATCATGCCCTTCGTCTCGGGTATCGTTGTCCTGATCTTCGGTTCGCTGTCGATCTATCTGCAGAACGAAACCTTCATCAAGATGAAGCCGACGATCGTCAATGCGCTGTTTGGTGTGGCGCTGCTAGGCGGCCTTGCCTTCGGCAAGTCCTTGCTCGGCTATGTCTTCAACGCCGCCTTCCAGCTCGATGCCGAAGGCTGGCGCAAGCTGACGCTGCGCTGGGGCATCTTCTTCCTGTTTCTGGCCGTGCTCAACGAAGTCGTATGGCGGAACTTCTCCGATGACTTCTGGATCGCCTTCAAGGTTTGGGGCACGATGCCTGTTACGATCATCTTCACCATGGCGCAGATGCCGCTGATCCTGAAACATACGGTGCAGCCTGCCGGAGAAACCGACAAGTGAGCTTCGACGGCACGGTTGAGCGGACGAAACATCAGAACTTCTGGTTCATCGCCTGCGCGGGCGTGCTTCTGGCGCAGATCGTTGCCGAATATTTTATGGGCCGCACGCCGATCTGCACCTGCGGCTACGTCAAGCTCTGGGAAGGCACGGTCAATTCCAGCGGCAATTCGCAGCATCTGTCCGACTGGTACACGCCGTCGCATATCATTCACGGCTTCCTGTTCTATGGGCTGGCGCATCTCGTGCTGCGCAACAAGCCGATCGGCGCGAGATTGCTGCTGGCGCTGGTGATCGAATCCGGTTGGGAACTGCTCGAGAATTCGCCGATCATTATCGACCGCTATCGCGCCGCGACGATCTCACTCGATTATTACGGCGACAGCATTCTCAATTCGGCGATGGATGCCGTCTTCATGGTCGTCGGTTTCTTCTTCGCCGCGCGTGCGCCGGTGGCGCTGACGGTAGCGATCGCCATCTTCTTCGAGATTTTTACCGGCTACATGATCCGGGACAACCTGACGCTCAATGTCTTGATGCTGGTCTGGCCGGTCGAGGCCGTGAAGGCCTGGCAGAGTGCGGTTTAGGACGCCGGTTTTCCCAGCACCTTCTCCATCGCCGGAAACAGCCCTTCCTTCATGCTGATCTCGTCGAAGGGGCCGACGCGCTTGTAGAGGATCGTACCGTCGGGGCCGACGAGATAGCTTTCAGGAACGCCATAGACGCCCCAGTCGATCGCTGCTTTGCCGTTCGGATCGACGCCGATGGCGTTGAAGGGGTTGCCGAGCTCGTTCAGGAACTGGAGCGCGTTCGCGCTCTTGTCCTTGTAGTTGATGGCGACAATGTTCAGCCTGCCGTCGGCGGCCAGCTGCTTCAGGATCGGATGCTCCTGGCGGCAGGGGATGCACCAGGAAGCGAAGACGTTGACGAGCGTCAGCTTGCCCTTCACGGCCGCATCGGTGAGCGCCGGAAGGTTCGAGCCTTCAAGCGGGGCGAGGTTCAGCGATGGTGCCTTGGTGCCGAGCAGCGCCGAGGGAATCTCGGAAATGTCCTTGCCGTGGAAATCCTGGTCGTAGAGCATTTTTCCGGCAGTGGCGGCGATACCGCCGAAGACGACGAGCGGGATCAATGCCACGACATAGCGGCTGAGGCCGCGGCGGGCTGCCGGCTGGGTTTCGGGCGCGCTCATTCGCTACCCTTCGGCCGTGCCGAGCGGCGGCGGATGCCGGATGCTTCCAGAGCGGCGAGTTCCTTCTGGCGTGCGCGGCCATCGGCCCAGATCCAGAGCGTGACGGCTATGGTGATGACGGCAGCGAAGCCGTAGGCGCTATAGACGTAGAAAGCGTGAGACATCGATCAGTCCTCGCGGCTTGCCAGACGGGCCGCAAGGCGGCGCTGGGCGGCGACACGGCGGCGCCAGATCTCGTTGCGCATCGCCATGATGTGCAGCGTGAAGAACAGCAGCGTGAATCCAATGGCCATGACGAAGAGCGGGCGCAGGAATTCCGGATCGATCGCTGGGCCATCGAGACGCATGACGCTTGCCGGCTGGTGCAGCGTGTTCCACCATTCGACCGAGAACTTGATGATCGGGATGTTGACGAAGCCGACCAGGATTAGCACGGCGACGACACGGGCAGCCTTCGAGGGATCGTCGATGGCGCGGTTCAGCGCGATCAGCCCGAGATACATTAGAAAGAGCACGAAGACAGAGGTCAGGCGTGCATCCCAGACCCACCATGTCCCCCACATCGGCTTGCCCCATAGCGAACCGGTGACGAGCGCAAGCAGGGTGAAGGCGGCGCCGAGGGGTGCCGCGGATTTGGCTGCGACGTCGGCCAGCGGGTGGCGCCAGACGAGCGTGCCGATCGCCGAGATGCTCATCACCGTGTAGCACATCATCGCCAGCCAGGCGGAGGGCACATGGATATACATGATGCGGACGGTTTCGCCCTGCTGGTAGTCGCCCTCGGTCGCGAAGCTGAGATACAGCCCCACGGCCAGACAGAGAGCCGTGATGCCGGCCATCCACGGAATGACGCGTTGCGCCAGCGCCAGGAACCGCGTCGGGTTCGCGAGGTCGCTGAATTTGCTGATGGCAAGGCTTGTTTCGCTCATGAGCGGTTCTTTACCTTGAACGGGTTCTTCCCGCAATTGATGCCGGTCAACGCCATGATCAATCCGACGTGTTTCTGAGTGCCAGCGCTGCCGCTGCCGGGCCGATGACCGCAAAGAACAGCGTCAATGCGATGAGAATAAGGAAGGGCGGCAGGAAGGGTGCCGGATCCTCGACGGCCGCATAGCTGGCGCTGACGCCGAAGATCAGCACTGGAATGGCGAGCGGCAACACGAGGATCGAGACCAGCAGCCCGCCGCGCGGCAGGGCAACCGCGACGGCTGCGCCGACGGCGCCGATGAAGGTGATGGCGGGCGAGCCGACCAGCAGCGTCAGCATCGTGGCGCCGATCGCCGTTTCGTTCATGTTCATGAAGAGGCCGAGCAGCGGCGAGGCGATAACCAGCGGCAGACTGGTGGCGGTCCAGTGAGCGAGGCATTTGACGAGGACGGTGAGTACCAGCGGCGTTTCCTGCATCAGCAGAAGATCCAGCGATCCGTCGTCGCGCTCGGCCTGGAACAGGCGGTCGAGGCCGAGAAGCGCCGATAGCAGTGCGCCGATCCAGACAATGGCTGGGCCGATGCGGGAAAGCAGGTTGAGATCGGGGCCGACGCCGAAGGGGATGACGGCGACGACGGTGAGGAAGAACAAGACGCCGATGAGCGCGCCGCCGCCGGAGCGGATGGAGAGCTTCAGGTCGCGGAGGAAGAGGGCGGTCATTGGAGGAGGCCCTCGTTGCCGGTTGAGCGTGGAGTACCCCCCTCTGTCCTGCCGGACATCTCCCCCACAAGGGGGGAGATTGGCTGGGCGCGACCGCTCGCTCTCTTGTCACTATTTAGCGGGGCCGTCGCAACAGGTTGATCTCCCCCCTTGAGGGGGAGATGCCCGGCAGGGCAGAGGGGGGTGGACACACGGTAAAACCTCATCCCCACACCCCCTGATCCACCCCGGCAAATCCGCTCATCCGCAATTCCCTTGCATTTTCCAGCCCCAGCGGCTGATGCGTCGCGGCCAGCACGATTCCGCCCTTCTCCTGATGCGCTGCAATCAGCGCCGCAAACATCCTGTCCGCACTCGCATCGAGTGCTGCAGTCGGTTCATCCAGTATCCACACCGGACGGTAGGCGACCAGCAGTTTGGCGAAGGCGAAGCGGCGTTGCTGGCCGGCGGAGAGATAGCCGAAGGGGAGATGAGTGATGCCGGGGAGGCCGACGGCTTCCGCGGCCTCCATGATCGGCAGTCCCTCGCCACCGGAAGCGTTACCGAGAAAGTCCTGCCAGAAGGTCAAATTTTCGGCGACCGTGAGCTCGCTTTTCATCGCGTTCCGGTGGCCGAGATAGTGGCTGATTTCGCTGGCGCGATGTTCCGAAGAGCCCTGCGAATCAGAGAAACGGACGCTGCCGTTTTCGGGCCGCAGAAGCCCCGCCGCAACACGCAGTAAAGTGGACTTTCCTGATCCATTTTTCCCTGTCAAAACCAGTGCTTCGCCGGCTTCGATGCGGAACGAGATATCCTTGAAAATCAGGTCTTCGCCGCGGCGTGCTGAGAGATTTTCGGCAGTCAGATGCATGGCGTTTCCGTTGATTAAGATTTTAGTCATCGCGACGCAAAAAATGTCCGAAATGGGCCACGCAGTATCTGGCACCCTTCTTAGAAATTATCTATAAGACCCGCAACCACGCCAGCGGTCGGCGTGAACTTCATCCTTGCGCCGAACATGGAATATTCTTTCCACGTGCGGACAGCGGAAATGGCCGTACCCGCATCCTGATGTGCATTAAGTGCATAGGCGTTCGCACGACTGTGTTGGCTATCAGAAACGGGGTATCTCGTGTCTAAGTCTCTTGACAGCTTCAATTGTCGCTCCACCCTCACTGTCGATGGTAAGGACTACGTCTATTACAGCCTTCCCAAGGCTGAGGCGAATGGTCTTCCGGGCGTTTCGAAGCTTCCCTATTCGATGAAGGTTCTGCTTGAGAACCTTCTGCGCTTCGAAGATGGCCAGTCGGTCACCAAGGAGCACATCCTCGGCGTTGCCGAGTGGTTGAACAACAAGGGCACCGTCGAAAACGAAATCGCCTATCGCCCGGCGCGCGTGCTGATGCAGGATTTCACCGGCGTTCCCGCCGTCGTCGACCTCGCGGCAATGCGCGACGCGATGGTGTCGCTCGGTGGCGACCCCGAGAAGATCAACCCGCTGGTTCCCGTCGACCTCGTCATCGACCACTCCGTCATCGTCGACGAATTCGGCACACCGCAGGCTTTTGCCAAGAACGTCGAGCTGGAATACCAGCGCAACGGCGAGCGCTACCGCTTCCTGAAGTGGGGCCAGCAGGCATTCAAGAATTTCCGCGTCGTTCCTCCGGGCACCGGAATCTGTCACCAGGTCAACCTCGAATATCTCGGCCAGACCGTCTGGACCAAGGAAGAGGATGGCGAAACGATCGCTTATCCGGATACCTGCGTCGGCACCGACAGCCACACGACGATGATCAATGGTCTCGGCGTTCTCGGCTGGGGCGTTGGCGGTATCGAAGCCGAAGCGGCCATGCTCGGCCAGCCGGTCTCGATGCTTCTGCCTGAGGTCATCGGCTTCAAGCTGACCGGCAAGCTCAAGGAAGGCGTTACCGCGACCGACCTCGTGCTGATGGTCGTGCAGATGCTGCGCAAGAAGGGCGTTGTTTCCAAGTTCGTCGAATTCTTCGGCCCGGGCATGGACAACATGCCGCTCGCCGACCGCGCGACGATCGGCAACATGGGTCCGGAATATGGCGCGACCTGCGGCTTCTTCCCGGTTGACGGCGAAACCATCAACTATCTCAATGTTTCCGGCCGCACCAAGGAGCGTATCGCGCTCGTCGAAGCCTATTCCAAGGCTCAGGGCATGTGGCGCGATGGCGATGGTTCCGACCTCGTCTTCACCGATACGCTGGAACTCGACCTCGGCGACGTCGTGCCTGCAATGGCCGGCCCGAAGCGTCCGGAAGGCCGCATCCCGCTCGAAAACATCGCTGCCGGTTTCGCCGGTTCGATGGACGCTGACTACAAGAAGCCGGGCCAGCTCTCGAACCGCTACCCGGTCGAAGGCACCGATTTCGATCTCGGCCATGGCGACGTTGCCATCGCGGCGATCACCTCCTGCACCAACACGTCCAACCCGTCGGTTCTGATCGCTGCCGGCCTTCTCGCCCGCAACGCCGTTGCCAAGGGCCTGAAGACCAAGCCGTGGGTCAAGACTTCGCTAGCACCTGGCTCGCAGGTCGTTGGCGAATACCTGGCAAAGTCGGGCCTGCAGGCTGATCTCGACAAGCTCGGCTTCAACCTCGTCGGCTTCGGCTGCACGACCTGCATCGGCAACTCTGGTCCGCTGCCGGCGCCGGTCTCTAAGACGATCAACGACAAGGGTCTGATTGTTTCGGGCGTGCTTTCGGGCAACCGCAACTTCGAAGGCCGTATTTCTCCAGACGTTCAGGCGAACTACCTCGCGTCCCCGCCGCTCGTCGTCGCCTATGCGCTCGCCGGCACGGTCCAGAAGGACCTGACCAAGGAGCCGATCGGTGAAGACCAGAACGGCAACCCGGTCTATCTGAAGGACATCTGGCCGACCTCGCACGAGATCCAGGAATTCATCCAGAAATACGTCACCCGCGAACTTTACGAAACGAAGTACGCCGACGTGTTCAAGGGCGACGTGAACTGGCAGGCCGTTCAGGTTCCTCCGGGCCAGACCTACGCCTGGGACGACAACTCGACCTACGTTCAGAACCCGCCGTATTTCGTCGGCATGGGCAAGACCGGCACGGGCATTTCCGACATCAAGGGTGCGCGCGTTCTCGGTCTCTTCGGCGACAAGATCACCACCGACCACATTTCCCCGGCCGGTTCGATCAAGGCGGCGTCTCCTGCCGGTGCCTACCTCATCGAGCACAATGTCGGCGTTGCTGACTTCAACCAGTACGGCACGCGCCGCGGCAACCATGAAGTCATGATGCGCGGCACCTTCGCCAACATCCGCATCCGCAACCACATGCTCGGCCCGAACGGCAAGGAAGGTGGCTACACCATCCACTACCCGTCGAAGGAAGAGGAATCGATCTACGACGCGGCCATGCAGTACAAGGCCGATGGCGTTCCGCTCGTCATCTTCGCGGGTGTCGAATACGGCAACGGCTCGTCGCGTGACTGGGCTGCGAAGGGCACCAACCTGCTCGGCGTCAAGGCCGTCATCGCCCAGTCCTTCGAGCGTATCCACCGCTCAAACCTGGTCGGCATGGGCATCATCCCGTTCGTCTTCGAAGAAGGCACGACCTGGGCAAGCCTCGGCCTCAAGGGCGATGAAATCGTCACGATCGAAGGTCTCGAGAACATCAAGCCGCGCGAAAAGAAGATCGCCAAGATCACCTATGGCGATGGTTCGGTGAAGGACGTCCCGCTGCTGTCGCGCGTCGATACGCTCGATGAGGTGATCTACCTCAACAACGGCGGCATCCTGCAGACGGTTCTGCGCGACCTCGCTGCTTAATTCTTAAGACAAGCACATGATAATCACCGCCGGGGAGCAATCTCCGGCGGTTTTTCTTTGCGGGGACGGGGCTCACGGCGATGTGTTCCCGGCGCGGCGGCGGGCGGGGATGTCTCACCCCTTCGTTACTTCCCGTTTGGAACCGGAAGGATTATCTCTACGGTCGTCAATCAGGCCGCGCGGCCTTCGTTCGCCCGACGTCCTGGATAAAGAGGTTGCAATGTCGCCGCGTTTTTTGATTTCGCTGATTGCCGGTCTGGTGCTCGCAGCGCCACTTCAAGCCGAAGACGGCAAGCCGAAGGGCGTCGTTGAACTGTTTACCTCGCAGGGTTGCTCATCCTGTCCGCCTGCCGATGCCGCATTTCGCAAGATCGTTGGCCAGGGGAATGTAATCGCGCTCGCCTATCATGTCGATTACTGGAACTATCTCGGCTGGACCGACACGCTGAGTTCCAAGCAGAACACCGAGCGTCAGTACGGCTATGCCCGCATGCTCGGCCGCAGCAACGTTTACACGCCGCAGGTTGTCGTCAACGGCCGTGATCATATGACCGGTTCCGATCTCTCGGCGATCAACGGAAAGATCGACGGCTTCTCGACCGACGGCAAGGGGCTGAATGTCCCTATCGATGCGCAGATGCGGGGCGATGAGCTGGAGATCAAGATTGGCGCCGGCCAGGGGAAAGCCAATGTGGTGATGGTCTATTTCGACAAGGAAAAGACCATCGACGTCGAGAAGGGCGAAAACAGCGGCCAGAAGATTTCCTATATCAACAGCGTCAGCGATATCGAAACTGTCGGAATGTGGGACGGAAAGGCAACAAGCCTGACTTTACCTGCAACGGTTCTGCAAAAGGCCGACCTTGAAGGCTGTGCAATCCTGTTACAGGCTGCTACGGCTGACGGTGATCCGGCCGCGATCCTGGGCGCAACCGTCGTCATGGCCGGGAAAAATATCTGAAAGTTTCATCCGTTCAGGATGGAAAACGGGGCGGCCCGGCTAATCGTATTCGGGGCTGGGGTTAAGGTCGATACGCTCAGCCGGGCCCTTTGGCGCGCTGGCGCCAAATCGGTGAGCGGAATTTCCCCTGCAAATGAGGCGCTGTTTTGACTGAATTGCGGCGCTCAGGAGATTGCATAGCATATGCTTAATGTGATGACTGGCCGCACTTGCAATTTGCGGCGGGTCGGGCAAACTGTCACTCTCCTGTCATAAGCGAGAGGCCTTGGGAGACTGATGACAGATCAGCCGGATTTGCGGCATGGCTATCACCGTTCCGCCGACAATAGTTCCTCAGTCGTCGTCGATCTTAAAGAATACAAGCAGAATAAGGATCCGTTGCCGGTGACCTTTCACCGGCGAGAGCTGGATGCGATCCTGTGGATCTACGGCCGCATGGTCGGCGAGGGCGAGTGGAAAGACTACGCCATCGACCACATGAAGGACAAGGCGGTGTTCTCCGTCTTCAAGCGCTCCGGCGAAATGCCGCTCTTCACCATCGAGAAAGACCCCAAGCTTGCCAACAAGCAGGGGGCTTATTCCGTCGTCAACACCAACGGCATGATCCTCAAGCGCGGCCATGAGCTGCAGCAGGTATTGAAGGTCTTCGACAAGGTTTTGAAGCTCGTCGACAAATAGCGATCAGCCCCTGTAGAGGCTGCCTGGATAGACCGAGGGGTCCGGATCGGTATCCTTTCCCTCGCCCAGCTGCCGCTGCATGAGCATGGTGTCCAACCAGCGGCCGTGCTTGTAGCCGGTACCCTTGAGCAGGCCGGTTTCCTCGAAACCCAATGAACGATGCAGCGCGATCGATGCCGGATGGGCGCCACCGATGACGGCGACCATCTGCCGGAAGCCTAGGGCGATGCAGCGGGCGATCAGTTCCGCGAGCAGCGCCTTGCCGACGCCCTTTCCCCGGGCCTCTGGCGCCAGATAGATCGAATCCTCGACCATCCACCTGTAGGCCGGACGTGTGCGGAACGCCGACGCGTAGGCATAGCCCAGCAGCACGCCGTTTTCATCAACGGCAGCGAGATAGGGGTAGCCCTGGCCTGTTGTGGCAGACAGCCGTGCAGCCATCTCCTGGCGCTCCGGCGGGGCGATCTCGTAGCTGGCGACCCCTGACAGCACCGCTTCACGGTAGATCGCGGTGATGGCATCAAGGTCGGAGGTGGCGATGTCGCGGAGTTGAACGGTCATTGGGCGGCCGATGTCTGGTGTATGGTTCAGGCTGAAAACCATCCGGCGCGAGATTTGGCAATAGGAAAAGCAAGGGGTCGCACGGGAGCATTCAAAATGATCGCGCTGGTCCGTCGCTGTTGTGATCGTTCTTTGACTTCTTGTTTGGCAAGCTGTGCGTTGACAGCTGCGTGGTGGCCGCCAAGCCGGCGAGTTGACCGAACCCGCCGGAGCTTCTAGAGAACAGCTTCGCGGAACAGGCCTTTGCGTCAGGCGGCAGATCGGCCGCGTGCGTCAGCCATGGAGAAACGCCATTATCAAGATTCTGGTTTTGCTGCACGCCGCCGTCGGCATCGATTGGCAGTCTCCCCCTGAGGGCACCAGCCTGAAGACCTTGAACGAAGCCGAGGAGAAGGGCTTTATCGAGATTCGCGGCGAGTTCCAGAAGCGGCAATTCCGCCTGACGAAGCGCGGCTCCGACCATGTTGCGCTCGACCGTCGGCGCCTGGCGGCACGCAAGCTTTAAGACGCGCAAGGCTGGCCGTTATTTGCCAGCTGCATGACCACAGCGCTCAATCCACACTCCGAAAAACAAAACCGCCCGCAACATCTCTGTCGCAGGCGGCTCGGTTGTCTCGCGTTCGGCCAGACGGTCTGGCCGTCAACAGTTCCGTCTTACTTGCGGTTACCCATGAACTGCAGAAGGAACATGAACAGGTTGATGAAGTCGAGGTAAAGCGTCAGCGCGCCCATGATCGCCTTGCGGCCCATGACTTCGGCACCATCGGCTTCGTAGTACATTTCCTTGATCCGCTGCGTATCGTAGGCCGTCAGGCCGGCGAAGATCAGGACGCCGATCACGGAGATCGCGAACTGAAGGGCAGACGAGCCCAGGAAGATGTTCACGACCGACGCGATGATCAGGCCGAACAGACCCATGACCAGGAACGAGCCCATGGCCGAGAGATCACGCTTGGTCGAATAACCGTAGAGCGACAGTGCGCCGAACGAAGCGGCGGTGATGAAGAATGTCTGCACCACGCTCTGGCCGGTGTAGATCAGCAACAGAGACGAGAGCGACAGACCCACCAGCGCGGCGTAGATCCAGAAGGTGGTCTGCGCGGCCGAAACGCTCATGCGGTTGATCCGGAAGCTCAGGAAGAACACCATGGCCAGAGGAGCCAGGATGACGACCCACTTCAGCGGGCTCAGATAGATGGCCTGGCCAAAGGCGGTCAGCTGACCGTCGGCAAAGGCGAATTGGAATGACAGAAATGCGGCTACACCCGTGATCGCCAGACCCAGCGCCATCAGGTTGTAGACCTTGAGCATATAGGAGCGCAGCCCCTGGTCGATCATCTCGCCAGTCTGCGTCCGGCTTTGGTAGTTACGAAGGTCAGCCATAGTTTCCTCTTACAAGCTCCGATGTGAATACGGTGTCGGGCTTTGCGACCCGGGCGCCGCTGCGGAGCTCCAGCATGCCTGCGGTCAATATGAGGCTTTCGCCCTTTGCAAACAAGGCCCTTGCAACCGGCGGCGGGGTTAAATCGCCGTAAGGTGAAGCTATTTTATCGGGCGCTGCTTTACCAGTGCCAGCCCTAGAGCTCGCGCAGAACGGGTGCCGCCTTCTGGCCGAGGATGCGCCAGGTTCCGATCAGGCCGATCCCGACGGTCAGCACCAGAGCGGTGGCGATCGTCAGACCCGCGACATCCGGGAGGAAGGCTGAGGGTAGCCGCATGATACGGCTGACGATGAACCATGCTGCCACGCCGCCTGCCAGAAGCGCGAAGATGGCCGTGGCCGCGCCGAGGATCAGATACTCGTAACTGAAAGCGCGGATGAGCATGGCGCGCGTAGCACCCAGCGTTTTCAACACCACCGCATCGTGCGTCCGGGCCCGGTTTCCGGCGGCGAGCGCGCCTGCCAGCACCAGGATAGAGGCAATGAGTGCGACCGAAGCCGCCGCGCGGATCGCGGTCGCAAGCTGTCCGACCAGCTGGTTGACGATATCGATCGCATCCTTGACGCGGACGCTTGTCACCGTCGGATAGGTGTTGGTGACAGTCTTCAGGATCGCTGTCTCTTCGGTCGCACTTGCCGAGGGATCGGTCAGCGTTGCCAGCCAGGCATGCGGGGCGCCACGGAACGTATTCGGCGAAAAGACCATCACGAAGTTCAGCGATAGCGATTCCCACTGGACCTTGCGCAGGTTGGTGATCCGCGCGGTGATGTTCCTGCCTAGCACGTTGACAGTGACGGTATCGCCAATCTTGAGGCCGAGTTCGCCTGCCTCTTCGGCGGAAAAGGAAACCTGCGGCTCGCCGCTGTAATCCTTCGGCCACCAGCTGCCCTCGGTGAGCGCGGCATTCTCCGGCATGCTTTCAGAATAGGTGATGCCGCGGTCGCCGCGCAGCACCCATTGCCCTGCCGGCGGGACCTTGCGCTTGGTGACGTCTTCGCCGTTGAAGGCCAGGATGCGGCCTCGCAGCATCGGTACTTCGACCAGCTTGCCCTCGGGCGCCTGCTGCTTGATCAGATTGCGGAAGCTCTCCACCTGGGCACTCTGGATATCGACAAAGAAGAAATTAGGCGCGCCGCCGGCCATGCGGCCAGTCAGCTGCTGGCGCAGATTGCCGTCGATCAGCGTCAGCGTTACCAAGAGCGCCAGCCCGAGGCCGAGCGAGAGCACGACGGAGGGCGTCAGGGCGCCGGGGCGGTGGATATTGCCGATTGCCAGACGCAGCGCCGGCGAACTGACGCGCGGGCTGCGTTTTGCCAGCCAGGCGATCACGGCGGCGACGGCGCGCAGAATCACGAAGGCGAAAACGATGGCGCCGACGAAGACCACGGCGATGAAGCGGTCATAGGCGGTGACGATCGCCAGCCCGGCAAGTGCTGCCATGAAGACGCCGGCCAGCAGGATATAGGGCCAGGAGGGAAGGGCACGGGCTTCGAAGCCCTGCTCGCGGAACAGAGCCGTTGCGGGAACTTCGCGGGCATGCCCCAGCGGCAGGATGGCAAAGGCCAGCGTCGTCAGGGTGCCGAAGACAGCGGCCAGCAGCAGCGCGCCCGGATAGAGCGCCGGTGCCGTCGAGACCGGCAGGAACTGCGCCAGGAATTGGGCGGCGATCACAGGCGAGATGGCGCCGAGCGCCAAGCCGATCAGGATGCCTGCGAAGGCGATGATGGCGATCTGGAAAAGATACACGAGCACCACGACCGACGCGGGAGCGCCGAGGCATTTGAAGGTGGCGATCGTCGTCCGCTTGGAGTCGAGAAAGGCCCGGACCGCGTTGGCAACGCCGACACCGCCGACGATGAGCGCGGTGAGGCCGACCAGCGTCAGGAACTGCGAGAAACGGGTGATATTCTCCGTCAGCGATGGCGCAGCGCGGTCACTGGTGCGAATCGACCAGCCGGCGGAGGGAAATTCCTTGGCAGCGCGGTCGCGCACCGCGCCAATTTCGCCGGGATCATCCAGCTTGATCTTGTAGGCGTGCTCGACGAGGCTGCCGGTCTGGATCAGTCTCGAGGCCTGCAGCGCGGCGCGGCTGACGATCAGCCGTGGCGCGAAGCCGAAGCCCTCGGAGAGCGCGTCCGGCTCCGTCTTGACGGTTCCGGTGATGCTGAGCGTTGCGTTACCAAGCAGGATTTCGTCGCCGACGGCAAGGCCAAGGCGCTGAAGCAGCAGCGGGGCGGCTACCGCGCCATAGGTGCCGCTTTGGTCGGAGAGCAGGGCCGCCAGCGGATAATCGGGCTCCGATTGGAACGTGCCATAGAGCGGGTAGGCGTCATCGACGGCCTTGACCTCGACCAGCGCCTGGTCGGAACCGTCAGGTTTTCTCGCCATCGAACGCAGTCCCGTCGAAACCGAGACCTTCCCGAAGCCGCGCAGGAAATTCATCTCATCCTGCGATGCCTCGCGATTGTTGAGCTCGAAGCGGACGTCGCCGGCAAGCAGTTCCTGTCCTTGCGAAGCGATCGTGTCGGTAATCGAGGTCGAGACGGAATTGACGGCGGCGATCGCGCCGGTGCCGAGGGCGATACAGGCGAGGAAGATGTAGAAGCCCCTGAGGCCGCCGCGCAGCTCGCGAAGGGCCAGGCGGAAGGCGAGTGACGCGCGCGGCGTGATCAGGGTCATGCGAGGACTGCCGCAGACTGGCGTGCCGGGCTGTCGCCTTCGATCTTGCCGGAGCGCACGCGGATCTGCCGCGAGCAGCGGCTGGCAAGCGCATTGTCATGGGTGACGAGCAGCAGGGTCATCCCGCGCTCGGCCTGCTTTGCGAACAGCAGATCGGCGATCTGGCGGCCGGTTTCGGTGTCGAGATTGCCGGTCGGTTCGTCGGCGATCAGAAGAGCGGGAGACGGCGCCAGCGCCCGGGCGATCGCTACGCGCTGCTGCTCGCCGCCGGAAAGCTGGCCCGGATAGTGGTTCAGCCGCTCGCCGAGACCAACGGAGCGCAATTCGCGCTGGGCGATCTCGAACGGGTTGGCCACGTTGGCAAGCTCGAGGGGCACTGCGACATTCTCGAGCGCCGTCATGTTGGCGATCAGGTGGAAGGACTGGAAAACGATGCCGATGTTCCGGCCGCGGAAATCGGCAAGCTGATCCTCGCTCATCGCATGGAGTGGCGTGTCCTGAATGTGGATTTCGCCGCTATCGAGCCTTTCCAGACCGGCAAGCACCATCAGCAGCGTCGACTTGCCGGATCCGGATGGCCCGACGATGCCGACGGATTCGCCGGCCTCGATCGTCAGGTCGATGCCTTTCAGCACGTGGACCGACGCCGCGGCATTGCCCAATGTCAAATCCGCGTGCTTCAGCTCGATGATGGTTTTTGCCAAAGAAAATAGCCCTATATAAATCCCAAAGACTTCGACAATTTAGGGAACGCGGAATGAGATTTAAAGTTGGCCTGCTTCACATCGCTGTCATTGCGGGCTCTCTGCTTGCCGCTACACTGGCAAATGCCGCGACAATCAACCTCGTCGGCTTCGGTGATAGCCTCATGGCCGGGTTCCAGCTGCCGCCGGGAGACGGCTTTCCCGAGAAGCTGCAGGCCGCACTCAAAGCGAAAGGCGTCGATGTCGCGATCACCAATGCCGGCGTTTCCGGCGACACCTCGACCGGAGGGCTTGCGCGGGTCGACTGGTCGGTTCCCGACGGAACGAGCGGCGTCATCCTCGAGCTCGGCGCCAATGATGCGCTTCGGGGGATCGCGCCCGAGGAAACCGAGCGAAACCTTGATGAAATCATTGCCCGGCTAAAGAACAGAGGTATTCCGGTCCTGCTTGCCGGCATGATCGCGCCGCCGAACATGGGGGCGGACTATGCTGCTCGGTTCAATCCCATCTTCGAGAAACTGGCGCAAAAACATCAGGTTCCGCTCTACGCCTTTTTCCTCGATGGCGTTGTGCTAGACCCCAGCCTTAAGCTTGAGGACGGTATGCACCCTAATCCCAAGGGAGTGGATGTCATGGTTCAGAAGATGGAGCCGGCTGTCACAAATTTCATCGGGACGATTTCTACTGTGAAGAAATAGGGGCTTGCGCGGCTCACCATTGCGTGATTCCGTGTTAGCATCTGCAAAAGATTCGGGGAGTGCTCGTTATGCCGAGACTTTTTACCGCCCTCGAAATTCCGCGCAATGCGGCGATGAGCCTTTCATTGCTGCGCGGTGGTCTTCCCGGTGCCCGATGGATCGATGTGGAGAATTACCACGTCACTTTGCGCTTCATCGGCGATGTCGATGGCCGCACCGCTGACGAGATCGTCGAGCGGCTGGACAGGATCGACCGCCCGGAATTCCAGATCAGGCTCGATGGTATCGGCGCTTTCGGTTCCAAGAAGCCGCACTCGGTTTGGGCGGGTGTGTCGCCTTCACCCGAGATGTATGCTCTTCAGGGCGAGATCGAGCGCATCTGCCAGAGGATCGGCCTTCCGCCCGATCCCCGCAAGTTTACGCCGCATGTGACGCTTGCCCGCCTGAAGTCGTCACGCGTCGATGACGTGGTTCACTACCTCTCGGGCCGCGGCAATTTCCAGACTTCGACCTTCACCGTGCCGCGCTTCGTCCTGCTCTCGTCGAGGGATTCGGTCGGCGGCGGGCCCTATCTGACGGAAGAGGTCTTCCCGCTCCATGAAGCGCTGTCGGCGCCGAGTTCGCCGAGCAACTTCATGCAGCCTGCCAAGAGCCTGGTATAGACATGCTCGAAGCCTTCCGGACCACCGTAATAGGGGTCCGGAATATCCTCGCCGGTGCCGAGGGCGATGTCGCCGAAAAGGTGGATGTTGCGGGCGTTCGGTGATGCGCGCCTAAGCTCGGCCACGTTGTTCCGGTCCATCGCGATAACCAGATCAAATGCCGCGAAGTCTTCGCTGCGGATGCGGCGTGCCCTTTGTGCGGATATGTCGATCCCGTGCTGTCTGCCTGTTGCGGCAGATCGCCGGTCTGGCGGGTCGCCTTCGTGCCAGCCGCCCGTTCCGGCCGAATCGATGGCAAACTTGCCCGAGAGCCCGGCCTCCGCCGCGGTATGGCGAAAGATTCCTTCCGCCAGCGGCGACCGGCAGATATTGCCCATGCAAACAAACGGGATGCTGACGCGTTTCATGAAGAGACCTATGAAAGGTGATCGGAGGACAATGACATGAAGATGGAAAAACTGGAACGCCGTGCAATCGACGAGCATCTGGTAGCCGTCGCAGGATGGGCGCTTGCCGAGGATGGCAAGTCGATCTCCAAAACCTTCAAGTTCGGCAGCTTCGTCGAAGCATTCGGCTTCATGGCGCAGTCGGCGCTTTCGGCCGAGAAGCTCAATCACCATCCGGAATGGTTCAATGTCTATTCGCGGGTCGATGTGACGCTTAACACGCATGATGCCGGCGGGCTGACCGAGCTTGATTTCAAACTGGCCAAGGCAATGGACAAGGCGGCCGGTCTGAACACAAACAATTGAATCGCGTCCGGCAGTCACCATATCAGGCCATGCATTTTGAGGAGATCGGAATGGACGACGTCAAATACGGTGAAATCCTGCTGCCCGGCGATGAGGAAACCCAGAGCCGCCGGGAAAAGGCCGTGCGCAAGAAGTTCTGGCCGACCTTCAAGCGCGCCGTCCGGCAGATCCCGTTCTCGCGCGATGTCGTTGCTGCTTTCTATTGCGCCACCGACCCGGCGACGCCTGCGCGCGTCCGCGGCATCCTGTTGGCAGCACTCGCCTATTTCGTTCTGCCGTTCGACATGATCCCGGATATTTTCGCGGTTGTCGGCTTCTCCGACGACATTGCCGTGCTGTCGGCCGCCTTTGCGCTTGTCAGCGGCCATATGAAGCCCAAGCACTATGAGGCTGCCGATCGCGCCCTTGCCGATCAGCCCGAGGGCATGAAGACCGTCTAGGCGGTTTCCGCTTCCAGAACCTTCTTGAGCTTGCCGAAAGCGAGCCTGATCCTCGATTTCACCGTGCCGAGCGGCAGTCCCGTGGCTTCGGCGATTTCCGAATGCGATTGCCCAAGAAAGAAGGCGGCGCGCAGCATCTCACGCTGCTCTTCCGGCAGCTGGCTGACCGCGGCGCGCACGTGGGCATCGCGGTCATCATTGGCGACCGCCTCGTCGGCACCGATTTCGGCAGCCGGTTGCAGTGTCGGGTCGTCTTCATCAAGGACGCGAGCCCTGGCGCGCCGCTGCAGGTCGATGCGGCGGTTGCGGGCGATGCGGAACAGCCAAGTGGATAGCGAAGAGCGCGCCGGATCGTAGAGACCGGCCTTGTGCCAAAGCACGATCATCACTTCCTGGACGAGCTCCTCGGCTTCGGTTGCCGGCATCCGCTGGCGCAACAGCCAGGATTTCAAGCGTGGCGCGAAATAATCGAACAGGACGGAGAAAGCCTGCTGGTCCCGCTGATCGGCGACAGCTTTTGCGAGGGCAGCGAAACGCTGTTTTTCCTCAGCATCCATGTCCGGTCACGTTCCCCCTGGCTCAGGCAATTCTTGGACGAATTTCCAATACCTTAATGAGGTACAACGGATTTTCGAAAGGTCAAACTCTTGCCTGAATCTTTATGTCTTAAATTGCTCTCGAAGGGATGACGCGATGTCATCGACGCATAACATCACCGCAGGCAGCCGCACCAAGCCGAACGTTGACACACAGGCCTAAATGACACAGGTGGAGACAAATCACGGTCTCCGTTGACGCTTTGGTAACCTGAATTAAGTCAAAATAAAGCAGATCGTGACGAAAGCGCTGCCCGCTCTGATCGGGCGCTGAATCGCAAGAACCGGCAGGAAATCAATGTTTGTAAAAAGTATCGCACCCGCTCTCGCTCTCGTTCTCATCACGGCCGGAGTCGCAGGAGCGCAGCAGGGCGGAGCCTCGGCGCCGACCCGCATCCAGCAGTTCCAGGCTTGGGGCGCCTATTCCTACAAGCAGGGCAACAGCACCGTCTGCTACGTACTGTCCGTTCCGACAACGAAGCAGCCGGCAAGCGTCGATCACGGTGATAACTTCTTCATCGTATCGCAGCGCCCGGGCCAGAACATTTCCTACGAGCCGCAGGCGATGATGGGCTACACGGTCAAGGAAAACTCCAAGATCAACGTCGTCATCGACAACAAGACCTTCGTCATGTTCACCAAGGACAAGGCGGGCTGGGTCGAGAATGCAGCTCAGGAGCCCGCTCTTGTGGCGGCGATGAAGGGCGGCCATTCGATGACGGTCACAGCCGTCTCGCGCAAGGGTACCGGCACGTCCTACGCCTATTCGCTGTCCGGCATCTCGGCGGCGCTGAAGCAGATTGAAAGCTGCAAGTAAGCTCTTCCGCTTGATCGAAGAATTCGAAGGCCGGCCTTGCGCCGGCCTTTGCCGTTTCCATCTATAGTGACGTGCGGGGAAAATGATGATAAAGCCCCGCGCAACAGCGGAACGATTGCGGCTTTGCCCGTAGCTCCGCATTCAATTTTCTGCGAACTGCCGATGTCACCCGCCAAGTCTTCCGGCTTACCGGGATGCGTCCAGTTTTGATTTCGGGATCGAGAAACTATGTCCGTCATGGATGCTATGGCCGTTACCAAGCCGCAGGCGCCGCGCCCCCAGCTCAGCGACGAGAAGCCCTCGCTGATCGGTCTGTCGCGCGAGCAGATGGCCGATGCGCTGCGCGAAAAGGGCGTGCCGGAAAAGCAGATCAAGATGCGCGTCAGCCAGTTGTGGAACTGGATCTATGTGCGCGGCGTCTCCGATTTCGATCATATGGCGAATATCTCCAAGGATATGCGCGAAACGCTGAAGCAGCATTTCACGATCGCCCGTCCTGAAATCGTCGAGGAGCAGGTTTCCAACGACGGCACCCGCAAGTGGCTGCTGCGCTTTCCGCCGCGCGGCGCCGGGCGTCCCGTCGAGATCGAGGCCGTCTATATTCCCGAAGAAGGCCGCGGCACGCTCTGCATTTCCAGCCAGGTCGGCTGCACGCTCACTTGTTCCTTCTGTCACACCGGCACGCAGCGCCTGGTGCGCAACCTGACGGCTGAGGAAATCCTGTCGCAGCTGCTGCTTGCCCGCGATCGGCTGGGCGACTTCCCGGATCGCGAAGCGCCGCAGGGCACGATCATGCCGGCCGAGGGCCGCAAGGTCAGCAATATCGTGATGATGGGTATGGGCGAACCGCTCTACAATTTCGATGCCGTCAAGCAGGCGCTGCTGATCGCGACGGATGGCGATGGGCTGTCGCTCTCGAAGCGCCGCGTCACGCTGTCCACATCCGGCGTCGTGCCTGAGATCTTCCGCACCGGCGACGAGATCGGCGTCATGCTGGCGATCTCGTTGCACGCCGTTCGCGACGACCTGCGCGACATCCTGGTGCCGATCAACAAGAAGTATCCGCTGAAGGAACTGATCGACGCCTGCCGGAAGTATCCGGGTCTTTCCAACGCCCGCCGCATCACCTTCGAATATGTGATGCTGAAGGACGTCAATGACAGCCTGGAGGATGCAAAGGGGTTGATCCAGCTGCTGAAGGGTGTTCCGGCGAAGATCAACCTGATCCCGTTCAACCCGTGGCCGGGCACCAACTATCAGTGTTCGCATTGGGCGCAGATCGAGAAGTTTGCCGATTTCATCAATTCGGCCGGCTACGCCTCGCCGATCCGCACGCCGCGCGGCCGTGATATTCTTGCAGCCTGCGGGCAGCTGAAGTCGGAATCCGAGCGCATGCGCAAGACCGAGCGTCTCGCCTTCGAAGCGATGATGATTGCCAATCACGGCGCGGACGACTGATCAGCAAGTTTGATCCTTCCAACAGTTCTTTGCGATTGATCGGGCCTTCGTCTTTTTCTAGAAGCGCCTGATAATCGATGGAGGACTCTATGCGTTCGATCTTGCTCGCCGTTGCGGCGACCCTTGCCCTTACCCTGCCTGCAAAGGCTGAAGACGTCACGGTTGCCGTGACGGCGATCGTCGAGCATCCGGCACTCGATGCCGTTCGCAAGGGCGTGCAGGACACGCTGGCGGCTGCCGGCTACAAGGAAGGCGAGAACCTCAAGTTCCTGTTCGAATCCGCGCAGGGCAACCCAGCAACGGCTGCGCAGATCGCCCGCCAGTTCGCTGGTGAAGATCCCAATGTCATCGTACCGATCTCCACGCCGTCGGCGCAGGCCGTCGTTTCCTCGACGCGCGATATTCCTGTCGTCTTCACCGCGGTTTCCGATCCGCTCGGCGCACAGCTGGTGAAGGACATGGACAAGCCGGGCGGCAACGTTACCGGTCTGTCCGACATGTCGCCGGTTGCCGAGCATATCGCGCTGATCAAGGAAATCCTGCCGAACGTGAAGTCGATCGGCTATCTCTACAATTCGGGCGAAGCCAACTCCGTATCGCTGTTAGCCGTGCTGAAGACGGAAGCCGAGAAGGCCGGCCTCAAGGTCGTTGAATCCGCCGCCACCAAGTCGGCTGAAGTTCAGGGCGCCGCCCGCGCGCTTGTCGGTCGTGCTGACGTCATCTACGTGCCGACCGACAACACGATCATCTCGGCTCTCGAAGGCGCGGTTGCCGTTGCCGAGGAAGCGAAGCTGCCGCTCTTCACCGCCGACACCGATTCCGTCTCGCGCGGCTCGATCGCCGCCCTCGGCTTCAACTACTACGATGTCGGCAAGCAGACCGGCGATATCGTCGTGCGCATTCTCAAGGGTGAGAACCCAGGCGACATCGCGGTCAAGGTTGCCGCCGGTAGCGACCTCGTCGTCAACAAGAAGGCTGCCGAAAAGATGGGCGTGACGCTGCCGGAAAGCGTGCTGAAGCGCGCCAACCGCGTCGTCGAGTAAACCGAAACCGTCGCTTTCGATATTGCGTTTAGCCGCCCCTGTTTCTAAACGGGGGCGGTTTGGTATTTTAAGACCCGCGAAAGCACGGGCACAGAAGAACAGAAAGGCGGGAGGCCTTGAGCCAGATTGCATTTTGGGGAGCCGTGGAGCTTGGGCTGGTTTATGCCTTCGTTGCGCTCGGCGTCTATCTCGCCTTCCGCGTTCTCGATTTTCCGGATCTGACCGTCGACGGGTCGTTTCCGCTCGGAGCCGCCGTCACGGCGGTGCTGATCATCGCGGGCGTCAATCCATGGCTTGCCGCGCTGGTGGCGATGATTGCGGGTTCGGCTGCCGGCATCGTCACGGCGATGCTGAACGTGCGGTTCAAGATCCTCAATCTGCTGGCCTCGATCCTGACGATGATCGCGCTGTTCTCGGTGAACCTGCGCGTCATGGGCAAGCCGAACGTGGCGCTGATCAATGCCGATACGATGATCAGCCCGTTCGTCGGCCACGGCTTGCGCGATTTCTACGTCCGCCCGCTTTTCGTCGGCGTTCTCGTCGTCATCGCGGTCATCGTCGTCTGGCGTTTCCTTGAGAGCGATGCGGGACTTGCGATGCGTGCCACTGGCGCCAATGCCCGCATGGCCCGCGCCCAGGGCGTCGATACCAACCGGCAGATCTATCTCGGCATGGCGATCTCGAATGCGCTGGTGGCGCTTGGCGGCTCGCTGTTCGCGCAGACCAATGGCTTTGCCGACGTCACATCGGGTGTGGGTACGATCGTCGTCGGTCTCGCGGCCGTCATCGTCGGCGAGACGCTGCTCGGGCGGCGCGGCCTGCTGATCGCGTTGATCGGCTGTGTGCTCGGCTCGATCATCTATCGCATCGCCATCCAGCTTGCGCTGTCGACCGATTTCATCGGCCTGCAGGCTTCGGACCTCAATTTCGTCACGGCGGTACTCGTCACGATCGCGCTGATCCTTCCCCGTCTTCGCCGCGGAGGAGCTGCATCGTGATCAGCGTTCAGGATATCAAGGTCGTCTTCGGCAAGGGCACGCCACTTGAAAAGAAGGCGTTGAACGGCATCAGCCTGACGATCGAGCAGGGCTCCTTCGTCACCGTCATCGGCTCGAATGGTGCCGGTAAATCGACCCTGCTCGGCGTGCTCGCCGGCGACGTGCTGGCAAGCGAAGGCAAGGTGACGATCGGCACAACCGACGTCACGCGCAAGCAGACGGCGGCGCGGGCCGGTCTTGTGGCACGCGTGTTCCAGGATCCGTTGACCGGAAGCTGCGGTGCCCTGTCGATCGAAGAGAATCTGGCGCTGGCCGCCCGCCGCGGCGAGCGGCGCGGCCTGGTGTCGGCGCTCGGGCCAAAGCGCCGCGGGCATTTTCGCGAGCGCATCGGCGAGCTCAATCTCGGTCTCGAAAACCGCATGGCCGACCGTATGGATCTGCTCTCTGGCGGTCAGCGGCAGGCGGTCTCGCTGGTCATGGCAACGCTTGCCGGTTCGGAAGTGYTGCTGCTCGATGAGCATACGGCAGCGCTCGACCCTGGGATGGCCGAGTTCGTCATGGGGCTGACGGACAAGATCGTTTCTGAGCGCAAGCTGACGACGCTGATGGTCACCCATTCGATGCGCCAGGCGCTCGACTACGGCCATCGGACGATCATGCTGCATGGCGGCGAGATCGTGCTCGATGTCAGCGGCGACAACCGCAAGGATCTGCAAGTCGAGGACCTGATCGCGATGTTCCGCAAGATGCGCGGGCAGACGCTTGACGATGACGCGCTGCTGATCGGCTGATCGAAATATTTTCGAGCCGATGTCGATCCGCTTGCATCGCATTCGTTATCCGTCACCATCGCATGGAGCGGTGGTGAGCTGAGGAGACGGATGATGAAATATATAGCGCTGATCTACATGGACCCAAGCACGCGCACGCCCCCGGATTCTCCTGAATTCGGTAAGATGATGAGCGGCTATGCCACCGCGACCGAGACCTACAAGAAGGATGGGATCTGGGTTGCCGGCGATGCGCTACAGCCGGTGGCCACCGCGACCACCGTTAGGGTGCGCAACGGCCGGACCGAGACCATGGATGGTCCTTTCGCCGATACCAAGGAGCAGCTTGGCGGCTTCTACATCCTCGATTGCGACAATCTCGACGATGCGATCAAATACGCAGCGATGATCCCGCATGCGGCTATGGGCTGCGTCGAGGTGCGGCCGATCATGGTCTTCGACCGCTGATGAGCGAGGTTCCGGCCGCCGGTCCAGTTGCCGACGCGATCGACAGGATCGCCCGGCAGGACGGTGGCCGTCTCCTTTCCAGCCTGGTGGGCGCGCTGCGGGATTTCCAGCTCGCCGAGGACAGCCTGCAGGACGCACTGGAATCGGCGCTGGTCCATTGGGGCCGCAATGGCTTGCCCGCTTCTCCAAACGCCTGGTTGATGCAGGTCGCCCGCCGCAAGGCGATCGACCGGCTGCGGCGCTCCGCCAATTTCCGGGCGAAGTCTGCAGAGATCGCCCACCTTGTCGACCTGGAGCGCGCATCGCCCATGGCGGACGAGCCTGATCCGATCGGCGATGAGCGGCTGAAGCTGATCTTTGCCTGCTGCCATCCGGCGATCGACCGGAAGACCTGCGTGGCGCTGACTTTGCGCTCTGTCTGCGGACTGAAGACCGAAGAGATCGCCGGGGCCTTCCTCGACCGGCACGATGCGATGGCGCAGCGGCTTGTGCGCGCCCGCGACAAGATCGCCAAGGCCGGCATTGCCTATGAAGTGCCGGGGCCGGAGGGGTGGACAGCGCGGCTCGAAAGCGTGCTTGCCGTCGTCTATCTGATCTTCAATGAAGGATATGCTTCCGGCAGCGGCAGCCATATCCGCGTCGATCTTTGCGAAGAGGCGATCCGGCTCGGGCGGGTGCTGATGGCGCTGCGTGCTGATGAGCCTGAGATCGAGGGGCTGCTATCGCTGATGCTTCTGCACCATGCTCGCAGAGCGGCGAGGCTCGGCGAGAGTGGCGGGATCCTGACCCTCGAAATGCAAGATCGCAACCTCTGGGATCGCGCCGTGATTGCCGAAGGTGTTGGGCTGATCGAACGGGCGCTCAAACGCGGCTGCCCGGGGCGTTATCAGTTGCAGGCCGCGATCATTGCTGTTCATGCGGAGGCGCCGAGCTTTGCCGAAACGGATTGGCGGCAGATCGCCTTGCTCTATGGCGAGCTTGCCGGGACTGCCGACAACCCGGTCTATGAACTGAACCGGATCGTCGCGCTGTCCTATGTCGAGGGTGCGGCCGCAGCGCTTGCCCGGCTCAAGCCGATCGCCATGGCGCTTACGCAGTATCAGCCGTTTTACGCGGTTCAAGCCGATCTTCTGGCGCGCGACGGCCAGGTTGATCAGGCAAGGCTCGCTTATGCCAGGGCCATCGAGCTCTCGATGTCCGATGCTGAGAAGCTGTTTCTGGAGCAGCGGCTCGAGGCGCTTCGGAGCCGCTAAGCTTAGCGGGCCTGCGTGAAGAAAATCTTCGCCGCGAAGATCGAGAAGACGCCTGCGAAAGTGTAGTCCATGCCGCGCAGCACCTTTCTGTTCTTCTGCAGCCAGCCGGCCAGCCAGTCGGAGGCGAAGACCACGGCCGCATTCACCGGCATGCCGATCAGAATGAAGAAGAAGCCGAGGAAGAGCAGCTTGTGCGTGACGGCGGGATCGCCCGCGGTGACGAACTGCGGCAGGAAAGTCATGAAGAAGATGATGACCTTCGGGTTCAGAAGATTGACCCAGAAGCCGCTGGAGATGTTGGAGAACGGCGTACCCTTTACCTCATCGACCTTTTCGACCGAGAGTTTCGAGCCGAAACGGATCGCCTGTACGGCGAGCCACAACAGATAGGCGGCGCCGCCGGTCTTGAGGATTAGGAAGGCGGTCGGCGAGGCTGTGATCAGCGCCGAGATGCCGAAGGCAACCAGCATGGTATGGACGACGATGCCGAGGCTGGTGCCGAGCACGACGTAAAGTGCCGGCTTCTTGCCCTGCGACAGGGCGCGGCTGATCGAGAGCGTCATGTCCGGCCCGGGCGTTGCTGCAAGCAGCAGGCTTGCAGCGGCAAAGGCGAGGAGCGTTGGCAGGGTCGGAAGAAAGTCCATGGTGCACTCTGAAAGCCGGAAGGAGATGTTGTTTCTCATATCCGGCTTTCGAAAAATTACCAATCAAACCTTCTGATGTGGCCGATCGTTTCCGGTCGTTACTTGGCTTCCAGGAACGCCTTGAACTTGTCGGCGTAGTCCTTGTGCCAGCGCGACAGCGGCGGGCGATTTTCGATGATGTCGCCAGCCGCCCAGGCCATGCGGCGCTCATCGACGGGACGCGCGACGTCATTGTCAGGGCAGAGGATGTAGAAGTCGCCCTTTGCCAGGCTCTCGACCATGAAGTCGACCGTCTGCTCCGGCGTCCAGGCCGCAGCCGGCTTTTCGGCGCGATCGCCCTTGGTCAGCCCGGTGAAGACGAAGCCGGGGATCAGCAGATGAGCGGAAATCCTGGAGCCTTCGGTGTTGCGCAGCTCGTGTTCGAGCGCCTCCGTGAAGACCTTCACGCCGGCTTTCGAAACGTTGTAGGCGGGGTTGCCCGGCGGGGTGGTGATGCCCTGCTTCGAGCCGGTGTTGATGATCAGGCCGGGCTCGCCATGCTTGGCCATTGCGGCGCCAAAGGCACGAGTGCCGTTGATGACGCCCAACAGATTGACGCCGAGAATGCTGTCCCAATCGGCCTGCGGGCTGAAGATCGAGGTCTCCGGCCCGATGCCGGCATTGTTCATAAGCACGTGAACACGGCCGAAGCGCTGGATGACCGTCCGCTCCAATGCCTCGAGCGCCGCCTTGTCGGAGACATCTGTTTCGGCGGCAAGAACGTGTTCTGCGCCAACGATGGCCTCGAGCTCGGCACGTGCCTTGGCGAGCTTCTCCTGGCCGAGATCGGCGATGACGACGCTCATGCCTGCGCTGGCAAAATGCTTTGCCGCCGCTAGGCCGATGCCGGAGGCTCCGCCGGTAATGACGGCAACGTTGGATCGTTTGAAAATCTCTTGAATATTCGTCACGGGACCGGCTCTCCTCGAAGCGTTGTGCGGACGAAGCCAGATATGGGTTGGCATTCGACGCTGTCAAACACTATCCGCGACCGAAAAGCGGCGCTCCCTGCCCTTGCGTCGTGTGACAATCTCGCTAAAAGTGCCCGCGACACCGGGCTTTGCGGTTTGCCGCTGCCCCTTTGCAACGGACCTCATCATCATGGCACCTAAAAAAGACGTGAAGAAAGTCGTGCTTGCCTATTCGGGCGGCCTCGACACCTCGATCATCCTGAAGTGGCTGCAGACCGAGCTCGGCGCCGAAGTCGTGACCTTCACGGCCGACCTTGGCCAGGGCGAAGAGCTCGAGCCGGCGCGCAAGAAGGCCGAGATGCTCGGCATCAAGGAAATCTACATCGAGGACGTTCGCGAGGAATTCGTGAAGGACTTCGTCTTCCCGATGTTCCGTGCCAATGCCGTCTATGAAGGCGTCTATCTGCTCGGCACCTCGATTGCCCGTCCGCTGATCTCGAAGCACCTGATCGATATCGCCCGCAAGACCGGCGCCGATGCGATCGCGCATGGCGCGACCGGTAAGGGCAACGACCAGGTTCGCTTCGAGCTGTCTGCCTATGCACTGAACCCGGATATCAAGATCATCGCGCCGTGGCGCGACTGGGACTTCAAGAGCCGTACCGATCTGCTGGCCTTTGCCGAACAGCATCAGATTCCTGTTGCCAAGGACAAGAAGGGCGAAGCGCCGTTCTCGGTTGACGCCAATCTGCTGCACTCCTCGTCCGAGGGCAAGGTTCTGGAAGATCCGGCTCAGGAAGCGCCTGAGTATGTGCACATGCGCACGATCTCGCCGGAAGCCGCTCCCGACAAAGCCACCGTCATCAAGGTCGGCTTCGAAAAGGGCGATGCCGTCTCGATCAACGGCGTCCGCATGAGCCCGGCGACCCTGCTCGCAGAGCTCAACAATTACGGCCGTGACAACGGCATCGGCCGTCTCGACCTCGTCGAGAACCGCTATGTCGGTATGAAGTCGCGCGGCGTCTACGAAACGCCCGGCGGCACGATCCTGCTCGCGGCTCACCGCGCCATCGAGTCGATCACGCTCGACCGCGGTGCAGCTCACCTGAAGGATGAGCTGATGCCGAAATATGCCGAGCTCATCTATTACGGCTTCTGGTTCTCGCCGGAGCGCGAGATGCTGCAGGCGCTCATCGACAAGAGCCAGGAGCATGTCGAAGGCGAAGTGACGCTGAAGCTCTACAAGGGCAATGTCATGGTCACCGGCCGCGAGAGCCCCAAGTCGCTCTACTCGGACAAACTGGTCACCTTCGAAGACGATCAGGGCGCCTACGACCAGAAGGATGCAGCGGGCTTCATCAAGCTCAACGCGTTGCGCCTGCGCACGCTCGGCAAGCGCAATCTGAAGGGCTGATCCTCTTCCCGACGAAACATGAAAGGCCCGCCGTTGCGCGGGCCTTTTCTTTGCATCGCGGATGGCCTTGACGGCCCCCTGCATTGGCATAGTCTGCGCGGATCATCTGCGGAGCATTTCATGACGCAATCGCTGCTTTTGGGCGCCTTTCTGGCCGCACTTTTCTATGTCCTCATCCCCGGTCCCGCTTTCCTGCAGCTGCTCGGTATCGGTGCCGGGCAGGGCCGCAAGGCGGGAGCGTTTTTCCTGATGGGACATCTGGTCGGTGACATCATTTGGTCGGCGCTGGCCTTAATCGCGATCGTCGGTGCGAAGATCATCGGCACCTTCGTGTTCGACCTGCTCGGCCTGCTTTGCGGCTTCTACCTTGCCTGGATCGGCTGGAACGCCGTGAGCGCCAAACCGAAGGCCGATGGTCAGGCGCTCGTCGTCGTCGAACGCCCGTTCCGCCGCGGCCTGATCTTCGGCGTTACCAATCCCAAGGGATATCCGGTGGCGCTGGCAACATTCACGGCGCTTGTCGCCGGTTCGGCAAATGCGCTGGATTTCGCAGCTTTGCCCCTGATGCTCAGCGTCTCTTTCGTCGGCTTTGTGACTGCCGATATCATACTCGTCACCATCATCGGTGCGGGCGCCGTGCGCCGCTTCTATCGCACCCACGAGCGGCTGATCGTGCGCTGCTCCGGCGTGCTGTTCATGGGTTTTGCCGTCCAAGCCCTATGGCATGCGACGCCCGGGCTGCTTGGCTGGCGCAAGGCATGAGCGTCAGGCGCTGATGAAATCGACGATCGACTTCAGTGTCTTCTCGCCATCGGTGTCGCCGAGGGACTTGGCGATCTGCAGCTGGTTTTCGTAGTAATCACGGAAATTGAACGCTGTGCCGTCGGTGACGCCGCGCAGGTCCAGCAGATTGCCCTGCGCATCGATCGCATGCATCGGCAGAGGCTCTGAGATCGCCGCAAACGTGTCCTGGTCGAGCTCCCCGGAATCGTAGCTCTGCCGGGCATAGCTTCGCAACTCGCCCGGGCTGACTGCGGTGAAATCCGGGCCGCCGGATGCTGTTACGTCGTCTACTCTGAAGCCGGGTTGGACTGCCGGTCCAGTATCAATTTCAATATCGGAGGTCTTCGAAGATTTTGCGTTATTGTGACTGTTTTTAAAAAGCAAACTTTGAGAAGACCGCACAGAAAAAATTTCCATGGCGCATGTCCCCTTACGAAAAGAGTAAGCGAAAACTAGCGTCTAGGACCGCCGGGCGTCAATCGTTAACAAATAGTTAATTTTCGTCTATCAGTTTTCATGGATCAAATCTTCCATGTACCGGCAAAAGGCGAATTTGATCAGCAACATACCATTGCCGCGAAGCGTCACCTATATTGCCGTTTCACTTGCTTGCGTAAAAGGATGTCAGCATGCCTTCCACACCAGAATTCAATCCGGCGCTCGTCAACTGGAACGGGCATCACGGCCTGCCGCGCTTCGAAGCGCTCAATGATGGCGACTTCGCAGCCGCCTTCGATACGGCGCTCGCGTCTCACGAAACGGAGATCGATGCGATTGCCGCCAATGCCGAAGCGCCGACCTTCGAAAACACCATCGTCGCGCTGGAAATCGCCGGCGATGAGCTGTCGCGCGTCTCGGCGCTGTTCTGGAACCGGGCAGGTGCGCATACCAACGATGTCATCCAGGCGCTCGAGCGCGAGATCTCGCCGAAGATGTCGCGGCACTATTCGAAGATCGGCATGAATGCCGGTCTCTTCGCGCGCATCGATACGCTGTGGGAAAGGCGCGCCGAACTGGGGCTGACCCTGGAGCAGACGCGGGTGCTGGAACGGCACTGGAAGGGCTTCGTGAAATCCGGCGCCAAGCTGCCGAAGCCGGAGCAGGAAAAGCTCGCCGGCATCAACGAGAAGCTGGCCAGTCTCGGGACCAATTTCGGACAGAACGTTCTCGCCGACGAAAAGAGCTGGTCGCTGCTCTTGTCCGAAGGACCGGAGCTCGCAGGTCTTCCGGATTTCCTGAAGGATGCAATGGCGGCGGCAGCCCGTGAACGCGCGGAAGACGGCAAGTTTGCGGTCACCCTGTCGCGCTCGATCATCGAGCCGTTCCTGACATTTTCAGAACGCCGCGACCTACGCGAACAGGCCTTCAAGGCCTGGACTGCCCGTGGCGCGAATGCCGGCGCAACCGATAACCGCGGCATCATCAAGGAAACGCTGGCGCTGCGCAAGGAAATGGCCGGCCTTCTCGGCTACGGCAATTTCGCCGAGCTGAAGCTCGACAACACGATGGCGAAGAAGCCTGTTGCTGTCGACGAGCTGCTACGGGCAGTCTGGGCGAAAGCTGTTTCCCGCGCCCGCGAGGAAGAAGCCGATATCGCCCGGCTGATTGCTGAGGACGGCAACAACCACGAGGTCATGCCTTGGGATTGGCGCTTCTATGCGGAGAAGATCAGGGCACAGAAGTTCAACTTTTCCGAAACGGAGCTGAAGCCCTATCTGCAGCTCGAAAAGATCATCGAAGCCTGCTTCGACGTGGCCAACCGCCTGTTCGGCATCCGGGCTGTCGAGAAGAAGGGCATTGCCGCCTACCATCCCGATGTTCGCGTCTTCGAAATTCGCGACGCCAGCGACAAGCTCGTGGCGCTGTTTCTTGGCGACTATTTTGCCCGCAGCTCGAAGCGCTCGGGTGCCTGGATGAGTTCCTTCCAGTCGCAGCACAAGCTGACGCTGAAGAACGGCAACACCGGCGAGCTGCCGATCATCTATAACGTCTGCAATTTCGCCAAGCCTGCGGAAGGCAAGCCTGCGCTGCTGTCGCTCGACGACGCCCGAACGCTGTTCCACGAATTCGGCCATGCGCTGCATGGGATGCTGTCGAACGTCACCTATCCGTCGGTTTCCGGCACCGGTGTCTCGCGCGATTTCGTCGAATTGCCGTCGCAGCTTTACGAGCACTGGCTGACCGTGCCCGCGATCCTCAAGCAATATGCGGTGCATTTCGAGACAGGCGAGCCGATGCCGCAGGCGCTGCTCGACAAGGTTCTCGCGGCGCGGACCTTCAATGCGGGCTTCAATACGGTGGAATTCACTTCCTCGGCGATCGTCGACATGGAATTCCATACGCGCGATGCCGTCGATGATCCGATGGCGGTTCAGGCGGAGGTTCTGGCCGAGCTCGGCATGCCGAAGTCGCTGGTCATGCGTCATGCTTCGCCGCACTTCCAGCATATCTTCTCCGGCGGCTATTCGGCCGGCTACTATTCCTACATGTGGTCGGAAGTGCTGGATGCCGATGCGTTTGCGGCTTTCGAGGAAACCGGCGATGCCTTCAACCGCGAAATGGCGGCGAAGCTGAAGGACAACATCTATTCGACCGGCGGCTCGCTCGACCCCGAAGATGCCTACAAGGGCTTCCGCGGCAAGCTGCCGAGCCCGGACGCGATGCTGGTCAAAAAGGGTCTGGCAACCTTCAAGGAGCTCTCGGGCAGCGATGCCTGAGCGCTTGCCATAACAAAACTGTCGCCGAAGTTTCGGCAAACCGTCATGTGGTCTTCAAGAGACTGACATGACGGTTGCCCAAGGCTGGGGCGGGACACTTCGTTCCCGCTCCTGAAGCAGCCGGGGCTTTGGCATGATCTTGAAAGAAACGACGCGCCGCCGGTTTTTATCCTCGGTCGGCGCGGTCGGTGGGTTTGCGGCGGCGGGCCTTGCGATGCCGTTCTATGCGCGTGGCTCGTCAAGCCGGCCGGTCTTTACCTCCGGCGTGCAATCCGGCGATGTCGATGTGGATTCCGGCGTGATCTGGGCGCGCGTCGACCGGCCCTCGCGATTGTTCGTCGAATATTCCACCACCGATAAATTTGCGAACGCGGTTCGGCTTGCATCCTTCGATGTCACGCCCGATACCGATCTTGCCGGCAAGGTGCTGCTTGAGGGATTGCCGCCGGATCAAGAGATCTTCTATCGTTTCGTGGCTGCAGACCTGCAGGATATCAACAGCCGCTCTGAGCCCATTCGCGGTCAGTTCCGCACGGCGCCGTCGACAAGGCGGGATATCCGCTTCGTCTGGTCCGGCGATACGGCAGGACAGGGATGGGGGATCGATGACGAGGGCATGCGGAGCTACCAAACGATCGCCTACCATCGGCCTGATTTCATGATCCATTCCGGCGACACGATTTACGCCGACAATCCGATCCCCGACGAGATCCGTCTGCGAGACGGCGGGATCTGGAAAAACCGCGTGGTCACCGACGAGAAACGGACGATCGCGCAGACGCTGTCCGAATTTCGCGGCCAGTGGAAATACAATCTGCTCGACGAGCATGTGACGGATTTCAACGCCGTCTGCCCGGTTTTCTACCAATGGGACGATCACGAGGTGCTGAACAACTGGTCTCCTTCCACCGATCTGAGTGTCGACGATCGCTACAAGGAAAAGTCCGTCTCGACGCTCGCTGCACGCGCCAGCCGGGCTTTTCACGAGATGACGCCGATCCGCTATGTGGCGGAGGAACCGGGGCGGATCTATCGCAAGGTTTCCTACGGCCCGCTGCTCGATATCTTCTTCGTCGACCTTCGCTCCTACCGCGGTCCCAACACAAATGGTCTCGACGGCGATCTCACGCCGCAATCGCGGCTTTTCGGTGAGGCGCAGGTGGCGTGGCTGAAGCGCGAACTTGTCCGTTCCACGGCAACCTGGAAGGTGATCGCCTGCGATCTGCCGGTCGGGCTGGTGATCTGGGACGATTATGGAAAGCGCAGCGGCAGTGAATCCGTCTCCAACGGCGATAACGGCGCGCCGCTTGGCCGGGAGCTTGAGTTCGCCGATCTGCTGCGCTTCATCCGTGACGCGGCGATCGGCAATATCGTCTGGCTGACAGCCGACGTGCACTATACGGCGGCTCATTATTACGATCCCGGCAAGGCCAGGTTTCAGGATTTCCTGCCCTTCTGGGAATTCGTCTCCGGGCCGCTTCACTCGGGCACCTATGGGCCGCAGGAGCTGGATGGCACGTTCGGCCCCGAGGTGCGCTTCATCAAGGCTGCGCCCGGCGGGATCGAATCCAATCTGCCGCCAAGTGCCGGAATGCAGTTCTTCGGCTTGGTCGATATCGATGGCGCAACGGAGCAGATGACCGTGCGCCTGATGGATCGCGATGACAACGAGTTGTGGCGAACCGTCATCGACCCGCAACGTACGAGTTAACCCTGTCTATGGCCGCTCTCGCCTCTCCCCCCCTTTCGCAATCGCAAAAAACACTGTATGAGCGCGCCAAACGTAATAGGCGCCTCCTCCCGACGTAGCGCCCCAGCCTCAGAGATTTGATATAATGGCACTTCGCAACATCGCGATCATCGCGCACGTTGACCATGGCAAAACGACCCTGGTGGACGAGCTCCTGAAACAGTCCGGCTCGTTCCGCGAAAACCAGCGCGTTGCAGAACGCGTCATGGATAGCAACGATCTGGAAAAAGAGCGCGGCATCACGATTCTTGCCAAGGCGACCTCGGTCGAGTGGAAGGGCGTTCGTATCAACATCGTCGACACCCCCGGCCACGCCGACTTCGGTGGCGAAGTCGAGCGTATCCTGTCGATGGTGGATGGCGCGATCGTTCTGGTCGACTCGTCGGAAGGCCCGATGCCGCAGACGAAGTTCGTCGTCTCCAAGGCGCTGAAGGTCGGCCTTCGCCCGATCGTCGCGATCAACAAGATCGACCGCCCGGATGGCCGCCACGAAGAAGTCATCAACGAAGTCTTCGATCTCTTTGCCAACCTCGACGCTACCGACGAGCAGCTCGACTTCCCGATCCTCTACGGTTCGGGCCGCGATGGCTGGATGAACGTCAATCCTGAAGGCCCGAAGGACCAGGGTCTTGCACCGTTGCTCGACCTCGTGCTCAAGCATGTTCCGGAGCCGACGGTGCACGAAGGCCCGTTCACGATGATCGGCACGATCCTCGAAGCCAACCCCTTCCTCGGCCGTATCATTACCGGCCGTATCAATTCCGGTTCGATCAAGCCGAACCAGGCCGTCAAGGTTCTGAGCCAGGATGGCAAGTTGATCGAAAATGGCCGCATCTCGAAGATCCTCGCGTTCCGCGGTATCGAGCGCACGTCGATCGAAGAGGCTCACGCAGGTGACATCGTCGCGATCGCCGGCCTTTCCAAGGGTACGGTTGCCGACACGTTCTGCGATCCGGCTGTCACCGAGGCACTGACCGCGCAGCCGATCGATCCGCCGACAGTCACCATGTCCTTCATCGTCAACGATAGCCCGCTGGCAGGTACCGAAGGCGACAAGGTCACCTCGCGCGTCATTCGCGACCGTCTCTACAAGGAAGCTGAAGGCAACGTCGCGCTGAAGATCGAAGAAGCCGAAGGCAAGGATTCGTTCTTCGTGTCTGGCCGTGGCGAATTGCAGCTTGCCGTTCTAATCGAAACCATGCGCCGCGAAGGCTTCGAGCTGGCCGTGTCGCGTCCGCGCGTCGTCATGCACCGCGACGAGAACGATCAGCTGATGGAGCCGATCGAAGAAGTCGTCATCGACGTCGATGAAGAGCATTCCGGTGTCGTCGTTCAGAAGATGTCCGAGCGCAAGGCTGAAATGACCGAGCTGCGTCCTTCGGGCGGCAATCGCGTTCGCCTGGTGTTCAACGCGCCGACCCGCGGCCTGATCGGCTACCAGTCGGAACTCTTGACCGACACGCGCGGCACGGCTGTGATGAACCGCCTGTTCAAGGACTATCAGCCTTACAAGGGTGAAATCGGCGGCCGTACCAACGGCGTTCTGCTGGCAAACGCAGCCGGCGAGGCCGTCGCCTACGCCATGTTCAACCTGGAAGACCGCGGCCCGATGATGATCGAGCCGGGCGAAAAGGTCTATATGGGCATGATCATCGGCATCCACAGCCGCGACAATGACCTTGAAGTCAACGTTCTCAAGGGCAAGCAGCTGACCAACATCCGCGCTGCCGGCAAGGACGAAGCCGTCAAGCTGACGCCGCCGATCCGTATGACGCTCGACCGCGCTCTCTCCTGGATCCAGGACGACGAACTGATGGAAGTGACGCCGAAGTCGATCCGTCTGCGCAAGATGTATCTCGACGCGAACGACCGCAAGCGTTTCGCCAAGGCGAAGTCGGCCTGATAGCGGCTGCCATTCCCTGGATAGTTGAAACCCCGGCCTTCCAGCCGGGGTTTTTATTTGTGCGCCGTGTCGAATCCTTCTTGTCGCAATAGTTAAAAAAGCGTTAAATTTTGCCCATCGTCCACATGTTAAGTCTGTGGGCAATTGGCGACGGCGCATGATCGCGCATGGTTAATTGTCCGCTGAAGGACCAGAGTAGCGTTATGAAGACGTTGTCGATCGATGTTCGGCGGGCCGAGCCGCAAGATGCCCGCGCCATATCGGAGGCGCATCGCCTTGCGTGGCAGCACACCTATGCCGGCATCATCCCCCATCGCGCACTGACGCAGATGATCGAACGGCGCGGCGAAGGCTGGTGGCGCAAGGCAACCCGGGGTCCGGCAACACTCCTGGTTCTCGATGTGGCCGGAACGGTTGCGGGCTATGCCACGCTTGGTCTCAACCGTGCCCGCGCTCTGCCGCAGGAAGGCGAAATCTACGAACTCTATCTTCGCCCAGAATATCAGGGTATCGGCCTTGGCCGCATGCTGTTCGGCGAAGCGCGTCGGCTGCTGAAGTCGCTCGGCTGCAACGGTCTCGTCGTCTGGTGCCTTGAGGACAACGATAATGCCAGCCGCTTCTATCGCGGCCATGGCGGTGTCGATTTCTGCGAAGGCATGGAAAATTTCGACCACAAGCAGCTGAAGAAGATCGGCTTCATCTGGAACTGACGGCTGCCTTTTATGGCAGCCTTGCGGCTTGGCCGCGGATCGTCCCATCCACATCGATCAATTGCCAGACCGTGACATCCGCAATCGGAAAGCGCTTTCCCGATTTGCTGATCCTTATGCCCTCGTAGTCGTTGACATAACCGTGCTCGGCAACCTGCCGCAGAAAATTCTCGCGCGCCTGGCGTTCCGGCGCTTCGGCAGACAGCCTCGAGGGCAGTGCCGTGAGCTCCTCCCAGCTGTATTCGAAGCGCCGCTGAGCGCTCTTGTTTCCATAGGTGAAGACGGGATCTGTGGCCGTGTCGTGCGCCAGGAGGCTAAACGGTGCGTCCTCGTAAAGCCAGCGAACGGCTTCTCTCTGCGTCAGCACCCGGGGGACGAGATCCTTGCCGACAATGCGGCGATAGCTGCCACACAGGAGTTCGAAAAAGTCTTTCTGTTCGTAAAGATGCATGACCGTCTATCGCAATGGGGAATCTGAAAAGCACAGCCAACTTGGATATTGCGACCTGTTTGTGGCGCCGTTTCCCATTATTGCGCCGATCCCCGAACTTTTGCTTCAAGGCCAAACTCTATTAGCCAAAACGACGGAAGATGCGCCTGACATGTTGCGTTGCGAAGAGATTCTGATTATCTGGCAGCCGGATACCATCCTATATTAGGGGACACTGATGCGCATCGACGCCATTTCCATCGGCAACAATCCACCGGAAGATATCAACGTCATCGTTGAGGTGCCGGTCGGCGGCCATCCCATCAAATACGAAATGGACAAGGAAGCCGGCACGCTCGTCGTTGACCGTTTCCTCTACACGCCGATGACCTATCCGGGCAATTACGGCTTCGTGCCGCATACGCTTTCGGAAGACGGCGACCCGATCGACGTGCTGATCGCCAGCACCCGTCCGCTGGTTCCGGGCTGCGTTATCAATGTGCGCCCGATCGGCGTGCTGATGATGGAAGACAATTCCGGCAAGGACGAGAAGATCATCGCCGTTCCGTCGCCGAAGCTGACGCTGCGCTACGAGAAGGTTAAGGAATATACCGACCTTCCCGATATCACCGTCAAGCAGATCGAGCACTTCTTCGAGCATTACAAGGATCTGGAGCCCGGCAAGTGGGTAAAGATCTTTGGCTGGAAGGGCTCCAAGGAAGCCGGTGAACTGATCCTCGAAGCCGTCGAGCGCGCCAAGAAGGCGAAGTAAGCTCAGGCCGGAACGAAAGCTTTCAGCCTTTCGACCAGATCCTCCGTATCGCCCTCGATGCGGAGGATTTTTTTGCGCGACGTTTCGCCGGAGACAAGAGCTATCGCAGACTTCGGAACGCGAAGCGATTTTGCGAGAAGGGCGACGAGCGCCTTGTTCGCCTTGCCGTTCTCCGGCACGGCGCTAACGCGGGCTTTCAGGTGCGCGTCTCCTTCGGCATCTGTTTCCAAGCCGTCAATGGCGTCACGTCCGCCGTTCGGCGTCAAACGCACCGTCAGGCGGAGATAGCCGTCGAAGGTCGTCCAGGCAGAATTCACGCCACCAGCGGGAAGATCGTGTTCCACATGAAGGAGCGCAGGAAGAAGATGATCAGCAGCAGGATGATCGGAGAGATGTCGATACCGCCCAGATTCGGCAGCACGCGGCGGATCGGCCGCAGCACCGGTTCGGTGACGTTATAGAGGAACATCCCCACCGAATTGACGAACTGGTTGCTGGAATTGATGACGTTGAAGGCATAGAGCCACGAGAAAATGGCACTCCCAATCAGCACCCAGGTGTAAAGATTCAAAGCCAAATCAATGGTTTGAAAGAGGGCAATCATCGTCGTCTCCAGTTCGTTGTTGACAGACATGTAGCTATTGGCGACTAAACGGGCAAGTGCCGTGTCTTAACGCGCGGTGAATCATGTTTAATGGGCGCGTTTGAACTGTCCCGCGCGGCCCGGTTTCATTGGTTGCCCCCATGTCTTTCTCGTCCACCGGAGACCGTTTTGCGGCGTTCCGGCATTCTTCCTACACCCGGTTCTTCTTCGCGAAGTTCCTGCTGTCCTTCTCGCAGCAGATTCTCAGCGTTGCTGTGGGTTGGCAGATGTATGACCAGACACGGAGCGCCATCTATCTCGGCCTGATCGGCCTGGTGCAGTTCCTGCCGTCGCTGGTGCTGATGCTGGTCACGGGCTCGGTCGCCGACCGCTACAACCGCCGCGCCGTCGCCTCGATCTGCTCACTCGTCAGCGCGCTCTGCACGCTGGCGCTGCTGATCATGACTGTTACCGGCACGTTCTCGCCGATCCCTGTCTTCATCGTGCTGCTGATTTTCGGCATCGAGCGCGCCTTCGCTGCGCCTGCCATCCAGTCGCTCGCGCCGAACCTCGTGCCGGAGAAGGATCTTTCGAACGCGATCGCCTGGAATTCGTCGTCCTGGCAGCTGGCGGCGATTACCGGTCCCGTGCTCGGCGGTCTGCTCTATGGCGTCAGTGCGACAACGGCCTACACAGTCTCGGTGGTGTTCGCGATACTGGGCGCCATCCTGCTCTTCATGATCCCGAAGCCTGCGCAGCGCAGTTCCGGCGAGGCAAAGAGCTGGGACATGATCCTCGGCGGCTTCCGTTTCATCAAGGCGGACAAGGTGGTGCTCGGGGCGATCTCGCTCGATCTCTTCGCGGTGCTGCTCGGCGGTGCCACGGCGCTGATGCCGATCTATGCCCGCGATATCCTGACGCTCGGCCCCTGGGGGCTCGGTCTGCTGCGGTCGGCGCCAGGCGTCGGTGCGATCGTGATGGCGCTGTTCCTCGCCGCGCGCCCGATGAAGCATCGCGCCGGCTTCTACATGTTCATGGGCGTCGGTCTGTTCGGCATCGCAACCATTGTATTCGGCGTCTCGACGCATACCTGGACCTCGATCGCCGCGCTGGCGATCATGGGCGCTGCCGACATGATCTCGGTCTATGTGCGCGAAAGCCTGATCGCGCTCTGGACGCCGGATGAGCTGCGCGGCCGTGTGAACGCCGTCAACATGGTCTTTGTCGGCGCGTCGAACGAGCTCGGCGAGTTCCGGGCTGGAACCATGGCGCATGCGTTCGGTGCGGTTCCAGCCGTGGTTATCGGCGGGATCGGTACGCTTGCGGTCTCGGTGATATGGGCCATGAGCTTCCGGCAGCTGCGGCAGATCGATACGCTGGATGCGCCTATGCGCTCAGCGACGCCGGCATAGAGACAGGCGCGCTCTTTGCCGCCTTTCCCTCGAAGACGATATCGAGGAATTCGTTCAGCCAGGCTTTTAGCGGCGCGTCAAAGAGCATGCGGCCTTCCAGATGCTCGCGGCCCTGCTGGGCGTTCGGCAGGATGAAGCGGTGGGCGCCATGGACGACCCAGCGGTGCATCATCACCCGCGTCAGCTCGGCATGGAACTGCAGCGCCCAGGCATTCTTGTTGTAGCGGAAGGCCTGGTTCGGATAGGCGTCACCCTCAGCCAGAAGCTCGGCGCCGCGGGGAAGGTCGAAGCCCTCGCGATGGAAATGGTAGACCATCTTCGGCCAGTGCATCAGCAGCCGGCCCTTTTCAGTCGGATGCAGCGGGTACCAGCCGATTTCCGTCGAGCCGTCGGCATTCGCCTGCACCTTGCCGCCGAGATGGCGGACCAGCATCTGCGCGCCGAGGCAGATGCCGAGGAATGGCCGGTTCTCTTTGAGTGGGATGTCCAGCCAGTTGATTTCGGATTTCACGAAGTCGTCGGGATCGTTGGCGCTCATCGGGCCGCCGAAGACGACAACGCCGGCGTGGTCGTCGAGTGTTCCAGGCAGTGTGTCGCCGAGAACCGGGCGGCGCATGTCGAGCCTGTAGCCCTTCTCGACGAGAAGCTGGCCGACCCGGCCGGGGCTCGACTGCTCCTGATGGAGAACGATCAGGATCGGGCGCTTGTCGCGATTGACCGGCCGCTCAATCTGCATCGTCTTGCACCACGACCGCATCCGTCACGCGCGCAGCCGCTTCCTGGCGCTTTTGGATACGCTCGCGCGAGGAGACGCCGAGCAGATCAGCGATGCGCCAGATGACGTGGTCTTCCATCTCGCTGCGCTCGCCATCGGCATAGACGATGTCCCAGAGAATGCCGATCAGCTCCAGCCGCTGCTCGGTATTCAGGTGGCGCTTGAGATCCGACGTGAAGCGGTAGTAATCGACGGCGCTGCTTTCGGCTTCGAGACCGGCGGCGATGACCGCATCCAGCTGTTTGCCGTCGAGGCCATACTGCTCCTTGAGAAGCTTGCGCAGCCGCTTCTTCTCACTGTCCTTGATCTGGCCGTCGGCCTCCATGACCTGCATGCAGAGAGCGGCCACGGCGATGCGCGGGTCATCGGGGCTGAAACCCTTCCTGCCATCGTCTGCGGTGAGATTGTGGAAGAATGCCTGAAAGCGTTCGAACATACGGTTGTCGTTCCATCTCAGAAAAGGCGGAGCCGCGTCTTGGGTTCCGGGGCCGCCTTGTTGTCGCGAACGCCTGGGTCGTCAGGCATTCCATAATATGGTTTGGGTTCAAGCTGTCTGACAGGGGTAATTGCTTCCGCCGGTTTTGGAGCCGAGGCGGGCGTTGGTGCAGAAACCGGAGCCGGAGCCGGGCGCACGGCTTCGGCGATGGTTGCGGCGCGTTCCAGTTCGATGATGCGGTGGTCGTTGGCAGGTGCTTCGGCTCGCTGCTGGCGTACCGGTGGCAATGTCTTCAGGGCGGCATCGATCGACGTCACGGTGCCTTCCTCGACCGGGCCCTCAAGCTGCCCAAAGGGCGCCTTCCATTCGAAAGCATCGAGACGGCCGGTGACGGGCGAGACCGGCAGCCATTTGTCGGAGACGAAGCCGTCTGCGACCCAGGCCGGATCGCGCGGCGCCTTCAGCGCCTGGGCAAGCCAGTGGCGGACACGGCCCTGATCGCCGGTCTCGGACTCTTCGATATCGGCAAGCAGCAAGAATGCTGCCTCACGCGACTGCATGCGGGCGGCAGCCTCCGCCTTGGCTCTCGCCTTGGCAAAATCCTGAGCGGCAAGGGCGGCCTGGGCGACGACGAGAAGCGACTCGACGTTGTTCGGGCGAAGAGCCTCCAGCTTTTCGGCGCGCTTCAATCTGTCGGTGACGGAATCGCCGCTGCGTGCTTGCACATAGATGCGGCCGACATCCGGATGTGGCCGGGCCCTCCACGCCTGTTCGAGAATGGCGGCAGCCTTGCGCAGCTTATCTTCGCGAAACAGCGCCTTTGCTGCGATGGTTGCGGCAGGCTCGAAATCGGGGATCAGCTTCAGCGCCTGGAGGGCGTCGTCGCGGGCACCTGCAGGGTCTTTCTCCAGCTTGTCGTCGGCGCGCGCCGTCAGCAGTACGCCACGCAGACGCTCGCCGTCCTGCTTGTCGACGACACGGGCTGCCTTCTGCTGATCGAGCAGGCGGATGGCGTCGTCCCAGCGTCCAGCCTGGCTGCGATATTCCAGTGTTGCCTGTGCGGCCCAGGGAAGATAGGGCGCGTTATCGGCAGCCTTCTCGGCATATTGGCGGGCTGCCTCGTTGGCGCCGAGGCGCTTGGCCTCCAGGTACAGCCCCCGCAGACCGAGTTCGCGGGTCTCCGGATCGTTGGCCATGGCCTCGAACTTCGCGCGTGCCTCATCGTGGCGGCCTTCGATCAGCGCGGCCTGAGCTTCCAGAAGATTGATCAGCGGTTCTTGGTCGGCGCGGATCAGGCCGCGCGAGCGGGCAGCCATCTTACGGGCGAGAAGCGCGTTGCCGGCGCCGGCGGCGATCAGGCCGGTCGAGAGCGCCTGATAACCACGATCGCGCTTGCGGGCGCGGAAATAGCGGGTGACGGAATGCGGCGAGGTCCAGATCATCCGGACCAGCCACCAGGCGATCATGACGAGGGCGATCAAGGCGATCAGGCCGCTGGCGGCGACGATCAGCTTGGTCTGATAGAGCTGGCCTTCCCAAATGAGCGACAGGTCACCGGGCCGGTCGGCGAGCCAGGAGAAACCGTAGCCGAGAACGAGAACCACGAGCGCAAAAATGACGAGCTTGACCATCGGTTCAGCCCTCCTTGCCGGTGCCGGAGACGGCTTTGGACAGGGCTCCGCTGACAAGATCCTCGACCCGGATACGGGCCTCAAGAGATTGCTTGAAGGCTGCCGACGCCTGCTTGGCTGCCGGGGGCAGATCGTTCCATTCGTTGGCGGCGCCCGGAAGGTCGCCGTTTCGAACCTTGTTTTCCATGCGGGCAGCGATCGCCTCTACGCTTTCACCCTCGATATTGCCGACCGGACGGACGCTGACCAGCGACTTGGCGCTGTTCATCAACCGGTCCGACCAGCTCTGATCAGGGCTCGGCTGGTTCGCGGATTCGACGGCGGCGCTTGCCACATCGGAAACCTGATTGATCAGTTCGGCACGCGAGGGCACGCCGGTTTGGGCAAAGCTTCTGAGATCCTTGGCCGCCGGATCGTCAGGTGAAACGCCTGCGAATGTATCGAGTTCGGCCGTAAACGGGCCACCGCGGTCGATCGCTGCCTTCAGCGCAGCGGCGGCGATCGCCTTGGCGACGGCCACGTCCTGGCGCGGCTCGTTGAGCTTTTTCTCGGCTTCGTCGAGACGCTTGGTCAGATCGGCGCCGCTGGAGGCCTGCTGCTCGGATGTCTGTGTCATCGACGCGCGGAGCTGTTCCAGCTGTGCGGTGAGATCGGCGACCTTCTCGTTTAGGGCTTCGACTGCTGCCGGGTCGCCCGCTACGGTTTGCGACGGTGCTTTTGCCGCTGTTTCCAGGGCGGCAATCCGCTTGTCGAGGGCGTCGTCATCCGGGTTCGGCGCGGCCGCCAGATTGGCGATCGACTGCTTCAGGCCATCAAGTTCGGCAGAAAATTCCGCGCTCTGATCGGACTGGGCCTGCTGCGGCGCAGAGCCGGGGAGATATCCGGCATATTGGATGGCACCGGCACCCACGAGCGCCACAAGACCACCGAAAATGCCTGCGGCGATGAGACCCGAGGTCGAGCCGCCGCGCTGCTGCGGCGGCGGTGCGGTAAAGACCGGTTCCTCAGCGCGGTAGGGCGCTTCATCGGGCTGTGTTTCCGCGGCCGCGGGCTCTTCCTTGACGGGGATTTCGGCCGTTGCATTCAGGTCTTCGGCGGCTTGCTCCTTTGCCGCCTGAAGCGAGGCGTTCAGATCGCTGGTTGCCTGGTCGTCAGGGCTCTCAGCCGCCTGCGCAGGCTTGTCTGCTGCATCCTCCTGCTTGGCAAATTCCTGCGCCTCCAGATCGATGGTGACCGGCTGTTCGGTTCTCTTCGAATGGCGTGGCGGGTTTCCCGAAACCATGAGGTCCTCTTTTTTCCTGCATTGCAACGAAACTAGTCAGTGATGCCAGTTAAGGAAAGAGGTTAGATCAAATTTGGGCGGAGCATGCCTTCAAAGGAGCGACAAAAGGCTTTGCTCATCCGGCATCGCGGCTGTCCGGATATTTTTCCTGAGGCCGCTGGGGATAGCAGTTGCCACGGCTTCGCTAAGGCAAAGCAGCTTGGCATCTCTGATCCAGACAGATGTGGATTCGGCTGTGAAGAGCTCAAAGAATGCCAGCGCCGCCTCGCGGGAATAGAAGAGGGCGGCGTCTGCCGGCGTCCTCGCCAGCCGTTCGATCTGAGCTGGATCGATGGTGACCGGCTGCATACGATAGCAGACGGCAACATCGATCTGTAATTCGAGTTCGGCCGCCCGCTTTTCGAATGTTTCGGCGCGCGGGACGCCAGCCAGATAGGTGATGACGCCGTTTGCCTCACCAGCAATCAGAGCTGCCAGATCCCTGCCATCGCCAGTACTTGCGGAGACCGAGGTGAAGCCTGCCGCGTCTGCCGCCTCGGCGCTCGCCGCGCCAACGCAGAATACCGGCCGGGTGAGGTGGCGCGCCAGTTCGCCGGATCTTGCGGTCAGGGACCGAACGGCCTCTGCGCTGGTGATCGCGATCGGGCCATGATGGACATTCAATGCCTTGATCGCAGCATCACTGTCGTGACGCGGTTCAGAAAGAGGCAGAAGCAAGGGCTCATGGCCCATGCTGCGCAATCGCTGTGCCGTTCGCTCCCCCTGACGCTGCGGGCGGGTGACGAGCACGCGCATCTGATGTCAGTTCCAGTCGTCGAAAAATGTGGTTCCCGCACGGTCGCGGACATCCTGCCCGGCGCGGGTTCCGAGCGCCGCGGCATCACGGCGGTTGCCGTCAATGGTGATCGCGTGCTGGTGGCGTCCGTCCGGGGTGATGATCAGGCCGGAGAACTTGATCTGATCGCCCTCGCAGATCGCGTACCCGCCGATCGGCGTGCGACAGGAGCCGTCGAGGGCTCCGAGAAAGGCGCGCTCGCAGGAAACCGCATCGAAGGTCGCCGGATCGTTGATGGCGGCGAGCAAATTGTCCATCCGCTCGTCGCCGATGCGGCTTTCGATGGCGATTGCGCCCTGTGCGGGGGCTGGCGGGAACGTATCGGGGTCGAGGATATCCGTCAGCACATCGACCTTGCCGAGGCGCTTCAGACCAGCCAGAGCCAGCAGCGTCGCATCGGCCTGACCTTCGGCCAGCTTGCGCAGGCGGGTATCGACGAGGCCGCGGAAGGTGATGACATTGATATCCGGGCGCATGCGGCGGATCAGGGCCTGACGGCGCAGCGACGAGGAACCGACGGTCGCGCCGTGCGGCAGATCGATCAGCTTTGCAGCCGTGCGGCCGATCACTGCGTCGCGGATGTCTTCGCGCGGCATGAAGGCGGAGAGATAGAGCCCCTCCGGCAGCGTGGTTGCCATGTCCTTCGCCGAATGCACGGCGAAATCGAGCTCGCCGATCGCCAGCTTTTCTTCGAGTTCCTGGGTGAAAAGGCCCTTGCCGCCGATCTCGGACAGAGAACGGTCGGTGATGCGGTCGCCGGTCGTGGTCAGCACCACGATCTCGAACATTTCCTCCGGCAGGCCATGCGCGGCCATCAGCCTGTCCCGGGCTTCGTGTGCCTGGGCGAGCGCCAGCGGGCTGCCCCGCGTACCGATCCGGAAAGGTTTTGTTTGCATCCGCTTTGATCCGTTGTTACCGGAAGTCTCGTATCCGGGTTTCCGCCCCATCGCAATCAACGATCAGGTTTCATGGCTCCCTTTCTACGCATCCTCGGCATCGAAACAAGCTGCGACGAGACCGCGGCTGCGGTCGTCGAACGCGATGCGGAAGGCCGCTCGAATGTGCTTTCTGACGTCGTGCTGAGCCAGCTGGACGAACATAGCGCCTATGGCGGCGTTGTGCCGGAGATCGCGGCGCGCGCTCACGTCGAGGCGCTCGACACGCTGATCGAAGAGGCGCTGCAGCGCGCCAATGTGTCGCTGGCGGATGTCGATGCCATTGCTGCGACGTCGGGTCCGGGGCTTATCGGCGGGCTTCTGGTTGGGCTGATGACCGGCAAGGCAATCGCACGGGCGGCGGGAAAGCCGCTCTATGCCGTCAACCATCTCGAGGGGCATGCGCTGACGGCGCGGCTGACCGATGGGCTTTCCTTCCCCTATCTGATGCTGCTGGTTTCCGGCGGCCACACGCAGCTCATCCTGGTGCGCGGCATCGGCCAATACGAGCGTTGGGGCACGACGATCGACGACGCGCTCGGCGAAGCGTTCGACAAGACGGCGAAGCTCTTGGGGCTGCCCTATCCTGGCGGTCCCGAAGTGGAGAAGGCGGCGAAATCGGGCAATCCCGATCGCTTCTCGTTTCCGCGCCCGCTGGTCGGCGAAGCGCGGCTCGACTTTTCCTTTTCCGGCCTGAAGACCGCCGTTCGCCAGGCGGCAACCGAGATTGCGCCCGTCTCGACGCAGGATATTGCCGATATCTGTGCTTCCTTCCAGAAAGCGATTTCGCGCACGCTGAAGGACAGGATCGGGCGCGGCCTCCAGCGTTTCAAAACCGAGTTTCCCGACATCGAGGACCAGCAGGCGCTAGTGGTTGCGGGCGGTGTCGCGGCCAATCAGGACGTTCGCGGCACGCTCCAGGCGCTCTGCGGCACGCATGGCTTCCGCTTCATCGCGCCGCCGCTCCGGCTTTGCACCGATAATGCCGTGATGATCGCCTGGGCCGGACTGGAGCGCATGGCGATCGGCGTGGCGCCCGATGATCTCGACGTCCAGCCGCGGTCGCGCTGGCCGCTCGATTCCAACGCCGAGGCATTGGTCAATTATGGCAAACGCGGAGCCAAGGCATGAGCGAGCGGATTGCTGTCATCGGTGCCGGTGCGTTCGGAACTGCGCTTGCCGCGGTCATCGCGCTCACCGGCCGCAGCGCCGTGACGCTTGTCGGCCGGGATCCGGCACTCATGGCTGATCTGGCGGCCGAGCGGCTGCATGACGCGGCACTGCCGGGAATTGCGCTGCCGGAAGCGCTGGAGTTTTCCGCAGAGGCGGATGCCATCCGCGATGCGTCGATCGTCCTCTTCGCCATGCCCTCGCAAGCGCAGGCCGATGCCGCGCGCCAGTATGGTCCTTATCTGGCTAAGGATGCTGTCGTCGTCACCTGCGCCAAGGGCATCGAACGCGCGACCGGAGCGTTGCTGACCGACATGCTGGAACGGGAGCTTCCGGCTCATCGTGTCGCCGTGCTCTCTGGTCCCGGTTTTGCGGCCGATATCGCCAAGGGCCTGCCGACAGCGATGGCGATCGCGGCCGCGGATATGGACGTTGCCGAACGGCTGGCGCAGGCGATTTCAGGTCGCACCTTTCGGCTCTATGCGTCGGACGACCGCACCGGCGTCCAGCTCGGCGGTGCGCTGAAGAATGTTCTCGCCATTGCCTGTGGCATCGTCGAGGGCCGCGGCATCGGCGATTCCGCCCGCGCGGCGCTGATTGCCCGCGGGCTTGCGGAAATGTCGCGGCTGGTTGCCGCCAAGGGCGGACAGGCGGGCACGGTTCGCGGGCTCTCGGGGCTCGGCGATCTGGTTCTGACAGCCACCAGCCATCAATCGCGCAACCTGCGCTTCGGGATCGCGCTCGGGCGCGGCGAACAGGCCGATCCAGCGCATGGACAGCTGGTCGAGGGCGCTTTCGCCGCTGCCGTTGCCGCGCGGCTGGCCGGCGAGCTTGGCGTTGACATGCCGATTACCGACGCCGTCTCGGCGATCATCGAGGGCAAGCTCGGGATTGCCGAGGCCATTGAACAATTGATGACACGTCCGATTACCACCGAATAGGAGACTGACATGCTTTTCGCCCTTCTCTGCAAGGACAAGCCAGGCCATCTGAACGTGCGCATGGAAACGCGTCCTGTTCATGTCGAGTATCTCAACAAGCTGAATTCTGAAGGCAAGCTGGCGATTGCCGGTCCATTCCTCGATGCTGATGGCAAGCCGAACGGCAGCCTGGTCATCGTCAAGGCCGACAGCCTGGAAGCCGCCAAGGCGCTTGGCGAAGCAGACCCTTATGCCAAGGCTGGCCTTTTCGAGAGCGTCGAGGTGAAGCCCTATAACTGGGTCTTTAACAATCCGGAGGCTTGAGATGGCGCACTGGCTTTACAAGTCCGAGCCGGCTGCCTGGTCCTGGGAGCAGCAGAAGGCTGCCGGGGAGAAGGGAACGGAGTGGACGGGTGTCCGCAACTACCTCGCCCGAAACAACATGCGGGCCATGCAGATCGGCGACAAGGGCTTCTTCTACCATTCCAATGATGGGCTGGAGATCGTCGGGATCGTCGAGGTCTGCGCCCTCTCGCATCCGGATTCGTCGGCGAAGGGCGATCCCAAATGGGATTGCGTCGATATCCGCGCCGTCATGGACGTTCCGAAGCCGGTGACGCTGAAGGATGTAAAGGCAAGCGAGAAGTTGTCGAAGATGTCGCTGGTGACCTCCATGCGCCTTTCTGTGCAGCCGGTGACCGACGAAGAGTGGCTCGAAGTCTGCCGCATGGGCGGGCTCGACAATCCGCCGCGCTGATTGCCTTTGAAGACCGATCCCGAACTCTTTGTCCGCGCCAATACCAGCCTCATGGCGCCGCCGCATGTGCCGGAAATCCGGCTGCATCTGGCGAGCGAGGCCCATGAGCTGTGGCTGAAGACGGAAGAGGAGCTTGCGGAGATCGGTCTGCCGCCGCCGTTCTGGGCCTTCGCCTGGGCCGGCGGGCAGGGGCTGGCGCGCTATGTTCTCGACCATCCTGATACGGTCAGTGGCGCGCAGGTGCTTGATTTCGCAACCGGCTCGGGCCTCGTCGCGATCGCCGCGAAGATGGTGGGAGCAGCTGGCGTCACCGCCGCTGATATCGATCCCTGGGCCCGGACTGCCGTGCGGCTCAACGCGGCGGCAAACCAGGTTGAGATCGGCTTCGAAGGCTCGGACCTTGTTGGCTCCGACGTCGCTGCGAATATCGTGCTCGCAGGCGACGTGTTTTACGATCGCGGATTTGCCGATGCGCTGCTGCCGTGGTTCGAGCGGCTGGCGAAAGATGGCAAGACGGTGCTGGTCGGCGATCCCGGCCGTGCCTACCTGCCGAAAGACCGGCTGGAATTCTGCGCCGTCTACGAAGTGCCGGTCACCCGGGCGCTTGAGGATAGCGAGGTCAAGAAGACGACCGTCTGGCGCTTCAAGGCCTGATCACGCAGACATTTGCCTCGTATTCGCAAGGGTCATCTTGGATCGCGACATCGATCACTTTGGCTTTCGGCGCCAGGGTGGCGGTTCTGGGTGCAGCATAGATCGTATAGCCGCTGGCGCCGATATAGGTCCCGCCATCGACGTCATAGGCATAAGAACCAGCATAGGTGCCGTTATAGGCCGGACCGTTGTTCACCGGTGCGGCGGCGTTGCTGCCCTGAATGGTGTAGCCGTTGTAGACAGGCGAGAACTGTCGCAGTCTGACATAGCGCTGATGGCCGTCACGGCGGTCGCGATCGCCATGCCATTGATAGCCGCTGGTCCAATGGACCATACCGCGACCGTGATGCGGAAAGCGTTCGCCGGCGGCGGCAGGCAGCGCCATCAAGGCGCCGAGCATGAGCGGAATGGCTTTCGAAAAACGCGTGACCATCGGCTGTCTTCCTCGCAAAATGCGATCGTTAACAAATCGTTAACGGCAGCTTGCGTCAAAACTTCCCGTATGTCCACTTGAGCGATGAAAAATCAGGATAAAATCTGAGTACCGGAAGCCAGTTTTGCTTTGCAGCAACTTCCCGGTAACGCGAATCGATTAAATTAAAAGCGGACGGCGATTGTGCTTGTCGTCCGGGGCTTCGGTGATTAAACGTCGCCATTGATGCAACGCACACAGACAATTTTGTCATTCCTGTGGTTGCCTTGAAATGCTCCGTATTCCGGAAGCGCAGAGAAGACGCCGCGAGGTTCTGATGGCGAATGTGACAAATAACCGGCCCCTGTCGCCGCATTTGCAAATTTACAAACCAATCCCCACCATGATCATGTCGATCGTCCACCGCATTACCGGTGGCGCTCTCTATGTTGGCACGCTGCTGATCGCCTGGTGGCTGATCGCGGCTGCGACGGGACAGTCGAATTACGACTGGGCCAACTGGGTGCTCGGCAGCATCATCGGTAAGCTCGTGCTGCTCGGTTACACCTGGGCGCTGATCCATCACATGCTCGGCGGTTTCCGCCACTTCATGTGGGATCTCGGCCATGGTTTCGGGAAGGAATTCTCGACCAAGCTCGCCATCGCCAATCTGATCGGATCGCTCTGTCTGACCGTGCTGGTCTGGGTGATCGGCTTCGTCATTCGTTAAAGGTCGCTCTCATGGATATGCGTACCCCGCTCGGTAAGGTTCGCGGCCTCGGCTCCGCCAAGGAAGGCACCGATCATTTCTGGCGCCAGCGCCTCACCGCGGTCGCCAACGTGCCGCTGTTTCTGTTCTTCATCATCTTCATGCTGGTTCATGCCGGACAGCCCTATGCGGAGGTGGTTCACGCGCTGTCGAACCCGTTCGTTGCCGTCATCATGGGTCTGATGATCATCTCGGGCGTCATTCACATGAAGCTCGGCATGCAGGTCATCATCGAGGATTATGTTCACACCGAATGGCTGAAGATCATCAGCCTGATGCTGAACACCTTCTTCTCGATCCTGATCGCCGGCCTCTGTCTTTTCGCCATTCTGAAAATTGCATTCGTAGGATAACCGTATCATGGCACCCTCTTCACCCGCTCAGAATGGGAAGGCCTACAAGTACGTCGATCACTCTTATGATGTGATCGTCGTCGGCGCCGGCGGCGCCGGTCTTCGCGCCACGCTCGGCATGGCCGAACAAGGTTTCCGCACGGCCTGCATCACCAAAGTATTCCCGACCCGCTCGCACACGGTCGCGGCGCAGGGCGGCATTGCCGCCTCGCTGCAGAACATGACGCCTGATAGCTGGCAGTGGCACCTCTACGACACCGTCAAGGGCTCCGACTGGCTCGGCGACGTCGACGCCATGCAGTATCTGACCATGGAAGCGCCGAAGGCGGTCTATGAGCTCGAGCATTACGGCGTGCCGTTCTCGCGCAACGAGGAAGGCAAGATCTACCAGCGCCCGTTCGGCGGGCACATGCAGAATTTCGGCGAGGGACCGCCGGTACAGCGCACCTGCGCCGTTGCCGACCGTACCGGCCACGCCATCCTGCACACGCTCTATGGCCAGTCGCTGCGCAATAACGCCGAATTCTTCATCGAGTATTTCGCGCTCGACCTGATCATGTCCGAGGATGGCAGCCGTTGCACCGGCGTCGTTGCCTGGAACCTCGATGACGGCACGATCCATCGCTTCGCCGCCAAAATGGTGGTGCTGGCGACCGGCGGCTACGGCCGCGCCTATTTCTCGGCGACATCGGCTCATACCTGCACCGGCGACGGTGGCGGCATGGTGGCCCGCGCGGGCCTGCCGCTGCAGGACATGGAATTCGTCCAGTTCCACCCGACCGGCATCTACGGCTCCGGCTGTCTGATCACCGAAGGCGCACGCGGCGAAGGCGGTTACCTCGTGAATTCCGAGGGCGAACGCTTCATGGAACGCTACGCCCCTTCGGCGAAGGACCTTGCCTCGCGTGACGTCGTCTCGCGCTGCATGACGCTGGAAATCCGCGAAGGCCGCGGCGTCGGCAAGGCCAAGGACCATATCTTCCTGCATCTCGACCATCTGGATCCGGCGGTTCTGCACGAGCGTCTGCCGGGCATTTCCGAGAGCGCCAAGATCTTTGCCGGTGTCGATGTGACCCGCGAGCCGATCCCGGTTCTGCCGACGGTTCACTACAATATGGGCGGCATTCCGACCAACTATTGGGGCGAAGTGCTGAATGCCGATTCAAGCAATCCGGAACGTGTCATCCCCGGCCTGATGGCCGTCGGTGAAGCCGGATGCGCCTCGGTGCACGGCGCCAACCGTCTCGGTTCCAACTCGCTGATCGACCTCGTGGTCTTCGGCCGTGCCGCAGCGATCCGCGCCGGCGAGGTCATCGACCGCGCATCGCCGGTTCCGCATCTGAACGTTGCTGCCTGCGACAAGATCATGGATCGCTTCGACACGCTGCGGCACGCCAGCGGCGGCACGCCGACGGCCGTTCTGCGCGAGAAGATGCAGCGCGCCATGCAGGAAGATGCGGCCGTGTTCCGTACGCAGGAATCGCTGGAATCCGGCTGCCGCCGTATTTCGGCGATCTGGGGCGAGATGAAGGACATCAAGGTCACCGACCGCTCGATGATATGGAACTCCGACCTCGTCGAAACACTGGAGCTGCAGAATCTGATGGCAAACGCCATCACGACGATCTACGGCGCCGAAGCCCGCAAGGAGAGCCGCGGCTCGCATGCGCGCGAAGATTACACCGAAGGCGCATTCGCCGGCCGCGACGACGTCAACTGGCGCAAGCACACGCTTGCCTGGGTCAATGACGCAGGCGACGTCAAGCTCGACTACCGCCCGGTTCACACCGAGCTGATTGCAGAGGGCATCGATCCCAAGAAGATCGCGCCCAAGGCTCGTGTGTACTAAGAGGAACCGGACATGGTAGAACTCGCTCTCCCCAAGAATTCCCAGATGCGCGAAGGCAAGGTTTGGCCGAAGCCTGCCGGTGCCAAGAATACCCGCGAATTCCGCGTCTATCGCTGGATCCCGGATGATGGCCAGACGCCGTCGATCGATACGTTCTATATCGATATCGACGATTGCGGCCCGATGGTTCTCGACGGTCTGCTCTACATCAAGAACAAGATCGACCCGACGCTGACGCTGCGCCGCTCCTGCCGCGAAGGCATCTGCGGTTCCTGCGCCATGAATATCGACGGCACCAATACGCTGGCCTGCACCAAGGGTCTCGACGATATCAAGGGCACGGTGAAGATCTATCCGCTGCCGCATATGCCTGTGGTTAAGGATCTGGTTCCCGACCTCTCCAACTTCTACGCCCAGCATCGCTCGATCGAGCCCTGGCTGAAGACGGTGTCGCCGACGCCGGCCAAGGAGTGGAAACAGAGCCACGAGGACCGCCAGAAGCTCGACGGTCTCTACGAGTGCATTCTCTGCGCCTGCTGCTCGACCTCCTGTCCGAGCTACTGGTGGAACGGCGACCGTTATCTCGGTCCGGCTGTTCTGCTGCAGGCCTATCGCTGGCTGATCGACTCCAGAGATGAAGCGACGGGCGAGCGCCTCGATAACCTCGAGGACCCCTTCCGCCTCTACCGCTGCCACACGATCATGAATTGCGCGCAGACGTGCCCGAAGGGTCTGAACCCCGCCAAGGCAATCGCCGAGATCAAGAAGATGATGGTGGAGCGCCGGGTCTGATCGGCATCGTTTTTCGAACGGCGCCTTCGGGCGCCGTTTCACTCTCCAGGCAAGGCCGGAAAGTGCTTGAGAATTTGCGCTGATCACCGTGCTGACAAATTCTCCCTTCAGAAGTGCGGCCGCACGGCTTGAATTGCCTTCGTTCCGGCACAGATGCTGTCACGGGCAATTTACGGGTGTGCTCACTTGATTAACCAAAGTGAAATACGTTAATTCGAAAATTAGTCTGATGACTACTTTTGATGCGGCAAGGCGGATATTCGGGAGCCTCAAGATGCAGTTGCGATATGCGATGACGGGTGTGGCGGTTGTTCTGTCACTCGCTGGCTGCCAGCGTACGGCCTATGACAATGCGAGCTACAGCAGCCAGCCGGCACCGCTGACTGCGCAGCCTGTACCGTCGGTGCAGGGCGGACAGCTGCCTCCTCCGGGCGGCGCTTCGCAGTTTCCGGCAGCGCCGAGCGCGGCCCCTGCAGCTCCGGCAGCACCGGGCGCCATGGCCGCAAACGCTCTTGATGTCACCAAGGAATCGATGGTCGGCAGCTGGCGCGTCAACGGCGGCTGCGACATGTTCCTGACGCTGACCAATCTCGGCAGCGGTTCGCGTGGCGGCACGCGCGGTTGCACGGGCGAGCTGACGGCGATGGGCTCCTGGGAAGTGTCCGGCAAGCAGGTTTTGCTCAAGGACCGCAGCGGCAACCAGATCGGCAGCGTCTACAAGACGGCTGACAACAGCTTTTCCGGCCAGACCAATGGCGGCCAGCCTATCACTCTCAGCCGGTAATCGCGCCGGCGGTGCGTCCGCCGGTCACGCATAGGCGGATCAGCCCTCATGCAGCCAATGCCAGACTACACCCTGAGCGTCAGCGAACAGTTGAAGTCGCTGACGGCCTCGGGTTCTCTTCAGATCGATACAGCGCAGATGGATGTTGCCAGAAGCCTCGACAGGGTTCTGTCGCAGCTGAAGCAACGCCGTCCGGCCGCCAAATCGAGCGCTCTCGGCTGGCTGTTCGCCTCCAAGAAGAAGTCCGAGCCCGGGATCAAGGGGCTTTACATCCACGGCAGCGTCGGCCGCGGCAAGACGATGCTGATGGACATGTTCTTCGGCATGGCGCCCTGCAAGAAGAAGCGGCGGGCGCATTTTCACGAGTTCATGGCGGATGTGCACAATCGCATCGCCGCGCATCGCCAGAAGCTCAAGGACGGCGAGACCAAACAGGCCGATCCGATGCCGCCGGTGGCGGCTTCGCTCTATGAGGAAGCGGAACTCCTCTGCTTCGACGAGTTCACCGTCACCGATATCGCCGACGCGATGATCCTGTCGCGGCTGTTTTCGGAGCTTTTCGCCAAGGGCTGCGTGCTGATCGCAACCTCGAATGTCGAGCCGGACAATCTTTACAGGGATGGCCTCAATCGCGGACTTTTCCTGCCCTTCGTCGAGCTTCTGAAGAAGAATGTCGATGTCGTCACACTCGACTCGCCGACCGATTACCGGATGGAAAAGCTGAACAGCCAGCCGGTCTACCTGACGCCGATCGATGCGCGCACCGATATGGCCATGGATGCGTCGTGGACGCAGATGCTGCATGGGCGCAAGGCGCAGCCGGTGGAGATCCCGATGAAGGGGCGCTCTATCCATGTGCCGCTCGCCGTCGACCGGATGGCGCGCTTCAGCTTTGCCGATCTCTGCGACAAGCCGCTCGGCGCTGCGGACTTTCTGGCGATTGCAGGCCGTTTCGATACCGTTTTTGTCGATCGCATTCCGCTTCTGACGGCGGACAAGCGAAATCAGGCCAAACGCTTCATCATTCTCGTCGATACCCTATATGACCATGGCGTGCGCCTGCATGCCTCGGCGGCGGCCATGCCGGAACAGTTGCTCGCCGAGCGGCGCGGCACCGAGGGCTTCGAGTTCGATCGTACCGCGTCGCGTCTCTTCGAGATGCGCAGCGCCGAATATCTTGCGCTGCATCATCAAAAGACCGCCGCCGAGTAACAATTTGGTGACAAATTTATTTACGTTTACGTAAGAATTTTGGCATCTAAACGATTGAAAATGCTACACCAAAAATAACACATTGCCATTTTTTGGCTTTAGGTCTATGCGATTGCGGCATTGGACGACGCCGCGGCGCGCCGCCCGACCGATTATATTCGCAAAGGAAAAGCGAAATGGCGCGTAATAAGATCGCACTCATTGGTTCTGGCATGATTGGTGGCACGCTGGCGCATCTCGCCGGTCTCAAGGAACTCGGCGATATCGTTCTGTTCGACATTGCCGACGGTATCCCGCAGGGCAAGGGCCTCGATATTTCCCAGTCTTCCCCGGTCGAAGGCTTCGACGTCAATCTGACCGGTGCCAGCGATTACTCCGCCATCGAAGGTGCTGATGTCTGCATCGTCACCGCAGGCGTTGCCCGCAAGCCGGGCATGAGCCGCGACGATCTTCTCGGCATCAACCTGAAGGTCATGGAGCAGGTCGGCGCCGGCATCAAGAAGTATGCCCCGAACGCCTTCGTCATCTGCATCACCAACCCGCTCGACGCGATGGTCTGGGCCCTGCAGAAGTTCTCCGGCCTCCCGGCCAACAAGGTCGTCGGCATGGCCGGCGTTCTGGACTCGTCGCGTTTCCGTCTGTTCCTCTCCAAGGAATTCAACGTTTCCGTTCAGGACGTCACAGCCTTCGTTCTCGGCGGCCATGGCGACACGATGGTGCCGCTCGCCCGCTACTCGACCGTCGGCGGCATTCCGCTGACCGACCTGGTCACCATGGGTTGGGTCACCAAGGAACGCCTCGAAGAAATCATCCAGCGCACCCGTGACGGCGGCGCCGAAATCGTCGGCCTGCTGAAGACCGGCTCGGCTTACTACGCTCCGGCCGCCTCGGCGATCGAAATGGCTGAATCCTACCTCAAGGACAAGAAGCGCGTTCTGCCTTGCGCAGCACAGCTGACCGGCCAGTACGGCGTCAAGGACATGTATGTCGGCGTTCCCACGGTCATCGGTGCCGGTGGCGTCGAGCGCGTCATCGAGATCGATCTCAACAAGGCCGAAAAGGAAGCCTTCGACAAGTCGGTTGCCGCTGTCGCCGGTCTTTGCGAAGCCTGCATCAACATTGCGCCTGCGCTGAAGTAATTCTCGCGCACCCCCACGCAATTCAAACAGGAATAGATCCATGAATATTCATGAATACCAGGCCAAGGCTCTCTTGAAGGGCTATGGCGCGCCGGTCGCAAGCGGCGTGCCGATCCTCAAGGTCGAGGAAGCCGAGGCGGCTGCAAAGTCGCTTCCGGGCCCGCTCTACGTCGTCAAGAGCCAGATCCATGCTGGCGGCCGCGGCAAGGGCAAGTTCAAGGAACTCGGCCCCGACGCCAAGGGCGGTGTCCGCCTTGCCAAGTCGATCGACGAAGTCGTCGCTCACGCCAAGGAAATGCTCGGCAACACGCTGGTAACGGCGCAGACGGGCGAAGCCGGCAAGCAGGTCAACCGTCTCTACATCGAAGACGGCGCTGACATTGCCCGCGAACTCTACTGCTCGCTGCTCGTTGATCGCTCGGTCGGTCAGGTTGCCTTCGTCGTTTCGACCGAAGGCGGCATGGACATCGAAGCCGTTGCCCACGACACGCCTGAGAAGATCCACACGATCGCCATCGATCCGGAAGCCGGCGTCACGGCTGCCGATGTTGCCGCGATCTCCAAGGCTCTTGAGCTCGACGGCGCTGCCGCTGAAGATGCCAAGTCGCTGTTCCCGGCGCTCTACAAGGCCTTCAACGAGAAGGACATGGCTCTCCTCGAGGTCAACCCGCTGATCGTCATGAAGGACGGTCATCTGCGCGTTCTCGACGCCAAGATGTCCTTCGATGGCAACGCGCTGTTCCGCCATGACGACGTCAAGGCGCTGCGCGACGAGACCGAAGAAGACGCCAAGGAAATCGAAGCCTCCAAGTGGGACCTCGCCTACGTTGCCCTCGACGGCAATATCGGCTGCATGGTCAATGGTGCCGGCCTCGCCATGGCGACGATGGACATCATAAAGCTTTACGGCAAGGAGCCGGCAAACTTCTGCGACGTCGGCGGTGGCGCCGGCAAGGAGAAGGTCGCGGCTGCGTTCAAGATCATCACTGCCGACCCCAAGGTCGAAGGCATCCTCGTCAACATCTTCGGCGGCATCATGAAGTGCGATGTCATCGCTGAAGGCGTCGTCGCTGCCGTGCAGGAAGTCGGCCTGAAGGTTCCGCTCGTCGTTCGCCTCGAAGGCACCAATGTCGAGCTCGGCAAGAAGATCCTCAACGAATCCGGTCTCGCGATCACGGCTGCTGACGATCTTGACGATGCGGCCAAGAAGATCGTCGCGGCGATCAACGCCTAATTTGAGGACCTATACATGTCTATTCTCGTCAACAAGAATACCAAGGTTCTCGTTCAGGGCCTGACCGGCAAGACCGGCACCTTCCACACCGAACAGGCGCTTGCCTACTATGGCACGCAGATGGTCGGCGGCATTCACCCGAAGAAGGGTGGCGAAACCTGGACCGGCTCGAAGGGCGAAAGCCTGCCGATCTTCGCATCGGTTGCCGAAGCCAAGGAACGCACCGGCGCTGACGCATCGGTCATCTACGTTCCGCCAGCAGGCGCAGCAGACGCGATCATCGAGGCGATCGATGCCGAGATCCCGTTCATCACCTGCATCACCGAAGGCATCCCGGTCATGGACATGGTCCGTGTCAAGGCTCGCCTCGACAAGTCCAAGTCGCGCCTGCTCGGCCCGAACTGCCCGGGTATCCTGACGCCGGAAGAATGCAAGATCGGCATCATGCCGGGCTCGATCTTCCGCAAGGGTTCGGTCGGTATCGTTTCGCGCTCCGGCACGCTCACCTACGAAGCCGTCTTTCAGACGTCGAACGAAGGCCTCGGCCAGACGACGGCTGTCGGCATCGGCGGCGACCCGGTCAAGGGCACCGAGTTCATCGACGTGCTCGAGATGTTCCTGGCCGATCCGGCGACGACCTCGATCATCATGATCGGCGAGATCGGCGGCGCTGCTGAAGAAGATGCAGCGCAGTTCCTGATCGACGAAGCCAAGAAGGGCCGCAAGAAGCCGATGGCAGGCTTCATCGCCGGCCGTACCGCTCCGAAGGGCCGCACCATGGGCCACGCCGGTGCAGTCGTTTCCGGCGGCAAGGGCGATGCGGAATCGAAGATCGCTGCCATGGAAGCAGCCGGCATCAAGGTGTCGCCGTCCCCGGCCCGCCTCGGCAAGACGCTGGTTGAAGTCCTCAAGGGCTGAACCGACATATAGACCCGGGCGGCGGATCGCATCTGCCGCTGCCGCCCGGCTGACTTTCGAATGCAGATGTGCCGCGGACAGGCGGTAAATTGGAATGCGGCAGCCGGCGAGATGGCCGGCAAATTCATCTTAGTCAGGAGGCGGGCAGAAGCGCCCGCGTAACACCATGGCACGGCAAGAAGCCAACGAGCAGTTTCAGATCACTTCGTTTCTGGATGGCGCCAACGCTGCCTATATCGAGCAGCTCTACGCCCGTTATGAAGAAGATCCGTCGTCGGTCGACGAACAGTGGCAGGCCTTTTTCAAGGCGCTGGACGATGATCCAAGCGACGTGAAGAAGGCAGCCAAGGGTGCATCCTGGCGCAAGAAGCACTGGCCGATTCCGGCTGGTGGCGATCTCGTCTCTGCGCTCGACGGCGACTGGGGCATCGTCGAGAAGGTCATCGAGACCAAGGTCAAGGCGAAGGCCGAAGCATCGGGCAAGCCGAGCGATGGTGCCGACATCATCCAGGCGACGCGCGACTCCGTCCGCGCCATCATGATGATCCGTGCCTATCGCATGCGCGGCCATCTGCACGCCAAGCTCGATCCGCTCGGCATCGCTGCACCGGTCGAAGATTATCACGAGCTTTCGCCAGAGAATTACGGCTTTACCGCCGCCGATTACGACCGCAAGATCTTCATCGACAACGTTCTCGGCCTCGAATACGCAACGCTGCGCGAGATGATCGAGATCCTCGAGCGCACCTATTGCTCGACGCTCGGCGTCGAGTTCATGCATATCTCGAACCCGGAAGAAAAGTCCTGGATCCAGGAACGTATCGAAGGTCCGGACAAGGGTGTGGCTTTCACCCCCGAGGGCAAGAAGGCGATCCTGCAAAAGGTCATCGAAGCCGAAGGCTACGAGCAGTTCCTCGACGTCAAGTTCAAGGGCACCAAGCGTTTCGGTCTCGACGGCGGTGAATCACTGATCCCGGCACTCGAGCAGATCCTGAAGCGCGGCGGTAATCTCGGCCTCAAGGAAGCCGTGTTCGGTATGGCCCACCGCGGCCGCCTGAACGTGCTCTCCCAGGTCATGGGCAAGCCGCACCGCGCCATCTTCCACGAGTTCAAGGGCGGTTCTTACGCACCTGACGAAGTCGAAGGTTCGGGCGACGTGAAGTACCATCTCGGTGCCTCCTCCGACCGCGAATTCGACGGCAACAAGGTCCACGTTTCGCTGACGGCAAACCCGTCGCATCTCGAAATCGTCGACCCCGTCGTCATGGGCAAGGCCCGCGCCAAGCAGGATATGGGCGCCACCGTCTGGGACGGCGACACCATTCCGTTGACCGAGCGTGCCAAGGTTCTGCCGCTGCTGATCCATGGTGACGCGGCCTTCGCCGGCCAGGGCGTCATTGCCGAAATCCTCGGCCTGTCCGGTCTGCGCGGTCACCGCGTTGCCGGTACGATGCACGTCATCATCAACAACCAGATCGGCTTCACCACGAACCCGGCCTTCTCGCGTTCGTCGCCCTATCCGTCCGACGTCGCCAAGATGATCGAAGCGCCGATCCTGCACGTCAACGGTGACGATCCGGAAGCGGTTGTCTACGCAGCCAAGATCGCCATGGAATTTCGCATGAAGTTCCACAAGCCTGTCGTCCTCGACATGTTCTGCTACCGCCGCTACGGCCACAACGAAGGCGACGAGCCGTCCTTCACGCAGCCGAAGATGTACAAGGTCATCCGCGGTCACAAGACCGTGCTGCAGATCTATGCCGAGCGTCTCGTCGGCGAAGGCCTTCTGACCGAAGGCGAAGTCGAGAAGATGAAGGCCGACTGGCGCGCCCATCTCGAGCAGGAGTTCGAGGCCGGCCAGAGCTACAAGCCGAACAAGGCCGACTGGCTTGACGGTGAGTGGTCGGGCCTGCGCACGGCTGACAATGCCGACGAGCAGCGCCGCGGCAAGACCGCCGTTCCGATGAAGCAGTTGAAGGAAATCGGCCGCAAGCTGGCTGAAATTCCTGAGGGCTTCCATGCGCACCGGACGATCCAGCGCTTTATGGAAAACCGCGCCAACATGGTTCAGTCGGGTGAAAACATCGACTGGGCGATGGCCGAAGCGCTGGCTTTCGGTTCGCTGGTGACGGAAGGCCACAAGATCCGCCTCTCCGGTCAGGATTGCGAACGCGGCACCTTCTCGCAGCGTCACTCGGTTCTCTACGATCAGGAAACGGAAGAGCGCTATATCCCGCTCGCCAACCTGTCGCCGACCCAGGCCCGTTACGAAGTCATCAACTCGATGCTTTCGGAAGAGGCGGTCCTCGGCTTCGAATACGGTTACTCGCTGGCCCGTCCGAATGCGCTGACCCTGTGGGAAGCTCAGTTCGGCGACTTCGCCAACGGTGCGCAGGTCGTCTTCGACCAGTTCATCTCGTCGGGCGAACGCAAGTGGCTGCGCATGTCCGGTCTCGTCTGCCTTCTGCCGCACGGCTATGAAGGCCAGGGTCCGGAGCACTCCTCGGCTCGCCTGGAGCGCTTCCTCCAGCTCTGCGCCGAAGACAACATGCAGGTCGCCAACGTCACGACGCCGTCCAACTACTTCCACATCCTTCGCCGTCAGCTGAAGCGCGACTTCCGCAAGCCGCTCGTTCTGATGACGCCGAAGTCGCTGCTGCGCCACAAGCGCGCGGTCTCGACGCTGGCCGAAATGGCGGGTGAGTCCTCCTTCCACCGTCTCCTCTGGGACGATGCCGAGGTCATCAAGGACGGCCCGATCAAGCTGCAGAAGGATGCCAAGATCCGCCGCGTCGTGCTCTGCACCGGCAAGGTCTATTACGACCTGCTTGAAGAGCGCGAAAAGCGCGGCATCGACGACGTCTACCTGCTGCGCGTCGAACAGCTCTACCCGTTCCCGGCCAAGGCGCTCATCAACGAGCTCAGCCGCTTCCGGAACGCCGAGATGGTCTGGTGCCAGGAAGAGCCGAAGAACATGGGTGCATGGTCGTTCATCGACCCGTATCTGGAATGGGTTCTCGCCCATATCGATGCGAAGTATCAGCGCGTCCGCTACACGGGCCGCCCGGCCGCCGCTTCGCCGGCAACGGGCCTGATGTCCAAGCACCTGTCGCAGCTCGCCGCATTCCTCGAGGATGCGTTGGGCGGCTGATCCAACGAACGAACAACGATCGAAACAAACTGATCAACGGAAACCAAAATCATGGCCACAGAAATCCGCGTTCCAACTCTCGGTGAATCCGTCAGCGAGGCGACAGTCGGCACCTGGTTCAAGAAGGTCGGCGACGCCATCAAGGCGGACGAGCCGATCCTCGAGCTTGAAACCGACAAGGTGACCATCGAAGTCCCGGCGCCTGCCTCCGGCACGCTGTCCGAAATCGTTGCCCAGGCCGGCGAGACGGTCGGCCTCGGCGCGTTGCTCGGCCAGATCGCCGCAGGTGCTGCTGCAGCAGCCCCGGCTGCTGCTCCCGCCGCCGCCGCACCGGCCAAGGTTGCCGAGCCGGTTGCTGCCGCAGCCCCGGCTGCCGCTGCCGCACCGTCCTCCATGCCGCCTGCACCGGCTGCTGCCAAGATGCTTGCTGAAAACAACATCGCTGCCGAGCAGGTCGATGGTTCCGGCAAGCGCGGCCAGGTTCTGAAGGGCGATGTGATCGCTGCCGTCGCCAAGGGCATTTCCGCTCCGGCTGCTGTTGCACCGGCCGCCGCTCCGGTGGCTGCACGTGCGCCTTCGACCGTTCAGGATGCCGGCCGCGAAGAGCGCGTGAAGATGACGCGTCTGCGCCAGACGATCGCCAAGCGCCTGAAGGATGCTCAGAACACGGCTGCCATGCTGACCACCTATAACGAGGTGGACATGAAGGCGGTCATGGACCTGCGCGCCAAGTACAAGGACGTCTTCGAAAAGAAGCATGGCGTGAAGCTCGGCTTCATGGGCTTCTTCACCAAGGCCGTGACGCACGCGCTGAAGGAACTCCCGGCCGTCAACGCCGAGATCGACGGCACCGACATCATCTACAAGAACTTCTGCCACGTCGGCATGGCTGTCGGCACGGACAAGGGTCTTGTCGTTCCGGTCATCCGTGACGCGGACCAGATGTCGATTGCCGAAATCGAAAAGGACCTCGGCCGTCTTGCAAAGGCTGCCCGCGACGGTTCGCTGTCGATGGCCGACATGCAGGGTGGCACGTTCACGATCACCAATGGTGGCGTCTACGGTTCGCTGATGTCTTCGCCGATCCTCAACGCACCGCAGTCGGGTATTCTCGGCATGCACAAGATCCAGGACCGTCCGGTTGTTGTCGGCGGCCAGATCGTCATCCGTCCGATGATGTATCTCGCGCTGTCCTATGACCACCGTATCGTTGACGGCAAGGAAGCAGTCACCTTCCTCGTGCGCGTCAAGGAAAGCCTGGAAGATCCGGAACGTCTGGTTCTCGATCTCTAAGCGGAGCAAATCCGATGCGGAACCGGATCAGGCAGGCGGCATTCGCGCTCTTGAGTGCAGCCGCAGTGCATCTTCCGGTTCCGGCTTTCGCTGCCGCTTGGGATATCGCCAAGGCGAGCAGCAATTTCGACCTGGTTTCGCTGGATGACGCGGCACTTGCCGAACGCAAGATCACCATCGTCAAGATGGGCAACGTGCAGCTGACCTCCGGACATATCATCGCCGCCGATCCGCTGGCGCAGCCTGATCGGCCGGCGTTCATCCGGACCGTCCCTCCGGGCAATTATCCTGTGACCCTCTACCAAGCCTTCGGCCGCGTCGCTGCGGCCAGCATGCGCTTCGGCGAAGGCAAGCCTGCGCGCTGGGAGATGGCGGCGATCCCCGGCCAGGATCCGGCGGCGCTGAAGGACGATGAGATCCTCGGCTATCCTGTCGATGCCGGTCTCGGTTCCTACATGGATGCCGATACGCTGAAGCTTCTTGAGGAGCGGGCGGAAACGGAACAGGCGGCAAAGCCGGACGAAGATGTCAATTACTACGACGTCATCGCCCCTGAATTGAATGCCAATGGCGGCCGCTTCGCGCTGCATTCGCCTGTCGCAGGCAAGACCGGCAATGTGGCGATCTTCTGGAGCGGCTGGGGTGATGGTTTTTATCCGGTCTTCTGGGGTCTCGCCGAAGACGGTCATCCGCTGGTGATGTTGACGGACTTCTATGTGATCGAAAATTCCGATGGGCGGAAGGAGCCGGTGGCGCAATGAGCAAGAGATCGAGCCTTGCAGCACTCGTTGCAGCGTCTGTTCTGATCCTGCCCGGTTTTGCTGCGGCGGCAGACTGCCCGCTGTCGAACGCCGTCTATGCGGATCGTGACGGGACCTATCAGCTGAAATTCTCGCCGCTGAATTCCGATGCGGCTGCTGCCAGCAATCAGTTCAAGATGACGGTGAAGGACAGCAAGGCAGTGCTTGACGGCTATGTCATGCCCTCCGAAGACCCGGCCCGGACGATCGGCATGGTGATGTTCAATTGCCCCGAAGGCGATGCGACGGGGGCTGATCTCGACGCCTGCACCATCTGGCAGGGTCCGGTCTATGGCGTCGACGACAAGGGCGCGATCGACAACCTTCCAGGCGAAAAATCGAATGCTGTTGCCAGCATCGTGCTGCCTGCGATCGGTCCGGCGCTGCGCGATTCATCGATCCTTGGTGAGGGCAAGCAGGCCGTCGCGCCTTGGGACGTGTTTTCGTTCAAGGAGTGCGTGAAGTGAGCGATGCTCCCGTTCTTCTCGTCACCGGCGGAAGCCGCGGCATCGGTGCTGCAGTCTGCAGGCTTGCAGCGAGCCAGGGATGGCGCGTTGCCGTCAATTATGCTGCCAACGCTGCAGCTGCCGAAAGCGTTGTCAGCGAGATCAAAAACAAGGGCGGCGATGCCATCGCCATTCAAGGCGACGTTGGAAATGCCGCTGATATCGCCGCCATGTTTCAGGCCGTCGACCGGCATTTCGGCCGTCTCGATGGCATGGTCAACAATGCCGGCATCGTCGATCAGCCACAGCGTGTCGATGAGATGAGCGTCGAGCGCATCGAGCGCATGATGCGTATCAACATCACCGGTTCCATCCTGTGCGCTGCGGAAGCGGTGCGTCGGATGTCGACCCGGCATGGCGGCAAGGGTGGGGCGATCGTCAATATCTCGTCGATGGCGGTGATCATCGGCTCGCCGTCGCAATATGTCGATTATGCCGCCTCGAAAGCCGCGATCGATACGTTCACGATTGGTCTGGCGCGCGAAGTCGCGACTGAGGGCGTCCGGGTCAATGCGATCAGGCCCGGTATCATCGATACCGATATCCATGCATCCGGCGGTCTGCCCGACCGCGCCCGGGACATGGCCTCTTCCATCCCGATGCAGCGTCCGGGAACGGCCGCGGAAGTCGCGGATGCTGTGCTTTATCTCCTGTCTTCGAATTCATCCTATGTGACCGGCGCCATCATGAATGTGAGCGGCGGGCGATAGGCTTCCATTTCCTGACCAACGAACGAATAAAAGGAAAAGAACAATGGCTTACGATGTGATCGTTATCGGAACCGGCCCTGGCGGTTATGTCGCGGCAATCAAGGCGGCTCAGCTCGGCCTGAAGGTTGCGGTCGTCGAAAAGCGCGCGACCTATGGCGGCACCTGCCTGAACGTCGGCTGCATCCCGTCCAAGGCGCTGCTGCATGCCTCCGAGATGTTCCACCAGGCTGCCCACGGCATGGATGCGCTCGGTATCGAGGTTGCGGCGCCGAAGCTCAATCTTGAGAAGATGCTGGCGCACAAGGATGCGACGGTGAAGTCGAATGTCGATGGCGTCGCCTTCCTGTTCAAGAAGAACAAGATCGATGCCTTCCAGGGCGCCGGCAAGATCGTCTCGGCAGGCAAGGTTTCCGTCACCGCCGAAGATGGCAAGGTGCAGGAACTCGAAGCCAAGAACATCGTCATCGCCACCGGTTCCGACGTCGCGGGCATTCCGGGCGTGAAGGTTGATATCGACGAGAAGATCATCGTTTCCTCGACCGGCGCGATCGCGCTTGAGAAGGTTCCGGAGACGATGATCGTCGTCGGCGGCGGTGTCATCGGCCTCGAGCTCGGCTCGGTTTGGTCGCGCCTCGGCGCCAAGGTTACTGTCATCGAATATCTCGACAAGATCCTCGGCGCGATGGACGGCGACGTTTCCAAGCAGTTCCAGCGCATGCTCGGCAAGCAGGGCATCGACATCAATCTCAGCGCCAAGGTTACCGGCGTCGAGAAGGGTGGCAAGGGCGCGAAGGTGACGTTCGAGCCGGTCAAGGGTGGCGATGCGCAGACCGTTGAAGCCGACGTGGTGCTGATCTCCACCGGCCGCATTCCCTACACGGCTGGCCTCGGCCTCGAAGAAGCCGGCGTCAAGCTCGACAACCGCGGCCGCGTCGAAATCGACGGCCACTTCAAGACCAATGTCGAAGGCATCTATGCGATCGGCGACGTCGTGAAGGGTCCGATGCTGGCGCACAAGGCTGAAGACGAAGGCGTCGCACTCGCCGAAATCCTCGCTGGCCAGCACGGCCATGTGAACTACGACGTCATCCCGAGCGTCGTCTACACCCAGCCTGAAGTCGCCTCCGTCGGCAAGACCGAGGAAGAGCTGAAGGCTGCAGGCATCGCCTATAAGACCGGCAAGTTCCCGTTCACCGCCAACGGACGCGCCCGCGCGATGCTGGCGACCGACGGTTTCGTGAAGATCCTGTCCGACAAGGAAACCGACCGCGTCCTCGGCGGCCACATCGTCGGCTTCGGCGCTGGCGAAATGATCCACGAGATCGCCGTTCTCATGGAATTCGGCGGCTCCGCCGAAGACCTCGGCCGCACCTGCCATGCGCATCCGACGATGTCGGAAGCCGTGAAGGAAGCGGCGCTAGCGGCGTTCTTCAAGCCGATCCATATGTAAGATTGGTCATTGCTTATCAGAGAGCCGCGGTCCGCGAGGGCTGCGGCTTTTTTTGTTGGCGCGACCCACAAACTCCCTCATTCCTGTGCTTGTCACAGGAATCTAGCCACCGCGCGTCTGCGCGGTGAAAGGACTCTCTTCGGCTCAAGGACTTGGGCCGGCTGGATCCCTGTGACAAGCACAGGGATGAGGGAGTTTGTGGGTCGCGCGAAGACCTAGGTCTTCAATTCACCGCAGTAACCGCAAAGCCCTGCTTACGCAGCAGCTGGATCACGCCCTGATCCCCCGGCAGGTGCAGGGCGCCGACGGCCATGAAGACGTTGCCGTTGGCGAGGATCGGTGCGGCGCGGTCGGCCATCACCTTGTTGCGGTCGAGGATGATGCGCTGTTCGAAGGCGGCGTAGTCGCCGTCGCCACCCTCTTCGGGGGAGACGGTCTTCAGCATCGGGATTGTCATGCCGACGTCGCCCGAGAGATAGAGGTCGGTCATCGTTTCGACGACGTCGTTCATCTTCGGACCGAGCTCCAGCGTTTCGATCAGCGATTTCAGGTGGAATTCCATCGGCAGCTCGGCCATCGCCTGCAGCTGTTCGGCCAACGTTTCGAGGCCCTTGACCTGCTTGCCCTGCTTGATGGCATCGGCGGCGATCTTCTGGTCGAGGAACTGAACGCCCTTGGCCTTCCGGGTGATTTCGCAGGCGGGGAGCGCCACGGCGCTGGCGATCATCCACGGGCGCATGCGTGAGACGGCGGCGAGCGGAATGCCGCGCTGCTTCAGGCCGGCATCGAGGCGGGCATAGTCTTCGGGCGACAGAAGCTTGTCGATCGTGGTGCCATCGGTGAACATGGTGAGATCAGGGCGGGCGAGGAGGGCGGCGGCGGCCTTCTTCTCGTCGAGGATTTCGTCGGATTCGATGACGATCGTATCGGCGCTGTCATGCGCTGCCTGGGCGTAGGCAGGAAGGCTCAGCACGCGAGGATCGGTGACGTGCATGCTGCCGAGCAGCCATGAGGGTTTCAGGCCGGGTTTCTCGATCTTCCAGAAGATGCCCTTGCCGTTCGGAACGGCGTCGGCTTCCTTGACGACTTCGGCGTAGCGGGCGGGGTCACTTTGCTTCAGCTCGGCCATCAGGTCCTTGCCGGAGCAGCTGTCATCGGCGGCGGCGGGCGAAACAGAGAAGAGAACGGCGAGCAGCGCTGCGGCCAACAGCATGTGGAAGACCGCGATCAGCCAGAGCAGGATATTGCCCGGCTGCGCGATCTGCAGTCTGCGGTGGCCGATGGAAATCGTCATGATTGGTGGTTCCGCTCGCGGTGCTTGATCAGTCTCATACTCTACGCCGCCTTCGCGCATATTCCTTTAAGGGAATGCGTTAACGAATGATTACGCCCTTGGGTGGGCACGATCATAGACTTCGAGCAGCCGGGCCGAATCGACGCCGGTATAGACCTGGGTGGTGGAAAGGCTGGCGTGGCCGAGGAGTTCCTGGATGGTGCGCAGATCGCCGCCGCCTGCCAGGAGATGCGTTGCGAAGGAGTGACGCAGCGCATGCGGCGTTGCCGTCTCCGGCAGGCCGAAGGCGCTGCGCATCGTCTGCATCGTGCGCTGGATGATCGCCGGCTGCAGCTTGCCGCCGCGGGCGCCGCGGAAGAGCGGCTCGGATGGTTCAAGATGGAACGGGCAGAGAGCGCGGTATTTACCGATCGCCTCCCCGACGATGGCAAGCAGGGGGACAAGGCGTGTCTTGTTGCCCTTACCGGTGATGCGCAGTGACGTTGCGCCGGCGTGAAAATCTCCGGGTGTCAGATCGAGCGCTTCGGAGATGCGCAGGCCGCAGCCGTAAAGCAGCGTCATGACGGCGGCGTCGCGGGCGGCGATCCAGGGCTCGTCATGCATCTGCGCCTCGCCGCTGACGACGGTGACGGCCTGTCGATCTGAAAGCGGCTTCGGCAGTGATTTCGGCTGTTTGGGTGAGCGCACCGCGCTGGCACCGGCAGCGTTCACCAGGCCCTTCTTTTCGAGATAGCGAAGCAGCGAGCGCAGGCCGGCGAGATTGCGGCCAAGCGAGCGGGCGCCCGATCCTACCTTGCGGCGGGCGGCCAGGAAGGCGCGGAAATCGGCAGGGCGCAACGCCTCGATATCCTTCAGCGTCGTGGGGCCACCGAGATGGCCGGTGAGGAAGGTCAGAAACTGGCGGCTGTCGCGTTCGTATGCATCCAGCGTGTGAGCCGAAAGACGGCGCTCGCTGGCGAGGCTCATAAGCCAGGCACTGCGTTCGGCCATCAGCCGCGGATCGGCAATAATCAGAAGTTCGTTCACGGCGGCGGCCTTGATTTTGGTGTTCGCTGCCGATCTTGACCGAGGGACATTATGGAATCGCTAAGATCAGCCAAGCCAAATCGGGAGCCGCGTCCCGCCCATTCTTTTTGGCGTCGCTTTGCGTTAAAGCGATGTCATGCGCCTTCGCTCGATGTTTGCCCAGAATTACCGTTCGCTGCGTTCGATCCGTATGGATCTGGCGGATACGACGCTGTTCCTTGGCGAAAACGGTGCGGGCAAATCCAATCTCTACCGTGCGCTGCAGCTGGTACAGGCGGCGGTGCGGGGACGATTGGCGCACGAGCTTGCAGCGGAAGGCGGGATGCTCTCGGCGCTCTGGTCGGGGACGCGGCGCAAATCCGAGGGACCGGCGCGTATCAGGCTCGAAGTCGAGATCGTCGACGAGGAGCGGGCGATCACGTTCCGCTACCATGTCGAAGCCGGGCTCCGGCCTCCGAGCGCTGCGGCCGGCTTTGCGCTTGAGCCACAGGTGAAGGCCGAGGAGCTTTCGGTCGAGACCGGGCGCCGGGCGGTGGTGATGATGAAACGTGACGGTCCGGCGATTTCGGTGCGCGGCAGCGACGGCCGGATGGAGAACTATCCGGATGAGGCGCTGACCTCGGAAACGGCGATCGCGCTGCTTGGCGATGCCGGGCATTTTCCGGAGGTCGCGGCCTTCCGGCGGATCGTTAGCAACTGGCGCTTTTTCCATGGCTTCCGAACCGACCGGGCGTCGCCCCTGCGTCACCCCTGCCTCGCCGTCACCGGTCCGATGCTCGATGAGGACGGCGTCAATCTGGCCGCTGTGTTCGCGACGCTTGTCCATACCAGGCAGGATACGGTGGAACTCGACCGTATTTTGGCATCGGCGCTCGGCGGGGCGAAGCTCGTGGTTCCTGATCCGGGAGAGACGGCAGAGTTCGGGCTTATTCTGCCCGATTTTCCGCATCGGGTGTTTCAGCCCCGCGAGCTGTCGGATGGGCAGATTCGTTTTCTCGGTCTTGCGGCTGCACTTCTTTCCTATCGCCTGCCGCCATTGATCGCTCTCAACGAGCCCGAGGCGAGCCTGCATCCCGATATGCTATTGCCGCTTGCCGACATGATTGCCGAGGCTTCGAAGAGCAGTCAGGTCTGGATTGTGACGCATTCCGAAAAGCTGGCGGAAGCGGTGCGTGAGCGATGCGGCGTTCGTCCGCGCAAGGTGATCCGTGAGAACGGCGCCACCTGGATCGAAGGCATGCGGCTGACGGGCACGATTGCTGGTGACGATGACGAAGACGACTAGCCGTTTTCAGCGGGTTTCCTTTCTGTTGCGTTGCGGGCATGGTCTGCCGCGATGAGCACAGATTCGTCCGATCTCTTTGGCGCATTGTTCGAGACACCACCGGCAACCCGCACGGTTCCGGTGCTCGTTCCGCTGCCTGCGCCGCGGCCCTATTCCTACGCCGTGCCTGAGGGCATGGCGGTCGAGCCGGGTTCCGTCGTCCAGGTGCCGCTTGGGCCGCGTCAGGTCATCGGCGTCGTCTGGGATGGCGGCGAAGATGGCGTCGATCCGAAGAAGCTGCGGCCGATCACCCATGTCTTCGATTGCCCGCCGCTGACCAAGGAGATGCGTGATTTCATCGATTGGGTCGCCGCCTATACGCTCTCGCCGCCGGGTCTCGTGGCGCGCATGGCATTGCGTGCGCCCAATGCCTTCGAACCGGAGCCGATGGTGGAAGGCCTGCGCTTTGTTGGCGGTGAGCCGGAGCGGATGACGCCGGCGCGTGCCCGCGTGCTCGATACGGCTTCCGATGGCGTTTCGTGGACTCGCACGGGTCTCGCCCATGCTGCAGGTGTTTCTACAAGCGTCGTGGATGGCCTGATCAGCCAGGGGATTTTCGAAACCATCTTTCTGCCGCCACCGCCTGTCGTCGCGAAGCCCGATCCGGACTTTGCGCCGTCGCGGCTCGCCGGTCCGCAGAAGGAAGCCGCCGACGAGATTCTGGCCGAGGTGCGCAACGGCGCCTTCGCGGTGTCGCTGATCGATGGGGTAACGGGGTCCGGCAAGACCGAAGTCTATTTCGAGGCGATCGCCGAGACGCTCAGGCGTGGCAAGCAGGTGCTGATCCTGCTGCCAGAGATCGCGCTGACGGCGAGCTTCCTCGAACGCTTTCAGGATCGCTTCGGGGCCAAGCCCGCCGAATGGCATTCGGACCTCGCGCCGCGCATGCGAGAAAAGGTCTGGCGGCAGGCGGTGACCGGCGAGGTGCGCGTCGTTGCCGGTGCGCGCTCGGCGCTGTTCCTGCCCTTCGAGGATCTCGGTCTCATCATCGTCGATGAGGAGCATGACCCGGCTTACAAGCAGGAAGACAGGGTCTATTACAATGCGCGCGACATGGCCGTGGTGCGGGGCCGTATCGGTGATTTTCCAGTCGTACTGGTTTCGGCCACGCCATCGGTGGAGAGCCAGGTCAATGGTCAGAGCGGCCGCTACACGACGATTCATCTGCCAACCCGCTTCGGCGATGCGGCGATGCCTGATCTGCACCTTGTCGATATGCGGCGTCATGCGCCCGAGCGCGGCGGCTTCCTGTCGCCGGTGCTGATCCGGGCGATCGGCAAGACGGTGGAGAAGAAGGAGCAGGCGCTGCTCTTTCTCAACCGCCGTGGCTATGCACCGCTGACGCTCTGCCGTGTCTGCGGTCACCGTTTCCAATGCCCACAATGTTCGAGCTGGCTCGTCGAGCACCGGTTCCGCAGCCAGCTGCAATGCCACCAATGCGGCCATACCGAGCGCACGCCGGAAGCATGCCCGGAATGCGGCACCCTCGATCATCTCGTTGCCTGCGGCCCAGGCGTGGAGCGGATCGCCGAGGAAGTCGAGCGGCATTTCCCTGAGGCACGCACCATCGTGCTGTCGTCCGATATCACCGGCGGCGTGAAGCGGCTGCGACTGGAGCTCGATGCGATCGCCAAGGGTGAGGCCGATATCGTCATCGGCACGCAGCTCGTCGCCAAGGGTCATAACTTTCCGCTTATGACGCTGGTTGGCATTGTCGATGCCGATCTCGGGTTGGCGAATGGCGATCCGCGCGCGGCGGAGCGAACCTTCCAGCTGCTGTCGCAGGTCACCGGCCGCGCCGGGCGAACGGGCTTGAAGAGCCACGGTCTGCTGCAGACCTATCAACCCCAGCATCCCGTCATGCAGGCGATCGTCTCGGGCGATGCGGGTGCCTTCTACGAGCGCGAGATCACCGAGCGCGAGCGCGCGATTCTGCCGCCGTTCGGCCGTCTCGCCTCGATCATCGTTTCGGCGGAGACCCGCCAGGATGCGGAGGCTCATGCGCGCGGCATCCGCGGTTCCGCGCCGCAGGTCTCGGGCATTTCCGTGCTGGGACCGGCCGAGGCGCCGCTTGCGATCGTCCGCGGTCGCCATCGTTTCCGGTTGCTCGTCCACGGGCGCCGTAGCTCCGATATGCAGGCGTTTCTGAAGACCATGCTGTCGCAGGCGCCGAAAGAGCGTGGCTCCATTCAGGTCCAGCTCGACATCGATCCGCAGAGCTTCCTTTAAAAACAGCGTCTGCTGGCCGTTTTCCACCGCCTGCAATCATGCCATAAGGACTGCCAAACGCGGCATGATTTGGGGTCGATTCATGGAGTTCTATTTTCCGGAAACCTTTGGCGAGCAGCTGGCATTCTGCTGCGCGGCATTCACGGCGGCTGCCGGTTTCGTCATGATGTTCGCGCCCGGTTATGCGATGAAGCTTTTTGGGCTTGCTCCGCGCGGCGAGCGGCGGGACGGCTATGCGGAGCAGAGGTCGGTCGGCGGATTCTATCTCGGATTCGGCCTTGCGGCGATCATGCTGGCGCAGGACTTCATCTATATGGCGCTCGGCGCCGCCTTCGCCATGGCGTTTTTCGCACGCATCATTTCGCTCCTTTCAGATAAGGGGAGCACAATTATCAACTATTTACTTCTGGTTGTGCAGGCGATCCTCGCGGCTGTTCCGCTGGCCTATTCTTTCGGCTTCCTCACAACCTGAATTACCGGGCAGCGGAGCGCCTGCTCGCCTGCCCCCACGCCATTTCACGATTTTGCCGATAGAAAATCATTCGAAAGGCATATTCGGGCGTTACGCGTGTTGCGAGTCCCTGCGTCCTATGTTAGACGGACCCCGAATTTCGGAAGAAGCAAGAGGCTTCTCTTGCGATTTCTGGGGGAAATCAAAACGAATTCAAGAGCATAGGTCAGGCGCTCGCCGACGGCCGGATTCTTGAATTGAAATCAGGGAAATTTGTGCCCGTGGCAGACACGTCCCAGCTTACTTCTGGTGTTGCAGAGCGATATGCGTCCTCGCTGTTCGATCTGGCGCTTGAAGAAGGTGCCGTCGAGAGCGTCACCGCTGATCTCGACCGTTTCCAGGCGATGCTGGATGAGAGCGACGACCTGAAGCGTTTCGTCGCCAGCCCGGTATTCTCGGCTGACGATCAGCTGAAGGCTATCGTCGCCATCAGCGAGAAGGCCGGTATTTCCGGTTTCGTCGGTAACTTCCTGAAGGTCGTGGCGCGTAACCGCCGCCTGTTCGCCCTCCCGGGCATGATCAAGGCCTTCCGCATCATCGCTGCCCGTCAGCGTGGCGAAATTTCTGCCGAGGTTGCCTCGGCCCATGCGCTGACCGCAGCGCAGGAAACTGAATTGAAGGCGGCGCTGAAGAGCGCCACCGGCAAAGACGTGGCGATTGCCGTCACGGTTGATCCGTCAATTCTTGGTGGTCTGATCGTGAAGGTCGGGTCCCGTCAGATTGATACGTCGCTTCGTACCAAACTTTCTACTCTCAAGCTTGCATTGAAAGAGGTTGGCTGATGGATATCCGCGCCGCGGAAATTTCCGCAATTCTCAAAGATCAAATCAAAAACTTCGGCAAAGAAGCTGAAGTCTCGGAAGTCGGCCAGGTTCTCTCTGTCGGCGACGGTATTGCTCGCGTTTACGGTCTGGACAACGTTCAGGCCGGTGAAATGGTCGAGTTCCCCGGCGGCATCCGCGGTATGGCCCTGAACCTCGAATCCGACAATGTCGGCGTGGTTATCTTCGGCTCGGACCGTGACATCAAGGAAGGCGACACCGTCAAGCGGACCGGCGCCATCGTTGACGTTCCGGTTGGTCCGGAACTTCTCGGCCGCGTTGTCGACGCTCTCGGCAACCCGATCGACGGCAAGGGCCCGATCAACGCAACGCGCCGTTCGCGCGTTGACGTCAAGGCTCCGGGCATCATTCCGCGTAAGTCGGTTCATGAGCCGATGTCGACCGGCCTCAAGGCTATCGACGCGCTCATCCCGGTCGGCCGTGGCCAGCGCGAGCTTGTCATCGGTGACCGCCAGACCGGCAAGACCGCCATCATTCTCGACGCGATCCTGAACCAGAAGGCTATTCACGAGTCTGGTCCGGAAGGCGAAAAGCTCTTCTGCGTCTACGTCGCTGTCGGCCAGAAGCGCTCGACGGTTGCCCAGTTCGTCAAAGTTCTCGAAGAACGCGGCGCTCTGAAGTACTCGATCATCGTTGCTGCGACGGCTTCCGATCCGGCTCCGATGCAGTTCCTGGCACCGTTTGCCGGTTGCGCCATGGGCGAATACTTCCGTGACAACGGTCAGCACGCTCTCATCGGCTACGACGACCTTTCCAAGCAGGCCGTTTCCTACCGCCAGATGTCGCTCCTGCTGCGCCGCCCGCCGGGCCGCGAAGCTTATCCGGGCGACGTTTTCTACCTTCACTCGCGTCTCCTTGAGCGCGCTGCAAAGATGAGCGACGAAAAGGGCGCCGGTTCGCTGACCGCTCTGCCGGTCATCGAAACGCAGGGTAACGACGTTTCGGCGTTCATCCCGACCAACGTGATCTCGATCACCGACGGCCAGATCTTCCTCGAAACCGACCTGTTCTATCAGGGTATCCGCCCGGCTGTTAACGTCGGTCTGTCGGTTTCGCGCGTCGGTTCTGCCGCGCAGATCAAGGCGATGAAGCAGGTTGCCGGCTCGATCAAGGGCGAACTCGCCCAGTATCGCGAAATGGCCGCCTTCGCTCAGTTCGGTTCGGACCTCGATGCCTCGACGCAGCGCCTGCTGAACCGCGGCGCACGCCTGACCGAACTTCTGAAGCAGCCGCAGTTCTCGCCGCTGAAGACCGAAGAGCAGGTTGCTGTGATCTTCGCTGGCGTGAACGGCTATCTCGACAAGATTGCCGTCAACCAGATCGGCAAGTTCGAACAGGGTCTGCTTTCCTACCTCCGCTCGGAAGGTAAGGCGATCCTCGATACGATCCGCACGGAAAAGGCCATCAGCGACGATACGAAGGGCAAGCTCGTTGCTGCTCTCGACTCGTTCTCGAAGTCTTTCGCCTGATCGGGCTCAGTTAGGACGGATAACGGATGCCTTCACTTAAGGATCTGAAAAACCGGATCGCCTCCGTCAAGGCGACGCAGAAGATTACCAAGGCGATGAAAATGGTCGCCGCGGCTAAGCTTCGGCGTGCGCAGGAGGCGGCCGAGGCCGCCCGGCCTTACTCGGAGCGCATGGCGGCTGTTCTCGCGAACATCGCCCATGCGGTTACCGACGCCGACGGTGCACCGTTGCTCATGACCGGTACAGGCAAGGATCAGGTTCACCTGCTCGTCGTCTGCACCGCAGAGCGCGGTCTTTGCGGCGGTTTCAACTCGCAGATTTCGCGTTTTGCACGTGATCATGCCCGCAAGCTCATTGCTCAGGGCAAGACCGTCAAGATCTTCACCGTTGGCAAGAAGGGCTACGACAGCCTGCGCCGCGAATTCTCTTCGCTCATCACCGAGCGCAAGGAACTGCGCGACGTCAAGCGTGTCGGCTTCGAGAATGCGGACCAGATCGGCAAGCGCATCATCGAGATGTTCGAAGCTGGTGAGTTCGACGTCTGCACGTTGTTCTATTCCGAGTTCAAGTCGGTCATCAGCCAGATCCCGACTGCACAGCAGATCATCCCCGCGAAGGTGCCGGAAGGCGTCACCGAGGATGCTGCCCATGCCGGCGCTGTCTATGAATATGAGCCGGATCCGGCATCGATCCTTGAGGATCTGATTCCGCGCAACATTTCTGTCCAGATCTTCCGCGCACTGCTTGAAAACGCAGCTGGCGAGATGGGCGCGAAGATGAGCGCCATGGACAACGCGACACGTAACGCAGGTGAGATGATCAACAAGCTGACGCTCAACTACAACCGTCAGCGTCAGGCGCAGATCACCAAGGAACTCATTGAAATCATTTCGGGCGCGGAAGCGCTCTGAGGTTAGAGAAAGAGGGTATTAGAATGGCTAGGGCAGCTACCCCGAAGGCGGCAGCGAAGACCGCCGCTAAGAAGACCGCCACAGGCTCTGTCGGCAAGGTCACACAGGTTATCGGCGCCGTCGTCGACGTGGCTTTCGAAGGCGAACTGCCGGCGATTTTGAACGCGCTCGAAACCACGAACATGGGCAACCGCCTGGTTCTTGAAGTCGCGCAGCACCTCGGTGAAAACGTCGTGCGTACGATCGCCATGGACTCGTCCGAAGGTCTCGTCCGCGGCCAGGAAGTTTTCGACACCGGCGCGCCGATCTCGGTTCCGGTCGGTCCGGAAACGCTCGGCCGTATCATGAACGTCATCGGCGAGCCGGTTGACGAAGCCGGTCCGCTGGTCACCGCTTCCAAGCGCGCTATCCACCAGGATGCACCGTCTTACGTCGAACAGTCGACGGAAGCACAGATCCTGGTTACCGGCATCAAGGTCGTCGACCTTCTCGCGCCTTACGCAAAGGGCGGCAAGATCGGCCTCTTCGGCGGCGCAGGCGTCGGCAAGACCGTTCTCATCATGGAACTGATCAACAACGTCGCCAAGGCGCACGGTGGTTACTCGGTGTTCGCAGGCGTGGGTGAACGTACCCGCGAAGGCAACGACCTCTACCACGAAATGATCGAGTCCGGCGTCAACAAGCACGGCGGCGGCGAAGGCTCGAAGGCAGCCCTCGTTTACGGCCAGATGAACGAACCGCCGGGCGCCCGCGCTCGCGTCGCTCTGACGGGTCTGACGGTTGCTGAAAACTTCCGCGACCAGGGCCAGGACGTTCTGTTCTTCGTCGATAACATCTTCCGCTTCACGCAGGCAGGTTCCGAAGTGTCGGCTCTGCTCGGCCGTATTCCTTCGGCCGTTGGCTATCAGCCGACGCTCGCAACGGACATGGGTCAGATGCAGGAACGCATCACAACGACGACGACCGGTTCGATCACCTCGGTTCAGGCGATTTACGTCCCCGCCGACGACTTGACCGACCCGGCTCCGGCAACTTCGTTCGCCCACTTGGACGCAACGACCGTTCTGTCGCGTTCGATCGCTGAAAAGGGCATCTATCCGGCCGTTGACCCGCTCGACTCCACGTCGCGCATGCTCGACCCGATGGTTGTCGGCGAAGAGCACTACGAAGTGGCTCGTAAGGTTCAGTCGACGCTGCAGCGCTACAAGTCGCTGCAGGACATCATCGCCATCTTGGGTATGGACGAACTGTCTGAAGAAGACCGTCTGGCCGTTGCCCGTGCCCGCAAGATCGAGCGCTTCCTGTCCCAGCCGTTCTTCGTCGCCGAAGTCTTCACCGGTTCGCCGGGCAAGCTCGTCGCGCTCGAAGACACGATCAAGGGCTTCAAGGGCTTGGTCAACGGCGACTACGACGACATGCCGGAAGCAGCCTTCTACATGGTCGGCTCGATGGAAGAAGCCATCGAAAAGGCCAAGAAGCTCTCCGCAGCCGCTTGATGAGCGACGCGCAAGACGAGATTTTCTGCTGCGACTCCCTTCGGGTGGTCGTGGCAGATCTTCCGGAACCCGCAGCGCCCACCGTCTACAGGGCGGATAACGGTGCGCTGATGATGGTTGTCGGATTGGTTCAGGCCGAAGAAGGCCTCGGCTATCTCGATCAGGCGATACAGCACTGCCCGTTCTGCGGGACCAAACTGCAAGATGCAAAGGCCGAGAAGGTAAGTCACTGATGGCTGACAATTTCAATTTTGAACTCGTATCTCCGGAGCGTCTGCTCCTGTCGGAGATGGTGACGGAAGTTGTCATTCCGGCAACCGAGGGCGAGATGACGGTCATGGCCCACCATGCGCCGACGATGACGACCATCAAGCCCGGCATCGTCAGCGTTCGCTCGGCCTCCGGCAGCAAGCAGGACTACGTCGTGTTCGGCGGCTTCGCCGACATCCTGCCGACGGGTTGCACGCTGCTCGCCGAATCGGCCGTTCCGGTCGAGGAAATCAACAAGGACGAACTGACCCGCCGTATCGAAGCGGCGCAGAAGGATCTCGATGATGCCGAGCATCACGAGCACAAGTCCAAGCTCGAGCAGTTCATCCTCGAACTCACGCATCTGCGTGGCGTTGTCGAACAGGACTGATCGGGAATAGTCCCAAATGATCGAAAGCGGCCTTCAGGGCCGCTTTTTTCGTTCTGGGCACATGAGTGCCGATCTTACTGGCAATGAACACGGGATCTTGAGTATCTGGCAGTCGCGGGCGGCCCACTATCGGCTCTAGATTTTGGCTTCCACGCCTAATAGGGTCCCTCAACTATTCGCAATTGCTGCAGGGAGTTCCCATGAAAAATATTCAGCTTTCGACCTCGGGCGTGTCGGTATCGAGTGTCGTGCTTGGCCTGATGCGGATCAACACGCTGGATGACAGCGGAATTAAAGCCCTCTACTCGGCGGCCCGGGAAATCGGCATCAATATTTTCGATCACGCGGACATCTATGGCGGCGCGCCCCATCGCTGCGAAGCACGGTTTGGTGACGCTCTTCGCCTCACAGCCGACGAACGGGACCAGATCGTAATTCAAAGCAAATGCGGAATCCGGCCGGGATATTTCGATTTCTCCAAGGAACATATCCTCGCAAGCGTCGACCGGTCCCTCAAGGCCCTGCGGAGCGACTATCTGGACGTGCTTCTATTGCATCGGCCCGATGCGCTGGTGGAGCCGGAAGAGGTCGCAGAGGCATTCGACAAGCTCCATGCAGCAGGCAAGGTTCGCCATTTCGGTGTTTCGAACCATACGCCAGGCCAGATCGATTTGCTGAAGACAGCTGTTACCCAACCGATCATAGCCAACCAGATCCAGCTGAGCGTTGCCCACGCGCCGTCTATCGCATTCGGCGTTGCCGCCAATATGGGTGGATCTGAGCAGTCGATCGACCGGGATGGCGAGCTCGTCAACTACAGCCGGATCAATAACATCACATTGCAGGCGTGGTCGCCGTTCCAGCATGGCTTCTTTGAAGGCATCTTCCTGGGCGACCGCGAGAATTATCCGGAACTCAACAAGGTTCTGGACCAGCTCGCGGAAACTTACGGCGCGACGCCTGCTGCCATTGCTGTCGCGTGGATCGCGCGTCATCCCGCCAAAATTCAGACGGTGCTGGGAACGACGAACCCCCAACGCCTGCGTGACAGCGCGATCGGAGCTGACATCGAGTTAAGCCGCGAGGAATGGTACCGGATGTTCAAGGCGGCCGGCTATCAACTGCCGTAAAACGTGGAAGCCAACGGGAAGCGGTTGCGCCGGCTCAAAAAGACCGGCGCTGCCCCCTTGAGGACATTTAGGCGGAGAGCCTCTCAGCCTGCAGAAAGCTCTCCAGGGCCGCGGCCTCTTCCTTGCTGAGATAGAGCCCCTTCTTGCTGCGCCGCCAGAGAACATCCTCAGCGGTGAAGGCCCATTCGTTCTGCATGAGATAGCGCACCTCGGCCTCATAGAGATCCGATCCGAAATGCCTGCCGAGATCAGCCGTGGATGCGGCCTTGCCGAGCAGCACATTGGCCCTGGTGCCATAGCGGCGCGTCAGCCGCCTTGCATGGGCCGACGTTAGGAACGGGTAGGTAGCCTTCAGCTTGCCAACCTCGGCCTCATAACCCTGCACCGGAAAATCCCCGCCGGGCAGATGGCTCTTTGCCGTCCACGGACGGCCTTTGACGCCGATCGCCTCGCCGACCTTTTCCAGGGCATGTTCCGACAGCCGCCGGTAGGTCGTCAGCTTGCCGCCGAAGACATTGAGCAGCGGCGCATTTTTAGCTTCGCTGCCGTCTTTCCCCTCGAGCTTCAGCACATAGTCGCGGGTCGCCTCCTGCGCCTTCGACGCACCGTCGTCGAACAGCGGGCGAACCGCCGAATAGGTCCAGACGATATCCTCCGGCTTCACCGGCTCCTTGAAATACTCGGAGGCTGCATTGCAGAGATAGCTGGTCTCCTCTTCCGAGATCCTGACATCCTTGGGATCGTCGGTGTAATCGCGGTCCGTGGTGCCAATCAGCGTGAAGTCGGTCTCATAGGGAATGGCGAAGATGATGCGGTTGTCGGGGTTCTGGAAGAAATAGGCCTTCGGACCCTCGAACTTCTTCCTGACGATGATGTGGCTGCCCTGGACCAGCCGGACATGGCGTGCCTCGTTCTCGCCGAACGCGGCACGGATCACATGGTCGACCCAGGGACCGGCGGCATTGACCAGCATGCGGGCGTGATGCGTTGAAGCCCGGCCCGACAGCGTATCGACCGTCTCGATCGTCCACAGGCCGTTCTCCCGCCGTGCGGAGACGACTTTCGTGCGCGGCATGATCAGCGCTCCCTTGTCGGCAGCATCCCTGGCATTCAGCACCACCATGCGGGCATCGTCGACCCAGCCGTCGGAATATTCGAAGGCTTTGGCAAACAGCGCCTTCAGCGGCTTGCCGGCCGGATCGGTTCGCATGTCGAGCGTTGCCGTCGGCGGCAGAAGCTTGCGGCCACCCAAGTGATCATAGAGGAACAGCCCGAGACGGATCAGCCAGGCCGGGCGGATGCCGCCCTTGTGATAGGGCAGCACGAAGCGCATCGGCCAGATGATGTGCGGGGCCATCGCCCAGAGCACTTCGCGCTCCATCAGCGATTCCCTGACCAGCCGGAATTCGTAATGCTCGAGATAGCGCAGACCGCCATGGATGAGCTTGGTGGCACCCGACGACGTGCCCGAGGCGAAGTCGTTCATCTCGGCCAGCGCTACAGAATAGCCGCGGCCAGCCGCATCCCGGGCGATCCCGCAGCCGTTGATACCGCCGCCGATCACGAATAGGTCGAAAATCTGCCCGCTCACGCACGCTCTCCAATGATTTAGTGCTTAAAAATGAAATCTGTTAAGCGCTAAAACGAAAGAAAGTGAATGTCAAACGAACCTTTTGCGACGATGCAGATTTAATCTTTCCCGCCGTCCGTCCTGTTGGTCTCAACCAGGCTGATACCGCCCTCGGAACAGATCCGCCGCAGCGAATCCAGGGCGCATTCATCGGTGACGAAGGTGTGGACCTGCGAGAGATGGCCGATACGGACAGGCGCGGTGCGCTCGAACTTGGTGGAATCGGCGACCAGGACCACGTGCCGGGCGTTGGCCATGATTGCCTGGGCAACCTTGACTTCGCGGTAGTCGAAATCGAGCAGCGCGCCATCGGGATCGATCGCGGATGCGCCGATGACGGCATAATCCACTTTGAACTGGCGGATGAAATCCACGGCCGCCTCGCCGACGATGCCGCCATCGGAATGGCGCACGACACCGCCAGCGATCACCACCTCAATCGAGGGGAAGAGCCGCAAGCGGCTGGCGACGTTGATGTTATTGGTGATGACCATCAGCTCATGATGGTCGATCAGTGCTTCGCCAACGGCTTCGGTCGTCGTGCCGATATTGATGAACAGAGAGGCATTGTTGGGGATGAGGGCTGCGGTTGCCCGGCCGATCGCCGTCTTCTCGTTGGCGGCGATCGAGCGCCGTGCCTCGTATTTGACGTTCTCCGTGCCACCCGGAAAGATCGCGCCGCCATGGATGCGGGTCAGCACACGACTGTCGCAGAGATCGTTGAGATCCTTGCGGATGGTCTGCGGGGTCACCGAGAAACGCGCCGCCAGATCTTCTACCAGCACGCGGCCCTCGGACTTGGCGATATCGAGGATCTCGGTCTGCCGTCCGGACAGAAACATGCTGCGCCTCCCTTTCTTTCGTTTTTTGCGATCATATGTTAAAGCGAAAATTGCGCAATCGGCGAGTGAAAGCCGACGCCGGGAGGGCCATCGCGTGTTTGATCCAAAGCTTTTCGAAAACCGCAATGTTGTCGTCACCGGCGCGGGCCGCGGCATCGGCCTCGAAGTCGTCCGGCAATTTCTTGATTGCGGTGCGCGTGTTGCCGTTCATACCGGCCGGGGCACCGAACGGCAGCTGCCAGACTTCCTGACGGCTGCGGAAGCGGACGGCCGTGCGGTGCTGATCGCTGGCGATTTTACCGCTTCCGGCGGTACCGCAAAATTTGCGGATCAGGTTCTTCAGGCGTTCGGCAGCGTCCACGTGCTGGTCAACAATGCGGGCACGATGGTCGGCCGGTTTCCGGCAGGCGAGCTTACCGACAGCGAATATGAAGCGATCACCCGGCTCAATCAGACATCCGTCGTCGAGGTGACGCGTGCGCTTCTCCCGGCGTTGCGGGCCGCCAACGGCGCGGCGATCGTCAATACCGTGTCGATTTCGGCCCTGACCGGCGGGAGTCCGGGATCGGCGATCTATTCGGCTTCGAAAGCCTTCGTTTCCACCTATTCAAAGGCGTTGGCGCGCGAGCTCGCGCCCGATGCGGTCCGTGTCAATTGCGTGTCACCGGGGACGATCGAGACGGATTTCCACGAGCGCTATTCGTCGCGCGAAAAGCTGGAGCAGACCCGCAAAACCATTCCGCTGCAGCGGCTCGGAACCGCTGCGGACTGCGCCCCTGCCTATCTGTTTTTGGCTGCGCCCTCGCTCTCCGGCTACATCACCGGCCAAGTCCTGGAAATCAACGGCGGCCAGCTTATCTGCTGATTTACTTGGACTATTTTTGGTATTTTAGTAAAATTGCGCAGTATAACTGTGCGAATATGCTATCGCTTGGGCCCGTCCTAACGCGTCCATCAGAGAATCCGAATGCCTTTGCCTACAACTGCGCCGGGAACAGCTGGTCAGGAATTGAAGAAGCTTGCTGAGAAAGCTCACGAAGCAAGCAGCCTCCTCAAGGCAATGGCGCACCAGACGCGGCTCCTCATTCTCTGCATTCTTGCCGAAGAGGAAAAGACCGTCAGCGAGATCGAAGAGCTGCTCGGCGTGCAGCAGGCGATGGTCTCGCAGCAGCTGGCGCGGCTGCGGATGGAATGTCTGGTCAATACCCGCCGTGAGGGACGTCTCGTCTATTACAGCCTCGGAAACGAGAGTGTCGCCTCCTTCCTGGATTCGCTTTTCGCGCTGTTTCCTGGAGCCGCAGCGGCCCGATAGCCGCTCTTGCTAAGCGTGTGTTCTCCGGCCAAAGATGCCTGAACAGGAAGTTCGGCGGGAGACCGGATGATCGATAAACTGGAATTCTTCATAGCCCTTGCCAATGAAAAGCATTTCGGCCGCGCGGCCGAGGAATGCGGCGTTTCGCAGCCGACGCTCTCGGCGGCGATCCGCCAGCTGGAGGACCAGCTGGGCGTCATGCTGGTGCAGCGCGGTTCGCGCTTCCAGGGGCTGACACCCGAGGGACAGCGTGTGCTTGAGTGGGCGCGCCGGATCGTCGGCGATACCCGCACGATGCGCGAGGAGATGCGCACCGCCCGCAAGGGTCTTTCCGGTCATCTCCGCATCGCTTCCATTCCAACCGCGCTGGCGATGCTACCGCGGATCACCACGCCATTTCAGGAGCGGCACCCCGACGTTACCTTTTCGATCGTGTCGCGCAACTCGCTGCAGGTTCTGAGCATGCTCGAAAATCTCGAGATCGATGCCGGGATCACCTATCTGGAGAACGAACCGCTCGGGCGGGTGACGACGGTTCCGCTCTACGCGGAGCGCTACAACCTGATCACAGCTGCCGGCAGTCCGCTTTCCGATCGCGAAACTGTGACGTGGCGCGAGGTGGGTCATCTTCGGCTTTGTCTATTGACTGCGGACATGCAGAACCGCCGGATCATCAACCGGCATCTGGCCGAGGCCGGTGCGACGGCGCATCCGACTTTGGAGTCAGGGTCGATGATCGTGCTGTTCTCTCACGTGCGGACTGGCCGCTGGGCAAGCATCATGCCACGGAATGTGGCCGAATCCTTCGGTTTTCCGGCTGAAATCCGGATGATCCCGATTGTCGAGCCGGAGGCCGATCATCTTGTCGGTCTGGTCGCGACACATCGCGAGCCGTTCACGCCACTCGTCTCTGCGTTGTTGCATGAGGCAAGGATACTCGCGGAGAGCGAAGATCTTCGATAGGAAAAACCTATCAATCGACGGAACAGCTTTATTGATCGCCTGCATGTTCCCTGAGACACTTCCTGTCACAATGTCATACCAAGCTGGGGGAGGCTGGTGTGGCGGCTGAAACGGGAAGCCCTGGGAGGCCTGCCAAAATGAATGCCCATGTCGCCACCGGCGATGTTGCCGCGCGTACGCGCGCGATCGTCTCGAGCCTTCGGTCTCTCGAAGGTCCGCTTCTTCCTATCTTGCATGAAGTCCAGGATGAGTTCGGCTATGTGCCGCAGGAAGCGCTTCCTGTGATCGCTGACGAATTGAATCTGTCGCGCGCCGAAGTTCATGGCGTGATGACCTTCTACCACGACTACCGCGATCATCCGGCTGGACGCCACGTTCTGAAGCTCTGTCGTGCCGAGGCCTGTCAGTCGATGGGCGGAGACGCCATGGCTGACCGGGTCAAGTCGCTTTTGGGTATCGATTTCCATCAGACGTCGCTCGACGGCAGCGTCACGCTGGAGCCCGTCTACTGTCTCGGGCTCTGCGCCTGCGCACCGGCGGCGATGCTGGACGGCGAGCTTTACGGCCGCGTCGATGACGGGACGGTTGCCGAATTCGTTGCGGAGGTGCGGCGATGACCGTCAAGATTTTTGTTCCCCGCGATGCGGCGGCGCTTTCGCTCGGCGCCGACAAGGTTGCGAAGGAAGTGGCCGCGCAGATTGCGGCTCGCGGCCTCGATGTGAAGCTGGTGCGCAACGGCTCGCGCGGCATGCTGTGGCTGGAGCCGCTCGTCGAAGTCGAGATCGAAGGCAAGCGTATCGGCTATGGTCCTGTGAAGGCCAAGGATATCGAGGGCTTGTTCGAGGCCGGGCTGCTGTCCGGCGGCGATCACGCGCTCTGTCTTGGGGAGGTCGAAAGCCTCCCATTCCTCAAGGAACAGACCCGCCTGACCTTCGCCCGCTGCGGCATCACCGATCCGCTGTCGCTTGAGGATTATCAGGCGCATGGTGGCCTGGCGGGCCTAAAGCGTGCCGCTCAGATGGCGCCTGCGGAAATCGTCAAGGAAGTCACCGATTCCGGGCTGCGCGGGCGAGGCGGCGCCGGCTTCCCGACCGGTATCAAATGGAAAACGGTTCTCGACGCTTCGGGGCCGCGCAAATACATCGTCTGCAATGCTGACGAAGGCGATAGCGGTACCTTTGCCGACCGGATGATCATGGAAGGCGATCCCTTCGTGCTGATCGAGGGGATGGCGATTGCTGGGCTTGCGACAGGCGCCACCAAGGGCTTTGTCTATACCCGCTCGGAATATCCGCATGCGATCGCGGCGATGACGGAGGCGGTCGAGATCGCCCGAAAGGCCGGGGTGATCGGTCCGTCGGTCATGGGCTCGGGCAAGGCCTTCGATATCGAAGTGCGCATGGGCGCCGGTGCCTATGTGTGCGGCGAGGAAACGGCGCTGCTGAACAGCCTGGAAGGTAAGCGCGGTGTCGTGCGCGCCAAGCCGCCGCTGCCTGCTCACAAGGGGCTGTTTGCGTCTCCGACCGTGATCAACAACGTCATCTCGCTGGCATCGGTGCCTGTCATTCTCGACAAGGGCGCTGCCTTCTACCGTGATTTCGGCATGGGCCGTTCGCGTGGCACGATCCCGCTGCAGATCGCCGGAAACGTCAAGCATGGCGGTCTCTACGAGACGGCCTTCGGCCTGTCGCTCGGCGATATTATCGACAAGATCGGCGGCGGCACCGCGAGCGGACGCCCGGTCAAGACGGTTCAGGTCGGCGGTCCCCTTGGGGCTTATTTCCCGCGGGCGCTTTTCGATACTCCGTTCGACTATGAAGCCTTCGCCGCCAGGGACGGTTTGATCGGCCATGCGGGTATCGTCGTCTTCGACGACAGCGCCGACATGCTGAAGCAGGCGCGGTTCGCGATGGAATTCTGCGCGGTCGAGAGCTGCGGCAAGTGCACGCCCTGCCGCATCGGCTCGACCCGTGGCGTTGAGACGGCAGACAAGATTGCGCAAGGGATCGAGCCGGAGAAGAACCGGGCGCTGCTCACCGATCTCTGCAACACGATGAAATTCGGCTCGCTCTGTGCGCTGGGCGGCTTCACCCCCTATCCGGTGATGAGTGCGATGACGCATTTCCCGGAGGATTTTTCGCCGGCTCCGATGGTGGAGGCTGCGGAATGATGGAAGCCTCTATCGTTGCTTCGGCGCAAGTCGCCCCCCTCTGGCCCGCCGGCCATCTCCCCCACGGGTGGGGAGATCGGCTGGGCGCAGGCTCACCGTTTCACATTTTAAGCCGCTTCGGTTTTGCCGAAGTAGCGGTCATGCCGCTTGTGATCTCCCCACCCGTGGGGGAGATGGCCGGCAGGCCAGAGGGGGGCGAGCTTGCTCCCGCGGTTCATTCTTCCAGCCAGGAGGCACGCCATGTCCCTCGTTCATGAAATCGACTACGGAACGCCGGCCTCGAAATCCGAAGCGATGGTGACGCTGACCATCGATGGTCGCGAAATCACCGTCCCCGAGGGCACCTCGATCATGCGCGCGTCGATGGAGGCCGGGATTCAGGTTCCGAAGCTCTGCGCCACCGATATGGTCGATGCCTTCGGTTCCTGCCGCCTCTGTCTCGTCGAGATCGAAGGCCGCAACGGCACGCCGGCTTCCTGCACGACGCCGGTCGCCTCGGGTCTCGTAGTTCATACGCAGACCGGGCGGCTCAAGGATATCCGCCGCGGGGTGATGGAGCTCTACATCTCCGACCACCCGCTCGACTGTCTTACCTGCGCTGCCAATGGCGATTGCGAATTGCAGGACATGGCGGGTGCCGTCGGCCTGCGCGACGTTCGCTATGGCTATGAAGGCGATAATCACGTCAAGGCGCGCAGCAATGGCGAGATCAATCTGAAATGGATGCCGAAGGACGAGTCGAACCCGTATTTCACCTACGACCCGTCGAAATGCATCGTTTGCTCGCGCTGTGTGCGGGCCTGCGAAGAGGTGCAGGGCACCTTCGCGCTGACGATCGAAGGCCGCGGTTTCGGCTCTCGCGTCTCGCCCGGCATGCATGAACATTTCCTCGATTCCGAATGCGTGTCCTGCGGCGCCTGCGTGCAGGCCTGCCCGACGGCGACGCTGACCGAGAAGTCGGTCATCGAGATTGGCCAGCCGGAGCATTCGGCGGTCACCACCTGCGCCTATTGCGGCGTCGGCTGCTCGTTCAAGGCGGAAATGCGCGGCGAAGAGCTGGTGCGTATGGTGCCGTGGAAGGATGGTCAGGCAAACCGCGGGCATTCCTGCGTCAAGGGCCGCTTCGCCTATGGCTATTCGACCCACAAGGATCGCATCCTCAATCCGATGATCCGCGAGAAGGTCTCCGATCCCTGGCGGGAAGTCACCTGGGACGAGGCCTATGTGCATGTCGCTTCCGAGTTCAAGCGCATCCAGTATCAATATGGCCGCGAAGCGGTTGGCGGCATCACGTCGTCACGTTGCACCAACGAGGAGACCTTCCTCGTTCAGAAGCTGATCCGTGCCGGCTTCGGCAATAACAATGTCGATACCTGTGCGCGCGTCTGCCATTCGCCGACCGGCTATGGTCTGGGACAGGCTTTCGGCACCTCGGCCGGTACGCAGAATTTCGACAGCGTCGAGCATTCCGACGTCGTGGTCGTCATCGGTGCGAACCCGACCGATGGCCATCCGGTCTTCGGCTCGCGCCTCAAGAAGCGGCTGCGCCAGGGTGCCAAGCTGATCGTCATCGATCCGCGCCGCATCGATCTGGTGCGCACGCCGCATGTCGAGGCGGCCTATCATCTGCCGCTGAGACCGGGCACCAACGTTGCCGTCATGACGGCGCTGGCACATGTCATCGTCACCGAAGGTCTGTTCAACGAGAGATTCATTCGCGAGCGCTGCGACTGGTCGGAATTCGAGGATTGGGCGGCCTTCGTTTCGGAGCCGCAGCACAGCCCCGAGGAGACCGAGAAGTTCACCGGCGTTCCGGCTGCCGATCTGCGCGGTGCGGCCAGGCTTTATGCGCTCGGCGGCAATGGCGCGATCTATTACGGCCTCGGCGTTACCGAGCACAGCCAGGGTTCGACGACCGTCATGGCGATCGCCAACCTGGCAATGGTAACAGGCAATATCGGCCGCGAAGGGGTCGGCGTGAACCCGCTGCGTGGCCAGAATAACGTGCAGGGTTCGTGCGACATGGGATCGTTCCCGCACGAGTTGCCGGGCTATCGCCATATCTCCGACGACGCGACGCGCGATGTCTTCGAAAAGCTGTGGGGCGTAAAGCTCAACAACGAACCGGGCCTGCGCATTCCGAACATGCTGGATGCGGCTGTGGATGGTACTTTCAAGGGGCTCTACATCCAAGGCGAGGACATCCTGCAATCCGATCCGGATACCAAGCATGTCGCAGCCGGTCTTGCCGCGATGGAATGCGTCGTCGTCCAGGACCTCTTCCTCAACGAGACTGCAAACTATGCGCATGTCTTCCTGCCGGGCTCGACCTTCCTGGAGAAGGACGGAACCTTCACCAATGCAGAGCGGCGCATCAATCGCGTGCGCAAGGTGATGACCCCGAAGAACGGCTATGCCGACTGGGAAGTGACGCAGAAGCTCGCGCAGGCGATGGGTCTGAACTGGAACTACAAGCATCCGTCCGAGATCATGGACGAGATCGCGGCGAGTACGCCGAGCTTCGCGCTGGTGTCCTACGACTATCTGGAAAAGATGGGCTCTGTTCAGTGGCCGTGCAACGAGAAGCATCCCGAGGGATCGCCGATCATGCATGTCGATGGCTTCGTGCGCGGCAAGGGCAAGTTCATCCGCACCGAGTATGTCGCGACTGACGAACGCACCGGCCCGCGCTTCCCGCTGCTGCTCACAACCGGCCGTATTCTCAGCCAGTATAATGTGGGAGCGCAGACGCGCCGCACCGAGAACGTTGCCTGGCACGCGGAAGACCGGCTGGAAATCCATCCGCACGATGCAGAACAGCGCGGCATCCGCGATGGCGACTGGATCAAGCTGCAGAGCCGCTCCGGTGATACGACACTGCGGTCGCTGATCACCGAGCGCGTTGCGCCCGGTGTCGTCTATACGACCTTCCATCACCCGACGACGCAGGCCAACGTTATCACCACCGATTTCTCCGACTGGGCGACCAACTGCCCGGAATACAAGGTGACGGCGGTACAGGTTTCGCCCTCCAACGGGCCGACCGAGTGGCAGCTCGAATATGACGAGCAGGCCCGCCAGAGCCGCCGTATCTCCGGCAAGATGGAGGCCGCGGAGTAATGTCCGAACGGCACACACGCATCCCCGTCAGCCGCATCGCCCGCAAGGCCGGTGTGGTGAGGCCGGGCGAGCGCATCGTGCCGGAAGAGGTGCCGATCGCCTTTTCCTATGGCGGCAGTTCGCATGCCGTGATGATGGCGACGCCTGACGATCTTGAGGATTTCGCCGTGGGCTTCAGCCTGACGGAGGGGATCATCAGTTCGATGGCGCAGATTTCCTCGATCGAGGCCGTCGATAGCGAGATCGGCATCGATGTGCAGATCATGCTCGCGGATGATGTCGAAGACGCTCTGCGCGCCCGGCGCCGCAGCTTGGCAGGACCCGTCGGGTGCGGCCTTTGTGGTATCGAATCGATCGAGCAGGCCGTTCGCAAAGTGCCGGATGTTTCCGGTTCGCTCTTGGCGCTGACGCACGGCGATATTGTGCGCGCTGCAAACCTGCTCAACGAGGCGCAGCCGCTGCATCGCGAAACCCGTGCCGTCCATGGCGCAGGGTTCTATCTGCCTGGCGAAGGGCTTCTTGCCGTCCGTGAGGATGTCGGCCGACATAACGCACTGGACAAGCTTTGCGGCGCGGTGATCCGTTCCGGCCGAACTGGTGCCGCTGGCGCGGTGGTCGTTACCAGCCGCATCTCTGTCGAGATGGTGCAGAAGACGGCAATTCTCGGCGCATCGATCCTGATTGCGATTTCGGCGCCGACGGCACTCGCCATCCGCACGGCCGAGGACGCCGGGATGACGCTGGTCGCCCTGGTTCGCGGCGATGATTTCGAGATTTTCACCCATCCTCACCGCATTTCGCCGGAAAGCATCGCCGATGTCGCATGATACGCGTTCCAAGCTCGTCTATATGGCTAACCAGATCGCCACTTTTTTCAAGACCCAGCCCGCCAGCGAAGCTGTCGAGGGCGTTGCAACACATATCAATAAATTTTGGGAGCCGCGCATGCGGCGGCAGTTTTTTGAAATTCTGGAACAGGAAAACAATGGATTCGATCCCTTGGTGATCGAGGCCTCTTCCCTGATCCGCAAGCCCGAGCCGGCGGAGCCTATCCGGCACTAAACATCGTTTCGCGCGAGGGGGGACGCAGGTTGTTTTTGCCTGTTCGAGCGCGATTCATGTCAGCAAGGTCAGATCCAGGAGGAACTCATTCATGACCGCAGCGGATACATCAGGAGCAGGGGTACTGGCGGGCGCTGGCCTGCTTGATCGTGAGCGGATTATTGCGCAGCCGGGGTTCAACCGCTGGCTCGTGCCGCCGGCAGCACTCGCCATTCATCTGTGCATCGGCATGGCATACGGCTTCAGCGTGTTCTGGCTGCCGCTGTCGAAATCTCTGGGGATCAGCGCCTCGACGGCCTGCCCGGATCTGACGCTGGCTTCGGCCCTTTTCACCACGACCTGCGACTGGCGCGTTGCCGATCTCGGCTGGATCTATACGCTGTTCTTCGTGCTCCTCGGCTGCTCTGCGGCCGTCTGGGGCGGCTGGCTTGAGCGGGTCGGTCCGCGCAAGGCCGGTTTCGTTTCCGCCTGCTGCTGGTGCGGCGGTATTCTCGTCGCTGCCGTCGGTGTCATGACCCATCAGCTCTGGCTAATGTGGCTCGGTGCCGGTGTGATCGGCGGTATCGGCCTCGGCCTCGGCTATATCTCGCCGGTCTCGACGCTGATCAAGTGGTTCCCGGACCGTCGCGGCATGGCGACCGGCATGGCGATCATGGGCTTCGGCGGTGGCGCGATGATTGGTGCTCCGCTCGCAAACCTGCTGATGAATTATTTCAAGACCGACGCGTCTGTTGGCGTCTGGCAGACCTTCGTGGTCATGGCCGCCATCTACTTCGTCTTCATGATGGGTGGCGCCTTCGGCTACCGCATTCCGCCGGCCGGATGGCGTCCCGAGGGCTGGACGGCCCCTGCTGCCAAGAGCAGCATGATCACCACCAAGCACGTGCACCTCCGCGATGCGCACAAGACCAAGCAGTTCTGGCTGATCTGGGCGGTTCTCTGCCTCAACGTTTCCGCCGGTATCGGCGTCATCGGCATGGCATCGCCGATGCTGCAGGAAATCTTTGCAGGTTCACTGATCGGTCTGCCTGACGTCGGCTTCGCGCAGCTCGATGCGAGCCAGAAAGCATCGATCGCAACAATCGCGGCGGGCTTTGCCGGTCTGCTCTCGCTCTTCAATATTGGTGGACGCTTCTTCTGGGCCTCTCTGTCGGACAAGATCGGCCGCAAGAACACCTATTATACGTTCTTCCTGCTTGGCATTGTTCTCTACGCTGTGGCGCCGACGCTCGCCGACATGGGCAACAAGGCGCTGTTCGTTCTCGCCTTCGGCATTATCCTGTCGATGTATGGTGGCGGCTTCGCGACCATTCCGGCCTATCTCGCCGATATCTTCGGTACGCAGTTCGTCGGCGCCATCCATGGCCGTCTGCTGACGGCATGGGCGACTGCCGGTATCGTCGGCCCTGTGGTCGTCAACTACATCCGCGAGGCGCAGATCTCGGCGGGCGTGGCGCCTGGACCGGCTCTCTATACCGGAACGATGTATATCCTCGCCGGGATGCTGGCACTCGGCCTGATCGCCAACCTCTTCGTCCGGCCGCTTGCCGACAAGTGGTTCATGTCCGACGCGGAAGTGGCATCGCTGCAGGCCAAGTCGGCCGCTGCAAGTGCCGGGCCGAGCGTCTCCTTCGGCATCGGCCGCGGCGGTTTCGACGCCAAGGCGGCGCTTGCCTGGGCCCTGGTCGGCATTCCGCTCCTGTGGGGCGTCTGGGTAACGTTGAAGGCGACGTTTGCCTTGTTCGGCTGATCGGAACCCTGGTGAATCCAAGGAAAGGCACGCGTCTCAAACGCGTGCCTTTCTCATGAAAAAGGCGCCTCCGGGGAGAGGCGCGAATTCTGGAGTTGGGCGCTTTCACCACCAGGCCGCATCCGGCCTCTCGCGCCGGACACGGTCCCGGGGGAGGAGGTCAGCGCATCGCGATGACCATGCGGCAGAGCTTGACGAGGCTTGCCTCGTAGCCGCCCGAGCCGAGAATGTCCCGGCAGCGAAGCTTGACCTTGGCGCGCTCGGCGGCCGACATGTCATTGTAAGAGTAGACCGGCCCATTAAGACCACGAGGGCCATTGGGACCATTCGGCCCGTTCGGCCCGTTGGGACCGTTAGGGCCAGTAGGATCATCCGGATCGATACCGGGCACACCGAGGGCGATATCGACCAGCGTGTTGCCGCCCAAACCAGCTTTCGCCCTGGCGCTGACGAGGCCGCTGCCGCCGACATTGGCATTGACGTCAGCATTCAGACCTTTGCTGCCGCCGACGCTTGCTGTCGTGCCGACTCCGAGCCCCTTTGTTCCGCCGCCGATGCTCGTCTTGCTATTGATGCCGCCGGATCCGCCAACGGATGCGTTGACGCCAAGCCCACCCTTCGATGTGCCGCCGACGCTGGCATTGACGCCGCTGGAGCCGCCGATGGACGCGCTGAGGCCGCGCCCGCCATTGTTGCCGATGCTGATGCCGTTGCTACCGCCTATGCTGAGGCCGCCGCCACTGCTTTTGCTGCCGCTGCTTGTGCTCCCGCTGCTCGTACTGCTCTTGGAGCCGCCGCTGAGGGCGTTTCCGAGGCCACCGAGAAGGCCTTCGGCGCTAGCTTGGGACGGCATGATCAACGCTGCACAGCTGATGGCGAGTACAGTGATAGCCGATTTGTGATACTGCATTTCCAACCTCCAAAAGCGATTCCGCCAGGACCCCATGCCCAGGCTTGGAAATCAAAATCGGAAGCGCGCGCTTTCCGTATCGGATAGCAGCAACCAAAAGTGGTTTTCAGGTCTCCGATCGATACAGTATCAGAATATACGTAGATTCTAATATTGTGTAGGAGTTTCGCGCTAAGGTTGGTTTTGACTATTTGTACAGCTAAGAAGCTGTAAACAGAATCGGCAAGACTGCGTCCATAATATTTTCTATTGCGTAATTTCTGGAAAGTACCGAATTCTATAGTGATTGTTTTCATTGTGATTTCGGAGAATTTCCTTGCCTGAAAGCATATGTGGCTATTCTCGCAGAATAGGTGCAAAGGACGAGGCGTCAAATCGATGCTTGTCTATAATGATATTCTAATTCAATCAAAAATTAGGGGCGCCGGCTGGTTTTGGCAGCACGCCTTGCTTGCAGAGATGCGAAGAAAAACCGGCCCTGCAAACAGGACCGGAGAGCAGGTGTGCCTGAGTGGAGATTAGAATTCTTCCCAGTTGTCGGCGGCCGGTGCGGCTGAACCGTGCGCTCTGGCAACACGGGAGACAAGCTGCAGGGCAGGAGAGGTATGTCTCGCAGCTGGACGATGCTGCATCTCGTTGCCGAGGCGGAACTGGCTGAGCAGGGCTCTGAGCACCTCCGCCTCGGAGGTCAGCTTGTGGCTTGCTGCGGTGCTTTCCTCGACCATGGCGGCATTCTGTTGCGTCGCCTGGTCCATCGAATTGACGGCTTGATTGATTTCTTTGATGCCTGTCGCCTGTTCGCGTGATCCTTCGACGATGGCCGCGACATTGGTATTGATGTCGGCCACTTGGCTGACGATCTCTTCGAGCGCCCGGCCAGTCTGGCCGACGAGATCGACGCCATTCTTGACGAACTCGCTGGACTGGTTGATCAGCGCCTTGATTTCCTTGGCAGCACTTGCCGAGCGCTGGGCGAGTTCGCGCACTTCCTGGGCGACGACGGCGAAGCCCTTGCCGGCTTCCCCGGCGCGTGCGGCCTCGACACCGGCATTCAGCGCCAACAGATTGGTCTGGAAGGCGATATCGTCGATGACGCCGATGATGTTGGTGATCTCGCGGGACGACTGCTCGATCTGCCCCATCGCCGAGACTGCATTGCGCACGACGATACCGGATTGCTCGGCGCCATGCTTCGTCTTGGCCACGAGCTGACCGGCCTCGCCAGCGCGGTGGCTGGAGTCGTTGACGGTGGTGGTGATCTGCTCCAGTGCGGCGGCCGTCTCTTCAATGGACGCGGCCTGCTGCTCCGTGCGTTTCGAGAAGGAATCGGCTGCGGCACCGATCTCGTGAGACCCGGCGGCGATCGCCGCCGTGTTCTCGCCGATCGTCACCATCGTATCCCGCAGCTTTTCCAGCGCAGTGTTGAAATCGTGGCGCAATTGCTCCATCGATGGGACGAAGGCGGTATTGACCGTCTGCGTCAGGTCGCCCTCCGCGAGATGTTTCAAAGCGCTGCCGAGCTGGCTGATCGCGCTCATTCGCTCGGTCACGTCGGTGGCGAACTTGACGACCTTGTAGACACGGCCATCGGCGCCGATGATCGGGTTGTAGGCGGCCTGGATCCAGATTTCCTTGCCGCCCTTGCCATAACGAACGAACTCGTTGGCGATGAACTCGCCGCCTGCCAGACGCCGCCAGAAATTGGCATAGTCTTCGGTGCGGGCATAGGCGGGATCGCAGAACATGCTGTGATGCTTTCCAGCGATTTCGGAGAGGCTGTAGCCCAAGCCTTTACAGAAATTTTCGTTGGCCGTCAGGATCTCGCCGTTCGGTTTGAATTCGATGACGGCCTGAGACCGGGAGATCGCATTGAGCTTGCCGGCGTCGTCTATCGCCTGACGCTTGGCGGCGGTGATGTCGGTGGCAAACTTGACGACCTTGAAGGGCTTTCCGCCCTTGAGCACGGGATTATAGGTCGCCTGGATCCAGATCTCACGGCCGCCCTTTGCGAGCCGCTTGTAAGCGCCGGCATCATGTTCGCCGCGGCCAAGCCGGGTCCAGAAATCGCGGTATTCCGCGGTTGCGACCAAGGCCGGATCGCAGAACATGCTGTGATGTTTGCCGGTGATCTCATCGAGACTGTAGCCGAGCGCCCGGCAGAAGTTCTCGTTGGCCTTCAGGACATTGCCTTTCAGATCAAATTCGATAACGGCTTGAGATTTCGAAATGGCATCAAGAATGTATTTTGCATCGGAAGATAAACCCAGCATCCCCGTTCCCCAATCATGTGCCGACGCTCTCGCCAGGCAAAGTTGATGAACTTACAGCTTTTGGATTTGAGGCCGGATTAATCGCGCTATACGCGAAAATCGCAACTATCAGAAATCGTAATACTGTCAGTTCGCAACCCATGATGATGGTGTGAAGGTTAATTTAGGGTATAAAAGAGATTGCTAATAAGATTTGTTTTTACGCCAAGTTCTTATGGGTGATTTCTACTGGGCACAAAAAAGCCGCCTCGACGGCGGCTTTGATTTCGTGTGGCGCTGCCTTCCGTTAGGCGGCAACGAGTTCTTCGGCTTCGCTTTCCTTGAACATTTTCGCGAGGTTCAGGAAGCAGATCATGCCGTTTTCGGAGGCGATGATACCTTCGCAATAGGCGCGATCGAAGGAGGCGGTGACCTCAGGAACGGGCTGAACCTGGCCGGAAGAGATCGTCAGGATGTCCGAGACGCGGTCGACGAGCATGCCGATGACCATGCTGTGGACTTCCGCGACAACAATGGCGCTGCGTTCATTGGCGACCGTGCTCTTCATGCCGAGCTTGTAGGCAAGGTCGATGATCGGGATTACAGAGCCGCGCAGGTTCATCACGCCGATGACATCCGACGGTGCATGCGGGATCGGGGTGGAGGGCGCCCAGCCACGGATTTCGCGGATCGTCGTCGTCTTCACGCAGAATTCCTGATCGTGCAGCCGGAAGGCAATGATCTCGAGCGTGTCGCCACTGAAACTATTGGAATTAATGGTGCTCATTAGAAATCTTCCCAATTCTCGTAAGCCAGAGCGGCTGCGCCGCCATTGGCGCGAACATTCGTTACGCGTTGACCACGTGGCGTTGCGCGTGCGGCAGGCGCTTCTGTGGCTTTGGTGTGGAGCTTAGCGAAAGAGTGTTGCGCAAATCTAAATTGCGACAGCAGCACCCGGAGGTTTTCGGCTTCCTTCGAGAGTTTGCCGCTGGCAGCCGTGGTCTCCTCGACCATAGAGGCATTGTCCTGCGTGACCTGGTCCATGGCGTTGACAGCCTTGTTGATCTCCGTCAGCCCAGTGGACTGCTCGCGGGCAGCTGTAACGATCGCCACGACATTGCCGTCGATCTCGGTGACCTGCGAGACGATCTCTTCCAGAGCGCTGCCGGTTTCACCGACCAGCGTTACGCCGCTCTTGACGTGTTCGGACGAGGCGGTGATCAGCGTCTTGATCTCCTTTGCCGCGTTTGCCGAGCGCTGGGCCAGTTCGCGGACTTCCTGCGCGACGACGGCAAACCCCTTGCCAGCTTCGCCGGCACGGGCAGCCTCGACACCGGCATTCAAGGCCAAGAGATTGGTCTGGAACGCGATTTCGTCGATGACGCTGATGATGTTGCTGATCTCGCGCGACGAATTGGCGATCTGATCCATGGCGCCGATCGCCTTGCGGACGATGCTGCCGGAATGTCCGGCGCCAAGCTTCGTCTTTGCCACCAGGTCGCCAGCCTCACTGGCGCGCTTGGCGCTGTCGGCCACTGTCTGGGTGATCTGTTCAAGGGCGGCGGCTGTCTCTTCAACGGTTGCTGCCTGTCGCTCCGTCCGTCTGGATAATTCGCCGGCAGCGGTCGTCATTTCGCGGGAGCCGTGCGCGATGGCATCGGTGTTTTCAGCAACGGTGCGCATGGCGCCGCTCAGACGTTCGACGGCGCTGTTGAAATCGACGCGGACCTTGTCGAGAGCTGGAAGGAATGGTGTCTCAATGGCGCCGGTCAGGTCGCCGGCGGCAAGGCGCGTCAGTCCTTCGCCGAGCTCATCGACGGCCTGGACGCGGCTGGTGATATCGGTCGCAAACTTGACGACCTTGAAGACGCGACCGTTCATGTCGAAGATCGGGTTGTAGGACGCCTGGATCCAGACGACTTTACCGCCCTTGCCGACTCGCTTGAACTCTTCGGCAACGAACTGGCCGGCGGCAAGCTTGGTCCAGAATTCGCGGTAGGCAGGCGAGGCCGTATAGGCCGTTTCGCAGAACATGCTGTGATGCTTTCCGCGGATTTCCTCCAGGCTGTAGCCGAGGACGGAAAGGAAGTTGCCGTTTGCGGTCAAGATCTCGCCGGACGGGGTAAACTCGATGACGGCCTGTGCCCGGGAGATCGCTTCGATCTTACCGATGGCATTTGCCGAATCGAGCTTGGCCGCGGTCACGTCAGTTGCGAACTTGACGATCTTGTAAGGCTTGCCGTTGGAGAGCAGGGGATTGTAGGTCGCCTGAATCCAGACGTCCCGGCCGCCCTTGCCGATGCGGCGGTATTCGCCGGAATCGAACTGGCCCTTGCCGAGCTTGGCCCAGAAATCCTTATAGGCCGCGGACGCGACATAGTCAGGATCGCAGAATATGCGGTGGTGTTTGCCGGCGATCTCCGAAAGCTCGTAGCCGAGCGTCCGGCAAAAGTTTTCGTTGGCCGTCAGAATATTGCCCTGCAGGTCGAATTCGATCACGGCCTGCGATTTGTTGAGCGCCGAGAACATGGCCTTGGCGTCGGAACCTGAAATAACTGAAAATAGCGGCATCGTCGTCCCTCTAAGGACTGCAGCACTCCAAAGCGGTGCGGGGCGAGGGCGATTGCCAAAAACAGGCACACAGATCGCCGCGCCTGCGGCGCATTCGATGCGGCAGGTCAGATCTCAAATAAAGCTGAAAACCCGGACGCTGCCCCCACAATACGCCCGGGTGTTTCTGCTGAAATAATATGATTAGTTAGATTAAAAATGAGTAACTGACTGAATATACTGATGTATATTAGCGTTTAATGCGTGAGTTCACGCAAACATACTTCGTGTTGGTTGCGGCCTCCGAAGAGGCCGCTCACCTCAGGTAATTGTCTTCTCGATTTCGGAGACGGCCCATTCCACCTGGTCCTTGGTGATGACCAGCGGCGGAGCGAGGCGGATTGTGTGCTCGTGCGTATCCTTGGCGAGCAGACCGCGCTCCTTGAGACCGTAGCAATACTGGCGCGCGCCACCTGCTTCGGGCTCGAGCTCGATCGCCAGCATTAGACCGCGGCCACGTACGTCCTTGACGATGTTCGAGCGGATGGAACGCAGACCTTCGAGGAAATAGTTACCCATCTTCTCGGCATTCTCGATCATGCCTTCCTCAGTGAGCACCTTGAGCGCGGTGCGGGCAACGGCGCAGGCGAGCGGATTGCCGCCGAAGGTGGAGCCGTGCTGACCGGGCTTGAGGACGCCAAGAACCTCGGTGTTCGAAAGAACGGCAGACACCGGATAGAAACCGCCGGAGAGCGCCTTGCCGATCAGCGTCACGTCGGCTTCGATGCCTTCGTGCTCTTCCGCAAGCAGCTTTCCGGTGCGGCCGAGACCGGTCTGGATCTCGTCGAGGATCAGCGTGACGTTGTGCGTGGTGCAGAGCTCGCGGACGCGCTTGAAATAACCGGCCGGAGGAATGATGACGCCGGCCTCGCCTTGGATCGGCTCGATCAGCGCGCCGACGGTGTTTTCGTTGATCGCCGCAGCAAAGGCATCGGCATCGCCGAAGGCGATGGTGCGGAAGCCCGGCGTATAGGGTCCGAAGCCGGTGCGTGCATCCGGGTCGGTGGAGAAGCTGATGATGCTGAGCGTCCGGCCGTGGAAATTGTCGGAGCAGACGATGATCTCTGCCTTGCCCTCCGGTACGCCCTTCACCTCGTAGCCCCATTTGCGCACGGCCTTGATCGCCGTCTCGACGGCTTCAGCACCGGAATTCATCGGCAGGATCTTGTGCGATCCGGTCAGTGCCGCGAGCTCTTCATAGAGATGGGCCAGCTGGTCGTTGCGGAAGGCGCGGGAGGTGAGTGTCAGCTTGCCGGCCTGTTCGACCATTGCGGCCAGGATCTTCGGATGGCAATGGCCCTGGTTCACGGCGGAGTAGGCCGAGAGGCAATCGAGGTAACGGTTGCCGTCGGTATCCCAGACGTAGACGCCTTCGCCGCGGGTCAGCACGACATCGAGCGGCTTGTAGTTGTGGGCGCCAAGCCGCTGTTCGGTGGCGATCAGGTTTTCAGATGCGTTCATGGCTGGTTCCCTCGGATTAGGCGGCGCGGGTCGGACGATCGAAGATACGGCGGCCGAAAAGGCTGGCGGTCAGTTCGACAAGAACGCGGGCGCTCTTGCCGCGATCGTCCAGAAACGGATTGAGTTCGACGAGATCGAGCGACGATACGAGGCCGCTGTCGCAGAGCATCTCCATGACGAGGTGCGCTTCGCGGAATGTCGCTCCGCCCGGCACAGTCGTTCCGACGCCCGGGGCAATATCGGGATCGAGGAAATCGACGTCAAGGCTGACATGCAGGAGGCCGTTGGCTTCTTCCACCGCAGCAAGGATCTGTCGCATGATCGGCGCGATACCCTGTTCGTCGATCGAGCGCATGTCGAAGACGTTGACGCCGTGCTTCTTGATCAGCTCGCGTTCGGGCGCATCGACCGAGCGGATGCCGACCTGAAAGACGTTGCGCGGATCGACCAGCGGCCGGGCCTTCGGAAGAACTTCGGCGAGGTCAGCCTGACCGGTGAAGAACGCGACCGGCATGCCGTGAATATTGCCGGAGGGCGAGGTTTCCGGCGAGTTGAAATCCGAGTGGGCGTCAAGCCAGATGACAAACAGCGGGCGGCCCTGTTCGGCGGCATAGCGTGCCATGCCGGAGACGCTACCCATCGACAGGGCGTGATCGCCGCCAAGGATCAGCGGAAGGCGGCCGGCAGCGGCCGCTTCATAGGTGCTCGCTTCCAGCGCCCGGGTGAACGCGCCGATGATCCGCAGATTGTGGGCCTTCGGATGATTGGGCAGGTCTCGAGCCGGCACGATCTGCAGGTCGCCGTCGTCCTTGACGTCATGACCAAGCTCGATGAGCGTCTGGTCGATCCCTGCGATGCGAAGTGCTGCCGGGCCCATAGCGGCGCCCCTGCGGCCGGAGCCTTCTTCCAACGGAACGCCAATGAGGGTGACTGCGCGCGATTGAACGTCCATTCCAAGCTCCGGATTTCGAGTTTCGAGCTGCATATTCGGCTATCGCCGCGGCGACAAAAAGATGGAAAATTGCCAAAATAAAATCCACATTGTACAAATTGCTCACACCATTCGAGCAAAGTGAAAATCATGGACGACCTCGATCAGGAACTGCTCAGTGCTCTCAGACACAATGCAAGAACGCCGGTATCGTCACTGGCGGCGATGACGGGCGCCTCGCGGGCGACTGTCGCCGCGCGGATTGACCGGCTTGTTGCCAATGGCACGATCGCAGCCTTCACCATCCGGACGGGGCATGAAGTGCGCTCGGCGGGCGTCCGGGCCATCATTCTCATCGAGGTTCTCGGCAAACTGGCCGACAAGGTGGCCGACCAGCTGCGCGGGTTGCCTCAGGTGCGTGCCTTGCACAGCACCAATGGCAAATGGGATTTCATCGCCGAACTCGAAGACCGGGATCTCGTGTCCTTCGACGAGACGCTCCGGCGCATCCGTCTGGTCGACGGCATCAACGTGACGGAAACCAACATCCTGCTGAAAACCAGCAAGACCATCTTCTAGGGCGCGAGCGTCAATACTCGTGCTCGTAAACGACGCCCGCTTCACCCGAGCCATTTCCGCCCGCAGCACCGCGAAGCTTCACACCGCGGCCGACATCGAGATTGATGATCGCCTTGGCACCGGCCGCACCGCCTTGCTGCAGTTCGAAATAGGTGCGCTCGTTGAGATAGCGGCCGACGCTGACGCTGGTCTGGCCTTTTTCGTCGGTGCTGATGTCGAGATCATCGACGCCAAGCTGGTTGCGCAGGCCCTCGAAGAGCGAGGTCGACCGGCCACCGGCGAGCTGGCTGACTGCATCGGCAAGCTGAGCGATCTGCACCGGCGAAAGCTTTGACATCGACTGTCCGAAGATCAACTGCGCCAGGACTTCATCCTGCGGCAGAGCCGGTGACGACGAGAAGGTGATGGCCGGGTCGGTCGCCAGGCCACCGACATCGACCGTCAGCGTCGTCGTGCCCGAGGTCGAGCTTGCCTCCATATCCAGAGCAGGGGTCAGGTTGCCTGCGAACGTGATGCGGCTCTTGTCGGTGAAGTTCATGCGGCGGTTCAGAATCGTCAGGCGGCCACGCCGCATGGTGAAGCCGCCGGAGACGATCGGAGCTGCTGCCGTCCCCTTGATGGTCAGACTGCCGCCAAGCTCGGAATCGATACCGCGGCCACGAACGAAGATCTGCGACGGCGCATTGAGCTGAAGATCGAGCGTGATCGTCGAAGACTTTTCGCCGGGCTTCGCCGGGCTTTCGTCGCGCAGTTGCTTGAGCACCGCGGCGGGCGCGTGGATGTGCCTGATGTCGATTTCGCGCAGCGAGGTCGGCAGCTTTTCCGGCACCGTGACGGAGGCTTTTTCCAGATCGAGGCGTCCGCTCAAGGTCGGGTTGGACAGCAGCGGACCACGCAGGCCGACGGTGCCATCGACTGTCGCGACGACGAGTGTGCCGTCGACATAGACGGCCTTGTCCAGCTTGACGTCGATATTCACTGGATAGCCGCCATTCGGCTGGATGCCGATCGTTCCGGTAGCCGAGATCGCTCCGCCGCTCGCCAGATTGGCGCTGAAGCGCGAGATCGTCGCCTGCTGGCCGTTCATGGTGATGCTGGCCGTCAGGTTATTGAGAGCCAGGTTGCGGCGAACGTCGATCAGCTTGGCGCCGCTGGTGTTGACGCTGCCGTTGATAACTGGACCGCCGGCATTTCCGGTAATGCGAAGATCGATATCCGCCGCGCCTTCGGCAACGAAGCCTTGCTGGGCGAGCTGCGCGCCGAGAATGGCGAAGGGCAGGTTTCCGCGGAACTGCAGGTTCAGCGCTTTCTGCCCGGTGATACCGACACTGCCGCCGCCCTTCATCGACAGGCCGCCGTCGCCGGAAAGGCCGGTATCGATGGTCAGCGTGTTGCTGGCGAGCTTTCCATTGGCGGTGATGCCGAGTGGCGCAAGGCCAGCGCTCTTTGTCTGACTGGTCTGCGCATTCTTCCAGTTGAGCTTGAAATCGACATCGGGGATCGGAAGCTTGCCCGCGGCATTGGCGCTGCCCGAAATTGCCCCTTCGGCATCAAGATTGGGAACGAAGGCGTTGGCGATGCCGGCCGGCAGATTGTTGATGTCAGCGTCGGCGCGCAGCGAATTCGCCTGAGGGCCGGCAACCTCGAAGCTGCCCTTCGCCTTGACCGACAGGGAACCGCTGCCGTTGGCGTTGACGTTGAAATTCAGCGTATTACCAGAAAGTCGGCCATCGGCCGTGACGCCGAGACCGGTAACATTGGCCGCCTTTGTGTGACTGGTCGCGGCGTTCTTCCAAGCAAATTTGAAATCGGCCGCCGGATTGGGGAGCTTTCCGTAAGCTCTGGCGGTTCCGGAAATCAGTCCTTCGGCGCCAAGGCCCGGCACGAAGGGGTTTGCAAGGCCGGCTGGCACGTTGGTGATGTCGGCATCGACCGAAAGCGCGTTGGCATCGGGGCCGGAAACGGCGAAGTTGCCGGTTGCCTTCAGCGACAGGCTGTTCTTGCCGCTTGCCGCCGCGTCGAAATTGATGCGGTCGTCAGCGAACTTGCCCTTGGCGGTGACGTCGAAGCTGGCGAGCTTGGCTTTCTTCGTCTGATCCGTCGCGGCATCCGTCCATGTAAGGTCGAAGTCGGCATTCGGTCTCGGCAACTTGCCGGAGGCCTTGGCCGTTCCGGATATCAGACCCTCGGCGCCAAGGCCGGGAACGAAGGGATTTGCCAGCCCGGCCGGTACATTGCCGATCGTGGCATCCACGGAGAGGCTGTTTGCATCGGGACCGGCAACGGTGAAGCTGCCCGCTGCCTTCAGCGATAGACTGTTCTTACCGCTCGCTGCGGTATCGAAATCGAGCTTGCTGTCGGCAAACTTGCCCTTGGCGGAAACGTCGAAACTCGCAAGCCCCGCCTTCCTGGTTTGGCCCGTTGCGGCATCGGTCCAGGTCAGGTCGAATTCGGCGCTAGGGCGTGGCAGCCTGCCGGAAGCCTTGCCTGTCCCTGAAATCAGTCCTTCGGCGCCAAGGCCCGGAACGAAGGCATTTGCCAGCGAAGCCGGGGCGTTGCTCATATCGGCATCGACTGTCAACGTATTCGCTTCGAGCCCTGAAACGACGAAGTTGCCCTTGGCTTTCAGCGCCAGGTTCTTTGCGCCGGTGGCGTCGACGTCGAAGGCGAGCTTGTTGTCGGCAAAGGTGCCGGTTGCGCCGATAGCCAGTTTGGCAAGGCCGGCCTTCACAGTCTGGCTGGTTGCGGCGTCTTTCCATGACAGATCGAATTGCGCAGCGGGGTTGGGGAGCGTGCCGGAGGCTTTGGCGGTGCCGGATATGACGCCGGCGGCACCGAGATCGGGAACGAAGGCGTTGGCGAGCCCTGCTGGCACGTTGGCGATTTCGGCATCGACCGACAGGGCCTGGGCATTGGCACCGGCGACCATGTAGTTGCCGGAAGCCCCGAGGGACAGCCCTTTGTCGCCATCTGCGGTGGTTTCGAAATCCAGTCTGTTGTCAGCGAGCTTGCCGCCTGCGGCGATCGCGAAACCGGAGAGGCCGGCGGCCTTGGTCTGGCTTGTCGAAGCGTCCTTCCAGTCGAGCTTGAAGTTCGCGATGGGGGCCGCCGGGGTGCCGGTTACCGTGACCGTGCCGGAAATGCTGCCTGCTGCCTCCAGCTTCGGGACGAAGGTGTTGGCGAGGCTGGCAGGCAGGTCTTTGATCGTCGCATCGATATCGAGTGTTTCTCCGGCCGAGCCCGAAACGCTGACCGAACCCTCACCGGTGCGGATCGTCAGGCCATCCAGCTTTGCTGCTCCACCTGCGATCGTTACGGCGGTCGGCGCAGAAAGCTCGACGGCAATGTTGCGCGGCTTTGCCGACAGCCGGTCGAGCTCGACCTTCATGCTGCCGTCGTTGGTCTCGACGGCACCGGCGGCGACCAGCGGATTGGCGTCGTAGACGGAGGTCAGATCGAAATTGGTGCGGTTCTGCTGCTGCGTGAAATTGACCGCCAGGCCGCTGATGGTGTTAGCGCCCGAAGAAATCTCGTCGGCTTTGATGATCCCGTTCGCCGCGAAGGCCTTCAGATCGCTGACGGTGATATCGATGTCCGGCTTCACCAGCGACAGGCCGTCGCGCCTGACGCCGCTGCCGCTGGCCTTCGCCTTGATGGAGATTTTGCCACCGTCATTGGCGATGTCGAAGGCCCCCTTCAGATCGCCCTCGGCACGTTGTCCTGCCAAGGCTGCCAGCAGGCCGACATCCGGAAAATCGAAATTCAGCTTGCCGCTCGGCAGGAAGGATGGCGTCAGCTCGATATTGCCGGTTAGCTTGTTGCTGCCGGCATCGATGGAGATCGACGGGATGCGGGTCGTGCCGTCTTTCGACTGGACGTTGGCATTGATCGCCAGCGGCTGGCCGTCGATCGCACCTTTGGCGCTGACCGTCGCCTGCGGCGCATCGGGATCGGCGGTTCCGGAGAGAGCGACGTCTAGACCCGAGAGCGTACGGCCCGCGGTCTGAAGCGCCGCAGATTTCAGGTTCGCCTTGATGGCGAGCGCGGTGAGCGGGCCACTGATATTGGCCGTGTAGGCCAGTTCGCCGCCGGTATCCTGAACGAGCTTGCCGATATCGGGAAGCCGCCCGCTGAGATCGGCCGCTAGCGTGTCGCCGTCGAGTGTGACGTTGCCAGCGGTTTCCAGGCTGCCCGATTTCACCACGAGGTTCGACAGATTGATCTTCGAAGGGATCGTGCCTGCAACCTGTGTCTCGATCGAAATCGGCGTGTCGAAACGCGGTGCGATCGCCACCGGGAGGGCCGCCGGTTCGATCGTCAGCTTGGCATTGCCTGTGAGCGCCTGGCTCTCGAGTCTGTAGGTGCCGTTAACGCTGCCGCTGGCATTGGCGCTTTCGAATGTCGTGCCGTTGAAGCCAATGCTATCGGGCGCGATCTGAAGCGGGGCTGCCAGCGTGACCGGTCCCTGAACCGCCCGGTTGATGTCGGGATTGATGAAAGCCGTATCGCCGGCCACAAGACGGATCTGCACGCCGCCGCTTTTCTTGGCGATGTTGAAGGCATCGCTCTTGGCCGTCAGCTTGACGTTGCTTGCCGTGGCCTGAGGAACGGTGATCGCGTCCAGCGATGCGCTGGCGTTCAGCCGGGCAGCCTTGGCGTCGCCGGTCAGAGCGACATTGAGACCGCTGACGAGCAGGCGCGCTTCACCCTTTTCAAGCGGCCAGCGGAAATCGACCGGGCCGGATGTGCCGAGAACATTGGCATTCAGGCTGTTGTTGCCTGCCGGATCGAGCGTTCCGGAGGCGGCTATGACAACGCTTCCGGTGGCGATGTTGCCGGTCTGGATGTCGATCTTGCCCTTGTTGTCGAAGGTGGCCGCGAGGTCGATATTCGTCTGCCCTGCAAAGAGCGGGCGGAAGGGTGGGGGCAGGAGCGAGCTCAGATCGCCGCCGCCTTTCAGGTTGATCTGGTGAAGACCCTCCGGCGTCAGCACATGCTGGCCTTCGATCGAAGCGCGGGGCTGTCCATCGAGGGCCGCCAGCAGCTTGGCCTTCCAGTTCGAAATCGGCCCGTCGCCGTCGATCGACAGATTGACGGATGGATCGCCCGGCAGCGACAGCAACGTCGCCATCACGCCGCCCTTCGGTTCGGCAAGCTGAGCCTTGAGGCGAAGGTGGTTTTCCTCGGGCATGAAGGCAACGTCGGCGTTCAGCTTGGCGTCCGGCACCGACTGGCGATTGACGTTGAGAACCGCGTGGCCGCCGCTCTGATCGGCCTGCAGATTGCCGCCCGCGACCAGCGTGAAGGCGCGGCCCACAAGCTGCTCACTGAGATTGATCTGCGGCAGCGCGATGTTGTCGATATCGATCTTGATGGGCAGCTTGAAGCCGGCTTCTTCGCCGGTATCCGGCGGCGACGGCAATGTGCGCACCGGCTTGCGGACGACGGTGATCGACTGGATGCCGATCTGCTTGGCGTGGAACGTGCCGGTCAGCAGCGCCAAGGGATTCCAGTTGATAGAGATTCCTCTCGCTTCGGCGAAAACACCACGGGTGTCCGATATCGTGATCTGTGCAGCATCGAGGCCGCCTGTCAGCAGGCTGCCAGGCTCGCGGATCGAGACGTTCATGTCCCGGTTGGAGATGATCTCCGCGACTTTTTCGGTCACGATGCGTGAGCCGAAGGAGGTGAAGCCGAAAATGACGATCGCAATCGCGGCAACGACAAGCACGAGGCCAAGGCCATAGCCCAGCAGCCTTACAATCCAGTTCATGAGTTTCGTCAGTGCTTGCATGAAGGCGGACACTATCCCGTTCGCATGGCGGTGCAACGGGTTCATCCGCTGCGTTTTCCGCCGTTAGAATGATTGGCCTATGCCGGCGTAGATTCCATAGGCCGTGCCATTTTCGTACTTGTTCAGCGGTACGGCAAAATCAAGCCGCAGTGGACCGAAAGGCGTGGCGTAGCGAATACCGACGCCAGCGCCGGCGCGGAAATCGCCGAAATCGGGGAAGGTGTCTGCCGAGACCGTGCCGACGTCGATGAAGGGGACGATGCCGATCGTATCGGTGATCCTGACGCGTGCCTCCAGCGATGCGGTTACATAAGACTTGCCGCCGGTCGCCTCGTTGTCTGCGTCGTAGGGCGAGATTTCCTGATAGCCATAGCCACGCACCGAGCCACCGCCGCCGGCAAAGAAGCGGCGGGTGGCGGGAATGTCCTGCAGCTCGCCGCCGACCAGGAAACCTGCAGCCACCTTGCCGGCAAATACCACGTTGTCCTCCTGGCCGATCGCCTGATAGCCCGAGATCGAGCCCTCGAAGGAGGAGAAGATGGTGCCGTTGAAGGCTTCGTAGCTCGGCGTTGCCGCGAGTGTCGCGCGGTAGCCTTCCGTCGGATTGAACTTGTTGTCGCGGGCGTCGCGCTCGTAGGTGAGTGGCAGAGCGAAGGTCAGATACTCGTTGTTGCCAAAGGCGTCGTCGTCTTTTTCGTAGCTGATCTCGGCTGCGGCCGAGACGGTATCCTGATCGCTTAGTTCGTAGGAGTAACCGAGTGAGCCGGTGATCAGAGAGGCATTGTAGGCATCCGGATTTTCCGTCTTGGCAAGGATTGATGCCTTGAGCGTTCCTGCCGGGAAGAAGGCGCCAGGCTTGGTGAAGGAAATGCCGGTCGAATAGTCGAGATTGCTGATGTCGTTCTCGCCGAGCCGGCCGACTGTTCCTTCGATACGAAGCGATTCCGCCTCACCGAAAAGATTGCGATGGCCCCAGTAGCCCTGCAGGCCGAAGCCGTCGATCGTCGAATAGTTGGCGCCGAAGCCGAAGTAGCGCTGCTTGCCTTCCGACACCTCGATGGTCATTGGTAGTGTACCATCCGCAGCAAGCTCATTGGCTTCGTGAATGGTGACGCTCGAGAAGACGCCGAGTGCACGCAGACGGTCTCCGGCCTTCTTCAAAGCCTCTGGCGAATAGGCTTCGCCGCGGTTGAGCCGCGAATAGCGCTGGATGAAATCGGGTTTGACGGTCTTTTCACCGGTGACGCCAACGGTACCGACAGGGGCAACGGGGCCGCCATCCGTGGTGATGACGATATCGACGGTGCTTGTGCGATGATCGGCAACGACCTCGCGCTTCGTCAGCTTGGCAAGCGGCCGTCCTTCGCTCTTCAGCTGCTCGACGATCTTGTCGCCGGCCTTGATGATGACGAGGGAGCTCGCCTCTTCGCCGGGCGCCAGATCGTAATCTGCGGGATTGCGCATCGCTGCATCGCCGCCGAACTGGACGTCGCGTACGTGGAACACCGGCCCCGGATCGACATTGACGTTGACGGCGACCGGCTTCGATCGGTCGAAGACCGGATTGGGCGGCAGGCTGTCGATGTTCTTGCCATCGACGGTGATGGTCACCACGCCGCCATAACGGGCCTTTTCATACAGGGTGGCGATCAGCCGTTCGCGGTCGTCGCGCGCCTTGACGACCACGCCGAGATCGCCGGAGACGGGCTTGTCCTTGTCGCCGACCAGCCGCGAGCTGTTTTGCAGGGCCTCCGTGAGATCAGGATCGGCCGTGCCCGACGTCAGATCGACGTCGTAGCGCACCGGATCAGGAACCTGTTCCGCTTCGCTGTCGTCCTTGCCGAATATCGTTATGCCAAACAGCTTAAAGGCGTATGCCTCATCGACCAATGCAGGCGAAAACGCGGCCGTTGCCGCGATCACCATCATGGTGCCTGTCCGCCGATACGCGAAACCCGCTTTCGGTGTCGTCCCTCTGATCTGCATCCGCCGCTTTTAGTTACATGGAAAATGAAGCTTCGCGTTGCCCAGCCGCGGGCACCTTAGCGGCAAAAATGCGAAACGTGTACCAATTTAAGTTGTTGGCGGGCTAATTTAGTACAGAAAATGAAAAATCCCGGCGCTGGCCGGGATTTTTTAGTCGGTGAATTTAACGCTTAGTAGCCGCCGCGCGGGCAGTCGTCGATGTAGCGATTGCCGTTTCGATCACGATAATAGCACTGCCCGGGCTGCTCTGCGACACGGCCGATCAGTGCGCCGGCAACGCCGCCGATCGCTGCGCCAACTGCGGCACCGCGGACATTGCCTGTAGCAACACCACCGATCACAGCGCCGGAAGCGGCGCCGATGCCGGCACCCTGCTGTGTCGGCGTGCAACTCGCGATCGAGAGGCCGACGAGTACGAATGCGATAATCTTCTTCATTTCCATCTCCAAAAGGTTCGCTGCCCCCTGGCAGCAGCCGTCCCTCACGTGTTTTTGTTTTTGTCACGTAGGCTGCAAACTATGTCGTAAACAAAGCGTGTCCAGCAATCTCCGCAAAGTTTGCGGTCACGCTTCGTTTCATAACGTTTCAGGAGAGCCCTGTTCTATCGGACTTCGGCAGTGAAGCAAAATTGATACAACTCCCTAAAGTAGCGGTTGATCCTAAAGGGAAAAGGTCAAATGATGCCGCTTGTGCCTGGAGGAGGCACGAGGAGGACATCATGGCGAAAGTCAAACTGACGGTGAATGGCCGCGCGGTGAGCGGCGACTGTGAAGAAAGAACGCTTCTCGTCCATTTCATTCGCGAAAAGCTGGGGCTGACAGGCACCCATGTCGGCTGCGATACAACGCAATGCGGTGCCTGCGTCGTCCACATGGACGGCAAGTCGGTGAAGAGCTGCACGATCCTGGCCGTCCAGGCCTCCGGCTCTTCGGTGACGACCATCGAGGGGCTTGCCGCAAATGGCGAGCTGCATCCCGTTCAGGCGGCTTTCAAGGAACATCACGGCCTTCAATGCGGCTTCTGTACGCCCGGCATGGTGATGGCCTCGGTCGATATGATCAACCGCCACGGCGGCCATCTCGACGAGGAAACCGTCCGCCACGAGCTAGAAGGCAATATCTGTCGTTGCACCGGCTATCACAACATCGTCAAGGCCGTGCTCTCCGCCAATGCCGAAATGCATGGCGGCGCCAAGCAGGCTGCCGAATAGCATCCCCTGAATTCGTCTGGCAGCTGCCGAACACAATTCTCTTTGGCGGAATGCCAGGCCCGAAACCCCGTTGGAGGACATCATGGGTGTTGAAGGAATTGGTGCACGCGTCGCACGCAAGGAAGACAAGCGGTTTCTGACAGGTAAGGGCCGCTACACGGACGACATGGTCGTTCCGGGCATGAAATATGGCTACTTCATCCGCAGCCCGCATGCTCATGCAAAGATCGCCAATATCGACGTCTCGGCCGCGAAGGCGATGCCCGGCGTCATCGACGTGCTCGATGGTAAGCAGCTGCTGGCCGATGGCATCGGCAATCTGATCTGCGGCTGGATGATCCATTCGCGCGACGGCTCGCCGATGAAGATGGGTGCGTGGCGGCCGCTGGCGGTCGATACCGTCCGCTATGTCGGTGATGCCGTAGCGATCGTGGTTGCCGATTCGCTCGGCGAAGCGCGGGATGCGGCCGAAGCCGTCAGCATCGACTACGAGGAGCTTCCTGTCGTCACTGAAGCCGTCGACGCCTTGAAGCCGGGCGCGCCGCAAATCCATCCCGAATCCTCGGACAACCTGATCTTCGATTGGGTGATCGGCGATGAAGGCGCAACCGATCAGGCAATTGCGGCGGCAGCGCATGTCACCGAGATCGAATTGACCAACAACCGTCTGTCGCCCAATCCGATGGAGCCGCGGGCAGCGCTCGGCATCTATGATTCTGCCGAAGACCACTACACCTGCTACACGACGAGCCAGAACCCGCATGTCGCCCGTCTGGTGATGAGCGCCTTCTATAATGTGGCGCCGGAGAACAAGCTCAGGGTTATCGCGCCCGATGTCGGCGGTGGTTTCGGATCGAAAATCTATATCTATCCGGAAGAGATCGTCTGTCTCTGGGCCTCGAAGAAAACCGGCGTTCCGGTGAAGTGGAACTCGGACCGCACCGAGGCCTTCTTGACCGACGCTCATGGCCGCGACCACGTCTCCAAGGTGAAGATGGCCTTCGATAAGGATCATCGCATTATCGGTCTGAAGGTCGATACGATCGCCAATCTCGGCGCCTACATGTCGCTCTTCTCTTCGGCGGTGCCGACCTATCTCTATGCGACGCTGCTGTCAGGGCAGTATGCGATCCCCGCGATCCACGCCAATGTCCGCACCGTCTATACCAATACGGCGCCCGTCGATGCCTATCGCGGGGCCGGGCGGCCGGAGGCGACCTATCTGCTGGAGCGGACGATGGAAACCGCGGCACGCGAACTCGGTATTTCGCCGACCGAGCTTAGGCGGAAGAACTTCATCCGCTCCTTCCCGCATCAGACGCCTGTGATCATGATGTATGATGCGGGCGATTACGATGCCTCCCTAGACGCGGCGATGCAGGCTGCCGACTGGAGTGGCTTCGAAGGCCGTCGTGCGGAGGCCGCAAACCGCGGCATGAAGCGCGGGATCGGCATGAGTTGCTATATCGAAGCCTGCGGGATTGCGCCGTCTCAGGCGGTCGGTTCTCTCGGCGCTGGTGTTGGGCTGTGGGAATCGGCAGAGGTGCGCGTCAACGCCGTTGGCACGATCGAAGTGCTGACCGGCTCGCACAGCCATGGCCAGGGACACGAGACGACCTTTGCTCAGCTGGTGGCGGACCGTCTCGGTGTTCCTATCGACAGCGTATCCATCGTTCATGGCGATACCGACAAGGTGCAGATGGGTATGGGTACCTACGGCTCGCGCTCGGGTGCCGTCGGCATGTCGGCTGTCGTCAAGGCGCTCGACAAGGTCGAGGCCAAGGCGAAGAAGATTGCCGCACATCTGATGGAGGCCGACGAGAGCGACATCGTCATCGAAAACGGCGAGCTGAAGGTGGCCGGTACCGACAAGGTGCTGCCATGGTTCCAGGTGGCGCTCGCTTCCTACACCGCCCACAATCTGCCGGCGGGCATGGAGCCGGGGCTGAAGGAGACGGCTTTCTACGATCCGTCCAACTTCACCTTCCCGGCCGGATGCTACATCTGCGAAGTCGAGGTCGATCCGGAAACTGGTCACACCAAGATCGTGCAGTTCGTCGCTGCCGATGACTTCGGCAATATCATCAACCCGATGATCGTCGAGGGACAGGTGCATGGCGGCATTGCGCAGGGTATCGGCCAGGCGCTGCTGGAAGGCGTCTATTATGACGAGAACGGGCAGCTGCTGACGGCGAGTTACATGGATTATGCAATGCCGCGCGCCGATGACCTGCCGTCCTTCAAGTTGTCGCATCAGAACACGCCCTGCCCGAGCAACCCGCTCGGCATCAAGGGTTGCGGCGAGGCGGGGGCGATCGGGTCTCCGCCGGCACTGATGAATGCGATCACCGATGCCATCGGCAACAACATGCTGACCATGCCTGCCACACCGCAGAAGGTGTGGATGGCGGCACGTGCGACCAATTGAGGAGGAACGGCCATGTACGAATTGAACTATCACCGCGCCTCTTCGGTCGATGAGGCGGTCAAGCTGATCTCCGGCAAGCCGGAGGGCAAGTTCGTTTCCGGCGGTATGACGCTGATTGCCACCATGAAGCAGCGGCTGGCCGCGCCGAGCGACCTTGTCGATCTCCGGCATATCGATTCGATGAAGGGCATCAAGGTCGACGGCCGAAAGATCACCATCGGCGGCGCGACGACTCATGCGGAAGTTGCTTCATCTGCGGCGATTCGCAGTGTGCTTCCTGCCTTCTGCGAACTGGCGGGGCTGATCGGCGATCCGCATGTCCGGCATATGGGCACGATCGGCGGCTCGATCGCCAACAACGACCCGGCTGCCGACTATCCGGCGGCAATGCTGGCGCTCAACGCGACGATCGTGACAAGCAGGCGCCAGCTACCAGCGGATCAGTTCTTTACCGGGCTGTTCGAAACGGCGCTTGAGGACGGCGAGATCGTCACCGGTGTCAGCTTCGATGCCCCCGAGAAGGCCGGCTATGCCAAGTTCCGCAATCCGGCCTCGCGTTATGCGATCACGAGCGTGCTGGTGACCAGGTCAGGCGGCACTGTCCGGGTAGGCATCGCCGGGGCGGGCAGCAACGGTGCGTTCCGGCATGGCGGCTTGGAAGCGGCTCTCAGCGCCAACTGGTCGCCCGATGCCGCGATGGGCGTTCAGGTCGATGCCAACGGCCTGCTGTCCGATCTGCATGCCAGCGCCGAATATCGCGCCAATTTGATAAAAGTCATGACGAAGCGGGCCGTTGCTGCTGTAGGCTAGTCGCAACGAGCGGCCTTCCGGAAATGTCAACCCAGCCGCTTTATCGGCTGGGTTGAAGCTTTTTCGTCTGGAATGATTCAAAAATATGCGCCTTTTGCCGCAGTTGATGGTAAAGGAGGCGCCATGGGTTGACGCGCGGCGGTGTGCTTAGCAAAACGGTCGCGTGATACTGGAGCATATGCATGGATTTCGAAGCGTTTTTCAAAAGCGAGCTTGATGGTCTTCATTCTGAAGGCCGCTATCGCGTTTTTGCCGACCTTGAGCGCCACAGCGGACAGTTTCCGCGTGCGACGCGTCACACGGCCGACGGCCCGAAAGACGTAACGGTCTGGTGCTCCAACGACTATCTCGGCATGGGCCAGAATCCCAAGGTGATCGAGGCGATGAAAGCCGCCATCGACCACTGTGGCGCGGGTGCGGGAGGCACCCGGAATATCTCTGGCACCAACCACCACCACGTTCTGCTCGAGCGCGAACTTGCCGATCTGCACGGCAAGGAAGCAGCGCTGACCTTTACGTCGGGCTATGTCTCTAACTGGGCGGCGCTTGGCACGCTCGGCGGCAAGATCCCCGGCATGATCATTTTCTCCGATGCGCTGAATCACGCCTCGATGATCGAAGGCATTCGCTATGCCAAGTGCGAGAAGGTGATCTGGAAGCATAACGACATCCATGATCTCGAAGCCAAGCTGGCGGCCGCCGATCCCAAGGCGCCGAAGCTGATCGCTTTCGAGAGCGTCTATTCGATGGATGGCGACATCGCGCCGATCAAGGAAATCTGCGACCTCGCCGACAAGTACGGCGCCATGACCTATCTGGACGAAGTTCATGCCGTCGGCATGTACGGCCCGCGCGGCGGCGGCATTGCCGAGCGCGAAGGCCTGATGGACCGGATCACCGTGATCGAGGGCACGCTTGCCAAGGCCTTCGGCGTCATGGGCGGCTACATCGCGGCCTCGACGGCGCTTTGCGACTTCATCCGCTCCTTCGCCTCGGGCTTCATCTTCACGACCTCGCTGCCGCCGGCGCTCGCCGCCGGTGCGGTCGCTTCGATCCAGCATCTGAAGGCCAGCCCCTTCGAGCGTGCCCGCCATCAGGACCGGGTGCGCAAGCTGCGCCAGCTGCTCGACCAGCAGGGCATTCCGCATATGCCGAACCCGAGCCATATCGTGCCGGTGATGGTCGGGGATGCCGCGAAGTGCAAGTGGATCTCGGATCTGCTGCTCGACAATTTCGGCGTTTATGTTCAGCCGATCAATTATCCAACGGTGCCGAAGAAGACCGAGCGCCTGCGCATCACGCCGACGCCGCAGCATTCCGATGCCGATATCGAGCATCTGGTCGGCGCGCTGCATTCGCTCTGGTCGCGCTGTGCGCTTGCAAGGCACGTCGCCTAAGGAAAACAGAAATAACGTAATAAAAATGGCCGCTTAAGCGGCCATTTCCTTTTGAGCGATGATTTCGCCGGCGCGGTGCCGTGCCTCGTTATCGGCGGCGAAGACGTCTTCCATCGTCGTGGCGGCCTCGTGGCCGGTCATCATATCCATCACGCGCTCGGCAATATCGGCCATCTCAAGGAAGCCAATCCGGCCATCGCAGAAGGCGTGGAAGGCGATCTCTTCCGCAGCATTCATGACGGCGCCCTGCAGGCCGCCGCGTTCCAGCGCTGTGCGTGCCAGCCGTAGTGCCGGGAAGCGCACTTCATCCGGCGCCTCGAAATCCAGACGCGCCAGCTTGGCAAAGTCCAGCCGCTCGACATCGAGCTTCGAGCGGTTCGGATAGGTCAGCGCATAGCCGATCGCGGTGCGCATATCCGGGCAGCCGAGCTGCGCCAGCACCGATCCATCGACATAGCCGACCATCGAATGGATGACCGACTGCGGGTGGACGATCACCTCAACCTGATCAGGACGAACGTTGAAGAGGTGCTTAGCCTCGATCATCTCCAGCGCCTTGTTGAACATCGAAGCGCTGCCGATCGAAATCTTCAGACCCATCGACCAGTTCGGATGGGCGCGGGCGATATCGGCGGTGACGCCTGCCATCTGCTCGCGCGTCCAGGTGCGGAACGGACCGCCCGAAGCGGTCAGAACGATGCGCTCGACGGCATGATGCTGGTCATCTTCCAGCGACTGGAAGATGGCGCTGTGTTCGCTATCGACGGGGATCAGCCGTCCGCCGCCTTCGGAAACGGCCTTGACGAAAAGCTCGCCTGCTGAGACCAGGCATTCCTTGTTGGCAAGCGCGATGTCGGCGCCACGCTTTGCGGCCTCCAGCGTCGGCGCCAATCCCGCGGTACCGACGATTGCCGCCATCACCAGGCCGGCATTGCGCGTGCCCGCTTCGATCAGCGCATCACGGCCCGCGGCGACTTCGATACCGCTGCCTGCAAGCGCTTCCTTGAGGGCGCCGTAGCTTGTTTCGTCGGCAGTGACGGCGAGTTCGGCGCCGCAGGCAATCGCCTGCTCGGCGAGCAGCGCTACATTGGCATTGCCGGTGATTGCGACCACCTCGAAAGCATCACGGCCACCAAGCTGCTTGACCACATCGAGCGTGTTGACGCCGATCGAGCCTGTCGAACCAAAGATGCTGAGGCGCCGCGGCGCGGTGAGGCCGGTCTTCATGCGCGTGTCTTATCCAGAGCCGTCATTTGCCTTCGGCTCTACAGGGCTTTGGGTGGTGCGGCAAGTGTGCAACGCAGCAGTTTTCTCTCGCAACGGGGTTTACAGAGCGGCGTTGGGATGTGACTCTTGTAACACCTGTGGAGGATAACGGATGCGGCGGCCTGAACGGCCAGAGCCGCATTCGGGCGCTTGGGCGCACCCGGCAAATGGCACTGCGGTGCCCTGCCACTTCAAAAATTGGGAGGAATGAACGGACGCGTTTCGCGATGCTTCCGCATGTTCCTGCGTCTCGGCGCTCGAAAAGGCCGACTTTGATGACGATGCTGAAACTGACAATTCTATGCGCCGCCTGGCTTGCCCAAACATTGCCGGCGCGGGCCGACAATCTGTTGATCTGGAATCCGGTGCAGGTATCCGATCAGGCCTACAAGGCAACGATGGGATTTCGTCTGCCGTTCGAATGGGAAACCAGCGCCGGTGCCGATCTCGGCTTGTCGGCAACCGATGGCGATGCGATCCTCAAGGGATCGGGGCAGGCGACACTCTGGGGCAAGATCAGCAAGGTGAGGGCAACCCCGGCCGGACCGACGCAGCAATCTGCCGGTGTTCGCGTCGATACGCTGCGTGGAAGCGGCGCGCTGATGCTCAGCCGCTCGAAAAGCTTCATTCTCTCTGACTCGCTTGACCTCCAGACCAGCCGCTTCGTCAATGTCGGCTTTGATCCGGTGGCCGCGCGCCAGACTTCGGTCACCGCCAGCCAGGCGATGAAGCTGATCTATCCCTGGACGGGAACAGCGCTGACCGCCAACGGCAGCGTTACCGGCCTCGGTCAGGATTTTTCGAGCTTCGTCGGCGTCAGCCAGAATATCCTGCCGAATCTCAATCTGAACGCTGCCGTCAACGATCCACTGTCCTCAAGCCGCTCGGCAAATGTGAACATCAACTACCGGGCCACCTGGTAGGATCTGAACCAACCGCTGCCTCCGGCGTTTCTCTGCCATTGCAAAAGGAGGAAGGGTCATGGTTTTCAAGGAAGCCACTTTTCACGGCAAACAGCCGGAGATCGAAGCCGAGTTTGTCAATCACGCGACGCTGGAGATTGCGGCAGCCGAGGCGTTGGCCGTGGCCGGGAGCATCGATGCGTCCGATGTTCAGGTAACGGTCGAGAATGAAGAGATCGTATTGACGGGCACTGTCGGCACAGTCGAAGAGATCGAGCGGGCGACTGCGGTGGTCAGCTCGGTCAAAGGTGTCCACGGTGTCCGCAACCAGATTCTGCTCGGTTGACGCCCTGCGTTAACCATTAACAAAAGATTAACGTTCTGTAATTGGACGCTCCACGGGCAGCGGCATAGGTTAAAGCCAAATTTCCTGGTTTTACCGGAGGTGCCTATGCATCGCATGGAAGAGATCAACCGCAGAACATGGAGCAACCCCCTCGCCCGGCGTGATTACCGGTCGAGCACGGGCTTCATCAATGAGGGTGAACGTGTGGTTTTCGAGATCGCCCGCAATCGCGGCGCGGGCGCGCGAATCCTCGACATCGGTATAGGCGGCGGCCGCACCACTGGATTGTTTCAGCCGGTGGCCGCTGATTATGTCGGTATCGACTATACGCCCGAGATGGTGGCGCTAGCGCAGCGCAACTACCCTTCAGCCCAGCTGGAGCACATGGACGCCCGCGATCTTTCACGCTTTGCGAAGAGCAGCTTCGACATCGTGGTCTTCAGCTATAACGGCATCGATTCCGTCGATGCGGATGGGCGCAAGGCAATTCTTGGCGAAGTCTCCCGGGTGCTGAAGGCTGGCGGCACCTTCGTGTTCTCGACCTTCAACCGCAATTGGCATGGCTTCGGTGAAAAGCGGGCGCGCTCCTCGATCGTCTGGTCGAACGATCCGCTCAAGCTCGGCTTTCGTCTTGTGAAGCATGCCGTCGGGCTGGTGCGCGAGCGCCGGTTTGCGCCGCTGGAACAGCGCGATGGCGAACATGCCATTCTGCTGCACCGCGCCCACGATTTCGGTATCATGGTCTATGCAACGACGCCGGAGCAGCTTCGGTCGCAACTCGGCGAGAGCGGCTTTGACAGCGATCCGATGCTGTTTTCAGTCGATGGGCAGTTGCTGCGCGGCGAGACGTTGCCGGACGAGGAATATTTCCACGTCGTCGCCTACAAGCCGGCGCTCAGCTGATCAGCCGGCGAAGCGCTCCACCAGGAAATGCGAGCTGCTGGTCGCCCCGGCCAAGCGGTCGGTCTTCTGCGTTGTCGTGGTTCCGTGCGGCTGGTAGGCCAGGGCAACGATGACGGCGCTGATGGCGATATAGCCGATCGCAAGTAGCGTGAGTTTTTGACGCATGACGGGAACTCCTGTTCTGCCAGCTTAACGCCGCCCCAGCGGCAAAGTTCCAGCCCGGCAGAGCGCAAAGAAAAACCGGCCTCTGACGGCCGGTTCTCCAATCTTGAGAAATAAGTCTTAGCGGCAGACGCGGGTCTTCTTGACGACCCAGTGGCCGTGTTCGTGGAAGCGGGCCGTCTTCACGTAGCAATGCGTCGCCACGTGGTGCATCGGCTTGTGCCAGCGGTGTGCCGGTGCGCGCTCGGTGGTGGTAACGGTTACGTTTGCCGCCTGTGACGGTGCGGTGGTCGAAACAATGGCGGCTGCTGCAAGCATGGATGCAAGAATAAGAGATTTCATGGTTTTGGCCTTTCGATTAACCGGACGATCAACTCGCCAATCGCACGCCTGGTTCCAACCTTACGAAATATTTAGGTTTTTCGCCCTGGAGCGGCTATTCGCCGGCCTTACTCAATTTCTGCGTGGGGTGTGCGGAAAAGCAATTCCGGCATCGAGTGCGGCCAATAAGCAACGGTCCTGCCTTCGAATTGTCCCCTTTGCGATCAGAACGTTAAGAACGTTCTTCATTGCGCATGGAAACAATGAAGGCCGCTTGGATCGTTCTGCGATCCCATACGTTATTTGTGGCTGGGTTTGCTTGCCGGTGCGGTTTCGATCAGAAGCTGCCGGTGCCATTTGAGAAGGAGACCATGATGAAAAAGACCATTGCGATGGTAATTGCAGCAGCTTCGCTTACGCAGGCTTGCGTCACGGCGGCGAGCGCTGCCGATATGGTCCGGACCTACGAGGAACCGGATACGCGCGGCGGCGTCAAGATCGGCATGCTGACCTGCGATATCGGCGGCGGCCTCGGCTATGTTCTCGGCTCCGCGAAGGAAGCCGATTGCGTGTTCAGCTCGACGATCGGCAATGAAGTGACCGATCACTATACCGGCGATATCCGCAAGCTCGGCATCGACCTCGGCTTCACCACCCGCAGCCGCCTCGTCTGGGCCGTCTTCGCCCCGACCGCTGGCTATCACCGTGGCTCGCTCGGCGGCCTCTATGTCGGCGCCTCTGCCGAAGCCACAGTCGGCGCCGGCGTCGGCGCCAACGTGCTGATCGGCGGCACGTCGGGATCGATCCACCTGCAGGCGCTCAGCGTGACCGGCCAGCTCGGCCTGAACGTTGCTGCCGGTAGCGCGTCGATGACGCTGACCCCGGGCTGATCAAAGGCCATTTTCGCCCCTTCCGCGTGAGTGGGAGGGGCGTGGCATTTACTTACGTCAAGAGGCCGCGGGCATCTGTAGAATTGCCGCATAGCGACGCGAGGTGGAGGTGGTTGCTGGCTTGCCGCGGCACTTAGCCTAGTCCAACCCTATCATTGTGATCTTTAGGGCGCTTGCCGACGATATCGCCAACACATGCGCTATCTTGATTTGCGCTGCGCAGCGGTTTGATGCATCCTGTTTTAGGATGGGTCGTTGTGAGCGACCCATCCCGCAGCGGCTGTCGTCATGGACGCCAACCCGTACCAAGGCCGAGGCTGGACGTCTAAAGTGTTTGTGAGACACTGTCCGTGCCTCGGCCTTTTATGAATCAGCCCTGAAATTCGTTTGAGATCAACCAGCTTTTTTTTCGGATTGGCGCGGCTAATTCATTGACGCCAAAGGCCATTTCAGGGCGTCTGGTCAACGTCAAAAAAGAATCGCAGAAGAATCAATGAGATTCGAGAAGTGGGTAATTTCAACCCACCCCTAGAAAAAATTAAATAAAATGCGAACTGACACCAAAAGATTCGCGAATTTGTGCCCGCACAAGGCGCGATCATCTTAGTTTTATTGTTTCTATATGCGAATCGACCCCCTGGAGTCGGGAGCTGTTGAAGTTTTTTAAGTGGCCTAGTGGTGTAACTTGCGACCGGTCTAAAGGTGCGCACTTTAACCAAAGCTTACTGGACGCACCAATGTAGTTGGTGATTCCGACGCGATTCGAACGCGTGACCCTCAGATTAGGAATCTGATGCTCTATCCTGCTGAGCTACGGAACCACTTGGGGCTCATGCATACAAAAGGCTTGGCGCGAAGCCAAGCCTTTTTCAGTCCGGTTTCCAGTATAGATCAGGCGCCGAGGCGCTGTTCGGCAAGACGCACCCAGTAGGAGATGCCGTGGGTGATGACTTCGTCGTTGAAATCGTAGGCCGGGTTGTGGAGGCCTGCGGTGTCGCCGTTGCCGATGAAGATGAAGGCGCCCGGGCGGGCGTTCAGCATGTAGGAGAAATCCTCGCCTCCCATCATCGGGTCGATTTCCGGGTTGACGTTGGCCGCACCGGCGATGTCGGTTGCCGTTGCGATCGCGTGGCCGGTCTCGGCCGCATGGTTGACAGTCACCGGATAGTTGCGATGGAAGGCGATGTCGGCTTCGGCGCCGTGCGCTGCGGCAAGGCCGTTGATGACCTGCTTGAAGCGGCTTTCGGCGATGTCGCGCACTTCAGGGTCGAGCGTGCGGATCGTGCCGGCGATCTGGGCGTCGTTGGGAATGACGTTATGGGCGAAGCCGGCGTTGAATTTGGTGACGGAGACGACGACCGAGCGCAGCGGATCGACGGTGCGCGCGGCGATCATCTGCAGGTTGGCAACGATCTGGGCGCCGATGGCGATCGGGTCGATCGTGCGGTTCGGCTGGGCCGCATGGCCGCCGCGGCCCTTGATGGTGACGGTGAACTCGTCGGTGGCTGCCATGATCGGCCCCTTGCGGATGGCGAACTGGCCGACGGGCAAGCCCGGCAGATTGTGCATGCCATAGACTTCCTCGATGGAGAACCGCTCCATCATCCCGTCCTTGACCATCAGGTTGCCGCCGCCGCCGCCTTCTTCGGCGGGCTGGAAGATGACCGCGACGTTGCCGTTGAAATTGCGCGTCTCGGCCAGATACTTTGCGGCGCCGAGCAGCATGGCCGTGTGGCCGTCATGACCGCAGGCGTGCATCTTGCCCGGCGTGGTCGAGGCCCAGGGCTTGCCTGAAATTTCGGTCAGCGGCAGGGCGTCCATGTCGGCGCGCAGGCCGATGGTGCGGCTGCCTCCGCCATTTCCCTTGATCAGGCCGACGACGCCGGTGCGGCCGATGCCGGTGACGATTTCGTCAACGCCGAACTCTTTCAGCTTTTCGGCGACAAAGGCTGCCGTGTTCTCCACCGCGAAAAGAAGCTCCGGACGGGCGTGGATGTGACGGCGCCATTCGGTCACTTCGTCCTGCAATTCAGCGGCTCTGTTCAAAATCGGCATGCTCAAATTCCTGTACCGGTAACGGGCTATTCCGCGGCAGAGATAGCGGCTGCCGCGAAAAGAACTTATTCAATGGCCTTTGCCATGTCATGGCCATATACGTTAAATAGTGAAGGTTTCGAGATTTTCCGGACATCTTAAGGACTAGACGTGTCGACGCGCCAGAATCGTTTGTTTGCCGCCCTGCGGCCGGTCTCTTTCGCCGTCAGTGCCACTGCCGCACTGCTTTCTTCGGTTCCGCTTGCGCAAGCCAATCCGCATATTCTCGTCGATGTCCAGACCGGCCGCGTGCTGGAGCACGAAGAAGCCTTCCGCAAATGGTATCCGGCCTCGCTTACCAAGCTGATGACCGTCTATACAACATTCGATGCCATCCGCTCCGGCCAGATCAGCCTCGATACGCCGATCGTGATGAGCAAGCAGGCCGCAGCGCAGCCTGCCGCCAAGATGTATTACAAGCCGGGCCAGAAGCTGACGCTCGACAGCGCGCTGAAGATCCTGATGGTCAAGTCGGCCAATGATATCGCCGTTGCCGTCGCAGAAGCGGTGGCCGGAACGCAGGATGCCTTCGTGCTGCGCATGAATGCGGAAGCCCTGAAGCTCGGCATGACGGATTCGCATTTCGTCAATCCGAACGGACTTCCGGGCAAGGGCCAGTACACGACGGCGCGCGATCTCGCGGTTCTGACCGTCGCGCTGCGCCGCGATTTTCCGCAATATTCGGGCTATTTCGCGCTTGAAGGCTTTACCAACGGCAAGACCAATACGCCGAGCATCAATCTGCTGATCGGCCGTTTTGCCGGTGCCGACGGCATGAAGACCGGGTTCATCTGCGCTTCGGGTTTCAACCAGATCGGCTCTGCCACCCGCAACGGACGCACCGTGGTTTCGGTCGTGCTCGGTACGGACAGCCTTGCGGCGCGCGCTGATGCGACGGCCAACCTGCTGGAGAAGGGCTTTGCAACGCCCGCCGGATCAAGCGCAACGCTTGCCTCGCTGAAACCCTACGGCCCGGGGCAGGATGCCGTCAGCGATATCAGCGCCGAAATCTGCAGCGCGAAGGGCGCCAAGGTGCGCAGCGAAACGCGCGACGAGGTCGGCCGCATGAAGGTGCAGTCGCCTTACATCCACGAGATGGACCACGAGCCGAATTTCGTCTTCGCCGGCCTGATTCCCGGGCAGGATACCCAGCCTGACAAGGGTACCAAGGCAGATGCGATGGGTGATGCCGCCAATATCCCGGTCCCGCTGCCGCGTCCTACGTCGTTCTAAAGGCAAGACCCCATGAGCCTGCATGCAGACCGGATCCCGGTCACTATCCTCACCGGCTTTCTCGGTGCGGGAAAATCGACGCTCCTGAACCGGATCCTCAAGGATCCGGCGATGAAGGATGCGGCCGTCATCATCAACGAATTCGGCGATGTCGGCATCGACCACCTGCTGGTCGAGAGCTCCGGCGATGCGATCATCGAGCTTTCGGACGGCTGCCTGTGCTGCACGGTGCGCGGCGAGCTGGTCGATACGCTCGCCAATCTGATGGATGCGATCCAGACCGGCAAGGTGAAGGCAGTGAAGCGCATCGTCATCGAGACGACAGGGCTGGCCGATCCGGCGCCGGTCATGCAGGCGATCATGGGCAACCCAGTCATCGCCACGAATTTCCAGCTCGACGGCGTCGTGACCGTCGTCGATGCCGTCAACGGATTGCAGACGCTCGACAATCACGAGGAAGCCCGCAAGCAGGTGGCCGTTGCCGACCGGCTGATCGTCTCGAAGCGGGCGATGGCTGGTGGCGAAGGTCTTGGCGCGCTTGAAGCGCGGCTGCGCGATCTCAGTCCGCGGGCGGCTCTGATCGATGCCGATGACGAAGAGACCGGCACCGCCGGCGTGCTCGTCAATGGCCTCTACGATCCGGAGACGAAGATTGCCGATGTCGGCCGGTGGCTGCGCGATGAAAACGCGCATGATCACCATCACCACGATCATCATCACCATCATGGTCACGGCCATCACCACCATCATGACCATCACCACGATGGCCAGGATCCGCATGATGTGAATCGTCACGACGCCTCGATCCGGTCTTTCTCGATCATCGAAGACAAGCCAATCGATCCGATGGCGCTCGAAATGTTCATCGATCTCCTGCGCTCGGCGCATGGCGAGAAGCTGCTCAGGATGAAGGCGATCGTTGCGGTTTCTGACCGGCCGGACAAGCCGCTGGTGCTGCATGGCGTGCAGAACATCTTCCATCCGCCGGTACGCCTGTCCGCCTGGCCTGATGAAAACGACCGGCGCACGCGCATGGTGCTGATCACCAAGGATCTGCCCGAGGACTTCGTCAAGACGCTGTTCGATGCCTTCCTCGGCAAGCCGCGCATCGACACGCCCGACCGTGCAGCGTTGGAATCCAACCCGCTTGCCATTCCCGGCATGAAGATCTGAGACCTATTTCCGGCGGATCAGGAAGCGGTGGCCGCTCTCGGTCTTCACTGTTTCCAGCAGCTCATGGCCGTCTTCATTGCAGAAATGCGGGATATCGATGCCGGCCAGCGGGTCCGTCGTTTCGACCCGGATGAGCGCGCCGCTGGCCATGGAGGACATCTTGCGGCGCGTTTTCAGCACGGGCAGGGGACACTTCAGACCGCGAAGGTCATAGGCGACGGCGTCGGAACCGCTCAATTCTTGGACCAGAATTTCCAGAAAGGCTTCTTGGAAGCGTCGGCGGTTTCCTGTGGCGGCTCGGGCGCAAAGGCCAGCGGGTTCTGCTGCGGAACCGGAACGTTTGCAGGTGATGCCTCGGCAACAGCCGTGGCGGTCGGCTGAGCGGGTGCCGCGGCGGCCGGTGCTGCTGCAGCAGGCGCCGGAGTGGCTGCTGCGATCGCAGTTGCCGGAACCGTGGCAGGCACTGCCGGCTTCGACATCATGCCTTCGAGCTCGGCAACCTTGACCATGCGGCCGGCTTCGAGCGAGGTTCCGGTCGGCGCGTAAGCGAGATCGCGGCCCTTGCGGGTCTTGGCGACGACGGCCTTGCGTTCGGCTTCGGTCGGGTCATACCAGGCGAGGCCGTCGAACTTCTTCTCGGCCTTGGCATAATCCATGGCATAGGTCTTGTCGTAGGACGACAGCGCCGATGCGAGCGCCGGGGGCGTCGACATGGCCGGGCACTTGCCTGCCGGATTGAAGCCGCCGCCATCAGCCGTCTGCTGGTTGAAGACGTATTTCTTCTCGCAGACATTGACCTCCGGCGGACGCTTGGTGACTTCGAAATTGTCGTAGCCGACCTTCAGCATCTTCCAGAAGTCGTAGCTCGGGTCGAGCCGGTGCTTGTACATGTTTTCCGCGCTCATGCGGAACGGGAAGGCCTGCAGCTGAACCGAGGTCTGGCCGCCCTTGAAGGCGTCGCGCGCGAAGGCGTAGATCTCGAGAACCTGCTCGTCGGTCATCGAGTAGCAGCCCGAGGACGAGCAGGCGCCATGGATCATCAGGTCCGAACCGCTGCGGCCATTGACGGCGTCATATTTGTTCGGAAAGCCGGTATTGATCGCGAGATAATATTTCGAATTCGGGTTCAGATTGGCGCGGGTCAGGTTGTAGAAACCTTCCGGAGCCTGCCGGTCGCCGGTCTTCACCTTCGGGCCGAGACGGCCGGACCAGGCGCAGATCTTGTAGTCGGCGATCTTGTCGAAACGGTTGTCGGTCTTCGCCTTCCAGATCTCGAGCGCGCCTTCTTCCTTGAAGATGCGGATCAGGATCGGCGAATTGCGATCCATGCTCTTGGCGCTCATCTGTGCCAAGATGCGCGGCGGCAGCGGTTGCTCCACCTTGTTCTTGACGGTGGAGAGGTCGATCTTGCTTGCCGATTCCAGTGTGTCGTTGCAGCCCGCCAAGGCGAGTGCCATCAAGGAAACGTAGGCGAAATGACGAATGCGCATTCAGTTAGCCCAACTACCAGATTCAGCCCGCTCCACACCGCAGAATCCGGGCAATACCGAGAATCATAGGCGGCTTATACTTTACAAATCCTTACGAGGATATGACCGGCCCGCGGCGCCCCCGCAAGCGCGAAAACTGGTAGATAACATTATTGTGGCCAAGATTTGGCCCTAATCGGGCCAATTTTTCTGTGGCTGCCTTAGAGGTTACGGCCCATCGACAGGAACTTCTGACGCCGGTCGTTACGCAGCTGCTCGCCGGAACGCGGCGAAAGCTCGGCAAGCGAATTGGCAATCACGTCGCCTGCGGCGGCAATGACATGGTCCGGATCGCGATGGGCGCCGCCTAGCGGTTCCGGGATGATGCCGTCGATGATGCCGAGCGACTTCAGGTCTTCGGCGGTGATCTTCATGTTGGTCGCCGCTTCCTTGGCGCGGGTGGAATCGCGCCAGAGGATCGAGGCCGCACCTTCCGGCGAGATCACGCTGTAGATCGAATGTTCGAGCATGAAGACCTTGTTGCCGGTGGCAATCGCGATCGCGCCGCCCGAACCGCCTTCGCCGATAACAACGGAAACGATCGGAACCTTGACGCCAAGGCACATTTCCGTCGAACGGGCGATGGCTTCGGCCTGGCCGCGTTCTTCGGCGCCGACGCCCGGATAGGCACCTGCCGTATCGACCAGCGTGATCACAGGCAGGCCGAAACGGTCGGCCATTTCAAGCACGCGGATCGCCTTGCGGTAACCTTCGGGGCGGGCGCTGCCGAAATTATGCTTCAGGCGGCTCTTGGTATCGTTGCCCTTTTCCTGGCCGATGACGGCGACAGGCTGGCCGCGGAAGCGGGCGAGGCCCGCCTGGATGGCGGCATCCTCGGAAAACTTGCGGTCACCAGCGAGCGGCGTGAATTCCTGGAACAGAACCTTGGCATAATCGACGAAATGCGGACGCTGCGGATGGCGCGCGACCTGCGTCTTCTGCCAGGCATTGAGCTTGGAATAGATATCGACCATCGCTTCGCGAACGCGAACTTCGAGCCTGCCGACTTCATCCGACGTGTCGATGCTCTCGTCCTCGGACGCGAGCTTCTTCAGTTCGATGATCTTAGCTTCGAGGTCGGAGATCGGCTTTTCGAAGTCGAGATAATTGTGCATGAGGTGCGTTTCCGTTCCTTGTGCCCGGGGCAATTGCTGGCGTTGCCCCTTGTCGCCGGTCCTATTCGTGCTTTTTCGCCTGTTTTGCAAGAGGGTGATGCGTTTGCACCAGTTGTTGCAGGCGTTCTTCCAGGACGTGGGTGTAGATCTGCGTCGTCGAAATGTCCGAATGTCCGAGAAGTTCCTGGACAACACGCAGGTCCGCGCCGTTGGCCAGCAGGTGGCTGGCGAAGGCGTGGCGCATGACATGCGGCGAAATCATAGATGGGGTCAGCCCGGCGCGGATCGCAAGGTTCTTGAGGTCGCGGGCGAAGACCTGCCGTGGCAAATGCCCTTCTTTCGAGGCTGCCGGGAATAGCCAGGGGCTCTCGGTGGGCTCCTTGGCGCTGGCGTTTTCCACAGCCATCGCGCTACCGTAAGCCTTCAGCGCCGCGATCGCCGATTGCGAAAGCGGGACGAGACGTTCCTTGTTTCCCTTGCCGCGGATGATCAGGAAGCGGCCCTCCTGATCCAGGACCCGGGCTGGCAGCGATACAAGCTCGCTGACGCGCATGCCGGTGGCATACAATAATTCGAGAAGCGCCAGCATGCGCCGGCGGTTCAATTGACCGGCGGCGGGATCGCCGGCCTCGTGCTCGGCCTGTGTCAGCAGCCGGGTCACGTCTTCGACGCCCATGGTTTTCGGCAGCGGCCGGCCCTTCTTCGGGGAGTCGAGCACACCCGTCGGGTCGTCCGTCCGGAGACCTTCTGCATAGAGAAACTTGTAGAATTGCCGCATCGAGGCCAGCCGTCGGGCCTGCGACGAGGGCTTGAAGCCCTGGCCCGCAAGCGACGAGAGATAGGCGGTCAGGTCGGCGGAGGCCGCTTCCGTCAGGCGGACGCTGCGTCCGTTCAGAAAGGAGTGGAGGTCGTCGAGATCGCGCTCGTAGGATTGCAGCGTGTTCTCGGCCGCACCGCGTTCGGCGCTCATCATTTCCAGGAAGGATTCCACGTGAACGCGGCCGAGATCCCGCATCGGCCTACTTCTTCGCCGGGGCGATGGTGCCGGTCGCCGGCGGATTGATGCGCTCCGACGGAATGCGGATCGTCACGTCGCGGGGCTGCGGCTCGACGAAGGTCACCAGGGCCACCATGCCTCCGTAGATCGCCCCGGCGATAACCGCCAAGACAGCGAGGAAACGGAAGAGGGTCGGCATTTCTTGAACTCCATGAGCTTGGCCTCTTTTTAGGAAGAAGCGCGATTGCGTGCAAGAAGCCGCATTTGGAACATGTTTCCCTTGCCCGCGACTTGACGCTACACCTTCATTTGTCGATACCGTTTGCAAACAAAGTGTGAATGGACCGATGAGTGACCCAGTTCTGACAGTTGCAGACAGTCTGAAAGACAGAGCGCGCGCCGCGCTCGGGTCCCGCAATCTTATCCTCGTCGGCCTCATGGGGGCAGGAAAATCCTCCGTCGGGCGGCTTGTTGCCCAGCAGCTTGGAATTCCGTTCATCGATAGCGACGTCGAGATCGAGCGCGTTTCGCGCATGACGATCACCGAACTCTTCGCATCATACGGCGAAGAAGAGTTCAGGGCGCTCGAAACGCGGGTGATGAAGCGGCTTTTGAAGAACGGGCCTCGCGTGGTCTCGACCGGTGGCGGCGCTTTCATCAACGACCGCACCCGCAAGCATATCAAGAAGGGCGGCCTGTCGCTGTGGCTTAAGGCTGATCTGGATGTGCTCTGGGAACGCGTCAACAAGCGCGATACGCGGCCGCTTCTGAAGACCGAAAACCCGATGCAGACGCTCGAAAACCTGATGAACGCGCGATACCCGATCTATGCGCAGGCCGACGTCACCGTTTTGTCGCGCGATGTGCGCAAGGAACTGATGGCCGACGAAGTGCTGAAGGCCGTGGTGGAACACCAAAGTGAAAGTGCAGTGCCATGAATGCGATCGCTTCCGTTGCCGCCGAAAAGAAGGTGCATGTGCCGCTTGGCGATCGCGCCTACGATATTCTGATCGGGCCGGGGCTGATTGCGCGCGCCGGTGCCGAAATCACCGCCCGCCTCAAGGGCCGCAAGGCGGCTATTGTCACCGACGCGAATGTGGCGCCCATCTATCTCGATGCACTGGTCGCGAGCCTGGAAGCATCCGGCATTGCGTGTTCGACGCTGGTGTTGCCGGCCGGCGAGAAGACCAAGAGCTTCGAACATCTGATGACCGTCTGCGACAAGGTGCTGGAAGCGCGGGTGGAGCGGAACGATTATGTCGTGGCGCTCGGCGGTGGCGTGATCGGTGACCTTGCAGGCTTTGCCGCCGGTATCGTGCGCCGTGGCGTGCGCTTCGTGCAGGTGCCGACCTCGCTGCTGTCGCAGGTCGATTCATCCGTCGGCGGCAAGACCGGCATCAACAGCCGCCATGGCAAGAATCTTATCGGCGTCTTCCATCAGCCGGACCTGGTGCTTGCCGATACGGACGTGCTGAACACGCTGACGGAGCGCGAATTCCGGGCCGGTTATGCCGAAGTCGCCAAATACGGCCTGATCGACAAGCCTGACTTCTTTGTCTGGCTGGAGACGAACTGGCAGGCCGTGTTTGCCGGAGGCGATGCCCGCATCCAGGCGATCGCCACCAGCTGCCAGGCGAAATCCGACGTGGTGGTGGCCGACGAGCGGGAAAATGGCCCGCGCGCCCTGCTCAACCTCGGCCACACTTTCGGTCACGCGCTGGAAGCGGCCACTGCTTATGACAGCGCCCGGCTGGTGCATGGTGAAGGCGTTTCGATCGGCATGGTGCTGGCGCATGAGTTTTCGGCGCGCATGAACCTTGCGAGCCCCGATGACGCCAAGCGCGTCGAGACGCATCTGAAGACGGTTGGCCTGCCGACGCGCATGTCGGAGGTCCCGGGCGAGTTGCCGCCGGCCGAACGGCTGATGGAGGCGATGGCGCAGGACAAGAAGGTCAAAAACGGCAAGTTCACCTTCATCCTGACGCGCGGCATCGGGCAGTCCTTCATCGCCGACGACGTGCCGCAATCCGAAGTGTTGAACTTCCTCAAGGAAAAGCACCCGCAATGAGCATCGAAGGCACGCTGGCATTTCTTTCTGTCTACTGGCCAGAAATTGTCTCCATCGTGGCCCTCGTTCTCATGTCCGCTTTCTTCTCCGGATCGGAAACGGCGCTGACCGCCGTCTCGCGCAGCCGCATCCACACGCTCGAGGCCAATGGCGACGAACGCGCCGGCGTGGTGCGGGAGCTGATCGAGCGGCGCGACCGGCTGATCGGCGCGCTGCTGATCGGCAACAATCTCGCCAACATCCTGTCGTCGGCGCTGGCGACCAGTCTGTTTCTCGGATTGTTCGGTAATTCCGGTGTGGCGCTTGCAACGCTGGCGATGACCGTCATCCTGGTCATCTTCGCGGAAGTTCTGCCGAAGAGCTGGGCGATCTCGACGCCTGACCGTTTCGCTCTCACGGTTGCCTTTGCCGTCAAGCTTTTCGTCGCCATTGTCGGCCCGGTCTCGTCCTTCATCAATGCGATCGTGCGCAAGATCCTCGGCGTCTTCGGCATAACGCTGTCGCGGGAAACATCGATGCTGACGGCGCATGAAGAGCTGCGCGGTGCGGTCGATCTGCTTCACCGGGAAGGCTCGGTCGTCAAGGCAGATCGCGACCGCCTCGGCGGCGTGCTCGATCTCAGCCAGCTCGAATTGTCTGACATTATGGTGCATCGCATGGCGATGCGGGCCATCAATGCCGACGACGCGCCGGAAGCGATCGTCCGCACCATCCTCGAAAGTCCCTATACGCGCATGCCGCTGTGGCGCGGCACGACCGACAATATCATCGGCGTCGTGCATGCAAAGGACCTGCTGCGGGCACTGGCCGAGCCGAATGTCGAGCCTGAGAATCTCGACGTCGTCAGGATCGCGCAGAAGCCGTGGTTCGTGCCGGACAGCACCAATCTCGAAGATCAGCTGAACGCCTTCCTGCGCCGCAAGCAGCATTTCGCCGTCGTCGTCGACGAATATGGCGAGGTGCAGGGCATCGTCACGCTCGAGGATATTCTGGAAGAGATCGTCGGCGATATTTCCGACGAACACGACATAGAGATGCAGGGTGTCCGTCAGGAGGCCGACGGTTCCGTTGTCGTCGATGGCGGCGTTCCGATCCGTGACCTGAACCGGGCGCTCGACTGGCAGCTTCCCGACGAGGAGGCGACGACGATTGCCGGCCTCGTCATTCACGAGTCGATGACAATCCCGGAAGAGCGCCAGGCCTTCACTTTCTACGGCAAGCGCTTCATCGTCATGAAGCGGGAAAAGAACCGCATCACCAAGCTGCGCATTCGCCCTGCCGAAGAAGACGCGCCCAAGGCCGTCTAAGCGGCTTTTGCTGTTGGATTGCGCGCCGCGAAGACTTATATGAGGCCGGTATCCACTACCAGCGGGTCGCTTCTCCTGGTGCCGAGGGTTCGACGGCGAGGGCATGAAGCCCGGCATCGAGCTCTGGTTTCAAGAGTTCGGTAATGGCCCGGTGTCGGGCTAGCCTCGTCATTCCTGAAAATTTTTCAGAGACGATGCGAACACGCATATGTGTTTCGCCTGTCCCTGTTATGTCAGGCTGGTGGCCAGCGTGGAGGTGGCTTTCGTTGATGACGCTCAAACGTTCGGGCACGAAAGCCTCTGTCAGTTTTTCTTCTATGCGGGCCTGAAGGGTCACGTTTTCGTCCAGTTGCTGGTGAAAAAAGGGGTTCCCACCAAGCCAGCAACATTCCCATTTGTCAATTCTTGTTGTCGCGCCGCGGCAGCTTCATAATTAGCGCCGTCATGAGACTTGATTCCAAATATTTCGATCGCATCCGCACCCGCCGCAAACGCGAGCAGGAACCCGAACAGGCTCCCCCGACCTGTCAGTGGGACGGCTGTGACAAGAAAGGTGCGCATCGCGCTCCCGTCGGCCGCAATGCCGAGGGGCAGTTCTTTCTATTCTGCTTCGAGCACGTCAAGGAATACAACAAGGGCTATAACTACTTCTCGGGCCTGTCCGATGGAGAGATCGCCCGTTACCAGAAGGAAGCGATCACCGGTCATCGCCCCACCTGGACGGTCGGCGTCAACAAGGCCGCCAAGAACAGCCCGCTGCAATCGGACGTCCGCTCAGGCTCCTATAACCGGGTGCGCGATCCGTTCGGCTTCGTCAGTGGCAGCAAGGGCAGCGGCCCGCGCTTTCCAGAACAGCGCAAGCTGAAAAGCCTGGAAGCCAAGGCGTTTGATACGATGGGCCTTGCTGCCGATGCGACGTCGGCCGAGATCAAGACGCGCTACAAGGAGTTGGTGAAAAAGCACCACCCTGACGCCAATGGCGGCGACCGCGGATCCGAAGAGCGGTTCCGTGCCGTGATCCAGGCCTATCAATTGTTGAAGCAGAACGGTTTTTGTTAATTCCCGTCCTTGCTCTCCGTCTTCAATCGGGTATGGTCCAAATCGGCTAGGGCCGCAGGCAATCGCGGCATGCATTATTGCGTTTTGCTTCTGGCGCCTTTGCCTTCCTTCCGGACGCGGCGTTTCTTGTCCGGGACTTTGTTCTAGAATGCTCGGGGTCATCATCCCGCCGAGGTTTCATTTCAGTCCCGGAGAAGCATCGCCGACGTTCTCACCCTGGACGGCGTGGTAGAAAACTGCGGCGTCGCGGTTGCGAAATGGCCTGAGAGATATGGCCGGGCGCTATGCCCGCCTTGGAGACGTGATGAGCAAGATTGAGTTAGATATTCCCGCTCTGCCGGACACGACCGTTTCGGTCAGAGACGTTTTCGGCATCGATTCCGATATTCGCGTTCCCGCCTACAGCAAGGGCGACGCCTATGTTCCGGATCTCGATCCAGACTATCTTTTCGACCGCGAGACGACGCTCGCCATTCTTGCAGGCTTTGCGCATAACCGCCGCGTCATGATCTCCGGCTACCACGGTACCGGCAAGTCCTCGCATATCGAGCAGGTCGCCGCGCGCCTCAACTGGCCGTGCGTGCGTATCAACCTCGACAGCCATGTCAGCCGTATCGATCTGATCGGCAAGGATGCGATCGTCGTCAAGGACGGGCTGCAGGTCACCGAGTTCAAGGATGGCATCCTTCCCTGGGCCTACCAGCACAATGTCGCGCTCGTCTTCGACGAATACGATGCGGGCCGCCCGGACGTGATGTTCGTCATCCAGCGCGTGCTGGAATCCGCCGGCCGTCTGACGCTGCTCGACCAGAGTCGCGTTATCCGTCCGCACCCGGCTTTCCGCTTGTTCGCGACTGCCAATACGGTCGGTCTCGGCGATACTACCGGCCTTTATCACGGTACGCAGCAGATCAACCAGGCGCAGATGGACCGCTGGTCGATCGTCACGACGCTGAACTATCTGCCACACGAGCATGAAGTGAACATCATCGCTGCCAAGGTGAAGAGCTTCGGCAAGGACAAGGATGGCCGCGATACCGTCTCGAAGATGGTTCGCGTTGCCGATCTGACGCGCGCTTCGTTCATGAACGGCGACCTGTCGACCGTCATGAGCCCGCGTACCGTCATTACCTGGGCCGAGAATGCCGAGATCTTCGGTGATCTCGCCTTCGCCTTCCGCGTCACCTTCCTCAACAAGTGCGACGAGCTTGAACGTGCGCTGGTTGCCGAGCATTACCAGCGTGCCTTTGGCGTCGAGCTGAAGGAAAGCGCCGCCAACATCGTGCTGGAGGCCTAAGGCCGGTCGATCATGGCATCTCGTGGTGACAATTCGAAAGCCAAGCCCAACGGCCCCGTCGATATCGAGCCGTTGCGGCGCGCGATAACCGGCTGCGTCCGCGCAATCGCCGGTAACGACGAGGTCGAAGTGACCTTCGCCAACGAACGTCCGGGAATGACGGCGGAGCGTATCCGGCTGCCCGAGCTTTCCAAGCGGCCGACGGCGCATGAGCTGGCGGTGACCCGCGGCCTCGGCGATTCCATGGCGCTGCGGCTTGCCTGCCACGACGAGAAGGTCCACACGACCATGGCGCCGCAGGGTTCTGACGCCCGCGCAGTGTTTGACGCCGTCGAGCAGGCGCGTGTCGAGTCGATCGGCGCGCTGCGGATGGAAGGCATGGCTGCGAACCTGCGCTCCATGACCGACGAGAAATATGCAAAGGCGAATTTCAACGGTATCGAGCGCCAGGAAGACGCGCCGATCGGTGAAGCCGTGGCGATGATGGTGCGCGAGAAGCTCACCGGTCAGAAGCCGCCGGCCTCGGCAGGCAAGGTGCTCGACCTCTGGCGTCCTTTCATCGAGGACAAGGCCGGGGCCGAGCTCGATAATCTGTCCAACGTCATCAACGACCAGCAGGCCTTTTCCAAGGTCATCCGCAACATGCTGTCGGCCATGGAAATGGCCGAGGAGTATGGCGACGACGACAGCGAGCCGGAAACCGACGAGGATTCGGATCAGGACGACCAGCCGAGCGGCGACGAGCAGGATCAGGACGAGGTCGACGAAGACGCCGGTTCGGATGCTGCACCCGTCGAAGACAGCGAAGTCGCCGACGAGCAGATGGAGGACGGCGAGACCGAAGGCGCCGAAATCTCCGACGACGACATGATGGAAGAAGGCGAGGACGATTCCGAGACGCCGGGCGAGACCCGCCGTCCGAATACGCCTTTCGCCGATTTCAACGAGAAGGTCGATTACCGGGTCTTTACCGAAGAATTCGACGAGATCATCACTGCCGAGGAACTCTGTGACGCCACGGAGCTCGAGCGCCTGCGCGCCTTCCTCGACAAGCAGCTGGCGCATCTGCAGGGTGCCGTCGGCCGTCTGGCGAACCGCTTGCAGCGCCGCCTGATGGCGCAGCAGAACCGGTCCTGGGATTTCGACCTGGAAGAGGGCTATCTCGATCCGGCACGTCTGACGCGCATGATCATCGATCCGATGCAGGCGCTGTCCTTCAAGATGGAGCGCGACACGCAGTTCCGCGATACCGTCGTGACGCTGCTGATCGACAATTCCGGCTCGATGCGCGGACGCCCGATCACGGTTGCTGCCACCTGCGCCGATATTCTGGCGCGCACGCTGGAGCGTTGCGGCGTCAAGGTCGAGATCCTCGGTTTTACCACCAAGGCCTGGAAGGGTGGACAGGCGCGCGAGAGCTGGCTGGCCGGTGGTAAGCCGCAGACGCCGGGCCGCCTCAACGATCTCCGCCATATCATCTACAAGTCTGCAGACGCTCCCTGGCGCCGCGCCCGCAGCAATCTCGGGCTGATGATGCGCGAGGGACTGCTCAAGGAAAATATCGACGGTGAAGCGCTGATGTGGGCGCATAACCGGCTGATCGCGCGGCGCGAGCAGCGCAAGATCCTGATGATGATCTCGGATGGCGCGCCGGTCGACGACTCGACGCTGTCGGTCAATCCGGGCAACTATCTGGAGCGCCACCTGCGCGCCGTCATCGAGCAGATCGAGACGCGTTCGCCGGTCGAGCTGCTCGCCATCGGTATCGGTCACGACGTCACGCGCTACTATCGCCGCGCCGTCACCATCGTCGATGCCGACGAGCTTGCAGGGGCGATGACGGAACAGCTGGCCTCGCTCTTCGAGGATCAGGCTGCGCAGCCGCGTGGCGGCCGCACACGCCGCGCCAGCTGACCCATATGACCGCTTTTTCCCGCGTGGCCATGCTTGCCGCCTGCCTCGCGGGATTGCCATCTGCCGTGTTTGCCGAGAGCGCTCCGATCGAGAGTCGAGTCGTCACCACCTTCAAGATTGGTTCAAACGAAACCAGGTTCGGCCCGCTGGAATTCATCGGCGGCCTGGAAATGGTGTCGAGCAACCGGATCTTCGGCTCGTGGTCATCGATCAAGGTCGATCCGGATCGCAAGCATGTGGCGGGGGTGCTCGATACCGGCCATTGGCTGACCGGGACGCTGGTGCGCGATGCGCAGGGCCGTCTTTCCGGCCTTGCCGATGTCGATATCACTCCGATGAAGGACGCGACCGGCCGCAGCTTTGAAGGCAAAGGCCGCATGGATGCCGAAGGGCTGGCGCTCGACAAGAACAGGGCACTCGTTTCCTTCGAGGGTAACCATCGGGTCGATATCTATCCTCGTCAGGGTTTCGCGAATTCACCCGCATTGGGCACGCTGCCCATCCTGATCCCGCGCGATGAACTGCGCGGCAACCGCAGCCTTGAGACGGTGGCGATTGCACCCGCAGACAGCGCCCTGAAGGGCGCGGCGGTCATCGTCGCGGAAGAGAGCCTCGATGATGATGGAAACGTCTATGCGGCGATTCTGGAGGGGCCGCTGAAGGGCCGGTTCGCAGTCAGCCGCTCCGGCGACTTCGATCCAACCGACGGGGCCTTTCTGCCTGACGGTGATCTGCTGCTTCTGGAGCGGCGCTTCAATATGGCAGATGGTATCGGCATGCGCATCCGCCGGATCGCTGCCGCCGAGATCCGGCCTGGCGCTGTCGCAACCGGCACGGTGCTGATGACCGCCGATTTCGGCTATCAGATCGACAATATGGAAGGGCTCGATGCCTTCCAGGCCGAGGATGGCTCGACCCATGTCATCCTCGTTTCGGATGATAACCATTCGATCCTGCAGCGGAACATGATGCTCGAGTTCCGGCTCGCCGACTGAGTGCGTCGCCGAACAACTGTCACAACTCTCCGCTATCTGCTCTCTCCCTTCACCCAAATCGAGAGAGCCATGCTGAATATTCATGTCATGGGAGCGTCAGGCTCCGGCACCACCACGCTCGGTCAAGCCCTTGCCGGGAAGCTTGGGCTCCGGCACCTCGATACCGATCATTTCTTCTGGATGCCGACCGATCCGCCATTCACCACACAGCGGCCGGTCGAGGCGCGGGTGGCGATGCTGCATGAGGCAATCCAAGCCTCCGACGGCTGGGTTCTCTCTGGCTCAGCGCTGAAATGGGCGGCCGAGTTCGAGCCGCTCTACGATCTCATCGTCTTCCTCAGGATCGACCCCGCAATGCGCATGGCACGCATCCGGCGGCGCGAGGAGACCCGCTATGGCGACCGGATCAAGCCGGGTGGCGACATGGCGGAGAAGAGCCAGGAATTCCTGGAATGGGCCGAAAGCTACGATACGGCAGGGCCGGAGCGGCGAAGCGCCGCTTCGCATGAGGAATGGCTGAAGGGCAGAGCAACGCCGTTGCTCAGGCTCGATTCCTCAGAGCCGGTCGATAGCCTCGTCGCGGAAGTATTGCGCCATCCTGCCCTCAGAACGAAAGGGCCGCCGGCATAGCGCCAACGGCCTCATTTGCTTTTAGCGAGCGGCTGTTGCCTGCATCGGGCGCAGGGTGTTCATCAGGGCGCCGTAGGGCAGCAGCATGACGAGTCCAACCAGCATCTTCACGGTGAAGTCGCCGAGCGCCCAGGAGATCCAGCGCGGAGCCTCCATCGAGAGCACGCCGAGGATCGGCGCCGATTCCAGCGCGAAGGGTTCGTTCGCGCCGAAGAAGACGAAGAAGGCGGCAAAGGCGAAGGAGAAGAAGATGATCGTATCCAGCGCCGAGCCGATCAACGAGCCGACCAGCGGCGCGCGCCACCAGGCCTGACGGCGAAGGCGGTTGAAGACGGCGATGTCGAGCAGCTGTCCGGCAAGATAGGCCGAACCCGAGGCGATCGCGATGCGCGGAACGGCCGTGTAGAAGGACAGGCCGACGCCGACAACGAAGCCTGCAAAGACGACCTTGCGGGCGGTCTGCGGACCGAACTGGCGGTTCGTCAGATCGGTGATCAGGAAGGCGATCGGATAGGTGAAGGCGCCCCAGGTCAGGATGTCGGCAAGGTTGATGCCGGCGACCGTGGCGTTCAGCGGAAACTGAACGAGGAAGTTTGAGGCGACGACGACGAGCGTCATTAGCGCCACATAGATAAGCAGATAGCGTGTCTTCAGCATTTTTTTATCCTGGGTGATGCCACCAGTTGGAGTGAACAAATTTTGGCCGGTACCATACCGGCAAAGCAAAAGGCTTGTCCGGTTTCAACCGTGCAAGCCTTTTGAAACTTTCGAGAAGAAAGCGCGCCGATGCTTAGGCGGCAGCAGCAGCTTCTGCAGTCTTCTTGACGATCTGGCGGCGCAGCAGACGAGCGCGCATCGACAGTTCGTTTTCGCTTGCCTTGATCAGGAACGCGTCGAGACCACCGCGATGTTCGACCGAGCGCAGGGCGTGAGCCGAAACGCGCAGGCGGTAACGCTGGCCGAGAGCGTCGGAGATCAGGGTAACCTGGCACAGGTTCGGCAGGAACCGGCGCTTGGTCTTGTTGTTGGCATGGCTGACATTGTTGCCAACGAGGACGGCCTTGCCGGTCAATTCGCACACGCGAGACATTTGACACCTATTCTTGTTTTTCTCAGCCGCCGAATTACGACGCACCGGCAAAACCGGGCTTGCAATCCAAGGCCATGATTGGAAAGTTGCGGTTCTATAGTCAGAGCGGCTCGCCGCGTCAAGCCAAACCTTGGCCTTTCCCGCAATTCTGTCAAAAAGCTCGTGTTTGCTTCGACAAGCGGCCAGAGTATAGACCGCGCAACAGGGCAGCGTTCGCCCGTCAAACAAGGCTCGCTTCATGGCTCTTCTGGGCAGACGGATTTTGATCCCTGCAATCGTGGCATCGATGGCGATTCCGGCCGGCGCGGAGGAGATCCGCCACCGCACGGAATATCGCGTCGCCCTCGGTGTCTTGCCGATCGCGCGAGCCGCCTTCGTCACGCAGATTGAGGATGACAAGAGCTACACGGTATCCGGCGACATCAGCTCGGCTGGTCTTGCCGACCTGGTGACGACGATTTCGGCTAAGACCAGCGTCGACGGCGTCATTCGCGATGACCGGCTGCAGGCGCAGCGCTATTCGCTCTATTACAAGAGCGGCAAGCGGGCGCGGACCTACGAGGTTCGCTACAGCAACGGTAATATCGTTTCGACGACGGTGAAGCCGGAGCGCAAGCCGCCGAGCAACTGGATCAATGTATCGCCGGGCGACATGCGATCGGTTCTCGATCCGATTTCCGGCCTGATCTTTCCTGCTGACGTGAAGCTCTGCTCGCAGAAGCTGCCGATCTATGACGGCGAGATGCGCATGGATCTGGTGCTATCGCCGAAGGGCTCCGAAGATTTTGCGACGGATGGGTTCACCGGCAAGGCGACCGTCTGCAGCGTGCGCTTCGTTCCGCGGTCGGGCTACAAGAAGGGCCGCAAGGATATCGATTATCTGAGCAAGAGCGGGCGGATGGAAATCTGGTTTGCCAAGGCTGATGCGGCAAATGTATATGCTCCAGTCTACGTCAGCATTCCGACGCAATACGGAACGGTGACGATCAAGGCGGTAAAATACAGCGCCAGCTGACGGAGCCTGTCTCCGCAATCGGGGGGCATGATGAAGCTTCGGGCAACACTGATCGGGTTTACGGCCATTCTGATGTGGTCGTTTCTGGCGCTCTTCACCGCCGCTTCGGGCAAGATGCCGCCGTTTCAGCTGTCGGCGATCTGCTTTGCCATCGGCAGTATCCCCGGCATCGCCGTCCTCGTTCTCAACCCGTCGCGGCTGGCGCTCTTGAAGCAGCCGGCGAAGGTCTGGATCGTCGGCATCGCCGGTCTGTTCGGCTATCATTTTCTCTATTTCACGGCGCTCCGGAACGCTCCGGCGGTGGAGGCGGGGCTGATCGCCTATCTGTGGCCGCTGCTGATCGTCGTCGGCTCGGCGCTGCTGCCCGGCGAGAAGCTCCGCTGGTATCATATTGCCGGTGCCCTTGCCGGTCTCTGCGGCACGTTTCTGATCGTCGGACGCAACGGCATAAATTTCGATGGCGCCTATGCCGTCGGTTATGGCGCGGCGTTTCTCTGCGCGTTCACCTGGTCCGGCTATTCGCTGCTGACGCGCCGCTTCGATGCTGTTTCGACCGATGTCGTGACCGGTTTCTGCATCGCGACCTCTCTCCTGTCGCTCGTCTGCCATCTCGGATTGGAAACCACCGTCTGGCCTGAAACGGCATTCGAGTGGCTTGCCGTCGTCGGGCTCGGGCTCTTTCCTGTGGGGGCGGCCTTCTATGCCTGGGATCATGGCGTCAAGAACGGCGATATCCAGATTTTGGGCGCTGCAAGCTATGCTGCTCCGCTGCTCTCGACGCTCATTCTGACGCTGTTCGGCTTTGCCGAGCCGAGCTGGCGGATTGCTCTTGCCTGCCTGCTGGTAACCGGTGGTGCCATTCTGGCGGCGCAGGAAATGTTCCGGCGCAAGACGGCGCCGAAACAGACTGCTGCGGCTGAGTAGGTCAGCCGGCCGGTGCCCAGTCCGGTGGTGCCATCTCGAATTTCGAGAATTCGAAGCCAGGTGACACGGTGCAGCCGACAAGCGTGAAATCGCCGAGCGTTTCGGCCGATTGCCACCAGTTGGCGGGAATGATCGCTTGCGGGCGTTCGCCGCCCGCCAGGTCGGTGCCGAGCTTCAGCGTTTCGCTGCTCGTTCCATCTTCCGAGCGAAGCAGGGCGAGCGGTGCGCCGGCGTAGTAGTGCCAAATCTCGGCGGCGTCGTGGACGCGATGCCAATGCGACCGCTGCCCTGATTTCAGCAGATAGTAGATTGCCGTCGAATGGCCGCGCTCGCCGCCATTGGTGTCGCGGAAGGTCTGGACATAGAAGCCGCCTTCCGGATGCGGTTGCATCGAAAGTGCTTCGATGATCTCATCGGGCAACATCAGAAATTGTCCTTGCGCTTGCGGATTTCCGCAAAGACCTCTTCGTTCGTCTTGGTTTCCATCAGAAGATTGCGGCGGATCGCCGGATCGGCAGCGCGCAGGAAGGGGTTGGTTTCCTTCTCGAGCGCCAGCGTCGTCGGGATCGTGAAACGTCCCTCGGCGCGCAATGCCTCGATTTCGGCGGCGCGGGCCTTCAGCCGCTCATTTGTTGGATCGATGGTGACGGCGAAGCGGGCGTTGGACAGCGTGTATTCGTGGCCGAAATAGATGGCCGTCTCATCCGGTAGCACCGCGAGCTTCTGCAGCGAATGCCACATGTCGGCGGCGGGGCGCTCGAAAAGGCGGCCGCAGCCGAGTGCAAACAGCGTATCGGCGGCAAAGAGCAGCTTGTCGTCCACGAAGTGGTAGCAGATGTGACCGGCTGTGTGGCCGGGGGTCTCGATCACATTGACCGTATGATCGCCGAAGGTGAAGCTGTCGCCATCGGCCATCGTCTTGTCGAGGCCCGGGATGGCGACGGCCTCGTTCACCGGGCCGATGATCTCGCAGCCGAACTGCTCCTTCAGCGCCAGATTGCCTTCGACATGGTCAGTATGGTGATGGGTGGTGAAGATGTGGGAAATCGTCCAGCCGCGGCGCTTGGCAGCCGCTTCGACCGCAGCCGCATCCGGCGCGTCGATCGTTGCCGTCAGGCCGGTTTCCGGGTCATGCACGAGAACGCCAAAGTTATCGGAGCGGCAGAGAAAAACTTCTAATTCCAAAGGTTTCATAGTCTGAACGGCCTCTTTCCTACGGACATGTCCGGAATGTAGAGGCTCCGGCCTTGAAGTCCAACCGCCCACTGATAACATTTACTGCAATGCACGCGGATATTGTCGACCTACGCCAGTTTTATCATTCCGAGCTTGGCCGCCTGGCCGAGCAGTCGATCGCCATGGCGCTGTCATCGCTCTGGGTGCGGTTGCCGCAGGAGCGATTGGTCGGGCTCGGCTATGCCGTGCCGTTTCTCGATCGTTTCGGCGCCGATACCGAGCGCACCTTCGCCTTCATGCCGGCCGGCCAGGGTGCCGTGAACTGGCCGATGGGCTCGCTGTCCTCGACGGCGCTGATCTTCGACGAGGAGTTGCCGCTACCGGATTCATCCGTTGACCGTGTGCTGATGGTTCATTCGCTGGAATTTGCCGAAAGCCCGCGGGAGACGCTGAAGGAGCTCTGGCGGGTACTTGCGCCGGGCGGGCGTCTGGTGATCGTCGTGCCAAACCGGCGTGGCGTCTGGGCGCGGATGGAGCACACGCCCTTCGGCTCCGGCCGCCCCTATTCGCGTGGCCAGCTGACGCATTTGCTGCGCGAGACCAACTTTACCCCCGGAGCTTCCGCCGAGGCGCTGTTCTTCCCGCCGTCCAAGCTGCGCACTGTACTGAGCCTGCGGCGTGGCTTCGAGCGCATCGGACGGACGCTGTGGCCCGCCTTCTCCGGTGTCATCATCGTCGAGGCGCAGAAGCGTCTCTATCAGGGTCTGCCGGTAGCGGCACGCGCCTCGCGCCGCGTCTTCGTGCCGGTTCTTGCGCCGCATGGCGTTCCGACCACGCGCAACCGCTAAGTCACTCGACAAAAGCCGCTTTCCGTTTTATTGCCAAAGGGCAATTTAAGCCGGAATTCCCGGCATTTTTCCAAGGTTGATCCCATGAGCGTTGAGAAGAGCAAGCCCGTTCCACGTCCCGGTATTCTTGATATCGCAGCCTATGTGCCGGGCAAGGAACATGCGCCGGGCGTTGCCCGCGTCTACAAGCTCTCCTCCAACGAGACGCCGCTCGGCGCCAGCCCGAAGGCAATCGAAGCTTTCAAGAACGCTGCCGGCAATCTTGAGCGCTATCCTGACGGCCAGGCACATGAGCTGCGCGAGGCGATCGCTGCTGTTCACGGTCTGAATCCGGCTAACATCATGTGCGGCAACGGCTCGGACGAGCTGCTCGGCCTGCTCTGCCACGTCTATCTCGGCGCCGGCGACGAGGCGATCATCACCGAGCACGGCTTCCTCGTTTACAAGATCCAGATCATGGGCGCGGGTGCCACGCCCGTCACCGTCAAGGAGAAGGATCACGCGGTCGATGTCGATGCGATTCTCGCAGCCGTGACGCCGAAGACGAAGATGGTGTTCATCGCCAATCCGGGCAACCCGACAGGCACCTATGTGCCGGTCAGCGAAATCCGCCGTCTTCAGGCTGGGCTGCCGAAGGATGCCATGCTGGTGCTCGATGCCGCCTATGCGGAGTATGTTCGCCGCAACGATTATGAATCCGGTATCGAGATCGTCTCGTCCAACGCCAATGTCGTCATGACCCGCACCTTCTCAAAGGTCTATGGTCTGGCCGCGCTCCGCGTCGGCTGGATGTATGCGCCGGTCGAGATCATCGACGCCCTCAATCGCGTCCGTGGCCCGTTCAACATCAATGCGCCGGCAATTTCCGCAGGCGCTGCGGCTGTTCGCGATCAGTCACATGTGCAGGAGGCTGTTGCCTTCAATCTGATGTGGATCGAGAAGCTCAAGGGTGCCCTTGAGACAATTGGACTGACGGTGACGCCGTCGGTCACCAATTTCATTCTCATCCATTTTCCCGATGCCGATGGCAAGCGTGCTGCCGATGCCGACGAGTTCCTGACCAGCCGCGGCTACGTCCTGCGTGCGGTCAAGGGGTATGGCTTCCCGAACTCGCTGCGCATGAGCGTCGGCCCGGAAGAGGCGAACCGCGGTGTTATCGAGTCGCTCGGCGAGTTTATGGGACGCAAGGCATGACCATCCAGTTCGACCGCATCGCGCTTATCGGTATCGGCCTCATCGGCTCGTCGATTGCTCACGACGTCAAGCGGCTGGGGATCGCCAAGGAAGTGGTGATCTCGACCCGCAGCGCCGACACGCTGAAGCGGGCGGAAGAACTCGGTCTCGGTGACCGTTATCTCCAGTCTGCGGCTGAAGCCGTCAAGGGTGCGGATCTCGTCATCGTTTCGGTGCCGGTCGGTGCGTCTGGAAGTGTCGCCAAGGAAATCGCTGCAACGCTGATGCCGGGCGCGATTGTCACCGACGTGGGCTCGACCAAGGCCTCTGTTATCGCGCAGATGCAGCCGCATATTCCCGAAGGCGTTCACTTCATTCCGGGCCACCCGCTGGCTGGTACCGAAAAGTCCGGACCGGATGCTGGTTTCGCCGGACTGTTCGAACAGCGCTGGTGCATTTTCACGCCGGTGACCGGTACCGATCCGGCAGCGCTTGCCAAGCTTCGCCAGTTCTGGGAGGCGCTCGGCGCTCGGGTCGATGAGATGGATCCGCAGCACCACGACAAGGTGCTGGCCATCGTTTCGCATCTGCCCCACATCATCGCCTACAATATCGTCGGCACTGCCGACGATCTGGAGGCGGTGACCGAATCCGAGGTCATCAAGTATTCGGCTTCGGGTTTCCGCGACTTTACCCGTCTTGCGGCATCCGATCCGACCATGTGGCGCGACGTCTGCCTGCACAACAAGGATGCGATCCTCGAGATGCTGTCGCGTTTCTCGGAAGATCTCGCCTATCTGCAGCGGGCCATTCGCTGGGGCGAGGGCGACAAGCTTTTCGAGCTCTTCACCCGCACCCGCGCCATCCGACGCTCGATCATCCAGGCTGGTCAGGACGTCGATGCGCCGGACTTCGGCCGCCATCACGGCCAGGAACCGAAGAAGAGCTAACCGCGAGCGTTTCTCAGAAAACGCTTTAGATCGGCGGGATGGAGCCGAGCGGGATGAAGCCGCTGACGGTTGCCTCGCCGCGATTGACCACCAGATCCACCGACACGCGATCGCTGCCGGCTGCCAACGCTTTCAGAAGCTTGGCGGCGGTATCGACGGTCTTGGCGATCTGCGGGAAAGTCTGCTTGATGCTGTCGCGCCACGGGCCGAGCTGCTCGATCTCAAGCTTGAACTTACCCGAAAGAAAGCCCTGCTTATCGAAGGAGAAGGGGCCGGTCAGCGTCATGACCTTGCCGTCGCCGATATCGGCCACGACCTTGCGCAGCTCGCCACTGGCGCCGTAAAGCCCCTGTCTGTCGCTGCCATCGATCATTCCCGCCTTACCGACCAGCGTCACGTCGGCGCTCGCCGAGAATTTCGGGAAGACCTGCGGCCAATCCTTGATGACGGTGCTGGCATCCTGCAGCGAGATCGCGCCATCAAGATCGCCTTCATTCTGGCGGAGATGAATTTCCGTACGGGCGGCATCGACGTCGATCGTCTGACCGCTATAGGAGGAAACCGCGGTCGCCTTCAGTCCTTCGATAACGGTCGATGTCCGGTCGATGCCCTTGAACTTGGTGATCAGGCTGGACTGCAGGTTTGCCCATTGGGCCGAGAGGGTCAGGCCGTTTGCGGTGCGGATTTCGGCAGGCGAATCCAGTTCCCAGACGATATGGCCAGGCGCATAGACCTGTGCGGCGGAGCGCAGCTGGCCGAAGCTCGCCGACACGCCGTTCTTGTTGTCGTCGACATCGACTTTCGAGCAGAACAGGCCGATGCGGAAAGGATAGCCGCGGAAATCGATATCGGCGCATTCACCGCTGACACCGGCAGTGTTATGCGGCGCGATAACCTTCAGAACCGTGTCCTTGAGCTGTGAAGCGGCGTAGAACCAGCCGCCGGTATAGATTGCGACCACCAGTACGATGCCCAAGCCGAGCCACCAGAATTTTCTGCTGCTGCCGGATTGGCTTGACGCTGCCATGATGTTCTCCAATGGTGAATCGCGAATGGGAATCTCGGTCTGGCTTGCGATATGGACGAATTTTGGGTGTTTGGCTACGGATCCCTAATGTGGAACCCGGGCTTCGAGTTTGCTGAACGGTCGCAGGCTCTGATTTATGGCTATCGGCGTTCGCTCTGCGTCCGCTCCTGGGTTCATCGGGGAACGCGGGAAAATCCCGGTCTCGTGCTCGGTCTCGATCGCGGTGGCTCATGCCGCGGCATGGCTTTCTCCGTCGCGCCGGAAAATTGGGACGAGGTCATCGACTATCTGCGGGCTCGCGAACTGGTGACCAATGTCTATCTGGAAAAGCGCGTCTCGCTGCTGCTGGCCGATGGCCGCGCGGTGAAGGCAGTCGCCTATGTCGTGGACCGCAGCCATGTGCAATATGCGGGCGCCCTTGATACCGGCGAGGCCGCGCGCGTCGTCAATGAGGCCGAGGGCCAATCGGGTCCGAACGACGCTTATGTCTTCAACACCTTGTCTCATCTGAAGCAGATGGGGATCCGCGATCACTGGCTGGAGCAGGTGGTCGGCGAAGTCGAGCGGCTGCGCGCCGCCTGAACTCAGGCCGACGCGGTCTTCGGTTCGTTCAGAACGGCAAGCCGGTCGATGGCCGTCTGCGGCAGCGGGAGATGCGGATTGCGGGCGACGGTGTCGAGAAGCAGTTCGTCGCTGGCTCGCTCCGTAACTTCGACGAGATGCTCGAAAAAGGCATCCGGATCCATGCCCGGCATGATCGCGGGCAGTATGCGGACCTTGAAATGGCCGGGATAGCGCATGGTGCTGCGGCGTGGCCAGAACAGGCCTGGATGCATGGCGATCGGCACGACGGGGATGTTGAGATCCCGATACATGCGGGCAATGCCATATTTGTAGACTGGCTCGGCGCCTGGCGGGCGGCGGGTGCCTTCAGGATAGATGATCAGCTGGCGGCCGGTCGACAGCTCTTCCTTGGTCCGCTTCAGCACTTCGACCATCACCTTGCCGCGGGCGCCGCGGTCAACCGGGATCATCCGCTGCTTCTTGGCGTACCAGCCGAACAGCGGGATCCACATCAGCTCGCGCTTGAGGATATAGACCGGGTCCTTCAGCCAGGGCAGCAGCGCGTAGGTATCCCAGAAGGATTGATGCTTCGGCGCCAGGATGTAGCCGCCATCGGGCAGGTTCTCCATGCCCTCGATCTCGAAGGTCGTGCCGACGATCTTCTCCATCAACCAATGGTTCGAGAGCGCCCAGTTCTTCGGAATGCGATAGGCGGTCAGCCGGGGCACGACGAAATAATAGGGCGAAAGCACGATCATCCGCAGGATGAGGTTGGCGTAGAAGATCGTGTTGAAGAGAACGGAACGCAGGGCGAGCATAAGGTTTCCCGAAAAGCCTATATCCGCGGGCAGGGCGGTTGCGACCTGCCTACACGATTATCACCGCCAGAAAAAGACGCTTCGCTTCAGTCCTTGCCGTCGGCGGCAGCCGAACRCAGGCCGGGATGACGGCCGAAGCCGGTGATGTTGCGCGCACCGGCAAACAGCACCTTGCCATACTCGGCGAGCATGACACGCAGCGCATTCGGATCCATGAACCAGGCGCGCGTCTTCAGGTCGGAATTCACGACCGGATAGGGGATGAACTGGGTGTCGTCGTCGACATAGGCAAGTTCGGCGAGACTGCGGGGCATGTGATAGTTGTTGGTGACGACGAGCACGCTTCGGTAGCCCTTGGCATGGATCCAGTTCGATGCTTCCTCGGCATTGCCGATCGTGTCGATCGCGTCATAGCCGATATCGACACAGCAATCGAAGAGATCGGCCGACCCTGTCGTGGTCTTGCGAATCTGCGCCGGTGTGGTCGAGGGGTGGACGCCTGAAATCAGCAGCCGCTTGCCGGCGCCCTTCTGCAGGAGTTCGACCGCCTGGTCGATGCGCTGGTAGCCGCCTGTCAACACGACGATCGCGTCGGCCTTCGGTTCGGCTGGAGGCCTCATTGTGGTGACGGAATCGGCAAAGCGCAGGAAGCCGCCGAAAACCAGCGCCATTGCCAGAACGACGGCAAAGCCGCACCAGCGCAGCATGCGGCGCAGAGGCCCACGACGCGGCGTCTCGACCCGGTAGCTTGCCAGCGCCGGATCGGGGCGAATCGGATTGCGTCTCGTGTAGCCCATGGTCATGAGTCGTGCATATATCGGGATTGCGGCAGCGAACGGGCAAAGGCGGCGCTATGTGTGATCGCTATCATCAGCTCGCTATCCCGTCTGTTCGTGTCGGATCGGAGCGAAGTGTATCGATCTCGTATATCGTGCGGACGACCGTGACGCGCGCCGTCAGCGTCGTCAGCAGGGCGATGATGATCATCGTGGCGAAGATGCCGAAATAGCCGAGCACGCCGACAGAAAAGGTCCCGAAAAGCGCGGTGGCCTGATCGGTCTGCGGTGTCGCGATCGTACGGCTCTGCAGGAAGCCGGCGGCGGCAAAAAACAGCGCTGCCAGACCGCTGCCGATTGCCGAACCCTTGAGGCTGATCTTCAGGAAGTGTTTTTGGAATTCGGTTGCAACGAAGGAGCTTTCGGCTCCGACGAAATGAAGCACCTCGACGATATGGCGGTTGCCCGACAGAGCGCCGCGCGTGGCGAAGACGACGGTGAGCACCATAGCGGTGAAGACCAGAAGCAGAATACCCGTGCCTATCATCACTGTCGTATGCGCCATCGAGACCAGCCGGTCGACCCAGGTTCTGTGGTCGTCCAGCGTCGCCTGCGGGATACTGTCCTTGAGCAGTGAGCGCATTGCCTCGAAATCCGGCGGATTGTTTTCGTCGATCGTAACGATAACGAGCCGGGGAACCGGGAGTTCCTTGAGATCGAGGCCGCTGCCGAGCCAGGGCTCCAGCAGGCGGGCAGTCGCCGCCTCATCGACGATCTGGCCGCTCTTGGTGCCGACGAAGGTCATGGCGATATCGCGCGCCTGGTTCAGCGCCTTTTCCATGTCGAGGCCGTCGTCCGGCTTGATCTGAATGGTGATTTCGCGGGAGATCTGGCTTTCCCAGCTGGCGGCGGTCGAGCGCACCATGCTGACGCCGCCGAGTGTCAGACAGGCGAGGAAGGCCATGATGGCGATCACCACCATCAGCGCGTTGCCCTGGATGTTGGAGGGCGGCAGTATCGGCGCTGTCGGGCGAACGCGCATTTCAGGGCGCCGCTGCTGCTGGGTGGCCGCTTCCGCTACCTTCTTGCTGGGGGATCGCTCAGTCATAGACGTCGAGATGCCCCTCGGACAGAATCATCCGCCGCGCCTCGACCTGGTCCATCAGGGCCAGATCGTGGGTGGCGATGACGACGGCGGTGCCGAGCCGGTTAAGCTCGAGGAAGAGATTGAGAAGGCGGCGCGCCATCGGCGGATCGACGTTGCCGGTCGGTTCGTCGGCGAGCAGGACTTCCGGGCGGTCGATCAGGGCGCGGGCGATCGCGGCACGCTGCTTCTCACCGCCGGAGAGGACCGGCGGCAGCACGTTGATGCGCTCGCCGAGCCCGACCCATTTCAGCAGTTCCAGGACGTCGGTCTTGTAGGTGCTCTCGTCCTTGCCGCGCACGCGCAGCGGCAGCGCGACGTTCTCATAGGTCGTCAGGTGGTCGAGAAGGCGGAAGTCCTGGAAGACAATGCCGACGCGGCGGCGCAGCAGCGGCAGTTCCGGGCGCGGAATATCGGAAATATCGCGGCCGAACATGCGGATCAGACCGCGGGTCGGCTGCAGCGACATGAAGAGCAGGCGCAGCAGCGTGGTCTTGCCGGCGCCGGAGGGACCCGTCAGAAACTGGAAGGACTTTTTCGGAATGTCAAAGGTCAGGTCCCGGAGGATTTCCGGCCCCATGCCATAGCGCAAACCGACATTCTCGAAGTGGATCAACGGGCAACTCAGATTGTTCGAGGTTTCACACCATCGACTTGTTAACCAAGTGGATTAACAACGGGTAAATTTCGGCGGAAAGATGCCCTCTCGGCACCGGATTTAGCGAAGCATTAACCATTAAAATTTACGACTGAGCTGGATTCGTTTCAATGCCCGGTATCGTCCGTGCACCGAAACCATGTGAAGAGCTGAAAGGCCGTCATCATGGAAGCATCTTCGTTCAGCCGCCGCGCGCCGGGGCACGCCTATGATTTCCTGCCGCCGGACAAGGCGGCACGCCAGCCGCGGGCCGGAACGCGCCCGGCCGACATTTCCGATGCCGAGTTCGTCGTCATCAGCGGGCGAAGCTCATCGTCAGGCTTCAATGCGAAAAGTTTCAACGATAATCGCAAGCGGACGGCCACCGCGCCAAAGGCCGAGATACCGAAGGTAGTGACAGCCGTGGCGTCTGCCTACCACGCCCTGGAAGAACATCTGCAGCAGGCATCGTTCAAGAGTTTTGCGGCGCTTGTCCTTCTGCTTTTTCTTCTGGTCTTCGGGTTGTCCGGCGGTTTCTCCAGTCTTCAGGCGGACGACCAGTCTGCGATCGGATCGCCCCTGCATTTCACCCACGTGACGCTGACGCCGCGCGACGCCAACGGCATGCGCATCCTGATGGTCAACGGCATTCTCGAAAACGAGAGCGGCACCACGCAGACGGTTCGGCCCATTCGCGCCGATCTGGTGAGCGACGGCCGGTTGATGGCAAGCATCGTCATCAACCCGCCCATCGACGTCATCTATGGCGGCGAGAGCCGCGGATTTTCGGCGCGCGTTCAGCACTCTCGTGGAAAAATGCCGGAAGTCCGCCTGTCATTCATGCCCTAAGGGTGTTTCTCCGCGTCTAATGTGCTAACGGCTTACCCTTCATTTTCACGGAGCAAGCCGTATGCCTGTCGTGCGCGGAAAAAATATCGAGCCTCTTTTCACTGCCGAGCAGATTGCCGAGCGCAACGATGCGATGGCAAAGCAGATTGCCGAAAGTCCGACCAAGGACCTGCTGGTGATCGCTGTCCTGAAGGGGTCGTTCATTTTCGCGGCCGACCTGATCCGCGCCCTGCACAACAACGGCCTGGCGCCTGAAGTCGAGTTCATCACGCTGTCGAGCTACGGCACCGGAACGGTCTCGCAGGGCGTTCGTATCGTCAAGGATATCGATAGCGACGTGAAGGACCGCGATGTCCTGTTGATCGACGACATTTTGGAATCCGGCCGTACGCTGCTGTTTGCCAAGGAACTGCTGTTCGAACGCGGCGCCCGCAACGTGACGATCGCGGTGCTGCTCGACAAGAGCGTCAAGCGCAAGGAAAAGCTGGAGGCCGATTATGTCGGCTTCGAATGCCCCGACTATTTCGTCGTCGGCTACGGCATGGATGTCGCCTACGCTTTCCGCGAACTTCCCTTCGTCGGCGTCGTCACCGGCGACGCCTGAGCGCCTCTGGTACAGACGGGTTGTTAACCATCCCGTCCATCGCCCGCCGCCGTTTACCGATCGCAAAGGAACGGCATGCGATTTCCGTCTTGGGGCATGAAGACGGAGCGATGCATCGATGGCAAAAATTCTGATCACGGAAGACGAAGACTCCCTCCGTTCTTTCGTAGCCCGAGCACTGCGGCTCGACGGTCATGAGACCGAAGAAGCGGCTGATGGTGCCGAGGGACTGGAGAAGCTGAAGGACGGCGTCTACGACCTGCTGCTGTCGGATATCCGCATGCCCGTCATGGACGGCATCGAGCTGGCGCATCAGGCAAAGTCGGCGTTTCCGGCACTGAAAATCCTGCTGATGACCGGCTATGCCGAACAGCGCGAACGCGCTGACGATCTGGCTGAAAAGATCGTCGATGTGGTCTCCAAGCCGTTTGCGCTTCCCGATATCCGCAAGGCGGTCGCCCGCGCATTGGCTGCCTGATCAGGCAGCCTCATTCATCCGGGACGAACTTGCCTTCGTAGCGCACCCGGAAATTCCGCCTGTGGAAATCCTGCTCGAAGCAGACGAATACCAGCTCGATATCATTGTCGCTGTCACGCTTGCCGAGAAGGCTTAGCGTGATGACCACGACGCCGCTATAGCCGCGGGTGATGCGGAAGGCGGCGTTGCGGATTTCCGTTGCTTCGGGATCGCGGCGATCGTCACGGCGCTCGTAGATGATCCAGAAGCGGGCGGCGTCCCAGGTCTTTCTCAGGATCTCGCTGACCTCGGCCTTGAACTCCTCGGCATGCATGGCCGGTCCCCAGGACAATGCCGTTTCTCCGGCATCGCTGACGACATTGAGATAGCCGTCATACTGGTAGGCGCCCGAAAGAGCCTTTTCGATCATCTCGAATGCCGAGTTTTCGCTGATTGCAGTCTTGAAGAGAATTGCCATCGAATCGCTGTCGTTCGTCAACCGTCAAGATTGACATTACGAAGCTCACGCGAAAAGGCGAAGGATTTCAGCACTTCGTCACTGAATATCCAGCAGACGCTCCAGATAGCGCCGCTCCATCTCTTGCGGCGGGTTGTTGCCGAGCTTCTCACGGATGGCATCAAGAATCTCGCGGGCGCGCTGGACATCGATCTCATCGGGCACCTTCACGGTATCACCAAAGTCAGGCCCATCGGCGCGCCGCGGACGGCCAAGCGGGTCGCGGCCGTTCTGATCGCCCTGGCCGACCTGGCCGTTCGGGCCTTGCTGACCCTGCTGGCCCTGTTGCGCCTGCATCATCTGGTTCATCATGTCGCGGGCGCCCTGGCGAAGCGCTTCCAGCGCGCGGCCCTGACCCTGGACTGCGGTATCGCCACGGCCCTGGCCGAGTTCGCGTCCGGCGCCTTCCATCTCGCGCTGGGCCTGGCCGAAGCCCGGACCGGGCTTCATGCCCATGTCGCCCAGACCCTTCTGCAGTTCGCCGAGCTGCTTGCCAAGAGCGTCCTGCTGCTCGCGCAGTTTCTTCAGCGCGTCGCGGAGCTGCTGCTCGGTCATCTCGTTCGACTGCTGATCACCCTGCTGGCCGTTCTGACCCTGCTGTTGCTGCTGCTGGCCCTGATCCTGCTGTTCGCCATCCTGGCCGGGCATCATGTTGTCGAGCAGCGGGTCGTTCATGCCCATGTCGGGGTCGCCGCGCTGCATACGATCGCGAAGCTGCTGATCGAGCTTGAACGTCTGCTCCATCAGCTTCTGCTGGTCGCGCAGGATCTGGCCGAGCTTGTCCATCTGCTGGCGCATCTGGCTATTGTCGCCCTGCTGCTGCTGGCCCTGCTGCGGACGTCCCGCCTGCAGGTTGTTCATCATCCGCTGCAGTTCCGACAGCATCTGCTGTGCAGCATCGCGGTTGCCGGAGCGGGCAAGGTTTTCGATCTGGTCCATCATCCGCTCCAGATCCTGCTGCCGCAGCATCTGGGCATTCTGATTGGGCTGCATCGGCGCATTCTGCATACGCTGGGCGAGCTCCTTCATGTATTCGTTCATCGCCTTGCGAAGCTCGTCCATCAGCTTCTTGACTTCGGCATCCGGCGCGTTGCGCTGGAGCGCGTCGGCAAGGTTCTGCTGGGCGTTACGCAGATTGCGCTCGGCCTGCGAGAGATCGCCGTCCTCGATGCCAAGCGCGATGTCCCAGAGATAATCGGCGGTGTCCTTCAGCTGCTCGTCGGTCTTGGCAAGCTTCATACGCGCCAGCGCCGATTCGATCAGCAGGTAGTTGGTGAGTTTCGGGATCGTCTCTTCCGGGCGGATCGTCAGCGCTTCGTTGAGCGCGATCGCCTCGGGCATCTTGCGGGTGTCGAGCGCAAAGACCTGGCGTTCTTCGGCAACGGCCGCGGCGAGCGGTTCGTTGAACGGCCGCGCGGGGAGAACCATTTCGTGCGGCGGGCTGCGGCCGATCTGACCGGCCGCATCCTTGGCAACCAGCGTCACGCGGACGCGCTTGCCGGCCAGCGGATGCTCGGTCAGGTTCTTGCTGCTGACGCCCTTGGCATCGCGGGCGTTGCGGCGCGGGATATCGAGGCGGAAATCGGGAAGCGGGTAGAGAGGCTTGGCAGAAGGATCGGATTCGACGGGTAGAATTTCCGCGTGGGCTTCCTGGACGCCGTAATCGTCCTTGGCGGTGAACTTGATCTCGAGCGCACCATTCACGCTCGCCTTCGGCAGCCCGTCGAAAGCGATCTCCGGCGCCTTGTCGGGGATGACGTTGAAGCTCCAGCTGCGGCCGTTGACCTGCAGGGCGCCGTTTTCCTCAAGCTTCATCAGATGCGTCTGTGCCGTGGGCACCGGCGTTTCACCGGCCGCCGTCTGTTGCGGCTGTGCCGGCTGGTCTGGAACGCCTGTCGGCTGCTGACCTGCCTGCTTTTCGGCGGCAATCTCCCTGGCCTCGCCGTTCTCCTTCTTGAAGACGACCTTTTCATCCGCTTGTCCGCCACTGACGCGCACGGTCAGGCTGGAGAATTGCGGAACGTTGATCGGCGCCTGTTCCGTGCCTGTGGCCGTCAGATAGACGGGCGCGCGGCCGGTATAGGAGGGAGGCGTGACCCAGGCATCGATGCGAACGGCGGGATTTGTCTCGCCCTGCTCGACGGGAGGCTGGAAGGCGTCGGCGATCGAGCCGCCGTTGGTGGACAGCGAATAGCCAAAGCCCATGACGACAAGCAGCGCCGGAATGGCGCGCAAGGCGAAGCGGTCGTGCCGGGCGATATCCGGGCGTGGATAACCGGCGTCGAGCGCGGCGATCTTCTCGGCCATGCGTGTCTGGTGTTCGCGCCAGAGCGCGCGGGCAAAGGGCGTATCGAAGGCCGGTTCGTCTTCCTGCACGGTGACGGGTTGATGCGGCAGGCCGTTGCGCTCTTCGAGCAGCCGGTCGGCCTCGGCGTTGGTTGGCCATCGCAGTCGGCGGAACGGGATGAGCGATACAACGAAGGCGGCCGCAAACGCGACCAGCAGCAGGATGCGCAGGACATCGGGAACGCTGCGGAAGAGGCCAAACCAGGAGGCCGACAGATAAAGTGCGATGACCGAGAGAACGGGCACCAGCGGCGGCAATACTTGCTCGGAGAGAAGAACAACACGCGCAAACAGCCGCTTTACCGCAACCAGCCTCGCAAGAGATGGCCTGATGGCAAATGCACCATGTCCCTGCCTGCTCGGGCTCTTCTTCAATCCGGTCTCCGCCATGGCGTGTTAGAGTAACAGTGGGCGCTTCCGGCGATTGCTCAGCAATTCGCTCGCATCGGGAAAGGATAACACTCTTTGTGGCGAAGGCGAGGGCGACCGGCGGTTAATGCCGGTTTTTCACGGCCGGTCGCCAAAAAGTGATGCCTGGATCAGTCGAGCCATGCCGGGACGGAATCAAGGCCGATCAGTTCCTCGTAGGTCCGGCGCGGCCGGATGACGTGGAAATCGGAGCCCTTGACCAGCACTTCCGGAACCAGCAGGCGGCTGTTGTAGGTGCCTGCCTGCACGGCGCCATAGGCGCCACCGGACATGACGGCGAAGAGGTCACCCGGCCTCGGCATTGCCATCTCGCGGTCGAGCGCCAGGTAGTCGCCGGTCTCGCAGACCGGGCCGACGATATCAGCCTTGATGCGCGGCGCGTTGGCGGCAGAGATCACCACGGGCTTGATCTCGTGCCAGGCCTCGTAGAGCGTCGGGCGGATGAGATCGTTCATCGCGCCATCGACGATGACGAAGGTCTTCTCGCCGCCGTCCTTCACATAGATCACTTCGGTCACCAGGATACCGGCATTGCCGACGATGAGGCGGCCGGGCTCGGTGACGATCTTGCAGTTGAGGCTGCGCAGCTGGTTCTTGACGATCGCCGCATACGCGTCGGGCAGCGGCGGCGGGTTGTTGTCGTCCTTGTAGGGAATGCCGAGACCGCCGCCGATATCGACATGGTGAATGTCGTGGCCGTCGGCGCGTAGCGTGGCGACCAGATCGTGCAACAGCTTGAAGGCATCGTCGAAGGGCTGCAGCTCGGTGATCTGGCTGCCGATATGCATGTCGATGCCGGTCACCTCGATACCGGGAAGTGTCGCAGCGCGCGCATAGACGGCGCGGGCACGCTCCCAGGAGATTCCGAACTTGTTTTCCTTCTTGCCGGTCGAGATCTTCGAATGCGTCTTGGCATCGACATCGGGGTTGATGCGGAAGGAAACCGGCGCCTTCTTGCCGGCCTTGACGGCGCGGCTGTTGAGGATCTCGAGTTCGGGTTCGGACTCGACATTGAAGCAGTAGATGCCGGCTTCGAGCGCGAAATCCATCTCATGCGGCGTCTTGCCGACGCCGGAGAACATGATGCGGGATGCCGGGATGCCGGCGGCCAATGCGCGGCGCAGCTCGCCTTCTGAGACGACGTCGATGCCGGCGCCGAGCTTGCCGAGGGTCTTGAGGACTGCCTGGTTCGAGTTCGCCTTCATGGCATAGCAGACCATGGAGTCGACATCACTGAAGGCTTCGGCGAAGACGCGGTAATGGCGCTCCAGCGTTGCGGTGGAATAGCAATAGAAGGGGGTGCCAACGGCCTTGGCAATTTCGGGAACAGGAACGTTCTCGGCGTAAAGTATGCCGTCGCGATACTCGAAGTGGTTCACGGCTTCAGCCTATCAGAGCAGGGGATCGAGAAGGAAAGGCTTGTCGGCAACGCCCGGCTGTTTCGTCGGCTTGGAGGAATCGCCGCCCTTCGTTGCCTGCGCACTCGGCGGATCGAGATCGCCTTTGCGTCCACATCCGGCAACGGCAAGGCCGACGACGGCAAGAACGACCGTCAGGCGGATGAGGTGCGGCAAGCTGGTCTGCATGGGTATCCTCTTGGAGCGGCACTGGTGGACATCTTCATAGCGAAGTTTATCCAGCTTGTGCACCCTGATTGTTGCGCTGTTGCTGGCGGTCCGAACTCAGTTGCGGCCGCGCCAGTAGGCGATCTGCTTGCGCACTTCTGACGGGGCGGTCCCGCCGAAGCTCTTGCGGCTGGCAACCGAGGCTTCCACCGTCAAAACGCCGTAGACTGCGTCGGTGATCGCAGAATTGATCGCCTGCAGATCGGCGAGCGGCAGCTCGGCGAGATCGCAGCCCTTGCTTTCCGCCAGCGCCACGGCACGGCCGGTCACATGATGGGCATCACGGAAAGGAAGGCCCGCTTCGCGCACCAGCCAGTCGGCTAGATCGGTCGCGGTCGAGTAGCCGGAACCGGCCGCCGCCTTCATGCGTACGGTGTTGATGGTCATGTCGCGGACCATGCCGGTCATGGCGGCGATCGCCAGTTCCAGGCTTTCGGCAGCGTCGAAGACCTGTTCCTTGTCTTCCTGCATGTCCTTGGAATAGGCGAGTGGCAGGCCCTTCATGATGGTCAGCAGGGCCACCAGCGAGCCGTTGATGCGGCCGGTCTTGGCGCGCACCAGCTCGGCAGCGTCAGGGTTCTTCTTCTGCGGCATGATCGACGAGCCGGTGGAGAAGGCGTCGGAGAGGCGGACGAAGCCGAATTGCGGCGTCGACCAGATGACGATTTCTTCGGCGAGGCGCGACAGATGCATGCCGGCGATCGCGGCGATCGACAGGAATTCGATGGCGAAGTCGCGGTCGGAGACGGTGTCGATCGAATTGCGGGTCGGCTCACGGAAGCCGAGCGCCTTGGCCGTCATGTGACGGTCGATCGGGTAGCCGGTGCCTGCCAGTGCCGCGGCGCCGATCGGGCTCTCGTCGAGATGCTCGATGGCATGGCGCACGCGCGAGCGGTCGCGGCCGAACATTTCGACATAGGCCATGCAGTGGTGACCGAAGGTGACGGGCTGGGCAGTCTGCAAATGGGTGAAGCCGGGCATGACGCTGTCGGCATGTTCTTCGGCGCGGTCGAGGAAGGCTGCGATCAGGCCGGTCAGCATCGCCTCGGTCTTCTGCAGCTCTTCCTTGACCCAGAGGCGGAAGTCGAGCGCCACCTGGTCGTTGCGCGAGCGGGCGGTGTGCAGGCGCCCGGCGGCGGGGCCGATCAGCGTTGCCAGGCGGGCTTCGACATTCATGTGAATGTCTTCGAGCTGGCGCGAGAATTCGAAATTGCCGCTTTCGATTTCTGACAGGATCGTGTTTAGCCCGTGAACGATCTTGTCCTTATCGTCGGCTGATATGATGTCCTGATGGGCAAGCATCGTCGCGTGGGCGATCGATCCGCGGATATCCTGCGCGAATAGCTTCTTGTCGAAACCGATCGAGGCATTTATCTCCTCCATGATCGCATCGGGGCCGGAAGCGAAGCGTCCGCCCCACATCTGGTTGGAGGATTTGGTGTCCGTGTTGCCGTCGGCCATCGAAGCTGCCTGCCTTGAAAGATGCATGTCCTGGAGAATGAAATGACGACAAGAAAGCCGCTTGGGCTGCCATCCCTGAAATTGATCTCGATAGCTGCCGTCGCAGGCATAATTGCCGGTGCGGCAGCGGTTTACATTAAGGAGACGGGGTCTGGCAATGGCGGCGGCGAAACGGCGTCCGGCCAATGCGCCGCAGCAAAGGACCTAGCGCAGAAGATCACGCCGCTCGCCAAGGGGCAGGTCGCGGCAATGGTCGCTGCCAACGAGCCGCGCAAACTGACATCGGTCGCCTTCAACGATGCTGACAACAAGCCTGTCACGCTCGACAATTTTGCGGGAAAGACCGTGCTTCTCAATCTCTGGGCAACGTGGTGCGTGCCCTGCCGCGAGGAGATGCCGGCGCTGAATGCGCTCGAGAAAGAGATGGGCAGCGACAAGTTCCAGGTGGTCGCCGTCAACATCGACACCGGAGACGACGAGAAGCCGAAGGCCTTCCTCAGCGAGACCGGCGTCGATTCCCTGAAACTCTACCGCGACAATACGATCGGCGTGTTCAATGGCCTGAAAAAGGAAGGCCTTGCCTTCGGCCTGCCGGTCACGCTGCTGCTCGACGACAAGGGATGCCTGGTCTCGGCGATGAACGGCCCGGCTGCCTGGGACAGCGAGGATGCGAAGGCGCTGATCAGGGGTGCGATCGGCCTCTGACGCCGCTTAGCGGGTCGGGACCGGCACTTCGCCGCGGTAATCGTAGAAGCCGCGGCCAGACTTGCGGCCGAGCCAGCCTGCTTCGACATACTTCACCAGCAGCGGGCAGGGGCGGTATTTCGAATCCGCGAGACCGTCATGCAGGACCTGCATGATCGAAAGGCAGGTGTCGAGGCCGATGAAATCGGCAAGCTGCAGCGGACCCATCGGGTGGTTGGCGCCGAGCTTCATGGCGGTGTCGATGGCATCGACGGTGCCGACGCCTTCATAGAGCGTGTAGATCGCCTCGTTGATCATCGGCAGCAGGATGCGATTGACGATAAAGGCCGGGAAGTCTTCGGCGACCGTGACGGTCTTTTCCAGCGAGGCAACGAATGCCTTGGCGGTGGAGAAGGTCTTCTCGTCGGTCGCGATACCGCGCACCAGTTCGACGAGCTTCATCACCGGTACCGGGTTCATGAAGTGAATGCCCATGAAATGTTCAGGGCGGTCGGTGGCCGATGCCAGACGGGTGATGGAAAGCGACGAGGTGTTGGTGGCAAGAAGCGCTTCCGGCTTCAGGACCGGACAGACCTGGGCGTAGATCTTGCGCTTGACGGCTTCTTCTTCGGTCGCGGCCTCTATGACGAGATCGGATGGGGCCAGATCGTTGAGATTGGCGGAGCCGGTGATGAGCGAGAGGGCTGTCTTGCGCTCTTCCTCGGTCATCTTGCCGTTGGTCACCTGCTTTGCGAGGTTGCCGTTGATGGTGGCCAGGCCGGACTCGATGCGGTCCTGGCTGAGGTCATAGATATGGACCTTGTAGCCTGCAGCGGCCGAAACGTGCGCGATGCCGCAACCCATCTGGCCCGCACCGACAATACCGATCGTCTTCAACGCGCTCATATCCAAACCCCCGCGGCAGTCGCCCCCGCGAGCGCAGCCGTATTTTTTAATGAAATTGCCGGGCAAAATGATCGCCCGGCAGCAGTAGTAGTCCCATAAGAGATAATTTTCCAGTCATTCGCAAGTGCGAAAAGCTGGCATCGTGCCTGCTCAAAGAGCTTTCTGCAGCTCTGGGAGGGCTTCGAAGAGGTCGGCGACGAGGCCGTAGTCGGCAACCTGGAAGATCGGTGCTTCCTCGTCCTTGTTGATGGCGACGATCACCTTCGAGTCCTTCATGCCGGCCAGATGCTGGATGGCGCCGGAGATGCCGCAGGCGATGTAGAGCTGCGGGGCGACAACCTTGCCCGTTTGCCCGACCTGCCAGTCGTTCGGCGCATAGCCGGCATCGACGGCAGCGCGCGAGGCGCCGACGGCAGCGCCGAGCTTGTCGGCAACCGGCAGGATGACCTCCTGGAACTTCTCGGCAGAGCCAAGCGCACGGCCGCCGGAGATGATGATCTTGGCGGAGGTGAGTTCCGGACGATCGGAGGAGGAGAGTGCATCCTTGACGAAGGTCGAGAGACCGGAGCCGGAAGCTGCCGAGACCGTCTCGACGGATGCCGAGCCGCCGTCAGCCGCAGAGGTGAAGGATGCGGTGCGCACCGTGATCACCTTCTTGGCGTCAGCAGACTGCACCGTCTGAATGGCGTTGCCGGCATAGATCGGCCGCTTGAAGGTGTCGGCGGAGACGACTTCGATGATTTCCGAGATCTGCGCGACATCGAGCAGGGCGGCAACACGCGGCAGAACGTTCTTGCCGGTCGAGGTCGCAGCCGCGATGATCGTGTCGTAGCTGCCAGCGAGCGAGACGATCAGATCGGAGAGCGGCTCGGCCAGATTATGGGCGAGTTCGTCGCTTTCGGCGAGCAGAACCTTGGAAACGCCTGACAGTTTGGCAGCCGCATCGGCAGCCGCCTTGGCGCCCTTGCCGGCGACCAGCACATGCACGTCGCCGCCAATCTTGGAAGCGGCCGTCAGTGCCTTACCGGTCTGGTCGGAAAGGGTCGCATTGTCGTGGTCAGCCAGAAGAAGAATGGCCATGGATATATTCCTTTCTCGAACCTTAGAGGACGCCGGCTTCGGTCTTGAGCTTCTCGACGAGCTCGGCGACCGACTTCACCTTGACGCCTGCCTTGCGGCCGGAGGGCTCTTCGGTCTTCAGCACCTTGAGACGCGGCTCGGTGGAGACGCCGAAATCAGCCGGGCTCTTCTTGTCGAGCGGCTTCTTCTTTGCCTTCATGATGTTCGGAAGCGACGCATAGCGCGGCTCGTTGAGGCGAAGGTCGGTGGTAACGACAGCCGGAAGCTTGACGTCGATCGTCTGCAGGCCGCCGTCGACTTCACGGGTCACGGTTGCCTTGCCGTCACCGATCTCGATCTTCGAGGCGAAGGTCGCCTGGGCGGTGCCGAGCAGGGCTGCCAGCATCTGGCCGGTCTGGTTACTATCGTCATCGATTGCCTGCTTACCGACAATCACGAGACCCGGCTGTTCGGCATCGGCGACGCCCTTGAGGATCTTGGCAACGGTGAGCGGCTCGATGGCATCATCGGTCTCGACGAGAATGGCGCGGTCGGCACCCATGGCGAGCGCGGTGCGCAGTGTCTCTTCGGCCTTGGCGGGACCGATCGACACAACGACCACTTCCTCAGCCTTGCCGGCTTCCTTCAGCCGCAGCGCCTCTTCCACCGAGATCTCGTCGAACGGGTTCATCGACATCTTGACGTTGGCGAGTTCAACACCCGTGCCGTCAGGCTTGACGCGGATCTTCACGTTGTAATCAACCACCCGCTTCACAGGAACGAGAATCTTCATGGGGTCCTTCCTTCAAACTCTTTCGCCAGGAAAATGCGCGTTTCGGCGCTGCTCCGATTGTCGAATGGCGACATGGATACGCGTTTTTCCTCCAAATACAACGCTGGCCAGTCGCAGACAGACAAATTGGAGACCGGAAATATATTACGTTTACGTTCACGTCAATATTGTGGGCGTGCCGTCAGGAGTGGCTGTCTTCGGCTGCGACGGCACGGCGGATGGCAGGCGTGCTGCGCACCGCGCGCGGCGTGACGATCTCCCGGTCGAAGAGGGGCACATCGCGGCGCTTCAGGAGCAGGACGAGGATGGCGCCTGCGAGGATGCCGCCGACATGCGCGCCCCAGGAGACGTCGCTATCCGTACTGATGACCAGCATGAAGAACTGCTGGCCGACCCAGAGCAGCAAAGGAATGAAGGCGGGAAGCGGCAAGGGCACTCGGAAGAACACCAGCACCCAGACTTTGACGCGCGGATGCAGCACGAGATAGGCCGCCACGATGCCCGATATGGCCCCTGAAGCACCGATCAGTGGCGCCTGGGATTCAGTCGCCAGCAGGCCGTGGCAGAGCGCGCCGAATGCGGCGCAGGCCAGATAGAAGATAAGAAAGCGCAGATGCCCCATGGCATCTTCGACATTGTCGCCGAAGACCCAGAGGAAGATCATGTTTCCCGCCAGATGCCAGAAGCTGCCATGGAGGAAGGCGTAGCTGATATAGGTCAGCGGCTCGGGGATCAGTTCCAGCTCGGGCGGCAGGATGGCATGATCGAAGGCGACGGCCGGGATATAACCGAGGCCGACGGTTGCCGCCTTGGCGATATCAGGAGAGGCAAAGCCGGTGAACAGCCAGATCGCGACATTCGCGGTGATCAGGGCAAGCGTTACCCACTGCACCTTGATATGTTTCAGCGTATTGGCGTCGTGCAGCGGAATGAACATGAAAGCCTGCCCCCGGCGATCCTCGTTGCCGGGAACCTATCTGTTTTTTCCGGGAACCCAAAGCACATCCGCGCGGCCCTGGTCATTCGCATGACGGGCGGCAACGAAGAGGAAATCGGAGAGGCGGTTGACGTATTTCAGCGCCTCCTGGCCGACCGTCTCGCCTTCGGTTCGCGACAGCGCCACCATCAGCCGCTCGGCGCGCCGCGAGATGGTGCGCGCCAGATGCAGATGCGCGGCAGCCGGCGAGCCGGCCGGCAGCACGAAGGATTTCAAAGGGTCTAAATCGGCGTTCAGCCTGTCGATATCAGCTTCCAGACGGGTCACCTGGGCGGCGACAATGCGCAGCGGCTCATAATCGAGCGGCTTGCCGGTGTCGGGGGTCGCAAGATCGGCGCCGAGATCGAAGAGGTCGTTCTGGATGAGCATCAGCATCCGGTCGAGCTCTGGGTGATCGCCGGTGTGGAGCCTGACGACGCCGATCGCCGAATTCGTCTCGTCGATTGTGCCATAGGCTTCGATACGCAGATCGTGCTTCTGCCGCCGGGGGCCGGAGACCAGCGCGGTCGTGCCGTCATCACCGGTCTTGGTGTAGATCTTGTTGAGCTTGACCACTCGTTCCCCCAGTTCTCAATGCGTCAGGTCGGGCGGCCGCCGCCGGTCAGCCACAGTGTCAGCATGATCAGGATGACGGCGATCGCCTGCAACAGCACGCGCAGCTGCATCAGCTTGTTCGACAGGTTGGAATCGCCGCCCTTCATCATGTTGAAGAGGCCGCGGATCAGCACCAGCGCGACGAGGCCCATGACGATGATGGCGAGAATGTAAGTGGCCGTGGACATGGCATTCGGCTTTCTTGGTCAGTCGGTCCAGCGCATCAGGCGATAGAAGAGGTCTGCAGGCAGCAGTCTCTTGAGCATCATGCCCTGCTTTGCTGGAACCGTTACAGGATAATGTGGCTTCGGATTCTTCGAGTTCAATGCGTCCTTTAGCACCGCATAAACCGCATCCGGTTGAAGTTTATGTCGGCTGACCGGGCCGCTGCCGTCAAGCCGGGCAAGCTGGCGGCGATAATCTGCCGCATGCACGGAGCCTCTGATGTCAATGTGCTCGTTGATCTTGGCGAGCGCGTTGGCAGTAAAGCGCGAGGCGATCGGGCCGGGTTCGATCAGGCTGACATGGATGCCGCTGCCCTGCAGCTCCATGCGCAGCGTCACGCTCAGACCTTCGAGGGCGAATTTTGATGCGGTGTAGGCGCCGCGATAGCGGTAGGGCACGACGCCGAGGATCGAGGAGCACTGCACGATGCGGCCGCTGCCTCGCTTGCGCATCAGTGGCAGCACGCGGCGTGTCAGTTCATGCCAGCCGAAAAAGTTGCTCTCGAACTGTTCGCGCAGCACATCCGTCGTCAGATCCTCGACGGCGCCCGGCTGGCCATAAGCGCCATTGTTGAAGAGGGCGTCGATGCGGCCGCCGGAGACGGCTTCGATCTCGCGCATGAAATCGCCGATGGAATCGGTATGGGCATAATCCATGCGGAAGGCTTCTATGCCGTCCGCCTCAAGCGATCCGAGATCTTCCTGCTTGCGTACAGTGGCGAAGACACGCCAGCCGTCAGCCTTGAGAGCGCGTGCGCAATAGGCACCGATCCCGGATGAACATCCGGTAACGATGATGGTGCGCGGCTCTGCCATTCATTGATTCCTGTACAAACTGGGACTCGTTTCCCATATTCGCACCGAGGTTACAATCGCCAGCGCCGGAGATGGAATGCCGAAGATACTGCGTATGCTCTATGAGGTGGTCTATGACGCGATCTGCCATCTCATTGAGGACGACGGCTTCGCCATGGCGAGCCATGTGGCGCTTTCCACCCTGCTTGCCGTCTTTCCGTTCCTGATCTTTGGCACGGCGCTTGCGAACTTCCTCGGCGCCGATCAGTTTTCGATGACGGCGATTCACATCATCTTTGATACCTGGCCGGAAGCGATCGCCAAGCCGCTGGCCGATCAGGTTGTGCAGGTCCTAACTGTGCCGCGCGGCGGGCTGCTGACCATCTCGGTTCTCGCTGCCGCCTACTTCGCCTCGAATGGCGTGGAGGCGCTGCGCATCTCGCTCAACCGCGCTTACCGGGTTCAGGAAACGAGGCCCTGGTATTTCACCCGTCTCGCCAGCCTTGGATATGTGCTTGTCGCCGTCATCATTTTTGCGGCCATCAGCATCCTGCTTGTGGCGGTTCCCGTTGGTCTCGACTATGCCCGCGAATGGCTGCTCCACAACGACGCTTTCGAGTGGATACCGCCGACTGTTCGCCAGTGGCTGCCGGTTATCGTCGATACGCTGGAGGTGGTCTTCAGCTGGCGTATCTATGGCACGCTGGTGATGCTGACGCTCGGCTTGCTGGTCGTGCATCTCTGGCTTCCGTCCGGGCGACGCAAGGTGTTCGACGTCATACCGGGCGTGTTGCTGACGCTGCTTCTCTGGCTCGCGGGCGCGCTGATCTTCGCCTATTATCTGGCAACCTTCGCCAATTACAACGCGACCTATGCCGGTCTCGCCTCGGTGATGGTGGTGCTGATCTTCCTTTATATGGTTGGGGTGATCTTCATTATCGGCGCTGAACTGAACGCGGCGCTGCTGAAATTTCGGGTTCGGGCGATCTTCAAGCGCAATTTTCTCAGTGGCAATGGCCACAAGCGCTCAGAGGCCGACAAGCTGCCGGATGTCGGCGGCTGAAAGACCCTTGGCCCGTAGTTCGGCAATCCCGGTATCGCCCTCGCTTTTCGAGAGCTTGCGTCCGGATGCATCGGTCACGAGCCGGTGGTGATGATAGGCGGGCTCCGGTAGGCCGAGCAGAACCTGCAGCAGCCGGTGAACCGATGTTGCGTGGAAAAGATCGAGCCCTCGGACGACATGGGTCACGCCCTGGAGCGCGTCGTCGAGAACGACGGATAGATGATAGCTCGATGGCGCGTCGGAGCGGGAGAGAATGACATCGCCCCAGGCGGCCGGGTCGGCTTCAACGCTGCTGCGTTCGCCGTCTCCGGTGTCGGTCCAGCTCAGGTTTGAACCGGCGGCCTCCAGCGCGCGGCGCATGTCGAGCCGCCATGCATGTTTGAGGCCTGCGCTCAGCCTGTCCGCTCGCTCCACCTCGCTCAATTCGCGGTCGTCGGCGGGATAGAGCGGTGAACCGTCCGGATCGCGCGGCCATGGCACGCCTGCTGCCTCATGGGATGCGACCTTCGTTTTCACTTCGCCGCGGGTCATGAAGGACGGATAGACGAGGCCGCGGCCGATCAGCTGCTGGAGCGCTGCCTGATACTCGCCGAAATGCTCCGATTGCCGGCGCGCCGGCCTCTCCCATGAAATGCCCAGCCATTCCATGTCGCGGTAGATGCCATCTTCGAAATCGGGTGTGCAGCGCGTCAGATCGATGTCTTCTACGCGCAACAGCAACCGGCCAACGGCTGCATCGGCCATGTCCTGATTGATGAAGGCGGAAAGCGCATGGCCGAGATGCAGCGGCCCGTTGGGGCTGGGGGCAAAACGGAAAACGGGCTTTTGACGCTGAGTCGTGGTCATGCTTTCTTCTGCCACGGATTCGAAACCACCGCGAGGCGACGTGCAGATCATTCGAAACGAGGGCGATGTCGAGCAGGGGCTGGCTGAATTGCTGCGGCTCGATCCGCGTCTTTCAACTGTCGCCGCCGATGCCGGGCCGCTGCCCTTGCGGCTGCGCGAGCCGGGTTTTGCCGGTCTCGCGCATATCATCGTTTCGCAAATGGTCTCGCGGGCGAGCGCCGAAGCGATCTGGCGGCGAATGCTGCCTGCCGATGGAAAGCTGACAGCCGAAAGCTACGTGCTGCTGCATGATGCGGCTTGGCGGGAATTCGGCCTGTCGCGCGCCAAGGCCTCGACGCTGTCAGGGATCGCGACCGCGGTCGCAGCCGGACATCTTGATCTGACCGCACTTTCGGTGCTGCCGCCAGACGAGGCGCTGCATGCGTTGACGGCGCTGAAGGGCGTCGGTCCCTGGACGGCAGAGGTCTATCTGATGTTCTGCTGCGGCCATGCCGATATTTTTCCATCCGGCGACGTTGCGCTGCAAAATGCCGTCGCCGCGGCATTCGGTCTCGTCGAACGGCCGCAGGCCAAGGTGCTGGCGGCAATGGCGGCTGTCTGGACACCGTGGAGATCCGTGGCCGCAAGGCTTTTCTGGGCGTATTATGCGCAGAAACTCGGCCGCGGGCTCGTGCCGGTGGCTTGATCGGCAACACTCATCGAATTGCCGTTATTGACTGAATTTATTGGACTTCACAAGGCTGTCACAACCGGCCTAATATAAGGATGCAGATGCCGAATCGATCAGGAGAGTCCCTTGACGATTGCAGTCTCCCCCCAGGCCCTGCCGGCGCTCGTTCTGAACGCTGACTACAGGCCTTTGAGTTATTATCCCTTGTCGCTCTGGTCCTGGCAGGACGCGATCAAGGCGGTCTTCCTTGACCGTGTGAATATCATCGCAGAGTACGAACACTCGGTTTCTTCGCCGAGCTTTTCAATGCGTCTACCCAGCGTCGTTTGCCTCAAGACCTATGTTCAGCCATCGCGCAATCCCGCATTCACGCGCTTCAATGTGTTCCTCCGGGACAAGTTCGAGTGCCAGTATTGCGGCGATCACAACGACCTGACCTTCGATCATGTCATCCCGCGCGCCCATGGCGGCGAGACGACCTGGGAGAATGTCGTGGCGGCCTGCTCCCCCTGCAATCTCAGGAAGGGCAGCAAGCTACCGAAGCAGGCAGGCATGTTCCCGCATCAGAAGCCGTACCAGCCGACGGTGCAGGATCTGCACAATAACGGCCGGCTCTTCCCGCCGAACTATCTGCACGACAGCTGGCTCGATTATCTCTACTGGGATACCGAACTGCAGCCGTAACGGCAGACGCCTTTGTCAGGCCGACTTGCGGACGCCGATAAAGGCGAAGGCCGCGAGCACGAGGCTTGCAATCACGTTCCAGCCCGCAAAGGACAGGCCGAGCACGCGCAAAGCCGCGTCGGTGCAGGATGGTCCCTTGATGGTGTTGAGTTCGGTCAGCAGATCGCCGGCATTCTGCGTCATGCTGCCTGCCGTCGTCGAGCAGGTCGTGGGGCCGGCCCAGAAGTGCCATTCGACGCCCGAGTGATAGACGCCCATGCCGGCGCCGACGACCATCAGGGCGCCGGCTGCAAGGAGGAGCGCACGCGACATCCAGTTCGGGAGGCCGAAGAGCGAACCGACCACGCCAAGGAGCGCGATCGGAATGGCGTAATAATAGGGCTGGCGCTGCATCAGGCAGAGCGCGCAGGGGATGTAGCCGCCGATATACTGGAAGCCGAGCGCCGTGCCGACCACGACCGCCATGGCGACGGCGAGGACCAGCGAATAGATGAAGACCGGACGGCTGACGGATGGGGCAATGGCAGTCATGGCGGGGCTCCGCGGAGTTTCAGTGGGCAATGAGCTTGTAGGCAACGCCGAGGGCGATCAGCACCACAGCCGCGATGGCGGCGAGCTGGCCGAGACGCTTCTCGATGAAGTGCCGGATCGGCTCGCCGTATCGGCGCAGCAGCCAGGCGAGGAAGAAGAAGCGGGCGCCGCGGGCGACGATCGCCGAGATGACGAAGAAGCCGAGATTCATGTGGATGACGCCGGCGAGAATGGTGACGATCTTGATCGGCGGCAGGTGCGCCAGACCCGATGTCACCAGAAGCAGCAGCAGGATTTCCCACTCGTCATGGATATAGACCCTGAGCTGCTCGAAGGCTTCGAGCTTGCCGTAGAATTCCAGGACAGGACGGGCGAGCGCATCATAGGCGTAATAGCCGAGCGCCCAGCCGGCGATGCCGCCGAGGACTGAGGCGACCGTTGCCACCAACGCGTAGCGATAGGCGCGTTCCGGCTTGGCAAGCGCCATCGGAAGATAAAGGACATCGGCCGGAACGAGAAAGACGGAGCTTTCGACGAAGGCGATAACGGCGAGCCAGACTTCGGCCGACTTGCGGGCGGCGAGAGACATGGTCCAGTCGTAAAGTCTGCGGAGCATTCCATTCCTTTCGTGCTGCGGTGCAAGAGCATTAGGCGGCGGGTTAGGCGCTGTAAATGCTCACTGTGGCAATGATAGTGGCGCCGGCGGTGAAATTTTTCGTGATCCGGCGGCAGATGACCATGTTCAGGTTTCCGCCGAAGGCTCGCGCGGTTCGGGATGGGCGGCGCGTTTGGCGCGCATCACGTTCATTTCCGTGCGTTCGCGCGCCATATCGCTGACCGCTGCCCTCAAAGCCGGGTGGCGTGCCGTGAACATGTAAAATCGCGGCGTTCCAGAACCAGGAACTGGCAGAAGTCGATGGCGATGACATCGGCCGTGCGGCGCCCGCCCGAGAGCAGCGCCATCTCGCCGAAGAACGAGCCCGGCTCGAGCCGGACAGGCCCGCCATTGACGCGCACTTCGACGGCGCCCGAGGAGATGAAATACATGCCGTCGCCGCGATCGCCCTTGCGGACCACGCGTTCGCCGGGGAGCGCGGATTTCGGCCGGAAGAGGAGCAGCAATTCTTCCTGCGAATGCTCATCGACCTCCGCAAACATCGGGAAGGTCTCGACCAGCTTCTGCATTTCCAGCTGGTGCTCGCGCTCGCGCTCCTCGCCGAGCAGCCGGTTCTTCTCGAGCTCGCGCCCCAGCACATCAAGGCGCTTGCGGCCATAGCCGTCGTAGAGATGCGGCCACTTCTTGTGGACGCGCTTGTGCGCGACCTCGGCTGCGAGGCAGACCAGCGGATTGAGCGTGATCGACAGAATGGCGGCTGCGAGGATGAGATCTTGTCCCTCTTTCGGCATGAGGCCGAGCGAGACGCCGAGGCTTGCCAGGATGAAGGAGAATTCGCCGATCTGCGCCAGACCGCCCGCCACTGTCAGGCCCATGCCGACAGGGAAGCGCAACAGCATGACGATACCGAAGGAAATGATCCCCTTGCCGATGATGATCAGCGCCAGCGCACCGAAGACCGCCATCGGCTCCTGCAGCAGGATCGACGGATTGAAAAGCATGCCGACCGAAACGAAGAACAGCACCGAAAAGGCATTCTGCAGCGGCAGCGAATCCGCGGCGGCGCGGTGGCTGAGGTTGGACTCGCTCATGACGACGCCGGCGAAGAAGGCGCCGAGCGCGAAGGAAACGCCGAAGATCGCCGCCGAGCCGAAGGCGATGCCGAGCGCGATCGCCAGAACCGTCAGGGTGAAGAGCTCTCGCGAGCCGGTGCGGGCCACGAGGGTCAGAAGCCAGGGTACGACCTTGGGGCCGAGCACGACGGCCATGATGGCGAAGGCGGCGACTTTCACCAACGTCAGTGCGATCGTCAGCGGCAGGGGCAGGCCCGCGCCATGAGCGACTGCATCGCTCGCGTGGCCGCCCAGCAACTCGGCGAGCGCAGGAAGCAGGACGAGCGCCAGCACCATTGCCAGATCTTCGACGATCAGCCAGCCGATCGCGACGCGGCCGCTGGCCGTGTTGATGAGATTTCGCTCTTCCAGGGCTTTCAGAAGCACGACGGTACTGGCGACCGAGAGGCTGAGGCCGAAAACGATCCCGGCTCCCAGGCTCCAGCCCCAATAGGTGCAGAGCGCCACGCCAAGCAGTGTCGCAAGCAGGATCTGGATGATGGCGCCTGGAACCGCCACGCCGCGCACGGCCAGAAGGTCGCTCGCCGAAAAATGCAGGCCGACGCCGAACATCAGCAGGATGACGCCCATTTCTGCAAGCTGGCTTGCCAGTCCTGTGTCGGCGACGAAGCCGGGCGTGAATGGCCCCATCAGGATCCCGGCCATCAGATATCCGACCAGCGGCGGCAGCCGCAGCCGGTCGGCGACATAGCCGAGCACCGCCGCAAAGACGAAGCTTACGGCGACTGTTGCGATAAGGCCTGCTTCCTGATGCACGTCGTCCCCTTGCCGTTCGTTGCGGCGCCACTTTGAACGAAGGGCAAGCAAAATTAAACACTTGATTTGAACGGTAGCACGGCGGCTCGCAGGAATTTTGGCAGGAGATGTGCCTGCGCAGTATCTGGAATGAGACCTCGCGCAAGCATTCCGTCAAGGTTGCAACAGCCTGAAGCCAGTTTCGGCGCTCAATATGAGCTCGCACTAAAACAGTCGATGCCATCTCATTGGAGAATTCCATGCGAGAATTAGGAACTGTTGCGGCGGCCGCCAGCCACTACTGCGATGATACTGTCGAATTCGGCTATGTCAGGGAGGTCTTTCTCGAGGATGAGGCCTGCTGGGGCGTCTTCGACGCCGACGGCGATGTCATCTTCGTTGGTGATGATCTCGATGAATGCCGCTCCTTCGCTGCGAAGGAAGAGATACGGATACAGCTGATCCACTAGGAACGGCATTCGGCAGGGTCCTTGCCGCTGGCCTGTTATGAGGCGGTGGTAACCGAATTGCCGCGTAATTTTGCAAAAAATACGAATCCGGCCGCTTTTTTGAGGGTGTTCGCCAAATATGTGCTAAGGGCCCCTCAGAAACTTAAAACAGGCCTTTTACAATTATGATCGAACTTACCCCCGCCCTCATCTCTGCGCTGAAGCTTGCCAAGGACGGCGACCTTCATCCCCAGGCCACGAACAAGTGGACTCATGAGAACGCCACCGTGACCTACGCAAAGAACGACCGGTGGAAAGAGCGTCCGCAGAAGATCAAGTCCGTGACGCCCAAGTCGATCGAAGAACTGAGCGGATCCGGCCTCATCGAGCGCCGCAACCTCGACACCGACGCCGCCAAGGATGTCTACGGCATCACCATGGCCGGCAAGATGTGGCTGCTGAAGAACAAGTAGACGCAGACGGTTCGGCAGGCTTCGCAGGCACGCTAGGGGACGCAGCTCTAAGGGCTGCTTTTCCGGGAGGTGGTGCCCCATGCCGGAGTCGAACCAGCACTTCTTTCGAAACTCGATTTTGAGTCGAGCGCGTCTACCAATTCCGCCAATGGGGCAACGGATACCGACGGGCGGGTGTCTAACATGCGATTGCCCGCGCATGCAAGACGGCGGGCGGGGTTATCCGGCTGATTTGATATGGCTTCCGGCGCAAATGCGCCGGAAGCCATTTTCGTTAGTGGGCGACGGCGGATCCGGCGCTGCCAAGGCCCGGCTTCTTCAGTGTGATCGCCAGGATCGAGGCGAGCAGGCAGAAGGCGCCGGCGATGAAGAAGGCCGGAAGATAGCTCTGAAGCTCGGTGCGCGACAGGCCGGCGCCGTAGGCGGCGGTTGCTGCGCCCAGCTGATGGCCCGCGAAGACCCAGCCGAAGACCAGGCCGACCTTCTCCTTGCCGAAGCGATCGGCGGCTATCTTGACGGTCGGCGGCACCGTGGCGATCCAGTCGAGACCGTAGAAGACAGCGAAGATCGACAGGCCATAGAAGGTGAAGTTGCTGAAGGGCAGGAAGAGCAGCGAGAGGCCGCGCAGGCCATAATACCAGAAGAGCAGCCAACGATTATCGAAACGGTCGGAGAGCCAGCCGGAACCGATCGTGCCGAAGAAGTCGAAGATGCCCATGACAGCCAGAACGCTGGCGGCTGCGACCGGGAGGATGCCGAAATCGCCGCAAAGCGTGACGAAATGCGTCTGGATCAGGCCGTTGGTACTGAGGCCGCAGATGAAGAAAGTGGCAAACAGGATCCAGAAGGTCGAGGTTCCCGAAATCTCCTTGAGGACGACAAGCGGCATCTTCAGAGCGTCGATCAGCGTGCCGCGGGCGGGCGCCGCCGTCACGTGTGCCTCGCCGACCGATGGCAGGTTCAGATCCGATGGGCGGTCGCGCATGAAGAGAAGGACGACAAGGGCGGCGACCATGATCATGGCGCAGACAAAGAAGACCGTCGAGCGCCAGCCGAAGCGCTCGGTCAGTTCCGCCATCAGCGGCAGGAAGACGAGCTGGCCGGTGGCTGAGCTCGCCGAGAGCATGCCGACGACGAGGCCGCGATGCTTGGTGAACCAGCGGGCCGAGACGGTTGCGGCAAGGACCATGGCCGTCAGGCCGGTGCCGAAACCGACGACGATGCCCCAGAGCACCAGAAGTTGCCAGAGCGAGGTCATGAACAGCGAGCCGATAAAGCCTGCGCCGATCAGGCCGAGGGCAAAGACGATGACCTTGCGGACGCCGAAGTAATTCATGAAGGCGGCGGCGAACGGACCCATCAGGCCGAAGAGGATGAGGCGGATCGCCAGGGCAGAAGAAATCTGCGAGGTCTCCCAGCCGAATTCATCCTGTAACGGCTTGATGAGAACGCCGGGTGCGCCCATGGCGCCTGCCGTCACCAGCATGGTCAGGAAGGTAGCGGCGACGATGATCCATCCATAGTGAATGTTTCGCCGGGCGAGGGTAGAGGCTAGCGCTGTGGATACCATGGGGCGTGTTCCATTTATGGAGCTGATCAATACATCACCGATTTAGATGATGATCATCATATTTGTTGCGTATTGATGATCGGCATCATATAAATTGTCAAGCGACCAATTTCAGGAATTGTTTTGATGCGTGTCAGCCGCGAAAAATTTGCCGAAAACCGTGAGAAGATCATCCAGGCGGCGGGTGTGATGTTTCGCGAGAACGGCTTCGATGGCGTTGGTGTTGCCGACATCATGAAGGCCTGCGGGCTGACGCATGGCGGTTTCTACGGCCACTTTCAGTCGAAGGACGAATTGCAGATCGAGGTCAGCCGGGCGCTGGTCGCGCGGGTTGAAGTGCGCTGGAAGGAGCTGATCGCGCAGTCTCCTGATCGGCCGCTGGAGGCGCTTATCGAGCACTATGTCTCCTGGCGGGCCGTCGATGATCCCGGCAACAGCTGCGTCTTCGTCTCGCTGATGGACGAGGTCGGGCGAAGCACTGGCGCGGTACGCGAAATTTTCAACGATGGCTTCGAGAAGCTTGCGGCAATCCTGGCTGAAGTCGTCCCCGGCGACACGCCAGAAGAACGGCGCAAGAACGGCTTTACCACGCTGTCGTCGATGATGGGGGCGGTCAGCCTGGCGCGGGCCGTCCAGAGCCGCGAACTGGCGGCGCAATTCCTCTCGTCGATGCGTGAGAGGTTGGCGCCGAAATCGGCGCCGCTCAAGGTTTGAGACGGCGCCGGCCGTTTGCTTATTTGAAGCCTTCGACGCGGTGGGGAATGTAGGGTTCTTCGAGGGCTGCGATCTCCTCCGGCGTCAGTTTAACCGCCAACGCGGCGACGGCATCGCTCAGATGACCCGGCCGGGATGCGCCGATGATCGGTGCCGTGATTGCGCTCTTCTGCAGGATCCAGGCCGTTGCGATCTGCGCACGAGGCACGCCATGCTCCTTCGCCAGACGGCCAACGGCGTCGATGATCTTGCGGTCGGATTCTTCGGCCTGACGGTAGAGCGTCTTGCCGAATTCGTCGCTTTCGGTGCGGGCCGTCTGCTCGTCCCAGTCGCGCGTCAGGCGGCCGCGGGCAAGCGGGCTCCAGGGAATGACGGCGATCTTCTGGTCCTGGCAGAATGGCAGCATCTCGCGCTCTTCCTCGCGGTAGAGCAGATTGACGTGATCCTGCATGCTGACGAATTCGGTCCAGCCGTTGAGGCGCGAGGCATAGACCATCTTGGCAAATTGCCACGCATGCATCGAGGAGGCGCCGATATAGCGGGCCTTGCCCGATTTCACGACGTCATGCAGTGCCTCCAGCGTTTCCTCGATCGGCGTCGAATAGTCGAAGCGATGGATCTGGTAGAGGTCGACGTAATCGGTGCCGAGGCGGCGCAGGCTGTTGTCGATCTCATCGAAGATCGCCTTGCGCGACAGGCCGGCGCCGTTCGGGCCCGGGCGCATGCGGTTGAAGACCTTGGTGGCGAGCACGATGTCTTCGCGCTTGGAAAAGCTCTTGATGGCCCGGCCGACGATCTCTTCGGAAGAGCCGTCGGAATAGGTGTTGGCGGTGTCGAGGAAGTTGATGCCGAGATCGATCGCCTGCTTGAGGATGGTGCGGCTTTCCTCTTCGCCGAGCGTCCAGGCATGGTTGCCGCGACCGGGATCGCCGAAGGTCATGCATCCCAGGCATATTTTCGACACTTCGAGGCCGGTCTTGCCGAGTTTTACATAATCCATTGAAATGACTCCGTGATTGAATAAACGCCGCCGCCTGCCGAGTAATCTAGGGCCAATACGGGCGAAGTGTCAGCAGACTGTGGGCAGAAATTTGCAGCGCTCGGCCACCCGCTTGCGCTTCGGCGCTACAGGGTGTTAGCTGGTGCAGCATCGACTGGACCTGACCTATGAAATTGCCCGACTTCGATCGGTACGACGATCTCTACCGTGAATTTGCGTGGGACATTCCAGGTGATTTCAATATCGGCCGGGCGGTCAGCGACGATTGGGCTGCGAAAGAGCCTGGCAGGATCTGTCTCGAACATTTCAACCCTGACGGCCGCCATCAAGCGATGAGCTATGGCGAGCTTTCTCAGAGGTCTGCGTCACTCGCCAACGCGCTGGTTTCGCTCGGTATCCGGCGGGGCGATCGCGTGGCATTGCTGCTGCCGCAATCTTTCGAAACGGTCATTTCGCATGTCGCGATCTACAAGATGGGCGCCATTGCCCTGCCGCTCGCGCTGCTTTTCGGTGTCGAGGCGCTGGAATACCGGCTGAAGACGGCAGGTGCATCGGTTGTCATCACCAATGCCTTCGGGATGACACGGATCGCGGAAATCCGCGACCGGCTTCCCGAACTGAAGACGGTGGTTTCGATCGACGGCGGAGAAGCGCTTCATTTCGCGGATCTGGTCGCAGCGCATTCGCCTGTCTTCGAGGTTGCCGAGACCGGGCCCGATGATCCGGCGCTGATGATCTTCACCTCGGGCACGACGGGTCCGCCAAAGGGCGCCTTGCATGGCCATCGCGTGCTCGCGGGCCATATTCCGGGCATGCAGTTTGCCCATGAGGGGTTCCCGCAGGCGGGAGACAAGGTGTGGACGCCATCCGACTGGGCTTGGGCGGGCGGATTGCTGAATGCGCTGCTGCCAAGCCTGCTGCTCGGCGTGCCCGTGGTTTCATCGCCGGCCCAGAAATTCGATGCGGATACGGCCTACCGGATCATGGCGGAGATGCATGTGCGCAACGCCTTCATTCCGCCAACGGCGCTCAGGCTATTGAAGGCTGGCGGCGATCTGCACCGGAAATACCATCTTGATCTGCGGACGATCGGTTCGGCGGGCGAGTCTCTCGGTCGCGAGACCTATAACTGGGTGCGTGATGCGCTGGGAATGACCGTCAACGAATTCTACGGTCAGACTGAGTGCAATTTCGTCATCTCCTCGAGCGCCGCCGCCGGCGTTTCGAAGGCGGGGGCGATCGGGCGGCCAGCACCGGGGCATCGTGTTGCCGTCGTCGATAACAAGGGCAACGAGCTGCCGGTGGGGCAGACCGGGCAGATCGGTGTCAGGGCGCCGGATCCGGTGATGTTTCTCGGCTACTGGAACGATGATGACGCGACGGAGCGCAAGTTCGCCAACGGCTGGCTGCTGACAGGAGATCTGGCGCATCAGGATGAAGAAGGCTTCATCGCCTTCGAGGGCCGCGACGACGACGTCATCACCTCATCCGGATACCGGATCGGGCCGGCGGAGATCGAGGATTGTCTGTCCGGCCATCCCGCGGTGCAGCTGGCTGCAGCAGTCGGCAAGCCGGACCCGGTCCGCACCGAGATCGTTAAGGCCTATGTCGTGCTGTCACAGGGCTTTGCGCCAAGCGCGAAACTTGCCGCCGAAATCCGCGACTGGGTGAAGATGCGGCTCTCGATGCATGAGTATCCACGTGAAGTGGAATTCGTCGATGCGCTGCCTTTGACGACGACTGGCAAGGTGATCCGGCGAACGCTGCGGGAGCGCGCTGCCGCAGAGACCGCCTAGCCGCGTCCGGCCAGCGACATGATCTTGGCGCGCAGCATTTTCGCCATGTTGCGGGTGTTGCTGTACATGTGCAACTGGGTTGCTGCCTGACGCACATCCCGGTCGCCGTTCTGCGACAGGCCGATGACCAGCGTTCCCATCTCCTCGCGTTCCTTCCAGAAGCGGCTCATGATCGGGTGGCCGGGAATGGCGCAGGAATCGGATCTGATGATGTTGGCGTCGTCGAGATGCCATTCCGTCAGCTCGCCCATCAGCAGCTTTCCGGGCGAATAGCGGGCAAACTCCTCGTCATAGGCGGTTTTCCAGGTGTAGGCCTCGCCACCCATCATCAGCACGACGATGGCGGCAATCGCCTTGCCGTTGAAATCGATGGTGTGAATACGGACCGCGTCGATGGCTGCCAGATTGGAGACGGCTTCGCGGGCGAAGGCGGTGTGGTAGCGGTCGGTGGCGAGCGCGCTGCGCTTCTTGCCCTTCCATCCGCCGGCTTCCATGGCGAGAAACTGTTCGAAGCGCATATGCACGTCGCGCGGCTGGCGGGCGACGCTGTAGGTCACCGTGCCCTTGTCTTCGAGAAGCCGCCATTGCCGGCGCATCTCGCGCATGTGCGACGAGGATACGGAGCTTGTGAGATAGACGGCGGCGTCTTCCTCGCTCTGCAGCATCGGACGCTCGAAGGGGTTGGTCATGGTGATCGGCAGGTTGCGGCTCAGCGCGACGGCTTTGACGAGCCGGGCGAAAATGCCGTTCAGCCGCAAATCCGGCAGGACCAGAATGGGGGGCAGCCTGAGATCGCGGATCGTCAGGCCCTCGAAGAGATTGTCGAGCGTCTCGGCAGCATCCTCGGCATCGACAAGCGGCGTTCCAAGCGGCGCGAAGCTGTTCGACCAGGCACGGATGATCGATGGGCCGACGGCAAAGCCCGGCTTCTCGACGGAGAACGGCATCAGGAAACGCATACGGCTGCGGTTGCCGCCGGTATCGCGCATCAGAGCGAAGCTGACTTGCCGGTCGTCGAGGCGCGGCATGGCGGGCGCCAGAAAGCGGCCGGTGAAGAAAACGTTCGGTTCGATCGCCCTGTTCGACAGGAAGTCGAGTTCATCCTGCAGCTCGTAGCCGAGCTTGCCGGGATAGACGCAAAGCTCGCGCCCCGGGCGGCCGATCTCGACGCGGGCCTCGGCCTGCGGTCCCTCGAAATTCAGCGAGGCGAGCTCGTGAACCATCCGGTTGGTGGTAGCGTCGGTGGACTCGGTATTCGGAGGGGTGCGCACCATCAAGGGGCCTTCCTGTCTGCCTGCGCAGTCGCCGGGCGGCTGAATGCAAAAAGTACGATGCCAAGCGTGCGCCGCACAGCGATATGAAGAAGTGTTGCCTCGACGGCCATCGCCGATGCCGTGGCGATCGCGGTGCCGATGGTTCCGAGGTGGGGGATAAGGGTCAGGTTCAGCGTGATATTGGCCGTCAGCGCGCCGGCATAGAGGGCAGCGCAGAGGTTCTGCTTGCCTGCCATCATCAGCAGCATTTCGGCCGGGCCAACCAGCGCCTTGGCAAGAATACCGGCAAGCAGGATCGCCATCAGCACATAGCCGGCGGTGAAGGCTCCACCGAATAGCGATAGAAGCAAGTGGCCAGCGGCAAGGACCGCGAGGCCGACGCCAAGTGCCGGCCAGAACGTCCATCGCGCAGCGTCGGCGGCGGCAGAGGCGAGCTCGCCCCTCGTGCCGTCGGCGATTATGCTGGAGAAACGCGGGCCGGAGGCAGCCTTTACCGAAAACATGATGAACTGCACCAGCGCCATGGTTTTGGCTGCAGCGAAGTATATTGCGACATCATGCGGCTCAAGAAAGATACCGACGATGACGACATCGGAGTTGGTCAGCAGGAAGCTGGCACCCTCGATCAGAAAGATCGGGAAGGCGACGCTCAGCCAAACGATGAAATCAACCTTACGGTCTCCGGTGTCGTAGTGGTGGCGCAGGCGTAGCAGCGTCGCGGCATATTGGCCAAGCGCCGTTACGTAGGTAGCGGCGAGGGCGGCCTGCATCGCCGTGACCGCAGTATGATCGGCACCCATCGCGTTTGCGATGAGCATAAAGACGATAATCAGTACCGGCCGGATGATATAGATCGGGCTCAGGGCCATGACCGGCCAGTGATTGGCGCGCGAAGTGCCCTCCAGAACGTCGCCGAGCGCAATCATCGGCAGAGCGAGAAGGCCCAGGAAGCCGGGGATCAGATAGTAGGTCGCAATCCTGTCGCCAAAGAAATGCAGGCCTGCCATGCCAAACACCATCAGCAGCGAACCGGAAAGGATCGCGAAGATGCGGGCGCTGCCGGTCAGGCCGCGGATTTCCTCGAAAGCGCCCGATGCCTTGTATTGCGGCAGGAAGCGAACGATCGCGGTGTGAAAGCCGAGGCAGGAGAGGTCGCCGAAAAGAACGATCAGTACCCAGATGAAGACGTAGATGCCGTATTCCCACTCGCCCATCAGCCGCGCAAGGACGATCTGGGAAACGAAGACTAGGGCGGCGCTGAGGATGCGGATTGCGAAGGCCGTCAGCGCCATGCGCTGGGCGGTCGCCTTGCCATCCCGCTGGGTCAGCACGGCGGCCAGCATATGCAGAACCCGGCTGCCGGCGGGACGCAGGCTCGCGGGCAGCATTTTTTCCGCCGTCTCAATGACTGCCATAATGAACACGCACAACCCAGAACTCAGGCAAATCGTATCGTCAGTCTTGCCAGATCAGGGTTAAGAAACGGTTGTGGCGCGTCCGCGGCGCTTAATATCGCGGTTGTCTGTGCCGCAAATGAAAATGCCGCCCGGAGGCGGCATCTTCATTGTCTATCCAAGCTCTTACGCTTCGGCAAATGCGCCGTGGCAGTGCTTGAACTTCTTGCCCGAGCCGCAAGGGCAGGCTTCGTTACGGCCGACCTTGCCCCAGGTGGACGGGTCGTTCGGGTCGCGGTTCTCGGGAGCGACGATGACTTCCGAAGCCTGGTAGGCCGTCGCAAACTCGTTCTCGCCGGTCGCCGGGTCGAGGTGCTGTGCGTGCATGACCGGGAGTTCCGGTTCGGCCGGCGCCTGCTGGACCAGTTCGACGCGCATCAGCTGAGCCGTCACCGCCTGGCGAAGGTTGTTCAGCAGCGACTGAAAGAGCTCGAAAGCTTCCGACTTGTATTCCTGCAGCGGATCGCGCTGGGCATAGCCGCGGAAGCCGATGACCGAGCGGAGGTGATCGAGATTGACGATGTGTTCGCGCCAGAGATGGTCGAGCGTCTGCATGACGATCGAACGCTCGACATAGCGCATGATGTCATCACCGAAGCGTTCGGCCTTTTCCGTGAAGGCGGCGTTGGAGGCTTCGGTCAGGCGCTCGCGGATATCGTCTTCGCCGATACCTTCTTCCTTGACCCAGTCTTCGACGGGCAGATCGAGGTTCAGCAGGCTGACGACCTGTTCCTTCAGACCGGCAGCATCCCACTGTTCGGCATAGGCGCGCTCGGGGATGTGCTTGTCGACGAGATCTTCGATGACTTCGCGCCGCATGTCCGAAACGGTCTCGGCGATATTGGCCGATTCCATCAGCTCCAGGCGCTGGTCGAAGATGACCTTGCGCTGATCGTTCAGAACGTCGTCATACTTGAGCAGGTTTTTGCGGATGTCGAAGTTGCGGGCTTCGACCTTCTTCTGTGCGCGCTCGAGGGCCTTGTTGATCCAGGGATGGACGATCGCTTCGCCTTCCTTGAGGCCGAGCTTCGTCAGCATCGAATCCATGCGGTCGGAGCCGAAGATGCGCATCAGGTCGTCCTGAAGCGACAGGTAGAACTTCGAACGGCCCGGGTCGCCCTGGCGGCCGGAACGGCCACGCAGCTGGTTGTCGATACGGCGGCTTTCGTGACGCTCTGTCGCGATGACGTAGAGACCGCCTGCGGCAATCGCCTTTTCCTTGAGCTGCTTGATCTCTTCGCGGATCGCCTCGACCTTCGCGTCGTATTCCGGACCGGGCTCGACGCCATCGAGCTCGCGCTCGACACGCATGTCGAGGTTCCCGCCGAGCTGAATGTCGGTACCGCGGCCGGCCATGTTGGTGGCGATCGTGACGGCGCCGGGGACGCCGGCCTGTGCGACGATATAAGCTTCCTGCTCATGATAGCGAGCGTTGAGGACCTGGAAGTCCTTGAAGCCCTGCTTGCGCATCATGTCGGCCAGCAGTTCGGACTTCTCGATCGAGGTCGTGCCGACCAGCACCGGCTGGTTGCGCTTCTGCGCCTCGGCGATCTCGGCGATGATCGCCTTGAACTTCTCTTCGAAGGTCCGGTAGACCTCATCGTCTTCGTCGATACGCTGGATCGGCAGATTGGTCGGGACTTCGACGACTTCGAGGCCGTAGATGTTGCCGAATTCTTCCGCTTCCGTCTGCGCCGTACCGGTCATGCCGGCGAGCTTGCCGTACATGCGGAAGTAGTTCTGGAAGGTGATCTGCGCCAGCGTCTGGTTCTCAGGCTGGATCTTGACCTTTTCCTTGGCTTCGAGCGCCTGGTGCTGGCCTTCCGAATAACGGCGTCCCGGCATCATGCGGCCGGTGAATTCGTCGATGATAACGATCTCGTCGTTGCGGACGATATAGTCCTTGTCGCGCTGAAACAGCTTGTGCGCCTTCAGCGCGTTGTTGACGTGATGGACGATCGCGACGTTTTCGATGTCGTAGAGTGCGTTGCCCTTCAGCAGGCCGGCCTGTTTCAGCAGGTTTTCAAGCTTTTCGGTGCCTTCTTCGGAGAAGTTGGCAGAACGCTGCTTTTCGTCGATCTCATAGTCGCCGTCCGAGAGGAGCGGGATATAGGCATCGATCGTGTTGTAGAGATCGGAGCGGTCGTCCAGCGGACCGGAGATGATCAGCGGCGTGCGCGCTTCATCGACGAGGATCGAGTCCACTTCGTCGACGATCGCGAAGTTGTGGCCGCGCTGAACCATCTGGTTCTTCTCGTACTTCATGTTATCGCGCAGATAATCGAAGCCGAGCTCGTTGTTGGTCGCGTAGGTGATGTCGCAGCCATAGGCGGCGGCGCGTTCCTCGTCGGAAAGGCCGTGGACGATGACGCCCGTGGTCAGCCCGAGGAAGCCGTAGACCTTGCCCATGGTCGCCGCGTCGCGCTGCGCCAGGTAGTCGTTGACGGTGACGACGTGCACGCCCTTGCCGGAAAGCGCGTTCAGATAAACCGGCAGGGTTGCGACCAGTGTCTTACCTTCACCGGTCTTCATCTCTGCGATATCGCCGGAGTGAAGGATCATGCCGCCGACGAGCTGTACGTCAAAAGGTCGCATGCCGAGTACACGGCGCGAGGCCTCGCGGACGACCGCGAAGGCGGGCACCAGGATGTCGTCGAGCGTCTTGCCTTCGGCGAGGAGCTTGCGGAACTCGACCGTCTGAGCGGCGAGCTGTTCGTCGCTCAATGCCCGCGTCTTTTCTTCAATCGCATTGATGTCTGCGACTTTCGGCTGGAAAGACCGCACGCGGCGGTCATTGGCAGAGCCAAATATCTTGCGGGCAAGGCCGCCAAAGCTGACCATATGACTGGTCCTTTCTCAATATTCTTCCCCGGCTTTTCTTATACGAATGCCCAGCCGAAAATCAGGCACGCGTCTCGAAACGCCAGGAAACTTTTCTGGACGCGAGGTTGCGTGACAGATAAGAGGGGGGTCGAATGATGTCAACGGATTTGGCTGATATAGAAAGGCCACATTCCAGTGTTGAACGCTGTTTTGGGCTGGATTCACACATGATGCTGAAGCCGGCGGTGTAACTCTGAAAGGTTATTTGATGTTGAGCTACAACAAACTTGCCGTGATGGCGGTCGCGACCTTCGTTGCGTTCCATGCGCCGGTCTATGCTGAAGACAAGCCGGATGCCGTCATTGCCAAGGTTGGCACTCTGGAAATTCATCAGTCGGAACTGGATCTGGCGATCGCCAATCTCGATCCGCAGCTGGCCCAGCTGCCTGACGATCAGAAGAAGGTCGCAGCGCTGTCCGCCGCCATCGACGTAAAGCTGCTCGCCGGCGATGCCGCCACGGAAAAGCTCGATCAGACCGATGAGTTCAAGAAGCGCCTTCAGTATCTGACGGACCGCGAACTGCACAACGCCTACTTCAAGAAGCACGTCGTTGACACCGTCACCGACGACGAAGTAAAGGCGCGCTACGACAAGGAAGTCGCCGCTCTTCCGAAGCAGGAAGAAGTCCACGCCCGCCACATCCTGGTGAAGACCGAGGACGAAGCCAAGGACGTCATCAAGCAGCTCGACGCCGGCAAGGATTTCGCAGAGCTCGCCAAGGAAAAGTCCACCGACCCGAACAAGGCTGACGGCGGCGATCTCGGCTATTTCACCAAGGGCCGCATGGTCAAGGAATTCGAAGACGCAGCCTTCGCGCTCGACAAGGGAACCTACTCGAAGACCCCTGTGAAGACCGATTTCGGCTATCACGTCATCAAGGTCGAAGATAAGCGCGACGCACCTCCGCCGCCGTTCGACCAGGTCAAGGATCAGGTTCGTCAGCTCGTCATGCGCGACAAGTATCTTGCTCTTCTCGCTTCCGCGAAGGAAAAGTCCAAGGTCGACATCATGGACGAAACCCTGCGCAAGGGTTACGAGGATGCGAACAAGCAGCCGGCGCCGGGTCAAGAGCCTGTCGTTCAGCCGCAGCAGTAATCATCACTATTCGGGCCCGGTTCTTCCGGGCCCTTCACTATCAGGCAGGTCCATCACAATGTCCGGTTCCGTTTCTCCGCTCGCCCCGAAGACCTTCGCATCCATGCCTGCGCTACGCGGTGTGCGCATGGCGACCGCTTCCGCAGGCATCAAGTACAAGAACCGGACCGACGTGCTGATGATGGTCTTCGACAAGCCTGCCTCGGTCGCGGGCGTCTTCACGCGTTCGAAGTGCCCTTCGGCGCCTGTCGATTTCTGCCGCGCCAACCTGCCGCATGGCATTGCACGCGCCGTCGTCGTCAATTCCGGCAATGCCAACGCCTTTACTGGCCTCAAGGGTCGCGCTGCGACCGAGCTGACGGCAAAATCGGCTGCTGCTGCTGTCGGCTGCGGCGAGAACGAAATCTACCTGGCATCGACCGGCGTTATCGGCGAGCCGCTGGACGCGACCAAGTTCGCTGGTGTTCTGGATGCCATGCATCGCGATGCGAGTGGCGACTTCTGGTTCGAAGCTGCCAAGGCAATCATGACGACCGATACCTATCCGAAGGTTGCGACGCGCAGCGCCGAGATCGGTGGCGTGACCGTCACCATTAACGGCATCGCCAAGGGCGCCGGCATGATCGCGCCCGATATGGCGACGATGCTGTCTTTCGTGGTGACCGACGCCGATATCGCCCCGGCTGCCCTGCAGGCGATGCTGTCCGAGGGCGTTGGCCCGACCTTCAACTCGATGACCGTCGATAGCGACACGTCGACCTCCGATACGCTGATGCTGTTCGCCACGGGTGCTGCTGCGGCTGACGGTCAGGCCCGCGTCGAGCGCGCCGACGATGCCCGCCTCGCGACGTTCCGCGTCGCGCTCAACGAAGTGCTCAAGGATCTCGCCCTGCAGGTCTGCCGCGATGGCGAAGGCGCCACGAAGATGCTGGAGATCACCGTGACCGGCGCCGAGAGCGACGCTGCCGCAAAGCGCATCGCGCTTTCGATCGCCAATTCACCGCTGGTGAAGACGGCGGCTGCCGGCGAAGACGCCAATTGGGGGCGTATCGTCATGGCTGTCGGCAAGGCCGGCGAGATGGCGGACCGCGACAGGCTGGCGATCTGGTTCGGTGACGTGCGCGTTGCCGTCAACGGCGAGCGTGACCCCGGCTACTCCGAAGAGGCGGCCTCGAATGTCATGAAGGAGCAGGATATTCCTGTCAAAGTCGATATCGGCCTCGGGAATGGTCACGCAACGGTCTGGACCTGCGACCTCACTAAGGAGTATGTGGCGATCAACGGCGACTACCGGAGCTGATCGTTCATTGACTGAGACTTCTTCAAAAAGTGCAAATCTGCCGCTGGTGCGCAGGCTCGAGGCCGTCGGGTTCCGGGCCTGGCCGGCCTCGTCCGTGCAATATGACGGCAGCTGGCAGGTGCGTTTGACGGCCGGTCATCCGTCCAACCGTCTGAATTCGATCGTTCCGCTCGATCCGTCCGATCATCGCGACATCGAAATCCGCGTGGAGAAGGCGAGCCGCAAGTTCGAGGCCTATGGCCGCCCGGCGGTTTTGCGGCAAACGCCGCTCTGCTCACCGTTGCTGGTGGATCTGGTGGCAGCGCAGAACTGGACGCATTTCGACGAGACGATCGTCATGACCTGCGATCTGACACAGGCAGATCTTCCGGATACACTCGATCATCTCCCGACCCACGATATCGGCCGCTTCGTCGATGCCAATCTGGCGACCGATCAGGTGTCGGCGAAACTGAAGCCGGCGCTTGCCGAGATCATCAATGCGATCAAGCCGCCATCCGGCTTGTTCATGATCGAGGATCCGGAAACCGGTCCGCTGGCGACAGTGCTCTGCGTTCAGGACAACGATCTCGCGGGCATCATGTCGCTTTCGGTCGCGCGGGAGCGCCGCCGCGAGGGGCTGGGTCTCGAAATCCTGACGTCTGCGCTGCGCTGGGCGCGGATGCGCTCTGCGCGCTCCGCCTGGCTTCAGGTAAAGGCGGACAACGCGCCGGCGCTCGCTCTTTACGAGCGGATCGGCTTTCGCGAAGCCTATCGCTACAGCTACTGGCGCAAGGATCGCTGCGGATGAGCGAGGCCGGCAAGAAGATCCTTCTGGTCGTCGCCTGCGCGCTGATCGATTCAGATGGGCGCATTCTTCTGGCGCAGCGCCCGGAGGGAAAATCGCTTGCAGGGCTCTGGGAATTTCCGGGCGGCAAGCTGGAACCCGGCGAGACGCCGGAGGAAACGCTGGTGCGGGAGCTCGAGGAAGAGCTCGGCATCAAGACCAAGGTCGCCTGCCTGGCGCCGCTGACTTTCGCCAGCCACAGCTATGACACATTTCATCTGCTGATGCCGCTTTATGTGTGCCGCCGCTACGAAGGCGTCCCGCAGGGCCGGGAAGGCCAGGCGTTGAAATGGGTTAAGCCCATGGCATTGCGCGATTATCCGATGCCCCCGGCCGACGAGCCGCTGATACCAATGCTGCAGGATCTACTTTAGAGATTTCTCACGATTTACTTTCACGGATGGTTTTTGTCCGCGGATATTAATTGATCGTTTATCACCTTCTGCCAAAGATCGGCCTCAATCAAGCAACTGGCGTGTGTGTGTAAAGGCTTGACGGATGGACGACGATTTCTGGAAAGCAGTCAGAGAGAAACAGCAGAGCTCGAATGCCTCGCGCAGGACGGGTGCGCTTAATCTTGCCTTGCTGTTCGGCACAGCCGCGGTCGCCCTGACGTTGATCCTCACGCCGATGCTCGCCGATAAATCGAAGTCCAGCGTGTTTGCCAGCGTGCCGACGGAATTCGACAACATCACGACGGGCTCGATCCCCAAGACCGAGAACGGCAAGCGCTACACAATCCGCCGCAGTGTGCTCCAGGAAAGCCCTGGCTCCGTCTGCGTCGTCCAGGGGTACGGTTCGGGCGCCGGCTGCTGAGGGAAGACCGTCTGCCGGGGTGCAGAGGAAGAGGTCACCGCCATATGCGGGAAAGGTTGGGGGTAATGCGTTCTCTGAAGGCTTTGATCGCGGATATCCGCGGCGCCACCGCCGTTGAGTATGGCTTGCTAGCGGCTTTGATATCCGTCGGCATCATTGCCGGTGTCGGTACCTTCGGCAACAATCTCCAGAACGTACTGACGAATGTCAGCAACACGATCGCTGCGCATAACCCGTAAATCAGCGCTTCACTGCTTCAGCTTGTGCTCTTCGACGCGTAAAGCATCGGCAAGGCGTGCCTTTGCCGATCCCGGCTGAAGGGGCTTCTGCTGGCTCTCGTGAGGAGCCCATCCCGAGACGTAGATGATCGAGAACGTCGCGCGGATCCGGCCATCCGGATCGGAGTAGCGCTCGGCGTAGATTTCGGCTGCGCGCAGAAAGAAGGCGCGGGTCAGTGGCTTGCGGCTGCGCGCGGCGAGCGGGTTTGCCATCCCCATCGCCCGCAGATCCTTCATCAACTGAAAGATCGAATCGTAGCGCACGGTATAGGTTTCGGCATCGATGACAGGCAGCGAAAAGCCGGCGCGCTGCAACAATCCGCCGACATCGCGTACATCGGCAAAGGGAATGACGCGGGGGCTGGCGCCGCCGGTCATTTCGGCCTCGGTCGCCAGCAGAACGTCGCGCAGTTCCTGCAGCGTTCCAGCGCCGGGAATGGCTGCCAGGAACAGGCCGTCAGGCCGCAGTGCACGCTTGATCTGGATGAAGACGCCGGGGGTGTCGTTGGTCAAATGCAGGCTGAGCGGCGCGATGACGAGGTTGGCGGATTGCGGCTCGAGCGGAACGTCCTCCAGCGGCGCGACCTGAAGTTCGCCGGGAGCGCCGGAAACATCCTGCACTTCGATGCGCCTGAGATCGCCGATCTTGCCGGTTGCCAATGCGGCGCGCGCCGCCGCGCCCGTCGCGCCGTGCAGTTCGACGGCGTGCTCGAAGGTGCGCTCGACCACCGACAGTCTCTCGGCCAGCTCCTCGGCGGCGATATCGAGAAGGAACGCGGCCTTCGGATCGCCTGCCTGCAAGGCGCGGTGGCGGTGTGCGGCGATCGCCGCCCTGTCGAAAATAATATCCATGCGACGTGAATAGTCCCGTCATTCTCAAGCGGCAAGACGGATTTTCCTTTGCTGGAAAACCAGCTAGCTTTCGTCTATGGGGGCGATCGATTTCGGCAGGCTGAGAGAATCCGGACGGACGCTTGTCCTCCAGCCCTTTCGCATGCTTGCGGATCTGGTTTATCCGCCGGCCTGTTCGGCCTGCGGGGCGCTGACCGCTGGGCATCGAGGGCTCTGTGCCAAATGCTGGTCTGGCGTGCGCTTCATCGAGCGGCCCTATTGCGAGGTTCTCGGACTTCCCTTCTCGCACGATCTTGGCGCCGGAATTCTCTGTGCCGAAGCGATCGCAAACCCGCCGCCCTTCGACCGGCTGCGCTCTGCCGCCATCCATGACGAGGCCGTCCGCGATCTCGTTCATGGCCTCAAATATCGCGACCGTGTCGATCTGGCGCCGATGATGGCGGGCTGGATGCTGCGCGCAGCCGACGGCACAGTCGAGATTTGCGACGCAATCATTCCGGTGCCCTTGCATCGCTCGCGGCTGTTGTCGCGCAAGTTCAATCAGGCGGCCGAGCTGGCGCGGCATATTGCCAGTCTATCCGGCAAGCCGCTGCTTCCGGCAACGCTTTTGCGCGTCAAACGGACCGAGCAGCAGGTTGGTCTCGGCGCCCGTGCCCGCGAGGACAATGTCCGGGGAGCCTTCGCGCTGGCGCGCGGCCGCGAAAACGACGTCTTCGGCAAACGTGTCGTGCTCATCGACGACGTTTATACGACAGGGGCGACAGTGGCTGCGGCAACGCGGGCCTTGCGCAAGGCGGGAGCCGCCGACATCAGTGTTTTGACCTTTGCAAGGGTCCTTTCAGAACCTATATGACTAGTGAAAACAGGCACCCGTCTGGAGACAGAGATGACACCGGTAACGATCTATACGCGACAGGCTTGCGGCTATTGCGCACGTGCAAAATCCCTTCTCGAACAGAAGGGTGTCGATTATGTCGAGCATGACGCGACCTTCTCTCCCGATCTTCGTCAGGAGATGATCGGCAAGTCGAATGGCCGATCGACATTCCCGCAGATTTTCATCGGTGGCGAACATGTCGGCGGTTGCGACGACCTCTTCGCACTCGATCGGGCCGGCAAGCTCGACCCGATGCTCGCAGCCTGAGCCGAAACCATGGTCTTCAAGGCTGCTGCCGTTCAAATGTGTTCAGGTGTCGATCCGGCGCGAAACGCCGTGTCGATGGCGCGGCTGGTTCGTGAGGCCGCCGGACAGGGCGCGACCTATATCCAGACACCCGAGATGACGGGAATGCTGCAGCGGGATCGGGCAGCCGCCAAGGCGGTTCTGCGCGGCGAGGCTGACGATATCATCGTCAATACCGCATCGGAGCTTGCTGCCGAACTCGGCATCTACATGCATGTCGGCTCGACGGCGATTGCGCTCGACGACGGCAAGATGGCCAATCGTGGTTTCCTGTTCGGGCCCGATGGCAAGGTGATGAACCGCTACGACAAGATCCACATGTTCGATGTCGATCTCGATAATGGCGAGAGTTGGCGCGAAAGCGCGGCTTACAGGCCTGGTTCCGAGGCCCGCGTCGTTTCGTTGCCGTTTGCCGAAATGGGCTTCACCATCTGCTACGACGTCCGCTTTCCCGCGCTCTTCCGCGCTCAGGCGGTTGCGGGTGCCGAGGTCATGACCGTTCCGGCAGCCTTCACGCGGCAGACCGGCGAGGCGCATTGGGAGATTCTGCTGCGGGCGCGGGCCATTGAAAACGGCGTCTTCGTCATTGCGGCGGCGCAAGCCGGCGTTCACGAGGATGGACGCGAGACCTTCGGGCATTCGATGATCATCGACCCTTGGGGACGCGTGCTGGCTTCTGCAGGCGGAACCGGCGAGGCCGTCATCGTCGCCGATATCGATCCGGCCGCCGTCAAGGCGGCGCATGACAAGATCCCGAACCTGAAGAATGGCCGTGAGTTTTCGATCGAGAAAATACCGGCAGCAATGAGCGGGGGCGCGGCCGCTTGATCCGCTATTCCCTCAGTTGCGAGAATGCGCACGAATTTGAAGGCTGGTTCTCCGAGAGTGCTGATTTCGATCGTCAGCTCGCCTCCGGCTTTCTGACCTGTCCGGTCTGTCAGTCGGCAACGATCTCGAAGGTGCTGATGGCGCCTTCGGTTTCGACGGCGCGCAAGAAGGACGAAATCAAGACCGTCGCCATGGATGCGGTGCGCCGCGAAGCGTTCCAGAAGCTCAAGCAGGCGGTTGCCGAGGTCAAGGCTAACTCTGAGGACGTCGGCACCAAGTTTCCGGAAGAGGCGCGGAAGATTCACTACGGCGAGGCGGATGCACGCGGTATCATCGGTCAAGCGACCGCGCATGAGGCGCAAGAGTTGATCGACGAAGGCATCGAGATCGCGGCGCTGCCGGTTCTGCCCGATGACGTGAACTGACATGACGACGGAGCGCCTGGCCTTCTACAATTTTGGTCTCCACGTCGCTCCTCCGGAAAGTGAGATCATCCATGGGTTTGTCCTGCGCGAGCCGCTGAATTTCGAGGCGGCGACGCGTGCCAGCGGCTTCCTCGGCCGCTCGGGTTATCCGGGCGTGCCCGGCATCAGAAGCTGGGGTGCGCAAGTCTTTCCGCGCTATATCGAGGGCAGCGGCTTCACGTCCGCGCCATCATCGCTCTCACTCTAAGCTGATATCGAGTCGCTGATGGCGTTCAGCTACAATGGCGTGCATGCCGAGGCCCTGAAGAATGCCCGAAACTGGAACGTAAAGCCGTCATGGCCGCCGCTCGTGCTCTGGTGGGTTTCCACGACGCATCGGCCGGATTGGGCCGAGGGCGTCGCGCGGCTGGAGCATCTCGACGACCACGGGCCGAGCCCGCACGCATTCACGTTCAAGCAGCCTTTCGGGCCTGATGGTGCCGCGTTGTCGATCGATCGGGAGCGGGTCAAGGAGCTTGCAGCGCGCAACGCCGAACGTCAGCAGGATCTGCTCGAACGGGTCGGCAAGCTGAAGGTCTGAAGGCGTCTCTCTTACCGCGGGCGTTTCGCCAGCAGCATGTAATTGACGTCCATGTCTTTCGACAGGTTCCACTGATTGGAAAGCGGATTGAAGAACACGCCGGTGCGGTCGATGATTTCGAGGCCGTTTTCCGTCATCGGCTTTTCCAGCTCTTCCGGACGCACCAGCTTCTCATATTGATGTGTGCCGCGCGGCAGCCAGCGCAGGATGTTTTCGGCCGCAAAGATCGCCAATGCGGCGGCCTTTATTGTCCGATTAATCGTGGCGACGAACATCATGCCGCCGGGGCGGACCATCTTGGCGCAGGTCGTCATGAAAAATTCGACGTCGGCAACGTGCTCGACGACTTCCATGTTCAGGACGATATCGAAGGTCTCGCCGGCCTCCGCAAGCTGCTCGGCCGTGACAGCGCGGTAATCGACCGAAACACCCGATGCCTTGGCATGGGTGGAGGCGATACCGATGTTCTTCTCAGAGGGGTCGGCGCCGACGACTGTGGCGCCCATCCGAGCCACGGGCTCCGACAGCAGTCCGCCGCCGCAGCCGATATCGAGAACGCGCAGACCTTCGAGCGGCTTCGGGTTTTTCGGATCAAGCCCGAAGTTCTCCGCCGCCTTGTCACGGATATAGGTCAGCCGCACCGGATTGAACTTGTGCAGCGGCTTGAACTTGCCGGCCGGGCTCCACCACTCCGCCGCCATCGCCGAGAAGCGGTCAACTTCGCTCTGGTCGATCGTGCTCTTCGCGGCTTCGCTCATCGGTCTGCTCCTTGCATTCGTCAGCAGTGAAGTCGGACGATCGGAAGCATAAGTCAAGGGGCGGGCAGTCTCGGCACGGTAAGCCGGGCCTCGAGCCCCGCTGCCATCGAAAGCACGCTCTCATCCGCAAAGCGCCGCCCGACAATCTGCAGGCCGACAGGCAGGCCATTCGCGGCAAGGCCGACGGGCAGCGAGAGGGCGGGCAGCTGCGGCAGCATGTTGAAGGGACAGGTCATATCGAGACCTATGAAGCGTCCGTCAGGGCCGGTCGCGACATAATCGTCGTCGCATTCGGTGGTGAGCGGTGCGGTGACGGCGCAGGTCGGGCAGAGCAGCGCATCATAGGTCTGGAAGAGGGCGGCCATGTCCCGCCACATGCGGGTGCGCAGCAGCTCGACGCGCTTGTAGGCCGTGGCGTTCATCGCCAGTCCGCGTTCGATCATCGAGACGACGGCCGGATCCATCCTTTCGCGGTGGGTTTCGATCGTATCGCCGAAGAAGCCCGACATGAAGACGCACCAGATGTCGAACCACTCGTCATTGACGGCGCGGGTCCATTGCATCGGCACTTCATCGACAACGGCGCCTGCACGGCGAAGCTCTTCAGCGGCGCTGCGGACAAGGCGTTCGACTTCGGGTTCGATCTGGTAGTAGCCGAGATCGATCGAGAGTGCGAAGCGCTTGGCCTTGAGGCTGCCTGTTCTCGCCACATCAGAAGCGAAGCCAATCGGCAACGACGAGATGTCCTCGTCACTTGGACCGGAGGCCGCTTCCATGAACGAGACGGCGTCGGAGACGGTGCGGGCCAGCGGGCCGAAATGCGAAATGTTGTCGAAAACGCTGGGAAGAATGGTCATCGGGATGCGGCCGAGGCTGGGCTTCAGGCCGACGGCGCCGCTGAGTGCTGCCGGAATTCTGACCGAGCCGCCCATATCCGTGCCTTCGGCGAAGGGCACGACGCCGGTTGCGACAGCCACGGCCGAGCCGCCGGACGAACCGCCGGGCGTATGCTCGGAATTCCAGGGATTGCGGGTCACGCCCCAGCGCGGGCTGTGGGTGAAACTTGCATAGGCAAATTCGGGGGTGGCGGTCTTGCCCATCAGAATACCACCGGCCTCCTGCAAGCGGCGGACGACAAGTGCGGTTTCGCCGGGAACCCAATCCCCTCTCGTCCAGGAGCCGAGTGTTGTCAGATCGCCTTCTGTCGGTGTCAGGTCCTTCGCCGCGAAGGGTACGCCGTGAAGCGGCGCGGTGGCTTCGCCACGCGCTATCACGCGGTCGGCGGCGCGCGCGGCTTCCAGTGCCTGATCCTCGCGAATGACGGTGAAAGCATTCAGCTTCGCGGTTACCAGCCTGGCGCGGCGGATCGATTCCGAGACGATGGATTCGGAAGTGAACTGGCCTTCGCGAATACCGCGGGCGATCTCGGTTGCGGGAAGGTCCAGCGGGTGGGAAGCGGCGCTTTCTGCCGGTTGCGTCGTCATGTGAGCATGTTCCATCGGGGTCATTGCATTTCGCTTTGAAAGAGTGCTTGCTGCGTTTCAAGCCCTATGCGGCTTTTCGAGTGCCAGGACGATCCATGAATTCTGTTTCGAGACCAATTGCCCAGATGCCGGCCTTCGACGTCTGGAATGCTGCTCTCGCTCAGGCAGCCAATGCCATCGGTTCGCGGTCCTTTCCGGATGCGCTTGCCGCGGCGCTCCGGCTGCTTTCGCCGTTTCAGATGATGAATGGCTTCATCTACTCGCCCGATGCTCACGCCTTCGATCTCTATAACGAAAAGATCTTTGCCGAGCGGGCGCTGATCGTCGACCGGTATCTGGCCGGCGCCTTCGTGCTCGATCCCTTCTACGACGCGGTGCGTGCCGATAGCAGCGCGCGGATGATCGTGATGCGCGAGATCGCGCCTGACGATTTTGCGCAGACCGAGTATTTCCGCATTCATTACGCGACCACCGAGATCCTCGACGAGATCGGCTTCGTCCTGACGCTGGAGAATGGCTATATCGCCGTGCTTTCCCTGTCGCGGACCGGCAATGCGGCGCTGTTTTCGGAAGAGGACTTGCAGCGCTTGCGGTCGGCAGCGCCGCTGGTTTGCGCTCTGGCTGGCCGTCATTGGTTCCATGTCTCCGGCCTGTCGCTGGAGATCAAGAACGCGGCTCCTGCGGCGCGGATCGAGCATCCGCTGCTGACCAAGCGTGAACTCGAGATCGTGACGCTGATCCTCAAGGGGCATTCCAACCTCTCGCTTGCCGCCGTGCTGGAGCTTTCGCCCAATACCGTCAAGGTGCACCGCCGGCAGATCTACTCGAAACTCAATATTTCCAGCCAAGCCGAGCTATTCAGGCTGTTTCTGGCATAGCCCGGCCGTTGCCGGCCGGGCTGACGCTTGGCGGACGTTATTCTGCAAAATCCATTTCGGGAGGCGCGGACTGGAAGAAGCGCGTCAGGTAGGCGAGATAACCGATACCGATCACCAGCCAGATCAGGCCGAGAACCTTGGCATGCTCGTCGAGGTTCCAGAGCAGGAACAGGTCGCAGACGGCGGCCAGAGCCGGGATGACGAGGCCGACAAGTGCGCCGAGCGGCTTCACCTGCTGGTCACCCTTCATGTAGAGCGCGATGACCGAGATGTTGACGGCGGTGAAGGCCAGGAAGGCGCCGAAGTTGATGAAGGAGGTCGAGGTGGTGACATCCATGGTCAGCGCGAGCAGACCGACGATGCCGACGAGGATCAGGTTAATGATCGGCGTGTGCCACTTCGGATGCAGGCTGCCGAAAATCGATGAGGGCAGCACGTTGTCGCGGCCCATGGCAAACAGCAGGCGGCCGACGCTTGCCTGGGCGGCGAGACCCGAGGTGAACTGGGCGACGACCAGCGTTGCGAGGAAGATGGTGACGAAGACGTCGCCGCCGATCATCTTGGCGATTTCGCTGGCAGCGGCATCGACCGAGACGAAGTCCATGCCGGGATGGGCAAGCTGTGTGATGTAGGCAGCCACGACGAAGATGACGCCACCGGCAAGGGCGGTGATGAGGATGGCGCGCGGCATGGTGCGTTTGGCATCCTTGGTTTCCTCGGTCAGCGTCGAGACGGCGTCGAAGCCGAGGAAGGAATAGGCGGCGATCGCGGCGCCGGCGATCGATGCGGAGAAGGGCACGTCGGTCTTGAAGAACGGCGTTGCCGAGACGAGGCCTGCGGGACCGCTGGCGGCCATGACGTAACGGGCAGCCAGGAACACGAAGGCGATCAGAACGGTGAGCTGCACCAGCATCAGGATGAAATTGACGCGGTTTGCGAAGGCGATGCCGACAACATTGACCAGCGTTGTCAGCACGATGAATCCGATGATCCAGACATAGGCCGGGATCGTCGGGAATGCCGAGGTCAGATAGGCGGCGCCGATCAGCCAGATGACCATCGGCAGGAAGAAGTAATCGAGCAGAACCGCCCAGCCGACGAGGAAGCCGATGCTGGGGCTGATCGAGCGGCGCGCATAAGTGTACGCCGAGCCGGCAACCGGATAGACGCGGGCCATGACGCCGTAGCTGATCGCCGTCAGCAGAATGGCGGCGGCGGCAACGAGATAGGCCATCGCCGTCGTGCCCTGGCTTGCTGCTGCAAGTGCGCCGAAGGTGCCGAAGACGATCATCGGCGTCATATAGGCCAGGCCGAATAGCACAACGGACCAGAGGCCCAATGCGCGGTCGAGTTTTACTGTATTGTTCATGTTCCGCCTCCGCGAAGAGTTGTTGATTGATCTTCCCGGGAGCTGCGCAGTGCAATTCTTATAGCTGTTCCGCGCAGGTCACCGCCCGCATTTTTTATTTATGAAGAAAAGATGAACGAGCGGAACGGGATCGAACATAACCCCAAGGTGTTATGACGAACGGCTGTAAAAGATGCCTGCGGGCCTTTCCAAATGCCTGTCCGGCTCACGATCGAAAACTTTGAGCCACCGTACCGCCAATCGCCTGAAGGCGACCTTGCCACCCCCCTGCAAAGCCGCTAAGAGACGCCGCAACTTGAGCCCTTGGGCGCCAAGGCTTTAGAAGCGTTCCAGAACTCCCAATTCGAGCGCTCCGGCCTGCGGTCCGACTGGCTTTGGATGCCGGGTCTGGCGATCGTCTCTCCCGGTGGTTTGTCAATGGCGCGCGAGCTTCCGGAAAATCCCGATCCGGTATCAGGCGCTGGCTGTGGTAGAGGCTTATGGCACGCATCGTTATGAAATTCGGCGGAACATCCGTCGCCGATCTGGACCGCATCAAGAACGTTGCCCGCCATGTGAAACGCGAAGTCGACGCGGGCCACGAGGTCGCGGTTGTCGTTTCGGCGATGTCGGGCAAGACCAACGAGCTGGTCGGCTGGGTGCAGAACATGCCGAAGGTCGTCGGCGCCAACTCTCCGTTCTACGATGCGCGCGAATACGATGCCGTCGTTGCTTCGGGTGAACAGGTGACTGCCGGACTGCTGGCGATCGCGCTGCAGGCGATGGATATCAATGCCCGCTCCTGGCAGGGCTGGCAGATCGCCATCCGCACGGACAATGCCCACGGTGCTGCCCGCATACAGGAAATCGATGGTGCCGACATCGTCAAGCGCATGGGCGAGGGACAGGTTGCCGTCATTGCCGGCTTCCAGGGTATCGGCCCCGATAATCGCATCGCGACGCTCGGCCGCGGCGGTTCTGACACCTCTGCCGTTGCCGTTGCCGCGGCGTTGAAGGCTGACCGCTGCGATATCTATACCGACGTCGATGGCGTCTACACGACAGACCCGCGCATCGTGCCGCAGGCGCGCCGCCTGAAGAAGATCGCCTTCGAGGAAATGCTCGAAATGGCATCACTCGGCGCCAAGGTTTTGCAGGTTCGCTCGGTCGAGCTTGCCATGGTGCACAAGGTTCGTACCTTCGTGCGCTCCTCTTTCGAAGATCCCGATGCTCCGGGCATGGGTGACTTCTTGAATCCGCCCGGAACGCTGATTTGTGACGAGGATGAAATCGTGGAACAGGAAGTAGTCACCGGCATCGCCTATGCCAAGGATGAAGCTCAGATCTCGCTTCGCCGTCTTGCCGACCGGCCGGGCGTTTCCGCCGCGATCTTCGGACCGCTGGCCGAGAACCACATTAATGTCGACATGATCGTCCAGAATATTTCCGAGGACGGATCGAAGACCGACATGACCTTTACGGTTCCGTCGGGTGACGTCGACAAGGCGATCAAGGTCCTGTCGGACAACAAGCCGGCTATCGGCTACGACGTTGTCCAGCACGAATCCGGCCTTGTGAAGGTATCCGTCATCGGCATCGGCATGCGTTCGCACGCTGGCGTTGCCGCAACGGCCTTCCGCGCGCTTGCGGAAAAGGGTATCAACATCAAGGCGATCACCACGTCGGAGATCAAGATTTCTATCCTGATCGACGGTCCGTATGCGGAACTCGCTGTCAGAACTTTGCATTCCTGCTACGGTCTGGATAAGAATTGATTCCCAGCGGGCGGGCCGCCCCTTCGAGATGAAGAGATGCGGCCGGTTCTGCTGGCCGCATTAGGCGTTTGTTTCGGGGAGCTTGAGACGCAATGAGAGACCTGTCCGGTGGTCCGCGCGTACTGCTCAAGCGGTTGCGCGAGTTGATGGCGGAACCGCTGGAGCCGCAGGAGCGACTCGACCGGATCGTTCGCCAGATTGCCGGCAACATGGTTGCCGAGGTCTGCTCGGTCTACGTGCTGCGCGCCGACGGCGTGCTCGAACTCTATGCGACCGAAGGTCTGAACAAGGAAGCCGTTCACCTTTCGCAATTGAAGATGGGACAGGGTCTCGTCGGTACAATTGCCGCTTCCGCGCAGCCGCTCAATCTTTCCGATGCGCAGTCGCACCCGGCCTTCCGCTACCTGCCGGAAACCGGCGAAGAGATCTACCATTCCTTCCTCGGCGTGCCGATCCTGAGAACCGGGCGCTCGCTCGGGGTTCTCGTCGTGCAGAACAAGGCCAGCCGCAATTATCGCGACGAAGAGCTGGAAGCGCTGGAAACGACGGCGATGGTGCTCGCCGAGATGATCGCCACCGGCGAGCTCAAGAAGATTACCAAGCCGGGCCTCGAACTCGATCTGACGCGTGCCGTGACGATCGACGGCGATACCTATAATGAAGGCATCGGTCTCGGTTACGTCGTGCTGCACGAGCCGCGCATCGTCGTCACCAATCTGCTGAACGAGGATTCGGACAAGGAAATCCGTCGCCTCGCGGAGTCGATGGGCTCGCTCAGGCTGTCGATCGACGATATGCTGTCGCGCCGTGACGTCTCCATGGAGGGCGAGCACCGCGAGGTTCTCGAAACCTACCGGATGTTCGCGCATGACCAGGGCTGGGTGCGCAAGCTGGAAGAAGCGATCCGCAACGGCCTGACGGCGGAAGCGGCCGTTGAGAAGGTGCAATCGGACACCAAGGCGCGGATGATGCGCCTGACCGATCCCTACCTCCGCGAACGGATGCATGATTTTGAGGATCTGGCCAACCGCCTTCTCAGGCAGCTGACCGGCTATAGCGGCCGGACGACCGCTGACGGCTTCCCGAACGATGCGATCATTTTTGCCCGCGCCATGGGGGCTGCCGAACTACTCGACTATCCTCGGGCGAACGTTCGCGGTCTCGTGCTGGAAGAGGGCGCGGTGACGAGCCATGTGGTCATCGTTGCACGCGCCATGGGCATTGCTGTCATCGGCCAGGCAGCGGGCGTCGTTGCTTTGGCGGAAAATGGCGACGCGGCGATCGTCGATGGTGACGAAGGTCATGTTCACCTGCGCCCGATGCAGGACCTGCAGCGCTCTTACGAGGAGAAGGTGCGCTTCCGTGCCCGCAAGCAGGAGCAGTTCCGCGCCTTGCGCGCTGTCGAACCCGTTACCAAGGACGGCAAGCGCATCGCGCTGCAGATGAATGCCGGTCTGCTGGTGGATCTGCCGCAGCTGGCGGAATCCGGTGCCGAGGGCATCGGCCTGTTCCGCACCGAGCTGCAGTTCATGATCGCCTCGACGATGCCGAAGGCGGATGAGCAGGAAAGCTTTTACCGCAACGTGCTGAAGCAGGCGGCCGGGCGCCCGGTGACGTTCCGCACGCTGGATATCGGCGGCGATAAGGTCGTTCCCTATTTCCGTGGCCACGAGGAAGAAAACCCGGCACTCGGCTGGCGGGCGATCCGCCTGTCGCTCGACCGTCCGGGCCTTCTGCGCACCCAGCTTCGTGCGATGCTCAAGGCTGCCGCCGGAACCGAGCTGAAGATCATGGTGCCAATGGTCACCGAGGTTTCGGAGCTCAAGGCAGTCCGCGAGCTGTTGCAGAAGGAAGTGCAGCATCTTTCCCGCTTCGGCCACGGCCTGCCGCGCAAGCTGCAGTTCGGCGCGATGCTAGAGGTTCCGGCGCTGCTCTGGCAGCTGGACGAACTGATGGAAGCGGCGGATTTCGTTTCTGTCGGCTCCAATGACCTGTTCCAGTTCTCGATGGCTGTCGACCGCGGCAATGCGCGCGTTTCCGACCGTTTCGATACGCTCGGACGTCCGTTCCTGCGGATCCTGCGTGACATCACCCGCGCCGGCGAACGCAACAACACGACCGTGACGTTGTGCGGTGAGCTAGCCGGCAAGCCGATCTCGGCAATGGCTCTATTGGGGATCGGTTTCCGCTCGGTCTCGATGTCGCCGGCCTCGATCGGGCCGGTGAAGGCGATGCTGCTCGGGCTTGACGTTTCGGCGCTTTCGAAGCTGATGGACGAGGCCCTCGACGATACGCATGCCACGGAATCCGTGCGCGACATTCTTGTCCGTTTCGCCAGCAGCCACAATATTCCCCTTTAGACAACGATAAGAAGAATTGGAGTGAAGGGTGGCGAAGCTTCCCCTGGAAAAGATGCGCGAGTTGGAACGCCGCTTCGGCGAGATCGAAGCGCGCATGTCCGCCGGTCCTGCGGCCGACGTCTATGTAAAGCTCGCCTCTGAATACTCCGAGCTGCAGCCCGTGGTCGGCAAGATCCGCGCCTATCAGAAAGCCGTGGATGAATTTGCCGATCTGGAAGTGCTGCTGGAGGACAAGTCTGTCGATCGCGATATGCGCGAGCTGGCGGAGCTTGAATATCCCGATGTGAAGGAGCGGATCGAGGGGCTGGAGCAGGAAATCCAGATCCTGCTGCTGCCGAAAGATGCAGCCGACGAGAAGAGCGCGATCCTGGAAATCCGCGCCGGAACCGGTGGTTCCGAAGCCGCGCTTTTTGCCGGTGATCTGTTCCGGATGTACGAGCGTTTTGCGGCTGCCAATGGCTGGAAGGTCGAGGTCCTCTCGTCGAGCGACGGTGAAGCCGGCGGCTTCAAGGAAATCATTGCGACGATCACCGGCCGCGGCGTGTTCGCCAAGCTGAAGTTCGAATCCGGGGTACACCGTGTCCAGCGCGTGCCGGAGACGGAAGCGGGCGGGCGTATCCATACATCGGCCGCGACGGTGGCCGTTCTGCCGGAAGCCGAAGAAATCGATATCGAGATCCGGGCGGAAGATATCCGCATCGATACGATGCGCTCGTCCGGTGCCGGCGGCCAGCACGTCAACACGACGGACTCTGCGGTGCGCATCACGCACCTGCCGACCGGTATCGTCGTCACCAGCTCCGAGAAGTCGCAGCACCAGAACCGGGCGAAAGCGATGCAGGTTCTGCGGTCGCGTCTCTACGACGCGGAGCGCCAGAGGGCCGACAGCGAGCGTTCTGCCGACCGCAAGAGCCAGGTGGGCTCCGGCGATCGCTCCGAACGCATCCGAACCTATAATTTCCCGCAGGGCCGCATCACCGATCACCGCATCAACCTGACGCTCTACAAGCTCGACCGGATGATGGTCGGCGAGATCGATGAAGTCGTCGATGCGCTGCTGGCCGACTATCAGGCAAGCCAGCTCGCCAGCCTCGGCGAACAGCAATGACGGCAAGTGGGCGAACGGTTTCGGCGGTTCTTTCCGAAGCCCGCCGCCGGTTTTCGGAGGCAGGAATCGCCGATCCTGCAACGGATGCTCGTCTGCTCGTGGCCGGATTGCTCGGCCTGTCGGCGACGGAAATGCTGACGCGGGCGAACGCGGTTCCGGCGAACGACAGGATTGCGGCGATCGACGCGGCCATCGAGCGGCGGCTGCAACACGAACCCGTCCACCGCATTCTCGGCGAGCGTGAATTCTACGGCCTGCCGCTGTCGCTGTCGGCAGGCACGTTAGAGCCGCGGCCCGATACCGAAATCCTCGTCGACGTGATGCTTCCCTATTTAAGGAGCCTTGCAAGTTCGGGCGCCGATCTCCATATCCTTGATATCGGCACGGGAACGGGGGCGATATGCCTAGCGCTTTTGAGCGAATTCCCGCAAGCCAAGGGAATTGGCAGCGATATCTCTTCTGATGCACTGGCAACAGCGAAAGCAAACGCCGCAAGAAACGGGCTTCAGGGACGCTTCGAGGCTTTGCAATCCAGCTGGTTCGAGAACATCGATGGGCGCTTTCACGCGATCGTCTCAAATCCGCCCTATATTGCTTCCAAGGTCGTTCACGATCTCGCTCCCGAAGTGACGAAATTTGATCCTGTGGCCGCTTTGGATGGCGGTCCGGATGGGCTTGACGCCTACAGAGCGATAGCCAAGGATGCAGCGAGGTTCTTGCGGCCAGACGGTATCGTCGGACTGGAGATCGGATACGATCAGCGGGACGACGTCACTGCGGTTTTCGAAGCTGCAGGCTTCCAGCGTCTCGCGTCCATCAAAGATTACGGCCAGAATGACCGGGTGCTCGTGTTCGCACTTAATGTCTGAGCGACAAATTGCAGCATTAAACAGGACGATATTGCTATTGCGAAGAAAAGGCTTGGATTTCACCGGGAAGCAAGATAGGTTGCGCTCACGCGTTGGGCACCCAAGAAGGAACGAAGATTCGTTCGGTACTTGGTCAGCCTCGGGGGTCCACTCTTTTAAACGAGAGTTTCAAAGGTTGAACACGACCCAATGCGTGAATCAGTCAATATGACTTGAGAACAAGCGGCAGGTCGGCGCGAAGGCGCATCATGCTTGCGGCACGAAAGCTCTGACCGGTTTCCGGCATTGCGGTCGGTGCCTTAACTCCACACAAACAGAGAATTCAGGTGAACGATCGATGAGGCCAGGACAGCAGAACAAGCGCGGTCGAGGGCGTGGCAGCAACAACAATGGCGGCGGCGGAAGCAATAATAACAACAACTTCAACCGCAAGGGTGGCAATCCGCTGACACGGACCTACGACAGCTCGGGTCCGGACGTAAAGGTTCGCGGTACGGCCCAGAACATTGCTGAAAAATATGCTCAGCTCGCCCGTGATGCCCAGAGCTCCGGCGATCGCGTCATGGCCGAGAACTATCTTCAGCATGCCGAGCATTATAACCGCATCATCGCGAGTGCTCAGGCGCAGATGCAGGAGCGCTTCCAGCGCGACGAGCGCGGCGAATACCAGGACGGCGCCGAGAATGGCGACGATTCGGATGGCGATAGCGACGATGTCGTCGTTGTTCAGCCGCCCCGCGATCAGCAGCAGCCGCGCGAACAGCGCGAGCCCCGTGAACAACGCGAACCTCGTGAACCCCGCGAGCAGCGGGAGCCCCGGGAACCGCGCGCCGAACGTGAGCCACGCCGCGAAGCGCCGGCTCCGGCCGTCGCTGCCGAGGTTATCGACGGCACGGGTCCGCAGCCTGAGATCGAGGGCATTCCTGTCGAGGTTTCGATGGAAGAGGAAGGCGGCCAGTCGAGCGAGCGCCAGCCGCGCCGCCGCAGCACCGGCAGCCGCCCCCGTCGTCCGCGCCGCGCCAGCGGTGAGGGTGAAGGCGAGGCCGCAGCCGACGCTCCCGCACTGGCTGACGCCGCTTCGGAATAAGCATTTCTGCTAACGGAATAAGAAAGGCCGCCTTGAGGGCGGCCTTTTTCGTTGAGTCTTCCCGTTCTAGAAAGCGATCGAGGCATTGAGGAAGAATGTCCGCGGGTGGCTGACAAATTTGCCGCGGTTGTCGCATCAGTTCTTGCGCTCTACTTTTGCCCGCAAGCCTGCAAGCCGGCGCTTTGTCTCGATCGCACGAGGCTGATTCCTGACGGCAACGCCGTAGGCAAGCATGTCGCCGGTGACGATGGCGCCGAGGGTCCAGCTTGCGAGCTTGGACGGGGAACCGATGCAAGTCAGCAGCGCATCGACCTTGTCCTTGTAAAGCGCACGCAGCTGAACGCCGCAGACGAGGATGAGCTTGCAGCCGATCTCGCTCATCTGGCTGGCAACCATCGAAAATTCGGGTGTTTCATGCACCGCATTGAAAAGCACGACGACATCGCTTGCACGGAGATCGAGCAGATCGTTGGCAAGCGTGAAGCCCGATGCGCCGGACCATCTTGTTCTCAACCCGGCGCGGCTGAGTGCCATGGCGCAATGGCGGGCCTCGACCTCGGCGGTCCCCATTCCAAGACACCAGACGGTATCGGCGCCTTCCAGCAGCGACACGGCTGCGGACAGCATCTGCTCATCAAACTGCTCCTCGGTCGAGGTGAGAACCTCGCGGGCTGTCGCGAACATCTGTTGCGCGACTTTCGGTAGTTCGCTGCCGGTGCCGCGAAAGCGTTGTTCCAGGCGGTCGCTGGTCGGAATGGTCTTTGCCATCGTGCGGCTGCATACGCGTTTCAGCTCCGGCAGGCCACTGAAGCCGAGGCGGCGCGCCGTGCGGATGACGGTGGCGTCGCTGGTGCCCGCATCGGAGGCAATCTCTTCGGCGCTCTTGAAGATCAGCACGTCGATCGGCAGCGCAACCAGATATTCGGCAACGGCAAGCTCCGAGCGGCTCAGTTGCGTTCTATGCTGGTCGAAATGCTGCTTGAGCACGCCAGAGGCCCGGTCGCTTGTTTCCATCTGCTTCCCCTCATTGCGATCACGGAATCGCGAATATCCGAATTTTCTGCTGATAGATACGGAAAATCACCGGCTTAGCCATGGCGGGATGTCATCCCCGCACGGATCTGTGATTGCAAAGCTTGCGCTCGCGGCGCCCAGTTCATACCTTTATATCAGTGCGCTGTCCTGACAGCCCCGCTTTCGGCCAGCGCATCTGCGGTCAGGATAAAGAGATGAATACAGATCAGATTTTGCGGTCAATTGTGGCCGTTCGCTCCTCCATAGCCGAGGATGCCTTTACCGCTGCAACGCTCGGCACAGTCAGAGAGGGCAGCGGCGTCGTCATTCGCGAAAACGGCCTTGTGCTGACCATCGGCTACCTGATCACTGAAGCCGAAGAGGTCTGGCTGACGCGCCAGGATGGTCATGTTGTTGCCGGGCACGCGCTTGCCTATGATCAGGAAACCGGCTTCGGCCTGATCCAGGCGCTCGGTGCGCTCGACCTTCCTGCACTGCCGCTCGGCAATTCATCGGACGCCAAGGTCGGTGATCCCGTGATGCTGGCTGATGGTATTGGGCAGTTCGTCCGGGCCAATATCGTCGCCAAACAGGAGTTCGCAGGCTACTGGGAATATCTGCTCGACGAGGCGATTTTCACGGCGCCCGCTCATCCCTCTTGGGGCGGCGCTGCTCTTGTCGATGCCGAGGGCAAGCTGCTCGGCATCGGTTCGCTCCGGCTGCAGATGGCAAAGGATGGTGACGTCGCGGATATCAACATGACGGTGCCGATCGATCTTCTGCGCCCGATCCTCGACGACCTGCTCAATCGCGGCCAGATCAACAAGCCTGCGCGGCCTTGGCTCGGCGCTTTTTCGGCGGAGAACAACGGCGAGGTCATCGTCATGAGCGTGGCGCCGGATGGTCCTGCTGCCAAGGCGGGGCTGAAGCGGGGTGACGTTATCTCCGAAATCCGGGACGGCGAAGTGGAAGGACTTGCGGATTTCTATCGAAAGGTATGGGAAAGCGGTTCGGCCGGTGCCGAAATCCCGATGCGCGTGCTGCGCGACGGGCGCGAGGCCTGGTTGCGGATCAAGTCCGCCGACCGCAACAGCTTCCTCAAGAAGCCGCAGCTTCAATAGGTCTTCGGCGTTCTGCGCGATGCGTTTCGCGGCGCTTGAAAAATCCTGAGCGAGCGGCAGCAATCGCTGCCGCTTTTCAATGCAATCCCCCTTTAAACTGCTGCGATATCCCACCATATTCGTCTCCGATTGCTTCGCCGAAATCCCAAAGCGGTGGAGCCGGGCTTGCCTTTTCAGGGAGCTCAATCTCAATCATCGGCCTGTGCCTCTTCAGGGCAGGGCGATCCATGGAGGTACAGCATGAATATCGAAAAATACTCCGAGCGCGTTCGCGGCTTCGTCCAGTCCGCTCAGACCTACGCTTTGGCCCAAGGCCACCAGCAGTTTACGCCCGAGCACGTGCTGAAAGTGCTGCTCGACGACGATCAGGGCATGGCTGCCTCGCTGATCGAGCGTGCCGGCGGCGACGCCAAGGCCGCGCGTCTCGCCAATGATGCCGCTCTTGCCAAGCTTCCCAAGGTTTCGGGCGGCAGCGGCAACATCTATCTCGCGGCACCGCTTGCGAAGGTTTTCTCGACGGCCGAAGAGGCTGCGAAGAAGGCCGGCGACAGCTTTGTCACCGTCGAGCGGCTGCTGCAGGCGCTGGCGATCGAGTCTTCCGCTTCGACATCTGCGGCGCTGAAGAGTGCCGGCGTTTCGGCGCAGAGCCTCAACCAGGTCATCAACGAAATCCGCAAAGGCCGCACGGCAGACTCCGCCAATGCCGAACAGGGCTTCGATTCCCTGAAGAAATACGCACGCGATCTCACTGCCGAGGCCCGCGAAGGCAGGCTCGATCCGGTCATCGGCCGCGACGATGAAATCCGCCGCACCATCCAGGTTCTCTCCCGCCGCACCAAAAACAACCCGGTGCTGATCGGCGAACCCGGCGTTGGCAAGACGGCCATCGTCGAAGGTCTGGCGCTGCGCATCGTCAATGGCGACGTGCCCGAAAGCCTCAAGGACAAGAAGCTGATGGCGCTCGATATGGGCGCGCTGATTGCTGGTGCGAAGTTCCGCGGCGAGTTCGAGGAACGCCTGAAGGCGGTGCTGAACGAAGTTCAGTCGGAGAACGGCGAGATCATTCTCTTCATCGACGAAATGCACACCCTTGTCGGCGCCGGAAAGGCCGATGGCGCGATGGATGCGTCCAATCTCTTGAAGCCTGCTCTTGCCCGCGGCGAGCTGCATTGCGTCGGTGCGACCACGCTCGACGAATACCGCAAGCATGTCGAGAAGGATCCGGCTCTTGCCCGCCGCTTCCAGCCCGTTGTCGTCGATGAGCCGACGGTGGAGGATACGATCTCGATCCTGCGCGGCCTGAAGGAAAAATACGAGCAGCATCACAAGGTTCGTATCTCGGATTCGTCCCTAGTCGCGGCTGCGACGCTGTCGAACCGCTACATCACCGACCGGTTCCTGCCGGACAAGGCGATCGACCTCATGGACGAGGCGGCTGCCCGTCTGCGCATGCAGGTCGATTCCAAGCCGGAAGAACTCGACGAACTCGATCGCCGCATCATGCAGCTGAAGATCGAGCGTGAAGCGCTGAAGAAGGAAACCGACGTTGCCTCGGCCGACCGGCTGAAGCGGCTGGAGACAGAACTCACCGATCTCGAAGAGGAAGCCGATGCCCTGACCGCCCGCTGGCAGTCGGAAAAGCAGAAGCTCGGCCTTGCAGCCGATATCAAGAAGCAGCTCGACGAAGCCCGCAATGAGCTGGCGATCGCCCAGCGCAAGGGTGAATTCCAGCGCGCCGGCGAATTGACCTACGGGGTGATCCCGGAGCTCGAGAAGCAGCTTACCGATGCCGAAAAGCAGGATGGCGATCGCGGCGCGATGGTGCAGGAGGTCGTGACCCCCGACAATATTGCCCATATCGTTTCCCGCTGGACCGGGATCCCCGTCGACAAGATGCTGGAAGGCGAACGCGACAAGCTCTTGCGGATGGAAGACGAGCTGGCCAAGTCGGTGATCGGTCAGGGTGATGCGGTACAGGCCGTGTCGCGTGCCGTGCGCCGCGCCCGTGCCGGTCTTCAGGATCCGAACCGGCCGATTGGCTCGTTCATCTTCTTAGGCCCGACCGGCGTCGGCAAGACCGAGTTGACTAAGGCGCTCGCCCGCTTCCTGTTCGACGACGAGACTGCGATGGTGCGCATGGATATGTCGGAGTACATGGAGAAGCACTCCGTGGCCCGGCTGATCGGTGCCCCTCCCGGCTATGTCGGCTATGACGAAGGTGGTGCGCTGACGGAAGCCGTCCGCCGCCGGCCCTATCAGGTCGTGCTGTTCGACGAGATCGAGAAGGCGCATCCGGATGTCTTCAACATCCTGCTGCAGGTTCTCGATGATGGCCGCCTGACCGATGGTCAGGGCCGCACGGTCGATTTCCGCAACACGATGATCATCATGACCTCGAACCTGGGTGCAGACTATCTGACCCAGCTTTCCGAGGGTGAGGACAGCGAAAACGTTCGCGAACAGGTGATGGACGTCGTCAAGGCGCATTTCCGTCCGGAGTTCCTGAACCGTATCGACGAGATCATCCTGTTCCACCGCCTGAAGCGTGAGGAAATGGGCGCAATCGTCGATATCCAGCTGAAGCGGCTGGTGGCTCTGCTCTCCGAGCGCAAGATCATCATCGATCTTGACGAGGATGCGCGCAACTGGCTGGCCAACAAGGGCTATGATCCGGTTTATGGCGCCCGTCCGCTGAAGCGCGTGATCCAGAAATATGTTCAGGATCCGCTGGCCGAACAGATCCTGTCGGGTGAAGTGCCCGATGGTTCGACGGTCAAGGTGACGAATGGCTCCGACCGGCTGCTATTCCGGACCCGGCAGACCGTCAGCGAAGCGGCGTAAACCGCACGCGCTTGATGATGAGATGATGTGCCGTCCCGCGAGACATCCGGGGCGGCATTTTCATGCGCGCCGATCGGTCATTTTGCGGTCTTCCGACGTGTCAGGCCGTTTCGCCAGCCGCCTGAACGCCGCGCAGGCTTGCCGCTTCCATCAGGGAGCGGGCAATGGCATTGCGCAGCAGAAAGGCGTTGGATTTGGTTCGTTTCTTGTCCAGGGCCTGTGCCGCGTCCATCAGGAGAAATCCTTCTTTCGAAAGGATTTCATGCGCCTTGCATAATGCCCACGTTTCGAATGTATCGCTCGATTCCATGTCGCCCGCCAAATCATTTAGCTAAACCGATGCCGAATCACTTTCGAATATTCTACTTCAAACGGATTCTACTTGAATCGAAATTTTCACAGATGAGTTCTACTCGCCCGTGCCAGCATTGGCCTGGATGAAGACGGTTGACGCTACTTGCTGGCGACCTGATCGACCGGCTGGTTGTTGAGCAGCGTATCGATACGCTTGCGCTCGTCCTGGAACTTCGCCAGCGCCTCGCCATCCAGCGATTTTCCGCCGGGTAGGCGGATGCGCAGCGGATCGACCTTGGTGCCGTTGACGATCATCTCGTAGTGAAGATGCGGGCCGGTCGATTCACCTGTCGTGCCGACCCAGCCGATCACCTGACCCTGGCGGACCTTGGCGCCGGGAACGACGCCCTTGGCGATGGCGCTCTGGTGGTTATAGGAGGATTCATAGCCGTTGGCGTGGCGGACGATCGTCTGGTTCCCGTAGCCGCCGGAATCCCAGCCGGCCTTCTCGACGACGCCGTTGCCGGTGGCGATAATCGGCGTGCCGCGAGGGGCAGCCCAATCAACGCCGGTATGCATGCGGGCGAAGCCGAGGATCGGGTGACGGCGCATGCCGAAGCCGGATTTGAAAATACCGTTCGGAACCGGGTTGCGCAGCAGGAACTGGCGGATGCTCTTGCCGTCCTCGTCGAAGTAGTCGATGCTGCCATCATCGGCCTGGAAACGGTAGAAGCGGATCGCCGTGTCGCCGAAGCGGGCGTTGACATAGAGCAGTTCGGAATCGTCGGTGGCCTTGCCTGTCGAGTCGGCGACCGAGAAGAAGGCTTCGAGGAAATCGCTCGATTTCAGCTGTGCCTGGAAATCGACATTGGCGGCCAGAAGCTTGATGATCAGCGCCGTCATATCTTTGGTCATGCCGTAGGACAAAGCGGCCCGATAGATGCCGTCATAGACGCGCGGCAGATTCTGGCCCGTTGGTACGGAAAGCGTATCGTCGCTGAAGGCGGTCGCCACCGCGTCGAGATGCGGCGGTTCGCTGGCGACGACGAAACGGCCCTTGTCATCGAGCGCGATGGTGACCAGATGCCTTGCGCCACGATAGACGCTGGCGCGGATCAGCCTTGCCTGTTCGCCCTTCTGGATGATGCCGATGCGCAGCACGTCGCCTTTCGAGAGCTCTTCGCTGCCGAGCGGCTGAGAGAGGTAGCCCGACAGCATTGTGGCCTGCGGCTCGGGGTAGCCGGCATCGATCAGCGCCTTGGCGATCGGAACATCCTGGCGCGCCGGGATGATATCGTCGGCAAATTCTTCGGTTTGCGGGGTGATCGTTTCAGGCGCCGAGACCGTCATGTTCTGCTCGAGCACGCGGGCGGAAAGACCGGCGGTCAGATCGACATCGTTGTCTTCGTTGGAGAAGCGCTGCGGATCGACGTAGTAGAGCGCAGCCACCTGCGATGAGCCGTCCGTTAGAACGGAACCGTTGGAACGGACATTTTCTTCGACTTCTTCCAAAGACATGCCGGCGGCAACCTTGAGGTCGCTCTTGCCGGTCGGGAAGGGCACGGACTTAAGGGCGACTTCGGATTCGACATCGGAGCCATAGATGGCGCCGGTGCGTTGTGCTGGTGCCGGTAGCGGCTCGTCAGCGGAAAAAATCGAGAGTGCGTCGAAGTCGGGATAATCCTCGGTCGCGACATGGTTTGCGGCAAGGCGCATCTTCACATGCGAGAAAGGCTGGCGGCGCACCACTTCCTTGTCGCCATCATGAACGACTGTCGAGACCTCCATGATCGCCTTGTCGGAAGGCTTGGCGGCAATTGCAGGGGCAATCAGCCGTCCGCCGCGGGTTACCGCGGCATCGTCATGGGTGTCTGCATTGACATTGGCATAGGCTTCCGCCGGGATTGCCAGCTGCTGGCGGCCGTCAAGGGCGGCGAACAGGGCGACTCCCATCAGGATGCTCGAGGTGATACCCGTCAGAAAGGTGCCGGAAAGCCAGCGGAGCGAAACCTCGCGCTTGTCGGGCGCACGCCTGCCATCGGCGAGAAGCGGCGGCTCGTTACCCAACGAGCGGATCATCATCTTCTCCGTCATCATGGCAGCTGCGTCCGCGTCCTTTCATGGGCTTCTTCGGGGCCGTACCGGCTGGGCCTGAAGATGTGCATATTTTGCGCACGCGAGTCAAATCAGGTGCCTTATGACTGTAAGACCTGAAACTGGCTCGAATGCTGCGTCCTTATCCGTATCGATTGTGCTTCTGTCACGGCGGAATGATGGCGCCCCACAATTTTGAAGGGGTAAGCGGGCAAATACCGGGCGCTCTGGCTGCTTTTAGCACGTCCATCATCGTGCCCCGCGCCATCCATTTCGAATTATATTACAATTACAATAGCTTACGAGAAACATTGGAATTCTTTATTTGTTGCTGTTGACTGTTTGCGGGGGTTAGCCGTATAAGCCGCGTCACTGAACGAGGGCGGCGGCGCTGCAGGCGACGAAGTCTTTCGCTCTAGGATTTCTTGAAGGTTGGCCTTTGAGGCTGATTTATTCCCAGGCTTTCGG
>NZ_JBFTMO010000003.1:0-611372 GCF_056396985.1 Rhizobium sp. 05N430 | reverse complement strand
ACACAGCGTGATCTCTCATTGGCCTATTCGCCTGGTGTCGCCGTTCCGGTCAAGGCGATCGCCGCCGATCCCGCCACTGCCTACGACTACACGACGCGCGGCAACATGGTGGCCGTCATTTCCAACGGTACAGCCATTCTCGGTCTCGGTAATCTCGGCGCTTTGGCGTCCAAGCCGGTCATGGAAGGCAAGTCGGTGCTTTTCAAGCGTTTCGCCGATGTCGATTCCATCGATCTTGAAGTCGATACCGAGAATGTCGACGAGTTCATCAATTGCGTCCGCTTCCTCGGCCCGTCCTTCGGCGGCATCAACCTCGAAGATATCAAGGCGCCGGACTGTTTCATCATCGAGCAGCGCCTGCGCGAGCTGATGGACATCCCGGTCTTTCACGACGACCAGCACGGCACCGCGATCATCGCCGCCGCCGGCCTGATCAACGCGCTGGAGCTGACCGGCCGCGACCTGAAGACCACCAAGCTCGTCTGCAATGGTGCGGGTGCCGCCGCGATCGCCTGCGTCGAACTCATCAAGGCGATGGGCTTTGCGCCCGAGAATATCGTGCTCTGCGACACTAAGGGCGTGATCTACCAGGGCCGCACCGAGGGCATGAACCAGTGGAAGTCGGCCCATGCCGTTAAGACCAAGGCCCGCACGCTGAAGGAAGCGATGAAGGGTGCCGACGTTGTCTTCGGCCTGTCGCAGAAGGGTGCCTTCTCGGAAGACATGATCCGCTCCATGGCCGATCGGCCGATCATCTTCGCGATGGCGAACCCGGATCCTGAAATCACCCCGGAAGAAGTCGCCCGCATCCGCGACGACGCGATCATGGCGACCGGGCGCTCGGATTATCCGAACCAAGTGAATAACGTCCTCGGCTTCCCCTATATCTTCCGCGGCGCGCTCGATGTTCGCGCCACGACGATCAACGACGACATGAAGATTGCCGCCGTCAAGGCGCTCGCCAGTCTCGCCCGCGAGGATGTGCCCGACGATGTCGTTGCCGCTTATCAGGGCAATCGCCCGCGCTTCGGCGCGCAGTACATCATCCCGGTCCCCTTCGATCCGCGGTTGATCTCGGCGATCCCGGCCGCCGTTGCGGAGGCTGCGATTGAAAGCGGCGTGGCCCGCAAGGTCATCACCGATATGGAAGGCTATCGCCGCGAGCTCTCCGCCCGCCGCGATCCGATCGCCTCGACGCTGGCAAGCCTCTACGAGCGCGTCCGCCGCCGTCCGAAGCGTGTGGTCTTTGCCGAGGCGGAAGAAGAGCAGGTGATGCGCGCAGCACTCTCCTATGCCAACCAGCAGCTCGGCACGGCAATCCTGCTTGGCCGCGAGGACCTGATCAAGGCAACGGCCGAGCGCGCCGGCATCGATCTCAACCGTCCCGGTCTGGAAATCGTCAACGCCCGCATCTCGACCCGCGTCGAAGCCTATATCGACTATCTCTATGCCCGCCTGCAGCGGAAGGGCTACCTCCACCGCGATGCACAGCGCCTGATCCACAACGACCGCAACCATTTCGCGGCAACCATGGTGGCGCTCGGCGATGCCGACGGCATGGTAACGGGCATTACCCGCAATTACTCTACCGCGCTGGAAGACGTCCGCCGCTGCATCGACGAGAAGCCCGGGCACCGGGTTATCGGCGTATCGCTGGTGCTCGCCCGTGGCCGCACCGTCTTCGTTGCGGATACCGCCGTCCATGACATGCCGACGGCAGAGGAACTTGCCGATATCGCCGAGGAAGCCGCTGGCCTCGCCCGCCGCATGGGCTACCAGCCGCGCGTCGCCATGCTCGCCTATTCCACCTTCGGCCACCCCTCGGGCGAACGATCCGAGCGTGTGCGCGAAGCGGTCAAGATCCTCGACAAGCGCCGGGTTGATTTCGAGTATGACGGCGAAATGTCGGCGGACGTGGCGCTGAATCGCAAGGCGATGGAGCAGTATCCGTTCTGCCGCCTGTCCGGCCCGGCCAATGTGCTCGTCATGCCAGCCTTCCACTCGGCCTCCATCAGCACCAAGATGCTGCAGGAACTCGGCGGCTCCACCGTCATCGGCCCGATCCTCGTCGGCCTCGACAAGGCCGTCCAGATCACCTCGATGGGCGCCAAGGACAGCGACATCGTCAACATGGCGGCAATTGCCGCCTATGCGGCCGGGTCGTAAAGCGAACAGCAATGACAAGGCGGAATAGGCATGTCCGCTTTGTCATCAGTCTGTCCTCAACCCGCGAACATGATCAGGTTGCCATCGGGATCGCGCACGATGAAAGTGCGCGCGCCCCAAGGCTCCGTTTTCAGGCTCTGATAAAATGGAACGCCGGCCGCCGTATATTCCAGAAATAATGCCTTCACGTCGTCGACAGTGATCGTTGCCGAGAGCGCATCGATTTCTTGGCGCCGAAATTCAACGCTGAAGGCTGGGCTATCGACGTGCCTGATATTCAGCTTCGCAGCATCGCGGGCGACCTGGGCATAGAAGGGCGGATTGCCGTAGGCGAAGGTGGTTTCGAATTTCAGCTTATGGGCATAAAATGAAAGCGATAAATCGATGTCCCTCACGAACAGCTGAGGCTGTGAATCGATCATTCGAGGCGTTGATGCAGATTGCTGCTTGGCTGCTGAACTCATTTCGCTAAGTCCCTCTTTCAGCGCGGCCCAGCTTTCAAAGCCCTCCATGGCGGCAACCAGCTCTTGAGCATCAACCAGCTTGAACTCGGCGTTGAGGATAGCCTTGTCGTCAAGGTGCCTGAAGCGCGGGAGCCAATATCCAATTTCCGCAGCAACAGGATAATAGCGATCCTGATGCCAGCGTTTGAACTGCTTGGCTTTTTTCTTGAGGTTTTCGAAATTGGGCATGGCGCAACGTTGAAGATCGTAGGCGGGCATAGCCCAGCCGGCACCATGCCGATGCGCCCTACTGAAACGCTGACTTCAGGATGAATGTCCAACCGGGCGCCGTCAAGAGTGACGGCGCCTGCCCACTGCTATCAGCTCGCAAAACGTCCGGCGTCAGCGCCGTAGTAGTTCAGATAGCGGTCCGAGATGCTGGAGATCGGCAGGACGATCAGCACGTCGGTGGTGTTGAAGGCGTGGTCGACGACGGCGGTCGAGCCGACCATGGCGCCGAGGCGCAGATAGCCCTTGATCAGCGGCGGGAGCGCCATCAGCGCCTTCTTCGGATTCACCGCTTCCGGCGGCATCAGGTCCATGGCGCGTGCCATATGCGGCAGGGCATCGACAGCCCACTCGTCCTTGGCAACGACCGTGTGGTGCAGGAAGGAAAGCGCCAGTGCATGGCTTTCCGGATAAACGCCCGGAAACGATGCGCAACCGAACATCGCGCTGACGCCATGCTTCAGGGCGTAGGCCCAGTTGCCCTGCCAGAGAAGCTCGACCGTGCGCTTGGTGCGGTAGGCGGGCAGCACGCAGGAGCGGCCGAGTTCCATGAACTTCTTGTCGGGGTGGCGGGCGAGCAGGTCGCCGATGGCGAATTCGGAAGCCGAGTAAAAGCCACCATTCGCCATTGCGACGTCCTGCCGCAGCAGGCGGTAGGTGCCGACGATCTGGTCTTCGCTGTCGCCCTCGATCGAGCGGTCGAGAACGAGCAGGTGGTCGCAGAAGGCGTCATAGGCATCGACATCGCGCTCGCGGCGCATCGTCTCAGCCGGAAGCTGCGCGCCCATTTCCTCGACAAAAACGCGGTAGCGGACATGCTGCGAAGCGTCGATTTCGCTTGCAGTGCGGGCCAGCCGGGTTTCGAGGTTGCCGATGCGGCCGAGAACGTCGCTTTCTTTCGGCGGGGCCGAAGTTGCAGGCCGTGTGGCCTCCACCAATGTCTCACGATTCAAGGTGTCGATATCCATTGACGATTCTCCCGTTGCCGGCTCATGAGCTGCCATAAAACACTAATGTGCGACAGGAAAGTGACATCAATGTTACGGAAAAATGCAGCTGGTGTCACTCATCATCAGAGTGCTTCGGCGCGTCTTGCGGAGAGCGCGGCGACGGCCTGAACCTCGGTCAGTAGCCGGATGGGATCGATGGGCTTGATCATGACGCGGTTGGCCCCGGCGAGCAGAACTGCGCGGCGCGACTCGTCCCGCTTGTCGGCCGTCAGCACGATGACGGGCACCGGCAGCAGATCGAGCCGGCGCTCGTGACCGCGCAGGCGGCCGATCATGTCAACGCCTTCGCCACCCGGCATGGTCAGGTCGCTGATGATGATATCAGGCCTGCTGCCATTCTCCGACAGGGCGCCATCGAGCAGCGCTTCGAAGTCCTCGACATGGCGGACGGTGTGGCCGCCCTTCTCCAGCATCGCACGCACAAGCATCGCGTTGATCGGATCGTCTTCGCCAAGCAGGATATTCAGTCCGTGCTGCTGGCTGGCTTCCGGGATCGAGGCGCTGAAGCCTGGCTGATTGTCGTTCAGAGCGTCGCGCTTTTCCATGCCGCGCATGCGGCCGCGCAGTACGTCGATCAACGACTGCTCGCGCAGCGGCCGGATCAGCCAGGCGTCGAAGAGATCGAGCGCATGGGAATTGCGTTCTTCCGGATTGACGAGCAGGATCTTGCGCAGGCCGAGCACTGCAATGTCGGCGCGATCGGCAAGGTGGCTGGAGAACTCGGCCGATAGCCGATGATCGATGATGATGTCGGTCGGGCGTTGTCCGCGGCCGGCCATGTAAAGCAGCGTTTCGCGGGCGGTCTCGCCGTCTTCGACGAGGTGGCAATCGCCGCCGAGTGCGGTCACCGTCTCGGCAATCGCGGCCCGCGCCGCACCTGCCGGTGCGAGCAGCAGCACGGTGTTTCCTGCCAGCAGCCCCTTGCGCCGTCCGCGGCTTTCGTCGGTCATGCCGGCCGGGAAGCGGATGGTGAATTCGCTGCCTTTGCCTTTTTCGCTGGCAACCGTCAGCGAGCCGCCGAATTCGCGCATGATGCGGGCGGAGATCGTCAGCCCAAGCCCCGTGCCGCCGCTCTTTTCCATCATCGTTCCTCCCTGTTCGAATTCGGCAAAGATCCGCGACTGCTCCTCCGCAGTCATGCCGGGTCCGGTGTCGGTTACGGTGATGACGAGTTCGTCGTCCGTCAGGGCGGCGCGGATGAAGACGCCGCCGGCCTGGGTGAATTTCACCGCGTTGCCGATGACGTTGAACAGTACCTGGCGAAGGCGGGCCGGATCGAAGCTCATGAATTCCGGAACATCCGAAGACACTGTCGCGCCGATCTCGATATCCTTCTCATGGGCGCGATGTGCCAGCATTTCGACGACGCTTTCCAGCAATTGCCGGAGCGATTCCGATCGCGGCCGCAGCTGAAAACGGCCGACTTCGATGGTCGAGAAATCGAGCAGGTCTTCAACCAGCTGCGTTAGCGCATGGCCGGATTGGCGGATGCCGCCGATATAGTTCTGCTGCTCCTGCGTCATCTGCGCCTGGGTGAGCAGATGCGTCATGCCGAGAATGCCGGATAGCGGCGTGCGGATTTCATGGCTGACGGTGGCAAGCAGACGCGACTTTGCCGCGCTGTTGTATTCCGCCTTCTGCCGCGCCTCTTCGCGGGCCTGTGCCGTCAGGCGCTCGGCGGTCACGTCCCGGGCAACGCTCTGGATCAGCAGATTGCCGCTCGTGGGGTCGCGGGTGACGACGTCGTTCCAGACGAAGATGCGCTGTCCCTCGGGCGTCGAGATCTCGACGTCGAAGCGATGCGGTTCGGCGCCGGGGCGGAAGGCGATGCCGATTTCCTCGCAGGTCTGTCCTTCCGGTTTCAGCCGCCCGGTGAGACGCCGGAACGTCGCGTTGGCGCCAAGAATGCGCCGGTCGATGCTGCGGGTAACGGTGATATCGCCAAGCACGTCGTGGATATTGGCAAAGAGGTCTGCTGCCTCGCTTGCCGGCGCGCGTTCGTGTCCGGTCTTCGTTGCCAGACGGGAATTCGTTCTGCGGCTCGACGTTGCCGCATAGGCGATCAAAACGACAGCAATGAAGGCAAGTCCGGCGGACAGAAACAGAAAGCCGCCCGCCTGTCCGAGAAAAATGAGGAGGCAGGCCGCAATCAGACCGGCGCCACCGAGCCAATATGACACAATGCTGCGAAGCGGCCGCTTCCAGTGTTCGGGCAGTGCGTCAGCCTTGGCTTGCAGGTTATCATCCGCCGTCCGCATTGCCTGCGGTTTGGCGGGACCGAATGCAGCGGTCAATCTTTCCTGCAGTTGAGCCAAGCTTTGCATGAATGCTGGCTAACATGGGCGCTCTTCCGAATGCCTTCAGGAAAAAGCTAAAATCTTAGCTTTCGGCCTTTTTCGGTTGCAGCAACTCGTCAAGAATCACGCATCCCGCGCCGACGGTGATAAAACTATCGGCAAGATTGAAAACTGCGAACGACCATGTTTCGGTATGAAACAGGATGTAATCGATCACGTGCCCGTAGAGAAAGCGGTCGAAGAGGTTGCCGAGCGCGCCGGCAATGATCAGCGCGAAGCCGGTATGCGCGATCCAGCGGTCCTTCGCTGTGCGGTGCCACATCCAAATCACGAAGATGACAATGATCAGGCGCATTCCCACGATGAACCAGCCGTCCATACCCGAGAGCATCGAGAAGGCGACACCGAGATTGTAGGTTCTATAGAGCGCCAGCATCGGAATGACCGGAACCATCTCCTGCAGCGGCAGATAGTGGTCGACGGCGATCTTCACGGCCTGATCGAGGATCACCGCCACCACGATGAACAGAAGGATCGGCAGCGGGCGTGAAAAGAGGGCCGGGCGCAGGAGCGTCTGTTCGGTCATTTTGCCTCGGATAATGAGAGAAGGTGGCGCCGGGCCTCGAAGAGCATCACGGCGCTGGCAACGGCAAGATTGAGCGAGTCGGCGAGGCCCTGCTGCGGAATGCGGGCGAGAGCATCGGCCTGGCTGGCAAGCTGATCGGGAAGGCCGGATTGCTCGTTGCCCATCAGGATAACAACGGGCTTCTTCTTGTAGTCGATCGTGCGGTAGTCCACCGATCCGGCAAGATGCGTTGCGACCACCGAAACACCGGCCGTCTTCTTCCAGGCAATGAAGTCCTCTGGCGAAGCGCGGGTGACCGGCACGGCAAAGACCGAGCCCATGGTGGCGCGCACGGTCTCCAGCGAGAAAGGATCAGTCGTTTCACCGACAAGGATGACGCCGGAGGCGCCTGCCGCATCGGCGGTGCGAATGATCGTGCCGAGATTGCCGGGATCGCGGACGCGGTCGAGTGCGATCCAGGTTTCGCCCTGCTGGGGATGGATATCACGCAACGGCTTCCAGCGGGTCTCGAAGATGCCGACGACCATTTGCGGATTGTCGCGGCGCGTGACAGAGGAAAGCACTTTCTCGCTCACCTCGAGCACCAGCCCGCCCGAGGCGACGGTCTTTGCCGCCATCTGCTCGACCAGAGGCTTGCCCTTCGTGGCCTTGGCATAGACCAGGGTGCGGATTGTCCAGCCGAGCTCGATCGCGTCGATCACCAGCTTCAGGCCCTCGGCCATGAAGGTGCCGCTCTGCTCGCGGGTCTTCTTGTCGCTGAGCGCCTTGATGTCCTTGATGATCGGATTGGCAAGCGAGGTGACTTCCTTCACCTGGCCGACCCGGCGGGGTCCGCGATCGTGGTATTCGTTCATTTCGGCACCCAGCGCGAGAAGAGAGACGTAGAAAGCGCGCGGCCCGGCGTCTTGCCGTCGAGACCGCCTTCGCGGATCACCAGTTCGCCGGATTCGACGACGCCACCGGCGCCGCGCATCGTTTCGCGCATCAGTTCATGGATCGAATAGAAGCTGGCGCGGATCGAGTAGGCAGTCAGCACTAGGCCGACGGCCTTCGGCGACAGGATGCCGCGGCAGATGTCAAGCATCAGAGGCAGATGCTCGAAGAGGTGCCAGACCTCGCCATTCGGCCCGCGGCCGAATTTCGGCGGATCCGTCAGGATGATGTCATAGGTGTTGCCGCGGCGTTCCTCGCGCAGGATGAACTTCATCGCGTCTTCGCAGATCCAGCGGATCGGCAGCTTTTCCATCCGTCCGAGCGCTTGGTTCTCACGCGCCCAGCCGATTGCCTTCTTCGAGGCATCGACATGGGTGACTTCGGCACCGGCTGCAGCCGCCACCAGCGAGGCGACACCGGTATAGCCAAAGAGGTTCAGCACCTTGAGCGGCCTGCCGGCCTGCTCGACCTGTTCCTTCATCCAGGCCCAATGGACGATCTGCTCCGGAAATACGCCGACATGCCGGAACGACGTGAAGCGGCCGAAGAAATCGACGCCGAGCAAATGGAGTGGCCAGGTTTCGCCGAGCGCGTCCTTCGGAAAACGCCAGCGGCCGGTGCCTTCTTCATCGACGTCACCGGTGAAGGCGGCATCGACCTTTTCCCAGACGTGCTGGGGGAGTGACGGCTGCCACAGCGCCTGTCCCTCGGGGCGGATGATGCGATAGGGCCCGTATTGTTCGAGCTTCTGGCCGTTGCCGCTGTCGATCAGGTGGAAATCGCCGGCACCCAGCGATTCCAGAATGACAGGCACGCGCTCAGCCGACCGGTCGCCCGCCCGCGTCTGCAATGGCCGTTCGATAGCAGCGCTCGTGGCGGCTTCGCGCACTGTCTCGCGGGCAGCCGCGGGCTTTGCCGGGCGGTTGGGGCGCTCGTCGTTACGGCGGTGGCCGGAGGAACCGGAAGGCGTCTTTGCGCCCGGCCGGCGTTCTTTTTGTTTCAACGTGGTGTTCCGCGTCTTCAATTCGATAGAGCCCGTGCAAATAGCATTCCGTTTCACCTTGGCAAAGCGCTTTCCCGCTGTGATAAGTTTAGCGATCCGAAATGGGAGGATTTCGAATGGATATGACCGGAGAGGAACGCATCAATGCTCCGCGCGATGCCGTATGGGCCGCGCTCAATGATCCAGACATCCTCAAGCGCTGCATTCCGGGCTGTCAGGTGCTGGAGATGACCTCACCGACCGAGTTGGCCGCGACGGTCAAGATCAAGATCGGCCCGGTCTCGGCCACCTTCAACGGCGAGGTGACCCTGTCCAATATCAACGCGCCTGAAAGCTATACGATCTCCGGCGAAGGCAAGGGCGGCATCGCAGGCTTTGCCAAAGGCGGCGCCGATGTCGTGTTGAAGGAAGACGGCAGCGAAACCATCCTGCAATATGCGGCAAAAGCGCAGGTCGGCGGAAAGCTTGCGCAACTTGGCGCCCGGCTGGTGGACTCCACCTCGCAGAAACTGGCGCAGCAATTCTTCGCCGATTTCAATGCGGCAGTCTCGGAAAAGGCAGCGATCTGAGCCTCGGGCCATTGGCGGCTTGCGATGTCTAAGCTAAGCCTGAAGCATGAACGTGACGATCAGGACCCCGCAGCCTTCGGATCGCGAAGAGCTGGCCGACATTTATCTCCAGGTTCGCCGCCAGACCTTCACCTGGGTCGATCCGTACAAGTTCCGGCACGAGGATTTTGCGGCTCACACGCAAGGCGAACTCGTCTGGCTCGCCGAGGCGACCGATGGCACGATCGCCGGTTTTATGACGCTCTGGGCAGCCGACGATTTCATTCACATGCTCTATATCCGCAAGGAATGGCGGGGCAGGGGCGTCGGCACAGCGCTGCTTGCCGCACTTCCGGACTGGCCACGGCATAAATACCGGCTGAAGTGCCTGGTCAACAATGCCCAGGCGAAAGCTTTCTATCTATCCAGGGGCTTCGCCGTTACCAGCGGAGGTAGGTCGTCGGAAGGCGAGTATGAGGAACTGACCTTCGATCCGCCGCGCTGATTATCGCGATGGAAGCTGGCCTGCGATCTCTTCGGCGCGCGCCTTGTGGCGATCCGCCTCGCCCTGCCAGCGCACGGCCTCCTTCGCTTCGTTGCGCGCCCGCTTGCGGTGCTTGCCCTGGCTGAACCACGTGACGGCAGAGCCTGCGAACATGCCGATGATCAGCGCGATGAAGATGAAGACGAAGAATGGTGCCGATAGCGACAGGACCTGATCCTCGGGCCGGAAGGGATTGAAGGCCAGCGTCACGATCTGCCGGTTGGCGACGCAGAAGATGATCAGGATGATGCCTAGCGGCAGCAAAATCAAAAGGTTGGTGATCTTCTTCGCCATGGATGGCCTCCGCGCATTATCAGCGCCGCGTTCAAACGGCGCTTTCAGACTTTATGCAGAATAGGAATCGGCGGGCGAACTTCAAGCGCGGTTTCGCCGCAGGGCAGGTCTCAGTCGTCCTGATCGGCCTGGCCGGGGTTCAGCCGTTCGCGCAGTTCCTTGCCGGTCTTGAAGAACGGAACCCACTTCTCTTCGACGAACACGGTGTCGCCGGTACGGGGGTTCCGGCCGGACCGCGACGGGCGGTTCTTGACAGAAAAGGCGCCGAAGCCGCGCAGTTCGACGCGGTTGCCCGCCGCCAGTGCATCGGTGATCTCGTCGAGAACGGCATTGACGATATTCTCGACGTCGCGGTGATAGAGATGCGGGTTGCGCGCGGCAACTATCTGCACCAGTTCCGACTTGATCACGGTCGCCCCCTTAAATTATTGATTTCTTATCAATCGCGGCCAAACTGCCAAACTGAAACGAGCCCGTCAAGGAGCAACTTTTGTGGCAGAATGCCCTCAAGCGCTTGGCTTTTGACGAGGTCGCCGTAACCAAGAAGCGTCGCGACCTTTGAAAGCGCACCGGCGAGCAGGAAAGGCGTGTTGCTCTTCTTGTCCCAATCGACCACGGGCAGGTCCTTGCTGACATTCCGCTTGGCAAGATAGTCGCGAATTTCGGGGTCGCCGCCGAGCTGATCGACAAGCTTGACCTTCAGCGCCTGGCGGCCTGTATAGATTGTTCCATCGGCAAGCTTAAGTACTTCATCGCGTGGCATTTTCCGGCGATCGGCAACGAGATCGACGAACCAGGCATAGCTGTCCTGGACCATGCTGTTGATCATTGCCTTGGCTTCCTCGCTGGTGTTGTGGAAGGGCGAGGGCTCGGCCTTCAAAGGCGAGGACTTGATCTCTTGTAGCGAGACGCCGAGCTTGTCGAGCAGCGGCTGGATCTGGGGGTACTGGAAGATGACGCCGATCGATCCGGTGATCGAGCTCTCGCCGGCGACGATCGTATCGCCTGCCGTGGCAATCATATAGCCGGCCGAAGCGGCCAGTGTTCTGACATCCGAAACGACAGGCTTCTTGGCTGAAATCGCCCTGATCGCCTTGAAGATCTTTTCGCCGCCATAGGTCGTGCCGCCTGGTGAGGAGATCGAGATGATCACGCCCTTGACCTGATCATTCTCCTCGATTTTCTTGAGCCGCTCCAGCAGCTCATCGTCGTCTGTAATCAGTCCTGAAATCGTCACATGGGCGATCTGCGGCCGGCTCTGCTCGATATCAGCACGGAAGAACTGGTACAGAGAGAAGCCGAGTGCGACGAGAAGCAGCGCTGCGGCGATGCGCCAGAAGCCGAGGCGCCGGCGAAGTTTGCGGCGGTCGGCGATCGTCGAGCTGTCCATAAGTCCTCCAGGGCCGGCGGCGGCCTCATTCACTGCGGCATGAGATAAGGCGGCATAGTGTTGTGAAAATGCCGGTTTACCTCGTTTTCATCCGTTTGTTGCTTGTTGCAGAAAAAAATCCATATTGGCAAGCTAATGTAATAATGCGAAACGATCTGTGATCGACGGTAGTAGTTCCTATATAGGAAGCCGATCAACAGACACGGACAGACCGATGCTCAACACCATCAACAGCGGCGGGGGGGCTGCAATTGCCAGACCCGAGCGCAATGCCTATGGCGCTGCGTTGCATCACTCCGCGCGCGTCCGCCGCCTGAAAGTGCTGCTGCCGGTTACCGCCGTCATCATCTCGCTGATCTTCATCGCCGTCTCTATGATCCGGGCCTATCTGCCGGAGAATATCAAGATCGAAGGCGCCAAGATCGAGAACGGCAAGGTCGTCATGGCGAAGCCTGCGATCTCGGGCCGCAATTCCGACGGCATCAATTACTCCATGCTCGCCGAGCGCGCGCTGCAGGATATCAAGAACCCCAGCCTCATCACGCTCGAGACGATCAAGGCAGCCGTTCCCGTCAGTGACGGCCTGGTCGCCAGCGTCGAGGCCTCTTCCGCAGATTATGACCGCGCGACGGACAAGCTGGCGCTGACTTCGCCATTCACCGTTATCATGAGCAATGGACTGAAAGCCGATTTCAAGTCTGCAAAGCTCGATATCAAGGGCGGCAGCATGTCGACTGATGATCCCGTTACCATCACGAAAGAGGGAACTTCGGTTGTTGCGAACTCCCTCAAGATGGCGGATAAGGGTCGCGTGATCACGTTCGAGGGGAAAGTTCGTATGAACGTTGATCCATCCGCCATCCGCAAACAGGGCACCTAACAGCCGGGTTATTTAATGACAAAAGATTGTCACTCTTCAGTACGTAAGTTTGGCGCAGCAGCAACCGGCGGCGCTCTGGCACTTCTGATGATCGCGGGAGCCGCGTTTGCGCAGGCGACCACCAGCCAGATGGATGGCCTCAAGCTCGACAAGAACGAGCCGATCCAGATCGAGAGCGACAAGCTCGAAATTCATGACCAGGAACACAAGGCCGATTTCACCGGCAACGTGAAGGTCGTGCAGGGCAAGACGACCCTGCAGGCCGGGCACATGACCGTGTTCTACAAGCCCAAGGCGGCAGCCGACGGACAGGCGACCGATGCAAAGGCGAAGCCGGATGCGGGTGCGGCGTCGATCTCGTCAGGCAATGCCGATATCGACCATATTCTGGTCAGCGACAAGGTATTCGTCAGCTCCGGAACGCAGACGGCGACGGCCGACAACGGTGCCTTCGACATGGCAGCTCAGACCTTCGTTCTGAAGGGCGACAAAGTCGTTCTCTCCGATGGCCCGAACGTCTTCACCGGCTGCCAGCTTACCGTTCACATGGAGACCGGGCAGGCGCAACTGGATAGCTGCGGGGGCCGCGTCCAGATCCAGCTTGATCCGAAGTCCCAGAAGAAGAACTGATCCGGCCCTCTCGTGAAACTTTTCTCGCTTCCCAAAATGTTCGGCCAGTCCGCGCCGCAGGCCGCGGACGGTTCCGCCGGAGACAAGAGCCGTTACCAGGGCACGCTGATTGCGCGCGGTCTGACCAAGACCTATAGCACCCGGCGCGTTGTCAACGGCGTGTCGCTGGTGGTTCGCCGCGGCGAGGCTGTGGGTCTTCTTGGGCCGAACGGCGCGGGCAAGACGACCTGCTTTTACATGATCACCGGCCTGGTGCCTGTCGACGAAGGTACGATCGAGATCGACGGCAACGACGTCACGACGATGCCGATGTATCGCCGTTCGCGCCTGGGTGTCGGCTACCTGCCGCAGGAAGCCTCGATTTTCCGCGGCCTGACGGTCGAGGAAAATATCCGCGCCGTTCTTGAAGTGCACGAGAAGAACAAGGCAGCGCGCGAAAAGAAGCTCGACGAGCTGCTCGAAGAATTCCATATCTCCAAGCTCCGCAAGGCTGCAGCAGTGTCGCTGTCCGGCGGTGAGCGCCGACGCCTGGAAATCGCCCGCGCGCTGGCGACCGACCCGACCTTCATGCTGCTGGACGAGCCCTTCGCCGGCGTCGATCCGATCTCTGTTTCCGATATTCAGAACCTCGTGCATCATTTGACGGCTCGCGGCATCGGCGTGCTGATCACCGACCACAATGTTCGCGAAACGCTGGGCCTGATCGACCGCGCCTATATCATCCATGCCGGTGAAGTGCTGACGCATGGCCGCGCGAATGACATCGTCAACAATCCCGAGGTTCGCCGCCTCTATCTTGGTGACAATTTCAGCCTTTGATTGGATTGAAGCCGGCGGAAATTCACCTTCCGCCATACTTGCGCTTGACCAAATAGAATAAAAAAGCAATTTTTGGGCCAACTGGATATCCGCGGCCCGAAATTCTTGTTTCGACGCGGTTTCCCGGAGGAAATGAACGGGAGTTTCGCGTCCGCCATGGCCCTGTCAGCCAATCTTTTCCTGCGACAGAACCAATCCCTCGTCATGACGCCGCAGCTGATGCAGTCCATTCAGTTGCTGCAGATGACGCATTTCGAACTCGTCCAGTTCATCGCCCAGGAAGTCGAAAAGAACCCGCTGCTGGAATTTCCGTCAAATGACGCGGAAACGGGCAGCGACCGTGACGGCGAAGATGAGGGGCACGCGCCGCATCAGGCCGAAGACGGCGATAGCGGCGACGCGCTCTCCGGCGACTGGTACGACAATGGCAGCGAGGGCCGTGTCAGCCATCTCGGCGACGAACTCGACGCCAATTATTCCAACGTCTTTCAGGATGACGGTGCGCCGCAGCGCGCCGATGCGCCGGAACTTCTCAGCCAATGGAAATCGATGCCGGGCGGCTCCGAGGGCGAGGGCTATGATCTCGATGACTTCGTTGCCGGTCAGGTCTCGCTGCGGGACCACATCATTCAGCAGATCCCTTTCATTCTGACTGACGCTGCGGACCGGCTGATCGGTCAGCATCTTCTCGATCAGCTGGATGAGGCCGGCTACTTTCAGGGCGATATTGCCGAAGCCGCCGAACGCCTCGGTGCTGCAATGGCCGACGCCGAACGGGTATTGGCCGAACTGCAGACGCTCGATCCTCCCGGCGTTTTCGCCCGCAATCTCGCTGAATGTCTGGCAATCCAGCTTCGTCAGAAAGATCGCTTCGATCCGGCGATGGAAGCCTTCGTCTCCAATCTCGAGCTTCTGGCGCGCCGCGATTTTGCGACCCTGAAGCGTCTTTGCGGCGTGGATGAGGAAGATCTCCTCGATATGCTGACAGAGATCCGCCAGCTGAACCCAAAGCCGGGCAGCGGCTTTGAGGCGGGCGCTTCAGAAGCGATCATGCCCGACGTCGTCGTGCGGCCATCGTCCGATGGCAGCTGGCTGGTGGAGCTCAATCCGGACACGCTGCCCCGCGTGCTTGTCAGCCAGGCTTATTTTGCGAATGTCACCAAGAATGGCGACGATCACGCCTTCCTCTCGGAATGTCTGCAGAATGCCAATTGGCTGACACGCAGCCTCGACCAGCGCGCCAAGACCATCATGAAGGTCGCGACCGAGATCGTCCGCCAGCAGGACGCCTTCCTGCTGCATGGCGTCGATCATCTGCGCCCGCTCAACCTGAAGACCGTAGCCGACGCCATCAAGATGCATGAATCGACCGTCAGCCGCGTGACGTCGAACAAGTACATGCTGACGCCGCGCGGTCTCTTCGAGCTCAAATATTTCTTCACGGTATCGATCAGTGCGGTGGAGGGTGGCGATGGTCATTCGGCCGAGGCGGTACGCCACAAGATCCGCGCGCTGATCATGCAGGAAAGCCCGGAAGCAGTGCTTTCCGATGACGATATCGTCGACATGCTGAAAAAGGGCGGCGTCGATCTGGCGCGCCGCACCGTCGCCAAGTACCGCGAAGCGATGAATATTGCCTCTTCGGTTCAGCGCCGGCGCGAAAAGCGCGCGCTGGCAAAGGTTGCCGGCTTCTAGGCGGACTCCCGCGGTTGGCGTTGACTTTTTGGTAACCTGCCTTTATTAGCCCGCCGCAATTGGCGCTGTGAAACAGCGTTCAGACTTATCCCCATCATCCTCAGGGCGCTTGAAGCACGAGACTTAAGCCGATCTTGCTTGAGTTTGCGTGAAGTGCTTGGATGAGAGGTAGGCTTGGCGTAAACTGGTACCGCAAACCACTATAAGAAGGGAAACTCCATGAGTGTGCGTGTATCCGGTAAACATATGGAAATTGGTGACTCGTTCCGTCAAAAGATCGAGGAGCAAATGGCCATGGCCGTCACGAAATACTTCGACGGGGGATATTCTGGTCAGGTGATCGTTGAGAAGTCGAGCTCGCGCTTCTCTGCGGATTGCAAGCTTCATCTCGATAGTGGGGTGGTGCTGCATGCTGCAGGAGAAGCAATGGATCCGCAGGTCGCATTCGATGCCGCCTCGGAACGCATCGAGAAGCGCCTTCGCCGCTACAAGCGGAAGCTGAAAGATCATCATGCCGGAAATCATCTGAACGGTTTTGCGGAAGTCGCCTATACGGTCATGGACGGCGTTCCTGACCACGAAGAAGAGGTTCCCGACGATTTTGCCCCGGCTATCGTAGCCGAGAGCACGAAGCAGCTGAAGACCATGTCCGTTGCGACCGCCGTGATGGCGCTCGACATGACGGACGAGCCGCTGCTTCTGTTCCGCAGCCCGGGCAAGGAACAGTTAAACATCGTTTACCGCAGGCATGACGGTAATATTGGCTGGATCGACGCAGCCAATATCAAGAGCTGAGATCGGGCGATGAGCGGCGCGTTGCGCCGCTCTTCCAATCACCCGGCTTTGGCGACAGAAGGAAAAAGAAATGGCATTGGCAGACCTGCTGCACCAAGATGCGATTATTCCCGCCCTCAAGGTAAATTCCAAGAAACAGCTGCTTCAGGAATTGGCGGCAAAGGCCAGCAAGATTACCGGCCTTTCCGAACGGGAAATCTTCGACGTCGTATTGCAGCGTGAGCGCCTGGGCTCGACGGGCGTCGGCAACGGCATTGCAATCCCGCATGGGAAAATTGCCAGCGTCCGCTCAATCGTCGGTGTCTTCGCAAGGCTCGAAAGCCCGGTCGATTTCGAAGCGCTGGACGATCAGCCCGTCGATCTCGTCTTCCTGCTGCTCGCTCCCGAAGGCGCGGGCGCCGACCATCTGAAGGCGCTGTCGCGTATCGCCCGTGTGCTGCGTGACCAGGATCTGGTTGCCAAGCTTCGCGCGACGGACTCTGCCTCGGCGATCTATGCTTTCCTCAACGAAGAGCAGGCCTCGAACGCCGCCTGAGATTTTCAAGTGTAGAAATGAAAGAGGCGCCCGGGATGACCGGGCGCCTCTTCTCGTTTGAGATGGGATAGCTCTCAGAACTCTTCCCAATTGTCCTGTGCGACTGCAGCCGAGCCATGGGCGACTGCGGCACGGCGCGGCGCCGGAGCGCGATAGGCCGGGGCAGGGGCCGCGGGAGCACGCATATGCTGGGCCGTTGCCCTGAGTGCCGCACTGTTTGCCTGGCCGGAGACGCGGAAGCGCAGCACGAGCGCCTTCAGTGTCTGTGCCTCGTCGTTGAGCGTGACACTGGCTGCGGTCGCTTCTTCCACCATCGCGGCGTTCTGCTGGGTCACCTGGTCCATCTGGTTCATGGCCTGGTTGACCTCCTTCAGTCCGATCGCCTGCTCGCTGGCAGAGGCGGAAATCTGGCGGATGAGCTCGTTGATGCTCATCACCTGATCGGCGATCTTGTGCAGCGTGCCACCGGCACGGCCGACGAGATCGACACCTTCCTTGACCTGGACGGCCGAGGTGTTGATGAGCGTCTTGATTTCCTTCGCAGCACTCGCTGAGCGCTGCGCCAGCTCGCGGACTTCCTGCGCGACGACCGCAAAGCCCTTGCCGGCCTCACCGGCACGCGCGGCTTCGACACCGGCGTTCAGAGCCAGAAGGTTCGTCTGGAAGGCGATCTCGTCGATGACGCCGATGATGCGCGACACTTCGGTCGAAGACTGCTCGATGCCCTGCATCGAAGCGATTGCCTTCTGCACGACTTCGCCGGACTTCTCGGCGTCCTCGCAGGCCAGGTTGACATTCTCGGCAGCAGTCCGGGCGTTCTCAGCGCTCGAATTGACCTGTGCAGTCAGCTCGTTCAGCGCAGCTGCGGTCTCTTCCAGGCTTGCGGCCTGCTGCTCCGTGCGCTTGGCAAGATCGGAGGCACTGTTGCTGATCTCGCTGGTGCCAGAGCCGATGTTGCCGACGCTGAGGTTCATCGTATTGATCGTTTCTTCGAGGCTGGCGAGTGCAGCGTTGAAGTCCTGCTTCAGCTTTGCATATTCGCCAGGGAACTCGTCGTTGATCCGGTGGCCGAGATTGCCCTGCGACAATTCGGAGAGACCGGCGCCGACGATGGCAACGATCTGGCGCTGGAGCGCGACCGACTGCTGGCGCTCGCTTTCGGAGCGGCTGCGTTCGGACTCAGCGGCACTGCGCTGGCTGTCGGCCTCGGATTCGAGGCGGCGCGTATCGGCAAGCGCAAAGCGGAAGCCCTCGAGTGCCTTGGCGACCGAACCGATTTCATCGGCACGCTCCTGACCGGCCACGGGCTGCTCGTATTGGCCATCGCTGAGCTTCTTGACGCCGGCGACCAGCTGGCCGAGCGGCTTCTGCACGAGAGAGCGGACGGCGAAATAGAGGGCCAGCATCACGGCGCCGAGCACCACGATGCCGCCGATGATCATCATGAAGGTCTGATCCTGCACCGGAGCATTGATGGCGCTGTGCGGCACGTCCACGAGGACGACCCAGGTGGCGTTGAGATCGGGAACGGCGAAAGGATAGACGACGCGATCGAAGGGCTCATAGCCGTCGAGCGAGAGATTCTTGACAACGCCAGGCTTCATCGAGCTCAGGGCGGACTTGACCTGGGCCGAACCCTCAGCGTCGCCGTAGGGCTTCGACATCAGCTCCTTCGTCGGCGCGACGATCCAGTTGCCGTTCTGGGCAACGAGCGTCACACGGCCGGAGCCGAAAGGATGCAGGGCCTGCAGCTTGTCGGTCAGCGATTTCAGCGAGATATCGACGCCTTCGACACCGATCATCTTGCCGCCGGAAACGACGGGATAAGCGATCGAGGTCAGCAGCGTCGGGACATCCGTGCCTTCAGCAAGGTAAGGCGTGGTGATGGCACCCTTGCCGCTTTCGGCAGCGAGCTTCCACCATTCGGCCGTGTAGTCGTTGTCGAAGGTCGAGAACTGGATCGCACCATCCTTGGTCTTTGACCAGTAGGGCGTGAACGCGCCAGTCTTGTTGGTGCCCTCGTCGAGCTTGTCTGCAATCTCGGTGGTCTTGCCGTCGAAGGCGCCGAGCTGTTCGCAGAACCAGCTGCCGAACGCGAAGGCGTTCTTCTCGAGATTGGCCTTCAGGATATTGATGATGCCCTTGCGGTCGAAGTTGCCACCTTCGTGGCCGCGGCCGACAACGCCGGACATCGAGCGCGCAGCGCTCGCCAGTTCGCCGACATTGGCGGCGATTTCGTTGGCGATAGCTTTTGCCTCAAGATTCGCCTGGTCCATCGTCAGCGTCTGCACGCGGCTGCGCGTCTGATCGATGAGGAAAAAGTTTGATACAAAAAGGACGAGCGCGATGGCGACGCCGGTGATGACAATGAGTTTTGCGGCAAGCGACTTCATGCGGAAGATGAACATGGTGCCTCGGCGGGGCGACTTGCCGGACGAACATTTCCGGCACAGGCGAGGGTGAGCCGCACCGTCATGGAGCAGCCGTGCAAAAGTCCAGGCGCCGTTAAAATTGAAGCCTGACGATCGCCGGAAAGATCGCCAGAAATCTCTTAAATTTGAATGAAACTGTACGAATTGAACCCCTGAATTGCCTTGGCAGCACAGGGTTTTTGTAGAGTGTATCGGAAACAGAAAAGTCTATAGCTTGTTTGCGACTTCGGCGCTGAGCGGGATCGACGGCTGGGCTCCCGCCTTGAGGCAGGCAAGGGATCCGGCAACGGCGGCGCGGCGCAGTGACGTGTCAAAATCGAGACCGTCGTCGAGGCTTGCGGCGAAATAGCCGCAGAAGGTATCGCCGGCACCGACGGTATCGACGGGCTCGATTTTCAGTCCTTTCGCCCGGACGAGCTCGCCATCGCGAATGGCAATTACGCCATCGGCGCCAAGTGTGACGATCAGCGTCTGTCCGGTTTCGCCGTGAAGGCGCTTCAAGGCGGCCTCGCGATCGCAAGCGGTCATGCCTTCCTGTCCGGCCAGAAGCTCGAATTCCGTCTCGTTGGCAATGACGATATCTGCTAGCCGCCCAAGGCGCGGCGCGTCGGCAATCAGCGGTGCGAGATTGAGTACGCTGCGGATGCCCTTCTTGCGGGCCGCATCAAGAGCCTTCTCGACGGCGGCCGGGGGAACCTCGAGCTGCAGCATGAGAATGTCTTTGGGTTGCATTGCCGCAACCGCGGCCTCAGCATCTTCGGGGCTGACGGTGCCATTGGCGCCGGGAACGACCGCGATCATGTTTTCGCCGTCGCCGCCCACGAGGATCAGGGCGGTGCCGGTTGGGCCGTCCACATGATTGACCTTGGAAAGTCCGGTACCGGCATCGCTAAGAAGCGCGATCGCGGGGGCGGCGAACTCATCCTTGCCGACTGCGCCGGCCATATTGACGGTGCTGCCCGCACGGCGCGCAGCAAGAGCCTGGTTGGCACCCTTGCCGCCGGCAGCAGTCGCAAAGCCTGTTCCAGCGACCGTTTCGCCCGGCTTCGGCAGGCGCGCGGTGGTGGCGATGAGGTCCATGTTGATGGAGCCGAACACAGTGATCATGGTAGATGTCCCGTCCTTTAATTGGCGCGACACTGCCCGAAGGGCTCACTCCTCGTCAACCACCCTGAGCTTGAGAAGGCCTGTCCGGCTCTCGACCGATTTCGCTGCTGGCTGGTCTTCGCGCTCTGGTTTGCCGGTATCGCCCGTCGCCTCGAATTCCAGAGCCTCGATCTTCGAACCGCGCTTGGTCAGCTTGTCGGCGGAGGTGACGATCATGTCGACATCCTTCTGCGCCATGGCGAAATGCCCTTGCAGCTTGCGCACACGCTCATCGAGGCGGCCGAGATCGTCCATGAGGTTTGCGACTTCACCCTGGATCACATGCGCCTGCGCGCGCATACGCTGGTCCTTGAGAACCGCCTGGATCACCTGGATCGACAGCATCAGCAGGGAAGGAGACACGATGACGATCCGGGCGCGATGCGCCTTCTGGATGATCGGCTCGAAATTCTCGTGGACCTCGGCAAAGATTGATTCCGAGGGCACGAACATGAAGGCCGTATCCTGGGTCTCGCCCTGGATCAAATATTTTTCCGAGATATCGCGGATATGCACTTCCATATCGCGCCGGAACTGCTGCGAGGCGATCTTGGTGGCATCCGGTCCGCCGGCGTCGCGAATGGCGTTCCAGGCTTCGAGCGGAAACTTGGCGTCGATGACGAGCGGCGGTGCACCATTCGGCATCTTCACGGTGCAGTCCGGCCGGGAGCCGTTGGACAGCGTCTGCTGGAAGGCGTAGGCGCCCATCGGCAGCCCATCGGCAACAATCGTCTCCATTCGCGATTGGCCGAAGGCACCGCGTGTCTGCTTGTTGGAAAGGATGGCCTGCAGGCCGACGACGTCCTTGGCCAGCATCTGGATGTTGTTCTGCGCAACGTCGATGACGGCCAGCCGCTCCTGCAGCTTCTGCAGGTTTTCGTGGGTCGATTTCGTCTGTTCGGTGATCGTGTGGCTGACCCGCTGCGACATGCCATCCAGACGCTGGTTGATCGCCTGATTGAGCTCTGCCTGGCGCGTGCCGAACACTTCCGCCATGGTCGAAATGCGGCCCTGCATCTCCGCCTGGATTTTCAAAAGCTCCGACATGCGCATATCGGCTTCCGCCGATCGGATCGCCGCTTCCTCATTCTGCTCGCGCCGCAAGTTGCTGCTTCTAAACAGCAAGAACACGAGGACTACGACCATGGCGGCGATGGCGCCGCCTGCGATGGCGAGAATGGCCGGATTGACGGCGGCAAGCGAGATGGTGAGCGAGTCGGCAGAATTGTTCATCCGGCCACCATAGCAAACTTCAAACCATTGACCAGATCAAAACGTGAACGAATTCACAGGTAGCTTTGGTATGATCAAAAGGCCGCAGTCCACTTTGGGAGAGGGACGACAAATCGTGGCCATGCTTAACGATTGCTCAACCATATTTTAGAAATGTCTCTGCCGAAACAGATCCTTACCGCGCATCGCGCAGACAGAGAACATCATGAGCAGCCAGCAATCGCAATCCGACCTCAAGCAGCGCCTCGACTTCATCGAGCTCGACGATGCTGCGCGCAAGACGATGAGCGAGATCAGGCCTGTCATCAGTTCGCTGGTCGGCGGTGCGCTCGACAAGTTCTATCAGAAGATCGCCAAGACCCCGGCCGTTGCCGGCTTCTTCTCCGACAAATCCCATATGGGCCACGCCAAGAAGGCGCAGGAGAACCATTGGGCCAATCTGGCTGGTGGCAATTTCGACGAAACCTACGTGAAGGGTGTCACCGCAGTCGGCCGCACTCACGCCCGCATCGGCCTGGAGCCGCGGTGGTATATCGGTGGCTACGCGATCGTCATGTCCGAGCTCGTTAAGGGCATCATGGACAAGCAGTGGCCGTCGATGTTCGGCCGCCAGCAGGGCAAGGTACTGGCCGAGAAGCTTTCCGCCGTCATCAAGGCCGGGATGCTGGATATGGACTATTCGATCTCCGTCTATCTCGAGGCATTGGAAGAAAAGCGCCGCAAGCTGGAGGAGGACCGCGCCAAAGCGGAGGCCGACCAGGCCATGGCGCTCGACCATCTGCGCCGCGGCTTGGAAGCGCTCTCTGCCGGCGACCTCGATGCCAAGCTGCCTACCGACCTTCCGGGCAATTTCAAGCATATGGCCGACGACTACAATCGCGCCGTCGCCGCGCTGCGCACGTCATTCGGCTCGGTTCGCAGCAGTTCGGCTGAAATCCTGCGGGGCACGGACACGATCTCCAAGGCTGCCGACGATCTGGCGCTTCGCACCGCACAGCAGGCTGCGGGCGTCGAAGAGAGCTCGGCGGCGCTCCAGCAGCTGTCCGTCAGCGTCGGGCTGACCGCCGCCAATGCCGAGAAGGCCTCGGATGCGGTGCGCGAAACACAGCAGCGTGCGAAGAATTCCGGCGAGCTTGTGAATAGCGCCGTTTCCGCCATGGCCGGCATCGAGAAGTCGTCGGATGAAATCGCCAAGATTATCGGCGTCATCGACGAGATCGCCTTCCAGACCAATCTTCTGGCGCTGAATGCCGGTGTCGAAGCTGCACGCGCAGGCGAGGCAGGCAAGGGCTTCGCGGTCGTCGCCCAGGAAGTCCGCCAGCTTGCCCAGCGCACTGCGGAAGCGGCAAAGGAGATCAAGAACCTGATCTCGCAGAGCTCTGCACAGGTGGACCAAGGCGTCGGCATCGTCAGCAGCACCGGCGAAGCACTGGGCGACATGATCAGCCGCATCGACATGATCAATCATGTGGTCGCTGAAATCGCCGCCGCCGCTCGCGACCAGGCGACTGGCGTAAACGAGGTCAGCGTTGCCATCCGCAACATGGATACGATCACCCAGCAGAATTCCGGCATGGTCGAGCACACCTCGGCCGAGACCCGCCGCCTGCGCGGCGAAGTCAACAATCTGATGGAGCTGCTGCAGCGCTTCGGTACCCGGATGGAAATGCGCAGCAGCGCTCCTAGCCGCCGTGCAGCCTGAGACGAATACGGCAATTTTCCGGAGGCGCGCATAAAAAAGCGCCTCCGGCACTTCCGGGATAATTCCCTCGCTTAAAAAGATAGGTTATGGGAACGCCATGACCATCAAGCCACTTATCATTCTTCCCGATCCCGTTCTCCGCCAGGCTTCCAAGCCGATCGAGCGCGTCGATGACGAGCTGAAGCGTCTCGCCGACGATATGCTGGAGACCATGTACGACGCCCCCGGTATCGGCCTTGCCGCGATCCAGATCGGCGTTCCGCGCCGCATGCTGGTTATCGACGTGGCGCGCGAAGGCGAAGACAAGCAGCCGCAGGTGTTCATAAATCCGGAGATCCTCAAGTCTTCGGAAGAGCGTTCCGTCTATGAGGAAGGCTGCTTGTCCATCCCGGATTATTACGCCGAGGTCGAGCGCCCTGCCGTCATCAAGCTGAAATATCTCGACCGTGACGGCAAGGAACAGACCATCGACGCCGACGGCCTGCTGGCCACCTGCCTGCAGCACGAGATCGATCACCTCAACGGTGTGCTGTTCATCGACCATATCTCGCGGCTGAAACGCGAAATGGTTATCAAGAAGTTCACCAAGGCCGCCAAGTCCAAGGTCCTCTGAAGGTCGTTGAAAAATAGGCGATCGAACACCATGATATCGCTGATATCATAGAAGGCGTCCGTGGGTGACTTGCTGATCCGAAATCTCGACGATGCTTTGAAGCGCGAGCTTCAAGAACGTGCGCGCGCCAATGGGCGCAGCCTCCGGATGAGGCTATCATGCGTCTTCGCAAATCGCTGGGCACCGCAGATCAGCAGAACCAGCTGGCTGGCGAGTGGCTCCGATCGCTTCTTTCTGAAGATACGTGGAGCGATGACGAGCTTGCCGACATCGAGGCAGCAAGGCGGGGGCTCGATCACGAGCCGCTCGCGTTTGGCAAATGAACATCCTGCTCGATACCAACGTTCTCTCTGAGCTTGAGGGACGGATGTACAGCGAGCGGCTGCTGAATTGGTTGAACGGATACAAGCCGGAAGAGCTCTTCATCAGTGCTATCAGTATAGCCGAGATACAGTATGGCCTTGCGCGGCTTCCTGAAGGACGGCGGCGCGCCGCCTTGACCGAGGCATATGCGAAGATCGAAGCTGGCTTTGCAGGTCGCATAGCGGCGTTCACTATTGACGCGGCTCATCGGTGTGGACTGCTCAGGGCCGAGCGGGAGAAATCGGGACGGCCGATAGAAACGAAGGACGCCATGATCGCGGCGATCTGCCTTTCCAACCGCGTTGCGCTGGCCACCCGCAACATAAAAGACTTCGAGGGGCTTGATCTCAAGCTCGTAAACCCGTTTGAAGACGGCTGATCGGTAAACGGCGGAATAGAATGTCACTTCGCATCATCTTCATGGGGACGCCCGAATTTTCCGTTCCGACGTTGCGCACGCTCGTCGACGCCGGGCATCGGATCGTTGCCGTCTACAGCCAGCCGCCGAGGCCGGGCGGCCGCCGTGGGCTCGACCTCCAGAAATCGCCAGTCCACCAAGCTGCCGAACTGCTGGGCTTGCCGGTCTTCACGCCTGTGAATTTTAGGGGTCCGGAAGAGCGCGAGAAATTCCGCGCCCTCGACGCAGATGTTGCTGTGGTCGTTGCCTACGGCCTTCTATTGCCTGAAGCGATCCTGACGGGCACGCGCGACGGCTGCTACAACGGGCATGCCTCGCTTTTGCCGCGTTGGCGTGGTGCGGCGCCGATCCAGCGGGCGATCATGGCTGGCGATACCAAGACCGGCATGATGGTGATGAAGATGGACAAGGGGCTGGATACCGGTCCCGTCGCGCTCACCCGCGAGGTCGAGATCGGCCCGAACATGACGGCCGGCGAGTTGCATGACAAACTGATGCAAACAGGCGCCAAGGCGATCGGCGAGGCGATGGTCGCGCTCGAATCCGGAAACCTGCCGCTGACCCCGCAGCCGGAAGACGGCGTGCTCTATGCGAGCAAGATCGACAAGGGTGAAACCCGAATCGATTTCGCCAGGGCTGCGGCCGACGTTCACAACCACATCCGCGGTCTGGCGCCGTTTCCCGGCGCATGGTTCGAGCTTGAGATCGGCGGCAAGCTGGAGCGCGTCAAGGTTCTCGGGTCTGAACTTGCCGAAGGCAATGGCCAGGCAGGCGAATTGCTGAGCGATGATCTGATCGTGGCCTGCGCGAGCGGCGCTGTCCGGTTGACCAGGCTTCAGAAGGCCGGCGGTAAACCTCTGCCTGCGGCCGACTTTCTGCGCGGCACGCCACTTTCGTCCGGCACAAGGCTCGCCTGATGCCGCGCTACCGGATGACCGTCGAATATGACGGGGCGCCCTATGTCGGTTGGCAGCGCCAGGACAACGGCCCGTCGGTCCAGGGCGCTATCGAGGCGGCGATCCTGTCACTGAGCGGCGAGACGGTTTCCGTACGGGGCGCAGGACGCACCGATTCCGGCGTCCATGCGCTCGGTCAGGTAATTCACGCGGATTTCTCCAGGGAATGGGCTGACTTCAAGCTTCAGAACGCATTGAACGCGCATCTGAGATTGGCCGGCGAGCGGGTGTCGATCATCGATGTCCGGGCCGTGCCCGAATTCTTCGATGCCCGTTTTTCGGCGCTTCGCCGTCACTATCTCTACCGGATCATCACCCGCCGCGCGCAGCTTGCGATCGAAGCGGGGAAGGCCTGGTGGGTGCCGAAGACACTCGACCATGAAGCGATGCATGAAGCGGCACAGAGGCTGGTCGGCAACCACGATTTCTCGACATTCCGGTCGGCTCACTGCCAGGCCAATAGCCCGGTGCGCACCCTGGACAGGCTGGATGTCACGCGCACAGGCGATCTGATCGAGATACGGGCGACGGCGCAGAGCTTTCTCCACAACCAGATCCGCTCCTTCGCCGGAACGCTGAAGCTGGCGGGTGAAGGCAAGTGGACGCCGGATGACGTGCAGGCAGCCCTCGAAGCTCGCGACCGCAAGGCTTGCGGGCCGGTAGCGCCGCCGGATGGGCTTTATTTCATGCAGGTCGATTATCCGGACGTGATTCCGGACAGACGCAAGGGAGCAGATAGCGATGACGGTGACAATCTATCATAACCCCGCCTGCGGAACCTCGCGCAATACTCTGGCTATGATCCGTCAATCAGGCGAGGAGCCCGTTGTCATCGAATATCTGAAGACGCCCCTTTCGCGGCACGAGCTTGCGGCGCTGATTACGAAAATGGGTGTTTCTGTGCGCGATCTGCTGCGCGAGAAAGGCACGCCTTACAGCGAATTGGGCCTTGGCGACCAATCCCTGTCCGACGGTCAGTTGCTCGATGCGATGGTAGAGCATCCAATCCTGATGAACCGGCCGATCGTCGTGGCGGCAAAAGGCGCAGCGCTTTGCCGCCCTTCGGAATTGGTGCTGGATCTTCTTCCCAATCCGGATATCGGCCTATTTACCAAGGAAGATGGCGAGGTCGTGCCCGCGCGGGGTCAGGCGGGATAGATCCCGAGAAACTTCTGAAGATATTCGGCAAGCATCATCGTCGGCACCAGCAGCGCCAGCGTCAGCGCCCCGACCATTAGCCCGTGTCCATGGAAGATCATCCGCAGGATGCGCGCCAGAATGAAGACCTGCGCGATCATCAGAATCAGCAGCAGGATCGAGACGACGCTCACCGTTCCCGGAATGAAGAAGACCAGAGCCAGCAGCAGCCCGTTGATGTAGGACAGCGGCACGCCCAGCCAGTTGACGCTGACGACGACTGCGGCAAAGCGGTTGCCCATCTTGAAGATCAGCAGCAAAAGCCCGGCCAGCACCAGCGGCGCGAACCAGTTCGCCACCTCCACCATTCCAAGACGGAGGTAAAAGGGCAGCCCGACATCGTAATGCGGTGGCATGGTCTGCAGGAAGGCCTGGCGCCACCAGAGCCAGGAAATGCCCATTGGCGGAAGGCACCAGACCATTGCCCAGAACGAACGGTTCACGCCCCTGTCGGAGACATCGAGGAAGCGGAAGCCGCGCGGATCCATACGGATCAGCAGCCAGAGCCCGGCCAGATAATATTGGACTTCCCTAAGCCCCGGCATTCTCGAACCAGCGCTCGATGAAGGTTTCGTAGATGACTGTCAGCGTCTCCAGATCGGCGACGGAAACGCGCTCATCGACCATATGCATGGTCTGGCCGACGAGGCCGAATTCAACCACGGGGCAATAGTCCTTGATGAACCGCGCATCCGACGTGCCGCCTGTCGTAGACAGCTTCGGCGCCTTGCCGGTGACGCTCTCGACGGCGGAAGACAGAGACGCGATCAGCGCGTTGTTGCGGGTCAAGAAGACATGGCTGGGACGATCAGCCCAGACGATCTCGTAGCGAACAGCATCACGGCCAGGGCGCAATGCGCCCTCGGCAGCGGCGGCATCGAGACGGCTGATGATTTCGGCCCGCAGCGTGTCGGCGGTCCAGGTGTCGTTGAAGCGGATGTTGAAGCTCGCCGTCGCTTTCGCGGGAATGACGTTGGTTGCCGGATTGCCGACATCAACCGTCGTCACTTCGAGATTGGAGGCCTGGAAGCTTTCAGTGCCGGTGTCGAACGGCGGATCCATCAGTGCCGTCGTCAGCTGCAGCAGGCCGCGAACCGGATTATCGGCGAGATGCGGATAGGCTGCGTGGCCCTGGACGCCGTGAACGGTGATCTTGCCCGACAGCGACCCGCGCCGGCCGATCTTGATCATGTCGCCGAGCGCATCCGGATTGGTCGGTTCGCCGACGACGCAGGCATCCCAGTGCTCGCCGCGTTCCGCCGCCCATTGCAGCAGCTTGGTCGTGCCGTTGATCGAAGGTCCCTCTTCGTCACCGGTGATCAGGAAAGAGATCGAGCCCTTGGGCGCGCCGTGCTTTTCGATATGGCGTGCAACAGCCGCAACGAAGCAGGCAATGCCACCCTTCATATCCACCGCGCCGCGGCCGAACATCTCGCCACCGGCGATCTCGGCGGCAAAGGGAGGGTGTGTCCAGGCGGCCTCATCACCAACCGGAACAATATCGGTATGGCCGGCAAACATCAGGTGCGGGCCATCGTTTCCGATGCGCGCATAGAGGTTTTCGACATCGGGTGTTCCAGCCTCTGTCGCCATCACCTTGTCGACCGTGAAGCCGAGCGGCGACAGCATGGCATCGAGCGCCGAAAGCGCACCGCCTTCAGCCGGCGTGACGGACGGGCAGCGGATGAGTGTCTGGAGATTGGCGACGGGATTGGTAGCGGTCATGACGGTCGAATTATCCGGCGGGGATGGCAAAGAAATGGCGAGGCGAATGCCGCCTCGCGTTAAAAAGAGCGCCGTCTGTTTACCGGATCGATGTCCGGCTGTCACTTCAAGCTTAGTCGCGTAGCAGCTCGTTGATGCCGGTCTTCGAGCGGGTCTGCTCGTCGACTCGCTTGACGATCACGGCGCAGTAGAGATGCGGCGCCGGCAGGCCGTTCGCCATGGTCTTGTTGCCCGAGGGCATCGAGCCTGCGACGACGACCGAATAGGGCGGCACTTCGCCGTATGTGACTTCGCCGGTGGCGCGATCGACAATCTTGGTGGACTTGCCGATATAGACGCCCATGCCGAGCACCGAGCCCTCACGGATGATGCAGCCTTCGACGACTTCCGAACGGGCGCCGATGAAGCAGTTGTCCTCGATGATCGTCGGGCCGGCCTGCATCGGCTCCAGCACGCCGCCGATGCCGACGCCGCCGGAAAGATGCACATGCTTGCCGATCTGCGCGCAGGAGCCGACCGTCGCCCAGGTATCGACCATCGTGCCTTCGCCGACATAGGCGCCGAGGTTGACGAAGGAGGGCATGAGCACGACGTTCTTGGCGATATAGGCCGAGCGGCGGACGATGCAGTTCGGAACGGCGCGGAAGCCGGCGTCACGATACTGGTTCTCGCCCCAGCCTTCGAACTTCGAGGGGACCTTGTCCCACCAGGTCGAGTTGCCCGAGCCACCCTTGACGACTTCCATGTCGTTCAGGCGGAAAGAGAGCAGTACGGCCTTCTTGAGCCACTGATTGACCGTCCAGGCGCCGTCAGCGCCGCGTTCGGCGACGCGTGCCTTGCCGCCATCGAGCAGTTCGAGCGCAGCTTCGACCGCATCGCGGATTTCGCCCTTGGTCGAGAGGCTGACGCTGTCGCGGTTGTCGAAGGCCGCTTCGATGGTCTTTTCGAGGGATGCAAGATCGGTGGCGCTCATGAGAATTCCTTAAACTTCGAACTTTATCCTGAAGGCTACAGGGCCTCCGGGAATTGTGATCGGCGGGATGCGATCTGCTCTATCGCATGGGCGCCCAAAATGGAATGATTTTTCGAACCAGATCGTTTCTGGATTCAAGGCGTTAAAGACGCGTTTGGTAAGGACTGAAAGGCATTTTTGAATGGCGAAGGGTAAGAATGGCAAGCTCCGGCGTAAGGATGGGGTCTGGGATCCGCTGAAGACCAGCGAAACGGACAAGGATCGCGCCCGCGCTGTACCGAAAACACCGCAAACGCTCTCTCCGTCCTATCGTCTTGCCTATGTCGACGAGGATTTCCTCTGCCGCGAGGAACTGCGGCCGATCCGCCTGCAGCTCGAGCTGCTGAAGCCGGAAATGCTGCTGGCCGAGCGCGGTATCAAATCCACAGTCGTGATGTTCGGCGGCGCCCGCATTCCAGCGCCCGGCCAGAGCGCGTGGGCGGCACGCAACGATGTGCAGCGGGTCAACCTGGAAGCTGCGTCGGTCTATTACGACGAGGCCCGCAAGTTCGCCCGTCTCTGCTCACGCTATTCGGCAGCGCATGATTTCCATGAATACGTGATCGTCACGGGCGGTGGACCGGGCGTGATGGAGGCCGGCAACCGCGGCGCTGCCGACGAAGGCGCACCGTCGATCGGCCTCAACATCGTCTTGCCGCACGAGCAGGCGCCGAACGTCTATGTGACGCCGGAGCTCAGCTTCAATTTTCACTACTTTGCGATCCGCAAGATGCACTTCATGGTGCGCGCCAAGGCGATCGCCGTGTTTCCCGGCGGTTTCGGCACGCTCGATGAATTCTTCGAGTGCCTGACGCTAATCCAGACCGGCCGCATGGAAAAGATGCCGCTGATCCTGTTCGGCGAAAAGTTCTGGCGGACGATCGTCAATTTCGAGGCGCTTGCGGAATTTGGGACGATCGCGCCTGACGACGTCAAGCTCATCAGTTTCGTGGAAACTGCCGATCAGGCCTGGAAAATCATCCAGGATTTCTACGAACCGCATGAATAAGAAAACCCGCCGCGTGAGCGGCGGGGCTTCCTGTTTCCTCCCTTAGAGGAAAGGGCGATCGGGCATGTCGTCGATCGAGATGAAGCCATCCTTGTTGGTATCCAGGCGGGTGAAGAGCCGGGTCATCGCATCTTCGGCTTCCTGCTTGGAAATCTGGCCATTCTCGTCCTTGTCGACGCGCCGCATCATCGAGGCGAACATCATGTCGCCGCCGTGGCGCTTGCCCCAGCGGTGGCCGTCCGGTCCGCCATTCTGGCCCTTGCCGTCGTTCTGTGCCATCTGCCGATCGTCGCCGCCATCCTTCTTGGCGTCCTTGTGTGCATCGCGCCAGGCCTTGAGCTGCGCCTGATGATATTCGCGAATTTCGCCCGGCGTCAGGCTGCCGTCATTGTTCTTGTCGGCGGCTGCGAAGATCTTGTCGACGCCGTCGATCGCTTCCTGCTTCGAGATCTTGCTGTCCTTGTTCTCGTCGAACTGCTTCAGCATGCGCACGAAGGCGATCTCGCGGAAAGCGGCGCCACGCGGCCCGCCCATCATCTCGCGATGGTGCTGCGGCCCATCGGGGCGATGGCCGGGAGCAGCAAAGCTCGCGCCTGCGGCACCGGCGATCAAAACGGCGGAGAGGCCTGCCAGGATAAGCTTGTTGCGGTACATGAGACTTCCTTTCGGTTCGTATCCCTTCACGACCAAAAGGTAAGGCTGCGGTTCCGGAAAACCCAATTAAACCTAGGTAAGCTGGATGAAACTTTCGTAAGTCAGCCGGTAATCTTGGCCAGGAATGCGGTCAGATCATCGGTCACGAAATCGATGTGATCCTCCTCGCCGCTGGTCTTTTCCCACCATTCGACAACCGTGTCTTCAAGGTTGTTCGGCACCAGGAGAACGGTGCTCATCCCAAGCGCCTTCGGCACAACGAGATTGCGCGGCAGGTCCTCGAACATCGCAGCCTTCTTCGTCTCCACCCGCTTCAAGGCCGTGAACTTGTCATAGGTCGCCTGCGCCGGCTTCGGCACGAAATCGGCGGCGACGATATCGAAGATGTCGTCGAAATGCTCAAGAATGCCGAGCGCACCCGCCGCCATCTCGGCATGCTTGACGCTGCCATTGGTGAAGATGAACTTGCGCCCCGGCAGCGCCTTGATTGCCTCTCCGAGCTCCGGATGCGGCGACAGCGTCGTATAGTCGATCGCGTGCGCCTTCTCCAGAAAGTCGTTCGGATCGATGCCGTGATGGATCATCAGACCCTGCAACGTGGTGCCATGATCGTAATAATACTGCTTCTGCAGCTTGCGCGCCTCATCCCGCTCCATCTGCAACAGCGCCGACACATAGGCCGTCATGTTCTTGTCGATCTGCGCGAAGAGATTGATGTGATGCGGGTAGAGCGTGTTGTCGAGGTCGAAGACCCACTCGCTCACATGCTCGAAGTCGGATTTTTCAGGGGTGCGATCGATCTTTGTCATGCGCGTCTTATGGCATGAGCCCGGGATCATCGACAATCGAAAATAGACGCCCGATTTCGGGCGGACGGCGGTTCGACGGGGTGGTAGAAAGGCTTCATGCTGTTCGATCTGCCCGATGATGACGCGCTTTACGACGCGCTGATTGCCCGAAGCTCCGATTACGAGGGGCTCGCCTATGCCTGCGTGAAGACGACCGGCGTCTTCTGCCGGCTGACCTGCCCGGCGCGAAAGCCGAAGCGGGAGAACACGCTCTTTTGCGGCTCGATCTCGGCCTGCATGCAATCGGGCTTCCGGCCTTGCCAGCGGTGCAGGCCGTTGGAGCAGGCGGGGCGGGAGCCTGTTGTCGACGATCTCCTGAAGGCGCTCGACCGTGATCCCTCCGCGCGCTGGACGGAGGAGCGCCTCGCCGATCTCGGCTACGATCTGTCGACGGTGCGCCGCGCCTTCAAGCGCGCGCTGGGGATGACCTTTCTCGATATTGCCCGCTACCGCAGGCTCGGGCAGGCCGCCAGGCAAATCGCCGATGGCTGCCGCATTATCGACGCACAGCTGGATGCAGGCTATGAATCGGCCAGCAGTTTTCGCGCCGCCTTTCACCGGATGATCGGCATGGCGCCTATTATCGTCCAGAACCGCGCGCTGCTCTTTGCCGATCTCTTCGATACACCGCTCGGGCCGATGATTGCGGTTGCCGATCAGACGCATGTGCATCTCCTCGAATTTCATGACCGCAAGGCGCTGCCGAAGGAGCTGGAAAGCCTGCAGCGCAAGACGCGCTCCACCGTTGCCGCCGGGCGTACGCCGGCAATCGAACGGATCGAGGCGGAGATGAAAGCCTATTTCGCGGGGCGGCTGAGGGAGTTCGAAACGCCGCTTGCCCTTGCCTTTGGAACAGCTTTCGAGCGGGAGATATGGTCGAGGCTGATGCGCATCCCGGTGGGCGAGACGCGCGCTTACGGCGACATCGCCCGCGACATGGACAATCCGCAAGTCGTAAGGGCCGTCGGCCGCGCGAATGGCGCTAACCAGATTGCCGTCGTCATCCCTTGCCACCGGCTGATCGGCGCGGATGGATCGCTGACCGGCTATGGCGGCGGTCTCTGGCGCAAGCAGTGGCTGTTGAAACACGAAGCAGAAATGCGGGCAACAAGGCCCGAAATGGAGGAAGCATCATGAACCAGGCGGATAAGGCAAAGGCATTCGAAGCGCTGCACCGGAAGGGAACGCCAGTCGTTCTTTACAATATCTGGGATGCCGGAACGGCAAAGGCCGTTACCGAAGGCGGCGCCAAGGCGCTGGCGACCGGCAGCTGGTCGGTGGCTGCGGCGCAGGGCTATGCGGACGGGCAGAAGCTGCCCATGGACGTGCTGATTGCCACGGCCCGGTCGATTGCCGCTTCGAGCGATCTGCCACTCTCCGTCGATTTCGAAGGCGCCTATTCGGAAGAGCCGGATGGCGTTGCCGCCAATGTTGCCAAGGTCATCGATACCGGGGCTATCGGCATCAACTTCGAGGATCAGGTGGTCGGCGGCAAGGGGCTGCATTCCCCGGAAACGCAGGCGGCCAAGATCAGCGCGATCCGCGCCATGGCCGATGCCCGCGGCATTCCGTTTTTCATCAATGCCCGCACGGATCTTTTCCTGGCAGAGAGCGATTCGTCGAAACACGCCGCTCTTGCCGATGAGGCAATCGAGCGCGGCAAGGCCTATGCGGCGGCCGGTGCCCGCGGGTTCTTCGTGCCGGGCCTTGCGGATGCCAGGCTGATCGAAAAGATCTGCGCTGCATCGCCGCTGCCTGTGAACATCATGATGCGGGCCGGCGTGCCTGACGTGAAGACGCTGGCAAGCCTCGGCGTCGGCCGGGTCAGCTACGGACCCGGGCCCTATCGGGCAATGATGGAAAAGTTGAAGGAAGCCGCGGCAGCGGTTTATGCCGCCGCGCCTTGACCGGTGATCAGGGCACGATCAGCGTGCCCGCACCATGTTCGGTGAAGATTTCGAGCAGGACGGAATGGGCCGTCTTGCCGTTCAGGATGACGACGCCCTGAACGCCCGCCTTGATGGCGTCGATGCAGGTCTCGACCTTCGGGATCATGCCGCCGGAGATCGTACCGTCGGCGATCAGCGCATGCGCCTGGGCGACGGAGAGTTCCTTGATCAGGTTGCCCTGCTTGTCGAGGACGCCCGGGACGTCTGTCAGGAACAGCAGGCGGGTGGCGTTCAGCGCACCGGCGATCGCACCTGCAAACGTATCGGCGTTGATATTGTAGGTCGCGCCGTCACGGCCAGGCGCGACCGGCGCGATGACCGGGATCATCTCGGAGCGGGCGAGCAGGTCGAGCAGCGTGCGGTCCACTTCGACGACTTCGCCGACGAAGCCGAGATCGAGAACGCGCTCGATGTTGGAATCCGGGTCCTTGATCTTCTTCTGCGCCTTTTCGGCGAAGACCATGTTGCCGTCCTTGCCGCAAAGGCCGATCGCCCATTCGCCTGTCTGGTTGATGAGGGCGACGATCTCCTTATTGATCGAGCCCGCGAGAACCATTTCCACGATCTCGACGGTCTTCGCGTCAGTGACGCGCAGCCCGCCTTCGAACTTGGATTCGATGCCCATCTTGGTGAGCATGGCGCCGATCTGCGGGCCGCCGCCATGGACGACGATCGGGTTGACGCCGGATTGCTTGAGCAGCGCGATATCGCTGGCGAAGGCTTTGCCAAGCTCGGGATTGCCCATGGCGTGACCGCCATATTTCACGACGATCGTCTTGTTCTCGTAGCGCTGCATGAAAGGCAGCGCCTGCGCCAGAAGATGCGCCTGCATTTCGCTTTCGGACTGGTTCATGGCTTACCCCGCAGAATGGATCGCGGGCCTTTTATCTCAAGTTTTTGACAGATGGAATAATGCGTTGCGCATTAGTTTGACGGCCTCTTGTCAATTTTGCGCCCGTCCCTCTATGTAAGGATATATTAAGGAGAGCGGCAGCGGCATGACCGGCGATGAACTCGCAAGACTGATTGGCCGCGTGGCGATGTCCGACCGGCAGGCCTTCGTCGCCCTTTACAGGGAAACGAGCCCGAAACTTTTCTCCATATGCCTGCGTATCTTGAAAGACAGGGCGGAAGCCGAAGAGGCGCTGCAGGAGATCTATGTAAAGATCTGGCAGCGTGCCAAGGTTTTCGCCTCGTCGCAGGGCGCACCCACTGCCTGGCTTGCGGCAATAGCGCGCAACCAGGCGATCGATACCATGCGCGCCCGAAAGCCCGTCAGCGACGAGCTCGATAGTGCCTATGATCTTGCCGACTCCGCACTTGATCCGGAAAAGCAAGCTGTGATGAGTGATGAAGGAAGGCGGATTGACACCTGCATGGAAGAGTTGGAAGCTGACAGGGCGACGTCGGTTAGGCGGGCCTATGTCGAAGGACTGAGCTACCAGGAACTTGCCGACCAATTCGGCGTTCCGCTCAACACCATGCGGACATGGCTGCGGCGCAGCCTTTTGAAGCTGAGAGAGTGCATGGAACGATGACATCGCCCGATCAAAGCAAGGGAGGCCGCTCTCGCGACGAAGTGCTCGCAGGCGAGTATGTGCTTGGCGTTCTCTCTTACCAGGATCGGCGGGTTGTCGAAGAGCGCATGCGCCGTGACCGCCAGTTTGCGGCAATCGTCAGCCGCTGGGAAACCAATCTTTCCGCTTTCAACGACGAGTATGAGACAGTTGCGCCGAGCCGCGAAACCTTCAAGCAGGTCGAAGCCCGTCTCTTTGGCGATCCCGCGCACGCGCCGTCTTTCTCGCGCGGTCTGTGGAATTCGGCGGTCTTCTGGCGTTCGCTGACTTTCGCCTCGCTGGTCGTTGCCGCCGGGGCGATCATCTTCGCATCCGGCATCGTACCGCCGCCACAGGGGGCGGCACCATTGGTTGCGGAACTGTCGGCAGCCGGCAGTCAAGTCAATCTTCTGGCGTCGTATCAGGCCGATACCGGCCACCTGCGCATTATACCGGTCGCCGCGGGCAAGCCGGAAGAAAAGTCGCTGCAGCTCTGGCTCGTTCCGGGCAGCGGCGGGCCGCAGTCGCTTGGCGTATTCCAGCCGGGCGAGGGCGGTGAGCTGGTCATCCCGGCAAACCTGCGCAGCCAGATCGGCGAGGGCGCGACCTTCGCCGTCAGCCTCGAGCCGTTCGGCGGCTCATCGACGGGCGCTCCGACCGGACCGGTTGTTGCCAGCGGCGCGGCACACCGCCCGTAAAATTCTTTCCTGTCTCCGAAACTCTTTTTCGCTGCTGCCCGTAGCTTCAATGACCGGGCAGCACGAGGCATCAGGCCAGTGTCCTGCAGCCGGCGTCGAGGAGAACAATCATGATCACGTCCGCTTTGCGCACCATCGCGCTTGCCACTGCCGTGTCCGCAATCGCCTTTGCAGCGCAGGCCAAGAATCCGATGGTCGGTGGTGCTGCGATGTACCCCACCAAGAACATCGTCGAAAACGCAGTGCATTCCAAGGATCACACCACGCTGGTTGCCGCGGTCAAGGCGGCGGGCCTGGTCTCGACGCTTGAGGGCAAGGGCCCGTTCACGGTGTTTGCGCCCACCAACGAAGCCTTCGCAGCTCTTCCAGCCGGCACCGTCGATACGCTGCTGAAGCCCGAAAACAAGGCGCAGCTCACCAAGGTTCTCACCTGCCACGTCGTCGCGGCCGACGCGATGTCGAAGACAGTCGCCAAGATGATCAAGGATGATGGCGGCGAGCACGACATCAAGACGGTCGGTGGCTGCATCATCAAGGCCAAGGAAAGCATGGGCAAGATCACGCTGACCGATGAAAACGGCGGCGTCGCTCATGTGACCATCGCCGACGTCAAGCAGTCGAACGGCGTGATCCACGTCATCGACAAGGTGCTTCTGCCGAAGATGTAAATGATTGCAGGCAGGAGAATGTGGGGAGGCGCCTTTCGAGGCGCCTCTTTCATTTCCAGTTGCTGATTTCCACCGTTTCAGCGATCGCCTGCCTGAGATCATCGAGGCCCTCGGCCTTTTCGGACGAGGTCGCGACCACGAACGGGTAGGCGGCAGGCCGCTTCTTGATCTTCTCGAGCGTCTCCGCGAGCAACTTCGCGACCGCCGGTGGCTTGATCTTGTCGGTCTTGGTTAGGACGATCTGATAGGAGACGGCAGCCTTGTCGAGCAGCGTCAGCACGTCTTCGTCGTTCTTCTTGATACCGTGACGGCTGTCGATCAGCACATAGACGCGCTTCAGCGTGGCGCGGCCACGCAGATAGTCGAAGACCAGCTTCGTCCAGGCGTCGACATGATCCTTCGGTGCCTGGGCATATCCGTAGCCCGGCATGTCGACGAGCGCCATCGGCGGCATGTCGCCTTCGGCGCCGGAATAGCCGTCCGGAACGAAATAATTGAGTTCCTGGGTCCGTCCCGGCGTGTTCGAGGTGCGCGCCAGCCCCTTGTGCCCGACCAGCGCATTGATCAGCGACGACTTGCCGACATTCGAGCGTCCGGCAAAGGCGATTTCGAATGGGCCTTCCGGCGGCAGGAATTTCATGGAGGGCACGCCACGGATGAAGATCCAGGGCCGCCCGAAGAGGGGCTTATCGTTCTTTTCTGTCATGGGCTGCCTTATAGATCATTTCTGCCGCCAAGAAAAAGCCCCGCCGGAGCGGGGCTTTTCTAAGTCTACTTGGATGGCGCCGGTTTTCGTTTGAAGACGCCCTTCAGATTGTCGAAGAGCTCGATCTTCACGCCGTGGCGCTTCATGATCACCGACTGCTGGATCACCGAGAGCGTGTTGTTCCAGGCCCAGTAGATGACGAGACCGGCCGGGAAGCTCGCCAGCATGAACATGAATACCAGCGGCATCCAGGTGAAGATCATGGCCTGGGTCGGATCCGGCGGCGTCGGGTTCATGCGCATCTGCAGGAACATCGTGATGCCCATGATCAGCGGCCAGACACCCAGATGCAGCAGGGTCGGCGCCTCGAAGGGAAGCAGGCCGAAAAGATTGACGATCGAGGTCGGATCGGGAGCCGAAAGGTCCTTGATCCAGCCGAAGAACGGCGCGTGGCGCATTTCGATGGTGATGTAGATCACCTTGTAGAGCGAGAAGAAGATCGGGATCTGCAGCGCGATCGGCCAGCAACCAGCGACAGGATTGATCTTCTCGTCCTTGTAGAGCTGCATCATTGCCTGCTGCAGACCCATACGGTCGTCGCCGAATTTGGCCTTCAGCTCCTCCATCTTCGGCTGCATGCGCTTCATGTTTGCCATCGAAGCGTACTGCTTGCTGGCGAGCGGGAAGAACAATGCCTTGACGACGATAGTGGTCAGAAGGATCGCCACGCCGAAATTGCCGAAGTAACGGAAGAAGAAGTCCATCAGTTTGAACATCGGCTTCGTCAGGAAGTAGAACCAGCCCCAGTCGATCAGGCGATCGAAGCGCGGAATCTCGTAGGAGGCCTCATAGCCGTCGATAACCGGAACTTCCTTGGCGCCGGCGAAGACGAGGCTCTTCAGCTCGACGGACTGGCCGGGAGCGATGCTGACGGCGTCTTCCTTGTAGTCAGCCTGATAGCTCGGCTGCGTGCCCGGATAGTAGGCGAAGCGCGCTTCATAAGCGGACTTCTGCGGCGGAACGATCGTCGCTGCCCAATATTTGTCGGTGATGCCGAGCCAGCCGCCGGTGGACTTGGCAGGCGTAACGGCTTCCTTTTCGACAGCCGTGTACTTGCTCTCAACCAGACCGTCTTCGCCGATAACGCCGATGAAGCCTTCATGCAGAACATAGACCGAAGGCGTGGTCGGCTTGTTGTAGCGCGTGACGCGGCCGTAGGAAGAGATTGCCGCTGCATTCGTGCCACTGTTCGTCACCTTGTCGGCGATGGTGAACATGTAGCGCTCATCGACCGAGATCGTGCGAGCGAAGGTCAGGCCTTTGTCGTTCGTATAGGTGAGCGTAACGGGCGTCTTTTCCGTCAGCTTTGCGCCTTCCGGTGCCGTCCACACGGTCGATGCGCCCGGAACCGTACCGGTCTGATCGCTGCCGACGTAACCCAGTTCGGCAAAGTAGCCGTCCTTGGTTTCAGCCGGCGAGAACAGCGTGATGATCGGGCTGCTCTTGTCGACGGTCTCGTGATAGCCCTTGAGCTTGAGGTCGTCGAGGCGGGCGCCCGTCAGGTTGATGGTGCCCGAGAGAGCTGCGGTATCGATTGCGACACGCGGCGACTTGGCGAGCGCTTCTTCGCGCGTCGCGACCGTTGCCACCTGGCCGCTCGGAGCGGCACCGCTGGTCTGAGCCGGCTGTGCGCCACCTGCTGCAGGCGTCTGCGTCTGCTCGGTGGTCTGCTGTGCCTTCTGAGCTTCCTGCGCCTTGCGCTGCGCCTCGATGCGCGGATTCATATAGAGGAACTGCCAGCCAAGAACGATCAGCACCGAAAGAGCGATCGCAATGAAATAATTGCGGTTGTTTTGCATCATACGTTCCTGGAGCGGTCTTCATTCGACCGCTTTTGTTTCGGCTTGTTTTCAACGCGGGCTTTGAGCTCCGCAGTCAATTGTTGGAAAGATGCCTTCAAGACATCCCTTCTCGCGACAACCACATAGTCGTGTCCGGCTTGCATTGCAAACCCTGCATGAAGCCGCACCGCCTCTTTAAGACGCCGCCGCATGCGGTTTCTTTCGACTGCGTTGCCGTGTTTCTTGGTGACTGTGAAGCCGACGCGGGCTTCGGTGTCGGGTTCCTTGCGGTCGAGTACCTCGAGCAGGAAGAAGCCGCCCCTGCGCTTTTCGCCTACGCGAACAGCAAGAAACTGCGGGCGGCTTTTCAGCCGCCCGACAGTCATTTCTTCTTGTTCTTTTTTTGTCGTCAATTCGCCCGCCATCTCTTATCGGGCAATTCCGGCCTTAAGCCGAAAGACGATTGCGGCCACGTCCGCGGCGAGCGGCGATAACCTTGCGGCCACCGGCAGTAGCCATACGTGCACGGAAACCGTGGCGGCGCTTGCGGACAAGCTTGGATGGTTGGTAAGTACGCTTCATTTATTTTAATACCGCGGAGTGCGGCCCTTCTTACGTTTTGCAAAGTGCAAGGAGCGTTATTTTTGCGAACGGGCGAGGCCAAAAGACCTATAGTGACCGGACGTGCGGCGGCTTATAGGGACGGTCGCCAAAAAAGTCAATTATAGCCGGAAAAATCGTCCACGCGGCCTGCCCGCTAAAGCGCCAATGTGCAAAAAGTCGCATCAGGGTGTTAACGACTACGGCAATACCCCATGAGGTTGAATTTTGCCGAAGTTCTTCTGGGGCGGCCACGATTTCCCATTGGTTCGGTCTTGCTGATTGCAATTTTTGCGAAAAATCTGCTGTGAGCCCGAATAATAGGGATAATTTCTTGTAGTCGTAATAGCTAAAATCCGAAACATAACTTTAAGAAATTTCGCCGATATTTTGGTCATTCGGCTGGGAATTTGCTTTCCAGTCTCTCTTCACCCCCTAGGGAGACTATACTTTGAAAATTCGTGGAAAGATCAATTTGCTTGTCAGCGTTATGGCTGGCGTTGCGCTGGTCATCGGCGCGACGGCATTGTTCGCTATGAACGAGTATAACAACAAGCTGACCGCCTATGAAAGCGCTTCCAGCCGCGCTTATGCCGGCGAGCGTCTCAATCGTTTCGTCACGGCAACCGTGATGGAAGCCCGTGGCATTTATGCTTCCAAGGAGATCAAGGACGTCGCTCCTTTTGCCAAAGGCATCAACACCGATCTCGACGAGATCGACAAGGTGATCGCTGGCTGGGCGCCGCTGGTTCCTGAGAGCCAGAAGGATAGCTTCGGCAAGCTCGTCGATCGGTCCAAGGAATTCCGCGCCTTCCGCACCGAGACTGCACGTCTCGGCACCGAAGTCGGCCCTGCAGCCGCAAACGATCAGGGCAATAACGACGCCAACCGCGCCAACCGCAAGGCCTTCCAGGCCGAGATCGACGCAATCGTCAAGACCGACAAGGCCGAACTCGATGCCGTCGATGACGAGATCGAGGCTTTCCGCAACTCTGTCTTCTGGCTTGTGCTTGCGATCACCACGATCGGTATCGCTGCGGGCGTCGGCCTTGGCTTCTATATCGGCACCAGCCACCTCAGCCGCCCGATCAAGAAAGTGACGACCGCGATCAAGGAAGTCGCCGACGGCAATTTCGAAGCCGAAGTGCCCTATGCAGGCCGCCAGGATGAAATCGGCGACATGGCCGCGGCCGTTGCCGTCTTCAAGGAAAACGGCCTCGCCATCAAGCGCCTCAACGCCCAGGAAACGGCGATGCGCGCCAAGAGCGATGACCTGCAGTCGAGCATGTCCGTCGTCGTTGCCTCCGCTGCCGCGGGTGATTTCAGCCGCCGCATCGACAAGGACTACGAGGACGAGAGCCTCAACCATTTCGCAGGCAACATCAACTCGCTGCTCTCCAGCGTCGACACCGGTGTCAACGAAACCCGCCGCGTCATTGCAAGCCTTGCCGATGGTGACCTGACGCAGACGATGCGCGGTGAGTTCCAGGGCGCCTTCGCCGAACTGGAGCAGAACGTCAACAGCACCTTCGTGACGCTGCAGACAACGATGCGCGAAGTTCGCGAAACGACCGAAGCCATCAACGGCAACACCAATGAACTGCGCGTTGCGACCGACGACCTGTCGAAGCGTACCGAGCAGCAGGCTGCCGCACTGGAGGAAACCTCTGCCGCACTCGACGAGATCACGGCGGTTGTCCAGAATTCGACCGAGCGTGCCCAGGAAGCCAGCGTCATGGTCTCCGAAGCCAAGGACAAGTCAGGTGCATCCGGTGTCGTCGTCCGCAATGCGGTCGATGCCATGGGCCGCATCGAGCAGGCATCCCGCGAGATCAGCCAGATCATCAACGTCATCGACGAGATCGCCTTCCAGACCAACCTGCTGGCGCTCAACGCAGGCGTTGAGGCAGCGCGTGCCGGCGAGGCCGGTAAGGGCTTTGCGGTTGTCGCTCAGGAAGTCCGCGAGCTGGCTCAGCGTTCGGCAACCGCTGCCAAGGACATCAAGGCGCTCATCACCAAGTCGGGCGATGAAGTCAATGTCGGCGTCAAGCTGGTGCAGGCGACGGGCGAGGCGCTGTCGGAAATCGAAACCCGCGTCATCGCCATCAACGATCACATCCATTCGATCGCAACCGCGGCGAAGGAACAGTCGACCGGCCTCAAGGAGGTCAACACCGCCGTAAACCAGATGGACCAGGTGACGCAGCAGAATGCGGCAATGGTCGAGGAAACCTCTGCCGCGACCCACAAGCTCTCCGCCGAAGCCGATGGTCTCGTCCGCCTCATCTCGCGCTTCAAGGTCTCCAACGCCCCCGCACCGCAGATGGCCGTTGCCCGCCGCGAAGAACATCGCCCGGTCGCCTCGCCCGCGCGCCGCGCTATGAACACCGTCGCCCGCGCCTTCAACGGCAATGCGGCGGTCGCAGAGCAGAGCTGGGAAGAGTTTTGATCTCCGAATCCAGAGCTTTCTAATCGGAAACGCCGCCTTCGGGCGGCGTTTTCTTTTGTGACGACTTGCCGCGCCTCGCGAAGATTTGAAAGCGGATTGTAAACCGTCTATTATAAGTCTCTGCCTCGCAGGCGCTTGCGCCCAACGGAAACAGCGATGCCAGTGCAAGACCAAAGCGAAATGCCAGTGAATATGACGGCTGCGGGCGGCGAACGCCCTGCAGGGTGGTTTGGCGGGCTCTCCGGCAAGCTGCTCTGGATGACCGTGCTTTTCATCATGCTGGCCGAAGTTCTGATCTTCTTCCCGTCGGTCGCCAGCATGCGTATCCGCTGGCTTGACGACAAGCTCAACACCGCTGCTGCCGCCGCCATCGTCATCGATGGCCTTCAGCCCGTCGAGCTGCCGCGCATGCTCCAGAAGGAAACCCTGGAGGCAACGGGCACCAAGGCGATCGTCCTTCGCAAGGACGGCACCTCGCGGCTTCTGGCCATGACGGAGATGCCGACCTCCGTCGATGAGCAGTACGATCTGACGAAAGTCACTCCCGTAAACGCCATCTGCGATGCGCTCGATACGCTGATCTTCGGCGGCAACCGGATGATTCGCGTCTATGGCCCGGTCGGCGATACCGCGACGGGCGTCGAAGTGGTGATGAAGGACAGGGCGTTGCGCAATGCGATGTTCGTCTATGCACGAAACGTTCTGCTTCTGTCGGTCCTGATCTCGCTATTCACCGCGACGCTGGTTTTCTTCGTCATCAACCGCATCCTGATCCGCCCGATCCGCAATCTGAGCGGCAGCATGCAGCAGTTTTCGACGGATCCGGAAAACCCTCACAACGTCTTTGTCGGCGATGGCGGACGGGACGAGCTGGCGGTCGCCGGCCGTCATCTGACGGCGATGCAGATCGAATTGCAGAAGACCTTGAAGCAGCAGAAGAACCTCGCAGCGCTCGGCCTTGCCGTCTCCAAGATCAATCATGACATGCGCAACATTCTGGCCTCGGCGCAGCTGATGTCCGACCGTCTCGTCGATGTCGACGATCCGATGGTGAAGAGTTTTGCGCCGAAGCTGCTCAGAACGATCGACCGCGCCGTCGGCTACACGACCGAAGTGCTGTCTTATGGCCAGACGACCGAATCGGCGCCGCGCCGACGCCGCATCCGGCTGCTGGAATTAACCCAGGACGTTCGTGACATGCTGGCCATCGACCCGGCCAGCGGCATCGAATTTCTGGAGCAGATGCCCACCGACATCGAGATCGACGGCGACAACGAACAGCTCTTCCGGGTGATCCACAATCTCTGCCGCAATGCGCTGCAGGCGTTGATGATGCCGGGCGAACTCGGTGCCGATGGCGTCAAGCGCATCACCGTCTCCGCGCAACGCGTCGGCAGCGTGGTCAGCATCATCATCGACGATACCGGTCCTGGCATGCCGCTGAAAGCTCGTCAGAACCTTTTCACCGCCTTCCGCGGTTCGGCCCGCTCCGGCGGCACCGGCCTCGGTTTGGCGATTGCTCGTGAGCTTGTGCTTGCCCACGGCGGCACCATTGCCCTTGTGGAAAAGCCCTCAGCGGGCACGCAGTTCCGCATCGAAGTGCCGGATCGCCCGGTTTCGCTGGAAGATTACCGCATCCGCAGCCACGCTGAAAAGTAAAGCAAAATTCACAGATCAGCTCTGCAGATCGAAAGTCGCGATTTTTTCACAAAGCCTATTGCATTCCCCCGGAGGAGGCTTTAGAGGATCGCCACGCAAGCGGTTCAGCCGCTTCGAGACGCACCCGTAGCTCAGCTGGATAGAGCACCAGACTACGAATCTGGGGGTCAGGAGTTCGAATCTCTTCGGGTGCGCCACTCATTTTCTTTCCTTGAAAATCATCGAGTAGCCTAGCTTCGCGCAACCTTGCGCGGCTATCTGCGTCTGGCGCCGGATTGTCCGGAGGCAGGCAGGAGTGAATGCGATGAAGGCAAGAATGTTGGTTGCGGTGTCGGTTGCTGGAGCGGCAGCCTTGCTTTCCGGTTGCGTCGATCGGGCCAACTCTCCGGTTCTTTATCCCGTCGGTACGCCGGTCAATCCATCCTTCGTCGCGCATACGATGTGCATGGGCGAAGGCAATGCCGCCTATGACGAATCCATGCGGCTCTACAAAGAGCGCTCGCAGATCAGCGGCCAATACGACCAGGGCGAGGGCGAGGCCGTGTCGCGTAGCGCTGCCCGGCGGGCCTATACCGCCTGTGCTTCGTCCGAAGGCTATCGCGCCGTCTACGATCAGTAAGGCGCTACACGCTTCCTCTCGACACTAGGAGCGGGCTCCACCGGCGCCCGATCGCACTGTGGCTGAAAAAGCAGCTGCGGCGGCATCAGACATATTGCCTCCGGCGAGCTGCCTGCCCATGTAAAGCTGGCACGGAACGAGATCGTTCCGCCTGCAGGAGGCTGACGCCGCCGGCGCTGTCATCAGGCGCCAGGGAGCACGTCGCCAGCTCAGCGACTTCGCTTGTTTTTACGCATCCATACGAGAGGAAAGACCATGTCCGTTCTGAATGCTGCGCAATCCGGCACCTTCAAGATCGGCGGCGATCTCGAGGTCAACCGTCTGGGCTTCGGCGCCATGCGCGTCACCGGCCGGGGTATCTGGGGTGAACCTGCCGATCACGCCGAATCCATCCGCACACTGAAGCGTCTTCCAGAGCTTGGCGTCAATTTCATCGATACGGCCGATTCCTATGGGCCCGACGTTTCAGAATGGCTGATCAAGGAAGCCTTGCATCCCTATAGCCACGGCTCGGTCATCGCCACGAAGGGTGGCTTGACCCGCCATGGTCCGGACATCTGGCTGCCGCTCGGCCGCCCAGAGTATCTGATCCAGCAGGTGCACAAGAGCCTGCGCAATCTCGGTGTCGAACAGATCGATCTCTGGCAGCTGCACCGCATCGACCCGAAGGTGCCGGCCGGCGAGCAATTCGATACGATCAAGTCGCTGCAGGCCGCCGGGCTGATCCGGCATGCGGGATTGAGCGAGGTTTCGGTGGCCGATATCCAGGCTGCATCGAAATACTTCAAGGTCGCAACGGTCCAGAACCGCTACAACCTCGTCGATCGCACCAGCGAGGACGTGCTCGATTATGCCGAAAAACACAATATCGGCTTCATCCCGTGGTATCCGCTGGCTGCAGGCGATCTGGCAAAACCCGGCTCGCTGCTGGATACGATCGCCAGGAAGCACAATGCCGCGCCGAGCCAGATCGCGCTCGATTGGGTGCTGAAGCGCAGCCCAGTGATGCTCCCGATCCCTGGCACCTCCAAGGTCAAGCATCTGGAAGAAAACGTCGCAGCTGTCCGAATAACGCTGTCCGAGGAGGAATTCACCGCCCTCGACGCGGAAGGCAGGAAGCTCTTCAAGGCCGCTTGACGTCATCATCGGGACGCGGCGGCAATTAGGCTGCCGTGTCCTTCTTCACGATCAAACTCTGCGCAGATATTTGACCATATGATTAAAATTGCTGCAAAATGAGGCGTATTCTCAAGATTGACACACTTAGTCATGCGCTTTTTGCATTGCTGCGTTGCGGTATTATCCCTATTCCTGACCAAATGAATGGGCTATCTATATCTCCGTAAGCAGCGCACTCCTCCTCCCAGCGCTCTTACGCCGACTGGTAACACTCCTCCTCCCAGTTGCCAGTCAAGATCAAGAGCTCGGTGCACCTCCTCCCGCACCGAGCTCTTTTCTATTTCAGCCCTTTCAATTCGCACCGAAGATTAGTCGCCGATCCTGGCCACGCCGGTCTCGCCGTTGTCGCGGGTCCACTTCACCTTGCCAGCACCCGCCCGTTCGAGCTGAAAGCACATCGGTGCGCCCTTGTACCAGGTCTGGAACTTCTGGCAGAGCTGGTCCGATTGGATCCACCACTTGCCGGTATCGCTGGGCTTGAAATAGCGCCCAAGGCCGATCGCCTTGCCGCTGCCGTCCACTGCGCCGGATGTGTGGTAGTTGAGCGGCAGTTCGCCGCCGAGCGGCGTCGCGAGATAGATCGTCCTGCCGATGATGTCGCGGCGGATATCGTCTTCGGCGAGGCGTTCCGCGCGGGCGAGGGACGGAAGCAGCAGGGTCATCGAAGCAAGGGCGATAAGAACGGCTTTCATGGCGTCCATCCGATTTGTCCCGGGGTCAGAGGCAATAACGGCAAAGCCGGGCGCAAAGTTTCACCATGTCCACGATCGCTGCCTTATTTGACTCCGCTCCTGCCGGCGTCTTATTTGGGCGCCAGCCGCATTGCCGGTATTCGAAGAGGAGAATGCATGCTGGGCGGCTCGGGAGCCATGCGCAGGGCGCTTGCGGCGGTAATGCTGTCGGCCTTTGTCTTGTCGGGATGCGGTGGCCGCGCGACCGGCGTCATGACGCCTGTCGGATCCGTTCAGCCTGGCACATCGCAGGTTAATCTGCTGGTCGCCACGACGCGCGCGCCGGATACCGATCCCGGCGTGCTGTTCTCCGGCGAGCGCGGCACCGGTCTGATGGTCAATGCCGTTGATGTCTCGATTCCGCCGGAGGCCAACCGCAAGGTGGGCCAGGTTCAGTGGCCGACGCGCCTGCCCGCCGATCCCCTCCGCAATTTCGTGACCGTCTCCGTCGATCCGCTGCAGGGCGAGAAGGCAGGCGAGGGATGGCTGAAGGGCCACATGCCGAAGAGCCGCCGCGTGCTGATCTTCGTGCACGGCTTCAACAACCTCTACGAAGATGCCGTCTACCGCTTTGCCCAGATCGTCCACGATTCGCATGCGGATGTGGCGCCGGTGGTCTTTACCTGGCCCTCCCGCGGTTCGATCTTCGATTACAATTACGACAAGGAAAGCACCAACTATTCGCGCGATGCGCTGGAGGAGCTGCTGCGGCGCACGGCCGATAACCCCGCCGTCAGCGACGTCACCATCATGGCCCACTCGATGGGAACCTGGCTGACCGTCGAGGCGCTCCGGCAGATGGCGATCCGCGACGGGAAAGTCGCGTCGAAGATCAACAACGTCATCCTGGCCTCTCCCGATCTCGATGTAGACGTCTTCGGCCGCCAGTTCGCCAGCCTCGGCAAGGAGAAGCCGCATTTCACCATCTTCGTGTCGCGCGATGACCGGGCACTGGCGCTCTCGCGGCGGATCTCCGGCAATGTCGATCGCCTCGGGCAGATCGACCCGTCGGTGGAGCCCTATCGCAGCAAGCTGGAAGCCGCCGGCATCACCGTGCTCGACCTGACCAAGCTGAAGGGCGGCGACCGGCTGAACCACGGAAAGTTTGCAGAAAGCCCTGAAGTCGTGAAGCTGATCGGCGATCGCCTGATTGCAGGTCAGGCCATCACCGACTCGAATGTCGGTCTCGGCGAGGCCGTCGGAGCTGTTGCGATCGGTGCCGCGCAGACCGTCGGCAGCGCCGCCAGTGTTGCCGTCAGCACGCCGATTGCGATCTTCGATCCGCGCACCCGGCGCAACTATGATGCGCAGCTGAAGCGTCTTGGCCAGTCGGTGGAAAACACGGCAGGCTCAGTGGGCGACAGCGTCGGGGCAGGGCTGCCGAGCCAGTGAAAATTTCCATAGGCAAGGTCCGCGATCTGATATATCACGTCGATTGACGGTGGCTGCAGGCGGCCCCGCTATGATGGATGACGCGATGACTGAAGACGTGAAGCCAACAGTTGCAGTGATTGGCGCGGGCGTGATCGGCGCCTCGATTGCCTTCGAGCTTCAGAGACGCGGGTTTCAGGTCACGCTGATCGACAAGGGCGAACCGGGCCGCGGCACGTCCTACGGCAACATGGCGAGCATTGCGCTCGATTTTGCTGCCGGGTCCGGCCCCGCCACCTGGAAGAAGATCCCCCGCTGGCTTCTTGATCCTGAAGGCCCGGTCTGGCTCCGTCCATCCTACGCCCCGAAGATGCTGCCATGGTTCCTGCGCTTCATCGCCGCCGGACGGCCGTCGCGTCTGCGCGAGATCGAGGATGCCGGAATGCTGCTGACCGGACGCGCGCTCGCCGATACCCGCGCCATGCTTTCGGCAATCGGCGCCCCCGAACTGATGACCGATGAAGGCTGCCTCGCGATCTACGAGACCGAGTCGGAGTTTGCCGGTGATCGCGGCCATATCGAGATGATGCAGCGCTATGGCTTCGAGTTCGAAGTGCTGAATGGCGGCGCGATCCAGCATTATGAGCCGGCGCTGTCGTCAAAGGTCGCCAAGGCGGTATTGCTGCCGGACAACAAATCGATCCGCGAGCCCTACCAGCTCGTCGTCAAGCTGTCGGCTGCCGCAGAGGCAGCCGGCGCGCGGTTCCTGTCGGGTAGCGTGCGCAGCATCGAGCGCAAGCCGGAGGGAACGTCGGCCGTTATCCTCGAAAGCGGCGGCCGCATCGAGGTTGATGCCGTTATCGTTGCCGCCGGTGTTCACACCCGCGATCTCGCTGCAAAGCTTGGAGAACCGATCCCGCTGGAAACCGAGCGCGGCTACCACACGCAGATCATGAAGCCCGGCATTGCCATGCGCTATTCGGTGATCTGGCCGCATCGCGCCTTCATGGTCACGCCGACGGCAGGCGGCATCCGCGTCGGCGGCAATGTCGAGCTCGCAGGCCTTGATGCCGCCCCCGATTTCCGCCGCCCACGGGTTCTCGTGCGCCATGCGCAGCGCGTGCTGCCCGGCTTGAAGGTCGAGGATACCAGCGAGTGGATGGGCCATCGCCCCGCACTGCCTGATACCATCCCGATCATATCGGCCTCGTCGAAGGTGCCGGGTGTTTTCTATGCCACCGGACACGGCCATCTTGGCCTGACGCTTGCCGCCACGACGGCGCAGCTGATTGGCGATATGGTCTCGGGCACGAAGCCGGCGATCGACATGACGCCGTTCCGCATCGATAGATACTGATTTGCACGACGAGCCGGTCTGGCTCGCTTTGGAAGGACGAGACGGATGAGATGGAAGCGCACGATCCAGCTTCTGGATGTTCATTGTGAGGGTGAAATCGGCAAGGTCGCGATTGGCGGCGTGCCGAAGATTCCTGGCGAAACGGTCGCGGCTCAGCTGCACTGGCTGAACACCGATCCGAAGGGTACCGAGCTGCGACGCTTTCTCTGCCTTGAGCCGCGCGGCGCGCCGATCGGCTCGGTCAACCTTCTGCTCCCCGCCAAGCATCCGGATGCCGATGCGGCCTTCATCATCCTGCAGCCCGATCAGGCGCATGCAAGCTCGGGTTCGAACTCGATCTGCGTGACGACGGCCCTGCTGGAATCCGGCATCGTCGAGATGAAGGAGCCGGAAACGGTGGTGACGCTCGAGACCGCCGCCGGTCTGGTCAAGGCGGTTGCGACCTGCCGCGACGGTCGCTGCGAGAAGGTCCGCCTGACCATGGTCCCGGCCTTCGTTCACGAGCTCGATGTCGACGTCGAGACGCCGGAATGGGGCACGATCAAGGTCGATCTCTGCTATGGCGGCATTTTCTATGCGCTGGTCGATGTCGGTCAGATCGGCTCGAAGATCGAGAAGTCGAATGCCGCCGAGCTGGTACGCGCCGGCATGGTTCTCAAGGACATCATCAACCGCGACATCAAGGTCGTTCACCCCGAAATCCCCGCGATCTCGGGCGTTGCTTATGTGATGTTCCGCGATATCGAGCCGGATGGCGCGGTGCGCACCTGCACGACCATGTGGCCCGGCCGCGCCGACCGCTCGCCCTGCGGCACCGGCAGCTCGGCAAACCTGACGACACTGCATGCCCGCGGCAAGGCAAAGCCCGGCGACATCTTCACGTCGCGTTCGATCATCGGTTCGGAATTCGAAGTCGGCCTGCAGTCGGTCACCGAAGTCGCCGGACGCCCGGCAATCATCCCGACCATCACCGGCCGCGGCTTCACCTTCGGCCTCTCCCAGGTTGCCCTCGACCCATTCGATCCGCATCCGGGCGGTTTTGCCCTGACGGATGTTTGGGGTCCTCAGGCGGGTGAGATTTAGGTTTAGTAATCGAAGGGTTCGACCTTCGGCTTGCCGCCTTCACCAGCGGCATGCGGATAGATCACGCCCTTGCGCAGGATGATATTGGCATAAAGCCGGGGTTCGCTGGTCTGGATGAGGGCGTGGGCGGCGCGGACGCGGCCGTAGAAGTCCTGGCCGATGAGCGGTATGACCGGCTGGTGCGGTTCGTGTCTGGCGCAGCAGTCGATCATCTCTTCGTGCACAGGATCGAGCTTGTCGCGCTCGGCCTTCACCGTCGAGCGGAAGATGGCTTCGGGCACGAAATCGTCGATCGGCAGCACGCTGAGCACGGCATCAAGCACGGCGATCAGGCCATGGCCATCGAGGCGGATCAGCCGGCGCGCGTGTTCGACGCCTGGATAGTTGCCGTCGACGATGGCGATTTCGTCGCCGTGGCCCATGGCGCGCAGCGTCGACAGCAGTTCCGGACTCAAGAGCGGATCAAGCCCCTTCAGCATTTTCAATCTCCTTGAACAGCACGTTCTGGTCGGTGAGATAGCGCGCAAAGATCGGAAGGCTCGCCCCGCCGATTGCCCGCGCCTGCGACCCAACAGCGCCCTCGATGATCTCCGGCATGACGACTCCTTGGAGGTCGAGTTTTTCCGCCTCCCGGATGGTCGCGCGCACGATCCGTTCGCGCACCCAGCCGGGGAAGCCGCCATCGATCACGGCGGCGCTGAAATCTATGATCGATGCGGCGGCGACGATCCCCTGTGCCAGTGCCTTGGCGGAGTCCTGGATCCAGAGCTCCATCGCCTCGCCGAAATCGACCCAATCATCGGCGGAATACCAGAGTGGCTCGGGATCGATGCCGCGCTCGCGCAGCATGTTTTCGAGCACAAAGATCGAAGCGATTTCAAGAAGCTGCAGCGTCTCGCCATTCTTGCCGCGGACGGGCAGGGGGCCGATCGCGCCGGCGGTGCCGGTACGGCCGGAAAAGATCGCCGAATTCAGCACGATGCCGCCACCGATGAACGAGCCGATGAAGAAATAGACGAAATCCGGATAGGACGGTCCGACGCCGAAAACCAGTTCGGCGCCGCAGGCGCTGGTGGCGTCGTTCTGCAGGAAGACCGGATAGGAGACCCGCTTCGTGACTTCGGCCTGCAAATCCACGCCGCGCCAGACATCCATGGCGCCAGGCGGCGAGCCGACTTCCTCCGCCCAGTTCCAGAGCTCGAAGGGGGCGGCGATGCCGATGCCGGCGATGCGGCTGCGCTCTTTCGCATCCAGCCGGCTTTCGAGTTCGGCGATCCCCGAAACAATGAAATCGAGGAAGTCGCCGGGCAACGGATAGGCATAGGTCTTGTGCAGCTGCATGCGGATATTGCCGACGAAATCCATCAGCACCAGGTCGGCACTTCGCCGGCCCATCTTCACGCCGAAGGAGTAAACGGCATCCGGATTGAGATGCATGGGAATGGATGGCTGGCCGACGCGCCCGCGCACGGGAGCGCCGCGTGAGAGCAGCCCGTCCTTCTCCAGCTCCCGCATGATGACCGAGACGGTCTGGGCCGAAAGGCCGCTGCGGCGCGCGATATCGGCCTTCGACAGGGCGCCGTAAAGGCGCACCAGCGACAGCACGAGCCGCTCGTTGTAGGCGCGCACCCGGATCTGGTTCGCGCCCCCGGCGGGGTTCAGAATTGGCGGTGCGGCCGGCGCATGCGCCGGGCCTTCCAGGGACGACATTGGGCACTCCTCCCGATCATCGGCCTATGCCCTATTTTCAACCACCATGCCACATCGAATTAATAATTCAATTGGATTTATTTATTGACAAGCGATTTTCTTTTCGCTTTTAATCGCGATCGTGAACGGCATCGAACGGTCTTGGAGGAGGCTTCCGGCGAAATCCGAGGCGGCGTTCGTGCTTGAAAATACGGGTCCGGCCATCGTGGCGATCCGCTTAATCTCTGGGAGGAGTTCTCGTGAAGAAATCAGTTCTCGCTTTCGGCGCGCTCGCACTCGGCGTCGCCTTCTCGGCTCCGGCAATGGCTGCCGACGTTTCGGCCTGCCTCATCACCAAGACCGATACCAACCCCTTCTTCGTCAAGATGAAGGAAGGCGCGACTGCCAAGGCCAAGGAACTCGGCGTCACGCTGAAGTCCTACGCCGGCAAGATCGACGGTGACAGCGAAAGCCAGGTTGCCGCTATCGAAACCTGCATCGCCGATGGCGCCAAGGGTATCCTGATTGCTGCTTCCGACACCAAGGGCATCGTTCCCAACATCAAGAAGGCCCGCGATGCCGGCCTGCTCGTTATCGCGCTCGACACCCCGCTTGAGCCGATCGATTCCGCCGACATGACGTTTGCGACCGACAACCTGCTCGCCGGCAAGCTGATCGGCCAGTGGGCCAAGGAAACGCTGGGCGACAAGGCTGCAGACGCCAAGGTTGCATTCCTCGATCTGACCCCGTCCCAGCCATCCGTCGACGTTCTGCGCGACCAGGGCTTCATGATGGGCTTCGGTATCGATCCGAAGGATCCGAACAAGATCGGTGACGAAGATGACAAGCGCATCGTCGGCCACGACATCACCAACGGCAACGAAGAAGGCGGCCGCACCGCGATGGAAAACCTTCTCCAGAAGGATCCGACCATCAACGTCGTCCACACCATCAACGAACCGGCTGCTGCCGGCGCCTATGAAGCGCTGAAGGCTGTCGGCCGCGAGAAGGACGTGCTGATCGTCTCCGTCGACGGCGGTTGCCCAGGCGTCAAGAATGTTGCCGACGGCGTCATCGGCGCCACCTCGCAGCAGTACCCGCTGCAGATGGCCGCTCTCGGCATCGAAGCGATCAAGAAGTTCGCAGACTCCGGCGAAAAGCCGAAGCCGACCGAAGGCAAGAACTTTTTCGACACCGGCGTCACCCTCGTCACCGACAAGCCGGTCTCCGGCGTCAAGTCGATCGACACCAAGGAAGGCCTCGGCAAGTGCTGGGGTTGATCCCAGCCTAGCCTGAACCAAAACGCGGAGATGCCCAGCGGCATCTCCGCTCCCTGCTCATCTTTGACAGCGCGCCGAATTGGGTGCAGCTTAACCCACGTCTTGCCCGAAAGCGGCCGGACGCCCCCTTAGGGAGTGGGGTCACGCGGAGGATTTCCATGAGCGAGCCAACAACAGCCGCACCGCATCACGACTACGAAAAAGTTCTCAAGGACAGCTCGAAGGACGTCGCGTCTTTCGACACGGATGACAATTCGGTCCTGCAGAAATTCAGGCATTTCCTGCACTCGTCGCCTTCGGCCGTATCGCTGATCGTTCTTGTGCTTTCGCTGATCATCTTCGGTGCCCTCCTGGGTACGAAATTCTTCTCGGCCTTCTCGCTGACGCTGATCCTGCAGCAGGTGGCGATTACCGGCATCGTCGGCGCCGCGCAGACGCTTGTGATCATGACCGCCGGTATCGATCTGTCGGTCGGTGCGATCATGGTCCTGTCGTCGGTGGTCATGGGACAGTTCGTGTTCCGCTACGGCCTTCCGGTTGAGATCGCGGTGCTCTCAGGCTTTGCCGTCGGCGCTCTCTGCGGCTATATCAACGGCCTGCTGATTGCCCGCATGAAGCTGCCGCCGTTCATCGTTACCCTCGGCATGTGGCAGATCGTGCTTGCGACGAACTTTCTCTATTCGGCCAATGAGACGATCCGCGCTCAGGACATCGAAACCCAGGCGCCGCTGCTGCAGCTCTTCGGCAATACGTTCCGCATCGGCGGCGCAGTCTTCACCTACGGCGTCATCGCCATGGTCCTGCTCGTCGCCGTCCTCTGGTATGTCTTGAACCATACCGCCTGGGGCCGGCATCTCTATGCCGTCGGCGACGACCCAGAAGCCGCCGGCCTTTCCGGTGTCAACGTCAAGCGCATGCTGGTTTCGACCTACGTACTCTCGGGTCTGATCTGTGCGCTTGCCGGCTGGGCTCTGATCGGCCGTATCGGCTCCGTCTCTCCGACAGCGGGCCAGTTTGCCAACATCGAGTCCATCACGGCCGTGGTGATCGGCGGCATCTCGCTCTTCGGCGGCCGTGGCTCCATTCTCGGCATGATGTTCGGGGCGCTCATCGTCGGCGTCTTCTCGCTCGGCCTGYGTCTTCTCGGCACCGATGTCCAGTGGACCTATCTCTTGATCGGCGTGCTCATCATCGCCGCCGTTGGTATCGATCAGTGGATCAGAAAGGCAGCAGGCTGATGGCAACCGAACCCCTTCTCACGGCGCGCGGTCTGGTCAAACGCTATGGCCGCGTCACGGCCCTCGATCATGCCGACTTCGACCTCTATCCCGGCGAAATCCTCGCCGTGATCGGCGACAACGGTGCGGGCAAGTCTTCGCTCATCAAGGCGATCTCGGGCGCGATCCGTCCCGACGAAGGAGAGATCCGGCTGGAAGGCCAGCCGATCCACTTCTCGTCACCGATCGAAGCCCGCAAGGCAGGCATCGAGACGGTCTACCAGAACCTCGCTTTGTCGCCGGCGCTGTCGATCGCCGACAACATGTTCCTCGGACGCGAGCTTCGCAAGTCGGGCTTCATGGGCCAGTTCTTCCGAAAGCTCGATCATTCGGCAATGGAAAAGCAGGCACGCGCCAAGCTCTCCGAACTCGGCCTGATGACCATCCAGAACATCAATCAGGCGGTGGAAACGCTCTCCGGCGGCCAGCGCCAGGGCGTTGCCGTGGCACGTGCTGCCGCCTTCGGCTCCAAGGTCATCATCCTCGATGAGCCGACGGCAGCGCTCGGCGTCAAGGAAAGCCGCCGCGTTCTGGAGCTCATTCTGGATGTCCGCTCACGTGGCATTCCGATCGTGCTGATCTCGCACAACATGCCGCATGTCTTCGAAGTGGCCGACCGCATCCACATCCACCGCCTCGGACGCCGCCTGACGGTGATCAATCCCAAGGAATACACGATGTCGGATGCCGTCGCTTTCATGACAGGCGCCAAGGCAGCCCCCACGGAGCCGGTCGCCGCATGAATGTCAGGATAGATGAAATCACCGGCGCGGTTCTTGACCGCGCCGGAAGTGCGAAGCGCTTCCTCGTGGGTATCGCCGGCCCGCCCGGCGCCGGCAAATCGACTATGGCCGACAACCTCGCCAACGGCCTGAAAGCACGCGGCGAAACCGCCGCTGTCTTGCCGATGGACGGCTTTCACATGGACAATGCCGTGCTCATCGAGCGCGGCCTGCTCGCCCGCAAGGGCATCCCCGAGACCTTCGACGTCCGCGGCTTCCTCGATATCGTCCGCGCCGTGCGTCCGGCCGATCAGGAAGTTCTGGTTCCGGTCTTCGACCGCTCCCGCGAACTGTCGATCGCCTCTGCCCGGCCCATCTCGCCGCACGACCGTTTCATCATCGTCGAAGGCAACTACCTGCTGTTCACGCAGGGGAAGTGGGCTGCTCTCGACGGCATCTTCGACTACACGATCATGCTGGCCCCGCCGATGGAAGTGCTCGAGGAGCGCCTCTGGGAGCGCTGGCGCGGCTACAAGCTCACCGAAGAAGAGGCCAGCGCCAAGGTCTATGGCAACGATCTCCCCAACGGCCGCCTCATCCTGGAGAACCGCCGCCCTTCCGACATGACATTGGAGATTGCGCTCTAGGGCCGATCTGGTCACGCCTAAACGGTTGTTTCCATCGGCCTGTTGATGCTATCGAAGCGCCACCCGCAGCGCTCCGGAGGTTCCCATGCAATCGATCACCATCCGCCGTCCCGATGACTGGCACCTGCATCTGCGCGATGGCGCCATGCTGGAGGGGGTGATCGGCGATACCAGCCGCGATTTCGCACGCGCCATCATCATGCCGAACCTCGTGCCTCCCGTCGTCACCACCACAGATGCGCGCGCCTACCGCGAGCGGATCATGAAGGCGCTGCCGCAGGGCGATCGCTTCGAACCGCTGATGACACTTTATCTCACGGAGCATACGAGCGCCGACGATGTCGAAGAGGGCAAGAAGAGCGGCCTGGTCACCGCGGTGAAGCTTTACCCGGCCGGCGCCACCACCAATTCTCACGGCGGCGTGCGCGATATGGACAAGGCAATGCCTGTTCTGGAGCGCATGGCGAAGATCGGCCTGCCGCTCTGCGTCCATGGCGAAGTGACGACGCCGGAGATCGATATCTTCGACCGTGAAGCCGTCTTCATCGAAACCGTGCTCGAGCCGCTGCGCAAGCGTCTGCCGGAACTGAAGGTGACGATGGAGCATGTGACGACGGCCGATGGTATCGACTACATCAAGTCGTCGAAAGCCAATCTGGCGGGCTCGATCACCACCCATCACCTGATCATCAACCGCAACGCCATCCTCGTCGGCGGTATCCGTCCGCATTATTACTGCCTGCCAGTCGCCAAGCGCGAAAACCATCGCCTGGCGCTGCGGGCGGCTGCCGTCAGCGGCGATCTGCGCTTCTTCCTCGGCACGGATTCGGCTCCCCACGTCGATCCGCTGAAGGAATGTGCCTGCGGCTGCGCCGGTATCTACACCTCGATCAATACGATGAGCTGCCTGGCGCATGTCTTCGAACAGGAGAATGCGCTCGACAAGCTCGAGGCTTTTACTTCGCTGAATGGTCCGGCCTGGTATGGCCTGCAGCCGAATGACGAGAAGGTCACGCTGGTCAGGCGTGATGAAGCGATCACGTTTCCGTCAAAGATCGAGACGGGGGCGGGCCCTGTGACAGTCTTCGATCCGATGTTCCCGCTGCATTGGGATGTAGAACGCTAAGGAAAACCGGCTTTACCGTCAATTTCGGCGGGTATCCGTGTTGCCGATACTATGACAGGCTCGCGGTTCGAATATTCGCGTTCGCGGTCCATGATTTTTTAACAGAATGCATAAGACATTCGTCACCAGTGACAGGCTAGTTTCTGGACGAATTGTAGGGCGCGGCAGAAGCCGCGGAGTTTTGAAAGCATGATGCTGGATTATAATTCCCTTTTGCTGGCGCTCGGCGTTTCAGCAACGTGTCTGGCTGTGACCCTGATGGGCAGCTGGTTTGCGCGGCGTGCCGAAACCTTTTTGCTGACCTGCACCTGCGGCCTCGTTCTCGTCGTCAGCGGTATTTTCGTCTACAGCGTCTATGTTTCGTCGCCCGGTCTGATCTCTGGCACCGCCAGCTTTGTCCTCTTTCAAGCGGGCTTCGCTGCCATATGGGGCGCCGGCTATCAATTCCGCACCAGCCGTCTGCCGCTCGCGGGCATTCTCTCATATGCGCTGCTTGCGATGCTGGTGCCGGTCGGCAGCATGATTGCTGGCTACGATGGACTTGGTTTCATCGCTGATAACACGTCGATCACCCTGCTGCTGCTCGCCACCGCCTATCAATACTGGCGGGCGCGGGCCGAGGCGCCGGCACCCATCATGGGTATCACCGTCCTTTACACGCTGACGGGCATATCCTTTGCGCTCTGCGCTGCGGTGCTGATCTATGATGGCAAGATGGTGCTGGGCGCTGCACCCAACAACTGGGCCGAGGATCTGAGCCTTGCCGTCTGCATCGCCAGCATGACCGGTATCGGCGCCCTGTCGCTGGCGCTGCATCAATGGCGTCTGGCGGCCCGCCACAGGCAGGATGCGATTACCGATCCGCTGACCGGCCTGATGAACCGCCGTGCGCTGTTCGATCGTCACGGCGAGAGGCTGATGGGCGCCTCCACGGCCGTCATCATCTTCGATCTCGACCATTTCAAGTCGATCAACGATCGCTATGGCCACGCTGTCGGCGACCGCGTGCTGCGGGTCTTCGCCGGCGAGCTCGGCGCTCATTGCCGCGATGGGGATACAGTCGCTCGTCTCGGCGGCGAGGAGTTTGCCCTCGTCCTCAAGGAGATCATGCCGGGCCGGGCGGAGATGATTGCCGAACGCATCCGCCGCACCTTTGAGGAGCGCGAGATCTATGTCGAAGACGAGACGTTGCGCTGCACCGTCAGCATCGGTGTGGCGCCGGGCCGCGCGACACCGATGGATTTCGACACCATGCTGAGTGAAGCCGACAAGGCGCTCTACGCCGCCAAGCGCGCCGGCCGCAACCGCGTTGAACTTGCCAGCCATCTGCTGGCTGTTCCCGACGCGCCCTCCGTTCGTAGCGCCTCTTGATCATCCAACATTAATCGCTAATCTCGGCGCTGGCCGGATGCAGCCAGCCGTCCCGCGGCGCGCAAGCGCTAAGGTGAATGCATCCAGATGAAATCCTTCACATCCTTGCCAATGGCGAACGATGGCGAACGGGTCAGCAGACGCGGGCACTGATCTTACTGTTCGCCGCCGATGGAAGGATGAAAGATGCGCGATTTTCGCGATGCCAAGACCATGGCAAAAGCACTGCGGCAGGCGCTGGCCAGCCGCGACATTTCCCTGACGCACAGCGAGACGCTGGAGATCGTTGCCAGGCAATTCGGTTTCGATCAATGGAACATCCTCGCCTCCAAGCTCGATGAAACCCAAGATGGCGAGCCATTGATCGCGATCGAGCCGCCGATCCCGATCTTCCGCATTTTCGACGTGGCGAAAGCCATGGAATTCTATTGCGGCTTCCTGGGCTTCACCCTCGATTGGGAGCACCGCTTCGGCGAAAACTTTCCGCTCTATTGCCAGGTGTCGCGCAGCGGCATGATCATGCATCTGAGCGAGCATTCCGGCGATGCCAGCCCCGGGGCCAAGGCTTTCGTCTGGATGAAGGGTGTCCGCGCCTTTCAGGCCGAGCTTGCCGGCAAGGACTATCGCTATATGAAACCCGGTGTCGAAGACGCGCCCTGGGGCGCCGAGATGACTGTCATCGATCCGTTCAGCAACAAGATTGCCTTCTGCGAGCGGGCCTAAACTGACGGATGAGGCGGGAGCTCTGTCTGCCGCCTCGCTTTCAGAGCAGCATCAGCGAGCGCACGAAGGCTATCGCCGAAGCCAGCGATGCCACGGTGCGGACATGATTCCACCAGGTCCAATCCCTCAGATAGACATTCCACACATCGGCCGCTGCGCTGCCATCGCCGCTGACTTTCGCCAGCGCATCGTTCATCGGTACGTTGAAGACGATCGTCGAGACGAACGAGGCAATCAGATAGCAGGCGGCACCGGAAATCATCCAGAGGTTGGCGCTGCCGCGCCAGTCCGTGAAGGCGATGACTGCAATCCCCACGCAGATGATGGCGACCGGGATGAACAGCAGCATGAAGGGCGATCGGACGATGGTGATGTTGATCGAGTTCATTGCCGCGATGCCTTGTTCCGGCGGAATTTTCGCGAAAGCGCTCATGATGAAGGTCGAGAACGCGAAGAATATGCCGGCAATGAGACCGCTGCCGATCGCGGCGGCGACGAGAAGAATGGGAAGGGCGGCGGCCATGGCGAATTCCTCCGGTTAAAATAAGAGAAAATCTCTTATTTGCAAAATGAGATAAACTCTCTTATTTTTCTTGTCAACTTTCGAGAGGCGCACCATGGATGAGAAAATGCCGCCCCGGCGCAGGCGCGCGGATGACAATACCGGCCAGCCACGCCGCATTCCAAGCCAGCAGCGCGGCCGCGAGCGCTTCGAAAAGATCCTGGCGGTGGCCGCCGAACTCATTGAGTCGAAGGGCAGTGACGCGCTGAAAATGAGCGAGATCGTCGAGAGGGCGGATCTGTCTTTCGGAGCGCTTTATCAATATTTCCCCGACAAGAGTTCGATCATCCGAACCCTGGCCGAACGCTTCAACGAGCAGGGCAGGCGTTGCGTGGAGGATGAACTGTCGCGTGTTTCGGATGCCGCATCGCTGCATCGGGCGCTCGCCAATATTACCGACGAATATTACCAGTTTTTCCGCCGCGAACCGGTCATGCGCGATATCTGGCACGCGACGCAGGCCGACAGGCTGCTGCGCGCGGTCGATGCCGAAGACATGGAATTTCACGCGCAGGCCCTGTTTGCAGTCCTCGCAAGGCTCTGGCCCGCGCGGCCGGCGGGCGAGCTTCTGCCGCCCGCGCGGTTGCTGATGCAACTTCTCGCCGCCGCTGTCCGCTATGCAATCTCGCTGGATGAGGACGAGGGGGATAGGGCGATCACGCTCTACAAGAGGATGCTGCCCGCCGGTATCGAAGGGCTGATCTCAAGTGCTTCCTGACCAGGAAGCACTCAGCTTGCAACGCTTTCTCCGGTAATCGATTTCGCCACCGCCCACTGAACCGTATTGCGGCCGCTGTTCTTCGCCGAGTAGAGTTTCCGGTCGGCCGCCGTCAGCATGACCTTCAAGCTTTCATTCGCCGGGTCGCCACGATAGACGCCGAAGCTCGCGGTCACGCGCCCAGCCGGCAGGACGCCGATCGCTCTCGATGCCAGTTCCTTGCGAAGTCGCTCTGCAATGGCGATGGCCGCGGCCGTCCCGGTCTTCGGCAGGACCAGGCAGAATTCCTCGCCGCCGATGCGGGCAGCGATATCGTAGGGCCGGAGATTGTGCTGGATGGTCGCACCCGTCGCCATCAGTACCTGATCACCGACGTCGTGACCGAACTCGTCGTTGATCGACTTGAAGTGATCGAGGTCGAAGACGACGACCGATACCGGCGTGCGCTCGCGCATTGCCCGGGTGATTTCCATGGATCCGATCTCTTTCAGCCAGCGGCGATTGCCGAGACCGGTGAGAACGTCGGTTGTTGCCTGACGGCGAAGCTGGGAGAGTGTTGCATCGAGCTCGGTGATCAGCATCGAAATTCCGTTCGTGACGACGCCCACCTCGTCGGTCCGTTTACTGCGGATCGGTTTGACTGCGCCTGTCGAACGGTACGCTTCGACGGCGACCGAGATTTCATGCAGCGGCTTGATCAGCATCCAGACGGAGGCGAGGCAAAAGCCCGTTCCGAGCAGCGTCGCGGCAAGCACCGTACCGAGAACGGGCATCGCTTCGCTGCGGAAGCCGGTAACCAGATAAACGACCAGTGCCAAGAGCGGAATGTGGGTGGATGCAAAGCAGATAGAGAAAATCTTGAACGTCAGGGAAGCGCTGACCTTCTGAGTAATCTCGGATACCGTCAGACTCATTCTGGACTCCTTGCCCGGTTCTCATAACCGCGGCGAAGGTGACCCGTCAGGTCTCATCCAAATGTTAAATGGATCGTTAAAATTCGAGTAATTTCAGGGATCTGGCGTGGTGAAATGGCTGAACGCTCTGGAATGCAATGAATATCATAAATTACTGAAGTATGCTCGGCATTGTGGAAGAATCGCGGGCTGTATCAGTTTAGGCGCGCTATGGTTTTGTGGTCTGCGCGCCATCTCGCGCCCGCGTCGAAAGGTCAAAAAGTTCCGGCACTGGAAAGATTTTTTGGTTGCTGCTATTGCCGCGTAACACCGTGAGCCAAGGAGAGAGCAATGACCCATACGACATTTCCCGATCGCGCCACTATGGCAGAACTCCTTGCGAAGATGCTCTGGGAAATCAAGGCGGTTCATTTCAACGCCGAGCAGCCCTACAAGCTGGCCTCCGGCATGGCGAGCCCGGTCTATATCGATTGCCGCAAGCTGCTCTCGTATCCGCGCGTCCGCTCGGCCGTGATGGATTTTGCGGCCAGCGTCATCACCCGCGACGCCGGCTTCGAGCGCTTCGATTGCATTGCCGGTGGCGAAACCGCGGGCATCCCTTTCGCGGCACTCCTGGCGGATCGTCTCAGCCTGCCGATGATCTACGTGCGCAAGAAGCCGAAGGGTCACGGCCGCAACGCGCAGATTGAAGGCCATATGCCGGAAGGTTCGCGTGTTCTGGTCATCGAGGATTTGACGACGGCCGGTGGCAGCATGTTCACCTTCATCGATGCGATCCGCGCAGCCGGCGGCATCGTCGATCACGGCATGGCGCTGTTCTACTACGGAATCTTCAACGAAGGTGCCTTGCGCTTTGCTGACGGCAAGGTGAAGCTGCATCATATCGCGACTTGGCGCAACGTTCTGGCTGTCGCCAAGGAACAGAAGCTTTTCGACGAGAAGACGCTGAGCGAAGTGGAAGCCTTCCTGGATGCGCCGCTCGCCTGGTCCGGCCGGAACGGTGGCGTCAGTGAGCTTTCGCTCTAGCCTTTTGACAAAAGCTCACTTAATGGATTGAGGCAACACGGCCTTTTTGGGAGGAAATCCGATGATTTTGTGCTGCGGCGAAGCGCTGATCGATATGCTGCCGCGTGAGACGACGCAGGACGAAAAGGGTTTTGCGCCCTATGCCGGCGGGGCGATCTTCAATACCGCGATCGCGCTCGGCCGCCTTGGCGTGCCGACCGCCTTCTTCACCGGCATCGCCGACGACATGATGGGCGAAGTCCTGCTCAGCACGCTGAAGGCCAGCAATGTCGACTACAGCCCTTGCGCCATCACCCCGCGGCCCTCGACCATCGCTTTCGTCAAGCTCGTCAACGGCCAGGCGACTTATGCCTTCTACGACGAGGGCACGGCGGGACGCATGATCACCACCGACGACCTTCCTGTTCTCGGCGATGATTGCGAAGCGCTGCACTTTGGCGCCATCAGCCTGATCCCGAGCCCTTGCGGCGAGACCTATGAGGCGCTTCTCGACCGCGAGGCCGGCAAGCGCGTGATCTCGCTCGATCCCAACATCCGCCCGGGCTTCATCAAGAACAAGGAAGCCCACATGGCGCGCATCAAGCGCATGGCGGCCAAGTCGGACATCCTGAAGTTCTCCGATGAGGATCTGGAGTGGTTCGGTCTCGAAGGCAGCCATGACGATCTCGCCGCCTACTGGCTGAAGCACGGCGCCAAGCTCGTCGTCATCACCAAGGGCGCCGAAGGTGCATCCGGCTATACGAACGAGCGCAAGGTCACCGTTCCCAGCGAGCGCGTGACCGTGGTCGATACCGTCGGTGCCGGTGACACGTTCGATGCCGGCGTTCTCGCGTCGCTGAAGATGGACAACCAGCTGACCAAGGCGCAGGTCGCCTCGCTCGACGAAAAGGCGCTCGGCAACGCTCTGGCGCTCGGCGCCAAGGCTGCGGCCGTCACCGTCTCCCGTGCCGGCGCAAACCCGCCCTGGGCACGCGAAATCGGCCTCTGAGATCAGGTCCTGCGCTTGAGAAAGCCCAGGACCTCTTCATTGAAGAGCGCGGGACGCTGCAGCGGCGCAAAATGGCTGACGCCGGGGATGAGAATGAACTTGGCGTCAGGAATGGTCTTGGCAAGATATTCCATGTGCTCGCGCCGGATGAATTCGTCGCTCTCGCCGATCGCAACCGTGACCGGCACCTTGATCGCCTGTAGCTCGGACGCCGTATAGTTCGGCTCGCTCTGCATCATCTTCCCGACATCGGCAACGAAGGCTTCGAAGCCTTCGGGTGTTGCCGAGAGCGCCTGATAGTCTTTCCGATGGCGGCTGAAGCAGCGGTCGATGACCGGCGTCGGCCGGAATTTGAGCGTGCCCGTTGCATCCATGTTGCAGGCAAAGAAGAAGACGCCCGACACGCGCTCCGGATGCCGGTCGGCAAGGATCAGCGCCGTACAGGCGCCATCGCTCCAGCCGATCACCGCGGCTTTCCCGATCTCCAGATGATCCATGACGGCAAGCACGTCATCGGACATCAGGACATAGTTGAACGGCCGATCATCGCGCGTGCTGCGTCCATGGCCGCGGCTATCGATGGCGATGACGCGATATCCGGCATCGACCAGCGCTGGCACCTGGTAGCCCCAGTTCCCGGAATTCCCGAGTCCGCCATGCAGCAGGATTACTGCCGGACCGGCGCCATAGCTGGCATACCATATCTCCGCCCCATCATTCGAAATGCGATGATCCGCACCGGAGGCGGGAAGCGGCTCAGCGCCGCTCTCATCGAATTTGAAAAGCTCGTCGTCGGTAAATTCCATGGGCAATCTCCTCGTGCATTTCCCATAGGACGAATAGATGTCCCGTCATTCGACAGCATCAAACAAAAAAGCCCACCCGCGCTGGCGGATGGGCTTGATAGTTGATTGAGGGGTCGCCTACTTGGCAAGCTTCGCCAGCGCGGCGACAAGACCCTGCGTCGAGGAGTCGTGGCTCGCGGCACTTTCCTTTCCTTCGACGACAGGCAGCAGGCCCGTTGCCAGTTCCTTGCCGAGCTCGACACCCCACTGGTCGAAGGAGTTGATGCGGAAGAGCACGCCTTCGACGAAGACCCGGTGCTCATAGAGTGCGATCAGGCGACCAAGCGCGTAAGGCGTCAGCTTGTCATAAACGAAGGTGATCGACGGGCGGTTGCCGGTGAAGACACGGTGCGGCGCGATGAAATCGGCTTGTCTGTCTTCCATGCCCTTGTCGGTGAGCTGCTTCTTGGCTTCCTCGAAGGTACGGCCCTTCATCAGAGCTTCCGACTGGGCAAGCACGTTGGCCATCAGCAGCTGGTGCTGGTGGCGCAGCTCGGGCTCGAAGGCGTTGGCCGCAATCATGAATTCCGCCGGGATGATGCTCGTGCCCTGATGGATCAGCTGATAGAAGGCGTGCTGGCCGTTGGTGCCCGGCTCGCCCCAGACGACGGGACCGGAATTGCCCTCGACCGGCGTGCCGTCGATCGTCACGCCCTTGCCGTTCGATTCCATGTCGAGCTGCTGCAGATAGGCCGGGAAGCGCGACAGGCGCTGGTCATAGGGCAGCACGGCGCGCGTGGGATAGCCGAGAACGTTGCGGTGATAGAAGCCGATGAGGCCGAGCAGCATCGGCAGGTTTTCGGTGACCGGCGCCTTACGGAAATGGTTGTCGACGGCATGGGCGCCATCGAGGAACTTGCCGAAATTGTCGGGGCCGATGGCGATCATGATCGGCAGGCCGATGGCCGACCACAGCGAATAGCGGCCGCCAACCCAATCCCAGAAGCCGAAGACGCGCGCGCTGTCGATGCCGAATGCGGCCACCTTGTCGAGTGCGGTGGAAACGGCCGCGAAGTGGTGCTGGACGGCGGCATCGCCAAGGGCCTTGGCAATGAACTGGCGCGCCGTCTGCGCGTTGGTCATCGTCTCGACGGTGGTGAAAGTCTTCGATGCGATGATGAAGAGCGTGGTTTCCGGCTGAACCAGCTTCAGCGTATCGGCGATGTGCGCACCGTCGATGTTCGACACGAAATGCGCCCGCGGGCCGTCATGGAAAGGGGCGAGCGCCAGCGTGGCCATGACCGGACCGAGGTCCGAGCCGCCGATGCCGATATTGACGACGTCGGTGATCTTCTTTCCGGTCGCTCCCTTCAGCGCACCCGAGCGGACGCCGTCGGCAAACTTGCCCATGGCGGCGAGCACGCCGTTGACGTCAGGCATCACATCCTTGCCATCAACGAGAACAGGTGTGTTGGAACGGTTGCGCAGCGCGGTGTGCAGCACGGCACGGTCTTCCGTGAAGTTGATTGCCACGCCGGAGAACATCTCGTCGCGTTTCTTCGCAACGCCGCCTTCTTCAGCGAGCTTGACGAGAAGCGCCAGGATCTCATCGTTCACGGCGGTCTTCGAGTAATCCATCAAGAGATCGTCGAGAGAGGCGGTGAAGCGCGAGAAGCGCTTGGGATCGGCAGCGAAGGCAGCGCGGATATCCGTTGCTTTGGTGGCGGCCGCAGTGCTCTTCAGCTTTTCGACGATGGCATTCATGGGAGGCTCCTTTGGAGGCGGAGAGGGTTGCGGAAACTATTCGCTTTGTAGGGCGCAAATCAAGTTCAGCCACAGGCTGCCTGCAAAAAATGACACGAGTTGTGCCGCGCTTGATGAAAAGGGAGAGTGCAGGTATAGTTGCGGAGTGGCAGACGGAGTTGTAGCTCCGCCTGCCTAGGCTTATTTTCTGTAAGTTACCCGGACGGACACTGACCAGCTCGTCCGGGTTTTCCTTACCATAAGCGTAACGCTTAGCGGTTTATACCACATGGCATTACCTCCGTTTCGCAAAGCAAGGCTCTTGCCAAAGCCGGTGCGGCCCATCCTCACCGGTGGGCCGGCTGGTCTCGACCCGTGCTGCTTTTGCCTGGAAACGGTGTGATCAGATCACATCTTATGGTTGCTTTCAATTATACGTGAGTTTATCCGCGCAGATCCTTGCGCAGAATTTTCCCGACCGGGCTCTTCGGCAGCTCGGTGCGGAATTCGATGATCCGCGGCCGTTTGTAATTGGTGAGGTTTTCAGCGCAATGCGCCTTCACCTCGGCTTCGCTCAGGTTGGGATCCTTGCGAACAACGAATAGCTTCACCGTCTCGCCGGAGTGGCCATCCGGAACGCCGATCGCGGCGGCCTCGAGAATGCCGGGGTGCATTGCGGCCACTTCCTCGATCTCGTTCGGATAGACGTTGAAACCGGAAACGAGGATCATGTCCTTCTTGCGGTCGACGATTTTCGTATAGCCGCGTTCGTCCATGTAACCCATGTCGCCGGTGCGGAAATAGCCGTCCGGGGTCATCACCCGGGCCGTTTCCTCCGGCTTGTTCCAGTAGCCGGCCATGACCTGCGGCCCACGGATGCAGATCTCGCCGATCTCGCCGAGCGGCAGCGAATTGCCGTCTTCGTCCCGGATATCGAGTTCGGTCGAGGGGATCGGCAGACCGATCGAGCCGGTGAATTCAGCAGAGTCGAAGCGGTTGGCAGTCGCGACCGGCGAGGTCTCGGAGAGGCCGTAACCTTCGGTGATGTGCGAGCCCGTCATCTTCAGCCAGCGCTCTGCCACAGGCCGCTGCACGGCCATGCCGCCGCCGAGCGACATGACGAGCGACGAGAAATCGAGCTTGGCGAACTCGGCATTGTTCATTAGCGCATTGAACAGCGTGTTGAGGCCCGGGAAGATATGGACGTTCGCCTTGCCGAACTCCTTGACGAAGCCCGGAATATCGCGCGGGTTGGCAATCAGGATGTTATGGGCGCCGAGCGACATGCCCATCAGAGAATTCACCGTCAGCGCGAAAATATGGTAGAGCGGCAGGGCGCAGAGGAAGTTCAGCACCTCCGGCTGCTTCTTCTTGTCGAAGGCCGATTTCAGCCACAGCTGCAGCTGCAGCTTGTTGGCAAGCAGATTGCGGTGGGTCAGCATTGCACCCTTGGCAACGCCGGTCGTGCCACCGGTATATTGCAGGAAGGCGATGTCATCGCCGCTGAGCGCCGGACGCTGCAGCGACCGGCCGGAGCCTTCCGACAAGACCTGCTTGAAGGTCTTGTGTTGCGGGATGGACCATGAGGGCACAAGTTTCTTGACCTTGCGCACCACCAGATTGACGATCAGGCCCTTGGCGCCGAGCATCTCGCCAAGCGAGGTGACGACGACGTGGCGCACGTCTGTCTTGACAAGAACCTGCTCCACGGTGCGGGCAAAATTCTCCAGCACAAAGATCGCCTTCGCGCCGGCATCGCGCAACTGATGCTCGAGTTCGCGCGGGGTATAGAGCGGATTGACGTTCACGACCGTCAGGCCGGCGCGCAGGATGCCGTAGACCGCGACAGGGTTCTGCAGCACGTTCGGCATCATGACGGCGACGCGATCACCCTTCTGCAGTCCGAGCCCCTGTAGCCAGGAGGCGACCTTGCGGGTCTGCACTTCCAGCTCACGATAGGTCAGCGATTTGCCCATGCTGGAGAAGGCGACACGATTGGCATAGCGCTCGCAGGACTTTTCCAGCAGTTCGGCCAGCGAATCATATTCCAGCGGCGGCAGTTCGGGGGGCACGATATCCGGATAGGTGGCAAGCCAGGGCCTTTCCCGCTTGTCGCCGCCAGGATGGACGGAAATGCTGTTCATCGTGTCTCTCTCCCTATCCGGCCACGAATGCCGGTTTGCGGCTGCCGGCGGACAATCCTCCATCATCCTTGCGGGCAGCTTATGCCAATGGCCGAATGGTTCAAGCCGCATTCAGCGTTACACTAACTTTGACGTAAACGTCAATAATATGCAATCGCGCATTTGCGATAAGGCGTGGAACAATGACTCCAGCGTGGCGTTCTCCCATCATCAAAAACAGCAAAGGAGCAGACAATGCTTAACCAGGATACAGACGCCAGCCGCCGTGATCCCAACGTCAAGGACACGCATTCGCTGATTGCCAGCGACCGCGTGGAAGGCACCCGCGTTTATGGTGCAGACGGCAAGCATATCGGCTCGATCGAGCGCTTGATCATCGGCAAGCGCGATGGGCGTGTTGCCTATGCCGTGCTGAGCTTCGGCGGCTTCCTCGGTATCGGTCACGATCATTACCCGCTGCCGTGGGAAAAGCTGAATTACGATACCCAGCTGGACGGCTACCGCATCGATCTGACCAAGGAACAGATCGAGGGAGCGCCGAGCTACGCGGATGATGACGACACTTGGTACAACGACAACGGCCGCCGTGTTTACGATTACTATGGCGTGCCGCCCTACTGGATGTAATTCGTTCTTCGGGACGAGCCGGAAAAGGCCCCGCTGTTTGCGGGGCCTTTTGGCGTTTAGGGGAGGAGATCGTTGGCGCAGCGAAGAACGATGCCCGGAGTGATATCCTGAGCCTTTAATGTCTTGCTGGTCTTGATCGCGAACGCATGGCTTTCGCCCGGCAACAGCGTGATCAGCATGCTATCGACAACAGCAGACGGATCCCGCCGGTCCGCCATCAGGCAGAGATCCTTGAGGAAAGTACCCGCCGTGACGATGACATCGACACCATCGGCGGTCGCATTGATCGAAACCGTCATCTCGGGCTTCGGCAATTTCAGATCGATATCCTCGACGAAATAATGGAAGGCGCGCTTGTCGAGCATCTGCACCACCACGACCTCATCCGCCGCGTTGTCCGGCGTCGCAATGTCATCTGCGAGCTCGAATTCCTTCGCCTCGAACCGGTCGCAGAGCAGCCGCCAGAATTCGAATTCCGCCAGCACGGTGCCGTCGAGGCGCATGCGCTTGCCCGATATCTTCGATCGCCAGAACAGCGTTCGCTCATTGACGGCAACCACCGCCAGCTTGCCGCTACGCGGCTGGATGGTTAGCAGACGCGGATCAAAGGCCTGCTGCATCGCATACCAGAGTGGCTTACGGCGGCCGGCGGAATCGAGCGCTGCCCAGGAGGTTACCGGCCAGCAATCGTTGAACTGCCAGACGATGGCGCCCTTGCAGATCGCCCGGTGCGAGCGCATGTGCTCGACTGCGAAGCGGATCGCCCTTGCCTGATTGAGCTGTGTCGCGAAATGCCAGTCATTCATCGTCTCAGGCACCGGCAGGTGGCCCGAGAGGCCGCGGATCAGCTTCTCATTGCCCTGCGTTGCCTTCTGGTGGTGGAAGACACCATGTGACTGCGGCGTCAGCGGCGCATCATGGACGCTCTCTTCCAGAGTTGCCCAGTTCGGCGGCGCCTGCCAGCCGAATTCGGAGCAGAAGCGCGGAATGTAGTTTCGGTAGACTTCCCAGCCAACATCGTTCCAGACGTCCCAGATATGCTTGCAGCCATGCCGGTCATCGTTCGGCTCGATATCCATGCTGCCGGAATAGGGGCTGCCGGGATAGTAAGGCCTATCAGGATCAAGCTCGGCGCAGAGCTTCGGCAGAACATCGAGATAATAGCCAAGCCCCCAGCTGACGCCGTCCTTGATGATCGGCCGCCAGCCCCACTCGTCGAAGCCCCAGATGTTCTCGTTATTGCCGTTCCAGACCATCAGCGAGGCATGTGGCATCAGCCTGACGACATTGTCGCGAACCTCGGCTTCCACCTCGCCACGCAGCGGCTCCTCTTCCGGATAGGACGCGCAGGCAAAGAGGAAATCCTGCCAGACCATCATGCCGGCGCGGTCGCAGGCCTCGTAGAATTCATCCCGCTCGAAGATGCCGCCGCCCCAGACCCGCAGCATGTTGATATTCGCCGCCTTCGCCTCATCGATCCGCGCGGCGTAGCGTTCGGCAGTCACGCGCGATGGAAAACAATCGTCGGGGATCCAGTTGGCACCGCAGGCAAACAGCGGCACGTCATTGACGATGAAGGTGAAAGCCGAGCCGTGCTCGTCCGGCGCGGTGTCGAGGCGGATGGATCGGAAGCCTATCTCCTTCGCATAGCTGTCCAGCACATGGCCGCCGGCATCGCGCAATTCGAGCGACAGCGGATAGAGCGGCTGTGCACCGAGATGGTGCGGCCACCAGATCTGCGGCGAGGGAACCGCCACCTGAAAGCTTGTCTCGCCAGAAGCGCCGACCTCGACAGCATGCGAAACGCCGCCGATCTGTGCCACGATCGAGCAGCCCTGGCAGTCCTGTTGAGCCGCGATCCTGGCGTTGATCGTTACCACGCCATCACCACCGGCAAGCGCCGCTGAAACACGCGTCTCCGCCAGCCGCGCCCGGTCCCAGCTTTCCAGACGCACCGGCTTCCAGATCCCCGCCGTGACCAGCGTCGGACCCCAGTCCCAGCCGAAATTGCAGGCCATCTTGCGCATCAGGTTGCCGGGGCCGGGATAGTTGTTCGGCCGGTAGCCGTATTGCTTCTCCATCTCCGCGCCATAGGCATAGGCTGAGTGGAAGGTGACCGAGAGTTCGTTTTCGCCAGCCTTCAGACGGTCAGAAACATCGAAGCGGTAGGTGCGGTGCTGGTTGAAGGTTCGTCCGATCTCCTCGCCGTTCAGCCGGATCGTTGCGATCGTATCGAGCCCGTCGAAGACCAGCTCCTGGACCTTGCCATCATCGGGCGCCGCCTCGAAGCTCAGCCGGTAAACCCACTCGCAACGGCCGATCCAATCATTGGTGATCTCGTTGACGTCGAGATAGGGATCGGGGATGAGCCGTGCCGCAAGCAGGTCGGTATGGACACAGCCGGGCACGGTGGCCGGAATGTTCTCGGGCAGTCCTGGTCGACCTGTATCGTTGCAGGAAAGGGTCCAGCCGGTATGAAGTTCTGTCTTTTTGATCATCGGATGCTCTTACTGAAAACGGCCGTGGCGCTGCAGGACTTCGATCTTGTAGCCATCAGGATCGGTGATGAAGAAGAACAAGGCGAAAAGCTTGCCGTCGCGATTGAGCTCGACCAGCTTGCCGGGATTGAGCCCGGCCTTCTCCAGCCGCGCGTGCTCGACGGCGACTTCATCGACGGAAACAGCAAGATGTCCGTAGCCATCGCCGAGATTGTAGGCCGCGGTGCGGCCCTTGTTGACGGTCAGCTCCAGTTCGAAGCCGGTCTCCGGATTGCTCATGTAAACAAGCGTGAAGGTCTCGAAGTCGACGCGATCGGCAACCGTGAGGCCGAAGACTCTGCCGTAGAACTCGACGGATCGCGCCTCTTCGACAACGCGGATCATGGAGTGAATCATCTTTGCCAAGGCAGCCTCCTCATGCCGTATCACGGCAGCCTTGGTAGCCGCCGGATCAGGCGGGGCGCAAGCCAATTCTGCGGGTGATCGCGCTTTCGACGAGACCCATCGCATCATAGATCAGCACCGCCATCAGGCCGACGATCAGGCCGCCCTGCAGGATGAAGGCTGTGTTGTCGGAAATCAGACCGGCGATAATGACCTCGCCGAGGCCCTTGGCGGCGACGGTCGAGCCGATCGTTGCCGTGCCGATATTGATGACGGTCGCGACCTTCAAACCCTCGAGGATCAAGGGCAAGGCGAGCGGCAGTTCCACCTTGAGCAGCCGCTGCGTCGGGTTCATCCCCATGCCATCTGCGGCATCGAGAATGGCGGGATTGACCTGCCGGATGCCGGAGACCGTGTTCTCGAAGATCGGTAGCAGCCCGTAGAGGAAGAGCGCAATCAGCGTCGGCGCGGCCCCGAAGCCGGTGGCGGGAACCGCAAGCGCCAGAACCGCGACAGGCGGAAAGGTCTGCCCGGCATTGGCGATTGCACGCGACAGCGGCAGGAAGTCCTCCCCACTCTTGCGTGTCACGAAGACGCCGGCAAGGATCGCCAGAATGGCAGTGAAGACGATCGAGCCGATCACAAGCTCCAGATGCGCCAACGCCAGGGAGGGCAGGCTGTTTTGCGTGTAAACGGGCGGCGCATTGTTATTGGTCAGCGGCACGAGCATGAAGGAAAGCCACTCCGTCCTGAACAGCAGGATCAGGAGCAGCGCGAATGCCGCCACACGGAAGATATTGGCGACGATGAACTTCATGCCTTGCGGCCCAGCTCGAGCAGCTTGGTCATCGAGATCGATCCGACCGGTGTCTTTGCGCCATCCGTGACCGCAGCTTCGTCTGAGCCCTGCCAGATCATCTCGGCCAGCGCATCGCGCAGGCTGAGCGATTGCGGCAGCGAAAAGCCGAGGCCGCTCTTGGCGGGCGCCATGCTTTCCTTGAGCGGTGAGAGTGACATCAGCTTCAGCGCCCGGTCCGAGGTTCCCGTCAGTTGCTGCACGAAGGGATCGGCAGGTTCCGTGAGAATCTTCTCCGGCGTCGAGCATTGCAGCAGCTTGCCGCCGCTCATCACGGCGATCTGGTTGCCGAGATGGAAAGCCTCGTCCATGTCGTGGGTGACGAGGATGACGGTGGTGCCGAATTGCTTCTGGATCGCCAGCAGGTCGTCCTGCGCCTTGCCGCGGATGACGGGGTCGAGCGCGCCGAACGGCTCGTCCATCAGCAGCACTTCGGGTTCTGCCGCCAAGGCGCGCGCAACGCCGACGCGCTGCTGCTGGCCGCCGGAAAGCTGGTGCGGATATTTCTCGGCAAAGGTCGCCGGATCGAGATTGAAGAGGCCGAGCAGTTCTTCGACGCGCTTGGCGATGCGGGCGCCATCCCAGCCGAGAAGCTGCGGCACGGTTGCGATGTTCTGCGCCACGGTGCGATGGGGGAAAAGGCCGTGGCCCTGGATCGCATAGCCGATCTTGCGGCGAAGTTCGGTCACCGGCACGTCCATGACATTCTGCCCGGCGACGAAAATCTCTCCCTCGGTGATCGGCACCAGCCGGTTGATCATCCGCATCAGCGTCGATTTGCCGGAGCCCGAGGTGCCGACGATCACGGTGACCGATCCTTTCTCGACGCGCATCGAGACATTATCGACGACGGTGGCGGCGCCATAGCGCTTGGTGACATTCCTGATCTCGATCATGGTCATGCGGCGGATCCCCGTATGCTGTCGATGACCGCATCCAGGATGACGGCCGATGAGAAGGCGAAGAAGACGGTTGGCACGGCGCCGAGCATGACGAGATCCATCGCCGTCTGGCCGATGCCCTGGAAGATGAAGATGCCGAAGCCGCCGCCGCCGATCAGCGCGGCGATGGTGACAAGGCCGATTGCCTGCACGAGCACGATGCGGATGCCGGTGACGATGACAGGCAGTGCCAAGGGCAGATCGATCCCGGTCAGGATCTGGCGGCGCGTCAGGCCCATGCCCGCCGCCGCATCACGCACCGAGGGATCGACGCCTTCGAGGCCGACCACGGTATTGGCGACGATCGGCAGCAGCGAATAGAGCACCAGCGCGATCAGTGCCGGCGCGGTGCCGATGCCGCGGATGCCGAGCTCGGCAGCCAGCGGCACATGTGTGGCGATGTAACCGAGCGGCAGCATCAGGATGCCGAACAGTGCCAGGCTCGGGATGGTCTGGATGAGGCTGAGCCCCTGCAGAACGGCGGCGCGCAGCTTCGGCACCCAGAAGCAGAAGATGCCGAGTGGCAACCCGATGACGATGGCAATTGCCAGCGACCCGAAGGCCAGCAGTAGATGCGACCAGGCCTCGGACCAGAACTGCGCCGAACGCGTCGAGAATTCCTTCATGATCGACAGGCTGTCGAGCAGCCCGGACGTGAGGCAGACCGCCAGCAACGCGCTGTAGGCGGTAAGTGCTGCCACCCGCATCCAGGGTGTCAGCCGGATTTTCACCAGCGCATCCGAAACGATCAGGCCGACGACGCCGAGCAGGATCCAGAAGCTGCCGCCGGGCGTCATGCGCGCCGCATTGCTGTTGGCGGGTGTGAAGGCTGTCGCGGCAAAGCCGATCGCGGCGATCAGTGCGGCCAGAGACAGCGTGCTGATGGCAAGCCGCAGCAAGGCATTTTGCAGGAAGAGCGCGGCAAAGGCGGTGGCGATGAGCAGGAGGGTGAGAATGATGGTGGCGGGCTGGTCGAGAAGCTGCGTGAGAAGCATCGGCTTGCCTGAAGCAATGCGGTTCGCCTTCACATAGATGAAGGGCAGAAGGGCAGCGGCAACAACGCCTGCAATCACCAACACCACGCCGAGCCGGTCCAGTTTGCGGACCGCTAAGGTTTCTTCCATCGATCCATCCCTGTCCGCCAAGAAGGTAGCTCCGCCCCGAAGGGCGGAGCAATGTGTATTACTTCAGGAAGCCTTTTTCCTTCAGGTACCCCTCGGCAACCGACTTTGCCGGCTCGCCATCGACCTGGATCTTGGCGTTCAGCTTGCGCAATTCGTCGGCGGTCAGGCTCTTGAAGATCGGGGCAAGCACTTCCTCGATCTTCGGATTGGCCTTCAGCACGTCTTCGCGGATGATCGGGGTCGGTGCATAGACCTGCTGCACGCTCTTGTCGTCTTCGAGAACGACGAGCTCGGCAGCCTGGATCGCGCCATCGGTACCATAAACCATGGCGGTGTTGACGCCGTTGGTCTGGTCGGCAGCGGCCTTGATGGTGGCAGCCGTGTCGCCGCCCGAGAGCACGACTTCCTGATCGGCCGTCAGCTTGAAGCCGTAGGTCGTCTGGAAGGCGGGCAGGGCGCCAGCCGAGTTGACGAATTCAGCAGAAGCCGCGAGTTTCGCGGCGCCGCCGCCGGCAACCCATTTGCCGAAGTCGGACATGGTCTTGAGGTTGTTGGGACCGGCGACATCGCTGCGAACGGCGAGCGCCCAGGTGTTGTTGGCAGGCGAGGGTGTCAGCCAGACGATCTTGTTGGCGTCATAGTCGAGCTTCTTGGCCAGCGCATAACCCTGGTCGATATTCTTCCAGGCGGCGTCATCGGCCTTGTTGAAGAAGAAGCCGGCATTGCCGGTGTATTCGGGATAGATGTCGATTTCGCCGGCGGTGATCGCCTTGCGCACGACAGGCGTTGCGCCAAGCGCGATGCGGTCCTTGGTCTTGATGCCGTTGGCTTCCAGAGCGAGCGCGATGACGTTGCCGAGCAGCGTGCCTTCGGTATCGATCTTCGACGAAACGACGACGTCTGCAGCATGGGCCGCACCCGCCGCAAAGGCGGAAATAGAAACGGCAAGTGCGAGTTTCTTCAGCATGGAGTGTCCCCTTGGTTTGCACCGTTTACAAGCGCTAGGGCTCTGGCGGAGCCCTTCACGCGTTAAGTCCCCCGGCTCGGGCGAAAACCGCCGTCATGCCGGACCTGCGAGCATCATGGAAATAGTGTGCGTTCTCGAAAAATCGATGCAACCCCTCTCCAGTATTTGCGATCGCGGCGCGATTATCGCCGTGAAAGCAGTCCCGCGCGCGCAATTGCATTCCTTTATGCAATGCTGGCGGGATTTGTTTTTGTTCCCTTGCGTGTTTCCACGATCATCGAGTGCTCAATGGCTTCATCAGCCATCGCCCCGCTTTTCTTGTCCGGTGACGATAGCCTGCGAATTCCGAAATGGGATATCTTTTTTCGTGAACACACAATAGTGTCCGATTTTCAGTGACTTCCGGAGACCCGCGCATTGCATCTGGGTGCCCTTTTCATCGCCAGCCACGTCCTGTCATCAGGGTCCGTCAGAGAGACCGCGCGGCGCTTCACGCTGGCTGCCTCGACGGTGTCGGCGGCTGTCTCTAATCTCGAAAGCGAATTGGCGCTGAAACTGACGGAACGCAGTTCCGGCGAACTGGTGACGCTGATCGCCAGCAGCAAGGTGGGCGAGGGATTGGTGCCCGTTCTGGAGGCGATCGACCAACTTGCCGATCTCTCGGGTGAGGCACCGGAAGACTTCGAAGGTTGGGCTGCCCGCATCCCGGTGAAGGTTGCGACCATGGAGCGTTTTCTCGAGGTCGCCGATCAAGGCAGCATCAACCGTGCTGCCCGCCGTCTCGGCCTCGGTCAGCCGCAGCTTTCGCTGCAGATCGCCAATCTGGAGAAATTCACCGGCCACAAGCTGTTCGAACGGCAGGCGCAGGGCTCGGCGCTGACCGAGGAGGGCAGGCGCGCCTACGCCATCTTCTCGGCGATCAGCCAGGCATGGAACGACCTGAAATCGGCCGCCGACGAGCGCTATCAGCGCACAGCCCGGTCGCTGAGGATCGGCTCGATCATCCCGACCGGAGCCGAAAGCTGGGTGGCTCGCTGCCTCGGCGCATTGGTGGCAGACTGGAATACCGGCCGTAACAAGAATGCCATCTCGCTGATCTCGATGACCGCCGATGACCTGCGCGAGGCGCTGAAATCCGGCCGTATCGATGTCGCCATTCTCGATTCCGTTTTCGGTCTTGAGAGCTTCCAGAATCGCGAACTGCTGCGCACCGATCTTGTCGCCATCGCCCCGCCGGAGAGCACGGAGACGGATGTCGCCGCGTTGGTCGCCGCTCACCCGATATGCACCCCAAGCGAGCGCACGGGTCTCGGCGATGCTGCGACGGCACTTAGCCGCGCCGGCATGGTGAGCCGCCGCTTCCGCAACCAGGATATCCGTGCGGCGGATTCGCTGCCCGTGATCGTCGATCTCGTCGCCAATCACGGCTATGTCTCGTTCCTCGGCCGCGTCAGCGCGCTGCCGATTGCCGATCGCGTGCGGATCGTCGATCTGGCCGAGCAGATCCCGATTTCCTATCATGTGGCCTTCAATCACCGGAAAGCTTCCGCCGATGCCTGCACGATGATCATCGACGCCGTACGCAAAATCGTCGGCCAACCCATCGCAAAATCGCCGGTCATGGCGTAGAGCGTTCGGCGCGCCAATTCGGGAGATGAGAAATGCCGGTTTTGCTTGAAGTATGCGTGGATAGCGCCAAGGGGCTTGCCGCCGCGATCGAAGGCGGCGCCAACCGCATCGAGCTCTGCTCCGCTCTCGAACTCGGCGGGTTGACGCCTGTTGCAGGCATGATGAAAGCCGCGGCGGCAGCGCCGATCCCTGTTTACGCGATGATCCGCCCGCATGCCGGCCCGTTCATCTTCGATGCGGCCGACGAGGCATCGATGATGGCGGATATCGATGCCGTCAGGGCTTTCGGCCTCGCAGGTGTCGTCATCGGCGCCAACCGGCCGGATGGCACGCTGGACATGCCGCTGATCCATCGCCTCAAGGCACATGCCGCAGGTCTGGGCTCCACGCTGCACCGCGCCTTCGATCTGGTTCCGGATGCCGATGCGGCGCTTGAACAGGCCGTCGAACTCGGCTGCGAGCGTATCCTCACGTCAGGCTGTGTGCCAAAGGCGATGGACGGTCTCGAAACCCTTAAGCGGCTTTCGGCCAAGGCCGCTGGCCGCATCTCGATCATGCCGGGCAGCGGCGTGCGCCCGTCCAATGCAGCCGAAATCCTGCGTGCTACCGGCGCCCGGGAAATTCACGGCTCCTGCAGCTCGGCGCTGGCCAGCATGGACCCGCGCGCGGTTGCCTTCGGTTTCGAAGCGCCGAGCTCGAACCAGACGGATACAGGCATCGTCCGTCAGATGCGTCAGGTCATCGAAGCGGTCTGATCAACCCGCGACCTTGATCACGGCCTTGATCAGGCCGCTCTTCTCATGCGCCCAGCGGGCGAGATCGCGTGGCGCGTCCGCGAGCGTCGTGCGGTGGGTGATCAGCTTGTCGACTGGCACGAGGCCCTTGGCGATCGAATCCGCCACATGTTCGAAATCGATCCGCGTTGCGTTACGGCTGCCGATCACCATCATTTCGCGCTTGTGGAATTCGGGATCGGAGAAGCGGATTTCGTCCTTGACGACGCTGACCAGTACCAGTGCGCCGCCATGGGCAACGAAGGAGAAGGCCTTTTCCATCGACGGGCCATAGCCGGTGGCATCGAAGACCACATCGAAACAATCGCCATCTGTTGCAGCCTTCACTGCATCGGCGGTTGCCTCGTTCGCGACGATGCCCGACTGGAAGCCGAAACGATCGGCGGCCATCTGCAGACGCTCGGCGCTGGTATCGAGCAGCGTAACCTCATGACCGGCGATACGGGAGAAGATGGCCGCCCCGAGCCCGATCGGGCCGGCACCGATGACGAGCGAGCGCGAACCGGCGGCTGCCATCGACCGGCGAACAGCATGCGCGCCGATCGCCAGAAACTCGACGGTCGCCGCCGCTTCGAGGCTGAGACCCTTTGCGGCATAGAGATTGCCCGCGGGTACCGTGATCTCTTCGCAGAAGGCACCATCGGTATGGACGCCGAGAACCTTGATGTTTGTACAGCAGTTCGGCTTGTCCTTCCGGCAGGCAACGCAGGTGCCGCAGGAAAGGTAGGGGTTGACGATCACAGGCATTCCCACCGCCATCGCCACGCCGTCGCCGGTCTCGACGACGGTGGCGGATATCTCATGCCCCATGACGCGCGGATATTCGAGAAACGGATGCTTGCCTTCGAAGATGTGGTAGTCCGTGCCGCAGATGCCGACATGGCTGACCGCCAGCCGCACCCAGCCGGGAGCGGGCGTGCCGGGGGAAGGGCGCTCGACGATTTCGAGCACACCGGGCTTCTGGCAAAGCACTGCTTTCATCTTGTTTCTCGCATTCAGAAGTGAAGAAGCCGGTCGATGACCGGCTTCGCTTTTCGTCTCAGACGCTCCGGCGGCGGCGCAACTGGTCGAAGTAGACGATCACGATGATCAGAAGACCGGTGATGATGCGCTGCCAGAAGGAGTTGACGTTGAGCAGGTTCGCGCCGTTGTTGATGGTCGCCAGAATGAAGGCGCCGATCAGCGGGCCGTGGACGGAGCCGACCGCACCGAAGAGCGACGTGCCGCCGATGACCGAGGAAGCAATCGCCTGCAGCTCCCAGCCGTCCGCCTGTGTCGCGTTGCCGATGGCGATACGGGAGGCCAGCAGCACGCCGACGAAGGCGGCGAAGGTGGCGGAGAGAATATAGGCGAGGAAGATCATCCGGTTGACGTTGACGCCGGAGAGGCGCGCGGCTTCTGCATTCGAGCCGACCGCGAAGAGATAGCGGCCCCAGCGGCTGAGATGCAGGAACACGAAGCTCGGCACCGCGACCAGGATCACCATCCAGAACAGGCTCGGAATGCCGAGGAAGTCGGCGCGGGCGAAGTTCGAGAAGTCCTCGTTGACGATATTGATCGACGAGCCATTGGTGATCAAAAGGCCGATACCACGCAGCGATGTCAGCGTTGCCAGGGTGATGATGAAGGGCGGCAGGCCCATCTTGACGATACCGAAGCCGTGAAAGGTGCCGATCAGCACGCCGAACAGCAGGGTAAGCAGGATAGCCGCCCAGACCGGGACGCCCGCCTGCAAAAGCCAGGCGATAATGACCCCGGCAAAGCCGACGATGGCGCCCACCGAAAGGTCGATACCCGCCGTGATGATCACGAAGGTCTGCCCGAGCGCCAGGATAGCCGTCATCGACCCCTGCCGCAGCAGGTTGCTGATGTTTAGGGGCGTCCAGAAGCTGGCGGTGAAAATTCCGAGCATCAGCCAGAGGAAGAGCAGCAGACCGATCAGGGTCAGGCCGAACAGAATGTTGACCTTGCGGCGTGGCGGCGGAGGCGCAATTTCGGTGGGGGTTGCAGTCACTGTTCTCTCTCCCTCTTATTCTTCTTGCTCAGACGCCGATCGCTTCGCCAAGCACTTCTTCATGCGACGCTGCGTGGAAATCATGGCTGGCGACAAGCTTGCCGCCGCGGAACACATGCAGCCGGTCCGCAAGCTCATAGACTTCAGGCAGGTAGGAGGAGATCAGGATGATGCCCGCGCCTTCCTTCAATAGCTTGGCAAAGAGCCGGTAGATTTCCGCCTTGGTGCCGACATCGACGCCGACAGTCGGCTCATCGAAGATGAATAGCCGCGCGCCGTGGCTCAGCCACTTGCCGATGACGATCTTCTGCTGGTTGCCGCCAGACATGCTGGATGCATTCACGCGGCGGYTCGGCGTCTTGATGCTGAGATCGCGGATCTGCTTGTCGGCGTTCGCCGTCTCGACGGTATGATTGATGACGGGCCCGCTGCTCAGTCGCTTGAAGACAGGCAGGTTGATATTGAGGCCGATCGGCAGGTTGAGGCAGAGCCCCTGGTCGCGGCGGCTTTCCGGCGCCAGCGCGATGCCGAGATCCATGGCCGCGCGCTCGTTCCTGATGTCGACCTTCTTGCCCATCCAGTGAATTTCACCGGCTGTGGTCTTTTCCCGGCCGTAGAGCCCGAGTGCGAATTCGCTGCGGCCGGCGCCGATGAGGCCATAGAGGCCGACGATCTGTCCCGCCTTGACGCTGAGCGATATGTCCTCGAAACCCGGGCCTGAGAGGCCGCGGACTTCGACGATCGTCTCGCCGATCGCGATTTCTTCCTTGTGATAGATCTGCTCGATCGAGCGGTTGATCATCAGCGCGATCAACTCGTTCTCGTTGGTCTCGCCGATCAACCGGGTGCCGACATGTGTTCCGTCGCGCAGCACCGAAACGCGGTCTGCGAGCTCGAACACTTCTTCCATGCGGTGGCTGATATAGACGATCGTCACGCCTTCGGCCTGCAGCCTGCGGATCAGCTTGAAGAGCTGCGCCGATTCCTGGCGCGTCAGATAGGCCGTCGGTTCGTCGAAGATCAGGAACTGTGTGCCGCGCATTGCCGCACGGGCGGTCGCCACAAGCTGCTGTTGGCCAATGGTCAGATCGCTGAGCAGCGCACTGGCGGGCAGCCCGAAGCCGAGATCGTCGAGCACGGTCTGCGCCATGTTGACCATCTGCTTCTTGCGCATCAGGCCGAACTGATTGACCTCGTCGCCGAGGAAGAGGTTGGCGGCAACAGTCAGGTGCGGGCAGAGCACCACTTCCTGGTGAACGGCGTTAATGCCGCGGGCGATCGCCTCGTTCGGCGACGAGAGGCCGACGGGGTGGCCACACCAGAGAATTTCACCGGCCGTGCGGGTGATGACCCCAGTCAGAAGCTTGATGAGGGTAGATTTTCCGGCGCCGTTTTCGCCGACGATCGCGTGAATTTCACCGGCCAGAAATGTCACCGTCGCTGGTTTCAGCGCCTGGACGTAGCCGTAATTCTTCTGCAATCCCTTGAGTTCCAGGATGGGCGAACCTGCCGGAATACGGCTTGCCTCTTTCAGCGTGGCACTGTCATCGTGGCGATGACTGACCTCTTCCAGTCCGTCCATGGACCTCTCCTCCCATATGCGAATTCCTGTTTCTCCACCCAGGTTCCGCGCTCCCACGCGGACGATAACACAGGTGAAGAAAAGGCCGCGCGGAATTTCTTACGCGCGGCCCCGGCTGAAGATTACTTGATCTTCGGGTTCAGAAGAGCGTCGATCTTCGGCTCTGCCATGTTGGCCTTGGTGACCAGGTTGGCGCCGGTGTCGACGTTCTGTTCGACCTTCTCACCCTTGGAGACGGCAAGCGCGGTCTTGATGCCGTCGTAGCCCATGCGATACGGGTCCTGCACCACGAGACCGGCCAGTGCGCCATCCTTCAGGAAGCCGACCGTCTTGTCGTCGCTGTCGAAGCCGATGACCTTGACCTTGTCGCCGAGCTTGTTTTCAGCAATCGCCTGGCCAACGCCCTGCGCCATGATCAGGTTGGACGCGAAAACGCCAACGATGTTCGGGTTGGCAGTGATGAGGTCGGTCATCATGTTGAGGCCGGTGGTTGCCTGGCCGTCAGCATACTTGTCGGCGATCACCTTCAGGCCTGGATACTTGGTCTTGACCTGATCGAGGAAGCCTTCGCGGCGCTGTTCGAGCGAACCTGCACCTGCAATGCTGGTGATGATGGCGATTTCGCCTTCTTCCTTGCCGGTGGCGCCCTTGATGGCAGCGGCAAGACCGTCAGCAGCGATGCGGCCGCCCTGGGTGTTGTCGGTGGTCAGGAACGACTTGAAGGCCTTGGAGTCAGCGCCGGAGTCGATACCGATGATCGGAACGGACTTGGCAGCTTCGTCGATCGGCTTGCCGAGCGCCTTGAATTCGGTCGGCGAGATGACGACAGCGGCCGGCTTGCCGGCAACAGCGTTTTCGAGAATGCTGATCTGGCCGTTGACGTCGGATTCAGACTGCGCGCCGAGTTCCGGCACCTTGACGCCGAGATCGGTACCGGCCTTGCGGGCGCCGGCCAGAACGATCTGCCAGTAGAAGGACGTGGTGTCCTTGACGATGATCGGGATCGTCACTTCGGCAGCGAAGGACGGCATCGGCATTGCCGTTGCGATAAAGGCTGCACCTGCGAGAGCGCTAAACGCCCGGCGGGAAAGGATGGACTTCATGCTCATTGTGGGTTCTCCTCCCAAGTTGCGTTCTCCTCCAGAAAACCAGACCGCTGAACGCCGGCGGACGATTTTTATCGATAAAAAACATTTGCCGGATGAAGCTAGCTGAGGCTTTTTGAAATTGCAAGTGGGGCAATTTCGCCTTTTTCGCTTCCTTCAATCCTCCTTAAGCTGATGTTTTTCCATCAATTCAAAGATACTCTAAAATTGTCGTCAGCCGCGATAGACCTCTTCGGGAAGAACGACGCCCTTCTTCAGGATCAGATTGCCGTAGAGCCGGAATTCGGTTGTCGCGACAATATAGGCGGCCTTGCGCGACCGTTCGTAGAAGGCGAAGCGCTCCAGCGTGGCGATGCGGAAGCTGTCACCCGCCTTGCGGTCGACGATCGCCTGGAACTCGACGCAGACCTCGGGCACGGCTGCTGCGTCACCGACGACTTCCATGCGCCATGCGCTTTCCGGCACGAAAGTGTCTAGCGGGAAGTGGGTCAGGATCGCTTCGGCCATATCGGTGGCGCTCACGCCGTCGGCGCGGATCATTTCCGGGCCCATGCTGGCGGACGGGAAGTTGGCGTCGGCAATAACGATCTCGTCGCCATGCCCCATTCTGGCGATCGCCAGAAGCAGGTCGGGGCTGAGGACGGGGTGGATACCCTTAAGCATGCGTGGCTCCTACATACGAACGGCATCGCTGCCCAATGGCTTGGCAACGAGTGTCTGGCTTTCGAATTCCGGGAAGATGCTGTCGGGCAGGCGCGGCTCGAAGAGCTGCATGTTGCGCTCCAGGCTGGATGCCCTGGCCGTGCCGATCAGCACCGATGAGACGAATGAATCGCGAAGCGGGAATTGCAGCGCGGGCGCGGCAAGCGGAACGCCGTGGCGCTTGGCGATCTCTTCCATCGCGGTCACCTTGGCAACGACATCAGGCGTCGGCGCCATATAGTCGAAATGCGCGCCAGGGACCGGCCCGGTCGCGAGGATCCCCGAATTGAAGACGCCGCCGACCACAAGGCTCGTGCCCTTCTGCTGGCAGAGCGGAATGAGTTCGGCCACCGCGGAACGGTCGAGCAGCGTATAGCGCCCGGCCATCAGGATCACATCGATATCGGCATTGCGCATCACGTCGAGGCAAACAGGCACTTCATTGACGCCAAGGCCGAAAGCCTGGATCGCACCGCTTGATTTCAGCTGCTCCAGAGCCTTGATGCCGCTGTCGAGAAACTGTTTCAGATAAACGGCATTCTTCGCGGCACCATGCGTATAGCCGCCGATATCGTGCACATAGAGAATGTCGATGCGATTGAGGCCAAGCCGCGCATAGCTGAAATCGACCGAGCGCATGATGCCGTCATAGGAATAGTCATAGTCCGCATCGAAGGAGAGCGGATCGACATAGCTGTAATCGGGCACAGTGCCGGTCGGCACCGGCCGCAGCAGGCGGCCGACCTTGGTCGACAGCACATACTCGGCTTCCGGCTTGGCCCGCAGGAAATCGCCGACAGTGCGCTCGGCGAGGCCGAGGCCATACCAGGGCGCCACGTCGAAATAGCGGATCCCGGCATCCCAGGCCGCATCCAGCGTGTCCATCGCCTGCTCGCGCGGGCAGGCGCGGTAGAGGCCGCCGAGAGCTGCAGCACCGAAGCTGATTTCGGTCACCTGCAGATCCGTCTTGCCGATCCTCCTCGTCTTCATCATTCCTCCTCTGAAGACTTGTCCGTCTGTATATTAGAGCGTTGCTCCAAGATGCCACGGCACGAATTCGTTATCGCCGTAGCCGAACTCTTCGCTCTTGGTCTTCTTGCCCGATGCGGTGTTGATGATGAGCTCGAAGATCTCGCGGCCCTTGCCCGAGATCGTCGCGTCACCTGATGCGATCGTGCCGCAGTCGATGTCCATGTCCTCTTCCATCGCCGCATAGAGCGCCGAATTGCTCGACAGCTTCAGCGATGGAGCGGGACGACAGCCGAAGCAGCTGCCGCGTCCCGTCGTGAAGGCGATCATGTTGGCGCCGCCCGCGACCTGGCCAGTTGCGGAGACCGGGTCGTAGCCGGGCGTATCCATGAAGACGAGACCTGGCGCCGTGACGCGCTCGGCATAGCCGTAGACAGCTGTCAACGGTGAGCGCCCGCCCTTGGCGACGGCGCCAAGCGACTTCTCGAGAATGGTCGTCAGGCCGCCGCGCTTGTTGCCGGGCGAGGGATTGTTGTCGAGCGATGCGCCATGCAGGCCGACATACTTCTCCCACCAGACGATCTTCTCATCGAGCTTCCTTGCCACGTCGTCGCTGACTGCACGGCTGCGTAGCAGATGTTCGGCACCGTAGATTTCCGAGGTTTCCGAAAGAATGGGCGTGCCGCCGGCTGCCGCCAGCAGATCAGCCGCGACGCCGAGCGCCGGATTGGCGGTGATCCCGGAAAAGCCGTCCGAGCCGCCGCATTGCAGACCGATGATGATGTCGCTGATCGGCAGCGCCACGCGGCGTTCCTTGCCGACATCAGCGGCGATTTCGCGCAGCATGCCCATGGCGCGCTCGACGGCGCGGCGCGAGCCGCCGGCATCCTGAATGTTGAAATGGCGTTTAGTGTCGCCGGCGCCGCTCTGGCCGTAGAGCGTCAGCTGATTGACCTCGCAGCCGAGGCCGATCATCAGCACGCCGCCGAAATTGACGTGGCGCGTATAGCCGGCAAGGGTCCGGTGCAGAACGGCCATGCCGTCGCCGGTCGAACTCATGCCGCAGCCCTGGTCGTGAACGATCGGCACGAAGCCGTCGATGCCTTCGTAATGCGGCAGGATCGTCCGGTTTGCCTCGTCTGCAATGGCGCGGCAGACGGTGGTGGAACAGTTCACGCTGGCAATGATGCCGATGTAATTGCGGGTCGCGGAGCGGCCATCGGCGCGCTTGTAGCCCATGAAGGTGCGGGCCTTGTCTTCCGCTGTCGCCGCTTCCGGCGCGGAATTGGCGGTCGCTGCCAGGCGGTCGTTTTCGAAATGCAGATTGTGGCTGTGGACGTGGTCGCCCGCCTTCACCTCGGCGGTGGTGCGGCCGATCGCCTGGCCATACTTGACAACAGGCGTGCCGAGCGGGATGTCGGCGATCGCAACCTTGTGCCCGGGGTCGATTTTCTGCCGTGCGGCAACGCCGGCAACAATGGCTCCGGGCTCGATGGCCGACGTGGCAACGGCGACATTATCTCCGGCCGAAAGGATGAGCCAAGGAAGTTTGTCCAATTGTCTTCTCCCTGAAGAAAACGCTCGCTGCATTGGCGAAATGCGCATTGATTTTGTTTTTTATCTACAATAAACATTTTGAAGTCAACGGGAATATTGTTCCTGTGGACGAGGGAGGCAAACAGCCGCAAGCAATCCAGAATAATATAAGGATTGCAATGGATAAGCCCCCGGCGCACTGGCCGCACGATCGCGTGCAGGGTCTCGGCGCACGGGAAGGAGCGGGGTGGCATGGCAAGACAGAATACCGTCTTCAAGGAAGCGTACAACAGGTATGCGGCCGCACTGCGTCCGGATGCCGCGCTGCCGTCGGAGCCCGAAATCGCCGCCCAGCTGGGCATCAGCCGCAGCACCGCGCGGGCGATCCTGACGCGCCTGAGCGACGAGGGGATCATCCGCTGGAACAAGCGCCAGAAGATCGTGCTCAGGGCGCCGACAGCCAAGGATCTTTTCCCCTCCGAGGAAACGGACTCGCTGCACGACATCATCGAGCGCAGCTTCATGCAGCGTATCCTCTCGGATGATGCCGCGCCCGGCATGCAGATCAACGAGCTGGAGCTCGCCCGCGAGATCGGTACCGGGACGACAAGCGTTCGCGAATTCCTGATCCGCTTCTCCCGTTTCGGGCTGATCGAGAAGCGTCCGAACAGTCATTGGATATTGAAGGGCTTCACCCGAGAATTCGCGCTGGAACTCGCCGATGTGCGCGAGATGTTCGAGCTGCACTCGGCCGCCGATTTCGGCCGTCTTCCGAAGGACCATGCCGCCTGGCAGCATCTGGCCGTCATCAAGCAGGACCATCTCGATGTGCTCGCCGATATGGATCGCCGCTATAAGGAGTTCTCGGCACTCGACGAGCGCTTCCACCTGCTGATCCACCGCGCTTCGAAGAACCGCTTCATCGCCGATTTCTACGATGCCATCGCCATCGTCTTCCACTATCACTACCAGTGGAACAAGGCGGCGGCCCGCCAGCGCAACGAGCGCGCCATTCACGAACATCTCGATTACATCGCCGCGCTGGAATCCGGCGATCAGGCGCAGATCGATTTCTCGGCCCGCCTGCACCTGCGCTCTGCCCGTCAGACCCTGCTGCAATCACTGCCGCAGAATCCGGCCGAAGTCTGACCTTTTACTTTTAGTGCGATGCCGCTTCGCTGGCGGAAACACTCGTCGTCTTGCGGCGATGATCGCCGACCGGGATGAGCCAGGTCGAAATCAGCGTCATCACCGCCACCACGACGATACCCCAGAAGCTCCAATGCAGAGACGCATCGAAGATGCCGCGCACAACGGGATCGCCTGCGAGTTCGGTTAGACCGGTCGGCTGGTTCAGGACGTTGTGCAGGTTTTCGGCGGTGTCGCCGCTGGCATAGTGATTGATCCCGGCATTGAGGATCGCCCCGAGCACGGTGGCGCCCAGCGTGTTGCCGAGGCTGCGGGCGAAGATGATCGAGGCCGTGGCGCTGCCGCGCATCGACCATTCGACGCTGTCCTGAACCAGCGCAATGCTGGTGAGGTTGATGAGGCCCATGCCGAAGCCCATGAAGAACGAGCCGGCGCCGGCAACGATCGGTGAGCTGTCAGGCGTCAGGAACAGCAGGAAAAGCGCACCGAACGGAAACAGCAGGCTGCCGAAGCGCAGTGTGTTGCGAATGCCGAAGGCCTTGAACAGCTTGCTCGACATCATCACCGACAGCGGCCATCCGACAACCAGCATGGTCAGCGTGAAACCGGCAACGATCGGCGAGCGGCCGAGCACGCCCTGAATATAGACAGGGAGAATGGTGGAAAGCCCAATCAGCGCCATACCGGCAAGCAGCATGCAGATATTGCTCGTCGCGACGAGGCGACGGCTCCACAGCGCGATCGAGATGATCGGCTCGGGCGCGCGTTTCTCCTGCCAGAAGAACAGGGCGCCCGAAATGACGAAGACGGCGGCGAGCGAGAGCAGGATCCAGGCGCTGGCATCCGTCTCGGTCAGGATCACCAGCACGGCGATGATGGCAATCGAAAACAGGATCGCGCCGAGATAGTCGATGCTGGCCTCCTTGTGCGCCACGGTTTCCTTCAGGAACAGCGAGAAGGCGATGATCGAGAAGACGCCGATTGGCAGATTGATCCAGAAGATCCAGGCCCAGGAAATATTGTCGACGATAACGCCGCCGGCGAGAGGCCCGACCACCGCCGAGGTTGCCCACACGGTTGCCATGATACCCTGGACGCGGCCGCGTTCCTCGAGCTTGAAGAGGTCGCCGATGATCGTCATCGTCACCGGCTGGATGGCGCCCGCGCCAAGCCCTTGCAGCAGGCGGAAGACGATCAGCGAGGTCATCGACCAGGCAAAGCCGCAAAGCAGCGAGCCGATCAGGAACACCACGATGCCGCCGATCAGCACCGGCTTGCGGCCGAAGATGTCGGAGAGCTTGCCGTAGATGACGGTGGTCGTCGATTGCGCCAGCAGGAAGGCCGAAAATACCCAGCTGTAATAGCTGAAACCGCCAAGCTGGCCGACGATGCGCGGCATTGCGGTCGCCACGATCGTGGCTTCGATCGCCACCATGAAGGTGGCAAACATGATGGTCGCGACAACGAGAACGCGGTTCGAGCGCTGGGCCGTATCAGACATGACTTACCTTTCAGGATGCTTCGCTATGCCGTCATCGAAGGCGGCTCGGCAGAAAGGGGCAAGCGCCGGCGCGAAGTGCTGCTTTGGTTTTTAGGCCCTTGCTGCGGGCTCTGTAAAGCCAATTATCCTTCCGGTTACACAACGCAAAACCGCCGCAGCGATGGTTTCGCTGCGGCGGCCATGGTCAATCCCGTTACTGCCTAGAACGACGCTCCGCGCCAGATCGGACCGTTGCTCTCTTCGTCCTTCAGACTGGTCGAGCCGAAGTGATAGCGCATGCCGACGAGGAAGTTGTTGGAGATGTCGCTGTCGCTGCCGAAGTCGTCGACAGTGAGCTTGGCATGCTCGAAGCGGTAGCCCGCGTAGAAGGAGACCGGCGTGCCATCCGGTCGGTAGTTGCCGATCGCGGAGATCTTCCAGATATCGGCCGTCTCGATGTCATCCTGGTAGCGGTCGAATGCAGCTTCGAAATCGGCGCGGATATTGTCTGTGAAGAAATAGCGCAGCCCGGCACGGCCGGCATAGTGATCATAGTCAAAGCCGCCGATATCGGTCGTGCCGAGGCCGGCCTGACCATAGATGGTCATGTCGGTGCCGAGCCATGCGGCTTCCAGGCCGCCGAGATAATCGCGCGCGGTCGTATCCGGCAGGAAGCGCGATTCAAACCGTCCGGTCTGGCCGAAGACGCCGAACGCATAGTTTCCGTCAGGCCGGTAATAGACATGCAGCGTACCGCCGATATTGTCGTTCCAGCCGTATTCCTGGAGATAGGAATGCGCATAGTCGGCATCCGCCTGCAGGTTGAGCCCGGTGTCGGAACTCGCATTCATCGATCCGCGCAACCGCCACGAGCGGCTGTCGAGCTCGGTGTCGCGCGATGTGCCGGTCTCGAAGCCCCCTTCGATATATCCGGTAAACCGGCTCGCCGTTGCCGGTACTTTTTCCGGTTCATCGAGCAGAAACTTCGGGATCATCAGATCGTTAGGCGCCAGATCGGCAGCCATCGCCCCGTGAACACCAACGACCGAAAACGCCGACGCCAAAACCGCGGCAGCCAAACCTTTCATGGAAACTATCCCCCAAATCACAACTGGAGGAAACGATATCAATCAAGGGTTAACCATGTATTTCAATCATTGCGTAACTATGAAAAAGCTTAACAAAGCCATAGGCTGTGCTTTTAGCGGTATCGAAACGACTGGGAAAAGCAAATGGTGCCGCTTGCAGGACTCGAACCTGCGACCCCATCATTACGAATGATGTGCTCTACCACCTGAGCTAAAGCGGCAATCCGTGCGGCCGAACCAGGCGGCCCGCGATTTGCATGGCGCTGATACAGCCATTGTTTGAAGATTTCAAGCGCCGTCTGGCGGCTTTGGTAAAAAAGACCGGCGCTGTGGAAATCGTCCTAGAGGCTGAGGCGGGCGCGGGCGGCACGGTATTCGCTGTCGAGGCGATCGACGAGCTTGGCAACCGGCTCGACAGCCTTGATGGCGCCGATGCCCTGGCCGCTGCCCCAGATATCCTTCCAGGCCTTGGCGCCGCCGACTGCCTGTTCGAAGTCCATCTTCGTGGGATCGGCGACAGGCAGGTTGTCGGGGTCAAGGCCTGCGGATTTCACCGATGGCTTAAGATAATTGCCATGCACGCCGGTGAAATAGTTCGAATAGACAATGTCGTTGGCCGCCCCATCGACGATTGCCTGCTTGTAGGCGTCGCTCGCTCGGGCCTCCTCGGTGGCGATGAAGGGGGTGCCGATATAGGCCATGTCGGCGCCCATCGCCTCGGCCGCCAGGATCGCCCCGCCATTGGCGATGGCACCGGCAAGCAGCAACGGGCCATCGAACCATTCACGGATTTCCTGGATGAGGGCGAAGGGCGACAGTGTGCCGGCATGGCCGCCGGCGCCGGCGGCGACCGCAATCAGCCCGTCGGCACCCTTGCGGATCGCCGAGTTGGCGTGGCGGTTGTTGATGACGTCATGTAGCACGATGCCGCCATAGGAATGCACGGCGGCATTCACCTCCGGCACGGCGCCGAGCGAGGAAATGACGACGGGGACCTTGTATTTCACGCAGAGCATCAGGTCGTGCTCCAGCCGCTTGTTCGACATATGGACGATCTGGTTGACCGCAAACGGCGCGGCCGGCCGGTCCGGATTGGCGGCATTGTGGGCGGTAAGATCCTCGGTGATCATCGCCAGCCATTCGTCGAGCTGGCTTTCCGGCCGGGCGTTGAGCGCCGGAAACGCGCCGATGATGCCTGCCTTGCATTGCGCCAGTGTCAGTGCCGGATGCGAGATGATGAACAGCGGCGAGGCCACCACCGGCAGTCGCAGGTTCTTCGTCAGGATTTCGGGCAGGGCCATGAGGTCACCATGAATTGACGTTTACGGAAGCGTCAATTCGATAACAGATTTGCCGGGTGGGGAAAAGACCGCCCAACCGGGCAGGCTATCGATTTTGCGATTTTCGGATATTCTGAAAGGCGGCGTTTTCCCCTGCCGATCGGCCGGGCGGCGTGCCGGAGGCTTGCGGTTTGGCGCTGTTGCCGCTACCGGATTTTGTTAGGCATTTGTAAAGATTTGAGCGGAATGCCGGTTTCAAGAGTGAAGGATCGCACGTGAGCGGATTAGAAACGGCCATCAGAACGGCACTTGGCAATTCCGATCGCGACAATCCAGAGATCCGCGCCAGAATCTATCAGTCCGCGCGCCAGGCGCTGGAGGCAGGGCTGCGCAAGCAGGACGTCACGGATCGCGACGCCGTCGCCCATCACCGCCACCGGCTTGAGACGACGATCCACATGATCGAGGCCGAGGAGCGCGAGCGCATGCATCCGCGCCAGGGGCCGCCGGAAGTGCCGGTGCCCCCCGTCGTCGAAGTGCCCGAACCCTATCATCATGAAGCCCCGTCGCCTGAGGCGGCCGCGCCGGAACTGGCAGGCGAGACCCGCCATGCAGAAGAGCCGCGCAGCGCCTATGACGATGCGAGCCTCGACGGCGTGCATGCCGGTGCTGCCGATCACCTGGGTGCTGCACCCGCTGCGGAGGAAGGCTTTGCCGCCGAACCGCGTCCGGCGGCCAAGGCTGCGGCTCCCGGCAATATGGATTTCCGCCCGGAAGGGGCGGCCAAGCGCCGAAAGCCGCGCAAGTTTTTCTCCAGGCTTCTGGTCTGGTGCGTGCTGATCGCCTTTATCGGCATGGGGGCCTGGTGGGCGCATAAGTCAGGCCTGCTGCTGACGGCCGCGGAGCGCGATACCAGCGTTGCCAATCCGCCTGCCAGCACCCAGCCTGAGGATTTCGACGGCAGCCAGAGCGAGACGGCAGATAATTCCGGCAACCACACCGACGAGCCTGTAACCATCGACCCGCAGAACAGCTTCTCATCCGAATGGATCGAGGTCTTCAAGCCATCCGATGCCAACAAGATCGCCAATGGTGCGCAGGCGCATACGGAAAACGTCACGGAGAACGACGCGGCTGCCGTCCGGCTGATTTCGCAGAGTAACGGCGCCGACGGCAATATCGGCATCACCGTGCCCGCCGCCGTGCTGCAACAGCTCGCCGGAAAGTCGTCGACCATCGCCATCACCCTGCAGTCGACCACCGACGAGCCGACGCAAATCACCGTCGAGTGCGATTTCCAGACGCTCGGGAACTGCGCCCGGCACCGTTTCAGCGTCACGCGGGAAAAGTCGGATGCGCTGCTGCAGGTCAGGTTTGACCGCTCTCTGGCGCCGAGCTCGGATGGCAAGCTGCTGATCAACAGCGATGTCGATGGCAGGGCTCGCGGGATCAATCTCTACGCGGTGCGTATCCTGCCCGGGCAATAAGCAGGCTCGATCAGCTGCCGGCGGGCGCCTGGCTGAGCAGGATCGAGAGGTCCTGCGGCGTATCCTCGACGATGCCGTCGAAGCCACAGCTTTCACGAACGATCTGCGCCGGTGCGCCGCCGGAAAGCCGCAGGCCGACGATCACGTTGGTATAGCCGTCCCAGATCTGCGGCGCCGGCTTGTATTTCCGTTCCCAGCGCGCCTCGATGATATGGCGCTCGACGCTCTTGCCGGTGAGCACCTGCTCGATCTCAAGACGGAAGAGCGCGTCCTTCTGCTCCGGGCGGCTCTGGTAGCCGACAACTTTAGCCCTGACGATCGTATCTGACCGATAGAGCACGCTGTAATCGACGTCCTGCAGCAGCACGCAGGCATGTGCCTGTGCGGCGAGCACAAATACCGTCAAAAATCCGCCGATCGCCGCTGCAGGCCGCATTAACCCATCCTATTTCAGAAAGCCGGGACCCGAGCCGATGATCTTCTCGTCGAGTTCGCCGAGCGCGCTCTTGTCCTTGCCGTCGTAGTCCATCGTCTTCAGCATGTGGCGAAGCAGGTTGATCCGTGCTCTCCGCTTGTCGTTGGCGCGGATGACGGTCCAGGGCGCGAATTCGGTATGCGTCGCTTTCAGCATCCGGTCGCGCTTGTCGCTGTAGTCGCCCCATTTCGTCAGTGCCGCGATATCCATGGACGATAGCTTCCAAACCTTGAGCGGGTCGTGTCTGCGGTCGTGAAAGCGCTTCAGCTGCATCTCGCGGCCGATATCCAGATAGAACTTGAAGAAATGAATGCCCTCGTGGGCGATCACCTTCTCAAGTTGCGGCGCCTGTTCGAGGAAATCCTCGTACTGCTTCGGCGTGCAGAAACCCATGACCGGTTCGACACCGGCGCGGTTATACCAGGAGCGGTCGAAGAGCACGAATTCGCCGGCCGTGGGAAACTGGCTGATATAGCGCTGGAAATACCATTGACCGGCTTCGCGTTCGGTCGGTTTCGCCAGCGCGACGACGCGGGCAAGACGCGGGTTCATGCGGGCAGACGATGCGGAAATCGCGCCGCCCTTGCCGGCGGCATCCCGGCCCTCGAACAGCGCCATCACCCGCTTGCCAGTTGCCTGCAGCCAGAACTGCACCTTGACCAGTTCGATTTGCAGCTTCTCGAGGTCTTCGAGATAGTCTTCTTCCTTCAGCTTCTTCTTGTAGGGAAAGTCGCCGGATTCGAGCGCGTTGTCGCTGATCCAATCGGGCAGGACCGGATCATCGACGTCGAAGACACGCTTCTTGCCCCTGATCTCTAGTTCGACTGCGCGGCTTTCGACATCCTCGCCCATGATTTCCTCCAGCAACGTCGGCTTTTGAGCAGGCGATCATATTTCGTGTGAAAAATCAAATCTCTCGGGGAATTCAGAAAAAGCTGTGTGTTTCCACGGCTTGTTTCGCAGCTGGTGGCCGCAGCCGAAAACTTCTGTCATGAATCAGCGCTATCAGGCAAAGTTTGAAGCGATAAACAGGACCCGATGCGGGCGAGGGGCACGTGGAAGAGGAAACGCCGTGGACATCGGGGCTGATGGCCCGCATCAGGCAGGAACGGCCAGTGCTTCTGGCCGCGCTCGTCATCGGAATGGTGGCGCTGGCGGCAGACATGAATAAATGGGGCGTCCTGGCCCTTGTTGCCCTCATGCTGCTTGTCGTCATCATGAATGCCGAGCCCGCCGTGCAGGCGAAGCTCGCCGAACTGCCCGTTCCTGAACCGGAAGCGCCGAAAAGCCGTCTGCCGGAGGTTTCCGCAACGCTTGCCGGACTGGACATTCCCGTCATGGTGCTCTCGGGCGATGCCTCGGTGCTGTTCCAAAACCGGGCGGCCGAGAAGGCCTTCGGCGAGATGATCATCGGCGCCCATATTTCCGCCCGTCTCCGTTCGCCCGGCATTCTCGACATGGTGCGCGAAACCATCGTCACCAACGCGCCGAACCAGATCGAGCATTCTGAGAGGCTCCCCTCCGAGCGGGTCTACATAGTCCGCAGCGCGCCGATCGATCTTGGCGGTGGCGAAAATGCCGAGCATTTCTTCATCCTGTCCTTCCGCGATATTTCCGAGGTGCGTCGTATCGACCGCATGCGCTCGGACTTCGTGGCCAATGCCAGCCATGAGCTGCGCACGCCGCTCGCCTCCCTGCGCGGCTTCATCGAGACCATTCAGGGGCCGGCAAAGAATGATGCGAAAGCGCAGGAGCGCTTCCTCGGCATCATGTTCGACCAGACGACGCGCATGAGCCGGCTGGTTGATGATCTATTGTCTCTGTCGCGTCTAGAGCTGAAGTCGCATATCGCGCCGGATGAGAAGGTCGATCTTGTCCCCTTGCTCGGCCATGTCCGGGATTCGCTCGCCCCGCTGGCCAAGGATGTGGGCGTCGAGATCAACCTTCATCTGCCGGAAGGTCAGGCCGAAGTGCTCGGCGATCGCGACGAACTGGTGCAGGTCTTCGAGAACCTGATCGAAAACGCCTGCAAATATGGCCAGGAAGGTAAGGCCGTCGATGTGACGGTCAAGAACGGGTCCGGACAGCCGGTTGAAGTTACCGTCGCCGACAAGGGGCCTGGCATTCCGGCAGAGCATGTTCCGCGCCTGACCGAGCGCTTTTACCGCGTCAGCATCGAGGACAGCCGGTCGAAAAAGGGCACCGGCCTGGGGCTTGCCATCGTCAAGCACATCCTCACGCGTCATCGTGCACGGCTGATCGTCAAGTCCGAGGTTGGCAAGGGAACGGCCTTTACAGTGCGGTTTTGACATAAAGCCGCAACACATCCATAGCATCGAAAATTTTTATTATTACATTTCAATAATTTAACCTGTCACAAATGTTTCACCAAAGTGACATAAAAGCTCTGTGCATCAGGGGCTAAAGAGTGGCTGCCGATGAAAAAAGGCAATGCGAGGGCCCTGGGGGGCCTGCCCACACAAAGCCCAATGCCGGGAGATTTTTTGATGAACACGCTTAAACTTACCGTTGCCGCTCTCGCCGCAACCGTTGCTTTTGCAGGCGCTGCAGCCGCTCGCGACCAGATCCAGGTTGCCGGCTCGTCCACCGTTCTGCCTTACGCAAAGATCGTCGCTGAATCCTTCGGCGAAACCTTCACCAACTTCAAGACGCCGGTCGTTGAATCCGGCGGCACGGGCGCTGGCCTCAAGGAATTCTGCAAGGGAGTTGGCGAAGACACCATCGACGTTGCAAACGCTTCGCGTCCGATCAACAAGAACGAACTGGAAGCCTGCAAGACCGCCGGCGTCACCGACATCCAGGAAGTGAAGATCGGTTATGACGGTATCGTCTTCGCAACCGACTCGTCCAACCCTGACGTCGCCTACGTTCCTGAGGACCTCTACAAGGCTCTGGCCGCTCAGGTCGTCGTTGACGGCAAGCTCGTTGCCAACCCCTACAAGAAGTGGTCGGAAGTCAATCCGAAGCTCCCCGCTGTTGATATCGCTGCCTACATCCCGGGCGAAAAGCACGGCACCCGCGAAGTCTTCGAACTGAACGTTCTGGCCGCCGGCTGCAAGGCTTCCGGCGCACTCGACGTCATCGCCAAGGAAATCACCGACAAGGCCGCTCAGCAGAAGGCTTGTGTCGCAGTCCGTAAGGACGGCGCTGCAGTCGATATCGACGGCGACTATCCGGAAACGCTGGCACGCATCGCTGCCAACAAGACCGGCGTGGGCGTATTCGGCCTCTCCTTCTACGAAAACAACGCTGACAAGCTCAAGGTTGCTTCGATGAGCGGTATCGTTCCGTCGACCGAGACCATCGCTGACGGCACCTACCCGGTTTCCCGCCCGCTGTTCTTCTACGTCAAGAAGGCACATCTCGGCGCCGTTCCGGGCCTGAAGGAATACGTCAACTTCTTCGTATCCGACCAGATGATCGGCCCCGACAGCCCGCTCGTCGAATACGGCCTCGTTGCCGCTCCGGACGCCGAGCGCGAAGAGATCCGTAAGGCCGTCGAAGCCGAAAAGACGATGTAATCAATAAGCCGGCGCGGTGCCTTGGGGGGTGCCGCGCCGGTTTTCGACTGAGGTACCCTTGCCCGGTCAGGCGCAAGGTTTCGAGTTTCTCCATGATTGGGAAGCCGGCGGCGATATCGCAGCTCGTGCTTTTGGGGCCGAGCGCCTGGGGACGTAAAGAATGAGCACATCCATTATACTCTTGTGTCTCGTGGTGCTTGGCGCGCTGGCCTATGTGGCCGCCCGCAGCCGGGCCACGGCACTTGCCGGGGGCAAGTCTTCCGTGCTGCATTCGCGGCCGGGTTATTACGGCGCTTATGCCGCCATCTGGGCCATCCTTCCGGCCCTGATCGTTCTCTGTGTCTGGCTCGCCGCCAGCCCAGGCATCATCGAATCCACCGTCCGCAAATCCTTTCCCGACGATGTAAAGGCGAAGACCACTGCCGAGCAGGATCTGAGCTACAGCATGGTCGCGACCGTCGGCCGCGGCCTGAACCTGCTGACACCGGAAGAAGTCACGGCAGTCGGTTCCGACACCAAGGCGGTTCAGGCTAAGCTCAACGAGAAGGGCGTTCCGCTCGCCGGTGAGCCGCAGCCCTACATGCTCGATGCCGCCAAGCTGCTGAATGCCGAAAGCGCCTCCAGCCGTCTCATCATGAGCGCCATCGTGCTCGTACTTGCTGTCGGCGGCGCGCTCTACGCCCTGCGCGGCGTCAAGCCGCGCTTCAGGGCCCGGAACCGCGTCGAGCGCGTCATGCTATGGGGTCTGTTGCTGTCTTCGTCGATCGCCATTCTGACGACCATCGGCATCGTTCTGTCGATGTTGTCTGAAGCCATTCGCTTCTTCGCCAGCGTTCCCGCCGCAGACTTCTTCTTCGGCACCGTCTGGGATCCGCGCTTCGCGGGTGCCGGCAGCTCGTCCTTCGGTCAGTTCGGCCTGATCCCGCTGTTGCTCGGCACGCTCTATATCGGCGCCGTAGCCATGCTGGTCGCCGTACCGGTCGGCCTTTTCGCCGCCATCTACATGGCCGAATACGCCTCGCCGAAAATTCGCTCGCTTGCCAAGCCGCTGCTCGAAGTTCTGGCCGGTATCCCGACCATCGTCTACGGCTTCTTCGCGCTCGTCACCGTCGGCCCGTTCCTGCGCGATCTCTCCTCGCAGGTCAGCGGTCTCCTGACCGGCGACTACACGAACTTCATCCAGGCACAGAGCGTTCTGACCGCCGGTATCGTCATGGGCATCATGCTGATCCCTTACGTGTCCTCGCTGTCCGACGATATCATCACCGCCGTGCCGCGTGCGCTGCGTGACGGTTCGCTCGGCCTCGGCGCAACGCGCTCCGAAACCATCAAGAAGGTCGTACTACCGGCCGCTCTTCCGGGGATCGTCGGCGCGCTTCTGATGACCGCATCGCGCGCCATCGGCGAAACCATGATCGTCGTGCTTGCGGCCGGTGTTGCCGCCCGTATCCAGATCAATCCGTTCGAGCCGATGACGACGGTGACGGTCAAGATCGTCAATCAGCTGACGGGTGACCTCGAGTTCACCTCGCCGCAGACGCTGGTCGCCTTCGCGCTCGGCATTACGCTCTTCTTCATCACGCTTTGCCTCAATATCTACGCGCTCTACATCGTGCGCAAATACCGGGAGCAGTACGAATGACGAATATTGTTTCTCCCGTTGCAGGCATCACTGTCTCCAAGGCTCCGGCACGCCGCGACATCGGCATCAAGCGCCGCTATGCCGCAGAACGCCGCTTCCAGGCCTATGGCATCGCTGCCATCTCTTTTGGCCTGATCTTCCTGGCGATCCTGCTCTCGACGGTCATCCGCCAAGGCTATACCGCCTTCCAGCAGACGGCGATCACGCTTCCGGTGGAATTCACCGAAAAGACGATCGACCCGAGCAACAAGCGTGCGACCGATCCGTCGGTTCTCGTCTCCGCCAACTACGGTGCCCTGCTGCGTGACGCCATCGTCAAGCAGCTGAATGTCAACGCCGCGAGCCGTCCTGACGTCCGCGATGCTTCGGCCATGCTCTCCAAGGGTGCGCCGATCCAGCTGCGCGACATGGTCGTTTCCGACCCGTCGATCATCGGCAAGACGGTCAATGTCACGGTGCTTGCCGACGCCAATATCGATAGCGCCAGCAAGGGCCAGATCGACCTCAGCGTCGATGAGAAGAACCGCAAGGTGAACGACAAGCAGGTCGGCTGGATGAACGAGCTTAAGGCGAGCGGTGCTCTCTTCAAGCAGTTCAACACAGGCCTGTTCGTCAATGGCAATTCCAGCCGTCCGGAAGCAGCGGGCCTGGGCGTTGCGCTCATCGGCTCGCTCTACCTGATGCTGATCGTTCTGGTTCTTGCTCTGCCGATCGGTGTCGCCGCCTCGATCTATCTCGAGGAGTTTGCGCCGAAGAACAAGCTGACCGATCTGATCGAGGTCAACATCAACAACCTCGCTGCCGTTCCGTCGATCGTTTACGGTCTGCTCGGCCTCTCCGTCTTCATCAACTTCATGGGCCTGCCGCGCTCCGCGTCGCTTGTCGGTGGTCTGGTGCTGACGCTGATGACCCTGCCGACCATCATCATCGCCACGCGTGCTGCGCTTCGTGCTGTGCCGCCGTCGATCCGCTCGGCCGCCCTCGGTCTCGGCGCATCGAAGATGCAGATGGTGTTCCACCACGTTCTGCCGCTTGCCATGCCGGGCATCCTGACCGGTACCATCATCGGCCTGGCGCATGCGCTCGGCGAAACCGCGCCGCTTCTCTTGATCGGCATGGTCGCCTTCGTTGCCAATGCGCCGACCACGCCGCTCGATCCGTCCACGGCACTTCCGGTCCAGGTCTATATGTGGGCCAACGAAGCCGAACGCGCCTTCGTGGAGCGTACCTCGGGTGCCATCATCGTCCTGCTCCTGTTCCTAATCGTCATGAACATCGGAGCCATCCTCTTGCGCCGTCGCTTTGAGCGCCGCTGGTAAACGGAGTAGAAACCCATGAACATGTTGACAGAAGCAGCAGTTGAGAAGGCTCTGGACCAGAAGATGAACAGCATCCCTTACAAGATGATCGGCCAGGACGTTTCGGTCTATTACGGCGAGAAACGTGCGCTTTTCGACGTCAAGCTGAACATCCGCGAAAACACCGTGACTGCGCTCATCGGTCCGTCCGGCTGCGGCAAGTCCACCTTCCTGCGCAGCCTGAACCGTATGAATGACACGATCGACAATTGCCGCGTCACCGGCAAGATCACGCTCGATGGCGATGATATCTACGATCCGGATATCGACGTCGTCGAACTTCGCGCCCGCGTCGGCATGGTGTTCCAGAAGCCGAACCCGTTCCCGAAGACGATCTATGAAAACGTCGCCTACGGCCCGCGCATCCACGGTCTCGCCAAGTCGAAAGCCGACATGGACCAGATCGTCGAGACCAGCCTGCAGCGCGCCGGTCTCTGGAACGAGGTCAAGGACCGTGTGCATGAATCCGGCACCGGCCTCTCCGGCGGTCAGCAGCAGCGTCTCTGCATCGCCCGCGCCGTCGCCGTCAGCCCCGAAGTCATCCTCATGGACGAACCCTGCTCGGCGCTCGACCCGATCGCCACGGCAAAGGTCGAGGAGCTGATCCACGAGCTGCGCGAAAGCTACACGATCGTCATCGTGACGCACTCCATGCAGCAGGCGGCCCGCGTCTCGCAGCGCACCGCCATGTTCCACCTCGGCAACCTCGTCGAGGAGAACGACACCGACAAGATGTTCACCAATCCGGACGATCCGCGCACCCAGGACTACATCATGGGCCGCTTCGGCTGATCTTTGGCGTCACGACTTCCGATAGAGACACTCAAGGACATTTCCCATGGCATCGACACATATCTTTTCTGCATATGACGAAGATCTGAAGTTCCTGACCCGCCGCATTTCCGAAATGGGCGGCCTGGCGGAACAGATGGTCTCCGACGCTGTGCGCGCGCTGGTCAACGGCGATGGCGCACTGGCGCAGAAGGTCATCTCCGACGACGTGATCCTCGATCACGCCGAGCGCGAGATCAACGACAAGGCGATCGTCACCATCGCCCGCCGCCAGCCGATGGCGTCGGACCTGCGCGAGATCATGGGTTCGATCCGCATCGCCGCCGACCTCGAGCGCGTCGGCGATCTCGGCAAGAACACCGCCAAGCGCGTCATCGCCGTGCAGAGCACCGGCGTTCCGCGCAAGCTCGGCCGCGGCCTGGAGCATCTCTCCGAACTGGCGCTCGTCCAGCTCAAGGAAGTGCTCGACGTTTACACGACGCGCGCCGCCGACAAGGCGAAGTCGATCCGCGAGCGCGACGAGGAAATCGACGCGATGTACACCTCGCTGTTCCGCGAGCTCCTGACCTACATGATGGAAGATCCGCGCAACATCACCAGCTGCACGCATCTGCTGTTCTGCGCCAAGAACATCGAACGCATCGGCGACCACGCCACCAACATCGCAGAAACCATCTACTACATGGCGACCGGCGCCCAGCCGGAGGGCGAGCGTCCGAAGGACGACACCGCCAACACCGTCGGCGCGGTCACGGAATAATATCCGGACCGGGCCTCAGGAGACAGAACAGAATGATCCCGAGAGTTGCAGTCGTTGAAGACGAAGAAGCACTGAGCGTGCTTCTTCGTTACAATCTCGAAGCCGAAGGTTTCGAGGTCGACACCATCCTGCGCGGCGATGAGGCGGAAATCCGCCTTCAGGAGCGGACGCCGGACCTTCTTATCCTTGATTGGATGCTGCCTGGCGTATCAGGCATCGAGCTTTGCCGTCGGCTGCGCATGCGCCCGGAGACCGAGCGTCTGCCGATCATCATGCTGACGGCGCGCGGCGAGGAAAGCGAACGCGTTCGCGGCCTCTCGACCGGTGCCGACGACTATGTCGTCAAGCCGTTCTCGACGCCCGAGCTCGTCGCTCGCGTCAAGGCGATGCTGCGCCGCGCCAAGCCCGAAGTTCTCTCGACCGTGCTGAAATGCGGCGATATCGAACTCGACCGTGAGACGCACCGCGTTCATCGCAAGACCCGCGAAGTCCGTCTCGGACCGACCGAGTTTCGCCTGCTGGAATTCCTGATGGCCTCTCCCGGCCGCGTCTTCTCGCGCTCGCAGCTTCTGGATGGCGTCTGGGGTCACGACATCTATGTCGACGAGCGCACCGTCGATGTCCATGTCGGCCGTCTGCGCAAGGCGCTGAACTTCTCCAACATGCAGGATGTCATCCGCACCGTTCGCGGCGCTGGATATTCGATGGAAGCTTGAAGCTCTCAGGTATGGGACACAAAAAAACGGGCCGTAAGGCCCGTTTTTCGTTTGTGCTTACCCGGCTCAGTTTGCCCGTGCCGCTGCCCTGCGGCGCTCGTTGACCGGCTGGTAGGCCAGGCGCTGGTGGTAGGTGCAGTAAGGCGAAGAATCCGGGCTTTCGCAGCCGCAGAAGTGGAAATCGTCCTTCAAGGGATCGCCGACCGGCCACTTGCAGGTGCGCTCGGTGAGCTCCGTCAGGCCGAGACGGCGGGAAATCGGGACGATCACGTTCTTGGCGGGACGGTATTCCATCTCCTCCATGACGTCGATCTCGATCTCTTCCTTCAGCATCGTCGCGCCCTGCTGGCGGGTGACCGTACGGGTCGTCGCCAGACGCGATGCGTAGGTTGGGGCGCGGGGTGCTGCCGCCGTACGCTTGGGAGCGCGGGCAGCCGTGGCGTTGCCGCCGGCCTTCGCACGGCCCGGCAGCGCCAGACGGTGAACCTTGCCGATAACGGCGTTACGGCTGACGCCGCCAAGCTGGGCAGCGATCTGGCTCGCGCTCAGCCCTTCGGACCACAGTTTCTTGAGTTTCTCGACCCGCTCGTCTGTCCAGTTCATGCCCTGTGTCTCCGCCGTTTAAGCGTTGCGAAGGCAGAATCCCTCACTGTTTGCCCCGAACGAATCCGGCACAAGAAACGCTTGACTAATTTTGGTGACTAGTTCCGCCGCATGCAGTCTAGTAATTGAGTTTTAACCTAGTGTGAGGCTGACTCCGTGACAAGAGTCGCAGGAATCCGGATGAATCGAATTCGGGGTTTTCCCCAACTTGCTTCCCCTGAGAGTCATTTCTGCAACATTAGCTGTTGATAAAACGCGACATTGCTTGAGCGTCTCTCAGAAGCCACGAAAGCCGCAGTTTTGTTGACATTGCAGTGCGAAAAGTAAATAGTGCCAGTCGCCGCCGAAAGGCGGCATTTTTAATTTTTCGGACCTGGTTTTTTAGCCGGAGTCCGGTTGCCCGTAACGCTGACAGGAGACCGCGCCATGGCTGAAGCCGCGCCGCTATATGATACCTATTCTCGTGCCCCATTGCGGTTCGAGCGAGGTGAAGGCGTGTGGCTGATCACCGAAACTGGCGAACGATATCTGGATTTCGGTGCCGGCGTCGCGGTGACCTCGGTCGGCCACAGCAATCCGCATGTCGTGGATACCCTGAAGGCACAGGCCGACAAGGTCTGGCACCTGTCCAACATCTATGAAATCCCCGGGCAGGAAAAGCTCGCCAGGCGGCTGACGGAGGCGACTTTCGCCGACAAGGTGTTCTTCACCAATTCAGGCGCGGAAGCCCTGGAATGCGCGATCAAGACCGCACGCCGCTACCAGTATTCGAAGGGCCATCCCGAGCGCTTCCATATCATCACGTTCGAAGGCGCCTTCCACGGCCGGACGCTGGCAACGATCGCTGCCGGCGGGCAGGAGAAGTATCTGGAAGGCTTCGGCCCCAAGGCGCCGGGTTTCGACCAGGTGCCCTTCGGTGATATCGACGCCGTCCGCGCCGCAATCACTGATGCGACCGCAGGCATTCTGATCGAGCCGGTTCAGGGCGAGGGTGGCATTCGCCCGGTGACCACCGAGTTCATGAAGGCGCTGCGCGCGCTCTGCGACGAGAAGGGCCTGCTGCTCATTCTCGACGAGGTCCAGACCGGCGTCGGCCGTACCGGTAAGTTCTTTGCCTATGAGTGGTCCGGCGTGACCCCTGATATAATGGCTGTCGCCAAGGGCATCGGTGGCGGCTTCCCGCTCGGCGCCTGCCTGGCAACGGCGGACGCTGCGTCCGGCATGAAGGCCGGCACCCACGGTTCGACTTATGGCGGCAATCCGCTGGCCATGGCCGTCGGCGGCGCCGTACTCGACATCGTCCTTGCCGAAGGCTTCCTGCAACATGTCCGTGATGTGGCTCTGGTCTTCCGCCAGGGCCTCGCGTCGCTCAAGGATCGTTATCCCGACGTCATCGAGGATATCCGCGGCGAAGGTTTGTTGCTCGGCATCAAGGCTGCTGTCCCCTCGACGGAGCTCCTGGCTGCCATCCGCGGCGCGCATCTGCTCGGCGTTCCCGCCGGCGACAACGTCGTGCGCCTGCTGCCGCCTTTGGTCGTCACTGCCGAGGAGGCCCGCGAGGGTCTTGCCCGCATTGAGCAGGCTGCCGAAAGCATTCGCGCATCGAAGGCCAAGAAGACGGCTTGAACGGATAGATGCCTTCCGGGGCAAACAGGTAAGGACGACATGGCTTCCCCCAAACACTTCCTCGATCTTTCGGCGATGAGCTCTGCCGATCTGCGCGTCATCATGGACGACGCGATGCTGCGCAAGCAGGCGTTCAAAGCAGGCAAGGGCGACAAGCCGCTGGCCGGCAAGATGCTGGCGATGATCTTCGAAAAGCCCTCCACCCGGACGCGCGTCTCCTTCGACGTCGGCATGCGCCAGCTGGGCGGTGAGACGCTGTTCCTCTCGGGCACCGAGATGCAGCTCGGCCGCGCCGAGACGATCGGCGACACGGCCAAGGTTCTGTCGCGCTATGTTGATGCGATCATGATCCGTACGACCGAGCATCACCGGATGCTGGAACTTGCCGAACACGCGACGGTACCGGTGATCAATGCACTGACGGACGATACGCATCCCTGCCAGATCATGGCCGACATCATGACCTTCGAAGAGCATCGCGGCCCGGTCAAGGGCAAGACGATCGCCTGGACCGGCGACGGCAACAACGTGCTGCATTCGCTGGTCGAAGGAGCTGCCCGTTTCGGCTACCGCATGAACATGGCTGTCCCCCTTGGTTCCGAGCCGAAGGATCACTATCTGAACTGGGCCCGCAATGAGGGCGCCGAAATCATGCTCAGCCATGATGCCGACCGTGCGGTCGAAGGCGCCGATTGCGTGGTAACCGATACCTGGGTCTCCATGAATCAGGAACATCGGGCTCGCGGTCACAACGTCTTCCAGCCCTATCAGGTCAATCAGGCTTTGATGGCGAAAGCAGGCAAGGATGCATTGTTCATGCATTGCCTGCCGGCCCATCGTGGTGAGGAAGTGACGGACGATGTGATCGATGGCCCGCAATCCGTGGTCTTCGATGAAGCGGAAAACCGTCTTCATGCGCAGAAGTCGATTCTTGCATGGTGCCTGGGCGCGATCTGAACCATATTGGACGCCACATCCGGCCTGATGGCCTGGTGGCCGCGCGAGCGGGAAGACAGCTTGGTCTGCCGCTCTGACGACTAGGAGTAAGACCATGGCAGACACAGCCGCCGCTCTCAACGAGCTTCATTTCGCCGGCGATGATCACGTCGTCCCCTTTCAGGTCGAAGGCCTGGATGTGCGTGGCCGCGCCGTCCAGCTCGGCCCGATGCTCGACGCCATCCTTGAGCGCCACCACTATCCCGCACCCGTCGCCCGGCTTCTGGCCGAAGTCGTGGTCCTGACGGTTCTGCTCGGCACGTCGCTGAAATTCGAAGGCAAGTTCACGGTGCAGACCAAGGGCGATGGCCCGGTCGACCTGCTTGTTGCCGATTTTGCCACACCCGAGAACGTACGCGCCTATGCACGCTTCGATCAGGCGCTGCTCGATCAGGCGATCGCCGCCGGGCAGACCGAACCTGAGCAGCTGCTCGGCAAGGGCGTGCTGGCCTTCACCATCGATCAGGGTAAGTTTAGCCAGCCCTATCAGGGCATCGTCGAACTCGACGGTACCTCGCTCGAGGATATCGCCGGTGTCTATTTCCGGCAGTCGGAGCAGATCCCGACGCGTGTCCGTCTGGCGGCTGCCGAACTTCTCGACCGCGACAGCAGCGGCAAACCGCGGCATCGCTGGCGGGCAGGGGGGCTTGTCGCTCAGTTCCTGCCGGAAGCGCCCGAGCGCATGCGCCAGCCGGACCTGCATGGCGGGGATGGCGACGAGCTCGCGGCGGGCGTCAAGGAAGACGATGCCTGGGCAGAAGCCCGCGCCATGGTCGAGACCATCGACGCCGACGAGCTGACGGATCCGCTGGTCGGAACCGAGAGGCTTCTCTATCGCCTGTTCCATGAACGCGGCGTGCGGGTTTTCGAGGCCAAGCAGGTCTATGACCGCTGCAGCTGTTCGCGTGAAAAGATCGGCGGCGTTCTGAAGGGCTTTTCGGTCGAGGAAATCGAGGCCAGCCAGGAAAACGGCGAGATCGCCGTAACCTGTGAATTCTGCTCGACCACCTATCGTTTCGAGCCGGCGGAACTGCAGCCGGCCGAATGACGGTCAGTTCAGCACTCTGAGAAGGCCGGGCGAATCCAGGGAGAAGGCGGGTATCTCGACATCGAAGAGCTCGCCTTCGTCCGTTTCCATCTGGTAATGGCCGAACATCAGCCCCGATGGCGTATCGAGCGGGCAGCCGGACGAATATTCATAGGTATCGCCGGGCTCCAGCCGTGGCTGCTCGCCGACGACTCCAGGTCCCGTTACCTCGTCGACCACACCGTTCTGGTCCGTTATGTTCCAGTAACGGTTGACGAGTTTGACCGATAGGCCGGAATTGTTGCTGATGACGATGCGGTATCCCCAGACATAGCGATCGTCGTCCGGATCGGATTGCTCCTCCAGATAAAACGGCTCGACAACAACTTCTATATCGCGTGTGAGGGCCCGGTACATGCCTTACACCTTAGTCGGGATATCTTACTCGTATCTTATACGGCATTGGCTCCGTCAAGAAATGCCACCGTATCATCAGCCAAATACAGGCGATTGCACGCCGTTTTGATTGTTAATCCTAACATTCAAAGTTAATGACTCTAATAAAGCAGAGCTGACTGAAGCTTTAGGTGGGGCGGGCCGCCGGACCGGCAAGTCCGGCGGCTTACTGCTTAAGCCGGGATCTTCGACAGAGCCTGGGCGAAATCTTCAAGCAGATCGTCGGTATCTTCGATGCCTGCCGAAAGACGCACGGTGCCGGCCGAAATGCCGAGTTCGGCACGCGCCTCATCCGAGAGGTTCTTGTGCGTTGTCGTCGCCGGATGCGTGATCAGGCTGCGCGTATCGCCGAGATTGTTGGAGATCGTCACCACATCGAGTGCGTTCTGCAGCTTGAAGGCAGCTTCCTTGCCTCCCTTCAGCTCGAAGCAGACCAGCGTCGAGCCGCCGGTCATCTGCTTGGCGATGATGTCGGCCTGCGGATGGTCCTTGCGGCCGGGATAAATGACGCGGGCAACCTGCTTCTGCTCGGCCAGGAAATCGGCAATCTTTGCGGCATTCCTGGTCTGCTGGGCCACACGCAGCGGCAGCGTCTCGATGCCCTTCAGGAGCGTCCATGCGTTGAACGGCGACATGGCCGGGCCAGTATGGCGGAAGTAGTCGTGCAGGTGCTCGTCGATCCACGCCTTGTCGGAGAGCACGACGCCGCCGAGGCAGCGGCCCTGGCCGTCGATATGCTTGGTCGCCGAATAGATGACGATGTGAGCGCCGAGCTCCAGAGGCTTCTGGAAGAGCGGCGTCGCAAAGACGTTGTCGACCACGACCTTGGCGCCGACCTGGTTGGCGAGCTTGGCAACGCCGGCGATATCCACGATCTCGAGTGTCGGGTTGGTCGGGCTTTCCAGGAAGAACACTTTGGTCTTCGGCGTGATCGCCTTTTCCCAGTTTTCCAGGTATCGGCCGTCAACGAGCGTGCATTCGATGCCGTATTTCGGCGCCAGCGTCTCGACCACCCAGCGGCAGGAGCCGAAGAGGGCGCGGGCCGCAACGATATGATCGCCAGCCTTCAGCTGGCAGAGGATTGCAGCGGTGACGGCGGCCATGCCGGAGGCCGTGGCGCGTGCATCTTCCGCACCCTCGAGTGCGCACATGCGCTTCTCGAACATGTCGTTGGTGGGGCTGCCGTAGCGGGCGTAGATGAAGCCTTCGGTCTCGCCCTTGAAGCGGGCCTCGGCCGCCTCCGACGTGTCGTAGACGAAGCCTTGCGTCAGGTAGATTGCCTCCGACATCTCGCCATATTGCGAGCGCAGAGTGCCTCCGTGAACGAGTTGGGTTGCAGGGCGCCAGGACTTGCTCATGCCATCACCTCAAAAACAAAAAAAACCGGCCGCAAAAGCAGACCGGTTTCATACCCGGTCTTTTTAGCCACTTATTTAACGTGGCTGCAAGCCGACCGGCCAAATCACCACGGGATAAAGCTGCAATACTGCCGTTAGCTGCTTGCGTCAATTCCCCGTATTTGGTTTTGTCGGCCACGAACTATGGATGGAGCATGATGGCTCGCGAAACTGGAATTTTGGCCGACCGTGCCATTGCCGCGTTGTTTGAGACCGGCCGACTGATCTCCGAACGGGAACTCGACCGTGACCAGATCCAGCCGGCAAGCCTCGATCTGCGCCTCGGCGCCAAGGCGTTCCGGGTGCGCGCCAGCTTCATGCCTGGCCCTTCGCATCTGGTGTCGGACAAGCTCGATCGCCTGAGCCTGCATGTCATCGACCTCTCCGAAGGGGCTGTCCTCGAAACCGGCTGCGTCTATATCGTTCCCCTGATGGAGCGTGTCGATCTGCCTGCCGACATGTCGGCCTCCGCCAATCCGAAGAGCTCCACCGGCCGCCTCGATATCTTCACCCGCGTCATCACTGATTACGCCCAGGAATTCGACAAGATCCCGGCCGGCTATTCCGGCCCGCTCTATCTCGAAATCAGCCCGCGCACTTTCCCGATCGTCGTGCGCCGCGGCTCGCGCCTGTCGCAGATCCGCTTCCGTGTCGGCCATTCCATTCTCGGCGAACCGGACCTTCAGGCGCTGCATGACAGCGAGACGCTGGTGGCCAGCGCCAAGCCGAATGTCTCAGGCGGCGGCATTGCCCTATCGATCGATCTCGCAGGCGACAAGGAAGGCCTGATCGGCTATCGCGGCAAGCACCACACCGCCGTCGTCGATGTCGACAAGAAGGCCCAGCACGACATTTTCGATTTCTGGGAGCCGCTCTATAGCCGCGGCCGCAACGAGCTGATCCTCGACCCGGACGAATTCTATATCCTCGTCTCGCGCGAAGCCGTGCACGTGCCCCCGCATTACGCCGCTGAGATGACGCCCTTCGACCCCTTGGTTGGCGAATTCCGAGTCCACTATGCCGGCTTCTTCGACCCGGGCTTCGGCCACGCACCGGCGGGCGGTCGCGGCAGCCGCGCCGTTCTCGAAGTGCGCAGCCACGAGGTCCCCTTCATCCTCGAAGACGGCCAGATCGTTGGCCGCCTGATCTACGAGCACATGCTGGAAAAACCCGAAAGCCTCTACGGCTCCGGCCTCGGCTCCAACTATCAGGCCCAGGGCCTCAAGCTGTCGAAACACTTCCGCATCTGACCGCCTTGACACCGCCTCCCATCTGTTGGAAGGCTTCAGGCATGCGGGTGTAGCTCAATGGTAGAGCAGCAGCTTCCCAAGCTGAATACGAGGGTTCGATTCCCTTCACCCGCTCCAGCAACTTCAATAACTTAAGTATATCGGCGTTTCACTTGCGCGAGTCGGCTCGTGCTTTGGCAATCGCGCGGCTGGTTTCGAGCCCGTCGCCGCAGCTGTACTTTTTCGTCATTTTTCGGTCGTATGGGTGGCGAGATCGCTTGCTAGTTTCAACGATCCAGTAGCCTCGACTGTTTCGGAAACAGCTCCCGCTCGCGTGTCCATGGACCATACGTTACTGGGAACGCCGGCAGCATCGCGAACCTTCCGGAACTTCTCTGCGTATCGATTTCCCCCTAAAGGCTGTCGGTGGGTCAGGCGCAGATCCGGCCATTAACAAGGCGGCATTGGAAGCTGCGCTCGCGGCTGGTCCAGTATTGCTGCCTGCTAAGACCTACCAAGTCTCGGGCATATCCGTCACGGGAAAGTTGGTGCTGGAAGGATCCGGAGCCGACAGTAAACTCGTAGTAACTGGCGCTGCAGCGGGCATCTATGTTGCCGTCCCGGCCTGGAATGTTGGGACCATCCTGCGAAATTTCTCCATCGAACCCGCTCTTTCCGGCGGCGGTACCAATGGCATCCACTTCGAGCAGACCCATGCAGATGGTTACATGGCTGGCTGGGGTATCAGCGGCATTCATATGGACCTCACGAAGAAATGGGGATCGAGGTCGATATATTTAGATAATGCGATAGCATTCCCGGATGGCTTCTTCACCGGTCTAATCGAGCTTTGCAAGATGACCTGTGGCCCGAACGGGGGCATCGTTGGGAATTATATTGGCGACAGCATCACAATCCAGAAAAACGCTATCAACGACGGCACGGGTGTCGCGATCAATTGCAAACAGGTTTCTGGTGCGCGGCAGTTGGTTATTGAGGACAACAACCTGACATCGAGAAACGGACAAATCTACCTTGAGGCCTGCGGTCAGGCGATCGTCAATCGCAACTGGTGCGAACATCCAGCTTATCTCGGCGAATTCACGGGGGGCAGCGTGGTCAAGGGTGAGGTAACTCTTGCCAGCTGCTACATGTGCGACGTCAGCTATAACACGATCGTCGGAGGCTCCGGGCAGCCCGGTCCAGATGGCGTTACGCCGATCGGCGACGCATCGTATGGTGTTCACCTTACCGGCACGACCCAGCTATCATTGGTTGGCCCGCGAAACTGGATTGCCGCATGTGGGATCAGCCGCATTCAGGACGTTTCGTCGAGTGGTACCAATTCAGGGACTGGGGCTAATGTACTGGCGTAAAGGCACCCGGATGAGATTGACCTAGCCGTGCAATCCTCTATCGGTATCGTGCAACCGTGAGAGGGTTCAATGCCAGCAGTCAGCGTCATCATCCCAACCTACAATCGCGCGCATTTTATTCTCGATGCGGTTCGAAGTGTCCTGGACCAGTCATTTCAGGACATTGAGGTTTTGGTGGTGGATGATGGCTCCACGGACGACACGTTGGCTGTCTTGGCGACAATTGAGGATAAACGCCTTCGCGTATACCCTAGTGTTAACATCGGGAGATCAAGCGCACGAAACATGGCCCTGAGTTTCGCCACAGGCGAGTTCATTGCTTTCAACGATAGTGACGATCTCTATTTGCCGGGCAAGCTGGAGATGCAAGTCAAGTACATGCGGGAGAATCCGAAGGTTGCAATGATCTACACCGCGGCAACCCACATCGATGACAACGGCAACCAACTGCCTGGTCGATACGACGCGAGGGCGTCTGGTGACATTTACTACAAAGTCGCCTTTTTTCGTCCGATAACGATCGCTTTGCCGACCGTATTGGTTCGGGCTGAAACCGTGCGGGACGTCGGGGGATTTGATAGAGATCAGACCCGCTTCGAGGACACGGATTTGTGGCGCCGCATATCAAGGGATTACCGAGTGGATGGTATCGACACCGAGACCTGCGCGATAAGGACACACGGCGGTAACGCCCTGCGAGGCTTGGATCCTGACGACATTTGGACACAACTAATTTATTACGTTGTCAAGATAAAAGCAGAAGATAGGGATCACCGTAGGTTCACGCGCTTGGGGATTTCCAGATTATACATGTACTACTCAAACGCGTTCGCGACTGTGCCTGAGTGGGGAAATCGATGGGAAAAGCTGTTCAACGATAGCTGGCGAGAGATTCCGTTTGGCCGCTATATTTTGCCGATCGCGATGTACAGGCGCAAAAATCGAGACTTTTTCCCTATCATAGTCGCAAGAGTGCTTTACTATTTATACGCCAGAAAGATGCACTTTCTGAACTTCGCTTACCAGCACTTTGCCAAACTGCGAAACCGGCTGCGCTCGCTCAGGTAGGTTTGCAGCCAGCGTTCAAAATCAGGCGACAAGTCTGCGAAGCTTCCTGACATAGGGTCTGATAGTGACGACCAAGCGGTGCAATATCGTGACCTTAGCAAGCTTTCCCCGCACATAGCCCCACACAATGACCTTCAACTTCGGCTTGGGTAGTATCAGTCGCTCGAGTTTGGGATCAAGTTTGACCGCAGCCGCGAGTATGATGCCTTTGAGGTTTTCAGCATTCTTACCGTGGTCGTCGTGGGCGGCGACATAGGACGCGATGTTGAGATGCCCCAACACAGCTTTTGCCTGGCTTACTGACGCACTGGTCGGCATGACGCGAATGCGGGAGAGCGGCGCGTCAAGTCCAAGAACCTCTGTCTCAGCTGCGATGTCTATCCAGGTGCAGATGTCCTCACCATACGAGATGGTGGATGGAAATGGATGTCGGGCCAATAACTCCTTGGTGGCCATCACGGTAGGCATCGCAATCGGGCATTGATCGATAATCTTCGGGTAGACGTTACCGGAGAAGCGGCCCGAGGGCGCAATATCAGTATTGGCCACACCGCTCTCACACATCGTTGAATACGATGTGTGAGAGAAACGAACGCCTTTTTGCAACATCGCCCCAAGCTGTTGTTGCACCTTCTCAGGAACAAAGACGTCATCAGAGTCGAGAAACGCCACGTAGGCAGCGGTAGCCTCCGCCACGCCTCGGTTTCTAGCAGCGCCGGCTCCACTATTTGGCGTGAAAACGTATCGGACTCGCTGGTCCTCAGATGCAGCGGCTTTCAAGTCGGTAACGTCGTCGGTCGATCCGTCGTCGATCAACAATATCTCGATGTTCTGATGTGTCTGTGCCCGAGCGCTGGCAAGGGCTTCTTTTGTCCATTCGATCCGGTTGAAGAACGGGATGACGATCGACACCTTGACTGTGGTCAAAATCTCATCGGCTAGAGAGGTGCAGAAACGCTCCGCGTCAGTGAGGTTGGCACCCTTCATGATATCGGCAGTGTTGCGGTAGAAACGGAACGGACTATCGTCTACCCCGATTGCCTCGTCGGGCGAAACGGACCGCACCATATCGATCCAGAGTTCATTCGCCTCGTCGTTGCGGCTGGGTATTGAGGTCGTACCCTGGTTTGGATGAACGCGACTCTTGATCAAAATCTCTGGCTCATATGAGAACCGGCAGCAACGGGCCATCTTGAACCAGAGGGCATAGTCCTGCGTCGTCTTCAGAGTCGGATCGAAAGGCCCGACGCGTTCGAAGCACTCTTTCGCAATCAGCATGGCGCAGCCGTTCAGTAGTCCACGAAGGACCGGGAACAGCGGCGTATTCAGCTTCTTGATTCCCGCGACATTATGAGGCAAAACCTGCGTCATCGGCTTGCCATTCTCTTTGATGAGTTGGTAGCCGCCATAGACGATTGTGGTCTTGTCATCTATCTTCGCAAGGTGGGCCACTTGGTGCTCCACTTTGTTCGGCAAGTAGAGATCATCGTGACTAAGCCAGGAGAAGTATTCACCTCGCATGTGCGAGATTCCGGTATTCAAAGCGGCGCCGCACCCGCCGTTTTCCTGCGCGATATAGCGGATCTTATTCCCGTATCGGTGCGCTACAGCTTCTGTCTTTCCGCCATCCGTCGACCCGTCGTTTACAACGATGATTTCAAGGTTCTGGTAGGTCTGCGCGAGAGCAGAGTCGATGGCCTCGGCAAGGAAATTTGACCCGTTATAGACAGGGATCACAATCGAGACGAGCGGATTGAAGTCGGTCACATCGATGCCTTTAAAGTTCTGCTTTTAAAAGCCGCATTATTTGAAATTGGAGAGAAATGCAGCGAGTTTTAGTGCTGCTTTAACAGATCTGCGGTCGAGAAGAAGCTGGTGTTGCTCTTTCAATGCATCGTATTGGAGTTGGAGCGCATCGTAATTTTCAGCCGCTTCTTCCTTTACCTTAGCAATTTCAATGTCAAAACGCAGGCCGATCTGCTCGAGCCTGTTGGGAGCCCACGGTTCGAATGGGAGCTGTATCAACGATGAGATGGGCGGGAGATCCGATGCGTTGGAAACGCAGATAATCGAATTCGCACTCTCCGGATCAATCTTCGTCTGTCCCGCCAAGTCCTCGTAAAAAAACTCCCGGTGAGGGTAAGCTGCAAAATCCTTCTCGGAGATGTCGTTCAGCTCGTGGTGAGGATTGGTCTCGCGATCATCCTCGTCATGTGCGGGCTCGAGATACGGGACGTTTACGATCAGCCGGCTGGAAAATCTGAACTGAAGGGCGAGTGAAAGCCCACCGGGGATATGCTCGAGCGCGTGACGAGAAACGATGTAGTCAAAAGCCTCGCCGGCTTTTTGATACTCTTGAGCCGTCGCCGCGTAGAAGCTGATATTAGGAGCGGAGTAATTCAGCTGCGCATAGTCGATTGCGTCAGCACTGGCATCGATACCAACGACCTGGCAATCAGGTATTTCAGCCAGAGTTCGGCTGCCATGGCCCACACCGCAGCCTAGGTCAAGAATTCGTAACTGCCTGCTTCCCACGCGCGCTACGTCGGCCTCGATAATCGCCTTGAAGAAGCGGTAACTGCTCTTGTGCCTGATCGTTTCTTTGGTGTCGTGGGATTCGCCTGGGACCAAGCGCTCGCCGTGGTTATCGAGAGGTGTTGTCAAAAGAAACTCCGGTCAATTCTTCGATGTGCTCGGCGGCATAGCCGCGCTGGCAACGGCCAAGCCGATCATCCGTTGCAGTTCATTCGCCAAAGACAAAGGCATTGCTATCTGGACGGTGGAAGGCTTGGTTTTGCCCTTTCCGGACGTCTGCGGAGATGAGCTGTTGTAGTCGAGTTTCAGGACAACTGTATTTGGTCCAGTCGCGACGACTCCGACCCCTGCAATGATGTCGAGCCGAAGTCTCCCGTCTTCGGTGCGCCCCCCATCCCTCCGTCGATTGCGGTTCTGCTTTCATACGTGGGTGCCTCCGGTGACGAGTTCTATTGTGGTATTGACGCCCAACATCCCCAAAATCGGCTTGTCGGGAGCGCAGTGGATCGGTAGGAATGTGTCGTACCACCTCAACTGCACATGCTTCGGCAGGTCTCCAAGAGCAATAGCCACGCTGAGATAATACTGACCTTCTGCAAGCGAAGGCATCACAAATTCGAAGCGGAGCGTTGTGCCGTCCCGCTCTCTGCTGTCGATCCGCAAATCCTTGTCGAACCCGTTCAAGCCGAAAATATAGATACCCTTCGTATTTGCCAGTGAGATCCCTAGAGTGATGTTTGGCTCAACACCATCTGACTCGACTATCTTGGCGACGGCTTCTCGGTCCCACTTGAAGTCGGCGATGGCAGTTATTTTGGATCCGCCCACGAGATTGCCGTGGGCGTCAGCGCCGATGATGCGCAAATGTGCCAGTGACGCGCCACCGAGCCCAAATGTCTTTGTTGCGTAACGCGTAATGTCACTGACGACGATATCCCCGTTCTCATCAAGAGCCTCCGAATGATCGATCGACGGCTGATGTTGAGATCCACCGAAGGTGCCCATATGCTCCTCGGGAAAAATCGTTTCAAGATACTTAATCGTGGCCGACTTCACGTCACCGAGAAAAACGACCTTGCCAGCTTCGAGTACCAAAGCGTTGTCGCACAGCGATCGAATCTGCTCAGTGGAGTGAGACACGAACAGGATCGTCGTTCCGTTCTTCTTCAATTGCTCGATGCGACGGAAGCATTTCAACTGAAATAGGGCGTCACCTACGGCCAGGGCTTCGTCAACAATCAGGATATCGGGGTTCACGGCCACCTGCACGGCGAATGCTAGTCGAAGCATCATACCGCTAGAGTACGTTTTCACGGGCAGGTTCACATGTTCGCCGATTTCCGCAAAGTCAATAATGGCAGGTAGCTTAGCTTCGATCTCTTTCTTGGATAGACCGAGCATCGCTGCATTCAGTTGCACGTTCTCGATCCCGGTGAACTCCGGATTGAACCCGGATCCAAGCTCGAGTAGCGCAGCAATGCGACCGTTGACTTCAACGCCACCTGCGTTCGGGGTGAGTATGCCTGCTAGAACCTGCAGCAGCGTGCTTTTGCCGCTGCCGTTGCGGCCCATAACGCCGAAGGTAGTGCCGCGAGGAACATCGAATGAAATACCTTCAAGCGCGACAAATTCGTTTTTTCCCTTACCGGCTGCGACAGGCAGCAGGTAATGCGCCATTTGCTTCGCGGGAGAAGTTAACATCGGGAACGATTTAGAAACGCCGTTCACACGGATGGCGATGTCTGAACTGGCCTTGGACAATGAAACCTCTCAACTGCGGGCCATGCCCCTAGCAGCTGCGAGTAATACGTAAACGGCTGCTCGCCAGCAAGCGCCGAATTGCGTCAACCACAGGGGCTCGCTTCTGCGGGCCATTTTTTCATATCAGGACATCCCATGAAACTCATCCCCAACTGGCGCCGGGTGCTTTCGCGCGCCTGGCCGCTGCGGTCCATCGAGCTCGTGGCGCCGGCCCGACCTTGGGTTAATTAAGCCAAGGACACCGCGAAGTAGTGCGAAATGACAACCGCATGGCAGCAACCCCCTGCGGTGCTGACGCGCCCTACACGCGAAATACGCAGTCGAGACTAGCTTGACGCCTGACTACCATCAACATTGGACATATCTCATGAATGTGCAGGTAACTGCGCAGCAGCTTCGTGCTGCGGCAAAAGGCCATGTCAATGCCCAGAATATGAGCTCGGTTTTGGTTGCCGTTGACCGCTATGCTGCGGATCTCGGTATGGACCGGCCCCATCGAGCGGTCCAGTTCTATGCCCAGATCATGCATGAGAGCGGCGACTTCCGCTTCGATCGCGAGATCTGGAGACCAACGCCACAGCAGGCCCGTTACGATACGTGCACCGATCTCGGGAACAGCCCGGCGGCCGATGGCGACGGCAAGCTCCGTACGGCGATGCAGCTGACCGGCAAGGCGAACTATCTGGCGTTCGAGGACTGGTGTGTGGAGCGCGGCTTCAATCCTCCGGATTTCATCAAGCACCCCGACCTGGTCAACACCGATCCATGGGAGGGCCTCGTCCCTCTGGTATTGGAGCAGCCGCAGCCTCAATCGCTGGGCTGATCAGGGGACATCGAGACCATCACCAAGAAAGTCAACGGCGGCATCAACGGGCTTGCAGATCGGATTGACCACTATGTCCGCCTGGCTCTCGCTGTTCTCGGCTACGCGCCTGACGCGGTCAGGCAGTTTCAGGCAATGGCGGGCCTCGATGCCGATGGCGATCGGGGACCGAAGACGCGCGCGGCCTTACACAAGGCACTCCTCGCGCTCTCCGGAGCGACGACGCAAAAGCAGGTCGTGCCTCAAGCTGTGGAGGCGACCGTGAAGAAGAAGTTCAATCTACTTGGCTGGGTGTCTGGCGCCTTTGGCGGCGGCGGGTTCGGCATTGCAGCGCTCGCTGGTTTCGACTGGCGCGCTCTCATCGTCATCATCGGTTTCGCCGCGGTCCTGACGATCGGCGTCCTTATCGCCCGCAAATGGGTGATCAGCGCGATCAAGGATATCCGCCTAGCGGTTGAGAATTGAACGCCGATGAGCATCGCAGATGCAATCAAGGTTGGTCTGGGAGCGTTTTGTGGCGCTCTCCTGATTTGCCCATCTACGGGACGCTGAACGCTCTCGTGTGGCTTGCCCAGGCCGAACCGCGCGGCCGCGATCTGGAGTCGTAGGAAATCCCACCGCCGCCACCAACAAAGCAATCGGAGAATTGAGCAATGCAGCGGATCAAGCTCGCGTTCGTCGTCGCCTGTGCTCTGAACGTGGCGGCGTGTTCGACTTCGCAGAAAGTCAGTGCATCGAAGCAAAGCCTGTCGGCAACGACTAGGGCGATCGTTGGCACCCCGCTGATCGGAGCGAAAGGCGCGACGCCAAAAGACCAGGACGCGATAGATATGCGTCGTTAGCTCCGATCTCGTCAACCAACTGCCTGTTTGCGAGCAGCGCGTCTTCCATTTTCATTTTATTGCCTGTCCCCTTACACACTGCTGATTTCATAAATCAAAAAGCTTATGACATACAAGATGCAGCGGTCTTCCCTGGTAAAGCCAAGGTATGATTTCAAATCGTTGTGCTTAAGGGGGCGTTAAAGCCCGATCTGGCGTTTCAAACCCTCGCCAGACATGTTAGGCGAGGGCCGGTAGTAGTGAAACGCCGCTTTGATTTCGCTTAATGTTCTCGAATCTTCCCAAGCTGAATACGAGGGTTCGATTCCCTTCAGCCGCTCCAGTTTTCCCTACATTGAAAATGAAATGAGCGGCCGGAGCCGCTCATTTGACGTTTTGATTTCCGGTTGCTCAGAACTCCGTCCAGTCGGCTTCCTTGCTTTCCGCCGCCGGGCTGCTCTTGCCAAAGGCGCTGGCGAGTTTCTGGCCGAGTGCACGCGCCGGTGATGCGGCGGGCCTTGCGGTTCCTTCGTTGGCGACGCGGATCGAGGCCGGGCGCGGGTTGGCTGCGCGGGCCGGTGCTGGGCGGGGTGCTGCGGCCGGGCGGGGAGCGGAATGTGAGGCGGGCGCAGCGGCGGCGAAGCCACCGGTTCCGGTCAGCCTGAACTCTGAAAGAAGGTTGTTCAGCGATGCCGCTTCGGTTGCCAGGCTGTGGCTGGCGGCGGTGCTTTCCTCGACCATCGCGGCATTCTGCTGCGTGCCCTGGTCCATGGTGTTCACGGCCGTGTTGATCTCCTGCAAGCCGGTCGATTGCTCGCGCGCGGCCTCGGCGATCGCGTGGACGTGCTGGTTGATCTCCTGCACTTCCTGGACGATCGCATCCAGCGCCTTCCCGGTCTCGCCAACAAGCGCCACACCGGTCTGCACATGCGTGCCGGAATTGGTGATCAGCGCCTTGATTTCCTTGGCAGCATTGGCGGAACGCTGGGCGAGTTCACGGACTTCCTGGGCAACGACCGCAAAGCCCTTGCCGGCTTCCCCGGCACGCGCCGCCTCGACACCTGCATTGAGGGCCAGCAGGTTGGTCTGGAAGGCGATGTCGTCGATGACGCCGATGATGTTGCCGATTTCCACCGACGACTGCTCGATCTGCTGCATTGCGCCGACCGCCTTTTGCACGATGGCGCCGGATTTTTCGGCGCCGCTGCGCATGCGGGTCACCAGTTCGCTGGCTTCCTGCGCGCGGCGGGCGGCATCTCTCACCGTCGTGGTGATCTGCTCGAGCGCTGCGGCCGTCTGTTCGACGGAGGCCGCCTGCTGTTCGGTGCGGCGCGACAGCTCGTCGGCCGAGGAGCGGATTTCGTTGGCACCGGCGCCGATGGCGCGGGCATTGGCGCCGACGGCATTCATCGTGCCGTTGAGCTTGCTGACCGAGCTGTTGAAATCGGCGCGCAGGCCTTCGAGATGTTCCGGGAAAGGAGTCTCGATATGGGCGACGAGATCGCCTGATGACAGGCGCTTCAGGCCATTTGCCAATTCGTCCACGGTGCGGGCGAGTTCGTTGGCTTCGCGGATCTTTTCGGCTTCGCGCTGGCGGCGCTCGTTGTCGCTGAGATTGCGCTCGCTCTCGGCGTGCGCCTCGATCTGCTTGCGCTCGAGGGCGTTGTCGCGGAAGACCGCAAGTGCTGCGGCCATCTGGCCGACTTCGTCGCTGCGGTCGAGGCCGGGCACGTCACGCTCCGTCTCTCCTTCGGCAAGCATTGTCATGCGCTCGCGCAGCTGCACCATCGGCCCGGCAATACCTGCCTGGGCGATGTAGAAGCCCAGCGCCATCGCACCGGCGATCGATGCGGCAATGACGGCGAGGCAGATGTTGATCCGCGTGCGAACGGCAACGGAGAGCGCATCGCCGCCGTCGTTGAGCATCGACATCATCGCGTCGTTGTTGGCGGTCATTTTCGGTGTCAGGGCGTTCAGCTTTGTCGTCATCATGACAGCTGCCAATTGGGCGCTGGTCATGTCGCCGGATTTTCCAGCTTCGACGACTTTCGCCGACAGGGCTTCGATTTCGTCGATACCCTTCAGGAGCTCATCGATCGCGCTCTTGCGCGCTGGAACCAGATCGGAGGCCTGCTGCAGACGGTCGCGGGCCTGCGGGATCTTGCTGGGCACCGACAGAGCCGTCTTGAAGGCAGGCGTATCCGGCTTCATGTTCGAGAGCGTAGTTGTCTGAAGCACAGAGGAAATCAGCGAGGCGCTTGCGCGCGAGCCCTGCATGGCCGCCAGTGCCTCATGATCGATGAAGGCACTGTAATTGGCGTCGGCGCGGAGGAATTCGGAGATGATATATCCCACGCCGGCGACGGTGATCACGCCGAGAAGCGCAATGACGGAAAGGATCTTGGTCCGGATTTTCAGATGTTTGAGCATGGAAAAAGCCCGTTGCGTTCGGCGCGGCCTGTTGCTTGCCGCAGCGCGTTTGAAATCAATGTGTGAAACTCAGCGAAATCTGCTGCGGTTCTTGCGGCATTCCGAAATACCTCGGAGAGGCTCGACAGCGCGCATCATGCAAGCGGCGGGAGGGGGCCGGTGTCGTCGCCGGCGATAAGAATCCAGATTGCTTAATGCTGCCCTAACGCCGCGGGGCAAACCACAGAAAAGATGGCAAGCAATGCGCGGCGGGCAAATGGCCCGGGCGGTCTATGCAGGTTTCCGGCAGGGCACGTGCGGGGTTTTGTCCCAGAAAAACGGATTGCTGCGAAGCTGCCAGACGGCACGCCACGCAGCCGCCGAGAGCATCAGCCAATAAAGCGGCAATGCCAGCCAGCGCATCCTGAGCGCCCGGCGCTCCCAGCGCGTCATTGCCTTGCGCCCAAGCAGGACGAAAAGCACGTAGCTAGCGATGACATTGCAACTATCGACGGCAAGCAGGATCCAGTGGACCAGATCTTTCTCGCTGTTTCGTTCGGCGAGGTCGAGCAAAGCCGCGCTTATGAAGAACAGCATCCACGGATGCGCGAGCGCAGACAAAAGCATTCCGGCGATCAGCAACTGAAACACCGCAAAGCCCGCGGGGCCCATCTCCCGCATAAGCAGCGCGGGATCGCGCATCAACACCAGCCACGTCTGCAGCCAGCCCTTGAACCAGCGGGTGCGCTGGTGAAGCCAGGTCGCGGCAGTGACAGGCGAGTCTTCCAGCGTCTGGGAACTCAGCACGCCGCAGCGATATCCCCTGCGGTAAAGCCGCATGCCGAGGTCGGCATCCTCGGTCACATTGTGCGGATCCCAGCCACCTGTTTCTTTGAGGATGCTGGTCTTGAAGTGGTTTGAGGTGCCGCCGAGCGGCATCGGCAGGCGCATCAGGGCCAGCATCGGCAACAGCATGCGGAAGAGCGCGGAATATTCGAGCGCAAACGCAGCCGATATCCAGGAGTCGCGGGCATTGGCGATGATCAGCGGCGCCTGCAGGCAGACGACGTCATCAGGGGAAGCCCGGAAGGTCGCATAGGCCTCGCGCAGCTGGTCCGGATGCGGCCGGTCTTCGGCATCGTAAACGGCGAGCAGCTCGCCGCGTGCAGAAGCGAGCGCATAGTTCAGCGCCTTTGGCTTCGTTCGCGGCCGGGCAGGCGGAACCTCTATGATTTCGAATTGCGTGCCGAGTGCCTGCGCCTTCAGCGCTGCAATCGTCTCGCTATCGTCAGCCTCGCAGACGAGCTTGATATCGAGTTTCGAGACCGGCCAATTCAGCCGCTTGAGACAGGTGATCAGCTGCTCGGCGACCGCCGCCTCACGGTAGAGACCGACCATGACCGTATAGACAGGCAGCGGATCACCATCTGCTGTTCGGAGATTGAAACGCGGCACCGGTTTCTTGAGTGCCATGAAGCGGATCAGCATCGATGCCAGATAGAATAGCGAAACGAAGATATGCGCTACGAGCAAGACATTTGCATTCGCCAGAATTCCAGCAGCAAGGGCCGTCACGGCTACACCGGCAATGAAACCCTGCTTTCCAAGCAGCACGATACGCGCGCTCACATCCGGGTCGCGCTCGAAAAGCGTATTAACGCTCTGCTTTACCCGTCGCTGGGCGCCACGTTCCCAGATCGCCCGGCGCATCTCCGCCGGGGTCGTAATCAGCAGCTGCTCGCGCAAATCCGGGCGGGCGGCCAGCCGCGCCTGCAGGGCTGGAATCTGCCGGGCTTGCGGCACAATCGCATGGGCATGCTGCGGCAGGTATTGGAGCTTGAGAACCTTGGTCTCGATAAGCTGCGTATCGAGGACATCACTGTCGTGAATGAGTTCCGGATTTAGCCGGTCGATAAATTCCAGCCGGAGCAACCGCGCCAATCCGGCATAATAGTTCTCGGCAAGAATCCAGCCGCTGGACAGCAGTTCTTGCTCGATCGTCGTCCCGTTTTGCCGCGCCAGTCCGGCGGCCTCAGCGATCATCGGTTTCCCGATGCCAAGTTCCTGCAGCACGCGAGCCTCTGTGCGGAAAAGCTCATCGTCCTCAATCTCAAGGACGACCCGGTCATTCTGGCTGTGATTTGTTCGCAGGCGGTCGATGGCGCCGCCCGGCGCATATTCCCCGATACGCATGACTCTGATACACCTTCACCGAAGCGGCGACACCCTGCCCCTGATCCGAGGCTGGATAGTAATGACACAATCCTCAATTGCATCCCTAGCTTTTAAGGGATTGTTAACTTTTTGGTTGTCGCTGGTTGTATTTTTTCCTGTGACGGCCGGGGCGCAGCAGGCCTCGCCCTCTCTGCCGCTACTTTTCGATTCCCGCGAGCGCCTTGCCAAGCCGGACCTCTCATCGCTGGTGCGGCTGCGATTCCTGACATCCGTGGATTTTCCACCGTTCAACTTTACCGATCAAAACGGAAAGCTGTCGGGTTTTAATGTCGATCTGGCACGCGATATCTGCAATGAACTCGAGATTGCGGATAAATGCGAAATCCAGGCCTTGCCCTTCGCCGATCTTGCGGAGGCGCTTGCAGCGTCGCAGGGCGACGCGGTTATCGCAGGCCTGGCGGTGACGCCGGATCTGCGCGGCAAGTTCACATTTTCACGGCCCTATCTGATGCTTCCGGCCCGCTTTGCCCGAAACGGCAAGGCAGAGATCAAGGGCGATACGGCAGCGGCATTGGCGGGCAAGCCAGTCGGCGTCGTCAAGTCGACTGTCCATGAAGCGATGCTCGCCGCCTATTTCCCGGCCATCAAGGCGGTGCCGTTCGACAACAAGGAAGCGCTGCTGACGGCGCTGAAAGACGGCAAGGTAGATGCTGCCTTCGCCGACGCGCTGCAGCTTTCCTTCTGGGTGTCGTCACAGGCATCGGCAAAATGCTGCTCGCTGTTCGACGGCCCCTATCCGTCGGAGCAGTTCCTGGGCGAGGGGATGACGATCATGCTGCGCCGGAACGATGCTATCCTGACGGCTGCACTCGATCACGCTCTCGCGGCACTGTCGCGCAACGGCCGCCTGCAGGAAATCTACCTGCGTTATTTCCCGAATGGTCTCTATTAGCCCTTGCGGAAGCGGGCGATCGCGCTGCGCTCGATGGCAGCGCAGGTGAGCTTGTCGAGACCCAGTCGGTCGCGCAGCATGCTGAGAAGGCGCAATTCCTCGGCCTTGACCGAAAGGTCGGCCGACGCCACTTCGACGGCCAGCGCATAGGCGGTGTCGTAGAGCTTTGCTGGCAGCGTATCCTTGACCGTCTCCAGCACCACATCGAGTCCCTCGGGGCCGGAAAGCAGCGAAGCGCAGTCGCGGGCGATCGGGATCAGCTTGTCATCATCGAAATCCCGGAAGACCGGCAGAAAGCCGATCAGCTGGCCGATACGCTCCATCTCCCGGTCGTTCATCGTGCTGTCGACGGCGGAGGCCATCACCATCACGTAGATCAGGGCGTCATGGGCGGAAAGCGGCTTGTTCATTCGGTCATTCCCTCTGTTCTCCCGAAGTTTAGGAATTGGTCTGTGTCATTACAAGGGATCGTCAGGTCGGATCGAGGGGATTGTCGTCAGGCGGCGGATCGGCTGGCGGTGCGATCGGCGCACCCTTGCGCGGGTCGTCGCCGAAGATGCCTTTCTTGTCCGCCCTGGCCGTCTCGGAGACTGCAGCAAAGGCGGAGCCCGGCGCTGCTTCCGCCCAGCCGTTTTCGGCGAGCCATTCCGAAAGATCCTGCGTGCCGATCTTGCAGCTGGCCGTCGCCGTGCCCTTCCAGTTGGCGTCGTCGAGATCGCAGGTCACCGAGCGCAGGCGAAGGAACAGCCGAAAATTCGTCTTCGCAAGCATGCCGCATGGCCAATCGCTGCCATCGTCATCCTTGCAGCTCTTGTCATCAGGCGTCGGCAGGATACCGGCAAGCGCCAGCTTCCGGTCGCCGAAGGCAAGCATGCCGGCGCTTTCGGCAACCGGCCGCGGCAGCACGGCACCCTTTTTCGGTTCGGGTTTCGGCTTTTCCGGCTCGGGCGCCGCAACGCGTTCCAAGGGCTTTCCGTCGACCGCTGCCGGATAGAACTGGCTGCCGTTGTCAACAGGTCTGGCATTCATGCTGACTTCGGGGGCAGGCGGCTTCTGAGCAGGCGGCGGTGCAGCACTTGCGGCCTCTGAGGTAGCCGGAGCGGGCGCTTCGCTTTCTACTGCCGCGGCATCATCCCCGGAAAACCGCTCCCGCCCGGCTGCCAGCATGCCCGCAACAATGGCGATCCCCGCAACAGCTGTCAGAAGTGCCGCAGGCCGCATGGAAGATTTTCCTATTGGCTGGCCCAGATGATGCGGGCAATCCAATCCACATCGGAGAGCTCGAATATCCGGTTCGGGTGCTCGGGGTTGAGCGACATCAGCTCGATCGACCGCGGGCTCTGGCGCAAGAGCACTTTTGCCATCACCTCACCCTCGCGCGTCTTGACGACGACGCGGTCATTGCGGCGCACCTGTGCGCCGGGCTCGACAATCAGCACATCGCCATCCCGGTAGAGCGGCATCATGCTGTCGCCCTGGACTTCGAGCGCGTAGACACCGGCCTTTTGTGAGGCAGCAGCCGGGAATTCCACGACGTCCCAGCCTTGACCGGCCGGAAAGCCGCCATCGTCGAAAAAGCCGCCTGCGCCCGCCTGTGCGAAGCCGAGAAGCGGTATCGAACTGCCCTGAGCCGGAAAGGCGCCCTCGGGAATGCCGGAAAAGCCGGTGGCCGGGCGCATGAAGGTCAGGAACTGCTCCATGGTCGCGCCGGTCGCATCCAGCACCTTGGCGATGGATTCGGTCGAAGGCCAGCGCATCCTGCCGTCAGTGGAAAGCCTTTTGGACTTGTTGAAGGAGGTGGGGTCGAGCCCCGCACGGCGGGCAAGACCCGAGGGCGTCAGGTCGTGCCGTTCGGCAAGCCTGTCGATCGCTCCCCAAATCTGCTCGTGTGACAGCATCGTGCATGATCCTGCGCGCTGAGCGCTACTCTCCAGTCGGCGCAAAGATTAACGCCAACAGTAAGGAGAGTAAAGAGCAAAGAGGAATAAAATCCTGTTTTGGATCAGGCGACCATCGCCATGTTGATCTTGCCGAGCTGGATCACCGCCTGGGTGCGGCTGTCGACATTGAGTTTCAGCAGGATAGCCGAAACATGCGCCTTGATCGTCGCTTCGGAGACGCCGAGTTCATAGGCGATCTGCTTGTTGAGCAGGCCTTCGCCCAGCATGGTGAGAACGCGGCTCTGCTGCGGCGTCAGCGTATGCAGGCGGTGGATGAGATCGGCAACGTCAGGGTCCTGCTCCTGCCCGTCGCGATAATTCTCAGGCGTGGCGATATCGCCGGCTAGCACCGTCTGGATGCCGCGCCGGATATCCTCGATACCGGATGATTTCGAAATGAAGCCCGAAGCGCCGAGTTCCAGCGCCCGGCGGATCGTCGTCGCGTCGTCTGTTGCCGAGATGATGACGATCGGCAGGCTGGCGAACTCCGAACGCAGCGACATCAGGCCGGAAAACCCGCTGACCCCTGGCATGGCCAGATCGAGCAGCATCAGGTCGGCATCAGGATGATCGCCGGCGGCAGCACGCGCCGCGCTGAAATCACCGGCCTCGATAATCGATTGCTGTCCGTCCATGCCGGATACGGCCTGACGCAGCGCATCCCGGAAAAGCGGGTGATCGTCTGCAATGATGATCGTCTGTTCCTGCATCGATCACTCCCTCCCAAGAGCCGATCCCGTCCTCCCACATGCGGCGGCGCGCGCCACACATGTCTCCATTCTTATATGACTATATCAAATCAGGTCTTTTGCGGAAGGGGCGCCGTCTTCTCATCCTCCTGGAATTGCTTCACGACGCCCATGAAGCTCTTCATCATCTTTTCCATGATGCTGATCGAGCGGTCGATCTCGGCATCCGAGGGCAGGGCCTTGTTGACGATGCTCTTGTTCTCGAGCGCGCCGACGCGCTCCGAGAGCCGGTCGAGCTCATCCTCGTAGGCGGCCCGCTCATCGGCTGCCATACGGCAGACCAGCGATCCCTCTTTCTCCTCGCAAAGCGACATCGCGCCGGTCTGCTTGTCGAGACGGATGAAGTGGTCGCCGCTGCGCTCCAGCTGAAAGCGCGCCGCGTCAGCTTCGGCGGCAGAAAGAGTGGCGGGGATAAGCAAGGCTGCAAGTCCGATTGCGATCGTCTTCATAAGATCATCCTCCGGATTTTGGGTGCGGCTGTCGTTTTTCGCCTGCGGGCCGTGGACATCGCCGTCTCTTTGCGGCAAAGCGCTGGCAACCAGGATCAGCCATTCGTGAGGTTATCATGACCGTGACACCGGCCGTTTACAAGATCGTGACGGAAACGCTCTGGCAGCAGGCGCGGGAAGCAGGCGTCTTCCTCGGCGCCGGTATCGATCTCAACGATGGTTTCATTCACCTCTCGACCGCCGCCCAGGCGCGCCAGACGGCAGCGTTCTATTTCGCAGGGCAGACGGGGCTGATGCTCGTTGCGATCGACGGCGCAAGGCTCGGCGACAAGCTGATCTTCGAGGCCTCGCGCGGCGGCGATCTCTTCCCGCATCTCTATGGCGAGCTGCCGCTTTCGGCGGTGATCTCGGAAAAGCCGCTGCTGCTCGATGAGGCAGGCAATCACATCTTTCCGGAGCTTATCTGATGCTGGACCTTTTCAAGCAGGCCACCCGTAAGGGCCTCTTCCTCTTCGATCCGGAAACGGCGCATGGCATGTCGATCGCCGGGCTGAAATCGGGCCTCGTACCGGCTTGCCGCATTCCTGCCGATCCGCGGCTTGCGCAAACGGTCGCCGGCCTGACATTCGCCAATCCGCTCGGCATGGCAGCCGGATATGACAAGAATGCCGAGGTTCCGGAAGCGCTTCTGCGGCTCGGCTTCGGCTTCACGGAAATCGGCACGGTGACGCCCAAGCCGCAATCCGGCAATCCGCGCCCGCGCATATTCCGCCTGGTCGAAGACAACGCCGTCATCAACCGGCTCGGCTTCAACAACGAAGGCCACGAGGCGGCCTTCCAGCGCCTCTCGGCGATCCGAGGCGATGGCATTATCGGCGTCAACATCGGCGCCAACAAGGATAGCGAAGACCGGATCGGCGATTACGTCACCGGCATCCGCCGCTTCTATTCCGTCGCCCGCTATTTCACCGCCAATATCTCCTCGCCCAACACGCCCGGCCTGCGCGATCTGCAGGCGCGCGAAAGCCTTGCGGCCCTTCTGTCCGCCGTTCTCGCCGCCCGCGACGAGGAAGCGAAGAAGGCTGGCCGCCGCGTGCCGGTTTTCCTGAAGATCGCGCCTGATCTGACGGAAGAAGGCATGGACGATATCGCCGCCGAAGCCCTGGCGCATGCGCTGGATGGTCTGATCGTTTCCAACACCACGCTCGCCCGCGATGGCCTGAAGGATCAGCGGCAGGCGAAGGAGGCCGGCGGGCTTTCCGGCGCACCGCTGTTTGCCAAATCGACGGCGGTTCTGGCGCGGATGCGCAAGCGCGTCGGTCCGTCCCTGCCGATCATCGGCGTCGGCGGCGTCTCCTCGGCTGAAACCGCGCTGGAGAAGATCAAGGCCGGCGCGGACCTCGTGCAGCTCTATTCCTGCATGGTCTATGAAGGCCCGGGGCTAGCTGGCGACATCATCCGCGGTCTCTCGAAGCTTGTTGACCGCGAGAAGGTCTCATCGATCCGCGAGCTGCGCGACAGCAGGCTCGATCACTGGGCTGCCGCGAAGGTCTGATCGGCGCGCGGCTTGACCAGCATCGCCAGGAAGATGCCGCGAAACAGCAGGAAGGCGTTCATCGCCAGCCAGAGGCCGTGATTGCCGAACAGCGGCACGAAGATCGCCAGCGCTGCCAGATATCCGGCAAAGGACATCAGCATGCGATTGCGCATGTCTGAAGACCACGTCGCGCCGATGAAGACCCCGTCCATCAGGAAGGCGAGAGCTCCGGTCAGCCCGGTGATCGCTGCCCAGGGCATGTAGGTGTTCGCGGCCTCGCGGACATCGGGCGATGTGGTCAGCACCGAGATCAGCCACGGGCCGGCCGCAAAGAAGAAGGCCGAAACGGCGGCCGCAAGTCCGAACGACCAGATCGCCGTCAGCTTCAGGCCGCGATCGAAAGCCGGACGGTGGGCAGCGCCGATTGCCCGGCCGGTGATCTGCTCGGCAGCGTTGGCAAGGCCATCGAGATAATAACCGGACAGCAGAAAGAAGTTCATCAGCACCGCATTGGCCGCCAGCGTCACGGCGCCGAAGCTGGTGCCGATTCGGGTCATGATGGCGAAGGAGCCAATCAGCACAAAGGTGCGGATCAGGATATCGCGGTTCAGCGCGAAAAGCTCTGCAAGCCGGTGCCGCGACAGAATTTCGGCGCGTTGCGGCCGTTGACTTCCTCTGAAGCTGCGCAACACGATTGCCAGACCGGCGAGCGCACCGACCGTTTCGCCGACCATCGTGCCCCAGGCGACGCCTGCGACACCCCATTCAAGCTCCAGACCGAGATAGATGGCGAGCACGATGTTGATGCCGTTGATGAGGATTTGCAGCGAAAGCCCGATCGTGCCCTGGCCGCGTCCGAGGACGAAGCCGAGAATGGCATAATTTGCGAGTGCGGCGGGCGCCGCCAGGATGCGGATCGAGAAATAGGTGCTGGTCGCCTGCGCCACGGCCGCTTCCGGTCCCATCAGCTTCAGCCCCGCTGCCAGAAGCAGCGGGGACAGACAGAGCAACAATACGCCGCAGCCGATCGCCGAAATCATCGCCCGCCAGAACACGCCCTGCTGCTCCCGCAGATCACGCCGGCCAAGCGCCTGCGCCGTCAGGCCGGTCGTCGAGGCTCTTAGAAAGTTGAAGCTGCCGAGGAGGAGGTCGAACAGCATGGCGCCGATGGCAAGACCGGCAAGCGCGTCGGGTTGGCCCATATGGCCGACGACGCCGGTATCGACAAGGCCGAGCAACGGCGTCGTCATGAAGCCAAGGGTCATCGGGATGGCAATCGACAGCACCAGCCGGTGCGTCACGTCGAATGCCAATGGGGCGTGGTCTTCAGTCCTGCTCATGCCTGCCTCGAAACGGGAGGCAGAATCGCCTCAGTTCGAGAGCACCATGGCCCAATAGGGCCAGTTGTTGGAAGATGCATTATGCGCGACGGCAACGCCGACGCCGCTATAGCGGCCGAGCATGTTTTCCAGATGATGCGGCGAGTTGATCCACGCCTGAACGATGCCATCGACAGACTTCTGGCCGACGCCGATATTCTCGGCGGCAGGAAGCTGTACCCCGCTCGCCTTCACGCGGGCGCCGAAGCTGTCGGACATGCCTATGAGATGCGCCATCTTGCCGGCGCTCGCCATGCGCTTCGCCTGGAAGATTGCCGCCGCACTTGCCGCCGGATCGATGCTGAGCGGCGGCAGGCCGTTCTTGGCACGCAGCTGATTGACGAGCGGCAGGGCCGCCGCTGTCTCATCCTGACCGTCCGAGGGCGTCGACGACATCTTCGGTGTGGTGGTGCAGCTTGCAACGCCCGCGACAAGTGCAAGGCCGGAAAGGCGCAGCAACCCGCGCCGGGAGACGATTGTGACGGTCATGATCAGCGGCGATACTTGAAGAGACGGATGATGACGAAGATCGGAATGACGATCGTGGCGCCGAGCAGCAGATAATCGCCGACGCGGCCGAGGGCCGAGAAGCCGCGATACCAGATTTCCCGGATGAAATCGCGAATGCCGTAGACGATCTCATACGGCGTCCAGCCGAAGATCGTCATGACGAAGCCGACGATCAGCGAAACCACCAAGAGCTTCACCAAAGTTCGGCCGAGCGAGTCGCCGAGAAACTTGTTCACCTGATCGGACATTCACATCTCCTGTTTGCCCTGAGATACGGTCGCGAATCATTGCTCGCAAGCCTTTTCCAGAGCTGTCCGCCCCGCCTCTGAAATAGGACTTGAGTTTTTTTGTGGCCACCGCCAAATGCGCGAGCATTCAACAGGGCCCATCATGCAGCAGAGCCAGCTCTCTTCAGGCGACGTCATTGCCGACCGCCGCGCCGATTACGCCAAGATGCTCGATGAGGGCGGCGAGCCGGAGGCGGCGGCGGAACTCATGGAACAGGCCCTGGAACTGACGCCATCCTGGGCGGCCGGTTGGTACCGGCTGGCGACCTACCGGGAAAAGGCCGGCAACACGGCTGGCGCAGCCGATGGCTACAGGCAGACCGTCGCGCTCGACCCCGAGGATGTCTTCGGCGCGGGTCTCAAGCTCGCGCTGCTCGGCGAAGCGGCCACACCGGACCAGCCGCCGAGCCGCTATGTCGAGCGTCTCTTCGACGATTATGCCGGGCGCTTCGAGACATCGCTTGTCGAAAAGCTCGACTATTCAGTCCCGCAGAAGCTGGCGGCCCTCGTGGCATCCACCGGCCGCCGCTATACGCTGGCCGTCGATCTCGGCTGCGGCACAGGCCTCCTCGGGCCGGAAATCCGCGACACCGTCGATGTGCTTGAGGGCTATGATCTCTCGCAGAACATGCTGGCCAAGGCGGAAGAGAAGGCGATCTACGATCATCTGGCCCAGGCCGATCTCTCGCGCTCTCCCGAAAGCTCCGGCATCTTTTCAGGCAGAAGCGAAACCCGCGCTGACCTGATCACCGCTGCCGACGTCCTGATGTATCTCGGCAATCTCGAAAGCGTCTTCGTGATCGCCGAACAGCTTGCGGTGCCGGGCGGCGATTTCGCCTTCTCTGTCGAGGATGCAGGCGAGGGCGATAGCTTTCATCTGGCGCCTTCGCTGCGATATGCCCACACGGAAACCTATGTCCGAGCCCTCTCCGCTCGCCACGGCTTCGATGTGCTGAAAATCGAGAAAACCACCATTCGCAAAGATGGCGGAAAACCGGTTTCCGGTATTTTGTTCCTTACGCGCCGGGGCAAGTGAACGCACAAATCTTGCGAATTTGAAATAGGTCAGCATTGCTTACATATTTCACTTGCTCGCAAGTGCGAAAAGCCCAATAATTCCCCCATAAGCCGACCGGCGCCGCGATCGAAAGCAGGAACGCCCCGGCTCTCTCATCATCGAAAATCCATCGCGCAGGAGTGTCTCCGGCGCTCTTGAACTCGTCTGCCGTTTGGAGATTAGCGACATGACCCAGCTCATCAGTGCCCTCGGTTTCTGGAACACCAGCGCCACGCGTCACACGGCAGTCGAGGATGTCCAGGGCATCTTCACCGGCAGCCTCGTCTCCGCGCTCGGCCTTTATGTTCTCGCCAGCGCCGGCCTCCTGACCGGCAGTACCGCGGGTATCGCCTTCCTGCTCCACTATGCGTTCGGCATCAATTTCGGTCTGGCCTTCTTCTTTCTGAACGTGCCGTTCTTCTATCTCTCCTGGAAGCGTCTCGGCATCGCCTTCACGCTGAAGACCTTCATCGCCATCGGCCTCACCTCGGCGCTGACAAGCCTGCAGCCGAAGGTCATGGCGATCGCCACGATCCAGCCGGCATGGGCGGCCCTTCTCGGCGGCCTGCTGCTCGGCTTCGGCCTTCTGGCGCTTTACCGCCACCGCGCCAGCCTCGGCGGCGTCGGCATTCTCGGCATCTATATGCAGGAGCGTTTCGGCATCCGCGCCGGTCTTGTTCAGCTCGCCATCGATATGTGCGTGCTGGCGGCAGCCTTCTTCGTCACCACGCCGCCGGTTGTCTTCTATTCGGTGCTGGGCGCGGTGGTGCTCAATCTGTTTTTGACGATCAACCATCGCGCCGATCGCTACATCGCGCTGTGAGCGCGCGTGAACAAATCGTAACTTGCCTCATCCATGCTGCAGCGCGAAAATGACCTCGCGCCGGAAATGATGAGGTGACGATATGTCAGAACTGGAAAAGCTTGTCAGACGCCGCATGAAGGAAGAATACGCGAAGGGTGCCTCAGCCGAGGAAATCTCCCAGACCCTCCGCCAGGTCTTCAACAGCGTCGATCCCTCCGCCGAACGGCCGGTCCAGACCGCACCCAAGACGAATTGATGAATGAACCCCTCTCCCCGTTTGGAGAGAGGGGCTCGTAGCCTCAGGCAGCCTTTGCCGGCTGGTCGATCGGGTGCTGTGCCCGGAAGCCTACGGCGAGGCGGTTCCAGACATTGATCGCGCCGATCGCCACGGTAATCTTGGTGATTTCTTCTTCGCCGAAATGCGCCTTCAGCGCTTCGTAATCGGCATCCGGAGCGCCGGTCGAAGCGATGTTCGTGACAGCATCGACCCAGCCGAGCAGCGCACGTTCCCTGGCATCATAGACCGGCGATTCACGCCAGACGCACATCAGGTTGATCCACTGTTCCGAGAGACCGTCGTGGCGCGATTCCTTCACATGCATGTCGACGCAGTAAGCGCAGCCGTTGATCTGCGAGGCACGCAGCTTGATCAGGTGGATGAAGCGGCGCTCGAGACCTGAGGTCTGGACATACTGCTCCAATGCAGCGACGGCCTTGTAAGCATCAGGGGCAGCCTTGGCGAAATTGAAACGGGGTTGCATCGTCATTCTCCTTTGGGGGTAAGGCTCATCGAGCCGCTTTGCGTTCGTTCAAGTCCATGAAGGCGCAACCGCGGGCGGCGATGCCTCCGTCATCATCGGCGGCAAGGTCCGCCAGAATGTCTGAGATCTTTGTCTTGGCGAGTTCGGCGCGATAGGCGCGCTCGGCTTTCAGCATCGCCGCCGTGACCTGGCACGGCTTGGTGAAGTAGCGCTGCGGCAGCGGGTTTGGCCCGCGCTGACGAATTTCGCTGCAGCGGAAGGCGGGCGCCGGGCCCTCGACGGCAAGCACGATATCGAGCAGCGAAATAGCATCGGGTCTCTTCGCCAGCCGGTACCCGCCTTTCGGCCCCGGCACAGTTTTGACGAGACCAGCCCCCGAAAGAGCCTGCAGATGCTTCAGGAGATAACTCGTCGAAACACCGTGAAATTCGGCGAGTGCGGCGGCCGAGAGCACGCCTTCGGCAGAAAGGCCGGCAAGCACCGCGACGCAATGAATGGCCTGCTCGACACCATCGCTGAGTTTCATCGAAGTCACCTCCTCAATTCGTGGATAAAAAATATCCATGATTATCGCGGGAGTCAAGCGTGTTGTGAAAAAGGAGGAAATTTCAGCCGCGAGGCGGGATTTTCTTGTCGAGCCAGGTGGCAAAATAGTCCGGCCATGCGCCCGTATCAGTGCCCGGCACGCCCATGCCGAAGCCATGGCCGCCACTCGCCAGCCGGTGCAGCTCGACCGGCACACCCGCCTTCTCGCAGGCGGCTTGCATGATCAGCGTATTCTGCGGATCGGAAATCGGATCGTCTTGCGCCTGCACGAGGAAAACCGCCGGGCAACGCGCCTTCACATGATCTTCCACCGACCACTCCGAACTGAGGGCCGGGCTCGGATGGCTGCCGATCAGCACCTTTCGCGTCGAGGTATGATCGAAGGGCGGTTTCAGGGTGATGACGGGATAGATCAATGCCGCAAGATCCGGCCGCGCCGAAAGCCTGTCGGCCGCATCGATCGGCTCATAGGAAGCGAAAGCCGATCGCGTCGCCGCCAGGCCAAGAAGATGGCCGCCGGCGGAAAAGCCGAGGACTCCAAGGCGGTCAGGATTGATTTGGAAGGTTCCGGCATTTGCCCGGATCAGCCGCAGCGCACGCTGCGCGTCCTGCAGCGGCGCCAGTGGCCCGGCCTCCCAACCTTCGGCCGGAAGCCGGTAGGAAAGCACGAAGGCGGTGATCCCGCGATCGTTCAGCCATTGCGCGGCCGGTAGCGCCTCGCTCCGCATCTCGATGCGCTTGTAGCCGCCGCCCGCCGCGATCAGGAAGGCCGTTCCATTGGGACTTTGCGGCGCAAAGACATCGATCTTAGGAATGCCGATGTTGCTCACCGCCCCCTTGGAATTCTGCCGCACATCGCCCGACGGACCACCACCGCCCGGAGGAGAGCCTGGCCAAAGCGTCAGGCTGGCGGGCGCCGCGGCTGCCGCTCTCGATATCCGGGGAAGAAGGGCGAGTGCGCCGATGGCAGCAAGGATCGAGCGGCGTGTCGGCATCTTCTGTCTCTCTTCTGTGTCAGCCGTCAGGCCGCTCCAGCAATGCGGCGAAAATGCAGATCGCTGACTGGGACATCTTGCCAAGCGGCTCCGTCAGGATAGAAAGAGCCAAACCGGGAGGGGGGAATAATGGCATTCACAGGCGTCTTGAATTCTTCGGCAGACCGCCACTCGCTCCTGGACGATGCCCAGGGCCTGGTTGCCGGAAGCATGCTTGCGGTGCTCGGCGTCTCGCTGCTTTCAGGCGCTGGCCTTCTGACGGGCGGCACGGCCGGCATGGCCTTCCTGTTGCATTACGCCACCGGCTGGAGCTTCGGCCTCTGCTTCTTCGCCGTAAACCTGCCCTTCTATTATCTCGCCTTTCGCCGCCTCGGGCCTGCCTTCACGGTCAAGACCTTTATTGCGATCGCCATGACCTCGGCACTGTCCGAGGTTGCGCCTCGCTTCATCAGTCTTTCGCATGTCGATCCGATCGTCGGTGCCCTCTTCGGCGGCCTGGTCATCGGCGCGGGCATGCTGGCGCTCTTCCGCCATCGCGCCAGCCTGGGCGGCGTCGGTATTCTGGCGCTCTATATCCAGGATCGTTTCGGCTGGCGGGCAGGCCTCGTCCAGCTCGGCTTCGACGGCATCATTCTGGCGCTGTCCTTCTTTGTCGCCAGCCCGTTCATCATCGCCTGCTCGGTGCTTGGCGCAGTGGTCCTGAACCTCACGCTCGCCATCAATCACCGCAAGGACCGCTATATCGCGATGTGAGATCGCGCTCTTCTCTTTCGCCCTGATTTCACTACCTTTATGGCGTGGACCAAGTCGATGCCGATACCAGCCTTGCCCTGCCTGCCCCTTTTCTCCGCTGGTTTGCGGAAAAGGGCTGGCGGCCGCGCACGCATCAGCTGGAATTGCTGGCTCGCGCCGAAACCGGCGAGAGCACGCTGCTGATCGCACCAACGGGCGCCGGCAAGACGCTGGCCGGTTTTCTGCCGGCGCTGATCGATCTGACCCGCCGCGGCAAGATCCCGCCGGGCTCGGCCTTCACCGGCATCCACACGCTCTATGTCTCGCCGCTGAAGGCGCTCGCCGTCGATATCGAGCGCAATCTGACCAAGCCTGTGGAAGAGATGGGCCTGCCCGTCAGCATCGAAAACCGCACCGGCGACACGCCGAATGCCAAGCGCCAGCGCCAGAAGCTCAACCCGCCCGATATCCTGCTGACGACGCCGGAGCAGGTGGCATTGCTGCTCGCCAATGGCGAGGCCGAGCGCTTCTTCAAGGACCTGAAGTATATCGTGCTGGACGAGCTTCACTCGCTTGTGACGTCCAAGCGCGGCCACATGCTCTCCCTCGGCATCGCCAGACTTCGCATGCTCGCTCCCGATCTGCAGACCATTGGCCTTTCCGCCACCGTCGCCGAGCCGATGGACCTGCAAAAATGGCTGGTGGCCCAGGAAGAGGGCGAGGAGAGACATGCCGGTCTCGTCACCGTCGAAGGCGGCGCGAAGCCGGATATCTCGATCCTGAAAACCGAGGAACGCATTCCCTGGTCGGGTCACTCCGCCAAATACGCCATTCCTGATGTCTACAAACAGCTTCTCGATCACCAGACGACGCTGCTCTTCGTCAACACCCGCTCGCAGGCGGAAATGCTCTTCCAGGAACTCTGGACGATCAACGAGGACAATCTGCCGATCGCCCTGCATCACGGTTCGCTCGATGTCAGCCAGCGGCGCAAGGTGGAAGCGGCGATGGCCGCCAACAAGCTGCGCGCCGTCGTCGCCACCTCGACGCTCGATCTCGGTATCGACTGGGGCGACGTCGACCTCGTCATCCATGTCGGCGCGCCCAAGGGTGCTTCGCGTCTCGCCCAGCGCATCGGCCGTGCAAACCACCGAATGGACGAACCGTCGAAGGCGATCCTCGTGCCCGCCAACCGCTTCGAGGTGATGGAATGCCAGGCGGCGCTCGATGCGAATTACATCGGTGCGCAGGACACCCCGCCGGTTGGCCGTGGCGCGCTGGATGTGCTGGCCCAGCACGTGCTCGGCATGGCCTGCGCCGAACCGTTCGATATGCTGCAGCTCTATGACGAGATCCGGACCGCGTCCCCCTATGCCGATCTCGCCTGGAAAACTTTCGAGCAGATCGTCGATTTCGTCGCCACCGGCGGCTATGCGCTGCGCACCTACGAGCGCTACGCCCGCATCCGCAAAACCAGCGACGGTCTCTGGCGCGTCTCCAATCCACAGGTGGCCCAGCAATACCGGCTCAATCTCGGCACCATCGTCGAAAGCCCGATGCTGAACCTGAAGATGGTCAAGCGTGGCGAGGGCGGGCGTATCGGCCGCGGCGGCGCGGTGCTCGGCAAGATGGAGGAGTATTTCTTCGAGCAGCTGTCTCCGGGCGATACCTTCATCTTCTCCGGCAAGGTGCTGCGCTTCGAGGGCATCCGCGAGAACGAGGCGCTCGCCTCGCAGGCATTCTCGCTCGACCCCAAGATCCCATCCTATGCCGGCGGCAAGTTTCCGCTCTCGACCTATCTCGCCGATCAAGTCCGCTCGATGATCGCCGATCCTGACCGTTGGGACCATCTGCCGGATCAGGTGCGCGACTGGCTGTCGCTGCAGAAGGACAAGTCGATGCTGCCGAAGCGCGACGAGCTGCTAATCGAAACGTTCCCGCGCGGCAGCCGCTGCTACATGGTCGCCTATCCCTTCGAAGGGCGGCTCGCCCATCAGACGCTCGGCATGCTGCTGACACGGCGGCTGGAGCGGGCAGGTGCCAAGCCGCTCGGCTTCGTCTGTACCGATTATTCGCTCGGCATCTGGGGCTTGGAGGATATGGGCCAGATGATCTCAAGTGGCCGCCTCAGCCTTGCCGATCTCTTCGATGAGGACATGCTCGGTGACGACCTTGAATCCTGGCTCGACGAATCCTTCCTTTTGAAGCGCACCTTCCGCAATTGCGCCGTGATTGCAGGTTTGATCGAGCGCCGTCACCCGGGCAAGGAAAAGAGCGGCAGACAGGTCACCGTTTCCGCGGATCTGATCTATGACGTGCTGCGCAGCCACGAGCCTGATCACATCCTGCTGCAGGCGACCAGGCAGGATGCGGGCACCGGGCTTTTGGATATTTCCCGGCTTGGCGATATGCTGAGACGAATCAAGGGTCACATCACGCATCGTGCGCTGGACCATATTTCGCCGCTCGCCGTGCCCGTCATGCTCGAGATCGGCAAGGAGGCGGTGCCGGGCGTAGCCCATGATGCGCTGCTGGCCGAAGCGGCAGACGACCTCATCGCCGAGGCGATGAGCTGAAGATTTAGGATAGAAGACCGCAATGAACCGCCTGGCGCTGGCGCGCGAACTCAACGGATTGGTCCCGATGCCCGGCGTGGAAACGTCGGTCGCAGGCATTGCTGCGGTCTGCGATCCCCTGGGCGCCCTCTACCTGCCTGAAACAGGTATGCTCGTCGTCTCCGACCTGCATCTGGAGAAGGGCGCCGCCTTCGCCCGCCGCGGCATGATGCTGCCGCCCTATGACACACTGGCGACGCTCACCGTTCTCTCGGCCGTCATTGCCCGCTACGATCCGAAGATCGTCGTCTCGCTCGGCGATAATTTTCATGACCGCGTCGGTTCGCAGCACCTGCCGGAACCCTTCCGCATGCTGATTGCGGACATGGCCCGCGGCCGTGAATGGATATGGATCAACGGCAACCATGACCCTGACGGCACCGTCGATCTGCCCGGCATCTGCGCCGACGAGATCCACTATGGCGGCCTCACCTTCCGCCACGAGCCGAAGGGCGGATTGCAGCAGGGCGAAATCGCCGGTCACCTGCACCCAGCCGCCACCGTCCGCCGCCGCGAAAAATCGATCCGCCGTCCCTGCTTTGCCACGGATGGTTCCCGCCTGCTGATGCCTGCCTTCGGCGTGATGAGCGGCGGCCTCGATCTCGGCCACAAGGCGATGAAGGGCCTGTTCGATCACGCATCGCTCGTCGCCCATCTCCTGGGCCGCGACCGCATCTATTCCGTCAGGTTCGGAAACCTGCGCGGTTAAGCTCGCGCCTCAATCGCATCCATTCAGCTGCTGCTGATAGGTTGCGGCCATGTTCGCAAACTTCTGCGCCGTCTTCTGCAGCTGGCCGTTCGAGCGCCAGTCGCCGCGCTTGTAGCCGGTCGGGCCGGAATAATAGGCGAGGTAGAGATTGTAGGCATCGTTGCGCTGGATGCCGGTCGCCTGACTGTTGCTGTAGTGGTACCAGGCGATGAAATCGATCGCGTCGGCGAAGTTGGTGCGGCGGCCGGTCCAGTTTCCTGTTTCGGACTGGTAATGATCCCAGGTGCCGTCAAGCGCCTGGGAATATCCATAGGCGGTCGATTGCCGCGTCCAGGGAATGAAGCCGAAGAGTTTCGTGCGCGGCGGACGGGCGTTCGGCTGGAAGCCCGATTCCACATACATCGTCGCCATCAGGATCGGCACGGGAATGCCGTATTTCTTTTCGGCGCGCTCGGCCTCGCGCTGCCAGTTGGTAAACAGGCCGTCGCGCTGGTCGAAGACCGCGCAGATATTTCGTGTCTGACGGGGCGCCGTCGCACAGCCGGCAACAAGTGCCAGCAGCACCAGGGCGAGAAGTGTACGGATACGCAAAACTGAACCTCTCGTTTCGAGAGATTACTAACTCGTAAATCTTAAAGAGCCGTTTTTATTCAAAGGCGAAGTTGTGTCCCTCAAAAGGCGGGATGTGGACGCACTGGCGCGGCCAGGGATTGGCGCCATCTCTCAGCCACAGAACCGTCTCCAGCCAGAAGCCGGCTGCGTGGCGGGAGTGAAACAGGCTGAAATGGCCGATTCTATCGAAGCACAGATCGGCAGGCGTAAGAGTCAGCTGTTCGGCTGCTTGACGACGCCCGCCTTCTTGGCCGCACTTTCGACGAAACTTAAGCCGCTTTCGGCACCGCGTAGCGCAGAATGACGCCGCCGTTCTTGGTGGTTGTGCTCTCGATAAGCGTCAGGGCGCGCTGTTCGCTGGCGGGCTTGAAATGGGGATTGCCGCTGCCGAGGATGACCGGCACGAGGCAGATGCGGATCTCATCGACCAGCCCGGCCTTCAGCATCCCATCGGCGAGTTCGGCGCTGCCGAAGATGAAGATCGTCTTGCCATCCTGCCGTTTCAGCTTCGTGAGCTCTGCGACGGGATCGCTGACGACGCGCGTGTTGTTCCAGGTCGCCTCGGTCAGGGTGCGGGAAACGGCGATCTTGGCGATGCTGTTCATATAGGGCTTGATATTGTCTTCGTCCTCGGTGGTCGTCCAATAGGCCGCCATCCCCTCATAGGTCTTGCGGCCGAAGATCAGCAGATCGCCCTCCTTGCCGAACTGCTCGGAATAGGCTTCCAGTTCCGGCCCCCAGACCAGCGTATGAAATCCGATGTCCCAAGGCTTCGTGCCCTCGAAATAGCCATCAAGCGTCATCAGATTCCAGACAACGAGCTTGCGCATTTGCATTTCCTCCCTTTGAACGTCTAAATCTATCATAGTCAAAACCGATTGCGAAAAGCAATCGGTTGAGCACGGGGTAAACCACCGGCAAAATGCAATCGGTTTTGGGGGCTGGGAATGAATGAGTTGCACCGCTCGGGTTGCCCGATCAATCTGACGCTCGAGGTCCTCGGCGACAGATGGAGCCTGATCGTTATCCGAGACATCATGTTCGGCAATCGCCGCCATTTTCGCGAGCTGCTGCAGAATTCGGTGGAGGGGATCGCCTCCAACATCCTGGCAGACCGCCTTCGCCGTCTCGTCGACAAAGGGTTGCTTACCAAGGAAGACGATCCGAGCCACAAGCAGAAGTCGGTCTATAGCCTCACCGAAATATCGATCGATCTCGTGCCCTTGTTGGCGCAGATGGGCGCCTGGGGGCGAAAGCACATGCCTGTTTCAGAGGAGCTGGCGATCCGCGCCGAACTGCTGGAAAATGGTGGAGCGCAGCTGTGGAACGATTTCATGGATGAGCTGCGCGCCAAGCATCTCGGCATGGAGCTTCCACCGGGAACGCCTTCGGTCCTCGGGCGGCTGACGGAAGCCTATCTTGAGGTCGTCGCGCGGAAGAAAAGCGCCTGATCAGTCCTTGCGGAAGACGATGCTGGCCAGCCAGCCTGTGATCAGCGCCAGGAACACCGAGAAGGCACCGTAAAGGATCGGCTTCTCGTGCGCTGCATCGGTGATCATCTGCTCGATGCCGGTTTTGATGACGCGCAGCGGCACGGATTTCTGCGTCACCAGCTTTCCGCTCTTGAACAGGTAGGCGCGCACCGTATGCACGCCGTTCGGAATATTGGCTGGAAGCCGCAGGCTCGCCTTGAAGAGGTTGGAGCTGACGAAGCGGACCCCCGAGGGATCACGCTCATAAAGGCCGCCGCTCTGCTGCAGCCGACGGAAGGACTCGCGGAATTCGCCGAGACTGCTGCCGTCGCCGACATAGCCGACCGGCGTCAGCGGAATATGGTCGATGCCGATCCCCTCGTCGGTGAGGTCGAGCGGCGTCGTGACGTCATCGATCGCCCGTGAGCTCGACATCGAATAGGAATGCGGCACCGCCTCGAAGGTCATCGAGCTGGTGTTGATCCAGATGCCGAAGACGCGTTGCTTCTTGCGCACCGTGGCGTTCTCGCGCGGACCCTCCAGAACGACGACCACGTCATATTGCCCTACGGCCAACAGCAGCTGGTCGGTCTCGGTGACGGCGCCGAAGATCGTCAGGTCCGCGCCGCGGAAATCGGAGGTGATGGCGATTTCGCTGGTCGAGGTGCCGATCTCCAGGCCTTCGCGGGAGCTCTCGGAATTCTGCCCGGGCAGTAGCATCTGTGCCGATGCGAGGCCGGGCAGGAGGAGGGCGAGCGACAGCGCGAAGGCCGGAAGGCAGCGCATCAATTGCCTCCCATCACGATCGAGTAGATATCGGCAGGCGTGACGACCAGCGAAATCGCCAGACGAATGCCGACCGCAAGAACCAGTAGGCCGAGAAGGGCGCGCAGCTGCTCGCCGCGCAGCTTCTGGCCGACCCGCACGCCATATTGCGCGCCGATCACGCCTGCGACCATCAGGATGAAGGCCAGTACGATATCGACGGAAAAGTTCGTCGCGGCCTGCACGATCGTCGTGTAGGCGGTGACGAAGATGATCTGGAACAGCGAGGTGCCGACGACGACATTCGTGGGGATACGCAGCAGGTAGATCATCGCCGGAACCATGATGAAGCCGCCGCCGACACCCATGACGGATGTCAGGATGCCGATCCCGAAGCCGAGCGCGATCACCGGGATGACGCTGAGATAGATCTTCGATTTCTTGAAGCGCACCTTGAAGGGCAGGCGATGCACCCAGTGGTGATGCCCGGGCTTTCGCGGCGCCGGCGCCTCGTTCTTTGCCGCGCGGCGCATCGCGTTGACGCTTTCGAGCAGCATCAGCCCGCCGACGGTGCCGAGGAACACAACGTAAAGCAGCGAGATGAACAAGTCGAGCTGACCGAGACGGCGCAAGAGCGAGAAGATCCAGATACCGACGGTCGCGCCGGAAAGGCCGCCGATCAGCAGCACCGATCCCAGTTTGACGTCGAGCGTGCCGCGCCGGAAATGCGTGATCGCGCCGGAGATGGACGATGCCACGACCTGATTGGCACCGGTGGCGACGGCAACGACGGGCGGTATGTTGTAGAAGATCAGGAGTGGCGTGATCAGGAAGCCGCCGCCAACGCCAAACATGCCCGACAGGAAGCCGACCGCGGCGCCCATGCCAAGAATGATGAAGATGTTCACCGACAACTCTGCGATGGGCAGATAAATTGCCACAACCGACCCCGATTACTCACTGCCCCCGCCGGGCAGACGCGCTTGTCCTATTCGAATGGCGCATCATACTTGGAAATCGTTGCCAGAGGCTTTCGAGAAACGACATCCGTTCCGCACATTCCGCGGCGATAACTCCCGAATAATCCGGCTTTTTTCAGGATTTATGACAGGCCTTCGCGAAGTCCCGATGTTTTCTTGCCCGGCACCGGTCTGTGGCGTCGGGCAAGGACCATCTCTTGCCTAGATACCGGCCCGTGCCAGCCCATGTTCGACAAGCCGGTCGATGACCTCGGGATAGCTGACGCCGCTTGCCGCCATCGCCTTCGAATACATGCTGATATCGGTAAATCCGGGGATGGTGTTCACTTCGTTGATCAGGAAGCGCATGTCTTCTGTCAGGAAGAAATCGACGCGAGCCATGCCGTCGCAGCCAAGCGCGCGGAAGGCGAGTGCCGCGGTCTCGCGGATCTTTGCCTCGATCTCCGGCGGCAGCTCCGCAGGAACTTTCAGCGCCGCGCCGTCCTCGTCGATATATTTGGCATCGTAGCTGTAGAAGCCATGGCTTTCGGCCGGGATGATCTCGCCGGGGCGCGAAACGAATAGCCCGCCCTTGGTGTCTTCAAGCACGCTGCATTCGATCTCGCGTGCGCGAATGAATTCTTCGGCGAGCAGTTTCCGGTCATGCTTGAAGCCTTCGGCAAGCGCGGGGCCGAATTCTTGGCTGCCGGAAACCTTGCGGACACCGACCGACGAACCCTGCCGCGCCGGCTTGATGAACAGCGGCAGGCCGAGTTCATTTTCGAGGGCGTCGAATGTGGGTGCCTTTCCCTCATGGATGGTCACTGCGCGGGCAACCGGCAGGCCGGCTGCGCGCAGCAGCTGCTTGGCGATATCCTTGTCGAGCGCTGTTGCCGAGCCAAGGATGCCGCAGCCCACCAGCGGCACGCGGGCGACCTCGGCCAGTCCCTGTACCGATCCGTCCTCGCCATGGATCCCGTGCAGCACCGGAAACAGGATGTCGATCTTGCCGGCATCGCTCATCTTGCCTGCGTCGATCGCGATCATCCGTCCAAATCCGCCCGGCACAAGCGCTAGCTCGGTGCCGCTGAGAGGCTTGGTCAGGTTTCCATTCTCGAAACGGCTGAGCAGCCACTGACCCTCGCGGGTGACGAACACCGGAACCGCTTCGTATTTCGAAGGCTCCAGCGCCCGCATCACGTTCGTTGCCGATAGCACCGAAACGTCATGTTCCGCCGAGCGGCCGCCGAAGAGTACGGCGATGCGCAGCTTGCTGCGGGAAGATGTCATGAGAACCTCCGGAATGATCTGGTGTTGAAATCGTCAGAAGCCGACGGCGATGCCGCGATTGGCGAAGAAGCGGTCGAAGACGGCAAGCGGCATCATCACGTCGGCCTGACTCGCAGCATCGTGGCCGGATGGATTGTGGAAGCGGATCGTCTCCGGCGAGGCAGCCGTGACCAGAACCAGATGTCCGCCCTTCGACGGCGGCATGCGGTCCGGCCAGCGAATGCCGCTATTGACCGAGGCGATGAAGAACGGTCGCTCCACCAGAAGTGCCGGGATAGCTGATGTCTGGACGCCGGTCATTGTCTCGGCGGCAAGTCCGAAATGCTCGCGCACATAGGTTACGAAGGGCGCATAGATCAGCCCCTTGATCGAGGCGTCGAGCTCGTTGACGACATAGCCGCCATAGGCGGTGCAGGCCCGCGCTAATGCCAGCGTCGGATGGATCTCGCCGCGGGCGGCAAGCACCATCTTCAGGCAGGCCATGCCGCAGACGTTGACGGCCCAGCGCGCGTATTCCTCTACGGTCTCCGCGCCCGACCGCTGCCAGAGCGGATCGCGCAATAGCGCCGCGGAGCCCTCGGCAAGTACGGGCAACGTCATGTCAGCCGTTTCCCACTGGCTGAAATAGGGCACGTTGTCCAGCTGAATGCTCACGAATCCCCCGGCTGACAATCAATCACGGTGGCGAAACTCCAAAAGCAAAACGACCCTTTTGCGGCGAAGGCAAAAGGGCCGTTCCGATTTCACGCTTTTACGCCGGCGTTATGCCTTGGTGGCGTTCTTGGCGTTGCGCTCCAGCAGAGCCTTGACGGTGTCGTCGTTGATCTTGCCGGAGGGATCCTGGCCGATCGACTTCTGGAAGCTCTTGATCGCCGAGACGGTCTTGGCGCCCATCTCGCCGTCAGGCGTACCGGCGTCGAAGCCGTTATTGTTCAGGATCGCCTGAATGTTGCGGATCGCCTTCTTCATGTCGACGCTGGAGGTGCTGGTGCCCTTGCCGGTCCAGGCGTCGGGCACGTCGATGCCGTTGGCCTTGTTGTCGAGCTGCTGCGGTTTCCAGGCATCGGTGGTGGCGCGCGCCTTGTCGAGATCGGCAGGCTTCATCGCCTTGGCCACTTCGTCGCGCTTGGCACCAGCGTCCTTGTCGCCACCCTTGGCGGCGATCGCGAACCACTTGTAGCTCTCGCCGAGATCCTGCGTCACGCCATTGCCGCGGGCGCAGAGGATGGCGAGGTTGAACTGGCTGTCGGTGATGCCGAGATTGGCAGCCTTGGTAAACCAGTTCGCCGCCGTCGCATAATCCTGCTGGCCGAGCGCGCCGGAGGCGTAGAGCACGGCAAGATTGTGCATGGCGCTGGCATTGCCCTGGTTGGCCGCCTGCTCGTAATAGTCCTTGGCCTTGTTGATGTCGCGTGCGACACCGGTGCCCTTTTCGTAGATGCTGCCGAGGCGGTACTGCGCCGGGGCAAAGCCCTTGTCCGCAGAAAGCTGGTACCACTTGACGGCATCGGCTTCGCTGACCGTCACGCCGTTGCGGCCTTCGCTGTAACGGGCAGCGATTTCGAACAGGGCGAGTGCATCGCCAGCGCGCGCAGCGTCGGCAAGGGCCGCCGGCTGGATCACGTCAGGAATGGTCAGGCCCGGCTGGGCCGGTGCCGCGTTGGTCGAGGCCGGGGCATCCTTCGGCGCGAAGGCCGTGGCGTCCTGCGTCGGGGCGCCCGGCGTCAGGGTCGCAGCGCCTTCGCCGTCGAGCGGCGCCGCATCGGTCAGGTGCTCGGTTGGTGCAGCTGGCGGAACGGCGGTCTGAGCCGCAGCTTCGGGAGCAGCCGGTGCTTCATTCTGGGCGGCTACAGGTGCATCGGCCTGCGGAGCGGCCGAGGTGTCGGCCGTTGCCGGGGTCTGCGTGGCATCGCTCAGCACGGCCACTTCGGCCGGCGGTGCGCTTTGGCCGGATGTCAGCGTCCGGGCAAGCGGGAACGCCATGATCGCCAGAAGAACGGCGCCGACGGCGAGAAGCAGCGGACGGCGGAAGCGCGAGAACGAGCTCGCGCCACCGGCAGGCTTCGGAGCCTTCGCCTTCTTCTCACCCTTGACCGGCTGTGCCTTCGGGTCGGATTCGATTGCGGCAGCCTGTGCCGCGCGGCGGGCGGCCGCGATATAGTCGGCGCGATCGTTTTCGGTCGCGGGCTTTGGATTGGCACGCGCTGCACTCTGGCTGGCGCGAACCCGCTCCAGGATCTTCTTGACGTCAGGGGCGCCGGAGCCCGGCTCCAGCAGCTCGTTGGCCTCTTCGGACGGCACGACATCGACAGGATCGATCGACGGGACCGGATCGATGATGGTGCGCTCGCCAGCCTGGGCCTTCGGCGCCTTCTTGCCCGGCATCAGCTTCTTGCCGAGCGCCAGGAACAGGCTCTTGCTCTGCTTGGCGTCAGCGGCGGGCTTGGTAGCGGCCTCGATGGCGATTGCGCTGGTGTGGCTGACGGCAGGCTGCATCGGCTGTGGCGCAGCCGGTTCGCTGACGGCGCGGGCAGCGGGTGCGGCAGCGGCAGTCTTCGTTCCAAACACTGCAGGCCTTTCGGCCTCAGCGCCGGCCGGGATCAGCGAATAGGGATCGACTTCGAAATCGGCATTGGCGGCCGGCATCCGTGCAGCCGGCCTGCTGTTGCGCGTTTCCATGTCGTCAAGCCGGTCGGCAATGTGGACGAGCGTTTCATGCAGGGCCTGGAACGTCTTGTGGGTGCGTTCCTCGCCGCTGCGGCTCAGATCCTCGAGTTGGCGAAGATCGGCGGCAAGGGCGTTCAGCGCCGACATGTCGGCGGCCGGGACGGAGCCGGCCTGCAGGTTGCCATTGCGGGAATAGGCATCGACCACCGCTTCTGCGGCCTGGCGTGCGGCTTCGATGATATATTCGTCGCTCGTTGCCATGTAATCTTCGATCGCGCCCATGCGACGGTCGAGATCGATCGACAGGCCCTCGTTGCCGCGCGGTTCGTGCAGCAGCGCCGAAAGATTGGCGATCTGGTCCTCGAGGCTCTTCAGCGCGCGCGAGTCGGTTGCCGGTGCCGCCGTGCTTTCTTCCAGCCGGGCGGCGATGTCGCTAAGGCGGCCCTCGATGCGGCGGAAGGCGCTGTCATCGACAGGCGCCTGGGCCACCGGCGCAGGCTGCATTTCCATTTGGTCGATACGGCGGGCGAAATAATCGAGACGCTCGGCCAGAACATCGTTGACCGCACCGATTTCGAGCGCATCGATCTTGCGGGAAATATCGGCCAGCGCGCCGTTCAACTCAGGCTGGGCAGCGGCCTTGTGGGTTCGCTCCAGCATGTAGGACAGCTGTTCCAGCCGTTCGTCCAGGCGCGAGCTTGCCTTGGTGTTTGCCAGTTCCTCGACGCGGCGCGTCAGCATTTCCAGCCGGTCGGCCATGCCATCGGCAGGGTTCGAGCGGCTCTCCACGCTGCGGCCCATCAGGTCGATCTGTTCGGCCAGCGCGTTCAGGCGGCCTTCGAGGCGGTGCATCAGCGCCGGATCGCCGCTGGTGGCATTGCGGCTGCTGGCGGCGATCGCCCGGCTGATTTCGTCGAGGCGCGTATCCATTGCCGCGAACTGCTCTGACATTGCCCGGTCATGCGGCTGGATCATGCTGCCGAACTGTTCCATCGCGCTGGCAATGGAGATCAGCTTGTCTTCGAGTGCCCGCACGGCCGGGCTTTCGCCCATGCCGCCGATGTGGCGCTTGATATCGTCAAGGCGGTAGGCGAGCGTCACCAGCTCTTCCTGCAGGCCCGCCGTGTCGAGCGCGTGCAGCTGGTTTTCGAAACCATCCCAGCGGCTTTCCATGTGACGCACGGAATCTTCGCGGGCGAGGCCGTCCATCAGCGAGCGCAGTTCGTCGAATTCGCTGCGCAGTCCCGCGGCTTCCGGACCGGCAGAGCGGTGCGACAGCTGGTCGATGCTCTCGGCCAGGCGGCCCATGTCTTCGCGGATGTCGTCGGCAAAGCGGCGATCTTGCGCCGATGACTTGAGGTCGCGAAGCTCGCTCCGCAGCGCACTCATTTCGCGGGTTACACCTTCGGAAATATCGCGCTTGAGATCCTGGCGCAGGTTGACGAGCGCCTGGGCGATCTCGGTCATCGTATCGCTGGAGGCGCCATAGGCGGGAGCCGGTGCTGCGGCCGGCGCCGGAGCGCGGATCGTCGGCGCCGGTTCGCGATAGGCGGCAGCAGCTGCCGCGCGTTCGGCGGCGGCGCGTTCTCGTCCCTGTTCCAGCATGCGCTGGCGCTGGCGGATTTCGGCGAGCGGATCGGGACGTGCTGCTGCGGGAGCGGCGTAGGCCGGTCGCGGCTGCTCGTAGGATCGCACATAGGCGTCACGCTCCGGCGGCGCGTTGCGGGGCGCAACGTCGCGCGGGCCATTGCCGCCCATCAGTCCTTCGATGCGCGCCTCCAGGCCTTCGATCGTGCGATTAAGCGCGTCGAGAGACGACCTTTCGGGGCTCCGGGGAGAATTTGATCGCGATCCGTTCATCTTCTTGCTCGCTTCGTCTGCCTCAACCCTCGTCAGGGTTCGGCTATTGGCTTGAGAGACCGTACATCCGAGTTTAGTTTTTTAGACTTTCCTCAAGCTGGACGGCGTAGCGGCATTCCGAAGAAACGCGAGACTTGAAAACGGAATGCGGATTACCACTGCTCACCGCGCACCTTTCACGAAACGTGGTAAACAACCCGTTAACTTGCGTGAGAATTTTTTAACGTTTGGATCTTTGCTGCGCTTTTCTGGGGCTTAGGAGCGCCGCGCCTTGATCGTGTTCATCACGAAGCTGGTCTCGATCGTATCGACGCATTTGAGCTTGGCGATCTTGTCCTTGATGAAACGTTCGTACTGTTCGAGCCCGGCACTCATCACCTTCAGCACATAGTCTTTCGAGCCGGTTACCAGATGGCACTCCAATACTTCGTCCCAGCCGCGTACTGCATTCTCGAACATCTGGATCTCATCCTCGTGCTGGCGGCTGAGCCGGATCGAGGCGATCGCCGTCATCGTCCAGCCCTCGACGGCGGGATCGATCAGCGCCGTGTAACCCTTGATCACACCGGTCTCCTCCAGCCGCCGCAACCGCCTCAGGCAGGCGGAAGCCGATAGCCCGACGCGCTCGGCCAGCTCGTTGTTGGTGATACGTGCATCGGCTGCCAACTCCCGGAGGATGCGGCGATCGATCTCGTCGGCAATTTTCTGCGTCATGCTGATGAAACTCCGCAATAAGTTGCTCTGTGGAACATCATACCGCGCGAAATAGCAAGAAAGTGCCGCCGCATTTGATATAATTTGCGGTGCGAAAACCGTGACATCGATCGAGGAGACATCCGATGACTGCGCCACACCCTTCGAGAACCCATATCGGCAATCATGCCCTGCATCCGGAAACCCAGATGCTGAACTATGGCTATGATCCCGAACTCTCCGAAGGCGCCGTCAAGCCGCCGGTCTTCCTAACCTCCACCTTCGTCTTCAAGTCCGCCGAAGATGGCCGCGACTTCTTCGACTACGTCTCCGGTCGGAAGGAGCCGCCGGAAGGCAAGGGAGCTGGTCTCGTCTATTCGCGCTTCAACCACCCGAACAGCGAGATCGTCGAGGATCGTCTTGCCGTCTATGAGCGGACGGAAAGCTGCGTGCTGTTTTCATCGGGCATGTCGGCGATCGCCACGACGCTGCTGGCCTTCGTTCGCCCCGGCGATACAGTGCTCCACTCCCAGCCGCTCTACGGCGGCACCGAAACGCTGCTCGCAAGGACCTTCCTCAATCTCGGCGTCTCGGCTGTTGGTTTTGCCGATGGTGTCAGCGAAACCTCGGTCGAGGCGGCAGCCGAAGAGGCCATGGCCAAAGGCCGTGTTTCGGTCATTCTGATCGAAACGCCGGCCAATCCGACCAACAGCCTGGTCGATGTCGCGATGATCCGCCGCGTCGCCGATGCGATCGGCAGGAAGCAGGGTCACACCCCGATCGTCGCCTGCGACAACACGCTGCTCGGCCCGGTCTTCCAGCGGCCGATCGAGCATGGCGCCGACATCTCGCTCTATTCGTTGACCAAATATGTCGGCGGGCACTCGGACCTGATCGCCGGTGCCGCCCTTGGCCGCAAGGCTGTGATGAAGCAGGTGAAGGCGCTGCGCGGTGCCATCGGCACGCAGCTCGATCCGCATTCCTGCTGGATGCTCGGGCGGTCGCTGGAAACGCTGCAGATCCGCATGGAGCGGGCAAACAGCAATGCCGAGGCGGTTGCCGGTTTCCTGCGCGATCACCCGAAGGTCGAGCGGATTCACTATCTGCCCTACAATGACGCGCAGTCGCCGGTTGGGCAGACATTCGCCGCGCAATGCAGCGGCGCGGGTTCGACCTTCTCTTTCGACATCAAGGGCGGCCAGCCGGCCTCGTTCAAATTCCTGAACGCCTTGAAGATCTTCAAGCTCGCCGTCAGCCTCGGCGGAACGGAATCCCTGGCCTCTCACCCGGCAACGATGACGCATTCGGGCGTTCCTGCGGATGTGCGCCAGCGCATCGGCGTACTGGAATCGACGATCCGGCTGTCGATCGGCATAGAGCATCCCGACGACCTGATCGCCGATCTGGCATTGGCGCTCGACGAAGCGTGAGGGCGGGCGGCCTCAGGCCGCCGCTACCTCCCTGACGTCATCGAGGAGAAAATGCACGACGACATATTTCGTCGTGTAGTGCCTGCCGCTATCCGACGTCAGGTCGGCGCTGCCGCCGTCGGCCGGATGCCAGGCATGATAATGGGGGTTGGTGGTGATAAGGGTAATCGCCTTGCCGGCAAATCGGCCGTCGAGGCGATAACGGGCCTCGGCCAGAGGCCAGATCCGCTCGTAGTCTTCCTGTGGAATACGAACCTTCAGCGCGTTGCGACGGGTTGCGGCGCCATGCGTCCCATCCTCGTGGGTCACCGCTGGAAGGTCCAGCACCACTTCCTCCGCATCCTTGAGAACGAAATTGAATTCCTCAGGCCACATGCGTCTCATGAAATCGCTCCTCCCAAGCTCATTCTTCGGTTAGCCAGCGAAATGTAACGCGTCTGTCGGCGGAAGCAACAGCCGGTTATGAAAGCCAGTCCGGAAAGTCCTCGCCGGCGGGGACCCGGTCCCATGCCTGGGCGGCAATCTTCCAGCCGTCACTGCCCTTCACCAGCAGCATCATCTCGACATTGTTGCTGCGATCCCGTCCATTCTCGATCGCCTCGCAACTGGCAACGGCGACGGCGATATTGCCGAAAACCAGGATCTTGCTTGCAGGACAGCGCTCGGCAAAGGCCCGAAGGGAGGTCTGCGACAGGCCTTCCATGCGCTCGAGAAACTTGGCTGCCGTCTGCGCTCTTGCCGGGCGCGCCGATGCGAATAGCTGGGCATCCGGATGGAAGTCCTCCATGAAGCCATCGGCTTCAGGCCCAGCACCGTAAGTCCAGCTCAGATGGGCAAACTGGCGTGCGATGAGATCTGCAATGGCGCGATGGTCGTCCATGCGCTCCTCCGGTTGCAAGTGCAGTTCAAGTTTACCAGCTTTCCGGGCCAATGTCCGCTGTCGGAGATTGCTGCCAGCAAGGCATTGTTAATATTCGTGGAACTTCAGCACTTGCGTTCGCGAATCATGGCATCATGTTTAAGCAGTTCGTGACTGACGACGGAGGTTTGGAATGGGACAGGTTGTCCGGCTCCCCGCCAATGAAGCTGAAAGATTGCTCGCTGTTCGCGCCTTGAATGCTGCGAGCCGCAGTCCGACGCCGGAACTTGCCGCCCTGGCCGAGCTCGCCCGCGGCGTCTTCGGCACGCCGTTTGCCGCCATCAACATCATCGACGAGGATTGGCAGCGGATCGCCGGCCAGGCCGGAATGCAGCTCGCCGAGTGCTCGCGCGATCTCTCCATCTGCACCCGCGTCGTCTACGCCAACGATCTCGTCATCGTCCCCGACCTGCAGCGCCATCCGGAATTGTCGCGCATGCCCTATGTCGAGGGTCATCCGCATTTTCGCTTCTACGCCGGCGCGCCGATCGAAACCGAGGACAGCCTCGCTGTCGGCGCCTTCTGCATTCTCGATACGAGGCCGCGGGATCTCTCGGAAGTCGAAATCGACAGCCTCCGCCGCTTCGCGCTGGTCGCAAGCGCCCTGCTCCGCCTGCAGAAGGCCAACATGATCATGGGCCTCGCCGAAACCAGTCTAAGGGCTGCGGCGATGACCGATCCGCTCACCGGCTTCTACAATCGCTCGGCTCTCGCGGCGCTGGTCGATGGCGAACTCGACAGATCGCTTGCGGCAGGCCAGACCTTCGGCGCTCTCTATCTCGATATGGATGGCTTCAAGGGCATCAACGACCGTCTCGGCCACCATGCTGGCGACGAAGTGCTGCGCGAAGCCGCAAACCGCATCCGCGCCGTCGTCCGGGCAGGTGATATCGCGGTGCGCATGGGCGGCGACGAATTTGCGCTCTTCGTTCCCAATCCGCCGAATGCAGCCGCTCTATCCTCGGTCGCCGACCGGCTGGTGGCGGCGTTCCGCCAGCCTTTCGAGGTCGAGGGCCAGACAGTTTTTGCCCGCCTCAGCATCGGTGGGGCCTTGGCACCGCAGGCCGGGACGAACCGTATCGATCTTCTCAAGGTCGTCGATACCGCGCTCTACCAAGCGAAGGCTGCGGGCCGTGACCGCTACCTGATCGCGGGCATCTGACGGGCCGCTTTCAGCGCTCTTTCCAGCGAGTGGTAGATGCGCGGATCATCGCATTGCGCGGCGTTGAAGCGCAGGTAGCTGTTGGATGTCTGCGAGAGGCTGAAGGCGTTGCCGGGCGCCAGCACAACATTATCGGCAAGGCAGGCCTGCGCGATGTCTCCGGCATTGATCCCATCAGGCAGCCGGCACCACAGGAAAATCCCGGATCGTGGCCGGATCCATGGCTCGATGCCGAGCCCGGCTAATCGGCCGATCGTGTCGTCCATGGCCTTGGAAAGCCGGACCTTCAGCGTATCGAGATGCTTGCGGTAGCTGCCGTCGGTCAGAAGCAGCAGTATGAGTTCGGCATTGAGCCTGCCGCCGCCAATGCTCGTCACCAGCTTGAGATCAATCAGCGGTTCGACCCATTCCGGCTTTGCCGCGATGAACCCGCAACGCACCGAAGTCGAAATTGTCTTCGAGAAGCTGCCGACATGCACGACCCGCTCCAAACCATCGAAAGCAGCCAGCCGCGGCGAGGGTTCATGCTCCAGATCGGCGAAGATATCGTCCTCGATGATTGTCATGTTGGCCCGCTCGGCCAGCTTCAGCAGCTTGTGCGCGACAACGGCGGAGCAGGTGGCGCCGGTTGGGTTGTGGATGGCCGAGTTGGTGATGTAGAGCCGCGGCCGGTGCTGTTCGATCGCCTGCTCGAAGGCTTCGATATCGGGGCCATGCGGTGTCATCGGCACCGCGACGGCCCTAGCGCGATTGGCTCGCAGCAGCGCATGAAAGTTGAAGTAACAGGGATCGTCGACGATCACTGTATCGCCCGGCTCGATCAGGAACCGGCAGACCAGATCGATCGCCTGGGTGCCGGATTCCGTCAGGATGATTTGATCAGGCGAGGCCGGGATGCCGCGTTCGTTCATCCGCCGGGACAGCAGTTGCCGCAGTGGAAGCTGGCCGAGCGGCGTTCCGTAATTGGCAAGAACGGCATCCTCGCCGCGGGCAATGGTCCGCAGCGCCTTTCGCATCGCATCGACGGGCATCCAGCTTTCCGGCAGCCACCCGCATCCGGGCTTCAGCAGGGCCGGGCTGTCTTCCAGCGATTGCCGGTAGACCCAGAGCGGATCGATCGCCCGGTCGAGTTTCGGCCCGATATCGGACAGCGTCAGCGGTGCTGGTGGGCTGGATGCGTAAAAGCCCGATCCCGGGCGTGAGCGAATAAGGCCTTCGGCCGCCAACCGCTCGTAGGCCTCGACCACGGTCGAGGCGGAGACATGCATGGTCTTGGCGAAGGCCCGCACCGAAGGCAGCCGTGAACCCGCCACCAGTTCCCGCCCGGATATCCGCCTGCGTATCTCCGTCATCACGGCGCCGATGCGCTTGCCGCTCTCCGGATTCTTGATCGTCTGATCCATCTGTACTGCATCTGTGTCCATAACAGTTTGTGCGAACTGTACCGCACTGTTGCTGGCAATGCCATGCCCTCGGGTTCATAGCAGGCGAGAACAGGAGCATGCAGATGGACAGAACGGCAGCCGGTTGGCTCAGTGGCTTTGTGGGGATCCTCATTTTCAGCGGCTCGCTGCCTGCGACACGTGTTGCCGTGGCGAGTTTCGACCCAGTGTTCCTCACTGTGGCGCGCGGCGCGATCGCCGGCATCCTGGCCGGCGGGCTTCTGCTTCTGTTTCGCGAGAAGCGCCCGCAGCGTGGTGATCTGCTGCCGCTCGTCGTCGTTGCCCTCGGCGTTGTCGTTGGCTTTCCGCTGTTGACGGCGCTGGCGCTGAAACACATCACCTCCGCACATTCCACCGTCTTTATCGGCCTGTTGCCGCTCTCGACGGCGATCTTCGGCGTGCTGCGCGGTGGCGAGCGGCCGCAGCCGGTCTTCTGGCTTTTCTCCTCCCTGGGCAGTGCCATCGTTGCCGGTTTTGCCCTGATCCAGAGCGACGGCGCAATATCGCCAAGCGATCTCTTGATGCTTGCCGCGATCATCGTCTGCGGTCTCGGCTATGCCGAGGGCGCGCGCCTTTCCCGCAAGCTCGGCGGCTGGCAGGTGATTTCCTGGGCACTGGTCCTCTCTCTGCCGCTCATGCTGGTGCTCTCGGTCGTGGCCATGCCTGAAACGCTACCCTCTATAAGCAACCCATCCTGGCTTGGTCTCGCCTATGTCTCGCTGTTCAGCATGCTGATCGGCTTCATCTTCTGGTATCACGGCCTGGCGCTCGGCGGCATTGCCGGGGTCGGCCAGCTGCAGCTGTTGCAGCCGTTCTTCAGCCTGGTGCTCGCTGCAACTCTGCTCGGGGAAAGTGTCAGCTGGGGCATGCTGGCGGCAACCCTTGCCGTCGTTGCCTGTGTTGCCGGCGCGAAGAAATTTGCCAAGGCCGCACCGCCGCTGGCGCAACCCGCGCTCAGCGCCTGAAGGCTCGCCTCGAGCGGCGTGATCACACATTTCGCCGCCGCTTTGCCTGCGTCAGAATAGCGCTCAAAAACTCCTGTCCAGCAGGAACTCCGGCGCCGCCTTCCGCGTTGATATGACGCCTTGAAGGAGGGCATTCTCATGAGCTCGCATATCGACCCCAAGATCACCTCGCTGCTCGATGCCAGAAAAGTGTGGAGCGTCAGCGATTTCGCCCGCAAACAGGGGTTGGACAAGAAGCAGGAGCGCGAGCTCGTTCAGCTCTTCGGGCACTTCGCGACGAAGCAGGAACTGATGGCAAATTGCCTGCGCCCGCGGCTCACACGATAGCGTTACAAAAGCCGGATATGGTGAGCCAGCTCACGGGGACCATTTCTTGTTTACAGACCTGATGTCCGAAATCCGGCATGCGCAGAAAAACATCGTCAACATGCATCGCTGGCAGCGCCGCTGGCTGATCCGCAAGATCGTCGATGAGCTTCATACGCTCCGCGACGACGATCTCTGCGACGGCGTCTTCGATCGCAACGACAATCTCGACAAGTTGATCTTCAACGCCTGCACCTCCGTCAGCGCTCTGGCGGAGACCGACGACGCCTATTTCGGTCTGGTGCTCGAGGAGTTTTCCACTCTTCTGAAAGCCATGAGCGACGTGATCCGCAGGCAGTCCGCCCTCTCGGCCGAGCTTCACTGACGTATTGGTGCTTTCAGGTTGAAGCCGGATCGCCTCGGGCTCTTCACAAATTCGCGCGAATGCAGAATTTGACGTTTACGCAAACGTCAATATTTTGTAAGACACTCCCATGTGCCGGTCTCTGTCCGGTCTGCGAATTGGAGGAATTCGAACGATGCCAGTCTACAAGGCCCCGGTTAACGACACGCTCTTCGTGCTGAACGACGTGCTGGGTCTGGAACGCTACAATAACCTCCCGGGCTTCGCCGACGCCACGCCTGACATGATCGAGGCCATTCTCGGCGAGGCGGCAAAGGTCGCCGAGGAAGTGCTTTTCCCGCTGAATTATTCGGGCGATCAGGAAGGCTGCAAGCGCGGAGACGATGGCTCGGTCACCGTCCCCAAGGGCTTCAAGGAAGCTTACGACGCCTATTGCCAGGGCGGCTGGACCGGCCTTGCCGTGCCGGAAGAGTTCGGCGGCCAGGGCCTGCCTTACACACTGCACGCCGCCGTCGGCGAATATACCTCCGCCGCCAACATGTCGCTGATGATGTATCCCGGCCTGACCCAGGGCGCGATCGCCGCGATCCTCGTTCATGGCTCCGACGAGCAGAAACAGACCTATCTGCCGAAAATGGTTTCCGGCGAATGGTCCGGCACCATGAACCTCACGGAGCCGCATTGCGGCACCGATCTCGGCCTGCTGCGCACCAAGGCCGTGCCGCAGGGTGACGGCAGCTACAAGATTTCAGGCCAGAAAATCTTCATCTCTGCCGGCGAACACGGCATGACCGGCAATATCGTCCATCTCGTGCTCGCCCGCATCGAGGGCGCCCCTGAAGGCACCAAGGGCATCTCGCTCTTCATCGTCCCGAAATTCATCGTCAAGGATGACGGCACGCCGGGTGACCGCAACGCCGTTTCCTGCGGCGCCATCGAGCACAAGATGGGCATCCACGGCAACGCGACCTGCGTCATGAATTATGACGAGGCGACCGGCTATCTGATCGGCGCGGAAAACCGCGGCCTCAATGCCATGTTCGTGATGATGAACGAGGCCCGCCTCGGCGTCGGCCTGCAGGGCCTGTCGATCTCCGAAATCGCCTATCAGAACGCCGTCAATTATGCCCGCGAGCGCATCCAGGGCCGTTCACTCTCGGGCCCGAAAGCGCCCGACAAAAAGGCCGACCCGATCATCGTTCACCCGGATATCCGCCGCTCGCTGATGACGATCCGCGCCTTCAATGAGGCCGGCCGCGCCTTCCTGCTCTGGACCGCGCTGAAATCCGATATCGCCCACCGCTCGGCGGACGACAAGGAACGGCAGACGGCCGACGATATCCTCGGTCTCGTCACCCCGATACTTAAGGGTGTCTTGACCGACAAGGGCTTCGACCACGCCGTCATGGCCCAGCAGGTCTTCGGTGGGCACGGCTATATCGAAGAACACGGCATGAGCCAGTATGTCCGCGATGCCCGCATCGCCATGATCTATGAAGGTGCCAACGGCATCCAGGCACTCGATCTCGTCGGCCGCAAGCTCGGCCTCAACGGCGGCCGCGCGGTCATGGCGCTGTTCAAGGAGATCGGTGATTTCTGCGAGGAAAACCGCAACGACGAGAAGCTCGCCTTCTTCACCAAGCATCTGAAGAAGGGCTTGGACGACGTCCAGGCGGCAACCATGTGGTTCATGCAGAATGCCATGGCCAAGCCCGACAATGCCGGTGCCGGCTCGACCGACTACATGCACCTCTTCGGCCTCGTGGTCCTGGGCTACATGTGGGCGAAGATGGCCAAGGCCGCCGAAGACGCGCTTGCGAATGGCGATAGCGCCCGTGCCGATTACCTGAAGAACAAGCTCGTCACCGGCAGGTTCTACATGGAGCGTATCATGCCCGAGACGGCGCTGCGCAAGGCCCGCATCGAAACCGGCGCCGAAACGATGATGGAACTCGCCGCCGAGGCGTTTTGATAGGCGTTCCTTCTCCCCAGCGGGGAGAAGATGTCCGAAGGACAGATGAGGGGGTGAGCGCGAACGGCCGACAGGCCGAGCCCTGGCCCCCTCATCCGACCCCTTCGGGGCCACCTTCTCCCCGCTGGGGAGAAAGGAAAAGGACAGATTTTCCGGCTAAGGGCCGCGAGGGAGATGAGACGATGACCGAGGTATTCATTTACGACCACGTGCGCACGCCGCGCGGCCGCGGCAAGAAGGATGGCTCGCTGCATGAAGTGCCGTCCGTGCGCCTTGCCGCCAAGACGCTGGAAGCGATCCGCGACCGCAACGGCCTCGATACCAACACCGTCGATGACATCATCATGGGCTGCGTCGATCCGGTCATGGATGCCGGCGCCGTCATACCGAAGGCCGCCGCCTTCGAGGCCGGTTATTCCACCCGGGCGCCCGGCATGCAGATCTCGCGCTTCTGCGCCTCCGGCCTTGATGCCGTGAACTTCGCGGCCGGCAAGATCGCCCAGGGCGCCGATGACATCGTCATCGCCGGTGGCGTCGAGAGCATGTCGCGCGTCGGCCTCGGCATGTCCGGCGGCGCCTGGTTCATGGATCCTTCGGTCAACTTCCCGGCCTATTTCATGCCGCAGGGCGTCTCCGCCGATCTGATCGCCACCAAATATGGTTTCAGCCGCGACGACGTCGATGCTTATGCCGTCGAAAGCCAGAAGCGCGCCGCAAACGCCTGGGAAAAGGGCTACTTCAAGAACTCAGTCATCCCGGTTAAGGACCAGAATGGGCTGACGATCCTGGCTCATGACGAGCACATGCGCCCCGGCACCGACATGCAGGCGCTGGCCTCGCTGAACCCCTCCTTCCAGATGCCGGGCGAAATGGGCGGCTTTGAAGCCGTCGGCATCCAGGCCCATCCCGAGGTCGAGCGGATCAACTACGTCCACCACGCCGGCAATTCCTCCGGCATCGTCGATGGCGCAGCCGCCGTCCTGCTCGGCTCCAAGGCCGGTGGCGAGAGCCTCGGCAAGAAGCCGCGCGGCCGCATCAAGGCCTTCGCCAATATCGGCTCCGACCCGGCGCTGATGCTGACCGGCCCCGTCGACGTCACCGAGAAGCTTTTGAAGCGCACCGGCATGTCGCTTGCCGATATCGACCTCTTCGAACTCAACGAAGCCTTCGCCGCCGTCGTGCTGCGCTACATGCAGGCTTTCGACATTGCCCACGACAAGATCAACGTCAACGGCGGCGCCATCGCCATGGGCCATCCGCTCGGCGCCACCGGTGCGATGATTCTCGGTACCGTGCTGGACGAGCTGGAACGCCGCGACCTGAACACCGCGCTCGTCACGCTCTGCATCGGCGCCGGCATGGGCACGGCCACCGTCATTGAACGCGTCTGAGGGAGGAAAGACCATGACCTACAAGAATTTCACCCTCGCGACCGATGCCGATGGCATCGCCCTCGTCACCTGGGACATGCCCGGCAAGTCGATGAACGTCTTCACCACCGAGGTGATGGAAGAGCTGAACGCCATCGTCGACGCCACCGTCGCAGACAGCGCTGTGAAGGGCGTGGTCATCACCTCGGGCAAGTCGTCCTTCTCGGGCGGCGCCGATCTGTCGATGATCAAGGCGATGTTCACCTTCTACAACGACGAGAAGGCCGCCAATCCCGATACCGCCGCGCAAAAACTGTTCGATCTCGTCGGCCGCATGACCGGTCTGTTCCGCAAGCTCGAAACATGTGGCAAGCCGTGGGTCTCGGCGATCAACGGCACTTGCATGGGTGGCGCACTCGAAATGTCGCTCGCCTGCCACGGCCGCGTCGCCTCGAATGCCAAGTCGGTGAAGATCGCACTTCCCGAGGTCAAGGTCGGCATCTTCCCGGGCGCAGGCGGCACGCAGCGTGTCGCGCGCCTTGCCGATGCGCAGTCCGCCCTGCAGATGATGACGACGGGTCAGTCGCTGACCGCCTCGCGCGCCAAGGCGATGAACCTCGTGCATCAGGTGGTCGAGGCGGACCAGCTGATCCCGGCCGCCAAGCAGATGATCAAGGATGGCCTGAAGCCGGTTGCCCCCTGGGACGAGAAGGGCTTCAAGGTTCCGGGCGGCGGCATCTGGACGCCGGCCTCCGCGCAGCTCTGGCCCGCAGCCCCGGCAATCCTGCGCCGCGAGACGGCAGGCAATTATCCGGGCGCGCTTGCGATACTGAAATGCGTCTATGAAGGCCTGCAGGTGCCCTTCGATACGGCGCTGAAGATCGAGCAGCGCTATTTCACCCAGGTGCTGCAGACCACCGAAGCCTTCTCGATGATCCGCTCGCTGTTCGTCTCGATGCAGGAACTCGGCAAGGGCGCGCGCCGCCCCGCCGGTCAGCCGAAGACCGAACTGAAGAAGATCGGCGTCGTCGGCGCCGGCTTCATGGGCGCCTCGATCGCCTATGTCTCGGCCGCCGCCGGTCTCGAGGTCACGCTCATCGACCGCGACATCGACGCTGCGAACAAGGGCAAGGCGACAGGCGAGGGCCTCGCGAAGGATTCCGTCGGCAAGGGCCGGCTGACGCAGGATGAAGCGGCCGCGATCCTCGCCCGCATCACGCCCTCCGCCGATTACGCCGATCTCAAGGATGCCAGCCTTGTCATCGAAGCCGTCTTCGAGGACCGGGATGTCAAGAAAGCGGTCATCGAGGCGGTTGAGGAAGTGCTGGCCGAAGGCGCCATCTTCGCCTCCAATACCTCGACGCTGCCGATCTCGGGTCTCGCCAAGAACTCCAAGCGCCCCGCCGATTTCATCGGCATCCATTTCTTCTCCCCCGTGGAGAAGATGATGCTGACCGAAGTGATCCTCGGCAAGGAAACCGGCGACAAGGCGCTCGCCGTGGCGCTCGATTATGTCGCCGCGATCAAGAAGACGCCGATCGTCGTCAACGATACCCGCGGCTTCTTCGTCAACCGCTGCGTCCTGCGCTACATGTCGGAAAGCTACGACATGCTGATCGAGGGCGTGCCGCCGGCGATGATCGAGAATGCCGCCAAGATGGCGGGCATGCCGGTCGGCCCGCTGGCGCTGAACGACGAAGTGGCGATCGACCTGTCGCTCAAGATCCTCAAGGCCACCGTTGCCGATCTGGGCGACAAGGCCATCGATCCGCGCCACATGGAGCTCGTCTCCCGCATGGTCGAGAAGGAAGGCCGCTTCGGCCGCAAGAATTCGAAGGGCTTCTACGACTACCCGCCGAAGCCCGCCAAGAAGTCGCTCTGGCCTGAATTGAAGACCTTCTATCCGCAGAAGAAGGCCGATGATCTCGATGTCGAAGTGCTGAAGCAGCGCTTCCTCGTCACCATCGCGCTGGAAGCGGCCCGCACGGTCGAAGAAGGCATCGTCACCGATCCGCGCGAGGCCGATGTCGGCTCCATCCTCGGCTTTGGTTTCGCGCCCTATACCGGTGGTGCGCTGAGCTATATCGACGGCATGGGCGCCAAGGCCTTCGTCGAACTGGCGGAAAAGCTGGCGGCGAGCTACGGCCCGCATTTTAAGCCGACGCCGCTCCTAAAGGACATGGCCGCCAAGGGCGAGACCTTCTACGGCCGCTTCGATCCCTATCGTGGAGAGAAGGAGGCGGCCTAAGCCGCCTCTGACAGGGTGCCCGCACTAAGCAGCCACCCACTACGCCGTCATGCTCGGGCTTGTCCCGAGTATCCACAACGGCAGGCACGGCGTAAGAAGGTTGCGTAGATCCTCGGCCCAAGGCCGAGGATGACGTCCCTCTCTGGAGGCGCCCCTCAAGCGATCGCCGTAATCTCCAGCTCCTGATCGCCCACCATCGCGAGATCGCCAACACCCTTGCCCATCAGCCCTCGCGCCACAGGCGAAACAAAAGAAATCGACCCCGCCTTCGGATCCGCCTCATCCTCGCCGACGATCCGGTATGTCTGCACTCTGCCGTCATCGCGGCTGAAGGTCACCTTGCTGCCGAAGGCGACGATGTCATCAGAGGCGGGCGCCGGCATCACCTGCGCGGTGCGCACGCGCTCGGCAAAATAGCGGAAATCGCGCAGCGGAATGGCCGTCTGCCGCCGCTTTTCGTTGACGTCCTCGATCCCCGCGGCGGCTTCCACGCCGTCGCGTGCCTGCTGCAGCTGCTCTTCCAGCGCCTTCAGGCCGGCTTCGGTGACGAGGTTCGGATGTGGCGAGATCGGGCGGTCGGGCAGATGGGTTTCCGCAGCCGTTTCCGCGCTCTCTTCCTTGACGAAAGCGGTACTCAATTCTCAAACTCCATTCAGGCTGGCGCCGTCATCGGGCGCAGGCGGGCGCTTGATCCGCGCCCATCCCCTCAGCCTGCCTGATCGGACCCGAAGCGGTCAACATCGAACTCGGCTTCGTCACCTTCCTCTTCGTCATCCATGACCTCGTAGGCCATGCTGTGATCGGCAAGGATCGCCCGGCGGATGATCCGCGGCGCGCTCATGCCGAGCTCGCGGCCATTGACATGCAGCGCCCAGCCGATCAGTGCCTCGTCGGAGATGGCGGAAACGCCGCCATCGAGGTCAGGCGATTTCGCCATCGGCAATGCCGCCATCAGCTCGGCCCGGGCGCCGGGCATCGAGCTCGGCTTCAGCGAGGCGAGTGCGCTGGCGCCGAAGGAGGGCACGGAAGGCCGGATCTCGGGCCGGATGGCAACGGGATCGATCGACGCCGTCTGGACCGGATCGACCGGTGCCGCGGCGTTCTCACTGCCCGGCCGGAAGGCCGGCAGCGGCACGCTCAGCGAAGCCAGATTGGTGAAGGTTTCAGGAGCAGGCTTTTCCGGCACAGGCGCCGCTGCCAGCATCGGGATCTCGCGCCGGACGCTGCGCGGCGTCGGCACCATCGCCGTCGCCAGCTTGCTCGGAAGCGTCGCGCTGCTGCCCGTATCCTCGTCGTCCTCGGCCGAGGCGATCTCGACGGTCTTCACGCTGCCGCGCTTCTTGTATTCGGCCACCGCCTGGTTGTAGCCCGGCAGCGGCCGTCCGTCGGCCGGCACATGCATGGTTCTGCCGCTTGGGAAGATGCGCGCCAGCTCCTGGCGCGACATGCGCGGCCAGGCGCGTACCCGGCCGACATCGAGATGCACGAAGGGCGAGCCGGATTTCGGATAATAGCCGACGCCGCCGCCCTGCATCTGCATGGCGATGCCGCGCAGCTTGGAAAGCTGTACACCCGGAATATAGAAATCCATCGCCTTGCCCAGCATGTGCTGGCTGTTCTTGGCAACACCGGTTAGCCGCGAGCGGGTGCGCAGCATGTTGTTGGTGGCGGGCGAACGGTAGGCGGAAACGATATGGATGTAATCGCGCCCGCCGGCCTTCTGATAGACCTCCCAGACGAGATCGAGCAGCCGCGGATCCATCCGCGCCGGCTCGTTGCGGCGCCAGTCGCGCAGGAAACGGTTGATCTGCGTCAGCCCGCGCTGATCGAACTTGCCGTTGCGTTTGAAGGTGATTGTAGCCTTCTCGCCGGTATGGGTGAAATAGAGCTTCAGCGCCCGGTCTTCGGCAGCCGCGCCAACCTCGGAGCCAAGAAAGGCAGGCACCGCCAGAAACGCAGCCACAAGAGCCCGGGCCGCACGCCGCGCCAGCGCCGAAAGGAAGCCAAGCCCCTCGCGCTCCCCAACCGCCCGCGTTTCCGCCGCATATTCCATCATGACCATCTCCGTCTTACGCGGGAACAAAGGCAGCAGAGGTCCGGTGAACGCCTACAATACCGCGCCTGAAGCGGTGATTATGGTCAATAAAGGTTTAACAAGGGGTTGATGGGTGGCGTGATGCTTCAATCATCCACGTCGCGCTCCACGGCAGAAACATCGACTGTAGTATCAGCACGTTTCCTGTTGGTGGTGTTTTTTCGTTCGTGATGCTGAATAACTTTCAGAGTTTCAGCGAGATCCCAATTTATCCGATTCATGAACAGGTCAAAATCGACCGATTGGATAATCTCTTCAAGGAATATATCCAGCCAAGAGTAATACTGCCAGCCTCCTTGAGACAGCATCCAAAATGGGCGAAATTTTATACTTATATCAATTGTGGTTTTTTGGAGATGAAGATCTTTGTGATTCTTATTCAGGTAAAAGTGAGAAAATGAAGGCGGAACTATTGTTGAGTAAGGCGTCATATGACATGATATATCGATGCTAAATCTTTTCATCGCAAGGCGAATACTCCCGTCGTCCGTACGGGTTACGTGAGCGCCGAAAGGAAGCGTAAGTTCAAAATTATCATAAATTTGGCCGTCTTTGCCCACTGCATATACTATTTTTCCGTTTTGGTCTTTTATTTGCATGTCGAAATCGTCTCTCTCGTCGAGGGGGCGAGAGAAGAGTTCAACGAATCTATTGCTCAATAGAACCTGAGGGATGTCTTTTCTTGTTAAATTTACAATCCTATTTTTATCATGATCCGCGTGATTGAAGTAATCAATAAGTTTTGTGGATAAAATAGAAAGAACAAAGTATTCTATAGACTCAGATAAAAGCTTTCCTTTTGGTGTTATTTCAAAGTTTCCGTCCTTCTCTTCGAAGGATTTTTTCTCCGACAGGGTTTTTCCTAGTGATTTGTTCTGGGCAGATATGGCCTTTATGCTGTCGAATATTTTCTCACTAAATTCATATCTGTAAACAGATATCGGTTTATTATCTTTTCCGCAGAAAAAGATTCCATCGATCTTTATGGATTTATTGCTGCTATAGCTGATGCGCATCAGAAGGAGAAGTATGCCCCCAGGACAATTATTGCTCCTATCAACAGCTGTGTAAGGGAGTTCGACCCCAAATAAGTCGTTATTCCTGTCGAGAAGATTCCCGCTCCCACGGCAACCATAATGGCTACCAGAAGAATTTCATGGAGATTTGATCGTGCGTCGAACAACGACTGTAAGTGCTTGGTATTTTTGAGTTCTGTCATATAAGTAGAAGTTATCGAATCTAAATTCTATGATCTGCAAGTAAGGATATCAATTCGTATTGCTTTTGCAACGCGACGTTACAAGGGAAATGCAACGAGGTCGGTAGCTTTGAGTTATGAGCTTCGCGATCGTAGCGCCTTGTCCTAAGCCATCACCTCCATCTCCCGATGAAACTCCAGCGACCGGCGGATCCCCTCTTCAAGGCTCACCTTCGGCGCCAGCCCGAGCCCCCGCTGCAGCGCCGTATCCCCACACCGGTAGAACACGCCTTCCGGGCGGCTCGCGGTGCCGCTCACCTTCGGTGACCAGCCGAGCTGACGGCTGATGCGTTCGGCGAGTTCGATGAAGGAGGTGGCGTCTCCGGTCGAGAGGTTCAGGGTCGCGCCTGAGGTCATGGCGTCCATCGTCTCGATGACGAAGCCGACGCAGTCGGAGATGTGGATGAAGTCGCGGCACTGGTGGCCGCTGCCCCAGACGGCGACTTCGGGGGCGCCGCGTTCGCGGAGCAGGCGGCGGCAGATGGCGGGGAAGGGATAGGCGAGGTCCTGGTCTTCGCCATAGCCGCTGAACGGGCGGTAGGCGACGGCGCGGCCGTCATAGCGCTCGACATAGAGCTTCATCAGATATTCGCCGGTCAGCTTCGTCCAGCCATAGCTGAGATCAGGCACGCCGATCGGCCGGTCGAAGGAGATCATCTCTTCGGAAAGGATGGTCTGTGCCTCGAAGGTCTGCAACGAGACGGGGTAGGCGGCACTCGAGCTGAAATAGACGACATTGCCGGGCCGGTTTTCGCCCGCCCAGCGCCAGAGTGCTGCATCGACGGCCAGATCCTCGGCAACGAGCAGCGTCTGGTTCTCCAGCGTCATCCGCCCGCCGACGAGGGCGGCGAGATGGAAGACATAGTCGAAATGCTCGCGGCTACGGTCGAAATAGCTGCGGCAATCCTCCTGCAGGAAGGTCAAATGGCGGTTGGACAGCTGCTTTTGCGATGGCGCAAGCGCGCCCGTCCCCGGTTTCAGGAGATCGACGGAGACGACGTCCATTCCTTCGGCAAGCAGCCGCTCGCTCAGATGCCGGCCGACAAAGCCGCATCCCCCAGTCACCAATGCACGTGCCATGATCCCTCCTAGGCCGCAAGAAAGGCATTTTCCCCCGTGTAGATCGCGATCATCTTCCGGTCCCATTCCTGGCGGGAGGGCGCGATCTTCTTTCCGAAGGCGCGGGCGCCCTCGGTGAGCTTTTCGACAAGACTGTCGTTCTTCACCTTGCCGAGTGCGTCGGCGAGCGAGGCGGCATCGCCGCTCTTGAACACCAGCCCGGCGCCATTCGCTGCGATCTCTTCGGAGATCAGCGCATTGCTGCTGACGATCAGCGGTATCCCGCTCATGATCGCCTCGGCGGCAACAAGCCCATAGGGCTCCGGCATGCGCGACGGCATGATGAAAACGCGCGCCTCGCCGGCAAGCCTGGCGACGGTCGCATCATCCAGCCAGCCGGGAACCCAGCAATGCGGCAGGGTCTTCTGCATCTCCTCGAGCAGCGGCCCGCGACCGATCAGCGTCGCGGCCTGGCCGGTCATCCTGAGCGCCTCGCCGAGCGTGCGCACGCCTTTCTCCCAGGTCATGCGGCCGAGAAACATGATGCGCTCGCGAAGCCACGGTTCGGTCGGCTGGCGGGTCAGCGGTTCGGTTGGCGTTCGCAGTGTCTGAAAATGCTTGAGCGGCCCGGGCGTCAGATAGACTTCCATGTTCTCATGCGCGAGGATTACCTCGATCCGCTCCCAGAAGGCCTCGCCGACACCGGCCTGCGCCAGCGTTCGGCGGAAGCGCCAGAGCTTGTGCAGATAGTTGCGCTTGTCGCAATTGGTGGTCAGGCAGCCGAAAGACATCGGCGTCACGCCGCAAATCTCGCCGCTCTTGTAGTTCAACAGGCCGCCATTCGGGCAGTTGAGGAAGAAGTCATGGGCGGTGATGATGACGCGCGCATTGCTCTGCGACAGCGCATGGAAGATCGAGGGCGAGAGGATCTGGTTCCAGCCGTGAACATGAACCACCGTCTCGTCGGTGGATTCCTTGAGCAGCCCTGAGAGCGCCTCATAGGCCCGCTTGTTGAAATGCCGGTCGAAGATATTGGCGATCGCAGGGCCGTCGCGCAGCGGCTTCTCGCCGAGCGCGATGGTGCGCACATCAAGCCCGTATTCCTTCAGCCCCGCCCCGTCGTCGCCGACGAAGAAGGTGCAGTTGACCCCGGCATCGACACAGGCTTCCAGGCATTGGATGGCAACCTTGGTGGCGCCACCCCGGACAACGGAAACGTCATTGACGACAATCAGGCGCATATGTGGAACCAAAGCTTTGCCAGGGCCCAGGGCGGACCCGTGTCGATGAGGTGGAGAAGATTGCCCGGCTCAATGAGGCGATGGATCGCACGCTATTGCAATTCAGCCTTTTGCATTAGCCTACCATTGCGGGCACCGGCGGTGATCTTTTGTACAACCGCCGCGCTTGCGTTTTCGCGCATGGCAACGGCGGTCCGGCAGGCAGGTTCTCTGGGGAGACTTTATTCCGCGGCTGCCCGCTTCTGGCCCGAAATCTGCGTGATGAAGGCGCGCAGTGCCGCCGGGCGTACCGGCTTGTGCTGCACGGCAATCCCGTGGCGTTCGGCTTCAGCCCGGATTTCGAGTGTCCGGTCGGCTGTCAGAAGCAGTGCCGGAAGCTCGGCGCCGAAGCGCTGGCGCAGATCGAGGATCGCGGCAATGCCGGTCCCGTCGTCGAGGTGATAGTCGGCGATAACAAGGTCCGGCGCCGGCGCATGGAAGTCCGCCACTTCGGCGAGTGAAGCCAGCGATTGCACCTCACAGCCCCAGCCGGAAATCAGAAGGCGCATGCCCTCGATAATATTCGGTTCGTTGTCGATGCAGAGGATCTTCAGGCCACGGAGCGTCTGCGCCTGACGTTCAGTGCTGACGGCCGCAACCTGCGCTGCCCCGAGCTTCGTCGTGTCGAGCGGCATGGCGATGCGGAAATCGGTTCCCTTGCCATGCGTCGAGTGCAGTTCCACCGGATGGTTCAGAACGCGGGCGATGCGATCGACGATCGAAAGCCCAAGCCCCAGCCCGGTTGCCGTCTTGGCGCCTTCGTCGAGGCGGGCGAATTCCTTGAAGACGGTGCGGAATTTCGAGGGCGGAATGCCGATGCCCGAATCCATCACCTGGATCACCACCTTGTCGCCGCGCCGGCGCACGCCGACGAGCACTTTGCCGGTCAGCGTATACTTGATGGCGTTGGAGACGAGGTTCTGCACCAGGCGGCGCAACAGGTTCGGGTCGGAGCGCACCTTGAGCGTGGTCGGCATCACCACCAGCTTCAGCTTCTTCTCGCGGGCGATCGGCGCGAAATCGGTCTCGATCCGCTGGAGAAGATCCGACAACGGCACCGTCGTCAGCCGCGGCCGCATGGCGCCGGTATCGAGCCGCGAGATATCGAGTACGGCGCCGAGAATGGTCTCGACGGATTCAAGCGCCGAGTCGATGTTGCGGACGATCGGCCCGTTGTCGGATTGCGCCATGCGCTCGACCAGCGCCGATGAATAGAGCCGCGCGGCATTCAGCGGCTGCAGGATGTCGTGGCCGGCTGCGGCAAAGAACCGGGTCTTGCCGATATTGGCCTCGTCGGCCGAAGCACGCGCTTCGCCGAGCTCGTGGTTCACCCGCGTCAGCTCGGCGGTGCGTTCGGCAACGCGCTGCTCCAGCGTTTCGTTCGCCTGCTTCAGCGCCCTGTCGGCCTCGACGCGCTGGGTAATGTCTGTGAAGGTGGCGACGATGCCCTTGTCAGGCATGGCGTTGGAGCGCACTTCGATGATGCTGTCGCCGCCGCCGAGCACCAGCGAGAACGGCTTGTCGAGCGTCTGGAAGTGGCGGACCGTCTGCGCCAGATCGGCGGCCGGAATATCGCCGCGCTGGCCGAGAATGGCGACGATCTCGGATAGCGGAAATCCGACGCGGCCGACATCTTCAGGCAGGTCGAGCAACTGGCGGAAGCGCCGGTTCCAGATCGTCAGCCGGTTGGAACTGTCGAAGACGGCGATGCCCTGGTCCATCTGCGACAACGCCGTCTGCAGCATGTCCTGGTTATATTGCAGCGCCTCGCTGGCCTGATCGAGCAGCCAGGCCGTATCCGACGACGCATCCTCGATCTTCTGAAGGATCAGCGACAGCACCAGCCTTGCCGAAGACGAGCCGATGGCGCTGCCGAGCAGCTGTTCGCTGAAATGGATCAGCGCCATGTCGGCCGGCTGGTCGTCTTCCAGCTTGCGGCCGGAGCTTTGCTCGTAGGTGGCAAGCGAGCGTTGCATCCGTTCCTCGCCGAGATAGCGGGCGATGGCGGCCTTCAGATCGCCGACGCTGATCCGCGTTTTCCAGCCGCGCGTCGCAAACTGCGAGCGCGACTGCCGCTTGACGAAGATGCCCGCTTGGATGCGCTCCAGCGGCCGGGCATTGCGCGTCATAGAGCCGACGATGAAGAAAGCCGTGTTGACCAGCAGGCTCATCGTGGTTGCGTTGACGAGAGGGTCGGCATCCGGTGCGGTGAAAACGGTCGTTCCGGGAAACAGGAAACCCAGGAAGCCGCTGGCGATATAGGAATAATCAGGCCCGCCGAGCGACGGCAGGAACAGCAGATAGAACCAGATGACGAAGCCGGAGGTCAGCCCGAGGATCGCGCCGCGGGCATTTGCCCGCCGCCACACGAGGCCGCCGAAGAGCGCCGGCGCGATCTGTCCGATCGCCGCAAAAGAGAGCAGGCCGATCGAGGCGAGGCCCGCCGTACTGTCGGTCGAGCGGTAATAGGCATAGCCGAGCAGCAGGACGGCGAAGATGGCGCTGCGGCGGATGTTGAGCAGTGTCTTGGCAAAGTCGTCGCGCTGGTTGGCGCGCCCGGCGAGCTTCCGGCGCAGGAAGATCGGCATGATGATGTCGTTCGACACCATGATCGACAGCGCCACGGAATCGACGATCACCATCGCGGTCGCCGCCGAAAAGCCGCCGATGAAGGTGATCAGCGAGACCACGGGCATCTGCCCGGCAAGCGGCAGCGAGAGCACATAGAGGTCGGCATTGCCGGCGCCGCCGAAGGTCAGCAGCCCGCCGATCGCCACCGGCAGGACGAAGAGATTGATAGCGACGAGATAGAGCGGGAACAGATAGCCCGCGAGCCTCAGCTGCTTGGCCGTCCTGTTCTCGACGACGGTCACATGGAACTGCCGCGGCAGCATGATGATCGCAAAGGCTGAGAGCAGCGTCAGCACGATCCAGCGGCTGATCGGCGTCTGGTAATCCAGCGCTGCTGTGACCAAGGGGTTCGCCGCACTTTTCTCCCAGAGGTCCATTGGCCCGTCGAACAGGAACCAGATGACGCAGATGCCGGCTGTGAGAAAGGCGATGAGCTTGACGACGGATTCCATCGAGACGGCGAGGATCAGCCCGTCTTGATGCTCGGTCGCATCCGTGTGGCGGGTGCCGAACATCACCGCGAAACAGGCAAGCATGAGGGTGACGATCAGCGGCAGATCGAGGAAGTAGAGATTGCCGCTGCCGATGCCGTAATCCCGCGGGTTCACGACAACAGAAACGGTGCTGGAAATCGCCTTCAGCTGCAGCGCGATATAGGGAATGACGCCGACCAGCGAGATCAGTGCCACGATCGTCGCGACGGTCGAATTTTTCCCGTAGCGCGCCGCGATGAAGTCGGCGACCGACGTCAGCTTCTCGGCTTTGGCAAGCTCGATGATCCGCCGCAGGAACGGCATGCCGAGCGTGAAGACCAGGATCGGTCCGATATAGATCCCGGCAAATTCGAGACCGTGCTGGGAGGCAAGGCCGACGCCGCCGAAATAGGTCCAGGACGTGCAATAGATCGCCAGGCTGAGCGCATAGACAACCGGCCAGCCGCCCTCCTGCGTGCCGAGCCGGCGGCTTTTGCGATCGCCATAGCTCGCGACGGCAAACAGCAGCAGCATGTAGCCGAAGGCAGACGCGATTATGACCCAGCCAGGAAGCATCGATCCTCCACCGGCGAACTGTTCGCCGGGCCCCTTGAGTTTCAAAGATTAGGGGAAATGCCCGCCTTTGGAAATCGGGGCGGTCTAGACCTTAAGTCCAAGACGCCGGAAGAAGTGGTTATTCAAAATTAACAATTGAATAATTATGGCGGACATGTAGCTAATAAAGCACGGACTGTCAGTGAGTGCGCATCAGAGGGAGACAGATCGGATGCTCAACGAATTCAAAGCGTTTATTGCCCGCGGTAACGTCATGGACCTGGCGGTCGGTGTCATTATCGGCGGCGCTTTCGGCGGTATCGTCAAGTCGCTTGTCGACGACATCATCATGCCGATCGTCGGTGCTATCTTCGGCGGCTTCGACTTCTCGAACTATTTCATTGGTCTCTCATCGGCCGTCAACGCACCGACGCTGGCTGCCGCCCGCGCGCAGGGCGCCGTCTTTGCCTATGGCAATTTCATCACCGTCCTCATCAACTTCCTCATCCTCGCATGGATCATCTTCCTGATGGTCAAGGCCGTAAACATGCTGCGTAAGCAGATCGAGCGTAACGAGGAGAAGGCTGCGGAAGACGCGCCGCCGCCGGCAGACGTGGCGCTGCTGACGGAAATCCGCGATCTTCTGGCCAAGCGTCCGGCCTGATTTCAGTGCCTTTGAGCCCTGCCATCAGGCAGGGCTCGATCCATCACGAAAATCGATGTGACATCACGCTTTCTCATTGGGATTTGCGCCGGGTTTTGTTCTATGAAGTCCAAAACCGGAGTCCTTCATGTCGATCGTCAATAGCCTCAGCCCGCGCGCCATCACGGCACCCGAAAGCGGGATCGTCGAAGTCGTCAATTACGCCCGCGGCCGCGAAGGTCTGCTGCCCCTTTGGGTCGGTGAGGGCGATCTTCCGACCCCTGATTTTATCAGCAAGGCGGCGATGGATGCACTGGCGGCCGGGGAAACCTTCTACACCTGGCAGCGCGGCATACCAGAGCTTCGCCAGGCACTCTCCGATTACTACGCCCGCCATTTCGGCGTGACGCTCTCGCCGGAACATTTCTACGTCACCGGCTCCGGCATGCAGGCGATCCAGATCGCCGTGCAGGCGATGACCTCGCCGGGCGACGAGATCGCCTATCTGACGCCCGCCTGGCCGAATATCGCAGCCGCACTCGAAATCGCCGGCGCCCGTTCGGTGGGCGTCGAGCTTCAGTTCGAAGGCGGCAAATGGGCGGTTGATCTCGACCGCATCGAAGCCGCGATCACGCCGAAGACCAAGGGCCTCTTCGTTAACACGCCGTCGAACCCGACGGGCTGGACGGCGACGAAGCAGGATCTGACACAGATTCTCGAGATTGCCCGCAAGCACGGCCTATGGATCATGGCCGACGAGATCTATGCGCGCTACTTCTACGCCGGCGGCCGCGCGCCCTCGTTCTTCGACGTCATGGAACCGGGCGACAAGATCTTCTTCGTCAATTCCTTCTCGAAGAACTGGTCGATGACCGGCTGGCGCGTCGGCTGGATCGTTGGTCCGCCGGAAACCGGACAGGTGCTGGAAAACCTGATCCAATATTCGACCTCGGGCGTTGCGCAGTTCATGCAGAAGGGCGCCGTCGCAGCGCTCAACCACGGCGACGATTTCGTCGCCGCCAACGTTCGCAAGGCCACCGAAGCCCGCGATATCCTCTGCGACGCCCTGATTGCCACCAATCGCGTCGAGACGCTGAAGCCCGATGGCGCTCTCTATGCCTTCCTCAAGATTGACGGCGTCACCGACAGCCGCAAGGCGGCGTTGGATATCGTCGACAAGACCGGTGTCGGCCTGGCGCCGGGTGCGGCTTTCGGCGCGGGCGGCGAGCTCTTCCTGCGCGCCTGTTTCCTGCGCGATCCGGCCCAGGTTCGCACCGCCGCCGAGCGCCTTTGCGACTACATCATGACCCGCTGAGATCGGAATGCCCGGCGCCATCAGCCGGGCATCTGCCCCGTATTTGGCCGGTTCGATAAAATTGTAGCGAAAGCCGAAATCGGCCTCTAACCACAGCCGCAAACTTACCCGCCGGAACGGCCCAAAACGGGCCTTTGATAAGAGAATCCGAAAGGTAAAATCCGTCTGATGCCCCTGTGCGACAAAACAGGGAATGCGGGACATGGCAATCTTGGTGACGGGCGGCGCTGGCTATATCGGCAGCCATATGGTCTGGACACTGCTTGAGGCGGGTGAAGAGGTGGTCGTGCTCGATCGCCTATCCACCGGCTTCCGTTGGGCCGTGGCGCCTGCCGCCCGCTTCTATCTCGGCGACGTCGCGGACCCCGAAATCCTCCGCACCATCTTCATCGAAAACGATATCGAGGCGATCATCCATTTCGCCGGTTCCGCTGTCGTGCCGGTGTCGGTTTCAGATCCGCTCTCCTATTACGACAACAATTCCGGCAAGACGCGCGCGTTGCTCAGCGCGTCTATCGAAGCCGGCGTGCGCCATTTCGTCTTCTCATCGACCGCTGCGGTTTATGGACCGCAGCCGAGTTCCGATCCGGTCAAGGAGACCGCCAGCCTCAGTCCGGAAAACCCTTACGGCCAGTCGAAGCTGATGACCGAGTTCATGCTGCGCGATGCGGCTGCAGCCTATGACTTCGACTACGTGGCCCTACGCTATTTCAACGTTGCGGGTGCCGATCCCGAGGGTCGCGCCGGTCAGTCCGCCAATGGCGCAACACATCTGATCAAAGTCGCCTGCGAGGCGGCACTCGGCAAGCGCGACAGCGTCGCCGTCTATGGCGTCGACTATCCAACGCATGATGGCACCGGTGTGCGCGACTACATCCATGTGACCGATCTCGCCGAGGCGCATCTGAAGGCGCTGCAGCACCTCCGCAAGGGCAAGGGTTCGCTGGTCGCCAATTGTGGTTATGGTTCAGGCTATTCGGTTCTCGATGTGCTGAACATGGTCACCCGCGTCCACGGCCACTCGTTCAAGATCCACATGGCGCCACGCCGCCCGGGCGATTCCGCCAGCGTCGTTGCCGATGCAACGCTGGCGCGACGCTTGCTCGATTGGGCTCCGAAGCATGACTCGCTGGAAACCATCGTTCGCAGCGCGCTTGATTGGGAATTGGAACTGACCCAGCGCCGCGTCGGCGATCTCCAGGGCATCTACCGCGAACTCGCCGCCGCATCGTTCTGATCGCGCTAACATGGTGTTTACCATCTGTCTGAGGATAGAGGGCTAGCGCTGGCGTAAATAAGAAAAAATCAAGCTTTCTCTGGCTGTTTTATGGTCAAGGGAAAAGGGACAATGAAAAGCTTCATCGCTTCGCTACGGCTGCAAAAAGACAACCCGAAGTTCTTGATGGCACAGTTTCAGGCTCTGTCGACACAGATCCCGATTCTCTATGTCCTGCTGATCATCAATTCGCTGGCTGTCGCGATCACCCACATCAAGACCGCGCCGCTCTGGCTGTCGCTCTATATCCCGACCGGCCTCAGTGTCGCCTGTCTGTTCCGCCTCTGCTGGTGGGAGATCAACGGCAAGGAAAACGTCACGCCTGAACGCGCCTACAAGGTGATGCGCGTGACGATCGCCGGCTCCTGCATTCTCACCATCGCCTTCGGCGCCTGGGCCGTTGCGCTCTACAGCTACGGCGATGCCTACCAGCAGGGCCAGATCGCCTACTTCCTCGTTGTGACAGGTATCTCCTGCGTCTTCTGTCTCATGCACCTGCCGGTCGCGGCGATGATCACCACGGTCATCACCTTCACGGCCATGGTGCTGACCTTCCTGTCGTCAGGAAATCCTGTCTTCATCGCCACCGCCGTCAGCGGTCTGTTCCTGATCCTTCCGTTCCTGCGGGTGATCAACAGCTACTTCCAGAATTTCGCCGGTCTCGTGCAGATGACCGAGGAGCTGGAGAAGAAGCAGGCCGAAGCCCATGAGCTGAACCTCGTCAACAGCCGCAACGCGCTTCAGGATCAATTGACCGGCCTTGCCAATCGCCGCAGCTTCTTCCTGTCGCTGGAGCGCATTCTGCAAGAGCAGCCAAAGGAGCCGCCGGTTATCGGCATCATCGACCTCGACGGCTTCAAGCCCGTCAACGATATCTTCGGCCATTCGGCGGGCGATCTCGTGCTTAAGGAAACCGCGCGCCGCTTCACCGCGCTTGCCGGCAGCGAGGCTGTCGTTTCCCGTCTCGGCGGCGATGAGTTCGGCATTATTTTCCCGCAAGGCATCAGCCGCAGAGCGACTGCCGATCTCGGCCAGGCCCTCTGCGCCTCCGTTCACGAGGCCTTCGAAATCCCCGACGGCTCGGTGCGCGTCTCGGGATCCTGCGGCATCGTCTATCCCGAGGGTGGCGATCTCTCGGCCGAAGACCTCTACGAAAAGGCCGACTTCGCGCTCTATCAGGTGAAGAGCAAGCGCCGCGGCGGCGTCGAATTCTTCTCGGCTGAACACGAGAAAATCCTGACCCAGCGCTATCTCATCGAGCTTGAGCTGCAGGCCAACGATTTCGCCAGCGAATTGTCGCTTGAATACCAGCCGATCATCGAGCTCAAGAGCGGCCGCGTCGTCGGCTACGAGGCCTTGGCGCGCTGGGACAGTGCCCGCTTCGGCCGCATCAGCCCGGATGCCTTCATTCCAGCCGCCGAGCGTACGGCCGTCATCGGCCGGATGACCCGTGTGCTGTTTGGTCAGGCGCTCGACGCGCTGAAGCAGATCCCCGATCATCTGCGCCTGTCGTTCAACCTTTCGGCCCGCGATATCTGCGACCACGAGACATCGATGGCTCTCCTGGCGATGATCCATCGCTCCGGCGTTGATCCCAAGCGTATCGAGTTCGAGATCACCGAGACGGCGCTGCTTTCCGATTTCGACACGGCCGACCAAGTGATCGGCGTCCTGCGCGCCGCCGGCATTTCGATTGCGCTCGACGATTTCGGCACCGGCTTTTCCAGCCTCAGCCACATCCATCGTCTCGCCTTCGACAAGCTGAAAATCGACAAGGCCTTCGTGATGAATTTCGATCGCGACATCCGTTCGATGAACATCACCCGCTCCGTCGCCAATCTCTGCCAGAACCTCGGCATCGCATCGGTTGCCGAAGGCGTGGAGAGCGAAGAGGTTGCCGACGGTCTTCGGGCGATGGGCGTGCGGCTGGCGCAGGGCTACCATTTCTCGCGACCGCTGAAGCTCGATGCGGCGATCGACTATGCGCTGCAGCGCGACGGCCTGATGATCGGCCAGGAACCTCTGCACGCGATGCTGCCTTACTGATCCCACTGGAACGAAGTGCCGCGCCTGTCTATTGATATCTGATCAACAAAGGCGTGGCGACCATGCATAAAACATCCGACCGGGAAGTCTTCATCGAACGGCGCGGCAGCGCGGGTATCATCCGCCTCAACCGTCCCAAGGCGCTGAATAGCCTGACGCTGACCATGGTGCGCATGCTGGACACGGCGCTCGACGAGTTTGAGGCCGATCCTTCGGTTGCGAGCATCGTCGTCACAGGCGAGGGCGAGCGCGGCTTCTGCGCCGGCGGCGATATCCGTGCCCTCCACCAGAGCGGCCTTGCGGGCTCAGAGGAGGCTGAAACCTTCTGGCGTGAGGAATTCGCGCTCAACCATCGCATCGCCCATTTCCCCAAACCCTATATCGCCGTCATGGACGGTATCACCATGGGCGGCGGCGTCGGTCTCTCGGCGCATGGCCGCCACCGGGTTGTGACCGAGCGCACGCGGCTTGCGATGCCCGAAACCGGGATCGGCTATTTTCCGGATGTCGGCGCCACATGGCTGCTGCCGCGCATGCCCGGCGAAACCGGCACCTGGGCAGGGCTGACCGGTCTGGAAATGAATGCCACGGATGCGCTCTATGTCGGGCTTGCCGACGTCAAGATTGCTTCTGGCCGCTTGCCCGAGATGATCGATGCTTTGGCCCGCATGCCGATCAGATCGTCTTCGACCGCGGTCGATGCGCTGCTGAAACATCTCGCCATCCATCCGCATGCCGGCCGCCTGCAGCATCATCGTGAGGTCATCGACCGGACCTTCGGCTTCGACAGCGTCGAGGAGATCGTTGCGGCACTGGAGGCGGAGGAGGACGATTTCGCTGCCGAGACGCGCGCCACCATCCTCAAGCGCTCGCCGACCAGTCTGAAGGTCACGCTGAGGCTCCTGCGCGCTGGCAAGGTCAGCGCCGATCTAGCCGAATGTCTGAACCGGGAACTGGCTGCCTGCATGCAGATCCTGAAGACGCCCGACTTCTATGAGGGCGTTCGCGCCGCCGTCATCGACAAGGATCGCAATCCGAAATGGAAACCGGCGGATGTCTCGGCGGTCGGCCCTGAAGCCCTCGCGCCGTTTTTCGGCCGCGTCGAGCCCTTGGTCTTTTAGCGCCACATGCCGCGCATGCGTGCGCCGACATCGATCCGCACCTGGCGCGCCTGCTGGCTGGCCGCCGTTTCGGCCTTCGCTTGCTGCCAGCCGCAGACCTCGAAGAATTGCAGCAGCGTTGCCGGGATGAAGCGGGTGCGGGAGGCATAGACATGCCGGTCGCCTTGCGCATTCTGTCCGTGGGTGAAGAAGCGCTGCGGCACGACGAGATCGAGATTGTCCTTGGCCCGTGTCATCGCGACGTAAAGCAGGCGGCGCTCTTCCTCGATCTCCGCGCTGCTGCCGACCGCGAGGTCGGAGGGAATGCAGCCATCCACCACGTTCAGCATGAACACCTTGGTCCATTCCTGCCCCTTGGCCGAATGGATGGTGGAGAGGATCAGGTAATCCTCGTCGAGCAGCGGCACACCCGCCTGATCGCTGGTCGCGTCCGGCGGATCGAGCGTCAGTTCCGTCAGGAAGCGCTCGCGGGACGGATAGCCCGCGGCGATCTGCTCAAGCTGCAGCAGATCGGCCTGACGCGTCGAGGCATCCTCGTGCAGCCGCTCTAGATGCGGCTGATACCATTCGCGCACCAGCCCGATCTCGGCCGGCCACCCGGCCTTGCCAGTCTTCAGCTCCTGCATCACGGAAACGAAAGCCGTCCAATCGTCGCCCGAGCGCGGCGGTGCGGCCAGTTCGGCAAGCGCCTGGATCGGGCTCGGATCGGCGGCCATGTGATCAAGCGTCTTTTGCGCCGTCGAGGGGCCGACGCCCGGCAGGATCTGCATCAGCCGGAACCCGGCGACACGGTCGCGCGGATTGAGCGCAAAGCGCAATGCCGCCAGCATGTCCTTGACATGCGCGCTATCCAAAAACTTCAGCCCGCCGAACTTGACGAAGGGAATGTTGCGCCGAGTGAGTTCCACCTCCAGCGCACCGCTGTGATGCGAGGCGCGAAACAGCACCGCTTGGCTCTTCAGCTTGACGCCTTCCTCGCGGTTCTCCAGCACCTTGTCGGCGACGAAGCGCGCCTGATCGGCCTCGTCGCGAACGGTCACCAGGCGCGGCCGCTCGGCCGATTGCCGCTCCGTCCAGAGGTTCTTGGTGAAACGCTCGGAGGCAAGGTCGATGACGGCATTGGCGGCTGCCAGGATCGGCTGCGTCGAGCGGTAATTGCGGTCGAGCGTGACGATATTGGCGGCAGGCGTAAACGAGGCCGGGAAGTCGAGAATGTTGCGCACCGTCGCGGCGCGGAAGGAATAGATCGACTGCGCATCGTCGCCGACGACGGTCAGGCCCTGTCCGCCTGGTTTCAGCGCCAGCAGAATAGAGGACTGCAGCCGGTTGGTGTCCTGATATTCGTCGACCAGCACATGATCGAAGCGGCTGCCGATATCCTCGGCAATCATTGGCTCTGCCACCATCTGCGCCCAGTAGAGCAGCAGATCGTCGTAATCGAGCACGTTCTGCGCCTGCTTGGCTTCGACATAGGCGCCGAAGAGATCGCGCAGCTGGTTCTCCCAGGTGGCGCACCAGGGAAAGGCATCGCGCAGCACCAGCGGCAGCTCACCCTCCGAATTGACGACGCGGGAATAGATCGCGAGGCACGTCCCCTTGGTCGGGAAGCGGTTCTCGGTTTTCGAGAAGCCGAAATCGTGCCGGATGATGTTCATCAGGTCGGCGCTGTCTTCCCGATCGTGGATGGTGAAGGCAGGATCGACACCGATCTGCTCGGCATAGTCGCGCAACAGCCGCGCGCCGATACCGTGAAACGTGCCGCTCCAGGCGAGCGCATCGGCCATGATGCCGGAATTGGCGCCGAGAACTTCGGCGCAGATTCGCTCGACGCGCCGCGCCATCTCGGAGGCCGCCCGCCGTGAAAAGGTCATCAGCAGGATGCGGCGCGGATCCGCACCCTTGACGATCAGATGCGCGACACGGTGCGCCAGCGTGTTCGTCTTGCCGGAACCGGCACCGGCAATGACCAGCAGCGGTCCCGCGACATGGCTGCCCTCGGTGAGCGTTCCATGCTCCACGGCCATGCGCTGTTGCGGGTTGAGCTTCTCGAGATACATCCAGCCGTCCGGTTGGCGCCCGCGCGGCAGAGCGGCACGGACAAATAAGACGTTCCTTGAATGTTCTTGATAGTGATTCCTGTCAAGCGCGCGTCAGTAGACGAAGTCGGAAACCACTTCCTGGCGCGTCAGTTTCAGTGTCCTGTCCGGCTGCAGGATATAGGTCTCCTGCACCTTCTGGCCGCTCGAATTGTAGAAGCTGTTATAGACATAGCTGCCTGGTGGCGATTTCGTCAGCTTGGAGCGGGCAGGGCCGCCATAGGTGAGGCTGCCCGGGATAGGCGTCGGCCCGGCGCCGCTATCGGCAGCGCTGCAGGCCACCAGCATGGCGGCGGCGGTGAAAACCGGAACGATGACCTTGAACATGACAGTTGCCCCTTCAGCCCCTTCATTGATATGGCGCCAGAGATCCGCTTCGCCAAGTAGAGAGCGTTGAAATTTGCGGGGGCAGAATGGTGCGCTACTTTGGCTCCGGCTGCTGGATCGTTTTCGGCGGCGTGTCATCGTTGCTGCCGCCCTGCTCGAAGGGCTTGATGACGAGAATACTGAGAACGGATGCCACCATGAGCGCGACGATGATCAGCATCAGTGTTTTCATGATTAATTGTACTTCGTCCGGTCACGTTGTTCTCAACCCTATTGAACAGACCGGCTGCCCGAAAAGTTCCGGCAAGTGCGCGTGAAATCGTGCGAAGAAAAGCGGGGAACCAAAGCCGCCCTTCAAGGGTTGATTGGGCGGATTTCAACGCTGGAGATAGTCATGAGGACCTGCATCCGTCTGGGGGTTCCAGCCCTGTTTATTGCATGCGCCGCATTTGCCATTCCCGCATCCGCCTCTCTCGAAACCGATGTCGATTATTACTCGGCCCTGCCGCAGGATCAGATGGCGCTGAACGAATATACCAGCACCGTCGCCTGCCAGCCGGCAGAGGCGCATTACGTGCCGTCCTTCATCCGCGCGCCTGATGGCACGATCATGGGCGTCGGCTATGTGGAAGTCGAAAGCCGGAGCGATACCGGCTGTTGAAAGTGTGAAATATCCGAAGTATTTCCGCAAATTATCTCTGTTCGAGGCTCGTCTGCATAAGCAGAGGGTGACGAGCCTCTGACCATCATCATGATGGCTGTCGATGTTTTATTGTCGGCCTGCGCCGGCGCGCAACGGCAATACTTGGGCTATCCAGCCCGTCCTTCACCGTTGGTTAAATGAAAATAAACAGCCGTCCCGTTCCGGCACGCAGCCGTCAGGGTCGCTGTTTAGGGCCGAAGCTGTCGCCGGTCAGTGAAGCCTAAGCTTCGCCTCTTCGGCCGCCGCCACGAACTCCAGCCGCGCCTCTTCCGCCGTCTTCCGGCCGTCAAGCGCTGCGCGGCAGGTGCTGCGGGCTTTCAGATAACGCAGACCGCGCGCCGCGGGCCAGAGATCGGCAAGGCACTTCAATGCATCGAACGGACCGTTGACGGTACGGGCATCGGTATCCTCGAAGCCGACCTTGACCGGACTATCCCATCTGTCAGTTGCCATAGGCGTATTCCTCCAGTGTTTACGCCAAACGCGCACAACGCCCCTCGTGTTCCTCCCGAAGGGCTCGTGTTGAGGGTATATTAGCGGGTTATTCATTGGTCGCAATGGGGGATTTGAACTGAACTTGGACAGATCGGCCACCTCACATTGGAGGAGATGCCGAGGGCGAAAGTGTGGCCGTGCCCCGTGCGGGAATTGTGGCCCGGCAAAAGCCGGGCCCCAGATCCTAGAAGACAGCTAGGTATTTCAGCAGCGACACGATACCGATGATGATCACGATAATCTGCACGATCTGCCGTGTGCGGCCATCGATCGGCAGGCGTTGAACCAAGTACAATACGAGAATGATGACGAGAAACGTGATCAGAATACCGATCAGTATCGAAGCACCCATTTATCCCCACTCCTATCCAAAAAGCCTTTCGGCGACAGGGATTTAACTATGGGGCAACAAGTCAAAGAAAAGGGGGAGGTCTGAAACTTGATAAATTGCTCTGTTGGAGCGGTACCGCCATTCATGTTGGCGACGGCACATTCCAGGTAACTGTGCAGGATCGGCGTAAGCCGGGGGTGCGTGGATTATCTGAAGAAAAACTGGTGCTGCCGAGTGGGATTGAACCACCGACCTCACCCTTACCAAGGGTGTGCTCTACCACTGAGCTACGGCAGCAGGACCAGGAACGCTTCGAGCCATCAGGCTGTGTTGCGTGGACGGGGCGCCTATTGCCACAGGTTCCGGACAAGCGCAAGCCGCAATTTCCAACTTCGCGTGGATTAACGAGGAAGGCCTTTTGGCGGGAGCGGGAATCCGCTAAGCAGAATGCATGGAAGACAATAGCGACAAGCCTGTAAATGGCCGCAAGGCGGCAATCGAGGAGCAGGCGCGGCTGCGGCGCGAGCGGGCTGCGGAAAAACTCCGGGAAAATCTTTCGAAGCGCAAGCAGCAGGTCCGGGCGCGCCGTTCCGGGCAGGCAGACGAGACGATTGGCCTGCCTGCCGCAAAAATGGACGAATCGTAATGTTGGCTCCGCGGCGAATTGAAGCGTCGCGGGAATTCGTCTAAAGACCCCCATCCCTTTTAAAGGCAGAACTTTCAGGAAAGGCGGGCGCAGCCCGTAAGCCCCCATGGATCGTATCAGAATTGTCGGCGGGAATGAGCTTAACGGCATCATCCCGATTTCCGGCGCCAAGAATGCAGCACTGCCGCTGATGATCGCGTCTCTGCTGACCAGCGACACGCTGACGCTCGAAAACGTGCCGCATCTGGCCGATGTCGAGCTGCTCATGCGCATCCTCGGCAATCACGGCGTCGACGTTGCCGTCAACGGCCGCCGCGAGCGCCAGGACGACGCCTACTCGCGCACCATCCATTTCACCTGCCGCACCATCGTCGATACGACCGCCCCTTACGAGCTGGTCTCGAAGATGCGCGCCTCCTTCTGGGTCATCGGTCCGCTTTTGGCGCGCGAGGGACAGTGCCGCGTTTCGCTGCCGGGCGGTTGCGCCATCGGCACGCGTCCTGTCGATCTCTTCCTCGAAGGCCTGACGGCGCTCGGCGCCAACCTGGAAATCGACAGCGGCTATATCAACGCCACGGCGCCGAAGGGCGGCCTGATCGGTGCCAAGTACACTTTCCCGAAGGTCTCGGTCGGCGCCACCCATGTGATGATGATGGCGGCAACGCTTGCCCGCGGCACGACTGTCATCGGCAATGCCGCCCGCGAGCCTGAAGTCGTCGATCTCGCCAACTGCCTGATCGCCATGGGCGCCAAGATATCAGGTGCCGGCACGCCGACCATCACCATCGAAGGCGTGCAGTCGCTCTCCGGCGCCCGCCACCGCGTTCTGCCGGACCGTATCGAGACTGGCACCTATGCCATGGCCGTTGCCATGACCGGCGGTGACGTCGTTCTCGAAAACACCGACATGGCACTGCTCGAAACCGCATTCGAAACGCTGCGCCGCGCCGGTGCCGATGTTTCCGCGACCAACAGCGGCGTGCGCATCAAGCGCAACGGCGCCGGCATCAAGCCCGTCGATGTGGTCACCGATCCCTTCCCGGGCTTCCCGACCGACCTGCAGGCACAGTTCATGGCGCTGATGACCCGTTCGTCCGGCGTCTCGCATGTCACCGAAACCATCTTCGAAAACCGCTTCATGCATGTGCAGGAGCTGGCCCGCCTCGGCGCCAAGATTTCTCTGTCCGGCCAGACGGCGAAAATCGAAGGCGTTCAGCGGCTGAAGGGTGCGCCTGTGATGGCAACCGATCTGCGTGCCTCCGTCTCGCTCGTCATCGCCGGTCTTGCCGCTGAAGGCGAGACCATGGTGTCGCGCGTCTATCACCTCGATCGCGGCTTCGAGCGGCTGGAAGAAAAGCTCACCCGCTGCGGCGCCATCGTCGAACGCGTCAGCGAATAAGGGAAGGGCGGTTTCCGCCCTTTGCTTTCCCCTGCGGGCATTGCCGCATAGCTGTTGCGCATTGCCCTCAGGCGTCCTATTTCCCTTGTCTAACGCATCGCCATACCGGCGATGCGGCATCATCGACCGGGGGTACAGCCTGCATGACCGATCTGAAGCTTCTTGCACTCGACAGTGAAGACCTTGCTGTGGTCTCCGCGCATCTGCAGGACGCCGTTTTCAAGATCGGCGACATCGCTTGGTCCCCCAAGGACGGCCAGTTCGCCTTTGCCGCGAACCGCTTCGTCTGGGAAGAGGCTGGCGGCAAGCGCAAGGGCTTCGAGCGCCGCCGCGCCGCTCTCGTTTTCAAGCGCGTTCTCGCCGTCCGCTCCACCGGCATAGACCGCAAGCGCCGCGACGAAGTGCTTTCACTGCTGTCGGTCGTTTTCGAGCCGAAGGGCGAGGGGCCAGAGGGCACGATCGAAATCACGCTGTCGGGTGCGGCCGAGATCGTTCTCGATGTCGAATGCATCGAAGTTCAGCTTGCAGATATCGGCGGAGCATGGGAAACCGCCTCCAAGCCGCGCCATCCGGGCGCTTGACGATCGTCTCTGCGCGGTTTGATGTTTAGCGTTGGTTTGGAAGGAAATTGAGCGTGGCAATCTGGCTGGATCAGGCATCGGATGGTTTCGAGCAGCGTTTCGCCGCTTTTCTGACCACCAAGCGCGAGGTCTCCGAAGACGTCAACATCGCGGTGCGCGCCATCATCGATGACGTGCGCGCCCGTGGCGATGTGGCCCTTGCTGAATATTCGAAGAAATTCGACGGCATCGATTATGCCAAGGTGCCGATGCGCGTCACTGAGGCCGAGATTGACGCTGCCGTCGAGGCAGTCCCGGCCGAAGTGCTGGGCGCGCTGAAGGTCGCCGCCGTTCGCATCGAATCCCATCACGCCCGCCAGCTGCCGAAAGACGATATTTACGAAGACGCCATGGGCGTCGGCCTCGGTTCGCGCTGGACGGCGATCGAAGCCGTCGGCCTTTATGTTCCAGGCGGTACGGCGAGCTACCCCAGTTCGGTGCTGATGAACGCCGTTCCGGCCAAAGTCGCCGGCGTCGATCGCATCGTCATCGCCGTTCCGGCAACCGGGGGCGTCGTCAATCCGGCCGTGTTGGCTGCGGCGAAGCTCGCAGGCGTCTCCGAAATCTACCGTGTCGGCGGCGCACAGGCGATCGCCGCACTTGCCTATGGCACGGAGACCATCGCACCCGTTGCCAAGATCACCGGCCCCGGCAATGCCTATGTCGCCGCCGCCAAGCGCCACGTGTTCGGTACTGTCGGCATCGATATGATCGCCGGACCCTCTGAAGTGCTGGTCATTGCCGACAAGGACAACAATCCGGATTGGATCGCTGCCGATCTTCTGGCCCAGGCCGAACATGACGCGAGCTCGCAGGCGATCCTCGCCACCGATGATGCTGGCTTCGCCAAGGCTGTCGAGGCCGCCGTCGAGCGCCAGTTGAAGACGCTGAACCGCGCCGAGACCGCTGCCGCCAGCTGGCGCGATTTCGGCGCCATCATCCTCGTCAAGGATCTGAAGGACGCCATCCCGCTCGCAAACCGCATCGCGCCGGAGCATCTGGAGTTGGCGGTCGTCGATCCGGATGCGCTTCTCCCGGGCATCCGCAATGCCGGCGCGATCTTCATGGGCGCGCATACGCCTGAAGTGATCGGCGATTATGTCGGCGGCTCTAACCACGTGCTGCCGACGGCGCGTTCGGCGCGCTTCTCGTCCGGCCTTGGAGTGCTCGATTTCGTCAAGCGCACATCGATCCTGCGCCTCGGCCCGCAGCAGCTGCGCGAGCTTGGCCCGGCGGCGATCGCCTTGGCGGTGTCCGAAGGCCTCGACGCTCATGCGCGATCGGTCGCGATCCGCCTCAATCTCGAAAGGTGAGGCATGGCGAAGGGCGACTTCCGGCTTTCTGATGTCGTCCTCGACGACACGATCGGCCGTTCGACGCCCGATGTCGAGCACGAGCGCGCCGTCGCCATCTTCGATCTGATCGAGGAAAATACCTTCGAGCCCGCCGGTCATCCGGGCGGGCCCTACAAGCTCAACATCTCGCTCGTCGACAGCAAGCTGGTCTTCGTTATCAGGACGGAGGAGGGCGGTGATGTTGCCACCCATATCCTGTCGCTGACGCCGTTCCGCCGCATCGTGAAAGACTATTTCATGATCTGCGAAAGCTATTACGAAGCGATCCGTTCGGCCTCGCCAAGCCGCATCGAAGCGATCGACATGGGCCGCCGCGGCATCCACAATGAGGGTTCGCAGACGCTGAAGGACAGGCTGAAGGGCAAGATCGACGTTGATTTCGACACCGCGCGGCGCATCTTCACGCTGGTCTGCGTGCTCTACTGGCGCGGATGACCGGGATGGAGCCGGCTCCGCTCACCGCAGAAGGCAAGGCGCCGGGCGCGATCCTCTTCATGTGCGGCATGAACGCCATCCGCTCGCCGATGGCCGAGGCAATCGCCCGGAGCATGCTGCCCGCCAATACCTATATACGCTCGGCAGGCGTTCGCGCCGGCGAGCGTGATCCCTTCGTCGATGCCGTACTTGAGGAGATCGGCCTGTCGCTCGGCCGCCACCTCCCGAAGACGCTTGAGGAACTCGAGGACGACTATTTCGACCTGATCATCACGCTGTCGCCGCAGGCTCATCACGCAGCGCTGGAACTGACGCGTGCCAACGCCGTTGAAGTGGTGTATTGGCCGACCATGGATCCGACCGGCGAAACCGGCAGCCGCGACCAGATTCTCGATGCCTACAGAGAGGTGCGGGATCACATTGCAGCGCTGATCGAGAGCCGGCTACTCAGACGAAACGGCATTGCCGCGCAATCGGCCTAAAACAAAAGGAAGAAAGCCCGATCAACAAGGTTCACAAATGACCGTTGATTGTGTAGTTTCCGCCCAAATTTTAAGGTGGCGCAAGTCCGCCATCTCAACCGACAGGAAGAAAAGCCTTATATGCCTAAAGAAGAAGTCCTTGAATTTCCGGGTATCGTGACCGAACTTCTGCCGAACGCGACTTTTCGCGTGAAGCTTGAAAACGAGCACGAAATCATCGCCCACACGGCCGGCCGCATGCGCAAGAACCGCATCCGCGTTCTGGCGGGCGACAAGGTTCTTGTGGAAATGACCCCCTACGACCTCACCAAGGGCCGTATCACCTACCGTTTCAAGTAAGCTTGGGCCGCAAGCCCTCGAGGCTTCCTTTCCGGTCGAGGTTCCATGGCGCTCACATACAAGCTCATCCTGGCTTCCGGTTCTCCGCGACGTGTCGACCTGCTCAATCAGGCAGGCATCGAACCGTCGCGCCTGATGCCGATGGATATCGACGAGGCGCCGAAGAAATCGGAGCATCCGCGCTCGCTGGCCCGCAGGCTCTCGACCGAGAAGGCCGAGGCGGCGCTGTCGGCGATCAAAGGCGATCTGGCCTGGAAGGGCAGCTATATCCTCGCGGCCGATACGGTCGTCGCCGTCGGCCGCCGCATTCTGGGGAAGGCCGAGTTTGCGGATGAGGCTTCCGCCTCGCTCAATCTGCTCTCCGGCCGCAGCCACTGGGTTTATACCGGTGTCTGCCTGGTAACGCCCGATCGCAAGGTCCGCCAGAAGATCGTCGAAACCAAGGTGCGCTTCAAGCGCCTCTCCGGCTTCGAGATCGAAAGCTATCTGGCCTCGGGCCAGTGGCGCGGCAAGGCGGGTGCCTATGGCATCCAGGGTCTTGCCGGCAGCTTCGTCCAGAAAATGGTCGGCTCCTACACCAATGTGGTGGGCCTGCCGCTTTATGAAACTATCCTCCTGCTGACCGGCGAAGGCTTCGATGTGCACAGCCGGTGGCCTGAGGGCTAAGCCGGGGGCATCGTCATGTCCGAAGACGAGAATAGAACCACCGCCAAGGTCGAGCCGCTTCGCAAGACGCGGCCCTGCCCGGAATGCGGCAAGCCATCGCATCGCGAACATTATCCGTTCTGCTCGAACCGTTGCCGCGAGGTCGATCTCTCACGCTGGCTGACAGGCGCTTACGCCATCCCCGTTGCCGAAGATGAGAAGAAAGCCGAGTATGACGACGAGGAATAGCCTTTAAAACCACAGGCGAAGTCCTTAAATTCACTCGGGAATTTGGAAAAATTCCACAAGCCTCAAAAAACTGTCATTTGACGCTTGCCATGTCCCGACAAGATGCTATAACCCCGCTCGCTTCCGGGGCACACCAAACCCTCCGGTTCTTTCTTTGAAAGAATGCAGGCCGAAGCAGGAATGCCCAGATAGCTCAGTTGGTAGAGCAGCGGATTGAAAATCCGCGTGTCCGTGGTTCAAATCCGCGTCTGGGCACCACTCTTTCTCCTTAAGAAAAGCTCGATCAGTCGCCTCGCGTTTCGTGGCAGTTGCATGTCGCGGATTAGCCCATTTTGTACTTTTGGCTGAATTGCGCCTGCCCGCCATCGGCCTACCCTTCGCCCATGAACAAGATGCTTCTCGTGAGAGTGGCCGCCTGGCTGTCGCTGGCCGCCGTTATCTTTGTAACTGTATGCCCGATCGAGTACCGGCCGCACGATATCATCGACGTCGATGTCGATCGCGCCATGGCGTTCATGGTGATGGGCATATTGTTCGTCACCGGTTATCCGCGGCGGGTCGTTCTGTGTGCGGTGCTGCTGGTCATCGGTGCCTTCGCGCTGGAGACGCTGCAGTTCCTGTCTCCGACGCGTCATGCGCATTTCGAGGATGCGGCGACGAAGAGCATGGGCGCGCTATTTGGCGTCTTCCTGGCGGAGGTCGTCAACCGCATTAGGGGTATCCGGCACAAGGCGGGATAAGCGCGGGCCGTGTTCAGTCGCGGTCCAGCCACGCAAGCATGCCCTGCGCTGCCGCCTTGCCTGTTGCCATGCATGCCGTCAGCAGATAGCCGCCGGTTGGCGCTTCCCAATCCAGCATTTCGCCGGCGGCGAAGATACCGGGCATGGCCTTCAGCATATAACCGTCATCGATCGCGTCCAGCGCTATGCCTCCGGCCGAGGATATGGCTTCGGCAATCGGCCGGGTTGCAGTGAGCGGGATCGCCAGCGCCTTGATCCTCGCAGCAAGGTGCTGAGGGTCCTTCAGCACGTCGTCGCCCGCAAGCTCCCGGAGCAGCCCAGCCTTGGCGGGGTCGAGACCGGCGCCCTTGCGCAGCCGGTTGGAGAGGCTTGCTTTCCGATCCTGTCTGGCAAGGTCGGCCGCCAGCCGCTCGACGGATCGCCCTGGCGCGAGATCGACAAGCAGCGAGACGGTGCCATCGCGCTCCAGATCGTCGCGAAGGGCGGCTGCATGAGCATAGACAAGGCTGCCCTCGATCCCATGCTCCGAAATCACGAATTCACCGGGAAATGTCCCGGCCGCCGAGGTGGCTGTCACCGCCTTCAACGGCGCCCCGGCAAAGCGCTCGCGAAACACTCCGCTCCAGTTGACATCGAAGCCGCAATTGGCCGGGCGGAAAGGCGCGATATCGACGCCTCGCTCATGCAGCCATGGCACCCATGCAGCATCGGAGCCGAGCTTCGGCCAGCTTGCGCCGCCGAGTGCCAGCAATGCCGCGTCCGGGTGGATGACCTTCCGGCCTTCCTGGGTTTCAAGCACCAAGCCACCGTCAGTAAAGCCGATCCAGCGGTGGCGTTTTGCGATCACCACGCCTTGCGTCTCCAGACGGGCGAGCCAGGCGCGAAGCAGCGGCGAGGCCTTCATGACCGTCGGGAAGACGCGCCCCGATGACCCCACGAATGTCTCGGTGCCGAGTTCGCCCGCCCAGCGGCGGATATCGTCGGGCGTCAGCGCGTCAAGCGCCGGGCGGAGGCGATCGGAAGCGCCGCCGAAGCGGGTGGCGAACCGCTCGTAATCCTCGGAGTGCGTTATGTTCAGCCCGGATTTCCCTGCCAGCAGAAACTTCCGCGCCACCGTCGGCATGGCGTCGTAGACGGTGATCGCGTGGCCGGATCCCGCCAGCGTTTCCGCCGCCATCAGGCCCGCCGGGCCGCCGCCGATGATCGCGATCTGTTTTTTCTTCATGGGCTGCCTGATACAGCATTCAAATGCGTCCGTCTCCGGATTTGAGAGAAGCCGTTTCGTTGCGTGTTGCGGCCAAACTCACTATCTCAATCCCATCTCAAATGGAGTGTCGCGGCATGGCCGATCTCAAAGCAAGACCCAGACCCACAGGCGCCAAGGCTGTCCTCGGCCGGACCGGATTTCCGCATGTCACCTCGGCGACGAAGGGCGAGATCGATATTGTCACCAGCCCGTCTCAGCCCGGCTTCAATCCGCTCGATCTTCTCTATTCGTCGCTCTCGGCCTGCCTCGTGCTGAGCGCCCGCATCGCCGCCAGCAATCTCGGCGTCCTCGACAGGATCACCGAGATCACCGCTGACGTGACCGGCGAGAAGGCTGCCGAAGGCCTGTCGCGGGTCCAGAAGTTCAACATCGCCTTTTCGATAAAGGGGGATATCGACGACGAAACGCGGCAGAGGATCGCGCATCTGGCCGAAGACGAGATCTGCACGGTCAGCAACACGATCCGCGGCAACCCGGAATTCTCGACGGTTATTTCCGGTTGAGCTTTTGTGTCGCGGGTGTCGTTCCCGCGCTATCCTCTTTCGGTTCGATCTGATAACTCGCATCCCGGCTGGCGTCTCAATCATGGCTGGCCGGGAAAGCATAGAGATCATGTCGCAGGCCGCCGCCCCCTCCACAGAAGCTGCTCCTTCACAACGTTTCGCGCTGACGGCGCTCATCCTTGGCGGCGCCGCCATCGGTGGTTCGCCGATCTTCGTGCGGCTCTCCGAAGTGGGGCCGATGGCAACGGCCTTCTGGCGCGTCGCGCTGGCGCTGATCCCGATCTTCATCTTCTCGCTGATCAAGAAGGATTCGGGCCCGAAGCCTGAAAAACTCTCCGATTATGCCATGCTGATCCTGCCGGGCGTCATCCTCGCAGCCGATCTCGCGGCCTGGCACCTGTCGATCACCATGACCTCGGTTGCCAATGCGACGCTGCTCGCCAACCTCGCGCCCGTCTTCGTCACCGTCATCGGCTTCGTCGCCTTCCGCGCGCCCGTCTCCCGCATTTTCGTGCTGGGACTGGCATTGGCGCTGGCGGGCGTGGTGATCCTCAAGGGCGGACCGGCGGCGCTCGGCAACGGCGATCTGCGCGGCGATGGCGTGGCGATCGTCGCGGCGATCTTCTATGCAGGCTACATCCTGGCAATCGGCCAGCTGCGCAGCCGTTTCGATACGATCCGCATCATGCTGTGGAGCACGGCATCGGCCGCCATTTGCGTCTTCCCGCTGGGCTTCTTCTTCGAGGCGCATATGCTGCCTCCGACGGCCTATGGCTGGGCGATCGTCTTCGGCCTTGCCTTCATCAGCCATGCCAGCGGCCAGGTGGCGATCGCCTTTGCGCTTGCCTATCTGCCGGCCGCCTTCTCGTCGCTGACACTGCTCCTGCAGCCCGTCGTTGCGGCCATCCTTGCTTGGGTGCTGCTAAATGAGGGGATCGGCCCGATGCAGGCCATCGGCGGCCTGGTGGTGCTCGCCGGGATCATGATCGCCCGGCGAGGCTAAGCGTCAGGCGACGGCCGCCGGCTGCATGCGCCGCGCATCGAGAATACCGAGCGCTTCATCGACGGTCGCCGCAATCGCAGCCTTTTCCGCATTGTTGCAGGTGCCCCACGCCTCGATGAAGCTGCTGGTCTTGCCGTAGCTGTTGTCGAGCACGCAGTGATCGGCGCCGATCAGCACGCACATGATGTGGCCGTGCATGCGGTCGGTGATCACCTGGCGGGCAGAGCCCAGCAGCGCCACGCCGCGGTCGAAGCGCTGCTGCGCCCGCTCGCGATAGGCAAGCTCGGTCATCCTGGCGCGTCCGCCGATGCGGCCGGAGAGCAGCCCCTTCAGGATCGCGGCACGCTTCGTCTGCTTCTGGAAATCGGCAGGCTCATCCGGCCAGTCTGATTTCACCGTGCCCGGGCGGCTGGTCGCCGCCGTCAGGTCTTGCGGCGCACCCACTTCCTGGTCCTCGCGCAGATTGAGCAGCAACTCGTGCTGCGGGGCCGGGCGAGTGACCGGGCCGATGCAGAAGGCCATGTCGGGGCAAAGCCTGACATCGCACTGGAACCACCGCTTGGCGAATTCGAAGCTCTTGTGGTCGCGTACCAGCAGCGTGAAATTGCCGTGCTTCTCGATCGCGCGGGCGGTGCTGTCGATCCCGGCCTGTTCCTTGAAGTGGATGGTCTGCGGCATTTGGACGATCGGCCGGCCCTTGTATTTCGTCAGCATGTCCTCGCGGAACTGCCGGTAGCCCGCCCAGATATCCCCGAAATTGCCGCCGCCATGCAGGAAGATGCGGCCATCGCCGATCGCCGCCAGCATGCGCTCGTCGTCGTAGGTGGGGATTTCGGTCACATAGGCTGGCCGCGTCTTGCGGCGGTCGAAATAGGCAAGCTCCCCGAGCCAGATGGCGCTGTCACCGATATTGTAGTGGTTCGGGAAATCGAGCAGCGCGAAGCGCTCGGCCGGATCGACGAGGTCGGAAAGGCAATTTGCGATCAGCCCTTGAAGTCGGTTGATGATCGTAATGTTGGTTTCCTGCATGTAAGGCTCCTGTTGAAGAGTCTGGCCCAGCCCCGGCGGCTAGGCCTCGGCCCGCTTTCCGAACGGCAGCAAAGACTTGCCGAGCGCGATGTAAGGGCGGATGGCGGATCTGCCGAAGAGCGGCAGAAAGGCGAGATAGATGACGGCGCCGAGACCGATGCTGAGACCAAGCGAAAGCCAGCGGCTCTGCAGGTGTTCGGCGATGACGGGATGTGCAAACCAGACGCAGACAGCCATGACAGCGCTGCCGCAGAAGGGCAGGGCGACCGACTTGAAGGTGCCGAGCGAGTCGATGCCGGCATAGCGATGCAGCACATATTGCTGATAGGGCATGGTCAGCCAGGCGCGCAGCACGTAGCCGGCGGCAACAGCGAGGATGCCGTAGGGCACCAGCAGCCAGGTCAGCAGCAGGGTCGCGGCAAACTGCAGCGCCGCGACCGAAAGGATCGATTCTGCGCGATTGACTGCCGATAGCGCCGAAGAGGCGAAGAAGTTGGTCACGAACGGCACCGACATCAGCACCAGCACGGTGGCGATATCGCCGGCATTGCCCCACTTGTCGCCGAACAGCAGCGCGATCATGTCGTTGGACAGCGCCCCGAAGCCGAAGAGCAGCGGAATCGTGCCAAGCGCGGCGGCGCCGACGATCTTGTTATAGGCGTTGCGGAAAGCGACGCGATCGTTCTGCAGGCGTGACAGGGTGACCAGCGAGACGCTGCCGATCGGCGCCAGAACGGCCTGGCCGATCAGCTCGATCAGCCGCCAGGCGATACGGTAGCGGCCGACTTCGACGGCGCCATACCAGCGGGAGATGAAGATGTCCTGGACGCGGGCCAGCAGCATCCACATCAGCTGGGTGACGACGAGGCTGACGCTGAACAGGAAGACCGAGCGGAATTTCGCAACATTGAACCGCAGGCGCGGCATCCAGGGATAGGCGACCCAGCCGAGAACGACGGTGACCGCGGCATTGACGGCGGTCTGGGCGACCAGTGCCCAGATGCCCCAGCCGAGATAGGCGCAGACGACGGCGGTGATGCCGGAGAGCAGGCTGGCCGCGATGCTCTGCGCCGCAAGGTTCTTGTGGCCGAATTCGCGGGCGAGACGCGCATTGTGGATGACAGCCAGCGACGAAATGGGCAACAGCGGCGCGAGCCAGCGGAGAATGCCAGACACGGATTCGTCGCGCACCAGCTCGCCGTAATAGGGCGCGAACACGAAGACCACGGCGGCAATGATGGCGCTGAACGCAACTGTGGCCCAGAAGCAGGTATCGGCAAGCTCCTCATCGAGATCCAACTGCCGGGTGATGGCATCGCCGAGCCCGGCATAGGCAAGCACGCGGCCGATTTCGACGAACAGGCTGGCGAGCGCGAAAGTGCCGAAATCGCCGGGGCCGAGAATGCGCGCCAGAATGACGAAGATGATGAAGGTCGCAATCGTGCTCCAGGCCACACGGACAACCGACCAGAGGACGGATAGTGCTGTCTTCTTCTTCAGATCGGCATGCGCAACTGCATGTTCTGCCATTCATCATCCTATCGATTGCAGCCGAAGCTTGGGTCGTCGGCGCAAAGAGTGTGCGGGTGTCAGGTGCGGACTGCGGTGGGCGACTTACGGCGGGTGCTCTGCCAGTAGGCGATCATTCCCGTCAGATTGTCCCGGAGCTGCCGGCGATAGGTCAGACCCATCTCCTTGCTCATCGGCTGGCCGCCGATCGCTTCGCGGACAGCCTGGCGGATATCCCAGCGCAGCATGCCGCGCATGTTCGAGCGCTTGTCGAACAGGTATTTCGCATAGAGCGCACCGTTGCCGAAGGCATAGCCGGCGTGCAGGCGATGGATATCTTCGATCTTGCGGCGGCCGTGGAAATGCTTGACCACCAGCTCGGGCACATACTCAACCCGGATACCGGCGTTGAAGGCGCGGTGAATGTAATCGGTATCCTCGCCGGAGCGGAACGTGGCACCGGCGCCGAAGCGCGGATCGAAATCGCCGACGCAATCGACCAGCGCGCGCGGGAAAACCATGTTGCAGCCATGAATGAAGCCGCCGGCATGCAGTTCGTTGTTCAGTACCGCCGGTTCCAACTCGGTCTTGATGGTAACGGGAAGGTCGCGGGCATCGCCGAGCTCGACCCTGCCGCCGCGCATGACGATCGCATCGTCGGCGGCAAACAGAGCCGCAATGGTGGTGAAGTAGTCCGCAAACACCTCGCAGTCGTCATCCGTGAAGGCCAGCAGACGGCCGGTCGCCGCCGCGATGCCGGAATTGCGGGCATTGGCCAGCCCCGGCAGCGCTTCATGGACAAGATTGGTGTGAAGAGGCGCGACAGCCGCCCACCGGCGAAAGACCTCGGATGTATCGTCCGTCGAGCCATTGTCGACAAACACGAGCTCCAATTGTAAATCGCCCGCCTGCCGGGCTGCATTCGCAATGGCATCCAGGCAGTTCAACAGGCCGCCAGCCCGATTTCTCGATGAGATAATCAGGCTGATATCAACGGGCCGAGGAGGCATGCAATTTCCCCTTCTGCGATCGATGTCCGGGCCAAGATAGGTCTGATATCAGAACTCGGCAAGGACTTTTTGCAATGCAGCAAAATAGAACAGGCGCAGAAGAAACAGAAAGAATGAGGTAATTTATAGGCGAGTGAATTTTTGATAATTAAATTCACGAATGTATTGTCAAATTATTGTAATAAATCGTGATAACTATGGTTACAATTGCTGATTTGATATTTTCGCTATCGTTAGCCATTGAAATTATCGTGTAAGTACGCAGAAATTCTGCTGTGATATAAATAGAAATATGAGAATTTTACATAGCGAGAATGCCGTAAAATATCTCCCTTTCTTCGATGCCGCTTTGCGCTGCACAATAGAGAGTTGCAGCCGGTGAAGGCCGAAGATTTAGCGCATGGCGCGCAGTGTAAGCCAAGCTTTCCGGCGGTGATCGCACCGGAAAAGCTTCCGCAAGAGTAGGGATGAAAGAACAAATTCCGTCATCGCAAGTCTTTCGCGCCGCGGCTTGCTACTGGCTTTCCTTCAACAGCCACTGCTGAATGATCGGCACGTCGGCATCGCCGAGATCGTGACCGCCGGGGATGACGTCCGAATCGACGGTCGCGCCCGAGGTTTTCAACCGTCCCTCGAGATCGTTGGCATATTTTCCGTAGGCGTCGGTCTTGCCGCTGATGACCAGCAGGTCGGTGCCCTTGAGATCGGCATGCGGATAATTCGTTAGAACCGGCATGGAGCGCAGCAGAACCGCCTTATGGATCAGCGACGGGTGCAGGTAGATCAGCGAGTTCAAAAGATTCGCGCCGTTGGAATAGCCAACGAAGACGATCTTCTTCGGATCCAGCCCATACGACTTCACGGCGCCATCGATGAAGGCGGCAAAGGCTTCGGCTTCGCTCTTGATGTCGTCTTGGTCGAAGGAGAAAGGCGTGATCCGCTTGTACCAGCGCGGAAAACCTTCCTCTGTCGCCCGGCCGCGCACGCCGAGCAGCGTTGCCCGCGGCGCCACCTTGTGCAGCAGCGGCATCAGCGTCGTCTCGTTCCCGCCGGAGCCGTGGAGGAGCACGAATACGCTGCCATCGGGATCCGGTGGCGTATAGAAGCGGTGCACGAAGGGTAGATCGCGGTAGTTGACCCTCGGCTCGCCGGGCATCGAAAATTGCGGCAGCACGACCTTTAGATCCTTCAGATCCTTGATCGAATCCTTCGGCGGCAGGAACAGCTTGGTTCCGAGCGTCGGCGCCGGCTCGTCCACCAGCATTCCCGGCTTGTCGGTTGCAAGCTCGATCAGCGTGCCGCCCGGCTCGCGGACATAGAGCGATTTGAAATATTTCCGGTCATGCATGTTGGTTGCCGAGTCCGTCGACGTGGCAAGCGCATCATGAACAGATGTCAGCTCGGCCTCATCCGCGGCGCGGAAAGCAACGTGATCGATCGTCCCCGTGCCCGGCGCACCGGACCAGAAGCCCTTCGCGTTGCGCACATCCATGACATCGCCGGAATCGGAGACCAGCCTGTCGATGGCGCCCTTGTTTGCCTGGAAACGATAGCCGAAGTGGCTCTCGATGAAGGCGCGGCTGGCATCGGGCGTTTCGGTCAGCATCGTCGCGCCGCGGATCCGCTGTACCGCATGTTCGATCGGAACCGGTCCGTCCGCCCAGGCCGCAGCGCTTTTGAGCTCCTTGCTGCCGGCAAGCTTCAGGATGATGTTGTCGGGATCCTTCAAGCGGAGCACCGGCTCGCCAAATTCGTCGGCCGGGCCTTCCATGCGAATCCCGAAGCTCATGGCTCGCGTCAGCCAGTAGCCGATACTCGTCGGATCGATCGCCAGCGCGATCTCGCTGATCTGGCCGAAACCGGCGCGTCCCTGCGAGCCATCCTCCCATGCAAGGAAAGTCACCAGCGAGCCGGGCGTACCCTCTCCATCGCCATAGAAGAGATGCAGTTGGGTTTCGTCCTCGAAACCGGCGGTCTGCTTGACGAGCCGCATGCCGAGAAAACCGGCATAGAAATCCACATTCGCCTGCACTTTGCGGGTGATGGCGGTGATGTGATGTATGCCAGAAATCATCGAAAGCAGTCCGTATTGCTGGGGAGTGGCGAGAAGCGCCAGAACTAATGCGGATACTAAAGTCATACCAGTGCCGTTGGAGATTGCCTCGATTGTTCTACACAAAGAACTAGGGCATCGCCGCGCGGCTGCAATTCCAAACTGTCGACATCTGCCAGCGCCTGCTCCAGCTGCTGCAGCGTCGGCGGCTTGATCATGTAGGCAAGAGCGCCGAGTTCCTTGGCCCTCTGCATGTCGCTTTCGTCGCTGGATGTGCTGAGGATGCAGACCGGTATCTGCTTCAGCCGGATATCGGCCGAAAGCGCGTTCAGCACCTCAAAACCGTCCATGATCGGCATGTTGATATCGAGCAGCATCAGGTCCATCGGCGGCTGGCTGAGATCGATCGCCCGCTCCTCCAGAAGCCGCATGGCCTCACGCCCGTTGGTCGCCACATGCAGGTTGAAGCTCACTTTCTCCCGTCGCATCAACTTGAGCTTCAGAAGCTGGATGTCGGCGGGGCTATCTTCGACGAGAAGCACTTCGGCAAGACGGCCCTTGGCTTCTTGAGGCTGTTCGATTGCCCGGACCGCCTGCGGCCCCGTCTGCGCTGCAGCCTCGGCGGACATGCTGTTTGCGAGCGGCAATTCGAGCACAAAGGTCGCGCCGCGTCCCGTCTTCGCCTCGCACCAGATCGCGCCGCCATGCAGCTGCGCAATGCGGCGGCAGATCGCAAGGCCAAGCCCCGTTCCTTCGATGCCGCGTCCGACCAGACGCTTGAAGGGCTGGAAGATCAGCTCCCGGTGGTCGGGATCGATGCCCGGTCCGTTATCGCTGACCAGCAGACGGCAGAGCCCTCCGCCGGCAGCCGCGGCACTGACGCGCACCTGAGGGCGCTGGTCTTCGCAATAGCGGATCGCATTGGAGATCAGGTTTTGCATCAGCTGGATCAGCAGCGTCCCGTCGCCCATCACCTCCGGCAGATCGCCGCTGACGATGGTTGCCTGCCTGCTCTCCATCTGTTGGTGTAGATTGTCCTCGACCTGCCCGAGAACGGCGGCGAGCGACACAGGTTTCAGTTCCAGTTCCCCGGAGACATCAAGCTTGGTGAAGCCCGAGACCTTGACGATCAGGTCTTCCATATGGTCTGCGGCACTCAGGATATAATCGAGAAGCTCGCGGTCTTCGGCCGGCAGCGAAGCCGAGCCGTGCAGGATCTTGCTGAAGGACTTGATGGTGCGTAGCGGCTCCTTGAGGTCGTGCGCCATCGCTCGGGTGAAGATCTCGAGCGATTGCCGCTTCTGCTCCAGCTTCTTCTCCAGCGCGCCATGCATAACGGCATTCTGGACGCAGCGGTGCAGCGTCTCGGGCGACAGCGCATCCTTGGTCAGGTAGTCGCGTGCCCCGTTCTTCATCACCTCGACGGCGACAGTCTCGTTGCCCTGTCCCGTCAGCATGATCACATTGGCGGTCGGATCGAGCTTCAGGATTTCGGCAAGCACCCCAAGTCCGTCGCGGCCGGGCAGCGAATAGTCGAGCAGGATGCAGCTTGGCCGCTTGCTGGCGGCAAGCTCCAATCCTTGGTCGCCGGTCTCGGCCTCGGCTACCACGTAGTTCGTTCCGGCGACGCGCGACAGCATTCGACGGTAGACTTCGCGGTCGTCGATATTGTCGTCGATGATCAGTACCAGGCAGTCTTCCGCCAATCGTTCAATCCTCGTGCGGCAGGATGGCAATCTCGAACCAGTATTCCTTCAGCCGCTGGATCGCGGAGAACAGTCCGTCGAGATCGACAGGTTTCTGCACATAAGTATTGGCGCCGAGTGCATAGCAGCCTTCGATGTCACGCTCGTCGTCCGATGTCGTCAGAATGACTACCGGGATCTTGCGCCACTGCGGGTTGGATTTGATCGCCTCAAGCGTCTTGCGGCCATCGAGGCCCGGCATGTTGAGATCGAGCAGGATCAGGCCGGGGCGCGGGTTCATGCCGGCAAGCTCATCGAGCGCTTCCTGGCCAGAAGCGGCCCAGCGGATCGGGTTGCGCAGGTTGGTGCGCTTGAAGGCACGCATCGTCGCCTCGAAGTCGTCCTCGCTGTCTTCGACAATCAGGATCGGCTGCATATCACGCGGCTGCATTGTGGCCCTCTCTGTTGCTTCCCAGCGTAAAGTAGAATGTGGTGCCTGCACCCATCTCGGACTCCAGCCATATCTCGCCATTGTGGCGGCCAATGATCTTTCGCACGAAGGTCAGTCCGGCCCCGGTTCCATCATCCGAATCCTGCGATTTTTCAAGCCGTTTGAAAATCCGGAAAATGTCCTCGTAGAATTCCGTCGCGATGCCCTTGCCGTTGTCCCTGACGAAAAACACGCCGCGCGCGGCCGCGCCATCCTTGCCGGTGTAGTGCTCCAGATAGCCGATGGTGACCAACGGCTCCGGCTTGTCGTTATATTTGACGGCGTTGGTCACCAGGTTCCGGAATACCTCGGTCAGCCGCGTCGCGTCGCAGACAACCTCGGGAAGCTCGCCGTCCACCACGACCCGCGCGTGCCGCTCCTCCAGAAACACTTCCAGCGTCGCCACCACGTCCTTGATGACGAGATTGATGTCGGTACGCTTGACGGCCAGCTGCTGGCGTCCGATGCGGGAGAAATAGAGAAGATCGTTGACGAGCTTCTCCATCCGCTGGCTGAGCCGCACCAGCCGGTTGAGACGGCGCACGCCGTCCTCGTCGAGCTGGTTCTCGTAGTCTTCGAGCAGGAAGCGCGAGTGATTGTGCAGCCCGCGCAGCGGCTCTTTCAGATCGTGCGAGGCGATGTAGGCGAACTCGTCGAGGTCCTGGTTGCTGCGTTCCAGATCGGCCGTATAGGCTTCGAGCTGCGCCAGCGTCGTCTTCAGCCGCTCCTGCTGCTGCACCCTGTCGCTGATGTCGCGCACGATGCCGACGAATGTCCGCGCGCCGCTTGTCGGAACCACGCTGACGGACAGATCGAGCGGAAACACCACGCCATTCTTGCGGCGGCCGGACACCATGCGCGTCGTTCCGATGATCCGTTCCTCGCCGGTCTCATGGTAGTGCTGCAGGTAATGGTCATGCTCGGAGTGATAGGGCTCCGGCATCAGCATGTTGATGTTCTTGCCGAGCGTTTCGGATGGCAGATAGCCGAACATCTGCTCGGCCGCCGGATTGAAGCTGGAGATAACGCCGCGCTGGTCCATGGTGATCACGGCATCCGGCGTGTTGCGCACCAGTGAGCTGAAGCGGATGCGCTCGGTCTCCAGGCTGGCGCTGTTGCGCATGTAATTGTGAACGAGATAGCCGATCAGCCACAGCAGGCCGATAGTGATCGCGCGGTTGGCAGCCTCGGGCCAGACGACCGTGTCGCTATGGTTGACGGCGAAAAAGCCGAGAAGGATCAGGACCGTGCAGGCGAACGCCAGGTAGAGCGGCGCGTTGCGATTGCCGAACCAGAGGGCGGTCAAAATCAGCGGCACATAAAGAATGCCGTTCGCCACCCCGAGCGGCGTATAGAGGTCGGCGAGCAGTCCGGTGAAACAGACGACGCCCGGGATCCACAGCGGCACGCTGGCGCTGCCCTGCGGCTGGCGCCACCAGGCGGCGGCCAACAATCCGCCGCCGAAGAACGTCACCCCGATCGACGTATGCAGCGCCATCGCCGCATAGGGACCCCAGCGATAACCCTCCTCGGCGCTGGTGACGTAAGCAGCGAAGGCGACCATGCCGAGCGTGATGATCACATAGCCCGTCAATTCCTGGAGGAGGGGAGCCCTGTCATCCTTCCAGTTCCGGCCGGCAAGCAGCGCAAGATTGCCGATCAGGAAGCAGAGCGTCGTGTTCGGTCCCATGCCGCCGCCGATCAGGTCGGAAAATTCCCGTGAGACGAGGAGGTTGGTCAGCACGCGATCGACCATATGCGAGGTGCGACCGAGCGAGATGATCTCAGCAAACCGCGTCACGGTGATTGCCGCCACACACAGCGAGATCAGGGACGCCGCCATGTTCAGACGCTGCAGCTTCGATACCGATCCCGCCAATGCCAGACCGGAGAGCACGAAGCAGAGCGCCGTATTGAACGCCATCGCCGGAAATTCCGGCACGACGGAGACGATGACCTCGACTTCCAACAGCCAGCCGGTGATCGCGCAGATGCCGAGAAGCGTGATGAGCGTTCCGATGGCGATCGCGGCCACGCGGTAGCGGCCCTTCTTCTGCGCTTCGTCCCTCAAGCTGGCGGCATTCCACACGCGGTCGATCCTCCTGAATTCGGGTCATCTTTTCCGAAATGACCGAATACACAATAGGAAACGTAAGGTTGTGTACGTCTTTCCTCTGCCGATTCGGGGGAGGTTGATAACGATTCTTAGCGAAGTATCTTTATTGTCGCATCGCGAAACAGGCGGGACATCGCCGGTGGCGACCGGGTGAAGCAGCTATGCCTTTGATATTCTACATCGATGATAGCAAGGATGACCTCTTCTATCTCGATTACATGCACCGGAAGGGCGCCTTCACCGCCGAGCTTGTGTCGTTTTCCCAGGCGCAGCCGGTTTGGGAGATGCTGGAGGCGCGTCATGCCACGGGCGAGCCGCTTCCCGATCTGCTGATCGCCGATCTCTACATGCCTCTCGACGACGGCCTTGCTTTGGTGCGCAAGGTCAGCCTCGATCCTCGCTTCGCATCGGTGAAGCTTGGCATATGCAGCGGTTCGGATGCCGATGAGGACCGGGAGCGTTCGCTGGAAGCCGGCGCCCATATCTACCTGCAGAAGCCTTTGAATTTGAACGATAGTCTTCTCAATCAACTGGTGTAGGCGCCAGGTGCCCGAACACGCGGCAGCGCACTGAAACGCCAATTGACAAGGCTTGTTCAGCGTCCCAAGATACAACCAAGAGGAAGAGGAGTGATTTGAGCGCTGAGAGAGCCGACTGACCCATATTCGCCGCCACGAACTTCAGCCAACCCCTTAGCTGAATGGATCTATCGGCTCTCTCGCGCTTACTTCCGGCACTTTTCCCGCTACTCATGAGATCATGAACAACGAAAAATGCGATACCTAGGTAAGACTACGATTTCAGTATATCTGCCTTTGCATCACTTGCGGTTGAGAAATTGATGGGCTTGTTTGCCTTGGGATACTGGGAAGTCCCCGTCCCGTTATCCCCATCAACTGTCTCGGTTTTTTTGTAACTGTTCGCGTTTAGGACGTATATCCCAAGATTTCGGGATGGTGTGGAGTGACTTCTGGAAGTTTCGAGGTAAGGTTGCCGGAATGACCAATGCTGCGGCTGTTCCTTTTCATACTGGGCCCGAGCTGAACCGGGCCATCAACCGGACCGACTTCTTCCGCTTGTTCAAGGCGGCGGCACACCACTACCATTTCGACAATTTCGTTCTGGCAAAGATTTCCGAGGCGGCAGCGCCGTTCGGAGAGCGTGAAATCGTCATCACCAACGTGGCGGAGCGGCGTGCGACGCTGTTTATCCGGACACTGAAGGAGGCGCTGGGGGCGATCAAGGCGAAATCCGCGCAGTTCCTCACGTCACCGGTTTTCGGCAAGAGCGCACAGCTGGAAGGCTATCCCGCCGATCTGGTGTTCAACGAATTCAACGGCAACACGTTTCTGTTGATTCCGCTCTTTACGCCAGAGGGGCGGCGATACTGTCTGGTGCTCAGCGGCGTTCGCCAGGAGCCGGACCAGAGCGAGATCGCCGACGTCCTGCTTGACGTCATGCGTATCTTCGACAAGCTGTACGAGGAAATCTTGACCCAGGAAATGTCTGGACGTCTGACGCAGCGCGAAGCCGAGATCGTCAAATGGACGAGCGAAGGCAAGACCTCTGCTGAGATCGCCATCATTCTCGGTTTGTCGGAGCATACGGTGAATTCGCATATTACGGCGGCAGTCAGAAAGCTCGACGCGGTCAACCGCGTACACATGGTAGCCATAGCGCTCCGGAACGGGCTCGTTTCGTGACCGGAGGGGATGGTATGGCAGCCGATACAAGCGCCGGGCGGACCGTTAAGGTCCTGTTCGTGGACGACGAGTTCATTGAATTCCGTTCACTGAAGAAGAAGATCGGCAGCCTGTCGGAGCCGGCCGTCGATGTCGAATACGCCCAGTCGATCGGTGACGCCCTCGAGAAGATCAAGGCTGCGCGCTATGATCTGATCCTGCTCGACAACCGTCTGCTTCCGAATGCCGATTTCCGCGAGACGGTGCCGGAACTGCGCGGTATCGGCTATACCGGGCCCATCGGCGTGATCTCGACCGATATATCGGACGGGTACTTCCAGCAGTTCCCGGATTACGGCGTCGATTTCCGCATCGGCAAGGATGAGATGGATGCGCGGACGCTGCAATATATCATCCGCGAATACGTGACCTACGACGTCCCGGATTTCTGGAAGGACGACTACACGATCTGACGGCTCAGGCGGGCAGACGGACTTCGAACCGGCTGCCGCTGGCGGATGATGCTGCAAGCGTCACCGTGCCGCCAAGCGCCGCGGCCAGCTCACGGCAAACCGTCAAGCCAAGTCCCGGCCCGGGAACTGTTCCGGCTTTTGGCAGCTTCCAGAACGCCTCGAAAATGCGTGCCTGATGCGCGGGATCGATGCCCCGGCCGTTATCGGCGACGGAAATGACAAGCTCTTCGCCATCGCGCACAGCCCCGACTTCCACCCGAAGGTCCTCTCGCTCGCCATGGGCAATCGCGTTGACGAAGAGCTGCTTCAGCACGGCCGTCAGCAAGGTGGGGTCGGTTCGCAGTTCCGGCAGCCCGTGGTGAGCCAGCACGGCTTTGGTCTCTGGAAACTCCGCGGTGGCTTCAGACCACGCGGTCTCAGAAGCGATGGTCAGATCCACATTCTCGCGTGCGGCCTGTGGGGTGCCCGATGCAAAAGTCATCAGTGCCTTGGTCAGCTTCTGCGCCGTCTGCACCTTTTCGAGAATGGTCGTCAGGCTTTGCTTCTCGTCGGCGCTGATCCGGCCTTCGAGATCCTCCAGCAGGATTTCCGAATACATCGCGATGTGACGGAGCGGAGACTGCAGGTCGTGAGAGGCCACGGCCAGGAAGCGGCGGATCCGCTCCTCGGTGCTTTTGGTCTCTTCCGGCGTCGTGCTGGATGACATGGCGGTATCTCCCCTCGACCTCGGGAGCACCATAGAAAGCGGGCGCCGGTTCTGCAACCGGCGCCCGCCTCAAGCTTTTGTTAGCAACCGGTTTTTAGCCGATCGACTTGCGCGGCTCTGCCGGTGCCGGAGGAATGATCTCGGCTTCCGGCTTGGCATCCGCTGCCGGCTTGGCGTGGCGGCGGCGCCAGTCGCCAAGGAACAGCAGGATCGGGGCCGCGATGAAGATCGACGACGCGCCGGCAACGAGAATGCCGAACACCATCGGGATCGCGAAACTTTCGACGGCACTGCCGCCCCAGATTGCCATCGGCAGCAGCGCGAGGAAAGCCGTCGCGTTGGTGTAGAGGCTTCGGGCCAGCGTCTCGTTGATCGAGCGGTCGATGATCTCGCGCAGCGGCATCGACTTGTAGAGACGCATGTTTTCGCGCATGCGGTCGTAAACGACGACCTTGTCGTTCACCGAGTAGCCGACCAGCGTCAGGATCGCCGCGATGGCGGTCAGGTTGAAGTCCAGTCCGGTCAGCGCGAAGAAGCCGATCGCCTTGGTCACGTCGAGAATGAGCGTAACGATGGCGCCGACCGCAAACGGCCATTCGAAGCGTGCCCAGATATAGGCGAGCATCGCCAGGCTGGCGATGACAACGGACAGGATGCCGGCCCATGCGAGTTCGCCGCTGACCTTCGGTCCGATGACGTCGGTGCCGGTCACGGTCGCCGACGGATCGATCTTGACGATCTCGTTCTTCAGCTTCTCGACAGCAACGGTCTGGGCTTCCTCGCCACCGTCCTGGCGCTGTGCGCGCACGGCCATGGTGTTGTTGTCACCATAGGACTGCAGGGAGACTTCGCCGAGGCCAAGGCTGTTCAGGCCTTCGCGGAACTTGCCGAGATCGGCGGCCTCGGTCGTCTTCACCGACATCTGGATACCACCACGGAAGTCGACGCCGTAGTTGAGGCCCGGATGAATGAAGAGGATAACGGATGCGATCGACAGCAGCGCCGAGACGCTGACGCCGAAGAAGCGTGCCTTCATGAACTGGATGTGGCGGCCGTAGGGGTTGAACATCATCGGCAGCAGCGGCTTGATGTTCAGAACCTTGAGCTTCTGGCGGCGGGTGATCTCGATCATCGTCACGCGAACGAAGGCGACCGAGGTGAACATCGAGATGATCAGGCCGAGAGCCATGGTAACGGCGAAGCCGCGGACCGGGCCGGAGCCGAACCAGAACAGGATGGCGGCGGCAATCAGCGCCGTCATGTTGCCGTCGATAATCGTGGAGTAGGCGCGGCGGAAGCCGGTGTCGATAGCAGCAAAGGCGCTCTTGCCCTTACGTGTTTCTTCGCGGATGCGCTCGTTGATCAGAACGTTCGCGTCAACGGCCAGACCGATGCCGAGCACGATACCGGCAATACCCGGCAGTGTCAGCGTCGCGCCGACCAGCGTCAGGGCCGAGAAGGTCAGGATCGTGTGGATCAGCAGGGCGAAGTTCGCGAGGAAGCCCCACTTGCCGTAGAGGACGAAGATGAAGAGGGCGACGAGGACGAAGCCGACGATGCCCGAATAGATACCCATGCGGATCGCATCGGCGCCGAGGTCTGCACCGACGGTGCGTTCTTCGATGACGGTCAGCTTGGCGGGCAGGGCGCCGGCGCGCAGCATGGCTGCAAGCGTCGTTGCGGTATCCGCCGAGAAGCTGCCGGAAATCTGGCCGGAGCCGCCGGTGATCGGTTCGCGGATGACCGGCGCGCTCAGCACCTTGTCGTCGAGAACGATGGCGAAGGGATTGCCGACATTCTGGCGGGTGATATCGGCAAAGCGGGTTGCGCCGGCGCTGTCGAAGCGGAAGCTGACGATCGGCTCATGCGTATTCGGGTCGAAGCCGACGCGGGCATCCGAGAGGCGGTCGCCGGAGATTTCGACACGGTCGAGAACCGGATAGCTCTCGCCCTTGTCGTCCTTCAGCATGGTCACACCAGGACCCGGCTGGTTGTTCGGGGCAAGCATGTGGAATGACATCTTGGCGGTCGAGCCGAGGAGCTGGCGCAGACGCGACGGATCCTGCGCGCCCGGCAGCTGCACGAGAACGCGGTTTGCACCGATGCGCTGGATCGTCGGTTCGGCAACGCCAACCTGGTCGACGCGCTGGCGGATGACTTCAAGGCTCTGCTGAACGGCGGAATCGACATGGCTTGCGAGACCGGCCGGCGAGAAGGCGACGATCACGTTGCCGCCGTTGGTCGTGACCGAGAGATCAGACTGACCGGCGCTGAGGCCCGTGCTGATCGGGTTGCCGAGCGTCTGCAGCTGGGTAACGGCTGCGCCGCTCTGCTCCGGATCAACAGGTGTGACGACGATCTGGTTGTTGTTGAGAACGATCGACTTGGTCTGGATGCTCTTCTCGCGCAGAACGCGGCGGGCGTCCTGCAGCAGGGTCTGCAGCCGTTCCTTGGTGAGGTCGGCTTCATCGACTTCGAGAACGAGGTGCGAGCCGCCGCGAAGGTCGAGGCCGAGGGAGACCTGGCTATGCGGCAGCCAGGCCGGCAGCTTGCTGAGGGTGCTTTGCGACAGCACGTTCGGCAGCGCGATGATGAGGCCGAGCACGATGATCACCGAATAGATGAACACCAGCCATGGTGAATTGCGCATTCTATCTGATCCTTGAATAAAAGTAGGCCGGCGCAAGGCGCTGGCTGTGTCTCTGCATGTTCTTGAAGCGCGAGTGGCGCGGAAAATCAGGCGAGCGGCGGTGCGCGAGGCTGATGGGCCGCCGTGGCGGCGGGCCGAGTGGCCGTATCGGTGACGCCCGCAGTCACGGGTGCCGGCCATACGGCGAATTCGAGATGCGGAAGAAGCGGCAGCGCGGCTGCATCGGAATCGTGCAGCGTCTGCTTCGGCGCGATCTTGCGGTCGGTAGCAAGCAGCCCGCGAACGGCTTCACGCGCCGTCAGCTGCAGCGGCTGTGTTTCCTTGCCCGGAGCGCTCAGCGCGTTGTTGGATTGGGAATCGGGTCCGAGAATGAGGTTGCCGCCAAGCAGCAGGCCGAGATAGGCAAAGATTGCAAGCACGAGGGAAACGGCGATGCGAGCGCTCAGGCGGCGCGCATCTGGCATTCCCTCATCATTCCTTGCGATCTCGCTCTCAAACCGGCTCAAAAGCGCAAAAACCCGTCATTCTTTCGCTGGCGGCTCTGTGACCGCTGGCGGAATTGTATCAGTCTCCGGCCCATCTTCATAGGCTGGACTGTCATGATGCACTTGAGCCAGCCGGTCAACCATTCCCATGGCGATTTCTCGTTCGCCCATGATCACGGTATCGGCGCCATACTGCTTCAACGCCTCGACCTCTGCATCCGAATGGGCGCGCGCGACGATGAGGATGGACGGGTTGACCGCGCGGCCAAGCTCGGCGACGTGGCATGCCTCAAAGGCGTTCGGAATGGCGATGACAAGGCTGCGGGCGCCCGTCAGGTTGGCAAGATCGAGCACTTCGCGGGCGGCGGCATTGCCCATTACTGTTTCCACGCCCTGTGCCTTCAGCTCCTCGATCCGCTTTTCCGCATCCTCGATGACAAGGAAAGGCGTGCCCGAGGATTTGAGGTTCTGGCCGACGATGCTGCCGACGCGGCCATAACCGACGAGGATAGCGTGGCCGGACAGTGCCGTTGGAAGGACCTCGTCTTCGGGCTCGGCGGGTTCGGCCGGTGCAGCCTCTACAGGTGCTTCCTCGCGTTTCGGCCGCTCCAGCATTGGCTTGATGCGATCGCAGAGATAGAAAAGCGCCGGATTGAGGATGATCGAGATGATCGCACCTGCAAGGATCAGGTCGCGGCCCTCTTCTGGCAGCAGGCCGAGATCGACGCCGAGAGCCGCCAGAATGAAGGAGAATTCGCCGATCTGACCAAGGCTTGCGGAAATCGTCAGCGCGGTGCTCACGGATTTCCGGAACAGCAGCACGATCAACAAGGCCGCCACCGATTTTCCGATAACGATGATGAAGACGGTGGCCAGAACCGGCAGCGGCTTTTCGATCAGGATGTTCGGATCGAACAGCATGCCGACGGAAACGAAGAACAGAACCGCGAAAGCGTCGCGCAACGGCAGGCTTTCCTGGGCGGCGCGGTGGCTGAGCTCGCTTTCGGCGAGAACCATGCCGGCGAAGAACGCGCCGAGCGCCAGCGAAACGCCAAACATCTTCGAGGCGCCGAAGGCCACGCCGAGCGCGATCGCCAGAACCCCGAGGCGAAAGAGCTCGCGCGAGCCGGTGTGGGCGATGCGATGCATCGTCCAAGGGATCAGCTTTCGCCCGAAGATCAGCATCAGCGCCACGAACAGCGCTACCTTAACCAGCGTCATGCCGATGATGCCACCAATGCCGAGGTCGAGCCCGAGCAACCGGTTGAGACCAGCAGACAGTGGCTCGACCGTCGCATGCTCGCCGCCGCCGATACTGGCGGCAGCCGGGATGAGGACGAGCGCCAGAACCATCGCAAGATCTTCGACGATCAGCCAGCCGACGGCGATCTTGCCGCGCTCCGTCTCGACCAGCCGCCGCTCCTGCAATGCTTTGAGAAGGACGACCGTCGAGGCGACGGAGAGAGCGAGACCGAAGACCAGACTGCCGCCAGTCGGCCATCCCATCAGCCAGCCCAGACCCCAGCCGAGTAGTGTCGCAAAGGCAATCTGCACGATCGCGCCGGGAACCGCGATGCCGCGAACGGAGAGGAGGTCTTTCAGCGAGAAATGCAGACCGACGCCGAACATCAGCAGGATAACGCCGATTTCGGCAAGTTCGGGCGCGAGATTCTGGTCAGCCACATAGCCAGGCGTGTGCGGGCCAACGAGGATACCGGCGAGCAGGTAACCCACGAGCGGCGGCAATTTCAGCCTGTTGGCGATGGCGCCGAAGATAAACGCCAGCACGAGACCCCCGACAATTGTCGAAATCAAAGGTGTATCGTGCGGCATCGCAATCTCCCGATCTGGCATTCCCGTTCAAAACATGACATATATGGCTTATGTTGACCAATATGGGTGACTTAAAATCATGGGTCAAGGCGCGAAAGAAACAATTCTGACGCCTGCTTTATGCCGCGCAGCACGTGGCCTGCTCGATTGGACGCAGAGCGACCTTGCAGACAAGGCCGCGGTCTCGCGCAGCACGATACGCGACTACGAGGGACGGCACCACGAAATCCATAGGGCGACCGAGGCACAGCTGCGCCTCGCCTTCGAGGATGGCGGCGTGAAATTCGTCGATGTCGAGGGGGCGGGGACCGGCCTATGCCTGCCCCCGCGAAATGCCGGTTAAGCTATCTGCTACGATTGCTTGTCAAAGCAGGTGCCCGGCGTCTTGTAGGCATAGATAGTCTTGCCGCGATAGTAGCCATTGGCGGGCTGCCAGCTCTTCACGAGCTCAGCGGTGCCGCCATTGGTGCAGGTGAATTCGTAACGGCTGACGAACAGCACGGGCTCCTGAGATCCCGCGGGCAGTGCAAAATTCTGCTCGTAGTAGCTCTTCGGGAAATCGGCCGGCGGCCGGGCGTAGATCTTCACTGGATCGGCGCGCAGCGTGTGGAACATGTCGGCGATGAAATCACGGTTGTCGGTGACGATTGCCGCGGCGCCCGCCTGCTTCGCCAGCTCGGCGGCCTCGCGGCTGATATCGGCACGGCCGAGATAGCGTTTCATGATCTCATTGCCGCCGGGCAGCACCAGTTGATGCGCGAAGATCGTTGCCAGCGGGAAGACGATGCTCGCAAATGCGCCGATGCCGAGCGAGATCTTGAGGCCCTTCGGCCATAGCTGCGCAAGGATGGAGACGGCAAGCACGGTGCCAGCGACATAGGCCGTGACGCCCCAGTTCGCCTCGGCCTTGGCGACGAAAGCCTGCAGCGTGATCAGGAAGACGACCGGCAGCGAAAACCAGACGAGCAGTTTTTCGGTTTCGCTGCTTCTGCCTCTGATCATCCGCCACGCCGCCCAGAGCATCGCGAAGAAGATGATCGGTCCGACGACGCCGAATTGTGCGGCGAAGAACTCGCCGGCTCCGGCGAAGTCGAGCTTCATCTGGTCCCATTTGGCGATGTCTTCGGTGTGGCGAACGGTGGTCGCATCATGCGTGAAGTTCCACCAGAGGTTCGGCGCCGCAAAAACAAGCGCCGTCACCACGGAAATGAAGAAGTCGCGCCAGGCGATACGAGCGGCCGGCACGAAAAGCAGGGCGATGAGTCCACCTGGAACGACGAAAAGGATCGCGTATTTGGATAGGAACGAGCATCCGAACGCAGCCCCCATCAAAAGCGCCAGGCCGACCGACGGCTTTTTCGTCAGGCCCGCATAGGCCAAGAGGCCGATCGTCATGAAGAACAGCAGCACGACGTCGGTGGAGAAGAACACGGAAGACAGCGCCACCGCAGGCATCGTCACATAGATCGCGCCCGTCCAGCCTTCGATCTCGGGACCGGCGAAGCGCTTGGCAAGCTTCATCAGCAAAACGGCGGTTGCCGCATGCACAATCGGGCCGCCGACACGCACCCAGAAGATATCGCTCGACCCGCCGAGAGCAGTGAAGGCGCGGATGAACCAGGCGATCATTGGCGGCTTCGAGTAGTAACCGAAATCGAGATTTTGCGACCAGAACCAGTATTGCGCCTCGTCGACGAAGAAATCCGTCGTGTCGAAATGCAACGTCACAATGCGCCACAGGGTGACGGCAAGAATGATGAAAAGGCCGGTTCTGGCTGACATATGGTACTTCCGCTGGTTAAGGCGCCTGCCATACATCAGCCGGGCAGGGCTGCCAACAAGGGCAGCTCAGAAAGCCGCACTATGCCGCAGCGAAAGGCTTTTCAGAGAACGCGCAGATCGCTTGAGCCGCGGCGTGCTTCGATTTGATCGAGCAGGGCAACGGCGGCCAGCGTAGCGATTGCGATGAGGCAGGATCCCAGTCCGAGAACAATCATTGCTCTATCCTTAACGACATCATGTCATGTCTTAAGGGTGGGATATAACACAAAGCTTGCGCAGGACTTGTAGCATGCCTGCAACTCCTTGGGACTATTTCGTTTGTAGGCTCAGGAATGCTTTTAAAAGCTTGGCTGATTAAAATCCGCATTAACCTTCAAGCAAGGAATTAACCATAAACATTGCGATACACGTCGGAATGGGAAATGTTGCTCGTTCCCACCAGGCATGACGCCGTCCCGCCGTACCGGCTCGATCCGGTATCCATCTCTTTTCCGAAACAGATTTCTGTTGATGGGAGACGCCTGTTCTCCGGCCATATGCCGGTGACAAGGGCCTCCCTGCATTGTGCTCGTCGGATGGAGCAAAACGGTTTTTTCACCGGACAAGGTCCGGATGTTGTTGGGGACAGGCATTGCGGCAGGATATGCCATCAGATCAGGCCAAGGGCGCACAGGCAGGCAGCCTCCGCGACCGCCTGCGCTTTGCCGGCCTCGATGCCGAGCAATGCGAGCTTGTCCGCCGTCACCGCCCGCTGCTCGAAGGCCAGCTGAAGAGCGGCCTGCGCGATCTCTTTCAGCGCTTCCAGGCTTTCCCTGATGCGGCAGAGAATTTTCAGAACGACCGCCAGCTCGACCGGCTGCACGACCTGCAATCGTCGCACTGGGATGTGCTGACCGATGCCCGGTTCGACAGTCTCTATGCCGAGCGCGTCAAGGTCCTGTCCGATACCGAAAGCAAGATGGGCCTCGACCCGCGCTGGCACGTCGCCGGTCACGGCGTCATGCTGGAACATCTGATCTCGGGCCTCGCGGGCGATCTTGCCGGCAAGCCGCTGCTTCCAGGTGCAAAGCGTCGCGCCAGGGAAATCACCGGGATGATGACCGCGATCATCCGCCTGGTCATGGTCGATGTCGAAATCGCCGTGTCGCTTCGCTTCAATGCTTTGCGTGCATCGCAGGCACACCTGCTCTCGGAACAACGAGCCAAGGACAAGCAAGACGTCGCCCGCATTTTCGCCGATGTCATCGACGGTCTCGTCGCCCGCGATCTCACGGTGCGCGCACCTGTCGAGACTGACGGCGCTCATGCCGAAATTGCCGCCGCTCTCAATGGTGCGCTCGACACCCTGCAGGCAGAATTCACGCAAATCTCCGACCGGACACAGAGAGCAGAGCTATCGACGCGCTCGCTCTCCGATGTCTCGAAGGGGTTTGCTGGACGCGCTGCCGGGCAAGCTGACGAGCTGCAGTCGTCGGCCGCTGCACTGCAGGCCATCGCCGAAAGCGTCCGCCAGGGTGCAGCGGGAAGCCGCGCTGCCGAACAGGCCGCAGCCTCGACGCGTGTTGCCGCCGAGGAAAGTGGAGCTGTCGTCGGCCGGGCGATATCCGCCATGGCCGATATCGAGCAGTCGGCGGAAAAGATCGGCCAGATCATCGGCACGATCGACGAGATTGCCTTCCAGACCAACCTTCTGGCGCTCAATGCCGGTATCGAAGCGGCGCGTGCCGGTGACTCCGGCCGCGGCTTTGCCGTCGTCGCTCAGGAAGTCCGGGCTCTGGCGCAACGTTCGGCGGAAGCAGCCCGTGAAATCAAGACGCTGGTCTCTACCACCAAGGCGCAGGTCGATGCCGGCGTACAGATGGTCGGCCGCACGCAGGATTCGATCGGCAGCATCGTCCGCCAGGTCACCGGCATCAACGAGGCGATCACCACGATTGCAGCAAACACAGGTGAGCATGCGGCGAGCCTCGATGCGCTGACCGGTGACGTGAAAAGCCTCGGGGCCGATGTTGCGGCAAGCGCAGGCGTTGCCCGCAATTCGGCCGATGGCGCCGACCATCTGCATACCGTCATCCTGGAGCTCGGCCAGACGATCCGCGAATTCCGTATCGCTCGCGAAAATGCGCAGCCGGTGCGCCAGCAGATCGCCCGTCCGGCGGTCCAGCCGCGTGTCGAGATCGCCGCCCGGCCGGTGACGCTCGACGAGCAATACGACAACGAAGATTTCGGTTTTTCCCGCCAGGTTTCAGGCCTCGGAGGGCGGAATGTTTACTAACCTATCTGAATATGAGGGCCGCTCGCATTCGAGAGCGGGACACAAGGAAACAAGGACAGGCTGATGGCAGCGAAGAAGAGCGGCAAGACGCTTAATCTTGCAGCGATACTCGACCTCAATGAAGCGGCGCCCCTGCGCGACAAGCTTCTTGCGATGCGCGGCAGCGACATCGTTATCGATGCGTCCAGCGTCGAGCGGGTCGGCGGTCTGTGCACGCAGGTATTGCTGGCAGCAGAGAAGACCTGGGATCAGGACAAGCTGTCGTTCAGCTTCTCGAAGATGTCTGATGCATTCGAAAAAACCATGCAGCTGGTCGGCGTCGATGTAGACCACCTGCTTGCCAAGGAGATCCGGCAATGAAGAAAAAAGTGCTTACCGTGGATGACTCACGGACGATCCGAAACATGCTTCTCGTGACGCTCAACAATGCGGGCTTCGAGACGATCCAGGCGGAAGACGGCGTCGAGGGCCTCGAAGTCCTCGAAGAATCCAACCCTGACGTCATCGTCACCGACATCAACATGCCGCGTCTCGACGGTTTTGGCTTCATCGAAGGCGTTCGCCGCAACGAAAAGTACCGTGCGATTCCGATCCTGGTGCTGACCACCGAAAGCGACGCTGAAAAGAAGAACCGTGCCCGCCAGGCCGGTGCGACAGGCTGGATCGTCAAGCCTTTCGACCCTGCCAAGTTGATCGATGCCATTGAGCGTGTAACCGCTTAAACCCAGGAACTTCTCCTATGGATATGAACGAAATCAAAGAGATCTTTTTTCAGGAGTGCGAGGAACAGCTCGCCGAACTGGAATCCGGTCTGCTGAAACTGAATGATGGCGATCGCGATCCGGAAACCGTCAACGCGGTGTTCCGTGCCGTCCACTCGATCAAGGGCGGCGCTGGCGCCTTCGGTCTGGACGATCTCGTCGCCTTCGCCCATGTGTTCGAGACTACACTTGATTGCGTTCGTTCCAACAAGCTTGAGCCTAACCAGGACGTCCTGAAGGTCATGCTGAAGTCGGCCGACGTTCTGGCGGATCTGACCAACGCTGCCCGCGACGGCGGCAGCGTCGATGAAACGCGCAGCCGCGGCCTGGTGAAGGAACTTGAAGCGCTGGCGCACGGCGAAATGCCGTCGGCCGCCGCCGCTGCCGAAGCCCCGGCCCCGAAGCCTGCCGCAAAGCCGGCTCCGGCACCGGTTGCTGCAGCGCCCGTACCGACCGACGACAGCGGCTTTCAGCCGATCCCGTTCTCCTTCGGCGATTTCGGCGATGAAGAAGAAACCGGTTCCGATCTGCCGGCCTACGAGATCGTCTTCAAGCCGCGCTCGGATCTCTACTCGAAGGGTAACGACGCCACTCTTCTGCTGCGCGATCTTTCCCGCCTCGGCGAGATGAGCATCTACTGCAACACGGACGCTCTCGTCGGCATCGACGAGATCGACCCGGAAGCTGCCTACTTCTTCTGGAACGTTACGCTCCGCACGGACAAGGGTGAAGACGCCATCCGTACCGTCTTCGAATTTGCCGAGTGGGATTGCGATCTGACGATCACCCCTGTCGAAGACGCCAAGGCCGCCGAAGCTTCCAACGACGAACTGCCGATGGTGCCGGTTCCCTTCGATCTCTCCGTTCTCGACGAAGGCGCTGAAGCACCTGCCGAAACGGCAAAGTCGGATGCCGCTGCTGCTGTTGCCGCCGCCGAGACGGCTTCCAACGTCACGCAAATGGCTGCTGCCGCTTCCCGCGTCGAGAAGAAGGAATCGGCCGCCGCTGCCAGCGCTGCTGCCGCAGCCGCTGCCCAGAACAACGCCGCTGCCGCCAGCGCCGGCCAGACGATCCGCGTCGATCTCGATCGCGTCGATCGCCTGATCAACCTCGTCGGCGAGCTCGTCATCAATCAGGCGATGCTCTCGCAGAGTGTCATCGAAAACGACGCGACCGGTACGTCTGCCGTCAACATGGGCCTCGAGGAGCTGCAGCAGCTCACCCGCGAGATCCAGGACTCGGTCATGGCGATCCGCGCGCAGCCGGTAAAGCCAGTCTTCCAGCGCATGTCGCGTATCGTCCGCGAAATCGCCGACATGACCGGCAAGTCGATCCGCCTGATCACCGAAGGTGAAAACACCGAAGTCGACAAGACGGTCATCGACAAGCTTGCCGAACCGCTGACGCACATGATCCGTAACGCAGTCGACCACGGTGTCGAAAGCCCGGAGAAGCGCACCGCGCTCGGAAAGAATCCGGAGGGCACGGTTCGCCTGACGGCAAAGCATCGTTCGGGCCGCATCCTGATCGAACTCGCCGACGACGGCGCCGGCATCAACCGCGAAAAGGTCAAGCAGAAGGCAATCGCCAACGAGCTGATCCCGACCGATGCCAACCTGTCGGATGAAGAAATCGACAACCTGATCTTCCTGCCGGGCTTCTCCACGGCCGACAAGATCTCCGATATCTCCGGCCGCGGGGTCGGCATGGACGTCGTCAAGCGCTCGATCCAGGCGCTCGGTGGCCGCATCAACATCACCTCGAAGCCGGGCCATGGATCGGTCTTCACGATGAGCCTGCCGCTGACGCTCGCCGTCCTCGACGGCATGGTGGTCACGGTCGCCGGCCAGACGCTGGTCGTGCCGCTGACGGCAATCGTCGAGACATTGCAGCCGGAAGCGGCTGCGATCCACTCCTTCGGTGCGAGCCATCGCCTGATCTCGATCCGCAACTCCTTCTGCCCGCTGGTGGATGTCGGCCGGATCCTCAACTTCCGTGCCACCCAGGCAAACCCTGTCGAAGGTGTTGCCCTGCTGGTGGAATCCGAAGGTGGCGGTCAGCGCGCTCTGATGGTCGATGCCATTCAGGGTCAGCGCCAGGTCGTCATCAAGAGCCTGGAAGCCAACTATACCCACGTTCCGGGTATCGCGGCTGCAACGATCCTCGGAGATGGCCGCGTGGCGCTCATCCTCGACGTCGATGCGGTGGTCGGCGCATCGCGCGGCCAGGCCCTGAAGCAAGAAATCTCCTTGGCGGCGGCAGGTTAAGACAATGTCCTACGGCGTAAAAAATCTGAACCAAGGGGATAGCGAACTCATCGCCTTCCGCATCGGTGACCAGGAATTTTGCGTGAATATCATGTCGGTCCGCGAAATTCGCGGATGGACGCCTGCGACAGAAATGCCGCATGCGCCCGGCTACATGAAGGGTGTCATCAATCTTCGTGGCGCGGTCCTGCCGATCATCGATCTGTCGGCTCGCCTCGGAATGAGGGCGACCGTACCGTCGGCCCGCCACGTCATTATCGTGGCGCAGGTCAAGCGGAAGGTCGTCGGTCTGCTGGTCGATGCCGTGTCCGACATTCTGACGGTGACGGATGAAAACATTCAGCCGACGCCGGAAATCTCATCCGATATCCAGCGTCAGTTTGCCCGTGGCATCCTGGCGATCGACAAGCGGATGATCTGCCTTATCGAACTTGAAGCCCTCTTCCCGGAAGCCGAAAGCGAAGCCGCATGACCGTAATGAGTGCAAAAGATGTGCGGCAGGGAAGTCCTGACGAGGTTCTGGCGAGCGGCGAATATCCGCTGACCCGCCGCGACCTCTCGGAGATCGCCGCCATGATCTACTCGGACGCGGGGATCTTTCTCAACGAAACGAAGGCGTCGCTCGTCTATTCGCGCCTGTCAAAGCATATCCGCAGCCTTGGCCTGTCGGGTTTCCGTGAATACTGTTCTCTGGTGGCTTCGCCTTCGGGTGCTGCGCCGCGCCGTGAAATGCTGTCGCATCTGACGACCAATTTCACGCGTTTCTTCCGCGAGAACCATCACTTCGATCATCTCCGCGACAATGTCCTGCCGGAGCTCCTGCATCGCGCCAAGATGGGCGGTCGCGTCCGCATCTGGTCGGCTGCTTCGTCCGATGGTCAGGAGCCCTATTCGATCGCGCTGACGGTTCTGGCGATGATACCCAATATCGCCGACTACGACTTCAAGATCCTGGCGACCGATATCGATCCGAAGATCCTGGCGATTGCCCGCCAGGGCGCCTACGACGAGAGCGCGCTGGAAACGGTGTCTCCCGCCATGCGAAAGCAGTGGTTCTCGGAAGTCGATATCCAGGGCCGCCGCAAATTCCAGGTCGATGACCGCGTCAAGCGCCTCATCACCTACAATGAATTGAACCTGATGGCGCAGTGGCCCTTCAAGGGCAAGTTCGACGTCATCTTCTGCCGCAACGTGGTGATCTATTTCGATGAGCCGACGCAGATGAAGATCTGGTCCCGTTTCGCCGAGCTTCTGCCGGAGGGTGGCCATCTCTACATCGGCCATTCCGAGCGCGTGTCCGGTGACGCCAAGAATGTCTTCGACAATATCGGTATCACCACCTACCGCTACACCACGAAGGGTGTTGGGAGGAAGGCATGAGTGCTCCTGCAAGGGTCCTCGTCGTCGATGATTCACCGACCATGCGCGGCCTGATTACGGCTGTACTGAGCGCCGATCCGGATGTCAGCGTCATCGGCCAGGCCGGCGACGCATTGGAAGCCCGCGAAGCGATCAAGAAGCTTAATCCCGATGTCGTAACGCTCGACATCGAAATGCCGAACATGAACGGCCTCGACTTCCTCGAGAAAATCATGCGCCTGCGGCCGATGCCGGTGATCATGGTATCGACGCTGACGCATCGCGGTGCCGAGGCGAGCCTTGCAGCGCTTGAGATCGGTGCTTTCGACTGTATCGGAAAGCCGGCACCCGGCGATCTGCGCCCGTTCGGCGATCTCGCCGAAAAGGTCAAGGCTGCGGCCCTCACCCAGCGCCAGTTCACCCAGCGCCCGGCCGCGGCTCCCGTCGCGCCGCCCGCAGTTGCCGATTTCCGCGTCGGCCGCAAAATCGTCGCGATCGGCTCATCGACCGGCGGTGTCGAGGCTCTGATCGCGGTTCTGCAGAAGTTCCCTGCCAATTGCCCGCCGACCGTCATCACCCAGCACATGCCGCCGACTTTCACCAAAAGCTTCGCGGAACGGCTGAACCGCCTCTGCGCGCCTGTGGTCGAAGAGGCGACGGACGGCGCCCGTTTGGAAATTGGCAAGATTTATCTGGCACCAGGAGGTGAACGACACCTGCAGGTCGCCAATGTCTCGGCGCCGCACTGCCGGCTCGTCGAACGCGACCCTGTCAATGGCCATCGCCCTTCTGTCGATGTGCTGTTCGATTCCGTCGCAGAACTTGCCGGCCGTAACTCGGTCGGCGTGATCCTGACAGGCATGGGCCGCGATGGCGCGGCTGGCCTGCTGAAAATGCGCCATGCCGGCGCGCGCACCATCGGTCAGAACGAAAAGACCTGCGTGGTCTACGGAATGCCCCGTGTTGCCTATGAGCTTGGCGCCGTTGAGCATCAGCTGCCACTGAATGCGATCGGCGAAGAAATACTGAAAATGACAGCCGCCCGGAAGGAAGGGACAGAATAATGTCGATAGCGGAGAAAATTAAGGTTCTGATCGTTGACGATCAGGTCACCAGCCGCCTGCTGCTCAGTGATGCGCTGACCCAGCTCGGTTTCAAGCAGATCACCTCTGCAGGTGACGGCGAACAGGGCATGAAGATCATGGCCCAGCAGCCGCACCACCTGGTCATCTCGGACTTTAACATGCCGAAGATGGATGGTCTCGGCCTGCTGCAGGCCGTGCGCACCAACCCGGCCACCAAGAAGGCTGCATTCATCATCCTGACGGCGCAGGGCGACCGCGCGCTGGTCACGAAGGCCGCAGCCCTCGGAGCCAACAACGTGCTGGCAAAGCCGTTCACCATCGAAAAGATGAAAGCGGCCATTGAAGCCGTGTTCGGAGCACTGAAATGACAGTCGAGGCAGCAGCCCGCCGTGTCCACATTATCCAAGGCGAATGGAAAGTCTTGAATGATCCGAACGCGGTTCTGACGACCATTCTTGGCTCGTGCGTGGCTGCTTGCCTGCGGGATCCAGTGGCAGGAGTGGGCGGTATGAACCATTTCCTTCTGCCGGGGACCGGAAATACGCCGATGACCGGCGGGGATGCGACGCGCTACGGCGTGCATCTGATGGAATTGCTGATCAACGGCCTTCTGAAGCAGGGCGCGCGCCGCGACCGCCTTGAGGCCAAGATCTTTGGAGGGGCGAAGACCATTTCGACCTTCTCCAATGTCGGCGAGCAGAATGCCGCTTTTGCCGCGCAGTTCCTGAGGGACGAAGGAATCCCCGTGGTCGGTTCCAGCACCGGCGGCGACCATGGCCGCAAACTGGAATTCTGGCCGGTTTCCGGCCGTGCCCGTCAATACCCGCTGACTGGTGCTGAAACGCAAAAGACTGTGGCTCTCGAACAGCGTCCTGCTGCTCCGCCGAAACCGGTTGAAACTAGTATCGAGTTTTTCTGATACCGAGGATTTTTATATGACTTTTAGCGCCCCCATTGAACCGCCCTCGCCATTGGAGGCGTTGCCGGACCTTCTCATGCGCATCGTTTCTGAGCTGCATGATGTTGCCTATCTCATTGAACGTATCGAGCCGCAGCTCCTCGAAATCGGCGGCGCAGACATATTGAACGCCCCTGACAGCATGAAGGTGATGCAGGGCATCGATCTCGCTGTCCAGAAGACCCGCGGCCTTGCCGAATTCATCGACACGATCACCGGAGAAATCCCGCAGAACTGGACCGTCGATGTTGCGACGGCACTCAGCCTCGTGAAGCTTGCAGAGATGCAGAAGGCACTCGGTGGCGRCACGCGCCACGGCCATTCTCAGCCTCTCAGCAAGGCAGCAGGCGACTTCGACTTTTTCTAGTCTCTGCCTTCCAAGCATGCCCTGACGAAACGCTCGCACAAGTTTCGGTCTCTATCAAGGAATGAGGCAATAAGCCTGTTTTGTCTTTGACGGATCGTGCGAGAACAGAATGAATCTGTTAAATCAATTAGTTCAGGTCATGAAGAACCTCGGTTCGCTAGGCCGGACCCGCTTGCTGGCGCTTGCGGGTGTAGGTGTTCTTTCAATAGCAATTGTTTTGGCTGCGGCTCTTTTTGTTAATAAGCCTGCCCAGGAAACCCTTTACGTAGGTCTCGACAGCCCCGATCTCAATCAGATCAGCATGGCGCTGGCCGAAAACAACATGTCTTTCGAAGTCGGCACCGACGGCTCGAGCATCACCGTTCCGGCTGGTATGACGGGCAAGGCCCGTCTGTTGCTGGCCGAACGTGGTCTGCCGAACAGCGCCAATGCCGGCTATGAGCTGTTCGACAAGGTCGGCTCGCTCGGCCTGACGTCGTTCATGCAGGAAGTCACCCGCGTTCGCGCCCTTGAAGGTGAAATCGGTCGCACCATCCAGTCGATCTCGGGCATCAATGCCGCGCGCGTCCACATCGTCATGCCCGAGGTTGGAAACTTCCGCAAAGCAGAGCAGAAGCCGACGGCTTCCGTTATGATCCGTGCAAGCGCTACGGCCGGTCGAAGCGCTGCGAGCTCTATCCGTCACCTCGTCGCCTCGGCCGTGCCGGGGCTCGACGTCGATGACGTCACTATTCTCGATTCCACCGGACAGCTGCTGGCGTCCGGCGACGAGGCCGGCAACAACTCGCTTAATCGTTCTCTCGGGATCGTCCAGAACGTTCAGCAGGAAGTCGAATCCAACATCGATAAGGCGCTCGCACCCTTCCTCGGCATGGACAACTTCCGCTCCAGCGTCACGGCAAGCCTGAACACCGACGCGCAGCAGATCCAGGAAACCACCTACGATCCGGAATCCAAGGTCGAGCGCTCCGTCCGCACCACCAAGGAAGCCAACCAGTCTTCCCAGAAGCAGTCCGATAACGCGACGACGGTCGAGCAGAACGTTCCGCAGGCGGCACCCGAGGCTGGCGGTACCGCAGGTCCGCAGTCGGAAGACAAGTCGGACAAGAAGGAAGAGCAGACCAACTACGAAATCAACAGTAAGACCACGGCCACGACCCGCAACAGCTATAAGATGGAGAAGCTGTCCATCGCTGTTGTCGTCAACAAGGGCCGCATTGCAAAGATGGTCGGCGAGCCCGCTGACCAGGCCAAGATCGACGCCTATCTCGCTGAAATGAAGAGCATTGTCTCGTCTGCGGCCGGTATCGACGCGAACCGCGGCGATGTCGTCACTGTGACGGCAATGGACTTCCTCGAAAACCAGCTTCTGGATGATGGTACCTCCGGCGGTGTCCGCGTGCTCGACATGCTGAGCCGCAACCTCGCGACGATCATCAATTCGTTGGCCTTCCTGGGTGTCGCCTTTATCGTGGTCTGGATGGGCATGCGTCCGCTGGCTCGCACGATCGGTGTCGGTGGGGCAGGGGTCATCGGCGACAGCTCGCCGGAATCGGCCGGTCTCGAACTGCCCGACTTCGCACCAGCCGGTGCAGCCGGCGGCGGAGGGGCCCTCATGGACGGCTTTGGCTCGGACTTCGGCTTCGACAGCACTGAGGATCTTCTCAGCCTCGGCGACGACGACGGCAACTTCAATCGCCGCGTCAAGGAAGGCCCGGAGCGCAAGCTGTCGCGAATGGTCGAGATCAACGAGGAGCGCGCCGCGAAAATCCTCAGAAAATGGGCGGTCGACAACGCCGCGTAAGATCAAAGGCCGGGCAACCGGCCTTTTTCTTTGTCTGCAGGATGCGCTGGTCGTCCCATGCCGGTCCGTCAGCTTGACTGACCTTTTTTGGGGGAATACGTCCGTGACGCAAGCAGAACACATTTTGTCCGATTGTGGCAAAATGGCCTTAATCCCCAGGCAAAGCATATACTCTTGATTGCGTGATATGCGGAAATACACAAGAATATCGAAAGAGTTAATCTGGAGATATTTCAAGTATGTTTAGAGTTGTTATTGGAATTTTTGCTGATGATTATACGTTTCAACGGATATACATTATATATTGGTACGATATTTGGTCTTTTCTTCGCTCGCGTAAGGCGTGAATTGTGTTGCGGCAAGGGGAGAATCAATTTAGCTTTACTAGAAATTAATCGAGCGATCACTGCCTGCGAATCAGCGCATGGAATGCGGCAAGAGTAAATCCCCAGAACTCGGAGATGGCGGTTTAGAGCGCTTCGCCTAGGCTTGAGTGATTCGTGTAAGGGTTGCCGTGGGCCGGCGTTGGACCTGCGCAGTTAGTGCATTTGCAGAGATTGGTTTCAGCCGCAGGACGCTGCCTATGGATATGCATATATTGCAGTCGCTTAAGGGCGAAAATCAGACGGCGAATTTCATTGGCCTTCAGGCCTCTAGCCTGTGTTCGCGCGACGAGCTGATCAAACAGCTCGGCGAGATCGCAGAAACCGGCCGGATGCAACCTGCGATGCGCACGCTGACCGATTATGTCGGCGCCTCCCACTATCTGCTTGCCCGCTCTGACCTTGTGCAGGAAGAGGGCCTGGATTTTATCGTCTCCTCCGATTGGCCCTTCGATCTCGTCAAGGATCTGGCCAGCGCCATCGTCGGCGGTTACTCGCGCACGACCGAGCTCGAGAAGTCGATGCAGCTTTTCCAGCCGAGTTTCGCTCTGCTGCCTGACAGTGCCGATGTGCCTGATGGCGCCAGCCGGCAGTATTGCTCGCTCTCCTTCAATGTCGGGCGTTCACGCCTGTCGCTGATGTTCCTGTTCGACGACGGCTTCATCCTGTCGCCCGAGCGTCTTCGCGACGTTGGTCTGCTGGCCGGATACTTCGCAAGCTTCCTGCGCTGCGGCGGCACCAAAGCCGACCGCGATTTCGAATTGACCGAACGCGAGCTCGAATGCCTGTTCTGGATTGCCGAGGGCAAGACCAGCGACGAGATCGCGATGATCCTCGGCATCTCGCGCAACACGATCAACAACTACATCACAAGCGTGATGCGTAAGACCGCCACCAAGACGCGGTCCGAAGCGATTGCATTTGCGGTCAGGAACAGTCTGGTCTGAGAGGGATACATGGGGCAGACGTCAACCAGAACGATGGGAAATGCAGAGCAGATAAGATCGATGCGGATGAGCAGGGTATCCAGCCGTTCGGATCTGTTTCCGCGCCTGGTCGCCATGCAGAAGATGGCCGACGCACAGAATTTCGGCGTCTACCGCGTCAGCGGATCGGGCGTACCGGCCAAGCAGCGGCTCGTCTGCGAGCTTGAGAACTGGGGACCATCCAGCGGGGCCGCGAAGGCCTTCGTCGATGCCTACGGTGATGTCCTGCTCGAACATATCGACAAGTCTCTGTTACCGCTGACATGGGCCGGTGGGCACGACCGCGCCGCTCCAGGCCCCGCAGCCTTCGCGCCGTTCATGACACGCCTGAAGGACGGCTTGCTGCCGTTCTCGGGCATGGCCTTCCCGGTGCGCCTTGGCGCCAACGGCAACGGCTACGTGGTCTTCGTCGGCGACTACATGGAGCCCGGCAGCGATACGATCATCGAGCTCCACGGCCGCAGCAGCCATATCATGATGGACCTGCTGTCGCTGGACGAGCGGCGCGCGGCAGTCGCCGAAGCGTTGAGCGAACGCGAGATCGCCTGCCTGCAGCTCGCCGGTGACGGCCGCATCAGCGAAGAGATCGCCGACAAGCTTGGTCTGTCGGTTCACACCGTCAACGCCTATCTCGGCTCGGCAACGATCAAGCTGGATTCGGTCAACCGCATCCAGGCGATCGCCAAGGCGATCCGCCTCGGCTACATCAGCTGAGAAAGAAGTGCCCGGCGTGAACATACCGGCCGGGCTGCGTTTGGATGAGATGAAGGACTAGCCTGCGAGAGCGCGAAGCGCCGGTCGCACATTGTAGCGCGACTCGTTGAGGCTGCGCTCCAGATACGCCGTGTTCTCGTCCGGATCGGCAGACGGATCCTGGAAGGCGATGTGGTTGATCTCGATGCCGGCATGGTCTTCGGCAAGCGTCAGCTGTGCGTAGACAGTGACACCGCGCGGCTTGATCTCCAGATCGAGCACGACTTCGGGCTTGCCGCCCCATTCCAACGTGTAGTTGCCGCCAAGGCCGAAATTCACCGTGCCTGGATGGAAAAACAGCTCGGCAGCAGACGCCACCAGATCGGCGAGATTGCCGTAATACTCGAATCGCAGCAGCGAAATCAGATCGGAGGCGTCAAGAAGCCGAAGCTCCGTTGCAACCGGGCTGATCGCCTCAGCAAGAATTCTTTCACGCTGCGAGGAGTAAGGGCATTTCTTCATTCGACTTATCTGACCCGCTTGTTCTTGGCTTGTGCGGCATACACCCGGTGGATGAGCTCCGCGACGGCCTTGTAGAAGACTGACGGGATGACACTATCTATCGAGACTTGCGCAAACATGGAGCGTGCAAGCGGCGGATCTTCGAAAACCGGGATTCCGTTCTTCTCGGCTATCTCTCTGATTTTCAACGCAATGAGGTCTTGACCCTTGGCAATGACGACAGGCGCGTCGTTTTCTTCGCGCACATAGCGCAGCGCCACGGCAAAGTGGGTCGGGTTGGCGATCACCATCGTCGCGCGCTCCACATTGGCGATCATGCGGCGGCGGGCGCGGTCACGCATCAGCGAGCGCTGGCGTCCCTTGACGAAGGGGTCACCCTGCGACTGCTTGTTTTCTTCCTTCACTTCGTGGCGCGTCATCTTCAATTCGCTGAACCAGTGATGGCGCGTCCAGAAGAAGTCGGCGATGGCAACGAAGGCGGTTGCAAAGAGCACGATCAGCACGATCTTGCGCATGATCGTCATGGCCCGATCGAAGAACGTCTGCGGGTCCGAGAACATCGAGTCGATCGAGCTGAAATATTCGCTCTTCAGCACGAAGAACATGACGATGCCGACGATGACGACCTTGAACAGGGATTTGCCGAATTCGATCAGGCCCGGCAGGCTGAACATACGCGACAGGCCCTTGGCCGGCGACAAACGCGAGAACTGCGGACGAATGCGCTCGAGAACCAGGCTCGGAAGGTTCTGGCTGAGCGAGGCGATCAGGCCGAACGACATGAAAAGCAGCATGGCCGGCGTCAACAATACGGCGCTCACCCAGCCAAGATGGACGAAAAGCGACAGCGCATCCGGCCCGGTCTCGATCTTCCACTGGTCCGGTTGCTCGAAAATATCGCGTAACTGCTCGCTGACCGTACTGATGCCCTCCGGCAGGTAGAACGTCAGATAAACATAGGTTGCGAGAACAGTCGCAAAGATCGGCACCTCTCGCGAGAAAGGCGTATTGCCTTTCTCGGCCGCGTCCGACAGCTTTTTGCCTGTTGGGGCTTCTGTTTTGCTGTCCTTGTCGTCATCGTCAGCCAAGTCAGCCGCACTCCCTGAACGCAAAAGGCCGCGACAGATCGCGGCCTGATGTTCGAAGGGTAGTCCCCCCGGGCATGGCGATCAACCGCACAGCGCCGGGAGCAGAGATTTGTCAACAGCTCCGATGGCTTAGGCCGCCGCCGAGGCCTCGCCCTCGGTTTCCTTGAGCTGAATCTGGCCGGAATTGGCCAAACGAATCGCTTCCTGGGCAACGGCGCGACGGGCAATCGCGATTTCGCGCGGATTGATGCCGGCTGTGCCGCTCTGCAGGTCCGATTCGATCATGCGGCGCTGGCGCGGGCTGATCGAAGCGAGAACCGATTCGCGGATCTCCGGAGGAGCGCCGCGCAGAGCCATCGTCAGAATGTCTGCCGAGATGTCGTTGAGCAGCATGACGCGGCTGCGCTGTGGCATGTAGAGCAGATCCTCGAAGAGGAAGATCTTCGGACGAACCTTGTTGACCGCTTCGCGGTTGATCGATTCGAGCGAGGTGAGCAGCGTATCGACCTGCGGCTTGTCCATCTCGTTCATCAGCTCGGCGACCTTGTTGGAGCCGCTCGAATTCTTCTCGGCGTCGATCTCGGCCAGCAGCGTCATGACCTGCTTTTCGATGATCTGCGCCGCCTTGGGGCTGACGGTCTTGAGATTGACGGTACGGTTCATGATGTCGGCGCGGCGGCTGTCGGGAAGCTGCATCAGCACCTTGGCGCCAAAAGACGATGGCATCATGGAGAGGATATAGGCGATGGTCTGCGGATGTTCGCGCAGCAGGAACTTGCCGATGAAGGCCGGGTCGCCTTCGCCGAGCCTGTCCCAGATCGACGTCTCATAGGCCTGGAACGCCGTGCGGCGTCCGAGCAGGCTGTCGACTTCGTCAGGGGTGAGGCCTTCTTCAAGAATGCTCTCGATTGCCTTGGCATTGTCCATCAGGCCTGCGCCTTCGGTGAACAAGTCCTCAAATTCGGCAACGAGGCCAAGCAGTTCATCCGGCGGAATCGCGCGAAGCGCCTGCGCCGAAGAGATGATCGTCTGTAACTCAGCCTGCGTGAAATATTTTAACAGCCGGCCAGCGACGCCCTTTCCCATTGCGAGAAGAACAGCCGCTGCCTTTTCAGCCTGGGTCAACGGTTTCCCGGCAATGGCGCCGCTGAAATCGTCAAAGTCCATCATGGTCTAACCTCTCCGTCCCTAAAACCGGGATCAGGCTTTTTTGGTACTTAAAACTTCTATCAGTTTAACGCCGAAACGCGTGTCGTCATTCTCAAGAACGGTGATCTCGCCACGTGCAATCTTGCGGCCATTCACCATGATATCAACCGGCTCGCCGATCCTCTTGTCGAGCGCGATCGTTGCGCCCTCGTTGAGGTTCATCAGGCCGGAAACCTGCATTCGGCTGCTTCCGAGCATGATCTGGACATCGATCGGAATGTCCATGATCAGTTCGAAATTCGAAGACAGCGCGCTGCCAAGTGGAGCAGGTTCGCCGCTCGATGCCGAGAAACCGGTATCACCGAAATCCGAGTCGCCGCCGAAATCACCGCCGCCAAATGCCGGAGCTGCTTCGTCTTCGCCACCGAAGTCGCCAAATGCCRAAAGATCCGTGCCGGTGCTGAACGCGTCGGCGTCGCCGCCGAAATCAGCAAGGCCGCCGTCGGAATCCTGCTTCAGGACCCCGCGAAGATCATCGATCGCCTGATCGAGGTCAGCCTCGTTGCCCGGAAGCTCCAATGACAGATCGTCGTTCTGCTGTGTTTTCTTCGTAGCCATGAAATCACTATTCCAGTTGAAACTTGCCTCAAGCTGCCGTGGCAGCCAAAATGGCGGGAACCGATTAATTCATTAAGTGGCGGATGAGCTCGTCGTCGGAGCTCATCGTATCCTTCACCCGGACGGTATAATTCTCGCCGGAACGCCCGAACTCGCACACATACAATTCCTTGCTGTTCGCGCTGACTTCGACGCGGACATCCTGCTCGTCGCGGAACGGAATGACATCGCCGGCGGCAAGCTTGGAAATCGTGCGCAGCGTCAGATCCTGAAGGCGGATCTTGGCTTCGAGCGTCACATGCGAGCGGCGGACCTGGTGGCCGATCTGCTCGGCCCATTCCGAGGACTTCGACGACTGGCTCTTCGCCTTCGGCGCCGAAATCTGCGTCTTGAGCAGCGCCGACTGCAGCACGATCAGCGAAAATTCCGACGTCATCCCGGCAAGCGTGATCGACATGTTGATCGCCGCCGCAAATTCGTCTGGCTTGTCTTCGGAAGGCTTTGCGCGGTTTTCCAGTGCATGCGGCAGTTCCAACATCGGCTCGAAGCCGCCAGGCGCGTTGACTGCGGAACGCAGCACGCTGGCGATCTTGTCGAACACCATGACGCCTAGTTCCAGCTCGATCACCGAAAGCAGACGGTCGGCTGGCTGCTCGATCGTTTCGGGTGCGGCACCCAGCAGGCTTTCCATCAGTGTGATGATGAAGCCGTTGCCGCAGGAAAGCGTGATATCCTGTGACCAGTTGCGCAGCGTTGCATCGACGAGTGTCGAGTTGGCGCCGAGATCGGCAATCAGGTCGTTCTTGTAGCCGGAATCGCAGCCGAGATAGCCGATCGTCACTTCGAGGCCCGTCTCGCTCTTGAAGATGTCGGGCATGAATTCGATGTAGACGTCCGCAAAGGCGGCACAGAGTTTGTCGATGGTCGCCTTGTCGCCGAGACGGCCAGTAAGCTTGGCCAACAGTGCGGCATTCATTGCCGGTTTCTCTAGTGCAACGTTGTTCATGGTCGCTTAGGCCGCCTTGTTCTCGCCACCCGGGTTCATCATTTCCTGTTCGACTGCATCGATCGACGGACGCTCGTAAGCCGAGATCGTCTTGCGGCCGTATTCCAGAGCAACCTGCGGCACCGAGCCGTTCATGTAGGCGAGCAGCGTCTGCTTCACGATGACGTAGAGACGATGCTGCTTGGAGCGAACGATCTTGATCTGCGAGCAGATCGGCGAGCAGACGCAGTAAGAGAGAAGAATACCAAGGAAGGTACCGACGAGCGCCGAACCGATCAGGTGACCGAGAACTTCGGGCGAGTCGTTGATGTGCGCCATGGCCTTGATAACGCCGAGAACGGCCGCGACGATACCGATAGCCGGGAACGCGTCACCCATGGTCTGGATCGCGTGATAGGGCTTCAGCTTGTCGTGCAGGATGGTGTTGATTTCTTCGTCCATCAGCGCCTCGATCTCGTGAGAGCGGGCATTGCCGATGATGATCAGGCGGACGTAGTCACAGATGAACGCCGTCAGCTCCTTGTTCTTCAACACCGTCGGGGCGGTCTGGAAGATCGAGGATTCGGCCGGGTTGTCGATATGCGCTTCGATTTCGTTGCGCGACTTGGTGCGCAGGTCGCGCATCAACGAGTAGAGCACACCGAGCGTATCGAGATAATTGCGTTCCTTCGGAACCGTATGCTTGAAGGCTTCACCGAGCGCCTTGCCCGAATCCTTCACGACTTTCATGGGGTTACCCATGATGAAACTGCCGAGACCGGCGCCGCCGATGATAACAAGCTCGAACGGCTGAAATAGCGCTTCGAGATGGCCACCCATGGCCATGAAGCTGCCGATGATGCAGCCGATCGTAATCACAAATCCGATAATGATATTCATCGTCAGTCACACCTGATCGTTATTTTCAGCTGATGGGATAGGGTTGCTGGCTTGCGTGAGGCTGATGGTTGTCCCCGCTGACAGGATTTTCGCGTGCCAGTTTCGCACAAGGAACTGCTGTCAGATTGGAGATGACGAATGGGCGAACTACGCCCGTTTCTGAGATGCCGCCTCAGCGGAAATCGGGTCGCACACCAGGGAACCCGATCTTCGTACCGTTCATCGCTAATGCCAGGAGCTTACCCCGATGCAATCCGGTCTTTATGTTTCTCTGTCATCACAGATGGCACTCGAAAAGCGTTTGACGACCATCGCGGACAACATGGCAAACGTGAACACGACGGGCTTCCGCGGGACGGAAGTGAAATTCAACCAGATCCTCAGCAACACTGACAACAAGCTGAATGCCAAGGTTGCCTTCGTTTCGCAGGGTAATGACTATCTTTCCGGCGATACCGGCGAGCTGCAGCACACCGGCAACATGCTGGATTTCGCCATCAAGGGCGACGCCTGGTTCTCACTCGATACGCCGGCCGGTCAGGTTCTGACCAAAGACGGCCGCTTCACGATGAAGGACACCGGCGAGCTGGTTTCGATCCGTGGCTATCCCGTTCTCGATGCCGGCGGCGCGCCGATCATCCTCAACACGGCCGGCGGCGAGCCGAAGGTCGGCGCCGACGGCGGTATCTATCAAGGCAACCGCCAGGTTGGCTCTATCGGTCTGTTTGAGGCCGATATCTCCAAGGGTTACCTGCGCTATGAGAACAGCGGCGTCATGACCACGGAAACGCCGCGCGCCGTTACCGACCGCTTCAACGTCGGCGTCGAGCAAGGTTATCTGGAGAATTCCAACGTCAACGCGATGCGCGAGATCACCCAGTTGATCGAGGTCAACCGCGCCTTCGAAAGCATCGCATCGCTGACGACCGATAGCGAAAACTCGTTCAACGAGGCGATCAAGACGCTTGGTGGCAGCCGCTAAGCGGAAGGTCTGAGACATGAACACCGTGCCGCTGACAAAAGAAGCGCTTTCGCCCAAGCTTGAGCATCTCGCCGCTCTCGCCGCCCGTTATACGAAGCCGGAATTTTCCGTGGCCCATGGCGGCCATGTGCAGACCATCGCGGCAGGCCACTACACGGTTACCGGTCTTTCCAGGCACGTGCGCCTCGGCGAATTCGTGGCGCACAAGTCGGCAACCGGCATTCATCTCGGCGAGGTTGTCCGCGTCGAACCGGATCTCGCCTATGTCTGCCCGATCGAGCCGGGCGAGCCGATCGGCATCCACGATACCGTGATCCGCAAGGGTGCATTCCGCATCGCTCCCTCCGACAGCTGGTGCGGCCGGACCATCAATTCGCTCTGCGAGCCGATCGATGGTCTGGGTCCGATCACCGAAGGGCTCGATCGCCGTTCCATCTCCAATACCGCGCCGCCGTCGATGACCCGAAAGCGCGTCGACAAGGGCTTCAAGACCGGCGTACGCGCCGTCGATATCTTCTCACCGCTTTGCCATGGCCAGCGCCTCGGCATCTTCGCCGGTTCTGGCGTCGGCAAGTCGACACTTCTCTCGATGCTCGCCATGGCCGATGCCTTCGACAAGGTTGTCATCGCGCTGGTCGGCGAACGCGGCCGCGAAGTGCGCGAATTCATCGAGGATACGCTCGGCGAAAACATGAAGAAGTCGATCGCCGTCGTGGCAACCAGCGACGAGAGCCCGATGCTGCGCAAGATGGCGCCGCTGACGGCGGTAACGATCGCCGAGTATTTCCGCGACCAGGGCCAGAACGTCCTCCTGATCGTCGACAGCGTCACCCGTTTCGCTCACGCGATCCGCGAAGTGGCGACCGCATCGGGTGAGCCGCCGATCGCTCGCGGCTATCCGGCCTCGGTCTTCACCGAACTGCCCCGGCTTCTGGAGCGCGCCGGCCCGGGACCTGAAGGAACCGGCACGATCACCGCGATCATCTCGATCCTCGTCGATGGCGACAATCACAACGATCCGATCGCCGACTCGACCCGCGGCATTCTCGATGGCCACCTCGTCCTGCAGCGTAGCCTGGCTGAAGAAGGCCGTTATCCGCCGATCGATCCGCTCGCCTCGATCTCGCGTCTCGCCCGCAAGGCCTGGACACCGGACCAGGAGAAACTGGTCTCGCGTCTGAAGTCGCTGATCCACCGTTTCGAAGAGACGCGGGACCTGCGTCTGATCGGCGGCTACCGTCCGGGCGCTGACCCGGATTTGGACATGGCGGTCAAGCAAGTACCAATTATTTACGATGTTTTGAAACAGTCGCCGGGCGATTCGGCGTCGCCAGACGCCTTCGCCGATCTGGCCACTGCCCTTAAGGCGGCAGCCGGAATGCCGAACCAGCCAGGGGCTCCGAGAAGAGGTTGAACGTGACCGGGTTTGAAGACGACGACGAGCGCATTGCTCCGCTGAAGTCGAATGAGAAGCGGCAGTCGATGATGCTCGACCGCCTGCTGACCGTGACAGGTCTCGCGCTCGCGGGCGCCGCCGCGATTTTCCCCTGGTATGTCTTCTTCAACGAGGACAAGTTCAGCATCAATGTTGCCCAGGGCGATCGCACGCGGGATCTTCCTGACTGGCCGGCACGCAACGTTTTCAGCGTCTCGCCGCTTGCCATGGTCAACAAGAATGAAGTCCAGAACAAGCCGGAGCCGCTCGACCAGCTGACCACTGCAACGGTCTCCAGCGTCGGCAAGGAAGTCGAAAAGGGCCTGGTGCCGGAAGACCAGCCGTTCCCGGCGAGCTCCGGATTCAAGCTTCTGCATGTGGCAAACGGCAGGGCGCTGATCGAGGATACGACGGGAATGTATGTCGTGCGCGTCGGATCGGTTCTGCCGGACGAAAGCCGCCTCGCGACGATCGAGCAGCGCGACGGCAAATGGGTGATCGTCACCTCCAAGGGCGACATCTACCGCTAATTCCAGACTGCAAAGCTCAGAGCATGCAGAAAAGCCCCGGCTGTACCTGGGGCTTTTTTGTTGATGCCCGAGGCATAACGGACACGCAGGCCGAAAGCCGCGTTCTCCGTAAGTCTGACGCAAGATTACCGCCCTAGGGTCCTCTTAGTAAAAACGGAGAGTTCCCATGCAACCGATTCAACTGTTCGACTTGGCCTCGCGGCAGGCGGAATGGCTGACAGTCCGTCAGGAGGTTGTGGCCGGCAACATCGCGAACGCGAACACCCCGAAGTACCGTGCGAAGGACGTCTCGCCCTTCCAGTCGGTCCTCGAAAACGCTGATGTTTCCATGGCGCGCACCAATCCTGCGCATTTCAGCGGCAACGATTTCAGCACCAGCGGCAGCATCGACGTCAAGGAAGCCGCACTCGATCAGGAGATCGGCGTGCAGGAATCCGGCAATACTGTCGGTCTCGCTGAAGAACTCTCCAAGTCAGGCGAAATCAAGCGCCAGTACGAGCTGAACACCTCGCTGGTCGGCTCTTTCAATAGAATGATGTTGATGACTGTAAGGAAGTAAAATCGTGGATCCTTTATCAGCAGCCATGAAGATTGCTGGGTCGGGGCTTGAGGCTCAATCGACTCGCCTGCGCATTGTCTCGGAAAACATCGCCAACTCGCGTTCGACTGGCGATACGCCGGGCGCCGATCCTTACCGCCGCAAGACGGTAACCTTCGGTGAGCAAGTCGATCGCGCCGGGGGCGTCACAACAGTTGGCGTCAAGAAGCTCGGTGTCGACGACACGGAATTCACCACCGAATATGATCCGAGCAATCCTGCAGCGGATGAGCGTGGCGTGGTGAAGATGCCAAACGTCAACATGCTGGTCGAAATGGCCGACATGCGCGAAGCGAACCGGTCCTATGACGCCAATCTGCAGACCATCAAGCAGACGCGCGATTTGATCTCCTCCACCATCGACCTTCTGAAGAGCCAATAATGATCAGCAACGTACAGAGCATCGGTTCGCTTTCCGGCACACGTGGCCTTGGAAGCATCACGGACGAAAATTCATCGTCGCAGGTCACTTCGGCCGCAGAAAGCGCAAAGGCCGGCCAGAGCTTCTCCTCGATGCTCGGCAACATGGCGACCCAGGCCATGGATTCGGTCAAGGGCGCGGAATCCATGTCTTTCGCCGGCATCAAGGGCACGGCAACGACCCGTGAAGTCGTCGATTCCATGCTGCAAGCCGAGCAGACACTTCAAACGGCAATCGCCATCCGGGACAAGGTTGTATCGGCCTTCCTCGACGTCACCAAGATGCAGATGTAACCGGATAAGGACGAACAGATGAGAGCGCTTGCCATTGCGGCTACGGGCATGGATGCCCAGCAGACCAATCTCGAAGTCATCGCGAACAACATCGCGAACATCAACACGACAGGTTTCAAGCGCGCCCGCGCCGAATTCACCGACCTGCTGTACCAGACCGAACGCGCCAAGGGTGTCGCAAACCGCGCCAACCAGGCAATCGTTCCTGAAGGTGCAAATATCGGTCTCGGCGTTCAGACGGCCGCTGTTCGCAACCTGCATATCCAGGGCGAACTCAGCCAGACCGGCAACGACCTCGACGTCGCGCTCGTCGGCCGCGGGTTCTTCCAGGTCCAGACACCTGACGGCACGACGCTCTATAGCCGCGCCGGTGCGTTCAACAAGAATGAAACCGGCCAGCTGGTCACCACCGACGGCTATACGGTCGTCCCCGGGATCACCATTCCGACCGGTTCGACACAGCTGACGATCAGCCGCTCCGGCGAAGTGTCGGCGGTGCTCGCCGGCCAGACCGATCCGACCACTCTTGGCCAGCTGACGATTGCCGATTTCGTCAACGAAGCCGGCCTGACACCAATGGGCGACAACCTCTTCCAGCAGACGCCGGCCTCCGGCGAAGCTGTCGTCGGCACCCCCGACGAAGAGGGCTACGGCTACATGAAGCAGGGTTACCTGGAATCGTCGAACGTCGACCCGGTGAAGGAAATCACCGAGCTGATCTCTGCGCAGCGCGCCTATGAAATGAACTCGAAGGTCATCACCACTGCCGACGAAATGGCCTCCATCGTCAGCAAGAACCTGAAGTAATCAAGGAAAGGGCCGAACATGATGTTTCGCCGGGCGAGAAATACCGTCGCTCTGACGGCACTGGCTGCGATCGCATATGGCGGTGTCCTTGTGACATCGTCGGCAAGCGCAGGCATGGGTTACGCGGTCGTCCCGACCGCGACGATCTATCCCGGAGAAACGATCAGCGCCGGCCAGCTTCAGGAAGTCGAAGTCACCAACCCCAACCTCTCAGGCGACTACGCAAAGTCGATCGACGAGGTCCGGGGAATGATCTCGAAGCGCACACTTCTTCCCGGCCGGACCATCAATGTCTCGGCGCTGCGCGAAGCCTACACGGTGACGCGCGGCTCGCAGATCCGGCTGGTATTCAATCTTGGCCCGATGACCATTTCCGCGGCCGGTTCGCCGCTCGAAGATGGCTCGACCGGCCAGGTCATCCGCGCCCGCAACATGGATTCGGGCGTCATCATCAGCGGCACCGTGCTGGCTGACGGCACCATCCACGTGGCGGCAAAATGAAGATCGTCTCTCGCATCCTCGCCGCGCTCGCGGCTCTTTCCATGTGCATGACCACCGTGACGCCTGCCGTCGCGATGTCGTCGCGTATCAAGGATATCGCTTCGCTGCAGGCTGGCCGCGATAACCAGCTGATCGGCTATGGCTTGATCGTCGGCCTGCAGGGAACGGGTGACGGCTTCCGTGCCTCGCCGTTCACCGAACAGTCTATGCGCGCCATGCTGCAGAATCTCGGCATCTCGACGCAGGGCGGCGAATCCAACGCCAAGAACACCGCAGCGGTCATGGTCACCGCCAATCTTCCGCCGTTCGCCAGCCCCGGCAGCCGCATCGACGTCAATGTCAGCTCGCTGGGCGATGCCTCGTCGCTGCGCGGCGGCACACTCGTCATGACCTCGCTGTCGGGCGCCGATGGCCAGATCTATGCCGTTGCCCAGGGCTCCGTCGTGGTATCAGGCTTTCAGGCGCAGGGTGCTGCGGCAACCGTTACAGAAGGCGTGACCACCGCCGGCCGCGTTCCCGGCGGTGCGATCATCGAACGCGAACTGCCATCGCGCTTCAAGGATTCCGTCAATCTCGTCCTGCAGCTTCGCAACCCGGACTTCTCGACCGCCGTGCGTATCTCCGATGTCGTCAACGGCTATGCGTCGTCGCGCTTCGGCGGCCCCGTTGCCGAAGCCAAGGACGCCCAGGAAGTCATCGTACAGAAGCCGCGTGAAGCCGACCTGACGCGCCTGATGGCCGATATCGAAAACCTCGTCGTCGAGACCGATACGCCCGCCAAGGTGGTGGTCAACGAGCGAACGGGCACCATCGTCATCGGCGCTGACGTCCGGGTGTCACCGGTTGCTGTCAGCTATGGTACGCTGACGGTCCAGGTCACCGAGACGCCGCAGGTCATCCAGCCCGAACCCTTCTCCAAGGGTCAGACGGCCATACAGCCGCAGACCGATATCGCCGCGCAGAAATCCGGCGGCCGGGTGGCAATGCTTGATGGTCCCGATCTGCGCACCCTCGTTGCCGGTCTCAATAATATCGGCGTGAAACCGGACGGCATCATCGCCATCCTACAAGGCATCAAATCTGCAGGTGCGCTGCAGGCGGAGCTTGTGCTGCAATGATCAGGCTGAACAAGGACATGACGGTTGCCGAACTGTTGCGGCGCTCGGCGCTGCCGGCGGCAGCCGTGCTGCTGCTTTCCATTCCTGGCGCCTTCGCACAGGAAGCGCAGAAGCCGGAGGGCGACATCACCTCCGAGGACGAAATCAAGCAGTTCTGCACCAACATCGCCGATCCGGCCCGCGACCAGCGTTATCTCCTGCAAAAGCAGGAGCTCGAGAAGCTGCGCGCCGACATCGATACGCGCGTCGCCGAAATGGATAAGCGCAAGGCCGAATACCAGGACTGGCTGAAGCGCCGTGATGTCTTCCTCAAGCAGGCCGAAGCCGGCCTGACGGACATCTACAAGAACATGAAGCCGGATGCTGCTGCACTGCAGCTCGAGAAGGCCAAGACCGAGATTGCGGCCGCCGTGATCATGCGGCTTGGCCCGCGTCAGTCGAGCCTGATCCTCAACGAGATGGACCCTGAGAAGGCCGCCGTCATCGCCAACATCATCGCCAGTGCATCCGATCCCAATACGTCGAAGGATCCCTCATGAACAAGCGTTTCCCGGCTGCCATTGCCGCCGTCGCCCTTCTCGCCGGCTGCCAGTCGCCGCAGTCCGTGAGGGAGATCGGCCGGGCGCCCGCCATGAGCCCGATCGGCAGCGGCCTGGCCTACGGCCAGACGCCGCAGATGGCGCTTTATCCGAAGCAGCCGCGCCAGGTCGCGCAGGGCTACTCGCTCTGGAGCGATAGCCAAGCGGCTCTGTTCAAGGACGCACGCGCATTGAATGTCGGCGACATCCTGACGGTCAATATCCAGATCAACGACAAGGCGAAGTTCGAGAACGACACCAGCCGCAGCCGCACCAATTCCAGCGGCATGAACTGGGACGTCAATGCCAATATTCTCGGCTGGAATCCGGCTTCGAAGACGGACCTGACCTACGGCTCCGACACGAGCACCGACGGCAAGGGCAAGATCGACCGGTCCGAGACGCTGAAGCTCATGGTCGCCGCCGTCGTCACCGGTATTCTCGAGAACGGCAACCTTGTTATCAGCGGTTCACAGGAAGTTCGCGTCAACCAGGAAATCCGCATCCTCAACGTCGCCGGTATCGTGCGGCCGCAGGATGTCAATTCCGACAACCAGATCTCGTATGAGAAGATCGCCGAAGCCCGCATCTCCTACGGTGGCCGTGGCCGCCTGATGGAAATGCAGCAGCCGCCGCGCGGCCAGCAGGCCGTCGATCTCTTCTCACCGCTTTAAGGCCGGAACCATGGCAGACGAAGAAGCAGGCGAAGCCAAACCGAAGAAGAAATCGGCAGCGATGATGACGATCGTCGGCGTCGCCATCCTGACACTTCTCGGCGCCGGCGGCGGCTGGGCCGTAGGCACGATGATCGCCCCGAACGTCAAGAGCGCCGAGCAGGCGAATGAGGCGGCTGCCGAACCGAAGCCCGCCGGCGGCGAGAAGAAGGAAGGCGAAACCGGCCTCCCGCATGTCTCGACAGAGGCGAACAACGTCGTCCAGCTCGAGCCGATCACCTCCAACCTCGCTTACCCCTCCGAAAACTGGGTGAGGCTAGAGGTCGCACTGCTCTTCAACGGGCCGCCTGACGTGAAGGTCGCTGAAGATATCCATCAGGATATAATGGCTTACATCAGAACGGTTTCGCTGCAGCAGATCGAAGGTCCGCGCGGCTTTCAATATCTACGGGATGACATCCAGGAACGTGTTGACCTGCGCTCTCAGGGGCGCGTATCCAAGGTCATGTTCAGGACCTTTGTCATCGAATGATTCGATTCATAATTTTCTTGGCCGCCATGATGGCGGTACCGGAATTGGCGGTGGCTCAGCAGCTGCCGACAAATCTGTTAAATCTTCCTGTCGATGGCTCGGTCGCTGCCTGGATCATCCGCACATTCGGCCTTCTGACCGTTCTTTCGGTCGCGCCGGGCATCCTGATCATGGTGACGAGTTTTCCTCGCTTCATCATCGCTTTCTCGATCCTTCGCACCGGCCTCGGCCTCTCGTCCACGCCATCCAACATGATCCTGCTGTCGCTGTCGCTGTTCATGACCTTCTACGTCATGGCGCCGACTTTCGATAAGGCATGGCAGGACGGCGTTCAGCCGCTTCTCGCCAACCAAATCCAGGAGCAGGAAGCCGTCCAGCGCATCGCTGAGCCTTTCCGCACCTTCATGGCAGCCAATACCCGCGACAAGGATCTGGCGCTCTTCGTCGATCTGGCCCGCGAGCGTGGGCAGAACGTTCAGACCGGCGCGCTCATCGACTACCGCGTCCTGCTCCCGGCCTTCATGATTTCCGAAATCCGCCGCGGTTTCGAAATCGGCTTCCTGGTCGTCCTGCCGTTCCTGGTCATCGACCTGATTGTCGCCACCATCACTATGGCCATGGGTATGATGATGCTGCCGCCGACGTCGATCTCGCTGCCCTTCAAGATCCTGTTCTTCGTGCTGATCGACGGCTGGAATCTTCTGGTTGGCAGCCTGGTCCGCTCCTTCAGCTGATACGCTCACGATCTTTCATTCGTCCGCATAAAGAAAACCCGCCGGGAGCAACTCCGGCGTGTTTTGCGTGTCTCCGGTCTCGGGCCGCTATTATGCGGCCGGGAACGGTTCGGTCCGTGCCGGCAGGGCAGGGACGTCGAAGTGATCGGGTGCTTCGCCTTGCTTGGCGCGTTCGGCCATCGTCTCGTAAGCCTGTTCCAGATGGCGGCAGAAGCGCTCGGCGTCGAAGAGTGGGGCGATGTAGCGCTGTTCGGCAAGATGCGCCTTGTAACCGGCGATCTTTTCCGGCTGCGCCGCCAGTTCGACTGCGAGATCTTCGTAGCCCTGCAGGTCCGCACCGACGAGTTCAGGCAGTCCGATGGCATTCAGCAGGCTCTCGCTGACGCGTGAGGCGAAGTTGGTGCCCTTCATGGTGAGAACCGGCAGACCGCCCCAGAGCTGCTCCGACGTCGTCGTATGGCCGTTGACGGGGAAGGTGTCGATGCCGATATCGGCAGCCTGCAGACGGCTGATATGTTCCTCATAGGCGCTGCGCTTGCAGAAGACGATCCTGTCGGTGGGCACGCCCTCTGCCTGGAAGGCCTTCCGCAGGTTGCCCTCGTTGCGCGGCGAGGTCGTCATCAGCCACAGCACGCTGTTTGGCGCACGCTTCAGGATGCGGGCCCAGCTCGCAATCGCTTCCGGGGTGATCTTGCGATTGCCGTTGAAGGAGGCAAACACGAAGGCGTCTTCCGGAAGACCGAACTGGTCGCGGGTGACCGGACGCGGCTGCGGACGGTTCGCAGGGTCGTTCGGCTGGTAGCTCTCCGGCATCCGGCAGAACTTCTCGTGATAGAACGGCTTGGCGACGTCAGGCAGCACGAAGTGGTCGCCGATGACATAGTCGAGATCGATGCCGAGGGTGCTTCCGGGGAAGCCGAGCCAGGCGACATGCACTGGCGCCAGCGGCATGTTGAATGTGTGGGCGCGGCTGTCGGCCGTGTGTCCCTTGAGGTCAACCATGATGTCGATGTTGTGGTCGCGAACGACCTGCAGCACGTCCTTGTCGGCGATGCTGTGAATATCGACGACGGTACCCCATTTGCTGCGGTCCGTCTTGTTGGTCTGCAGCGCCAGCGGTCCGCTGTGGTCGAACAGCACGATCTCGAACTTGTCGCGGTCGTGGAGTTCGAGCACGCGTTGCATCAGCTTCATGGTCGCGTGGTTGTCCCAGAAGTCCGAGGACATGTAGCCGACGCGGATCTTGCCGGCCCAGGCATGCGGCAGACTGCGGCGAAGTGCGATCTTTTCGGGATCGAGTTTCGGCACGCCGACCGTCGGGTAGCGATTGTGGTCTTCGTTGCCGCACCAGTGAAGGTGATAGAATGGGTGATCCTTCTGCAGGACCTCCGGCCGTCCGCCGGCAACCAAGTCGTCGACGACCTTCTGGTGCTTCTGCGCCTCTTCGTAATCGTTGAATTCGCGCAGGAAGATCAGATAGAGGAAGCGTGCCGAATAATCCTTCGGGAAGCGCTTGAAGATATTGCGGGCGAGAAGCTCGTTGGAAGCGTCGCTGAGATCGTTGGAAACCAGCTTGGCAGCGGCGGCAAGGTGCTCGCGGTTGCTGCTCTCGGAAAGGACGTTCTTCAGCGGCTGGATCAGATCGCGCTGCTGGCGGCCGAGGAATACGGAGACGAGAATAAATGCGAGGTCGGGGTCGCGCTGCGCCTTTTCGAAGTTGCGCATGCAGATCACCAGAGCCTCGTCCTCCTCGCCGCATTCGAAATGCAGCCGCGCGGCGAGCTTGTGATACTCGTAGGAGTTCGGGCCTTCGGATTTGGCCGCAAGAGAATAGGATTTCGCCGCGTCCGACTTGAAACCAAGCTGAAGCAGGTTCTTGGCCAGCAGCGCGTAGGTCTTCGCATCTTTCTGGACGTCGATCAGCTGGTTCAGGGTTGCGAGAGACTTTGTGTAGCGCCCCATCTGGTATTCACGGGATGCCACCGAAAACGAGACTTTGCTGTTCAAAACCGAACTCCGTTTGGAAATGCTCTGATCAAAACGCCGATGCAGCCGCGGCACAGAAGACCGTCACCTCGAAATGGAACGAGTTCACCTGCTTCCCGGCTTTGCCATACTCGCACGCGAAGCCTGCTCGAAGCTGGTGGCGCAGGGGCGGCGGGCGCTCGGTGAGTGCAACCGAAAATATCTTGCGGAAGATTTAACTATACTTGGCATGGGTCCTGTCGGCCCCCGCACATTTAAGGAGTTGGCAAGCATTGGCTGCGAGATTGCCCTGGACATGACGGGTTTGGGGCCACACAGAAAAGGCGCCCAGTAGCATGAAGCGCATCCGCCATCGCCGGTAATCACAGTCCGGTATGTCCTCGTTTTTGTATCTAGTTTTCTAGGGGACAGACTTATGACAAGCATTAATACCAACACTTCCGCAATGGCAGCACTCCAGACGCTGCGTAACGTCAACCAGAACCTCGGCAAGACCCAGGATCACGTTTCGTCGGGTCTGCGCGTTGGCAAGGCTGCCGACAACGCAGCTTACTGGTCGATCGCAACGACGATGAAGTCGGACACGAAGGCCCTCGGCGCCGTATCTGACGCTCTCGGCATGGGCGCTGCCAAGGTTGACACGGCTTACACCGCTGTCGAAAGCTCCATCGACGTCGTTTCAGAAATCAAGTCGAAGCTCGTTGCTGCGACTGAAGACGGTGTCGACAAGTCGAAGGTTCAGGACGAAATCACCCAGCTCCAGGCGCAGCTGAAGAGCATTTCTTCTTCCGCTTCGTTCAACGGCGAAAACTGGGTTGCCAACTCCACCGGCGAAACGATGAGCGTTGTCTCCTCCTTCGTCCGCAGCAGCTCTGGTTCGGTATCGGTCACCACGTCCGAATACACGGCCGGTGCAACCGATCTGCTCTACACCGATGCGACTGCCGGTACCGGCGGTATTCTCGGCACGGCCGGCGCGTCTTCGGGCAAGTCGATCACCGAGTTCACGATCGACTCCTCCACGACCAAGGGCGGTATCGACAACCTGCTGAGCGACGTTGAAACCGCTCTGAAGGACATGACCTCGCTCGGTTCGAAGTTCGGTTCGATCTCCTCGCGTATCGACATGCAGTCGAACTTCGTCTCGTCGCTCAGCGACTCGATCGAATCGGGTGTTGGCCGCCTCGTCGACGCCGACATGGAAGAAGAGTCCTCGAAGCTGACCGCTCTGCAGACGCAGCAGCAGCTGGCTATCCAGTCGCTCTCGATTGCAAACTCCTCTTCGCAGAACATCCTGTCGCTCTTCCGTTAAGAGCTGGCAGCAAGTACCGAAAACTCGAAATGGCCGGTGTCTCACCGGCCATTTTTGTTATTAAAAATGGATTAACGAGATTTAACCTAAGTTACCGATTTTTAACGATTTTTTTTAACCGTGTTTAGCTTCTTTTAACGATGATGCTGTTTTCTAAGCACATCGAAACGGCGGTCGGTCAACAGACGATCGGCAGGCATGACGCTGAGCGCCGTTCCCGGTGAGACCGGAATGCCCTTCATCACGTAGCCAATTAGGGGCACATTTAAATGACCAGCATTCTTACCAACAATTCCGCAATGTCCGCTCTGCAGACCCTGCGCAACGTCAACCAGAACCTCGCCGACACCCAGAACCACGTTTCGTCGGGTCTGCGCGTTGGCAAGGCTGCCGACAACGCAGCTTACTGGTCGATCGCAACGACGATGAAGTCGGACAACAAGGCCCTCGGCGCCGTTTCTGACGCTCTCGGCATGGGTGCTGCCAAGGTTGACACGGCTTACACCGCTGTCGAAAGCTCCATCGACGTCGTTTCCGAAATCAAGTCGAAGCTCGTTGCTGCAACCGAAGACGGCGTTGACAAGTCGAAGGTTCAGGACGAAATCACCCAGCTCCAGGCGCAGCTGAAGAGCATTTCTTCTTCCGCTTCGTTCAACGGTGAGAACTGGGTTGCCAACAACGCCGGCGAAACGATGAGCGTTGTCTCCTCCTTCGTCCGCAGCAACACCGGCGCTGTATCTGTTACGGTCACCGAATACACTGCTTCCGACACCGATCTGCTGTACACCGATGCGACTGCCGGTACCGGCGGTATTCTCGGCACGGCCGGCGCGTCTTCGGGCAAGTCGATCACCGAGTTCACGATCGACTCCTCCACGACCAAGGGCGACATCGACGGCCTGCTGACCGACGTTGAAACCGCTCTGAAGGACATGACCTCGCTCGGTTCGAAGTTCGGTTCGATCTCCTCGCGTATCGACATGCAGTCGAACTTCGTTTCGTCGCTGAGCGACGCAATCGAATCGGGTGTTGGCCGCCTCGTCGACGCCGACATGGAAGAAGAGTCCTCGAAGCTGACCGCTCTGCAGACGCAGCAGCAGCTGGCCATCCAGTCGCTCTCGATCGCAAACTCCTCGTCGCAGAACATCCTGTCGCTCTTCCGCGGCTAATAGGATTAGCGATACAAGCCCTCCGGCATTGTCCGGTCGGTCCAGGAAAACGGAACCGCGCCTTAACGGGCGCGGTTTTTTGCTGTCCGCGTTAACGTTTTGTTAACCATTTTGCCGTCTTCTGCGCTCAACGTAACGGTGAGTTAACCAAGTTTAATCCCAGGTTAACAGGCATGAGCGCTGGTTCCCGTTCCCGGTAGGCCGGAATGTCCCTTCTCGACGTATTGCCAATAAGGGGCACTTTTTCATGACGAGCATTTTGACGAACGTCGCAGCCATGGCTGCGCTTCAGACACTTCGTACGATTAACAACAGTCTCGAAACCACCCAGAATCACGTATCCTCCGGTTACCGTGTCGCCAAGGCTGCCGATAACGCCGCCTACTGGTCGATTGCGACGACCATGCGCTCCGACAACAAGGCGCTTTCCGCCGTGTCCGACGCGTTGGGTCTTGGCGCAGCAAAGGTCGACACCGCCTATTCGGCGATGGACAGCGCCATCGACGTCGTCACCGAAATCAAGTCCAAGCTTGTCGCCGCAACCGAAAAGGGCGTCGACCGCACGAAGATCCAGGAAGAAGTGAAGCAGCTTCAGTCTCAGCTTCTGAGCATTGCGCAGTCCGCATCGTTCTCCGGCGAAAACTGGGTGGCGGGCAACGAAACCAAGAGTGTGGTCTCGTCTTTCGTTCGCGACGGCAACGGCAACACTTCGGTCACCACCACCGAATATGTGCTGAACTCCGCTTCGACCGGCAACGTGCTGTTCGGCACTAGCAACGGATCGATCGATACCTCGACTGGCATCATCGGTAGCTCCAACGGCACGATCGGCTCGATTTTCTCGTTCGACATCTCCAACCTGTCGACGGATGACATCGGCCTCGCCCTGAATGCTGTGGAGGCAGGTCTTGAATCGATGACGAAGGCGGCTTCGCAGCTCGGTTCGATTTCGACACGCATTCAGTTGCAGGAGAATTTCGTCTCGTCGCTCAGCGACTCCATCGACTCGGGTGTCGGCCGTCTCGTCGATGCCAACATGGAAGAGGAATCGTCCAAACTGACTGCGCTTCAGACACAGCAGCAGCTGGCGATCCAGTCGCTGTCGATTGCGAATTCGAGCGCGCAGAACGTTCTGACGCTGTTCCGCAGCTAAGCCGGAAATTGAAGCTGGACCGAATCTTGCGGCGCTGTTTTCAATCCGTCAAAAACACTCAGAAATCGCGCTCGAAAGGCGCGATTTTCGTTTTAAAAACATGTACTTAAATGTGTTTTCAAGTTTCGGCGTCCCGAGGGGCCTCAACCCTTGAAACTATGCTTAAAGTTGGGTTAATTTCACCAACGAGTTGATTTGTTACTGCGACGCACCGGCCGTTTTGCCGGGGGCATGAAGCCATAATCTGTCGCTGCCGGTTACCGGTCTGTCCCTTTCCCATTCATTCAAGAGATCGACAGATGGCCTATACCATTCAAGACCCGGCTGCCCTGACCGCACTGAACATCATGCGGGGCCTCGGCAAGGACTCCGATAAAATTCAGCAGCAGATTTCATCGGAACTGCGGATCCAGACTGCTGCGGACGATGCCACATACTGGTCCTACGCGCAGACCCTGCGCACCGACGGCAGCTCGCTGAAGACGATCGATGATGCGCTTGGCCTTGGTGCGGCGAAAGTCGATACGACCTATACGACCATGGACTCGCTGATCGACCTGGTCAGCAATATCAAGGCTACGCTCGTTTCCGCCGCCGACCCGGCGAATGACCGTGACAAGCTGAACACCACACTGCAGCAGTATTTGTCGCAGCTCCAGTCGGGCGTTACTGGCACCAGCTTTTCAGGCGAGAACTGGCTCTACAACAACAACTCGGTCATTCCCGATACCCGCTCGGTGATCGGCGGCTATATCCGCGGCGCCAACGGTCAGTTCTACCCTCAAAACATCAGCTTTCCGTCATCGAGTCTGGTCATGATCGATACGCGCGATGCGTCAAAGGGTCTGCTGACCAAGGACATCGATCCGGGCACCGGCAGCGGCAACCAGTATTTCCTTCTGAACGCAAACTCGACGAACCCCGCGACCGGCAGCCAGATATCGCTTTCTGACAGCACGACACCGCAGAATCTGGCGGACATGCAGGCTGTCGTTGAAAAGGTCCTCTCCGGTCTGAACACCACAGCGGCCGGTCTCGGCATCATGAAGAACCAGGTCGATGCCCGGTCGGACTATGTGAACAAGATGATGGACTCGCTAGACACCACGGTGGGTGCGCTTGTCGATACCGATATGGATGAGGCATCGACTCGTCAGACAGCAATCCAGGCGCAGTTGAACATCGCGACCGAAGCGATGAACATTCTTAACAACTCGGCCGGCAACATCCTGATCCTGCTCGAATAGTAATCTGGCTCAGCTGGCGGGCAAGTGCCCGCCATTCATCCTCGCGCAAGTTTGACTTTCTAGGTTCCAGGCAAGGCTGCCTCAGTTCTGTGAAGCGGCGGTCAGAATTGGTTTGAACGGGGCGCAGGCATGCCGCAGCTTTTTGCAGATACCGGGTGTGGTCGATGAGCGCGATGCTATCCCGCTATCTCAAGGATTTCAGTGATATCAAGCCGGTCGCCCCGGCGCCCGAAGCGTCCGACTTTGCTGAAGAGGCGTTTGGGGGCTTCGCAGATTTTGCGGAAGAACCTGCAGTCGATCTCGAGGCTGAACGCCGCTCCGCCTATGCCGAGGGCCACGCCGCGGCAACGTCTGGTCTCTCCAAGACCCACGCGGACCAGCTGCAGGCTGCCGAGCTTGGCTATCAGCGGCAGCTCGATGAACTGAAAGAGAAGTACGAGCAGGAACTCGCGGTCCTTCTCGCTGCCAGATTGTCGGGCATCGCCTTCGAAGTGGCGGAACTTGTCAGCGCCGCCGCCGCCAAGGCGATCGCGCCCGTTGTGACGGAGGCTGTCGCGGAGCAGGCTGTCGCAGATCTTGCGGTGCTTCTGAAAGAGGCAATTCTCGATGGCGCGGCCGGCGTGGTGATCGTCAAGGGTCCCGCCAATCTTTTCGCATCGCTGGAGAAGGCGCTTGGAGAAAAGTCCGGCCTTCTGCGGCACATTGAGACGGATGACGTCGACCTCATTGTCGAGGTTGATGGCTCCGTTCTCGTCACACGTATTTCTGCCTGGTCTGCCAGCTTGAAGAAAGTTCTGGAATGAGTGAGAGCGAAAATCACCACCACGGCAAAAATGAAGTCATCATCATCAAGAAACATGGTGGTGGCGATCATGACGGCGCGCATGGCGGCGCCTGGAAGATCGCTTACGCCGACTTCATGACCGCCCTGATGGCGTTCTTCCTCGTCATGTGGCTGGTCAATGCTGCAAACGAGGAGACGAAAGCCTCCGTTGCGACCTATTTCAACCCGATCAAGCTTGCCGACGAAAAGCCCACAGAAAAGGGGTTGAAGAAGCCTGTCGATACGGCCGAAGGCGAGGAGACGAAGGACAAGTCGAAGCAGAAGGAAGAGCAGCAGACGCAGGGCGCTTCTGCCGCCAGCGGCGACGACCAGACCTCAACGTCAGGCGACCAGACGAACTACTCCGAAGCCGACTTCTTCGAGAATCCCTATTCCGTTCTGGCCGAAATCGCCCAGGAAGTCGGACAGCAGGCTAACGTCAGCGCCAAGGGCGAGGGCGGTGCGGCCGATTCCGGCCCTGCGACCGGTGCCGACGGCGGCGAGGCCTATCGCGATCCTTTCGATCCGGATTTCTGGACCAAGCAGGTCGAGGTGACGCGCGCCGACAATCCTGGCAAGACGCCGGCGACCAAGGACGCCAAGGAGCAGCCGGATGCTGCAGAGCTTGCTAAGCTCGAGGAGCAGAAGCCTGAAGACCATTCTGCCGATGCCAAGCCTGCCGATCAGCCTCACGAAAAGGCGGCCGACAAGCACTCCGATCAGAAGCCGGCAGATACCGCGGCCGACAAGCAGCAGGATGCGCAAAAGCAGGCCGAAGAGCAGAAGCAGGCCGATGAGCTGAAGCAGGAAATTGCCAAGCAGATCAGCGGCGTCGGCGGCAAGCTCGCCGAAGGCCTGACGGTAACCCCGTCCGAAGGCGGATTGCTCGTCAGCCTTTCCGACCAGGGCAATGACTCGATGTTCAACGTCGGCTCGGCCGTTCCCCGCAAGGAAATGGTGCAGGTCATGGAAAAGCTGGGCGAGATCCTAAAGGCGCGCCAGGGCGCGGTGGTGATCCGTGGCCATACCGATGGCCGTCAGTATAAGGGCGCAGACAACGAAAACTGGCGCCTGTCGATGGATCGTGCTCAGGCGGCCTATTACATGCTCGTGCGTGGCGGCTTGGGCGAGCAGCGCGTCTCGCAGGTGTCCGGCTTCGCCGATCGCAAGCTCAAGCTTCCTGATGATCCATTGAACGCCGCAAACCGCCGTATCGAAATCCTCGTTCAGGCGGACCAGGGATAAACCATGGCGCGCAGCAAGCCCCATCATCTTCTCTCCCTCATGCTCGGACTGGCGCTTACAGCGCCGGCCGTAGCCGTTGCGGATGAGCAGGAAGATCTGGCGCCCTACAAGATGCTGCGCTCGCTGCAATTCGTGCAGGATTCCGTGGTTCTTGGTGATCACTCCGCTGCCGAAATGCAGCGCTTCATGCTGGGCACGATCGATCAGCGTCTGCGCTCGGTCGATGCCTCGGTCTATGACGATGATCGCAACGTTGATGCGGCGCTCGTCTACGCGATGAGCGGCGGCAATCCGGCGACGCTGGAGTACCTGGTGTCGCGCGACGTCAACGGCTATTTCGACAATCGTGTCACCGACGTGTTGCGGAAGTATCTGAGCGGCAAGGGACTGCTGGTTGCCAAGACACTGGTCGAAACGGCCAACGAATACCGCGACAAGAAAATCGGTCCCTATCTGTCGCTGGTTGGCGGCAATGTCATGGTGGCGCGCAGCCCGCTCGAGGCACTAAAGCTCTACGATCAGGCGCGGCTGTCTGCACCCGGCACTATTGTCGAGGAGGCGGCCTTGCGCCGCTCGGTGGCGATCAGCGTCGAGGCCGGATTGGTCGATAAGGGCATGGCCTATTCGCAGCGCTATGTTCGCCGCTTCCTGCATTCTCCCTATGCGAGCCAGTTTGCCGACCTGTTCGTCAAGCTGATCGTCGATCACGAGCATGACGTGAAGCCGGAGGACGTCGTCAGCATTCTCGGTTTCATGGATGATGCGCGTCAGCGCGAGGTTTATCTGCGTATCGCCCGTGCGGCCGGTATCGCCGGCAAGGTGGAACTCGCCAAGACCGCGGCCGAGCACGCACAGACTCTGTCTGGGGGCGACACCGATCCGCTTGGCGCCCTGGCAAGCTTCTACGGCAACATGGCGTCGGTCTCGACGCCGGATGTCGATTCGGCCGCCCAGCATATCGGCAAGGTCGCAGACGGCGATCTCTCGGATCGCGACAAGGCTCTGCGAGCTGCAGCCCGCTCGGTAGCCGAACAAGTATTGAAAGCGCCTGACCCTGCAAGCTTGACGCAAGCCAAGGATTCTACTTCTTCTAATGAAGAGAATACTTCAGAACAGGCAGCTGTTACTACGGACGCCGAATCGCAGTCGCCGACCGCCCCTTCGGAGGTGGTGGACGATGGCGCGGCGCAGGCACTCCCGGCAGACAGCAGCCAGGGTCAGCAGAATGCCGATCCTGCCTACAAATCCTTTATGGCTGCGAGCCGGTCCAAACTTGACGATATCGACAAGTTGTTGAGCCAAGAAAGCAATTGAGATGATGGATATCAGCGTTTCGGGGGGAGCGGCACCGGTTGAGGCGCCGTCAGCGAAATCCAATCGCCCGGTTGGGAAAGACGACGACGGCCGCAAGGGCGGCGGCTTTTCCGACGTGCTTTCGAAGGCCGGCGACAACGGGCAGAATCCGAATGATGCCAACGCTGCGTCGAATGCAGGTGGGCCTAGTGAGGCCGATGCTGCCGCACTTGCCCGCTCTCGGCCCCATGCCAAGCCTGTTATCGATCTCAGCGACGCGTCGCTGAAGGAGCAGGCGGCGGTGAAACCGGAAACGGTCGCGATGGGCAAGTCGCTGAAGGATCAGGTCAAGGACGCGATCGAACAGGCCAAGGACGCCATCAAGAAGGATGCGCCGGAGACGCTCGCCGACGACGCGCTGCCGCATGCGACGAAGAGCGCCAAGCCTGCAAAGGGCGACGACACAAAGAAGACGGATAAGGGTGACGGCGGGGACGCCGCAAGCGATGCGCTCGATCTCCTGCAGAAAGACGGCCCGCAGGTGCCCATCGTTATCGCTGCGGCCGCGCAGGGATCATCCGTGAAGACCAAGGATGACGGCGCCGTCGCCAAGGACAAGAAGGCCGATGCCATCGATGCTGGCGGCAAGGCCGCATCGCATGTCAGCGACGCGCTGGCTGCGGTGGGTGTTTCCAAGGCAGCCGACGATGCCGTTCCCGGTACCGAGGGTACCGAGGCCTCTGATGGCAAGACATTCCGCCTGAGCCGCGCCGATGGCCGCGGGCAGTCGATGGATATCCACATCGGCACCGAAGATCATGGCGAGCAGGGCGTGAAGAGCAAGGGCGATGTCGAGAACGTCACCGTGCTTGAATCGCGCCGCTATATCGGGTTGGCGCAGAATTCCGCTTCCGTCACCGCGGCAATCAGCGGCGACAAGGAGTGGGCGCAGGCCATGCAGCCGGGTTCGGCGCTGTCAAATGCAGCCGAATGGACCAGCACGGGCAAGGTCGTCAACACGCTGAAAATCCAGATGACGCCGATTGACCTCGGCCTGGTAACGGCGACGATGCGCCTATCGGGCGATGCGTTGAATGTCGATCTCAAGGTCGAATCGGGTGCTGCTTACCGCCAGCTCAAGGAGGATCACAGCAAGATCCTCGAGTCGCTGCGCAGCCAGGGCTATACGGTCGACAACGTGACGATCAGCATGGCGCCAGTCGAAAAGGCCGATACCGGCACTCAGGCAAACGCACAGAGCCAGTCGGGTCAGCAGTCCCTGCAGCACGGCCAGGGCGGCGAGGCGCGTGAGCGCCAGTCGCAGACAGCACAGCGAGGGAATGGAGGCTTCGATGGCGCAACTGAGACCGGTGTGGAAGACGTTGCTTCTGGCGCCGCTGGCAGCGGCAGCTCTGGCAGCGTTTACCTCTGAGGCGGCCGCCTATAACGGCGCCTGCGAGAAGGAAATCCAGTCGGCCGCGGCCAAGTACGGTATCCCCGAAGGCATTCTCTATTCGGTGGGTCTGACGGAGACGGGACGGAAGGGATCGTTGTATCCCTTCGCTCTCAATATCGAGGGCAAGGCGGTGTTTCCGCCTTCCGAAGAAGACGCCATGCGGCAGTATTATTCGGCCACCAAAGCGGGCGCCAAACTCATCGATATCGGCTGCATGCAGATCAACCATTACTTTCATGGTGAGAACTTCCGCTCCGCTGAAGAGATGTTCGACCCGCACACCAATGTCGAATACGCAGCGAAGTTCCTCCGCAACCTTCACGATCGTCATGAGACCTGGACGATGGCGGTAGCCAGATACCACGCCGGACCGAACAATGACCCCGCGCAGAAGCAGTATGTGTGCCGGGTCATCGCCAATCTGGTCGCCACCGGCTACGGCAAGTGGACTCCTAATGCGAGCAACTTCTGCCAGAATTGATGCAATCAAAAATAGCAAAAAGAGAACAAAGCGGAATCGTGTCAAAATGTGGCAGGAATCCGCCAGAATCTGGCCACGCAAGACCTAATTTACCGGTCGTTAACTTTTCCACGAAATTTTTGTGTGCATAACTGGTGTGGCCTACTATATGTAGAGCAAATCGGGACACAAAAGTTAATCAACTATTAATTCCCGCCATTAACTTCCAACACCTTGTTCCAGATTCACGCGATTCGTACCCATAGATCATTGAAGTGCCACACTGATTCGGAGGCGGACGAATGATCGTCGTGGTTGATGAGCGAGAGCTCGTTAAAGATGGATATACATCTCTATTTGGCCGGGAAGGCATCCCTTCGACCGGTTTTGATCCAAGCGAATTTGGTGAGTGGGTACAGACGGCGGCGGATTCGGATATCCAGGCCGTCGAGGCGTTTCTGATTGGCCAGGGCCAGCAAACCTTCGAGTTGCCGCGGGCCATCCGCGACCGTTCGCAGGCGCCGGTGATTGCAGTCAGCGATCAGCCTTCGCTTGAAACGACGCTTGCACTTTTTGATTGTGGCGTCGATGACGTGGTGCGCAAGCCCGTCCATCCCCGTGAAATTCTCGCCCGGGCCGCGGCTATCCGCCGCCGCCTGAAAGCGATTGCAAGCCACACCGATATCGGCGGCATCCGCGTCTTCTCGGACGGCCGCGATCCCGAGATCCACGGTGAGGTCTTTGCGTTGCCGCGCCGCGAGCGCCGCATCCTCGAGTATTTGATCGCAAACCGCGGCCGCCGCGTTACGAAGACTCAGATCTTCAACGCCATCTACGGCATCTTCGACGAGGAAGTCGAAGAGAACGTCGTCGAAAGCCACATCTCGAAGCTGCGCAAGAAGCTGCGCAAGAAGCTCGGTGTCGATCCCGTCGATTCCAAGCGCTTCCTCGGTTACTGCATCGACTGGAACTGATTTCAGCGACGGGCCTCGCCGCGCGGCAGCGGTGCTTAAGATTTCCAAAGCACCGCCCGCACCAGACAGCTTCACGCAAGGCCCGCCAAATACTCTCCGGACTATCAAGGAAAACGAGGTTTTCAGATGAGCATTTTTGGCAGCATGAAGACGGCAGTGTCCGGCATGAACGCCCAGGCGAACCGCCTGAGCACCGTCGCCGACAACATCGCGAACGCAAACACCACGGGCTACAAGTCGGTATCGACGGCATTTTCGTCGCTCGTCCTGCCCTCCACGGCCGGCAACTACAATTCCGGTGGTGTTCAGACGTCCGTCCGCCAGTCCGTGACTGCCCAGGGTGACCTCTCCTACACGACTTCAGGCACCGACCTCGCCATTTCGGGCGACGGCTTCTTCATCGTGCAGAGCCCGGACGGAACCTCGGTTCTGACCCGCGCCGGCGATTTCACCAAGGACAAGAACGGCAACCTGGTCAACGCCGCCGGCTTCACGCTGATGGGTTACCCCTACACCGCGGGCCCGCCGGCAGTCGTCGTCAACGGCTTCGATGGTCTGGTTCCTGTCAACGTCAACCAGACAGGTCTGACCGCGATCGAATCCACGTTGGCAACGTTCTCTGGCAATCTGAATTCGGACATGCCCGTCGTTGCTGCAACCGATCTGCCAAGCTTGAACAAAGATCCGGGCGCGACAGCAGCCGGCGTATCCAATACCTTCAAGACCTCGATGGTTGTCTTCGACAAGCTCGGTGGCAAGGTTCAGTACGACTTCTACTTCACGAAGTCTGCCGACGCGACGGCCGCTGACAACACGACACTTCCGCCGACATCGGCGACGTCAGGCACATGGGACGTTGCTATCTATCGCAAGGATGGCGCAGCGACATCGGGCACGAGTTCGTTCCCCTATTTGCCGATGCCCGATTCGCTGGTCGCTTCCGGCACGATGGCCTTCAACTCGACCGGCGGTCTGATCACCGATCCTGCGGACCCTGCTTCGGGTACGATCACCGGCAACCTCGCGATCGCCGATACAAAGAGCGATCTCAATATCGATCTCGACCTCTCGAAGTACACGCAGAAGGCTGCTGCCAGCAGCGGCACCGGCTCGCCGAATGGCCAGGCTGCCAGCGAAGTGACTGGTGTCACCATCGACAAGGACGGTACCGTCTACGCGAACTACAAGGAAGGCGACCCGAAGCCGGTTTTCCGCATTCCTCTCGCAACCGTTGCAAGCCCGGACGAGCTGACGCTGCTTAGCGGCAACGTCTACCAGGCGAACGGCCGCTCTGGCGTCACTGTCACCGGCTTCCCGCAGACCAACGGTCTCGGCACCCTCCAGGCCGGCGCGCTCGAGGGCTCGAACGTCGACCTCGCCGGCGAGCTGACCGAAATGATCGAGTCGCAGCGCAGCTACACGGCCAATTCCAAGGTCTTTCAGACGGGTTCGGACATCATGGACGTCCTCGTCAACCTCAAGCGATAAAATCAGGGTAACCGGTAAGCCATGTCGCTCACGTCAGCACTTAATACGGCACAAAGCATCTTCAACAACACGGGCACGCAGAGCGCGACCGTGTCGGGGAACATCGCCAATGCCGGCAACAAGGACTATGTGCGCCGGCAGGCGATGATCACCACGTCGTTGAACGGCGCATCGGTGGTCAAGATTGATCGGGCGCAGGAGGATGCTCTCCTAAAGCAGTACCTCGCCAGCAATTCGCAAGACAGCGCCCAGCAGACTCTGCTGAATGGCCTGGAGGATGTGAAAAGCGTCCTCGGCGGCAACGACTACGAGACCTCTCCGTCTGAATATCTCAGCGCCTTCCAGAAGAAGCTGGCCGCATTTCAGACGTCGCCGAACAACGTCGTCGCCGCGCAGGGTGCGATCAATGCGGCACAGGATCTCGCCAACTCGTTGAATAACGCAACGGCTTCCGTCCAAAACACCCGGGCCGCGGCCGACAAGTCGATTGCGACCCAGGTCGACACGCTGAACTCGTTGCTATCGCAGTTCGAGACGGCCAATAACGCCGTCAAGAACGCGGTCAACACCAATTCCGATCCGTCGGACGCGCTCGATCAGCGCGACAAGCTGCTGAAGCAGATTTCCAGCATTGTCAGCGTCAAGCCGGTATCGCGCAATGGCAGCGACATGGCACTCTACACCTCCGATGGTGTCGTTCTTTTCGATACCATTCCCCGCGAGGTAAAATTCACGGCGACCCCGACCTATCAGGCGAGCGACAAGGGCAACGGCGTCTATATCGACGGCGTGGCGCTGGCCATGGGCCAGGGCGGCACGACCTCCGGCCAGGGAAGCCTCCAGGCGCTGCTGCAGATCCGTGACGATGTCGCGCCGAAATTCCAGAGCCAGCTCGACGAGATCGCCAAGGGACTCGTCAACATGTTCGCCGAAACGAAGACCGACGGCAGCTCGACGACGCCGGGACTATTCGTCTGGACGCAGTCTCCGAGTGGTGCCGCGGGCGGAATGCCGACCGTCGACCCGGTCACGGGGCAGTACGCTATCATCAATGGGATGGCGGGATCGATCAAGGTAAACTCGGCAGTCATCACCTCTCAGGGTGGCGATCCGATGAAGCTGCGCGACGGTTCGATCAACGATCCGGACCCGATGCCGGCGATTCCTCCTTACGTCCCCTACAGCACCAATCTTTCGGGCAACGGCGGTTATACGGATCAGCTCGACAAGTACTACAACGCCATGGGCGCCAAGATAGATTTCGATCCTGGCACAGGTGTCTCTGGCTTCAACACGGGCTCGGGTCTCGATTCTAACGTCAGCATTATGGATTTCGCCGCCAACTCCATCGGTTGGCTCGAGCAGTACCGCAGCAGTGCCAGCGATGCGTCCGAAAACACTTCTGCTGCCCTGGCGCGCTCCGATCAGGCCTATTCCAACGAGACGGGCGTCAACCTCGACGAAGAGCTGACTCTGATGCTCGACATCGAGCAGTCCTACAAGGCGGCAACGAAGATTTTGAATGCCGTCGACGAAATGCTGAAGTCATTGCTGGATATTGCGAGTTAAAAAATGAAAAGCTCTTTTATTTCTAGTTCAGCCATTCAAAACGCTATGCGGCTGACGATCCGTCAGTCGCAGAACCAGATGGTGCAGTCGGCGGTTGAGGCCAGCACGAAGATGTACGCCGATGTCGGTGTTGCGCTCGGCGTGAATACGGCCAAGAGCGTCGATTTCAACCGCGAGATCGACCGCATCAAGTCGATCAAGGATAGCAATTCGGTCGTCAACCTTCGTCTGGAGATGTCGCAGAACGGTCTCGACGCGATGAACGGCGCCGCCGATGACCTTGTTGCCAAACTGACGGCCTTGAAGGGAAGCCAGAGCGCAGACACGATCACCGTCACGCTGCAGCAGGCATCCAGCGCGTTCTCGCAGCTGATGGATACCGGCAACTCGCTGACGAACGGCGAATATCTGTTCTCGGGCATCAACACCGATGTCGCGCCGCTGACCGACCAGAGTGCTGCGGCAATGTCGGCGATGCAAACCAATCTGAAGGCCTATGCCAGCGGGCTGACCGATCCGGTGACCGGCAATCCCAAGACCGTTGCCGACCTCGATGCCACGGACATGAAGAACTTCACCACCATGTTCGTCGAGCCGATGTTCATGCAGGATACTTTGCCTACAGGATATCCCGTTGGTGCTCCCGCTCCAACAGGTGGCCTGACCTACGATACGACGCCGCCGGCTTGGGGCAACTGGTCGTCGGCATCCAACCAGAACATGACGAGCCGCATCAGCAACTCGGAAGTCGTCACGTCTTCGACCAATGCCAATTCGGACGGTATGCGCTATTTCGCCATGGCGACGGTCATGACCAAGGCGCTGACCAATCAGGGATTGGGTACGGCAGGCATGTCGGGTCTCTCTGATGCCGCCATCGACTACGCCGGCCGCGCGACCACCGGTATCACCGGCCAGCAGAGCCAGCTCGGCCTGTCGCAGGAGCGCGTGACCAAGTCGAACGCCGCACTCGACGCGCAGTCCAGCATTCTGCAGGGCAAGCTTATCGATCTGACAGGCGTCGACCCGGTTGAAGCCACCACGATCGTCAAGAATATGGAGACGCAGCTTCAGACCTCTTACACGATCATCTCGAAGATCCAGCAGTTGAGCCTTGTAAATTACCTTTGATGATCAAAGGCGCGCATTACAAAGAAGGATGCATGAATGTATCAGTTCTCTTATGCCGAGGTCATGCAAGACTCGGTGACCGATGCGAAAGAGAGAGAGCGGCAAGTTCTCGATCGGTCTATCGAAATGCTTGCTGCGGCGCGCGAGAAAACAAAATACGGCCGGGAAGCCATTGAGGCTCTGTTTTACACCCGCCGCGTTTGGGTGAGCTTTATCGAAGACCTGAAGCACCCCGACAATCAGCTTGAAGTCGAACTGCGTGCCAATCTCATCTCCATCGCGATCTGGATTCTCAAGGAATGCGACAGGATCAGGCGGCGTCAGTCCGATAACTACCAGGGCATTATCGACATTACCATCATCATCAGGGATGGACTTAAATGAAAAGTACACTTCGCATTTCGCTTAAAGCCGGAGAGAGAATCTTCATCAACGGCGCGGTCTTGCGCGTTGACCGCAAGGTCGCGCTGGAATTCCTGAATGATGTGACATTCCTTCTCGAAAACCACGTCCTGCAGCCTGAAGACGCGACGACGCCTCTGCGCCAGCTCTACTTCATTGCCCAGATGATTCTGATCAATCCTGAGGGCAAGGAGCAGTCGACGGTGATGTTCCGCAAGTCGATCACCATGCTGCTGAGCTGCTTCCGCAATGAAGAGATCTTGGCTGAGCTGAAGCGCATCGACGGTCTGGTCTCGACAGGCCGCGCGTTCGACGCTCTGAAGGCCATCCGCTCGATGTACACGCTTGAGGACAGCATCCTCAACAACCAGGAAATGGCGCCGGCGATGGTCGAACAGATTCGCAAGGAGATTGCACCATGGCGGTAGACGCACTCTCGGGCGTAGGCTCTTCCGCGTCGGGCAGCACATCTTCTGCACAGCAGAAGGCGACGTTGAACTACGACAACTTCCTGCAGTTGCTGATCGCGCAGATGAAGAACCAGGATCCGACGGATCCCGTCGATGCGAGCCAGCAGATGGCGCAGCTTGCCAGCTTCTCTCAGGTCGAGCAGACGATCCAGACGAACACCAAGCTCGACACGTTGCTGTCCAGCTCCAGCCTCACCCAGGCCGGCAGCTATATCGGCAAATATATGGAAAGCGCCGACGGCAGCGTCAAAGGTGTCGTATCGTCGGTCAAGGTTTATTCCGATGGCATCATTGCAACGACGAAGGATGGCGGTAAGATTCTGGTACAAACCGGTGTCACCATCTCTGATTCGGCACCAACGACGCCGAGTACTGATACCGGCAGCTCCACCTAGTCGAGCTCGCTTGAACAATGAAGACGTACAGTCCGGTTTGTGCCGGGCTGTTTCTCCAAGGCGATATGAGGTTGCCTGATGAATGAAGCTGACGCACTCGATCTGTTCCAGGCAGCCATCTGGACCGTGCTGGTTGCGGCTGGCCCGGCAGTTGCCGCTGCCATGGTCGTCGGTCTCGTCATCGCTCTTTTTCAGGCGCTCACGCAGATTCAGGAAGCGACACTGACCTTCGTCCCGAAGATTGTCGCCGTCCTGATTACCGTCGGCATCTCCGCGCCCTTCGTCGGCGCGCAGATTTCGATCTTTACCGACATGGTATTTTCGCGCATCCAGTCCGGCTTCTGAGCCACCCTCGCGCAAGCTTCGCCATTTAACTGTCGATCCGAATAGGGCGGGTCCCGGTATCCGCCTCCTCTCATGAAGAGACGGAACCAGCTATGGCGCAACCACCTGCACTACCCCTTCCGAAAGTCGCACCGAGTTTGCGCGATGTCGGTTTTGCCTTCGGCATCATCGTCATCATCTGCATACTCTTTCTGCCGATACCGCCATTTCTGATCGACCTCGGCCTGGCATTCTCGATCGCTTTCTCGGTGCTGATCCTCATGGTCGCGCTGTGGATCAAGAAGCCGCTGGAATTCTCGTCCTTCCCGACCATCCTGCTGATCGCGACGATGACGCGACTGGCGCTCAACATTGCGACCACGCGCGTCATTCTCTCGCACGGCAACGAAGGCCACGATGCAGCTGGTGGCGTCATCGCCGGCTTTGCCAGCCTCGTCATGTCCGGCGACTTCGTCATCGGTCTGATCGTCTTCCTGATCCTGATCACCATCAACTTCATCGTCATCACCAAGGGCGCGACGCGTATCGCGGAAGTCGGCGCGCGTTTCACCTTGGACGCCATCCCCGGCAAGCAGATGTCGATCGATGCCGATCTTTCGGCCGGTATCATCGACGAGCGCGAAGCGCAGCGCCGCCGTAAGGAGCTGGAAGAAGAAAGCTCCTTCTTCGGTGCTATGGACGGTGCGTCGAAATTCGTGCGCGGTGACGCGGTCGCTGGTCTTCTGATCACCGGCATCAACGTCTTCGGCGGCATCATCATCGGCTATTTCCGCCACGGCATGCCGATCGGCGAAGCAGCCGACGTCTTCGTGAAGCTGTCGGTCGGCGACGGTCTGGTCTCGCAGATGCCGGCGCTTATCGTCTCGCTGGCCGCCGGCCTTCTGGTCTCCCGCGGCGGCAATGTCGGCTCCACCGACGAAGCGGTTATCGGTCAGCTGTCCGGATATCCCCGCGCTCTCTCGGTCTCGGCGGCACTGATGTTCATTCTGGCCCTGATGCCTGGTCTGCCGACCATGCCCTTCACGCTGCTCGGCGGCCTGATGGCCTTCGGCGCATGGTTCATCCCGCGCCAGATCGAGGCGGAGAACAAGGTTCGCCGCGACCAGGAAGAAAAGAAGGTCGTCGCGAACAAGGAACTGGAGAAGGACTCGGTCAAGTCGGTCCTTCGCACCTCCGAGATCGAACTCGCGCTTGGCAAGATGGTCTCGACCCGTCTGCTCGGCGCCCACCAGGAGCTGGCTTTCCGCGTCGGCAAGATGCGCAAGAAGTTCGCGACGCAATACGGCTTTGTCGTCCCCGAAATCAAGGTTACCGACGACATCGCCATCGCCGAGAAGTCCTATCAGATCCGCATTCACGGAACGACGATCGCCGCCAACCAGCTGCGTGTGGGCGAAGTGCTCGTCGTCACCGGTTCCGGCCGCAAGCCGCGCATTCCGGGAGACGAGATTCGCGAACCCGCTTTCGGCATGCCGGCTGTTTCCGTTCTCGAAGCCTTTACCGAGGATCTGAAGCGCGAGGGCTTCCAGCCGATCGACAACGTCTCCGTCGTCCTGACGCATATGAGCGAAGTCATCCGCAACAACCTGCCGCAGCTTCTGTCCTACAAGGACGTCAAGGTGCTGATCGACCGGCTCGACCCGGAATACAAGAAGCTGGCGGACGAGATCTGCACCTCGCACATGTCCTATTCGGGTCTGCAGGCGGTCCTCAAGCTGCTGCTTGCCGAGCGCGTCTCGATCCGCAACCTGCACCTCATTCTCGAAGCCGTCGCCGAACTGGCGCCGCATGTCCGCAAGACCGAACAGATCGTCGAACACGTCCGCATCCGCATGGCGCAGCAGATCTGCGGCGACCTTGCCGACAACGGCGTGTTGCGCGTGCTGCGACTCGGCAGCAAGTGGGATCTGGCCTTCCACCAGGCTCTGAAACGCGACAACAAGGGCGAAGTCGTCGAGTTCGACATCGATCCGCGCGCGCTTGAAGAGTTCAGCGAGCAGGCGACGAAGGTTATCCGTGAATTCATGGACCGCGGTCTGCCTTTCTGCCTTGTCACATCGCCGGAAACGCGCTCCTATGTGCGCATGATCATCGAACGTCTGTTCGCGACGCTTCCGGTTCTGTCCCACGTCGAGTTGGCGAAGGGCATCGAGATAAAGATTTTGGGCTCGGTTTCATGATAACAGACCCGCAGGGCATCATCCTTGCGCTCTTTCTGATTTTTTGCCGGATGGGTGGCTGCGTCCTGGCAATGCCGGGTTTTTCCTCGGCGCGCGTGCCTGAAATCCTGCGGGTCTTTGTTGCTGCCGGTCTGTCGCTTGCCGTTCTGCCGCTGCTCTGGGATACGGTTTATCCTGCGGTCAGCGGTACCAGCGCCAGCTATATCGGGCTGATATTCAGCGAATCGCTGATCGGCGTCATGTACGGTCTCTTGGCGCGGCTCTATACGATGGGCTTCCAGTTTGCCGCCACCATCATTGCCATGATGGTCGGCTATACCTCGCCGGGCGGCCAGGATGTCGTGGAAGATACGCCGGAAACCAGCCTGTCCGGTTTTATCACTTTCGCCGGCATCATGATCCTGTTCCTGATGGACTTTCACCACATCGTCTTCAAGGCTCTGATCGATTCCTACACGACGATGCCTTTTGGTGGCTTGACCGATGTGCGCGCCAACCTCATCTCGCTGACGGACACGCTGGTCTCGACGACCTCCATCATGCTCAGGCTTTCGAGCCCGTTTCTGCTCTACAGCATGATGTTCAACGTCTCGATCGGCTTCATCAACAAGCTGGCGCCGCAGATCCCCGTCTACTTCATCTCGACGCCATATCTGATACTTGGCGGGTTGTTCCTGTTCTATTTCTCCGTGGCCGCGCTGATCAGTCAGTTTGCGGAATCCTTCCCGTCTGTCTTCATAGGCATGTAGCGAAATGGCGGAAAAATCCCGTTCGCAGAAACTCAAGCGCCTTGTGGCCGTTCAGCGCCACCTCGAGCAGATGGCCGAGTACGACCTTGCCGAAACCACACGGCAGCGCGCCGAAGTGAACGAATCGATGGATACGGTCATCACAGCACTTGGCTCGGTCGATCCGATCCACCGGGTATTCTCGCAGAATTACGCCGACCGTTTCGAGCGCCTCAGCACCAAGGACAAGCAGCTGACGGGTATCCAGCAGCTCCATGAGATGCGTCTGCAGCATGAGCGGGCTAAGGGAGACCGGCTGGAGGAGGGCATGAAAGAGGCCCAGGAATCCGAACGCCGCGAGGCGGATGACAATGCCGTCTACGATATCATCGATCAGAAGTTCGCAACGCCAGCCTCCAGCAAGCTTCAAAAATAATAATCGCCGCAACCTTACATTAGAGGATTGTGACGTTGGCTATTTCGCCCCCTAGTGATCTCGTCCTGGACGTTGTCAAAGCTGCGGACCCGACCGAGGTTCAGGCTGCCCAGGAAAAACTCATGGCGACGCGCGCCGCCTTCAGGGCAAATAGCCTTGCTGACGCCGGCAACGGCTTTTCGTCTAAGGTCGATGTTCTCGAAAACGCTGCCGCCAAGACCGGTCTCAACGACGTCAAGAATCGCACCAAGACCGAAGAGATCCCCGAGACCTATCGGAAGTTCGAATCGATGGTTCTGCAGAACTTCGTCAAGAACATGCTGCCGAGCGATAGCGAGCAGGTCTACGGCAAGGGCGCCACGGGCGATATCTGGAAGGGCATGATGGCCGAGCAGCTCGGCAACGTCATGTCCAAGGGCGATGGCATCGGTATCGCCAAGGAACTTTATCACGACGCTCTTCGCAAGAAGGAAGGCGCCATCGTCAACGCTAGCGCCGATCAGAACGACCGCAAGGTCGCCTTCAGCATGGTCGACGAGTTCCAGCGCAAGACATTTGGCACCCCGACTGCGGATGCCAAGACCAATAATGAAGCATAACCGAGGATAAAATGGAAATAATCTCAAACGAATATCGCATCAAGTCGGTCCTCGGCCGCCTGGAGATGATCATCGACAACGAGAACACGCGGATCGGCAACGACCCGCAGTTCGATCTCAAGGTCTCCAACGCGCACAAGAGCCGTTGCCTCTATGAGCTGTCGATGCTGTTCAGCGATACCGATCCGGCAGAGCTTGCCGCTTCGCATCTCGAGCAGTTGCATGGCCTGAAGAAGAAGCTGACGCTGAATGCGCGCCGTGTCGAGGCTCACCTCGAAGCCGTTCGTGCTGTCGCCGATATTCTGAAGAACGCCGTGCAGGATGCGGATGCCGACGGCACTTATTCCCAGGAACAATTCGTCGCGCGTGATGCCTGATGCTTAAACTCGTCTTCACAGGCGTCTGGGTCTGCGCGATCACGCTGGCTTCGGTCTATTTCTCGGTGAAAATGGCCACCGCGCCGGCACCGCCGCCGGATGATTCCAAGCAGGCGCAGCTCGAGCTTGTCAAAGGCGAGACCGTCACCATCCCGATCATCGGCGATGGCGCCGTCACCGGATATTTCATCGGCCAGCTCTCCTTCATGATGAACAAGGATGTCGTCAAGGGAGCCACTTTGCCGCTGACTGAGATGACCACCGATCAGCTCTTCACGCTGCTCGTCGGCAACAAGATGGTCGATATCAGCAAGGTCAAGTCTTTCGATCCGCAGGCGTTCCGCGATGCGATCAAGAAGGGCATGAACGAACGGCTGGGCGGCGAATACATTGCCGACGTTATGCTGCAGCAGCTCGACTATCTGTCCAAGGAAGATCAGAAGGCGGCGACATCGGGCCAGCAGCCGAAGATGGGCAAGCCGGTCAAGATCGTCGAAGCAGCACCTGCCGCCGATGCGGCGGCTGCGCCGGCGCACTGATCACATTGACAGTCAGGATCAAAATGGCGCCCTCGGGCGCCATTTGCGTTTGGGAGCTGATGGTTAACCGATGCTTTCTCTGGTTCCCGCAATGCAACGGATTTTCCTAAAGGTTGTTTGAAGTCAAGCTGATATACCCTCGGTTAGGCCAGTCTTGGTCGGTGCCCGGGATAGCGGGTATCGTCATGACAGCCACACGCCGGCGGGCAACTGCCGGTTCGGATATTTGTCGCTCGTTTTCCGGGATGCTGGGCGCATGAAGCACCCCTTGCAGGAGGTTGGGATGAATTTGATCGCGAATTTCGCGGTTATGGCCTCGCGCCGCACGATTTTCGACGTGCCGGTCTGCGATCTCGGATGGGACGATGCCCTCGTCTTCATCAACGAGCTGGCGTCACTGCCGGTTGGCCAGACGGTCATCTCCTTCGTCAACGCACACAACATGCTGATGACGCTGCGCGACCCCGAATATCGCGAGATCCTCGAACACAACCTCGTCCTGCCTGACGGTATCGGGCTCAACATCGCCTCGCAGGTCTCGCATGGTGGTCCGTTCCCGGCCAATCTCAATGGCACAGATTTCGTGCCAGCTCTACTGACGTTCATGGAAACGCCGCGGCGTGTCGGCCTGATCGGCGGCAAGCGCGATGTCGTCGAGCGAGCGGCCGAGAACTTTGCCAGACACGCGCCTTGGCACGAATTCATCGTCATTTCGGATGGCTATTTCGACAAGGATAACCCGGTCGATGTCATCAGCGAACTTGATGCCCAGCAAGTCGACATGCTGATCGTCGGCATGGGCACGCCCCTTCAGGAGAAGTGGGCGCATCGCCATATCCGTCCGGAGCATGCGCGTCTGGTGTTGACGGTCGGTGCTCTTTTCGACTTCGTCTCGGGCGAGATACCGCGCGCGCCTGATACCATCCGCATGATGCGCCTCGAATGGGCCTACCGGCTTGTTCAGGAGCCGTCGCGCCTGTGGCGCCGCTATGTCGTCGGTATCCCGGTCTTCCTGTTCCATGTACTGCAATACCGATTCAGTCGCCGGGAGCGGATCATGAAGCTGGAAGGCGACCGCAGCAGTCAGTTGCCGCTTCAGAAGCGCAGCAGCTCACAGCGCTGACCGCGACCTTGGTCTTCTGTTAACCATTTCTTTGCCATGAATCTTTAGGCTGGATTAATACTCGCGCGAGTGCGGGCAACCAGCCGGATCATCACGTGCATGAGAAATGGCATCCATGTATGACAACAAGGCATTGAACGGCAGACGAGCCAGCGCGCCGGATCTCCGCGCGGCACCGCATGTGCCGCATTTGGGCGCTGCCGTCCTTCCTTCGGAAGCCGAGCTTCTTCGTGTCATCGAAAAGGCACTCGACGAGCAGCGCCGTGCGCGGGCGGCGGCTGCAGCGCCGCTGACAAGCCGCATCGAAGCCATTCTCTCCCCCCGTTTCGAAGCCGCCAACGATGTCAAGACGCCGCCGCTAGCCGCGCCGGCTGTGATGCAGCCGGCATCGGTGCCGCACGAACCGGCCTTCATTCCTGCCAATACCAACGATATCGCCGCCCTTGAGATCGGCGACGCGCCGCGCCGCCTTCCGGTCAAGCCGGTGGCGTTCGCGATACTCGGCCTGATGCTGGGTGCCGCCTTTCCGCTGATGATGCCGCAGGCGCCGGTACGCTATGTGGCCGAAACGGCGTTGCGTGTTGCAGCCGATACCGCCACACGCCCGGCGCTGACATCGGCTGCAGCTAAGAAGCTCGTCTCGGCGCCGGCCATTGCCGCCACGGTCGCCGCCCTGAAACTTGACCGGGATCCCGAATTTGCAGGCGGCCAGCCAAATGCGGTTGGCATCGCTGTCGATCTGCTCTCTGGCAGCGGTGCTGCGGCAGACGCGGCATCCCGCGCAGAAACAGCCGTCGCCGCTGCGATCGACGCCGTGCCGGATGGCAGCACTGGTCTTGTGACGCTCAGGATCTCCACCTTGGGCGCCGAAAAATCCAGGCAGATCGCCAACCGGCTCTCGACAATCTTGACCGGCGCACCGGCAGGCAATGCCATTGAGGCCAATGCCACACTTCGCAACGCCTACGATCAGGCGCGCGCCGAACTTGATGCCTTCACGGCCAAGGCCGGGGAGGGCAATGTCAAAGTCGCCGCCGATCTTCAGCAGCGCATCAATCAGCGCGATGCCGATCTCAAGATCGCCGAGCAGCGTATCACCATCTCCAAGGAACGTGCCGATCGTCTTAAGACTGCAAAGGCAAACGACGTGATCAACGGCGTCTTGCCTGCGGAGATGATGTCACCGGTCCTGCTGGATGCACGCGACAGATATGCGGTCGAAAAGGCGTCGCTGTCGCAACTCTCCATCGATCTCGGCCCCCGCCATCCGAAGCTGCTTGCGCAACAGGCGATCGTCGATGGTCTGCGCGACAAGCTCACCCAGGAACTGTCGCTGCAAGCCAAGGATGCTACTGCGGATGCCAAGGCCGCCGTCGATGCGCGTCGCAAGCTCAGCGACGAGCGCAACGGCATGATCGCCCAGAGCCGTGACACCGGTGTCGATCTCGCCAAACTTACGGAACTGCGTGACAAGGCCGGTGCCGCCAAAGCTCGCCTCGACAATGCCTTGCCATCCGCGACAACGCCGTCTGCATCGGTTACGGTCCAGACCCCGCCGAAGGTGACTGCGGCGCAGGCTGGCTACGCAACGCCGGTGCGCTCGGCAATCGGCGGCGGAATCGGTCTGCTTGTCGGGCTTGCCACCTCGCTGGCATTGTCGCTCGTGCGCAGGCGCGACGAGGATGCATTCGATATTCCGGTTCTGCCGGAGACGGTAGAGCCTGTGGTGCTCCAGGAGCCCCAGGTCGAGGAAGCGGCGGCTGAGCCGGATGAGCTCGACCGCCTGCGTGCGGAGCTGGCAGAACTGCGCAGCAAGTTCCAGACCTATGCGGCAAGTGGCCGCTGACCTTCATCTTCTTGGCAACTGGCGGCATCATTGCCCTTGCATTTGCCGCTTTTAAACAGGATAGGGCGTTCTGAGGCAAACGGCGCTGCTGGCAAAGTCCTAGCTTTGCGCACGAACGCACAGGCGGGAGAGACGCGTGACGACAGTGATCGATGGCAAGCAGGTAGCCGCTTCGGTAATCGAAACCGTGAAGATGGCGGCGGGATCGCTTGAAAAGCAGAGTGGCGTGAAGACCGGTCTTGCCGTGGTGATCGTCGGCGACGATCCGGCCAGCCACGCCTATGTCAATTCCAAGAGCAAGATGGCCAAGGAATGCGGCTTCAAGTCGGTGCAGTACACGCTGCCGGCTGAAACGAAGCAGGAAGAACTCGCAGCCCTCGTCGCATCGCTCAATGCCGATCCGTCGATCCACGGCATCCTGGTGCAGCTGCCGCTGCCAAAACCGCTGAACAGCGAGCCGATCATCCAGTCGATCCTGCCGGAAAAGGATGTCGACGGCCTTCACGTCGTCAACGCCGGCAAGCTCGCCACCGGTGATCTTGAAACCGGCTTGGTCTCCTGCACACCCGCCGGCGCCATGGTTTTCGTCCGCCGCACCCATGGCGAGGACCTTTCCGGTCTCAACGCGGTCGTCATCGGCCGCTCCAACCTCTTCGGCAAGCCGATGGCGCAGCTGCTGCTCAATGCCAACGCGACGGTGACCATCGCTCATTCGCGCACCAAGGATTTGCCGGCCGTCTGCCGCAACGCAGATATCCTCGTCGCCGCAGTCGGCCGTCCCGAGATGGTCAAAGCTGACTGGGTCAAGCCCGGCGCGACTGTCATTGATGTCGGTATCAACCGCATTGCCGCACCTGAGAAGGGCGAAGGCAAGACCCGCCTTGTCGGCGATGTTGCATTCGCCGAGGCTGAGCAGGTGGCTGCGGTGATTACGCCCGTCCCGGGCGGCGTTGGTCCGATGACCATTGCCATGCTGATGGCGAATACCGTGATCGCAGCGCACCGCACCGCCGGCCAGAAGCCGCCGAAGTTCTGATCAGAGCTTCGGGGCAGGGCCCGTCGACCCCCTGACGATCAGCTCGGTCTTCCAGAGTTCCTGCTCCGGGAAACTCCCGGTCTGCTTGACCGTTCCGATCAGCCGCTGCGCAATGCGCGCGCCGGCGGATCGCAGCGACGAACGCGTCGTCGTCAGCGGCACCGAGAAATTCTCGGGCTTCAAGAGCGGCAGCACGTCGTCATGGGCGATCAGCGAAATATCCTCGCCGAGCTTCAGTCCAGCCTGATTGACGGCGCGGATGGCGCCGAGCGCCAGAACCGTACTGGAACACAGGATCGCGGTCGGGCGGCCAGGCAGCTGCAGGAACTGCTCCATCGCCACCAGTCCCTGCTCATCGGTCATCAGCGTATGGCTGATACAATCCTCGTTCAGATGCAGGCCGCGCTCGGCAAGCGCTGACTCCAGTCCCTGTTTCCGGCGGATCGCAAAATCCAGATGCTCGGGGCCGTTCATCAGCGCAAAGCGCTTGTGGCCGAGCTGGAGCATCAGCTTGGCGGCATCATAGAACGCCGCTTCATTGTCGATGTCGAGATAGGGATAATCTGGCTCCGTCCCATGCGAGCGACCATGGACGACGAAGGGCGTCGACAGCGATTTCAGCATCGGCAGGCGCGGATCGTGTCCACGCATGTAGGCAACGAACAGCGCGTCGACATTGCCACTGATCGCCAGACGCCTGAGTGCGGCAACCTCGTCGTCGGGATCGGCAGGCATGATCACGAAATGGAAATCGTGGCGCACAGCCTCTTCGCCGAGGCCGGCGAGAAACTCGCCGAAATGCACGTCGGACTGATGCCCTGGAGCGGTCGGCATCACCAGGCCGAGCGAGCCGGCCTTGCCGGTGGCCAGACGCTGCGCCGCCTTGTTCGGTCGGTAGCCGGTTTCCCGCACAGCTCGCAGCACGCGCTCGCGTGTCGCCTCGTTGACTTCGGGGTAGCCATTGAGGGCGCGGCTCACAGTCGTCTGTGAAAGACCAAGCAATTCCGATAGCTGTTTGAGATTCACGTGTTATGCTTCCTCCCGAGATCAGCGCACGCTGCGGTTTCTCCCAGACCGCCCAAAGCGCTTTCAAACTATGTAGCACCTGGCGTGCTTGACTCAAGAAAAATCGCTCCATATTCCCGTTTAAGCGTTGCTGCACCGCGATATTTGCGTCTCTTTTAGCGGTATTCGCGAAATGGCTTGACTCCTTTCACGCGAGAGTGAGATGAGTTGTTTGTCAAAGCGCTTTGAAGTCCTCCGGTGAGAGGTTGAAAGTGCCGTTGGGATTGTGATGGGAGGTTGATCACATGAAAAAGACTTTCTTGATGAGCGTCGCCGTGGCGGCGCTTTTTGCAGGTGGTGTTTCTGCCGCTGATTTGAAATTTGCTCCGGGCGAAGACGCCAAGTTCAATTGGAAGAGCTACGACGAATTCAAGGCCTCGCATGCCGACCTGAAGGGTCAGCCGCTGACCATTTTCGGACCGTGGCGCGGTGAGGACGAGGCCTTCTTCCGCAGTATACTTGCCTACTTCACCGAAGCGACCGGCATCGAAGCCACCTATTCGTCCTCCGAAAACTACGAGCAGCAGATCGTCATCGACACCCAGGCTGGTTCGCCGCCGAATGTCGCCATCCTGCCGCAGCCGGGCCTCTTCGCCGATCTGGCCAGCAAGGGCTTCCTGACGCCGCTCGGCGACGACACGGCCAAGTGGGTCAAGGACAATTACGGCGCCGGCGACAGCTGGGTCGGTTACGGCACCTACAAGGGCAAGGACGGCAAGGAAGGCTTCTACGCTTTCCCCTACAAGGCCGACGTGAAGTCGCTGGTCTGGTATGTGCCTGAAAACTTCAAGGAAGCCGGTTACAAGGTTCCGACCACCATGGAAGAACTCCATGCGCTGACGGACCAGATCGTCAAGGACGGCGGCGTTCCCTGGTGCATCGGTCTCGGTTCTGGCGGTGCGACCGGCTGGCCGGCAACCGACTGGATCGAAGACATCATGCTGCGCACGCAGAAGCCTGACGTCTACGACAAGTGGACCACCAACGAAGTGAAGTTCACCGATCCGGCCGTTGTTGCCGCGATCGACGAATTCGGCAAGTTCGCCAAGAACGAGAAGTATGTCGATGGCGGTGTCGCAGCCGTGGCTTCGACCGACTTCCGCGATAGCCCGAAGGGTCTCTTCGCCGTTCCGCCGAAGTGCTACCTGCACCACCAGGCTTCGTTCATTCCGTCCTTCTTCCCTGAGGGCACGAAGCTCGGCACCGATGCCGACTTCTTCTACATGCCGACCTATGCTGCGCATGCCGATCTCGGCAAGCCGGTTCTGGGTGCCGGCACGCTGGTGTCGATCACCAAGGACTCGAAGACGGCTCGCGCCTTCGTCGACTTCCTGAAGACGCCGATTGCACATGAAGTCTGGATGGCACAGTCGAGCTTCCTGACGCCTTACAAGGGTGTCAGCACCGCGGCTTACGCCAACGATCAGATGAAGCGCGAAGGCGAAATCCTGACGACGGCCACGACCTTCCGTTTCGACGGTTCGGACCTGATGCCCGGCAAGATCGGCGCTGGCGCCTTCTGGACCGGCATGGTCGATTTCGTCGGCGGCAAGTCTGCCGAAGACACTGGCAAGGAAATCCAGGCTGCCTGGGACGCCATCAAGTAATCATCCTTGAACGCTGCCGCGGGTTTCCCGCGGCCGCGCCGGAATGCAGGGCCGGATCCGTAAAGGGATCCGGCCGGCACCGGAACTGTGGTCAAACGCCGAGAAGAAGTTGACGCAGGCCGGTGTAAGCCCTTCAGATAGACTAGGGTAGCAGGGGAGGGACGAATGCTATCGCAGATAGTTTCCGCTTTGGGCGTGGTGGTCGTGGCGGTTTTCGCCTGCTCGGCCTATTTCTATTTTTCGAACAAGATTTTGGATCTGGCGCTGCCGGTCAGGGATGGTGATATCCATTCCGCCGCGCGCAATCTCAATCTTCGCGGCATGATCCGCCCCTGGCTGTTTCTCGGCCCGGCGCTCTTCCTGCTGATCGTCTATCTCGTCTACCCGGTGATCGCGACCTTCATTCTGTCCTTCTATGACAGATCAGGGTCGAATTTCGTCGGTTTCGCCAATTACACTTGGGCGCTCAGCGACCGCGAATTCCGCCAGTCGATCTTCAACAACATTCTCTGGCTCGCCGTCGTGCCGGCCGCCTGCACCTTCTTCGGTCTCGTCATCGCCGTGATGACCGACCGTATCTGGTGGGGCAATATCGCCAAAAGCATCGTCTTCATGCCGATGGCGATCTCGTTCGTCGGCGCTTCGGTCATCTGGAAGTTCATCTACGAATATCGCGGCGGCAACGACGTGCAGATCGGCCTCCTGAACGCCATCGTCCAGATGTTCGGCGGCACGCCCGAGGTCTGGATCTCGGTGCCCTTCTGGAACAACTTCTTCCTGATGGTCATCCTCATCTGGATCCAGACCGGCTTCGCCATGGTCATCCTGTCGGCTGCCCTTCGCGGTATTCCGGAAGAGACGATCGAGGCGGCTGTCATCGACGGCGCCAATGGCTGGCAGATCTTTTGGCGCATCATGGTGCCGCAGGTCTGGGGCACGATCGCCGTCGTCTGGACCACCATTACCATCCTCGTCCTCAAGGTCTTCGACATCGTGCTGACGATGACGAACGGCCAATGGCAGACCATGGTGCTTGCGAACCTGATGTTCGACTGGATGTTCCGCGGAGGCGGGGATTCCGGCAGAAGTGCGGTTATCGCGCTGATCATCATGCTGGCCGTGACGCCGATCATGGTCTGGAACGTCCGCCGCGCCAACCGCGAACTCGGAGGGCACTGAGATGACCTTGTCAGGAAGCTTCTTCAAGATCGGCCCGGCCCGTCTCTTCGTTCACGCCTGCGTTCTCCTGATCGTCATCATCTGGCTGATCCCGACCCTCGGCATCTTCGTCAGCGCGCTGCGCGACAAGGATCAGATCGTCGTGTCGGGCTGGTGGACGTCCTTCGTTGGCTCCACCCGCACGGTGGCCGCCCGCGTCGGCGCCGCTGCCGATCAGAAGCAGGAAGGCCCGCTCTACGTCATCGCCGGAAATGTGCTGCAGGGCGATCTGGCCGGTCGCGCCATCAGCGCCTTCGGAACGCGCATCCAGCAGCCGTCGGCCTACAAGGTCGGCGAGAACGCCGATCTCGGCGATGGCCTCAACCTGCAGGTCAACACCGACGGCACCTACCGCTATACCAAGACCGCAGCCTTCACCGATGACGATGCCGGCCGCCGTGTTTACGTCGCGATCTCGACCCCGCCGGAATTCACGCTTGATAACTACAAGACGGTTCTGACAGGCGAGGGCATCGGCCAGTCCTTCATCAATTCGCTGACGGTGACGATCCCGGCGACGATCATCCCGATCCTCATCGCGGCCTTTGCGGCCTATGCGCTGAGCTGGATGGAGTTTCCGGGTCGTGCGCTGATCATCGCGCTGGTGGTGGGCCTCATCGTCGTGCCGCTGCAGATGTCGCTGATCCCGCTGCTCCGGCTCTACAATATCGTCGGCGCGGCACTCGATGCGCCGTCCAAGACCTATCCCGGCATCTGGCTGGCGCATACCGCCTTCGGCATGCCGCTCGCCATCTATCTGCTCCGCGCCTATATCGCGGGGCTGCCCAAGGAGATCATCGAATCCGCCCGCGTCGATGGCGCGACCGATTTCGAGATTTTCGTCAAAATCGTTCTTCCCTTGTCCTTCCCGGCACTCGCGTCCTTCGCGATCTTCCAGTTCCTGTGGGTGTGGAACGACCTGCTCGTCGCCATGGTCTTCCTCGGCACCGACAGGCAGCATCTCGTGCTCACCGGCAGCCTCAATGCGCTGCTCGGTTCGCGCGGCGGCAACTGGGAAATCCTGACGGCCTCGGCCTTTGTCACCATCATCGTTCCGCTGCTCGTGTTCTTCGGGCTGCAGCGATATCTGGTGCGTGGCCTGCTGGCGGGTTCGGTAAAGGGCGGCTGATCCAATCCCAAGACCTGACTTCGCATAGGAAAAGACATGAGCGTGGCATCTCAACCCAATTTGGCTGACGACAAGGACTGGTGGCGTGGCGCGGTGATCTATCAGATCTATCCGCGCTCCTACCAGGACTCCAACGGTGACGGCATAGGCGACCTGAAGGGCATCACCGCCCGCTTGCCGCATGTCGCTGCTCTGGGCGCCGATGCGATTTGGATCTCGCCGTTCTTCACCTCGCCGATGCGCGATTTCGGCTATGACGTATCGGATTACGAAAACGTCGATACGATCTTCGGCACGCTCGTGGATTTCGACACCCTGATCGCCGAGGCCCACCGCCTCGGCATCAAGGTGATGATCGACCTCGTCATCTCGCATTCGTCGGACCAGCATCCCTGGTTCGTCGAAAGCCGGTCGAGCAAGACCAACGCCAAGGCTGACTGGTATGTCTGGGCCGATGCCAAGCCTGATGGCACGCCGCCCAACAACTGGCTGTCGATCTTCGGCGGTTCCGCCTGGGCGTGGGATCCGACGCGCATGCAGTATTACATGCACAACTTCCTGACCTCGCAGCCGGATATGAACCTTCACAATCCGGAGGTTCAGGACCGCCTGCTCGATGTCGTCCGTTTCTGGCTGAAGCGCGGTGTCGATGGCTTCCGTCTGGATACGATCAACTTCTACTTCCACGACAAGCAGCTGCGCGATAACCCGGCGCTGGCGCCCGAGCGCCGCAATGCGTCCACGGCACCGGCCGTGAACCCCTATAATTTCCAGGAACATCTCTACGACAAGAACCGCCCGGAGAATATCGACTTCCTGAAGCGCTTCCGCGCCGTGCTCGAAGAGTTTCCGGCAATCGCCGCCGTCGGCGAAGTCGGCGACAGCCAGCGCGGCCTTGAGATCGTGGGCGAATACACGTCCGGCAATGACAAGATGCACATGTGCTATGCCTTCGAGTTCCTGGCACCCGATCCGCTCTCGCCTGAGCGGGTCGAAGAGGTGATGAAGGATTTCGGCGCTGCGGCGCCCGATGGCTGGGCCTGCTGGGCTTTCTCCAACCACGACGTCATGCGCCATGTCAGCCGTTGGGGCTCGCTGGTGTCGGACCACGACGCCTTCGCCAAGCAATATGCATCGCTGCTGATGACGCTGCGCGGTTCCGTCTGCCTCTATCAGGGCGAAGAACTCGGGCTGACCGAGGCTGACCTTGCCTATCAGGATCTGCAGGATCCCTACGGCATCCAGTTCTGGCCGGAGTTCAAGGGCCGCGACGGTTGCCGCACCCCGATGGTCTGGGACAGCCAGGTCGCGCAGGGCGGTTTCTCCACCGTCAAGCCATGGCTGCCGGTTCCGGTTGAGCACATCCTGCGCGCCGTCAGCGTGCAGCAGGGCGACGAGAACTCGGTGCTCGAGCACTATCGGCGCTTCCTCGCCTTCCGCAAGCAGTTCCCTGCCTTCGCGAAGGGCGAGATCGCTTTCGAGGAGCCGCAGGGTGACGGCCTGATTTTCACGCGCGAATACGGCAACGAAAAAATGCTCTGCGTGTTCAACATGGGTGCTGCTGAAACGCTCATTACGTTGCCGGATGGTGACTGGCAGGCGTTGACGGGCCACGGCTTCACCAGCAATAACTATGGCGGAAAAATCGATATTCCGGCGTGGGGCGCTTATTTCGCCCGGCTCGCCTAAAAATCAGAGGGAGGCACTGATGACAGGACTGTCGCTTAAGGAAATTCGCAAGTCATATGGTTCCGTGGACGTTCTCCACGGCATCGACCTGGAGATCAAACAGGGCGAATTCATCGTCTTCGTCGGTCCCTCCGGCTGCGGCAAGTCCACGCTGCTGCGCATGATCGCTGGCCTCGAGAACATCACCGGCGGCGACATGTATATCGATGGCCAGCTGGTCAACGATGTGCCGCCGTCGAAGCGCGGTATCGCCATGGTGTTCCAGTCCTATGCGCTCTATCCGCATATGACCGTTTACGACAACATGGCCTTCGGCATGAAGATCGCCGGTGAGAACAAGCAGGAGATCGATCGCCGCGTCCGCGCTGCCGCCGATAGCCTGCAGCTCGGCAAGTATCTCGACCGTCTTCCGAAGGCTCTGTCCGGTGGCCAGCGCCAGCGTGTTGCCATCGGCCGTGCCATCTGCCGCAATCCGAAGGTCTTCCTCTTCGACGAGCCGCTGTCCAACCTCGACGCCGCGCTGCGTGTTGCCACGCGCATCGAGATCGCCCGGCTCAACGAGCAAATGGCCGATACGACGATGATCTACGTCACCCACGACCAGGTCGAGGCGATGACGCTGGCGGACCGCATCGTCGTGCTCTCGGCAGGTCATATCGAGCAGGTCGGGGCACCGCTGGAGCTCTACGAGCGTCCGGCAAACCTCTTCGTCGCCAAGTTCATCGGCTCTCCGGCCATGAACATCATCCCGGCAACCATCGCGGAAGCCGGTAGCACGACGACGGTCACGCTCACCGGCGGCAAATCGGTCACTCTCGACATCCCGACCGCCGCTTCCGAAAAGGGCAAGTCCGCCAGCTTCGGCGTCCGCCCTGAGGATCTCGCGATCGCCAGCGGCGATGCCTACCTCTTCGAAGGCGAAGTCTCGATCGTCGAAGCGCTCGGCGAAGTGACGCTGCTTTACATCGAAGGCTTGGTTCCGGGCGAGCCGATCATCGTCAAGCTGCCCGGCACGATCGACATCAAGAAGGGCCAGAAAATGCGCTTCTCGGCCGATCGCCAGAAGCTGCATCTCTTCGATGCCGAAGGCCGCACCTACCGTCGCTGACAGCCAAAATTGGGGGCTTTTTCACGAAGCCCCCGAAGCCCTCCGTTCGACACTTTCTGTTAAGTCGGCGCTGCTAGCATTTCCCCATTGTATCGAGTGGGGAATAAGGTCGTGGGTGTATCAAATCCATCGCCATCAGGGCATTTTTTGAACAAGGAAGAATCCTTCATGTATGACCGCGAACAGCGGTTCAAAATGGAGGACACGATGAACGCGGCGCGTCTCGAATATACCGAGAAGGGCGTCATGCACATGGCCTCGCGCCGTTGCGATATCGTTCGCATCTCGATGAGTTCGGCGGTTCTCGCCATCCTGACGCAGTTCAATCTGCCCAAGCAGTTCTATCTGGACATCCCGGATGCACGCATCACCAAGGTCGGCTGCATGCTGATGCGGGTGAATGCCAACAATACTGTGGAAGTCCGCTTCCTGCGTCTGCTGACGCAGAAGGAACTCAACAAGATCTTCGTCTACAGCACGCATCCGGCGCATCGCGACTACGTCCTCGACGTTCGCGGCTGATCGAGCTGCAGGACCTGAAAAGAAAAAAGCCCGCGAGTTGATCGCGGGCTTTTCGTTTAGTGGAAGAGGACGCTCGCTCCGTGATCGGAGGCGCCGACCGCGCGGCGGAACGGCGCGAAGAGCTCGCGGCCCATGCCCCATTCGTTTTCCGAAAGATCGGCCGTCACCGGCTCGCGTTCGGCCATGGTTGCGGCATCGACGAGCACCTCAAGCGTGCCGCGGATGGCGTCGAGACGAATGATGTCGCCATCCTGGATGCGGGCGATCGGACCGCCTTCGACGGCCTCCGGCGTCACATGGATCGCTGCCGGAACCTTGCCCGATGCGCCGGACATGCGCCCGTCGGTCAGAAGCGCGACGCGGAAGCCGCGGTCCTGCAGCACGCCGAGCGGCGGCGTCAGCTTGTGCAGCTCCGGCATGCCGTTGGCCTTCGGACCCTGGAAGCGCACGACAGCGACGAAATCGCGGTTGAGCTTGCCTTCCTTGAAGGCGTCCTGCAGCTCCTGCTGGCTGTGGAAGACGATTGCCGGGGCCTCTATGATATGGCGATCCGGCTTTACCGCCGAGATCTTGATGACCGCCTTGCCGAGATTGCCGCGCAGCATCTTCAAGCCACCATTCGCCTGGAAGGGCGTCTCGATGCTGGCAAGCACCTTCGGATCATGGCTCTTCTCGGGGGAGGGCTCGCGGACGACGGTGTTGTTGTCGCCGAGGCGGGCGTCGATCGTGTAGGCTTCGAGGCCCTGACCGGCGACCGTGCGCACGTCGCCATGCAGCATGCCCTGCTTCAGGAGCTCCTTGATCAGGAAGCCCATGCCGCCCGCAGCGTGGAAGTGGTTTACGTCGGCGAGGCCGTTCGGATAGACGCGGGCAAGCAGCGGGATTTCTTCCGAGAGCTCGGCGATATCCTGCCACGTCAGCTGGATACCGGCCGCGCGCGCCATGGCGACGAGATGCAGCGTGTGGTTCGTGGAACCACCCGTCGCATGCAGGCCGACAACGCCGTTCACCACCGACCGCTCGTCGATCATCTCGCCTGCCGGCGTGAATTGGTTGCCGAGCGCCGTGATGGCGAGCGCCCGCTTGGCGGCTTCACGCGTCAGCGCTTCGCGCAGCGGCGTGCCGGGATTGATGAAGGAGGAGCCGGGCATATGGAAGCCCATGATCTCCATCAGCATCTGGTTGGAATTGGCAGTGCCGTAGAAGGTGCAGGTGCCCGGGCCGTGATAGGACTTGGATTCGGCTTCCAGCAGTTCTGCGCGGCCGACCTTGCCTTCGGCATAGAGTTGGCGCACGCGCGACTTCTCGTCGTTCGGCAGTCCCGTCGTCATCGGCCCGGCGGGCACGAAGATTGACGGCAGGTGGCCGAAGGAGAGAGCGGCGATGACAAGCCCGGGAACGATCTTGTCGCAGACACCGAGGAAGAGCGCCGCATCGAACATGTTGTGCGACAGGCCCACACCTGCAGACATGGCGATCAGATCACGCGAGAAGAGCGAAAGCTCCATGCCCGGCTGGCCCTGGGTCACGCCATCGCACATGGCAGGCACGCCGCCTGCGACCTGCGCAATGCCGCCAGCCTCGGCAGCCGCCTCACGGATGATTGCCGGGTAGGTCTCGAACGGCTGGTGGGCCGAGAGCATGTCGTTATAGGCGGTGATGATACCGAGGTTCGGAACGCGGTCGCCGGCGAGCGCATCCTTCTCGGCGGGGGAACAGACCGCAAAGCCGTGCGCAAGGTTTGCGCAGCCGAGGATAGACCGGACGGCACCCTTCGATGCCGCGCCGCGCAGGCGCTCCAGATATCGCTCGCGTGTCGGCTTCGATCGCTCGACGATGCGGGAGGTAATCGCAGAAATGCGTGCGTTAGCGGACATGGGAGTTATCCTGCCTTGGTTGCTGTTCAAATTGTCTGTTCGCGGCTCGCCCGAAGGCTTGGTCTTACGGAGCCCAGTAGATATCGACAGGCGTTGCCGCCCGCCGCAGCACGGCCCGGATCGGCATCTCTGCCTCGTCTCCGGCGCCTTCAGCCTTCGTCAGCACGTCCTTCTTGCCCTGGCCTTCGATATGAAGCACCAGGAGCTTGGCATCCTGAAGGCTGGAGAAGGTGAAGGTCAGGCGCGGCTCGCCGGCATCCTGCGCTTCCATGGTGATGATACCGCGCGGCGTATTGGGATCGAGCGCGACCGCAAGATTGTTGCCGCCCGGGAAAAACGAAGCCGTATGGCCATCGCCCCCCATGCCGAGGATGACGATATCGAACGGATTGCCGACCGATGCCGTCTCCGCGGATGCAAGCTTCGCGGCACTTTCCGCGGAGCCCGTGTCGTGGAAGAGCGGCAGGAACCGCGCTGCCTTTGCCTTGTTCTGCAGCAGGTTGCTGGCAACCAGCAGATGGTTCGAGCGGTCGCTGGTTTCAGGCACGAAGCGCTCGTCGACGAGCGTGATCGTTACCTTCGGCCAGTCGAGGTCGCGCGTCGAAAGCGCCTGGAAGAAGGCTTTCGGCGTGGAACCGCCGGAAACGGCGATAGTCGCCGTTCCCTTCGCTGCGATCGCCTTGGAAAGCGTGTCCGCAACCTTGTCTGCAAGGTTGGCGGCCAGTTCCGCGGCATTGGCAAAAGCATGCATGGTCGCTGCCATCGCTCTCAATCCTAGATGTTGTCGTGCCAGGTGCGGCCGTCGCGCTCGATCAGCGCGATAGCCTGGCTCGGGCCCCAGGTGCCTGCAGTGTAACCCTGAACCAGCTGGCCGGTGGATTCCCAGCCCTTCAGGATCGGGTCGACCCAGTCCCATGCCGCCTCGACTTCGTCGCGGCGCATGAACAGCGTCTGGTTGGAACGGATGACGTCCATCAGCAGACGTTCGTAGGCGTCCGGGTTACGGACATGGAACGCTTCCGCAAAGCTCATGTCGAGCGAAACGTTGCGCAGGCGCATGCCGCCCGGACCCGGATCCTTGATCATCAGTGACTGCTTGACGCCTTCGTCAGGCTGCAGGCGGATGATCAGCTGGTTCTGGCTGATGCGGCCGGCCGACTGGTCGAACACCGAGTGCGGGATCGGCTTGAAGGTTATGACGATCTCCGACATGCGGCCGGCAAGACGCTTGCCGGTGCGGATGAAGAAGGGAACGCCGGCCCAGCGCCAGTTGTTGATCTCGGCCTTGATGGCGACGAAGGTTTCCGTATTGGAAACGCCGCCTTCAAGCTCTTCAAGATAGCCCTTGACCGGACCGGTGCCGGAAGCGCCGGCGCGGTACTGGCCGCGAACGGTCATCTGCTCGACATTCGAGGCGTTGATCGGCTTCAGGGCGCGCAGCACCTTAAGCTTCTCGTCGCGCACGGCTTCGGAATCCATCGAGGAGGGAACTTCCATCGCGGTCAGGCAAAGCAGCTGCAGGATATGGTTCTGCACCATATCGCGCAGCGCGCCCGCCGTGTCGTAGTAACCGGCGCGGCCTTCAAGGCCGACGGCTTCTGCAACCGTGATCTGTACGTGGTCGATGTAGTTGGCGTTCCACAGCGGTTCGTAGAGGGCATTGGCAAAGCGCAGCGCCATCAGGTTCTGCACTGTTTCCTTGCCGAGATAGTGGTCGATGCGGAAGATCTGCTCTTCCTTGAAGGCCTTGCCGATGCTGTCGTTCAACGACAGCGCCGATGCGAGGTCGCGGCCGATCGGCTTTTCAACGACGATGCGGGTCGACTTGGTGATCAGCTTGTGTTCGTGGATCTTCTGCGAGATGTCGCCGAAGATGCCAGGCGCAACCGCGAGGTAGAAGGCGCGAACGCGATCCTTGCCATCGTCCAGCAGCTTCTTCAGCTTGTCCCAGCCGGCGTCCGAACGGGCGTCGACCGATACGTAATGCAGACGCTTGCAGAACTTTTCGACTTCCGCTTCGTCATATTCGCCCTTCTTCAGGTGCTCCTTGAGAGCGTCCTGGGCGAACTTGCGGTATTCTTCGTCGGTCAGCGGGCTGCGCGAAGCGCCGATGATGCGCGTCGGTTCGGTGAACTGTCCCTCGATCTGGCGGTGGTAGAGGGCGGGCAGGAGCTTGCGCTCGGCAAGGTCGCCGCTGCCGCCGAAGACGACATAATCAAAGGGTTCAACGGGAATGATCTGGCTGCTCATGAGCTTTTCTCTCAATCAGTCTGGTTGGCGGCCGTTTTAATCTAATCGATTTAAAAAAGCCAGTGTGCGATGCAATGAATCTCTCGGGTCCCGGTTTTAAAGCGAATTGACCCGAGAGGAAATCCCGCAATCGCCCTAAAACTTGTCGCGCAGCGCGAACCAGGACAAGGCTAGGAAAAGCAGCGGTGCCCGCATGGCTGGTCCGCCGGGAAAGGCCGGGATATCGAGCCCTTTGAAGAGGTCGAGTTCCCCTGATTTTCCAAGAACCGTTTCTGCATAAAGTTTGCCGCAGTAATTTGACAGCATCACGCCGTGGCCGGAATAACCGCCGATCGATGTCACATTCGGCATGACTTCGCGCACGAAGGGCTGCCGCGGCAGGGTGATGCCGACCGAGCCGCCCCAGGCATGGGTGATCTCGACGTCTTTCAGCACCGGATAAATCTCGGCGATCTGGCGGCGGATATGCTCCGTGATGTCGCGCGGGTTGTCGGAGGTATAGGCCTCGCGTCCGCCAAACAGCAGCCGCCCGTCCTTCGACTTGCGGAAATAGCGCACGACGAAGCGCGAGTCGGCAACCGCTTCGCCGCCCGGCAGTACCGACGGGAAGTTCTCCAGCGGCGCGGTGGCGCCGATGAAGGAGCGGATCGGCATGACGTGGCTTGCCGTCACCGGCTCCAGATTGCCGATGTAACCGTTGCAGGCAATCAGCGCCTTGTCGGCGGTGATCGTACCTCTCGGCGTATCGATCTTCACCTTGCCGCCGTCATTGCGGACGGCGGTTGCCGGCGTCATCTCGAAGAGCTGAGCGCCGGCATTGGCGGCGACGCGGGCAAGCCCGACCAGCAGTTTCAGCGGGTGGATATGTCCGGTGCCGGTGTCGCGCACGCCACAATGATAGCGCTTCGACCCCAGCCGCTCCTGCGTCTCTTCCCTGTCCATGAAACGCACATGCGGATAATCGTAGCGCGAGGCTGCGATCTCGGCATTTTCGGCATAGGAGCGCTTGTAGCTCTCCTTGTGCGCCACGTTCATCTGCCCGGGCATGAACTCGATGTCGATCTGATGTTCGTTGGCGAAATCGAGCAGGTGCTTCTTTGCGCCTTCCGCCAGGTCGAACAGCGCCTTGGAACGCTCGTAGCCGATCTTCTCTTCGAGTTCTTCCGGCCACCAGCGCTGGCCGGTGCCGAGCTGGCCGCCGTTGCGGCCGGATGCACCGTCGCCGAAGCGGTTGGCATCGATGAGCACGACCGATACCCCCGCCTTGGCGAGATTGTAGGCCGCCTGCAGCCCGGTATAGCCGCCGCCGACAATGGCGACGTCACAGGTTCTGGATCCGTCGAGCTCCGGATAGGTCGGCCGCTCGCCCGCCGTTGCCTGATACCAGGAAACGCCGGGCGCGATCGGGCTTTGCCAGTCTTGCTTCACCGCCATGAGGAATGCCTCCTCACACGTTGAGCAGCAGGAACTCGCGCTCCCAGGGGCTGATAACTTCCATGAAGGTCTCGAACTCGCCGCGCTTGACGCCGGCATAGAGCCCGATGAACTCCGCGCCGAACACCTCTTCGAAGGCCGGCTCGTCTTCCATCAGCGCCACGGCTTCCAGCAATCCGCGCGGCAGGTCGATCGAGCCTTCGTTGGCGGCATCTTCCGTCGGTGCAGTCGGCTCGATTTCCTTCATGATCCCCAGCAGACCTGAAGCCAGCGAAGCCGCCAGCGCCAGATAGGGATTGGCATCCGAGCTCGGCAGCCGGTTCTCGACGCGGCGCGCCTGCGGATCGGAAACCGGAACGCGGAAGGCCGTCGTGCGGTTGTCGTAGCCCCAGGCGTTGTTGACGGGGCATGACATGTTCGGCGCCAGGCGACGGTAGGAGTTGACGTAGGGCGCCAGCATCGCCAGCGCACTCGGCACGTATTTCTGCATGCCGCCGATGAAGTGGAAGAACTCCTTCGAGGGTGAGCCATCCGGATTGGAGAAGACATTCTTCCCCGTCTCTTCGTTGACCACCGACTGGTGGATATGCATCGCCGAACCCGGCTGCCCCTGCATCGGCTTGGCCATGAAGGTCGCGAAGATGCCATGCTTCAGCGCCGCCTCGCGGATCGTCCGCTTGAACATGAACACCTGGTCGGCGAGCTCGATCGGATTGCCGTGGCGCAGGTTGATTTCGAGCTGCGCCGGACCTTCTTCGTGGATCAGCGTATCGATCTCGAGACCCTGCTTTTCCGAGAAATGGTAGATGTCGTCGATCAGCTCGTCGAACTCGTTGATCCCGGCGATCGAATAGCCCTGTCCGCCGAGGATCGAACGGCCCGAGCGTCCTTTCGGCGGATGCAGCGGGTAGTCGGGGTCATCGTTGGTGGCGACCAGATAGAACTCGATTTCAGGCGCGACAACCGGCTTCCACCCGCGGGCACTGTAAAGGCCCATGATCCGCTTCAGCACGTTGCGCGGCGTATAGGACACTTCGCCGCCATCGGAATTGACGATATCGCAGATCACCTGCGCCGTCGGGTCGGTTTCCCATGGCACGACGGAGAGCGTCGAAAGATCGGGAACGAGCTTGAGGTCGCTGTCGCGCGGCTCATAGCGGAAGCTTTCCGTCTCTTCGGGATAGGCGCCCGAGATCGTGTGGCGGTAGATCGCCGAAGGCAGTGCGAGCGAGGTGTTCGAGGTGAATTTCGATGTCGGCATCATCTTGCCGCGCGGAACGCCGGCGAGGTCGGGGGTGATGCATTCGATGTCTTCGATGCCGCGTGCCCGTAGCCACTGTGCCGCTTCCTTCCAATTCGCTACGCCGCGCGACGACCCAGGGTCAGGGGGAGTCTTGATCGTGGGGCTAACGTTCTTGGCAGGCTTAAGCGTTGTCTTTTTTGGAGACATGACACACCGGTTACGTTGATCGGAAGGCCATAATAGCCAGAGTTTGGCAATTGGCGAGGGGGGTAGAGGCGTTGACTTTCGCCATTTGATAGAAAAAGAAGGCACACTTTACGGAAGGAAACCGGCTTGAGACGGAAGAGCGATGTGATCGTCATCGGCGCGGGCGCCGCCGGCATGATGTGTGCCATCCGCGCCGGCCAGCGCGGCCGCTCCGTTCTGGTTCTCGATCATGCCAAGACCCCCGGCGAGAAGATCCGTATCTCCGGCGGCGGGCGCTGCAATTTCACCAATATCCATGCCGGGCCGAAGAATTTTCTCTCCGCCAACCCGCATTTCTGCAAGTCGGCGCTGGCCCGCTTCACGCCTGCCGATTTCGTCGCGATGGTCGACAAGCACAAGATCGCCTGGCACGAAAAGACCCTCGGCCAGTTGTTCTGCGACGACAGCGCCAAGGACATCATCCATATGCTGCTCGACGAGATGCGGGCGGCCGGTGCCGAGTGGCAGTTGCGCACGGAAATCCTCGGTGTCGAGAAGACCGACGAAGGTTTTCGCGTCGATACCTCGGAAGGCGCCTACGAGTGCGCCTCGCTGGTAATCGCCACCGGCGGCAAGTCGATCCCGAAAATGGGCGCGACCGGCTTTGCCTATCGCATCGCCGAGCAGTTCGGGCTTCCGATGACCGAGACCCGCCCAGGCCTGGTACCGCTGACGCTTGATCCGGTCCTGCTGGAAGCGATTGCACCGCTCTCGGGCATCGCCGCCCCGGCAGAAATCCGCCACGGCAAGACGGCGTTCCGGGAAGCGCTGCTTTTCACCCACCGTGGCCTCAGCGGCCCGGCGATCCTGCAGATCTCGTCCTACTGGCGCGAAGGCGAGGGGATCACCGTCGATATCGAACCCGATGTCGATCTGCTCCAGCATCTGAAGAAAGCCAAGCAAACGAACGGCCGCCAGTCGGCGCAGACGGCGCTGGCGGACATCCTGCCAAAGCGGCTTGCCCAATATCTGACCGAGCGCGAAGGCATTTCCGGCAACATGGCCGACCTCTCCGACAAGGCGCTGGCGAGGCTTGCCGATGCCGCCCAGAACTGGACGGTCAAGCCGTCGGGCTCCGAAGGATACCGCACCGCGGAAGTGACGCTCGGTGGCATCGATACATCAGCGCTGGACTCGAAGACGATGGAAGCGAAGGCCGTTCCTGGCCTCTATTTCATCGGCGAATGCGTCGATGTCACGGGCTGGCTCGGCGGCTATAACTTCCAGTGGGCCTGGGCCTCGGGTTTTGCTGCAGGTGAATCCTTATAGGCTCGAATCCGGGCAAATAGATTCAAGACTTCTTAAGCCGGGTGCGCCATCGTGTCTCAATGGCAACGATGGAACAAGCTTCCCATTTAAAGCTTTACCGCACAGCCATTTTGATGGATTGTTACAGTATTGAGAAAAGTGAGGTCCTTTAGATGAATAGGAACACACGCCGCGCCCGCGCCATCGCAATCGCCCAGGCAAAGCCTGACACGAAACTCGCGACGCTCCGCTTTCTCATGCTCGCCACCGGCGCAACCACTGCGATTATCGCATTGGTGATCGCGCACGCCGTCTGACCTTTCCGAATTATCATATAATTTGCGGTCTGCCCTTGGCGTGCAGCCGCATGGCCTTGATCGGAAAGGCCATTTCAAACGATTTGGCTTATCCGAAAATTAATATCTCTTCTGTCACACTTGCTGAAACTATGGGCATCCCGTTTCGCGCGGCGATGACTTGGCAATGATTGCCGCCTGAGCCCTCGGGTTTCCCATTATTCCAAAAAAGTCAGCTCGATGCACTCGACCGGCGCCGCAACAGCAGCCGGTGGGAGGAGTGGTGTATGGAAGGCCGGTATAGCCATGTTCATTGATAAGATCCTGTCGCGCTTCAAGATCAAGACGAAGGTCCTGATCTTCGTTCTGCCTTTCGTCGTCGCCATCTCGGCGGTCGGCCTCACCGGCCTTTATGCCTCCGGCATGCTCCAAGGGCGCATGGAAATTTCGAACAGCATCCTTCAGTCGCTGAGCGGCTTCAAGGATCTCTACGGCTCCATGGATGACTTCCTGCAGAACACCAACGAGCAGGCTCGCGACAAGCTCTACGCGGATATCAAGACACAGGGCGAAACTTTGAACGCCACCCTGTCTCAGATCGGCGAGAATGCCGGCCGCGACAATCTGCAGGCTGCGATGGACGGCACCAGCGCCATTTCGGGCACCGTTGGCAAGCTCTGGACGCTGCATGACCAGGAAGTCGCGCTGCGCAAGCAGATCGACGACGCCCAGAAGGTGATGATCACCAACCGCTTCAACGTCAGCTATGACGCGCGCCAACTCGAAGAGAGCGTGCGCACCGACGAAGGCAACGCGACCGCAACCCTGCGCGCCGCCGATCGTCTGCTGAAGGGCGGCGATACGCTCGCGACCACGATGAACGACTTCAACAAGGCGCAGCTTCCTGCCGACAAGCTGAAGGTCGTGACGACGGCGCTGCCGACGATCATCAAGGCTCAGCGCATGATCGAAATATCGGTCCCGCAGAACCAGAAGAGCATGACGCAGTCGATGGCCCAGACCATCAGCGATCTGAAGACGCAGGCCGCCGCGCCCGATGCCGGCTCCGATGACGGCGTTGCCAATCTCGGCCGTCTCGTCTCCCGCTTCCGCCAGATGTCCACCTACACCCAGCTGACCGCCACGCAGATGATGCGCGAAGCGACGACCACCTTCGTTCAGCTCGATAGCCGTATCGCGCAGACCAACTCGGTTCTGGAAGACACCCGCCGTCTTGAGACGTCGATCTATTCGCTGCAGCTCGTGCTCGGCGATTTCAGCGCCAAGCCGACCAAGGAGAACCGGGTTCGCCTGAACCAGGAAATCTCGACCCTCAACACCATGCTGAACACCCTGCAGGCCAGCGCCAAGGGTATGGATTTCGCCGGTGACATCATCTCGGCGATTACTCCTGCGCTCGTCTCGATGGACAAGGACGCGCAGAGCCTCGTTGATGTCATCAATCAGCGCATCAGCGATTACGCCGCTGCCCGCCAGGAACTCGACAGCGTCTGGGGTCAGCTGACCAGCTTCGCCGAACTGCAGAAGCAGACGGCTGGCGCCGAGCGCGAGCAGGCGAACAGCATCTCCGTCGGCACCACCGGCCTCGGTATCCTGGTTTCGATCATCGGCGGCATCGCCCTGGTTCTGACCCTGCAGCGCCCGATCGGCCAGATCACCGCTGCGATGCGCCGCATCGCCGATGGTGCGCTCGACACCAATATCTCCGGTGAACAGCGCTACGACGAAATCGGCGACATCGCCCGCGCCCTCGGCATCTTCAAGGAGAATGCGATCTCCAAGATCCGCATCGAGGAGCAGAGCGACGAGGAGCGTCAGGCTGCCGAGCACGAGCGCCAGCGCAACGATGCCGAGAAGCGCGAGATGGACCGTCAGATCGAATATGCGGTCAACGAACTCGCCGCCGGTCTGCAGCGCATGTCGCAGGGCGATATCTCCACGACGATCGACACGCCGTTCATCGGCCGCCTCGAACAGCTGCGTGAAGACTTCAACGGCTCGATGTTCCGCCTCCAGGAGACCATGAGCCAGATCCGCGATAACGTGCAGATGATCCAGGGCAACGGCAACCAGATGGCCCAGTCGGCCGAGGATCTCGCCAAGCGTACGGAGCAGCAGGCTGCCTCGCTCGAAGAGACTGCTGCTGCCGTCGACGAGATCACCGTTACCGTCCGCTCGTCTGCCGAGCGCGCCAAGGATGCCGACCAGATCGTCCGCCAGGCCAAGCGCAGCGCCGATGACTCGGCAACCGTCGTCGGCAAGGCGATTGATGCCATGGGCCGTATTGAGGATGCGTCGCGCCAGATCGAGCAGATCATCGGCGTCATTGACGAGATCGCCTTCCAGACCAACCTGCTGGCGCTGAACGCCGGTATCGAAGCTGCGCGCGCCGGTGAGGCGGGCAAGGGCTTTGCCGTCGTCGCGATGGAAGTCCGCGAGCTTGCCCAGCGCTCCGCCGCTGCCGCGCAGGAGATCAAGGGCCTGATCAACAAGTCGACGACGGAAGTCAGCTCCGGTTCGCAGTCGGTGCAGGAAACCGGTACCGTACTGGCGAAGATCAGCGCGCAGATCGTCACCATCAGCCAGCATGTCGAAATGATCGCCCGCGCCAGCCACGATCAGTCGGGCGCACTGCAGGAAGTCAACGCCACCGTCAACTCGATGGACCAGATGACCCAGCAGAACGCCGCCATGGTGGAAGAGACGACGGCGGCAAGCCGCGAACTCGCTTCCCAGGCAGACAGCCTGCTTACTCTCGTGCAGCAGTTTAAGATCGAAGGCGAATCGCACACGGCCTATTACCGCGCTGCCTGATCCCAGCCGAAAACCAGATGAAGAAAACGGCGCCGCGAGGCGCCGTTTTCTGTTTGTCGAACAACGTCAATGACTTGGAAAATGTCCGCCATGGTTGTGTTCTGCTCGCGACAGGCCACATTTTCTACCGATGTGGGAAAAGACATAGGTAAATTATCATACTTATGAAATTTATTGCATTTTTTCAGGTAATTAGAGGAAAATTTTCTTTAACGTTTAACGCATAGACTATCTGCAATTCATCTTGCAGAGGGCCCTCATGCTGCGCTTTTTCTCGACATCCATCGTCCGCCAGGCGGTCGCGATCACACTCGGTCTGCTTGTGGTCAGCACCGGCGCGATCGTTGCCGTGACCTATTACGACCTCAGCCGCTATGTGATGGACAACGCCGTCTCAGATGCCAGGGATGCAAACCGCACCATGGCCATCCTCTATGGCGCAGGCGATCAGAGCGCCACGATCACGGTCACGGATTCGGAGCTCGCTACCGTCACCGAAGAAAAGATCCCCGCATTCACCGACCACTCGCTGGTCGATCGTACGGCTCAGGCGATCGCCGGCGTCGCGACGATCTTCGACAAGCAGGGCAGCGACTATGTGCGCGTCTCAACCAATGTGAAGAAGGAAGACGGCAGCCGCGCCGTCGGAACCAAGCTCGCTGCCGATCATCCGGCGCAGACGGTGCTTGCCAAGGGCGACGCTTACTACGGCCCGGCTGTCCTGTTCGGCAAGAACTACATGACCGGCTATTTCCCTGTGAAAAATGCCGCCGGCGCCAATACCGGCATCCTCTTCATCGGCATTCCGATGGAGGTTTATTTCGCCCGGCTGCAGCATCTGCAGGTCCTCGTCATCGGCGCAGGTGCCGCCGTCATGCTGGCCGTCAGCCTGCTGGCCTTCTTCGCCATCCGCCGGACGGTCAGCCCGCTCCAGGCGCTGACGAAGACGGTGCATGCGATCTCCTCGGGCAATCTCTCCGGCGCCATTCCCTGCGTCGACAAGCGCAACGAATTCGGCGAGATCGGCCGCGCCCTGGAAGCGTTCCGCGACAGCGCGAAGGCACGCCAGGATCTGGAAACCCAGGCTGCCGAACAGCGCGCGCTGACGGAAGCCGAGCGCACCCGCAACGACGCCGACAAGCGTACCCTCGATGGTCAGATTGACTTCGCCGTCAACCAGCTCGCCGCCGGTCTCGGCCGTCTGGCGCAGGGCGATGTTTCGGAAACCATCGAAACGCCTTTCGTCGGCCGTCTCGAGCAGCTGCGCGTCGATTTCAACAGCTCGCTGCTGCGTCTGCAGGACACGCTGTCGAGCATTCGCGACAATGCCAACGCCATCCAGCGCAACAGCGGCGCAATGCTGGCCTCTGCCGGCGAGCTCTCGAAGCGCACCGAGGCCCAGGCCGCCAATCTTGAAGAGACGGCTGCAGCCGTCGAGGAAATCACCGTTACCGTCCGCTCTTCCGCGGAACGGGCCCGGGAGGCCAACAACACCGTGGCGCTGACCAAGAAGACCGCCGACAGCTCCGGCGCCGTGGTCGGCGATGCCGTGGCTGCCATGGGCCGTATCGAGGAAGCGTCGCAGAAGATCGAACAGATCATCGAAGTCATCGACGACATCGCCTTCCAGACCAATCTCTTGGCGCTGAATGCCGGTATCGAAGCGGCCCGTGCGGGTGAAGCGGGCAAGGGCTTTGCCGTTGTCGCGCAGGAAGTGCGCGAGCTGGCGCAGCGCTCGGCCGATGCCGCCCGCGAGATCAAGGGTCTGATCGAGAAGTCGACCCGCGAGGTTACGGCTGGTTCGGAGCTGGTGCAGAAGACCGGCAATGTCCTGGCTTCGATCAGCCAGGAGATCATCGTCATCAGCAAGCATGTCGAGACGATTGCCACGGCCAGCCAGGATCAGTCGGCGGCCCTTCAGGAGGTCAACGGTTCGGTCAATGCCATGGACCAGATGACCCAGAAGAACGCTTCGATGGTCGAGGAGACGACGCAGGCAAGCCGCCAGCTCGCCGACGAAGCCGACGCCCTGATGGGCCTGCTCCAGCAGTTCCGCATCGGCAATGTTTCAGTCGCTCACCGTCCGGCAAGGCAGGCAGCCTGATCCAGCCGTTTTGCAGACATGCTTCCGGGCCGCGCCTCATCAGCGCGGCCTTTGTTTTTGAGGCCGATATCCGTCAGCCACGCGATGGCCCGTACAATCCGCGAGTTGCCATATTGCTCGTAGAATTCGTCCTCCGACGTCTGGCGGCAAATACGCCCGCCCTGCGACAGTCCGATCATGTTGGCGATGGCGATCTGGTCGATCATGATGATGTCCTCCGTTTGACGAGACATCACTTCAGATACACAGCAAAAATCGCTTCTTAAACAGGTGAAATCGGCATACGATTTTCACCGATGAAAAACACGACCTGGGATTCCTATCAGCTTTTCCTGCAGGTGGCGCGCCTCGGCGGGCTGACGGGCGCGAGCGGTGTCAGCGGACTCAGCCCGGCAACCGTCGGCCGCCGCATGCTCGAACTCGAACAGGACACCGGCCGGACTCTGTTTATCCGCAGCCAGACCGGTTATCGCCTGACCCCGGATGGACAGGCATTGCTCGACCATCTGCAGGAAATGGAAGCCGCTGCCCGCAAGATAGATGCCTGGCGGCAGTCGGGCGAGGGTGGGGCAACGGTCAGGGTGGCAGCCGGAACCTGGGTGGCCTGGCTGCTGACCGAGAATTTTTCAGCGATCCGCATGCCTGGCGATCCGTTCTCCGTCTCGCTGACAATCGGCGAAACGCGGGCCAATCTCTCCTACCGCGAAAGCGATATCGGCATCCGCGCCTTCGAGCCAGAGGAGGCGAATCTCGCCGCCCGCCTGCTCGGCGAGGTCGCCTATGCCGTCTATGTCAGGCGCAATGCCGCCGAGGCCGCCGAGCAGTGGGTGGCCGTTGCCGAAGACGAAGCGATCTCCGGCTATCTGCGCTGGCCTTATCGAAACGCATCCGGCCCGATCGCCGCCACCGTCAACCGGCCGCGATCGCTGCCGGATCTGGTGCGGGCGGGTGCGGGCAGGGCGGTCCTGCCCTGTTTCGTCGGCGATCTCGATCCCGAGCTACAGCGTCTCGGCGCCGAAATCCCGGAGTTGCGGCATCGCCAGTGGATCGTCATGAACAATGAAGACCGCCACCGGCCGGAAATCCGCGCGGTTGCCGATCGCATGACGAAGCTGTTGAAGAGCTATTCCGACCTCTTCGCCGGAAAGCGCGCCAGCCGCAGCTAGCGTTAGGGGATCAGCCGCCGCACCAGCGCCACCTGGCTGTTGACGCCAAGCTTGGAGAAGATGTTCTTCAGGTGCGAGCGCGCCGTCTCGTAGCTGATGTCGTTGAGCTTGGCGGTATCGCGCAGCGACAGGCCGCTGGCGATGGAGGAGGCAATGCGCAGTTCGGCGGCAGTCAGGTGCTCGTTGCCGTTCAGCCTGTCGTTCAAATGGGCGCAGGTGCCGCCGGAGCGTTCGATGATCAGCGCCGATGTCGGCTCCTGCAGGAACTCGCTCATGAAATCGGATTGCAGCCGAACCAGCGTATACTTCACATTGCCGATGCGCCCGCTGCAAACCGGCTGCAGCGGCTCGCTGGAATGGCCGGTCGCGCGCAGCTGCTCGTTGATACCGGCGTCGTTGACATTGAGCCGCCCGGTCGGCGTGACGCTGATGCCGCAGCCTTCGGTGAGCAGCCTTTGTGCGGCAGCGTTCATCGAGCGCACCTTGCGCTCCTCGCCGAGATAGATCAGCCCGACGCCGATCGCATCGAGCAGCGGCTTGCCGCCTGCCTCGTTGCTTCGCTCGCGGCGCAGGTAGTCGAAAGCCCGCCGAAGATGCGGGGCAAGCTCGGTCAGCACCTGCGCATTGGTGCGGTTATAGCCGGTGTCGGTGCTTGAAGTCAGCGTCGAGAGATTGAAGGACCGGCCCTTCTCCCGCATGATCGTCACGCCGATGCTGCTGCGGCAATCGATGCTGCGAAGATAGTCGTTGTAGAACTCCGTCTTCAGCAGTTCCTCATGCGGCAGCATCTGATCGGCGATGACGCCGAGCCCGACTGGGCGCACGGCTGCCTTCGCCATCCAAGGGTTCACGGTGCTGAAATGCGTGTTGTAGGCTTCGGCAGCCGAGCCATCGAGTCCCGACGAAAGCGACAGTCCGCCGGAGCCGAGAACGGCATCGTGGAAAAACAGCGTCGATTTTCCATCCGGCATGCGCGTGTTCAGCGTATCCAGAAAATCCTGCCAGCTGGTTTCCCCGAGCAGTGCCCCATAGACCAAGTCGGTCAGGGACTGCACGTCCGCGCGTATCATTGCAGGCATATGATGTCCCATAAGAGCTTGAAGACATTATGCTCGCCTTTGGCGGGACTGACAATTGCGTCAAATGACGCAGAAGGCGCCGGTCTTTCCGGCGCCTTCTGCTCCTTTAGGCGCGGTTGGCAACGACAACTGGGATCATCAGATCGCCCCAGTTGCCGTCGCCCCCGTGATGGCGGGCGGACCGGACAAGCTCTACGGAAACTCCGGACTCGACCGCCTTCATGACCGACGCGTTGAGCCGGTGCAGATCGTTGGCGAGCATGCGGATCATGCTCTGCTGGTCCGGCGTCATCGTCGATGCCTGCTCTTCCGCGCGTTCGCGGACACGTGAGATTGAAGCCATTGTCTTCTCCTCTTGTTGCGCGGTCATTCCGCTGCGGGTTTGAATTGTGCGTGTTCGGTCGATTCTCGCATCGCTGTCGTCGAGGACAGGCCGCCGGTGATGGCGAGCGATACGGCATCGAAGTAACCGGTGCCGACCTCCCGCTGATGCTTCGTCGCCGTATAGCCATTGGCCTCGGCGGCGAATTCCGCCTGCTGCAGCTCGGAATAGGCCGACATCTGCCGGTCCTTGTAGCCGCGCGCCAGCTCGTACATGCCGAAATTCAGCTGGTGGAAGCCGGCAAGGGTGATGAACTGGAACTTGTAGCCCATGGCGCCGAGCTCGCGCTGGAACCGGGCGATCGTCGCTTCGTCGAGGTTCTTGCGCCAGTTGAAGGACGGTGAGCAGTTATAGGCGAGCATCTTGCCCGGATGAACCTTGTGCACGCCCTCGGCAAAGCGCCGCGCCTGATCCAGATCCGGCTTCGACGTCTCGCACCAGATGAGATCGCAATAGGGCGCATAGGCGACGGCGCGGGCGATGCAGGGCTCCAGGCCGTTGCGCACCTGATAGAAGCCCTCGACCGTGCGTCCGGCATCGTAATCGACGAAAGGCTGGTCGCGCTCGTCGATATCCGAGGTCAAAAGCTTCGCGGCCTCGGCGTCAGTGCGGGCAATCACCAGTGTCGGGACGCCCATGACGTCGGCTGCCAGACGCGCCGCATTGAGGTTACGGATATGGGCCGCCGTCGGGATCAGAACCTTGCCGCCCAGATGGCCGCATTTCTTTTCCGATGCCAGCTGATCCTCGAAATGGACGCCGGCCGCACCCGCCTCGATATAGGCCTTCATGATCTCGAAGGCGTTCAGCGGCCCGCCGAAGCCGGCCTCGGCATCGGCAACGATGGGGGCGAACCAGCTCTCGACCGACAATCCCTTGTTTTCCGAGGTCTCGATCTGGTCGGCGCGCTGAAGCGTGCGGTTGATGCGCTTGGCAAGCTCGGGGCCGGCATTGGCCGGATAGAGCGATTGGTCCGGATACATCGCGGACGCCGTGTTGGCATCAGCCGCCACCTGCCAGCCGGAAAGATAGATCGCCTTCAGCCCGGCGCGCACCATCTGCATCGCCTGATTGCCCGACAGGGCGCCGAGCGCATTGACGAAATCATCGCGGCGCAAGAGCTCCCAGAGCCTGTTGGCGCCGATCTCCGCCAGCGAATGGCTGATCGCCACGGAACCACGCAGACGCCGGACGTCCTCTGCGGAATAGGGGCGCTCGATACCGTCGAAACGGCCAGCCGGTACGTTGCGGATCAGCTTGTCAAACTCAGTCACAGTATCCTCCTTTGGCGTCGTTTGCATGTGTGACAGAATTTACAAATCACGCGAGAATGGCCAGAAAATACTTGATTATTGGGAATGGAAAGAGGTTATATTGCCTCGGGTTTTACAAGGTCGCTCTGTCAAATTGTAAAGATTTGTAAAAGGCTGGCATATGGAACGGAAGATCTTCGCGGGGCCGAAAGTCAGGCGTATCCGCAACGGCCTGGGCGTCACGCAAACGGCGATGGCCGAGGCGCTCGGCATCTCGCCCTCCTATCTGAACCTGATCGAGCGCAATCAGCGGCCGCTGACGGTCCAGCTACTGCTGAAGCTCGCCTCGGTCTACAAGGTCGATCTCGACGATCTCCAAAGCGAACCCGGCAACAATCTCGCCGGATTGCGCGAAGTCTTTGCCGATGCGCTGTTATCGGGCGAGCTGCCGGGCGATCAGGAACTCGTCGAAATCGCCGAGGCGGCACCGAACGCGGCAAGCGGCATGGTGAAGCTCTACCGCGCCTACCGCGAACAGGCGGCGCGGCTGTCGGATCTGAGCGCCCTCATGGCCGGCGACGCCCATGTCCCGGCCGCCGGCGCCAGGCTTCCGGCAGACGAAGTCCGCGATGTGCTGGAGCGGCGCCCGGCCTATTTTGCCATGATCGAGGATGCCGCCGAGCAATTCTTCATGTCGCTGCCGTCGGGCGATCTGCAACAGGTGCTGAAGGACTGGCTGCAGAAGGGGCGCGGCATCACCGTGCGCATCATGCCGGTTCATGTCATGCCGGACCTGCGCCGCCGTTTCGACCGGCATTCGATGCGCCTTTTCATCTCCGAGCGGTTATCCGCATCCGATCAGCTGCAGGAAATTGCCATCGAGGTGGCAACGCTGGCCCTGCGTACGGCCATCGGCAAGGAGCTCGATGGTCTCGGCCTTTCCACGCCAGAGGCCCAGCGCATTGCCCGCTTCGAGCTGGCGCGCTCGGCGGCGCTGGCGATCATGATGCCCTATGAGGCCTTTCTCGCTGGTGCGAAATCGGTGCGCTACGATCTCGACCTGCTGCGCAGCCGCTACGGCTGTTCGTTCGGGCAGGCCGCCGCCCGGCTGATCATGCTGCAGCGTCCCGGCAATGCCGCCGTTCCGTTTTTCCTGATGGAGGTCGATGCCGCGGGAAACCGTCTGCGCCGGGCAGGTGCTGCCGGTTTCCCGCATGCCCGCTTTGGCGGCGGCTGTCCGAAGCTCGGCATACACGCCGCTCTGCTGCAGCCGGGACAGATTATCGCGGAAACGGCCGAAACGCCCGATGGCTCCGGTTTTCTCACGGTGTCGAGAACGCTCGAAGGCCCTGCCGCGCCCTTCGGTGAGCGGATCAGACGCACCGCCGTGCTCGTCGGCTGCGACGCGCAGTTCCGGGATGCGACCGTCTACAGCCAGGCCACGTCATCTTCGCCACATGCAGTTGCAATCGGCCCAGCCTGCCGCCTTTGTGAGCGAAAAGGCTGTCTTGCCCGCGCCGAGCCGCCGGTCACTCGCCCGCTTGGGCTAGACGAGATGGTGACCGGCCTCAGCGCCTTCGATTTCCAGTGACCGGTGAAATCATTGCGAGCACCCGGATTTAGCGCTTGTCGCCTCCCAAATTCCTTTCTAGTCTAGCCAAAAATCCAGAGGGAATGGGTGTCCGGGGGCGTGATACCTAATAATTATAAAGGCACAGGAGAGATTATGAGGTCAGTCATCGCAAAGCTCGCGGCAACAGCCGCCGTGGCTATTTTTGCAGCAGCGCCATCCTACGCCCAGGAGCGTGTCGTCAATGTCTACAACTGGTCCGATTATATCGACAGCTCGATCCTAGAGGACTTCACCAAGGAAACCGGCATCAAGGTTGTCTACGACACCTTCGATTCCAACGAGACGCTGGAAACCAAGCTCCTGGCAGGTGGCACCGGCTATGACGTGGTCGTTCCGACGGTTTCCTTCATGCAGCGCCAGATCGCTGCAGGCGTCTATCAGAAGCTCGACAAGTCGAAGCTCCCGAACCTGTCGAACATGTGGGACGTCGTCATGAAGGGCGTCGCCACCTTCGATCCGGGCAACGAATACAGCGTCGACTACATGTGGGGCACCACCGGCATCGGCTACAATGTCGATAAGGTGAAGGCCGCCCTCGGTACCGACGAGAAGCCGAACTGGGATGCGCTCTTCGATCCGGCAAAGGCTGCGAAGCTCAAGGATTGCGGCATCTACATGCTGGATTCGCCGACCGACGTCATTCCGTCTGTTCTTGCCTATCTCGGCCTCGACCCGAACAGCAAGAAGCAGGCCGATCTCGACAAGGCGCAGGAAGTGCTGCTCGCGGTCCGTCCGTTCGTGCGCAAGTTCCACTCGTCCGAATATATCAGCGCGCTCGCCAACGGCGATATCTGCATCGCGCTCGGCTATTCCGGCGATATGTTCCAGGCGCGTGACCGCGCGGCGGAAGCCAAGGCCGGTGTCACCATCGACTATTCGGTTCCGAACCAGGGTGCGCAGATCTTCTTCGACGTCTTCGGTATCCCGAAGGATGCACCGCATGTCGAAGAGGCACATGCTTTCATCAACTACATGATGAAGCCTGAAGTCGCCGCCAAGGCATCGAACTTCGTCTATTACGCCAACGGCAACAAGGCGTCGCAGCAGTTCCTCGACAAGGCCGTCATCGACGACACGGCGATCTACCCGACGCCGGAAGTCATGGCCAAACTGTTCACGGTGCCGCCGCTCGATCCGAAGACGCAGCGCATCGTCACACGAATCTGGACAAAGGTCGTTACCGGCCAGTAATCGAGACTTCGGCCCGGACGGCAACGCCCGGGCCTTTTATTGACGTGCCGGCCGTCGGGGGAGCGCCGGTTTTCAAATCATAATTTCGGGGAAAACCATGAAGTCTCTTGGCAATATTCGCCGCTCCTTCGCGCCGTGGACCGATCCGGCAGCAAAACCCTTTATCTCCTTCAAGAACGTCACCAAGCGCTTCGGCGATTTCACCGCCGTCGATGATCTCAGTCTGAATATCTATCACCGCGAATTCTTCGCGCTGCTCGGTGCATCCGGCTGCGGCAAGTCCACGTTGCTGCGTATGCTGGCCGGCTTCGAACAGCCGACGGCGGGTGAAATCATTCTGGATGGCACCGACATGGCCGGCACGCCACCCTACAAGCGCCCGGTCAACATGATGTTCCAGAGCTACGCGCTCTTCCCGCATATGACGGTCGAAAAGAACATCGCCTTTGGTCTCCGCCAGGACGGCATGTCGAAGGACGCGATCGGCGAGCGCGTGTCGCAGATGCTGAAAATGGTGAAGCTCGAGCAGTTCGCTTCCCGTAAGCCCAACCAGCTTTCCGGCGGCCAGCGCCAGCGCGTCGCTCTCGCCCGCTCTCTCGCCAAGCGCCCGAAGGTGCTGCTGCTCGACGAGCCGCTTGGCGCGCTCGACAAGAAGCTGCGCGAGGAAACCCAGTTCGAGCTGATGGACCTGCAGCAGAATCTCGGCCTCACCTTCGTCGTCGTCACCCACGACCAGGAAGAGGCGATGACCATGGCCGACCGCATCGCGGTCATGAGCCATGGCAAGGTCGTTCAGGTCGCGACGCCGGCCGAAATCTACGAAGCGCCCAACTGCCGCTTCGTGGCCGACTTCATCGGCGATGTGAATATCTTCGACGGCAAGGTGGTTTCCGCCGATGGCACGAGCGTCGAGCTCGCCGTCGATGCTGGTCTGACGATCAAGGTCGCAACATCGGATATGCCCCCCAAGGGCAGCAGCGCCGGTTTCGCGATCCGTCCCGAGAAGCTCAGGGTCACCCGCCAGCCGCCCGCAAACCCCACGGTTAACGCTTCCTCGGGCGAGCTTTGGGACATTGCCTATCTCGGCGATATGACCGTCTTTCACGTCAAGCTGAAGAACGGCCAGGTGGTCAAGGCGTCGTCGCTGAACGCGCAGCGCGCCGTCGATGATCCCTTCACCTACGATCAGGACGTCTGGGTCACCTTTGCCGAAGATGCCGGCGTGCTGTTGAAGGATTGATCATGGGCAAGCTCGGTTCAGCCGTTTACAATCGCCTGGTGATGATCATCCCCTATGCGTGGCTTCTGATCTTCTTCCTGGCGCCGTTCTTCATCGTCTTCCGCATATCGCTGTCTGCAACGGCGATTGCCATGCCGCCCTACGAGCCGTCCTTCTCGTTTGCCGACGGCTGGAGCGGCATCCTCGACAAGATGTCGACCTTCTCCTTCGACAATTACAGCTACCTGATCGACGATCCGCTTTATTTCAACGCCTATATCTCGAGCCTTGTCATTGCCGGGATCTCGACCTTCCTGACGCTGCTGATCGCCTATCCGATCGCCTATGGCATGGCGCAGGCGCCGCGCAGCATCCGTCCGACGCTGTTGATGCTGGTCATCCTGCCGTTCTGGACGAGCTTCCTGATCCGCGTCTACGCCTGGATCGCCATTCTCAAGCCGGAAGGGCTGCTGAACCAGGTGCTGATTGGAACGGGGATCATCGATACGCCGCTGATCATCCTGAACACCAACATCGCCGTCTATATCGGCATCGTCTATTCCTACCTGCCGTTCATGGTTCTGCCGCTCTATTCCTCGCTGGAAAAGATGGACGGCACGCTGATAGAGGCGGCGCAGGATCTCGGCTGCACGCCGATCCGGGCCTTCTGGCGCGTCACCTTCCCGCTGTCGCTGCCCGGCGTCGTCGCCGGCTGCATGCTGGTCTTCATTCCCGCCGTCGGCGAGTTCGTCATCCCCGATCTGCTCGGCGGATCGCAGACGCTGATGATCGGCAAGACGCTGTGGAACGAGTTCAATTCGAACCGCGACTGGCCGGTCTCCTCGGCGGTGGCGACCATCCTTCTCTTGATCCTCGTGGTGCCGATCGTGTTCTTCCAGAATGCCCAGGCCAAAGCCGACGAGCAGGGGAGATAAGCGATGCTACGCTGGACACGCTTTAACATCATCTCCGTCACGCTCGGCTTCGCTTTCCTCTATCTGCCGATCGTGCTCCTTGTCATCTTCTCCTTCAACGAGTCCAAACTCGTCACCGTCTGGGGTGGTTTCTCGACCAAGTGGTACGTGTCGTTGATGCATAACGACGCCCTGCTGGATGCCGCCTGGGTGACGGTCCGCGTCGGTGTCCTGTCGGCGACGGCGGCAACCATTCTAGGTACGTTGGCTGCTATCACGCTGGTGCGGCACACGCGCTTCCGCGGCCGCATGCTGTTTTCGGGCATGGTCTATGCGCCGCTCGTCATGCCTGAGGTCATCACCGGCCTGTCGCTGCTGCTGCTCTTCGTGGCAATAGGTCTCGACCGCGGCTTCTGGACGATCACGCTGGCGCACACGACGCTGACCATGTGCTTTGTGGCGGTTGTCGTTCAGTCCCGCCTGATGACCTTCGATCAGTCGATCGAGGAAGCGGCGCAGGATCTCGGCGCCCCGCCGGTCCGCACCTTCTTCGAGGTCACGCTGCCGATCATCGCACCCGCCGTCTTTTCCGGCTGGATCCTCGCCTTCACCCTGTCGCTCGACGATCTCGTCATCGCCAGCTTCACCTCCGGTCCGGGGGCGACGACGCTGCCGATGCGGATTTACAGCCAAGTGCGATTGGGCGTGACGCCGGAGATCAACGCGGTCTGCACCCTGCTGATTGCCGTCGTCGCTGTCGGGGTTATCGCAGCTTCGGTGATCACCAAGCGCCGCGAAGTGCAGCGGGAGCGCGACGAACGCGCTGCCGCCAATGCGCCCTGATTACTGCGCGTTCGGTGCCGGCTGGGCAACCACCGGCACCGGCGAAATCACCGGATTGGGCCAGGAGCCGCCGATGAAGAAGGGCAGCAGTGGAAGCTCCGCTGCCCGCGTATCGTCGGTCGCCTGCAGCGAGCCGGAAAGCGCGAGCCCGCTGGATTGCAGAGGAATGAGACCCGACAGGCTGAGCGTTTCGACCGTGCCCTGAACCCGCACGTTCTCAAGATCGGCGGATCCGGCGGAGAGGTTTGCCGTCAGTTCGGCCCGCGTGAATGGGAAGGAGTGGTCACCGGCAGCATTGAGCGGAAAGAACCTCTGCTGCGCCGCCTGATTGCGGATCGCCTCCACATCGAAGTTGGCAATCGACCCGGCCCCTGCCTGAAATGCGACCTGTCCGTTCACATCCTCAAGCCCGGCTGTCCAGAGCGGCTTTGCGGTTTTCAGCGAAACGTCAAGCGAACCCGTGGTCAGCGGCAGCGGACCTTTCAGCTGCAGCCGCTCGACCAGCGCTCCGAAATCCGCGCCGCGGATCGACATCTGCAGCTTGCCGCCACCGTCGAAGTCGCCACGCGTTGCTTCCAGATGCGCGGACATCTCGCCGCCCTCGAACTGGCTGTCGCCGATATCGAACTTCGCCTCGTTGCTGGATACGATGATGCTGGCGCCGACATTCGATAGGGCGAATGGCTGAAGCTGCATTTCCTTGGCCGAGAACCGCAGGTCGAGATCCAGCCGCTGCAGCGGCCCGCCATCGGGCGTCGCGCCCTCTTCGCCCGCTGCAAGCCGCAGCGCGAAAGCGTCGAAGAAGGGCTTGAGGTTCATCGTGTCGAAGGCAAGCGTGCCGCCAAGCTTTGCCCGGTTGTTACGGACGTTCGAGACATCCATCACGCCGCTTGCGGTAGAGCCGTTGAGCCCGAGCGTGACGTTGTTGAAACGAAGCCCATTCGCCGCCGAAATCACGTCGCTGCTGATCGAAAAGGACTTGAGGCTCTCGGTGCCCGGGATCGACTTGCCCGACCATGCCAATAGGGCAGGGACATCGGCAATATTGGCCGTGACATTCCCTGACAGGCCGTCGAGCCTTGATATGCTTCCGAGTCCGGAGAATGCCGCCGTCATCAGGCCTGATGTCAGCGACGCTTTGATCTCGGCGGTCTTGCCATCGAACACCAGCAGCGGCGTGCGCGACGAGAAGTCGATCTTCAGGTCCTGGCCGCTGGTACGCGCGATCAGCACGGCCGACATTCCGCTCGACAGTCTTGGCCAGTTGATATCGGCAGTCACGCCATCGAAATGGTAGGTCTTGGCCGTCGAGAGATCGGCGATATTGAATGTGCCGTCCTCGACGGTAATCGCGCCGACCTCCGCATCAAGCTTCGGATCGAGAAGCTCGGCATTGCCATCCTGGTGGGCGCCATCGATCGCTTTGGCAAGCTGGCCGGCATAGGTCCAGTCGATCAGGCCCTGCTGGTCGCGGGTCAGCGACAGGTTGGGCCGCAGTAGATGGAATTCGTGGAAGCTTGCCCGGCCGCGCAGCGCATCGATCAGGCTGAAATCAGCCGAAAGGCTCTCGATCGTGCCGAGCAGTTTGTTGCCCGCGTTTGGCGGTTGCCGGATGGTGATCTGGTTCAGCGTGATGCGCGGCGTCGGCCAGAATTCGAGCCCCGGGCTGCCCTTGATCTCCGCTTTGTAGCCGGTCCAGCGCGACAGCGCATCTTCGATGCCGGAGCGCACCATGCCGGTCGAGACGAGGAAAGGTGCGGCAACGCGCAGGGAGACAAAGATGACGGCGGAAACAAGCAAGAGCATCGTCACCAGACGTGCGATACCCGGTAGCCAGCGCGAAACGGGGGCCATATTTCTACGCCACTTCGGTTGTCTTGACGTACTCATCAGCTCCGCCAGTCTTTTCAGTCGCTTACCGGTTACGCGCTGAGTTTGCCGGATATATGAAATACGCGCCATATGCAATTCGGCTGGCCGTGCAGTTGGCGCAATGCACGCTTTATAATGCAGTGCAGCATGTTATATAGCGAATAAACGGGAGGAAAATGCGATGAACGACATTGGGCCGCTCTGGACGCCGTCACGGGAATTCATTGAAGCAAGCCCGATGTATGCCTTCATGCAGCATTGCAACGCCGGCTTCGGACTGGCGCTTGACGACTACGCCGGCCTGCATGCCTGGTCGATTGCCGAGCGCGAGAAATTCTGGGCAGCTCTCTGGGATTTCTGCGGCGTTCGCGGCGACCGGGGCGATCGTGTGCTTGCCGATGGCGATCTCATGCTGAAGGCACGCTTCTTTCCCGATGCCAGGCTGAACTTCGCGGAAAACCTGCTGTCGACCGAGGGCGAAGGCGATGCGTTGATCTTTCGCGGCGAGGATAAGGTCGAGGATCGCTGGTCGTGGAACCGTCTCCATGAGACGGTCTCGAAGCTGCAGCAGGCCTATCGTGCACTCGGCATCGGCGAAGGCGATCGCATCGCCGCGATGATGCCCAACATGCCGGAGACCATCGCCTGCATGCTGGCGGCTGCCTCGATCGGGGCCATCTGGTCCTCTTGCTCCCCCGATTTCGGCGAACAGGGTGTGCTCGATCGCTTCGGCCAGATTGGCCCGAAGCTGTTCATTGCCTGCGATGCCTATTGGTATTCAGGCAAGCTGCAAGATATCTCCGCCAAGATCTTTGCCGTCGCCGCCAAGCTGCAGGCGCCGTCGATGATCGTTCACTATGCCGGTGATGCTGAGGCCGTGGCGAGAGCGACACCCGGCGCCAAGACCTTCGCCGAAATCCTTTCGCCCTATCAGGCAAAGCCGGTCGAGTTCACGCCGCTGCCATTCTCCCATCCGCTCTATATCCTCTTCTCGTCGGGCACCACGGGGGTGCCGAAATGCATCGTCCATTCGGCGGGCGGCACGCTGTTGCAGCACCTGAAGGAGCACCGCCTGCATTGCGGCATCAAGCCCGGCGACCGGCTCTTTTATTTCACCACCTGCGGCTGGATGATGTGGAACTGGCTGGCAAGCGGCTTGGCCGCTGGCGCCACGCTCTGCCTCTTCGACGGGTCGCCTTTCGCGCCTGACGGCAACGTGCTCTTCGATTACGCTGAGGCGGAGAAATTCGCGGTCTTCGGCACCTCGGCGAAATATATCGATGCCGTGCGCAAGAGCGGCCTGACGCCGCGCACCAGCCACGACCTTTCGAGCCTCCGGCTGATGACCTCGACCGGCTCACCGTTGTCACCCGAAGGCTTCACCTTCGTTTACGAAGGTATCAAGGAAGACATCCAGCTCGCTTCGATCTCGGGCGGCACGGATATCGTCTCCTGCTTCGTCCTCGGCAATCCGCTGCAGCCGGTCTGGCGCGGCGAGATCCAGGGTGCAGGCCTCGGCCTCGCCGTCGATGTCTGGGACGACGAAGGCAAGCCGGTGCGCCAGGAAAAGGGCGAACTCGTTTGCTCCAAGGCCTTTCCGTCTATGCCTGCCGGCTTCTGGAACGACCCTGACGGTGCCAAATATCGCGCTGCCTATTTCGAACGCTTCGACAATGTCTGGTGTCACGGCGACTTCGCCGAATGGACGCAGCATGGCGGTCTGGTCATCCACGGCCGGTCCGACGCAACACTCAATCCGGGTGGCGTGCGCATCGGCACCGCCGAGATCTACAATCAGGTCGAGCAGATGGAACAGGTGGCCGAAGCGCTGTGCATCGGCCAGGATTGGGATGACGACGTCCGCGTCGTGCTGTTCGTCCGTCTCGCGCCGGGGGTGTCGCTGAGCGAAGATCTGGTGAAGACGATCAAGACTCGCATCCGCACCGGTGCATCGCCGCGCCACGTACCGGCCAAGATCATCGCCGTCACAGATATTCCCCGCACAAAGTCTGGCAAGATCGTCGAACTCGCGGTGCGCGAGGTCGTCCACGGCCGGCCGGTCAAGAACAAAGAGGCGCTTGCAAACCCGGAAGCGCTGGAGCTTTTCGCCGGATTGGCTGAATTAAACGGCTAATTTCAATAAAAGGCGCCCGAAACTACAAGCTTTCACCTTTGATAGCTTCCCAGCCGCGGCAACCCTTCGTTAAGAAAGGTTGGTCAAAGGTGAAGCAACTTGGAGCTGTGGATGATAGGCAGCTAGGAGCCCTTGGCTCCCCTGACATGACGTTAAGCGACTAAGCCCTTGTTGAACAGCACCAAACTCCAGGCAGCCTAGACCTCGGGCTGCCTTTTTTCGTTTTCGAGCAGTTCAATCCGACCGGGATACGTCTCAGCCCGCCAGCACCCGTTGCGATGGGAAGGTGATCTCCACCAGCGTGCCTTCGTTCGGCGCCGAATTGATTGCAAAAATTGCCCGGTTGGCGTCGACCATCGCCTTGGTCAGCGGCAGGCCGAGGCCGGTACCGTCGCCGCGGTGGCGCGACTGCGCCGAAACCTGACGGAACGGCTTCATCGCCTGATCGAGCTCGCTGCGTGTCATGCCGATGCCGGTGTCACGGACGCGCAGGACGACGCTTCCATTGCTTTCGTACGAGGTCGAAACGACGATCTGCCCGCCTGAGGGTGTGAAGCGGATGGCATTCGACAGGATGTTCAGGGCGATCTGCTTCACCGAGCGCAGATCGGCAACGACATTGGGCACCGAATTCGACAGCGCCGTGCGGATGATCACCCGCTGGCCGTTGGCCTGCGGCTGCACCAGCGCCACGGCCTCCGAAATCGCATCGTTGAGTCCGACGGAGGCGAAGTCGAGATCCATCTCGCCGGCTTCGATCTTCGAGATGTCGAGCAGATCGTTGACGATATCGAGCACGTGGCGGCCGGAGCGGCCGATATCGTTGGCATATTCGATATAGCGCGGGTGGCCGATAGGCCCGAAACGCTCGCCGGCCATCATGTCGGAGAAGCCGATGATGGCGTTGAGCGGCGTGCGGATCTCGTGGCTGATGCGGGCCAGAAAGTCGGTTTTGTGGGCATTGGCCGTTTCGGCGGCGCCCTTGGCGTTGCGCAGCTCGTCTTCGGTGCGCTTCCATTGGGTAATGTCGCGGATGACGGCGCAGTAGCCGCTGGAGGACGTCAGCCGTCCCATCGTCATGAATAGCGGCACGAAACCGCCGGCGGCTTCGCGGGCGATCACTTCGCGTCCATCGTTCAGCACGCTGGCAACGCCGTGGCCGGAAAGGCCGTTCAGATAGTCCAGAACAGCCTTCTGGCTCTCATGCGCAAACAGCATGACAAAGGGTTTGCCGCGCGTTTCCTCTTCGTCGTAGTTGAAGAGCGCGCTTGCCGAACGGTTCATCGAGCGAATGTCGCCCTCGGCGCCGATGACGACCACACCGTCAGTCGCCGTTTCCAGGATCGAGCGGAGTTCTTCGACTTCGACCTGCAGCTTCGCAACCTTCTCGACCATCCGGTCGGAGCGGTTGTCGTGGCGCGCATCTTCGGCCTTCCCGGCCGGAGCTTCCTTGTTCTCGACCGGCATCAGCGCCAGCATCAGTGCGCTGGCGTCTTCCCAGCGAACCGACTGCAGGCGGGCGGTGACAGGCACCACGCGGTCATCGGCGGTGACAAGCATCATCGCGCCAGGGCGGCCGGCATTCTCGTCCAGCTCGTGCCGCTGCAGCAATGCATCCAGGCCACCAACCTCGTTCAGCTCGCTGAGAGACGTGTAGCCGGTCAGTCGCATGAATTCGGGATTGGCATGGATCAGCGCGTCGCCGGCATGGATCAGCACGGCGACCGGCAGCTGATCGACTGTCGCCGAGGAAAGCCCATCGACCATCTTCACACGCGGCGGGATGACGGTGCTCAGCATTTCCATCGGGCTGAAGGATGTTTCCGGCAGTCCTTCGGTGGCGTCGTCATCGCTGTCGCCGTCCGCTGCCGCCGCCGTAGGCTGTTCGCCGTCGCTGGCAGCTTCGGCGATCTCCGCTTCCGCAGGCTCGGCGGGTTCTTCGGCCACCACGGCGATCTCTTCGTCCGGCGGTACGGAATCATTCGCCGCGACCGGAATTTCTTCGACCGGCGTCACCGCTTGGACCGCGTCAGCACCTGCGGGCTCGTCTTCTGCAGAGCCGTCTTCACGCACGCCGAAGGCCTCGAGCCGCTTGGCGATCTCGCGGAAGTTGGCCTGTTCGGACGCGCTCAGTCCCGGGCCGGCATTGTGCAGTTGCACGATCTTGTCGGTCAGGCGGCGGCTTGGTGTTTCGGCAAGGCGCAGCGCCGGAGGCTCTTCGCGCGGCGCAGGCAATTCAGCTGGGGCAGGCTCTTCTTCAACGGCCGTCGCCGTTACGTCCTCGACGGGCGAGGGCGCCTCGGCATGAACGTCTTCCAATGGCTGGTCGAGACTTGCTGCATCGCGTCCGATACCCTCCGGCCCGAGCGTCAGCCCAAGGGCCAGCGGATCTTCAGCTGCATCTGAAAGGCGCACGACACCGAACCCGCGGAAACCGTCGAACTCGCGGTGGCGCGTATAGGTCGGCAGCGCGGCGAGATCGACCGGCACGACGAGGCTTGTGCCTTCGATCGGCCAATTTATCGTCTTGCCGGACCAGGTATCGCGGCGCTCCAGCGCCTCGGCGATCTTGCCTTCCGGATCGAGATTGAAGAGCGCGGAGATATCGCTGAAGGCGACGCCGATTATGTTGGCGGCGTTCGGGCCGACGGCCTCGGCAAACTCGTTCGATACCTCGCTGAAGCAACCCTGCGCATCGATCTTCCAGACGAAACGCGTTGCCCGGCTGTTCGGCTGGAACCTGAAGGCGGCGGCAGGTTTCTGTTCGCCGGCGACGGCTTCCGCTGCAGCCGGAGCATCGGCTACCGGTTCGTCTGCAAGCTCTGCAGCGGCGGCGTCGATCAGCGGCGTTTCCACGGTCTCCTCTGTCGGCGCGTCATCTTCAACGGCTTCGTCGGCCTCGTTATGAAGCACGACATTCGGCTGCGGTTCGATCGTAACGAGCTCTGCTTCTACGGACGGCTCCGGCAGCTCATCGGGTGTCTCGTCAGTCACATGCTCGGCGGCGGCCTGCTGTTCTGGCTCGTCCGCTGCTGTTTCGCTCTGCGGTTCGCTATCGACAAATTCCTCGACGCGCGGTTCTTCGGCGGGCGCCTCTTCAGGGTCGCCAACGCTTTCCAGCGTCTCCTCGACCTCTTCGATCCCGGCGACAGCGCTCAGCGCCTCGTCGAATTTCGCGGGAGGGATATGGTTAACGGCGGCTGTGGATAAGACTTCTTCCGGGGCCGCGGGGTCGATCGGATCGAGATGCCCGAGCACGGTCTCTACGGCAAAAAGCAGATTGAGCACCGGTTCGTCGCTCAGCTTTCCGACGGCGGCCGGGAGATATCCCTTGCCGGTGGCGACCGGCCGCTTGACGAGGCGATCGGGATGGCTGGATGCGAGTGCCGTCAGGGTCTTTGCCGTCTGCTGGGTGATGCCGAGCGAGGCGTATCCGGGCGACGAGGCGATGACCTCGCCGTCGGCGCCGATGACGGCCATGTGCGTGTCCGGATCGTCGAGACCTTGTAGCATCTGCGCAGCCGAGGCGGCCGGGCTCAACGCCTTGCCGGCGACGGGGACCGAAAACAGGATAGCGCGCTCGCCGCTCGAAAGCCCGATCAGCTCGGCATTTGCCTGAACCGGAACACGCTGGAAGCCTTTGACGATGCGGATCATCAGGCTGCGGCTGTCGCCGGTCGCGCTCAGTTGCCGCGCCGTCGTCTCCAACTGCCGGAAGGTGATGTCGCCGCTGCCGACGCCCTGGTCGAGCAGGTCATAGACGGCCGAATGGCCGAAGAGCTCGGCACCCGCGCCATTTGCCCAGAGCAGGCGGCTCAGGTCGGCGGAAAAAAGCACCAAGGCTTCGCCACGCGAAAAACGCTCCCGCACCCGCTGATGCACTGCAATGTCGATGAACGGGTACTGGACAGCGGGCATGGGGAACCTTGTTGCCTTAGGTCTCTTTTAATTAACGGTCTATTAATAACGATGCGCCGGAAAAGGGTCCAGCTTCAGGCCGCCTTTTCGGGCGGAAAGGTTAACGCCTTGTGCGTCGCACAATTATGTTGCAATGCACAATAAGTTGGTCTATATAAGCTCTATCCAAACTAAAGGGCGTCAAACGCCCGGACTCAAGGAGCTCGCATCCAATGGCTACCATAAAGACCGACGACGTTTTTTCAATGGCCGCGTTCGACCCGTCCAAGTTCGCAGAATCGTTCCGTGATTTTGCTGAAAAGGGCGCTCAGCAGTCGCGCGAAGCCTATAGCAAGATCAAGTCCGCTGGCGAAGACGCCGGCAAGACGCTTGAAGCCACCGTTCAGACGGCACAGGCCGGCAGCGTTGAGATCGGCCTCAAGGCTATCGATGCGCTCCGCACCAATGCCGAAAACTCTCTCTCGCACATGGAAGCGCTTCTTGGCGTCAAGTCGGTTGCCGAGTTCTTCGAACTCCAGACCACCTTCTTCCGCAAGCAGGCAGAGCTGACCGTCGAGCAGGCGAAGTCGATGCAGGAAACCTCCAAGCAGGTTGCCGAAAAGCTCGCAAAGCCTTCCAAGGAAGCCGCCGAAAAGGTCATGGCGTCCTTCAAGGCTGCCTGATCGATTTCGGGCACATAGAACAAAAGGCTGGACGCTTCGTCCGGCCTTTTTGTACATTGAGGGGAGATAGGGCTTGAATTAATTTTCAAGTCCTCGTATGTGACCCCCGTCGCGCCGAGCGCGGCATTGTGCGGTTGTAGCTCAGTTGGTTAGAGCGCAGGTTTGTGGCACCTGAGGTCGGAGGTTCGAGACCCCCCAACCGTACCATTCTTCCTTCCATATATGATCCCGAAGCGGACCCTGAAGCACAGCAGGGACCATCACATTCTACCGGTCTTGCCGTCCGGGCCCGCCTGCCTATCTACTCGTACCGGCACAGGTAAACTTTCTCTTATATTGCGTTGCAAAATGTGAGCGGCAGTGCCATTTTGTGCCGGGGGTTACTTCAGAGCTGCTTATCGAAGGAGACTTCATGTCCATTTCTCTCAACAATCTGGATGAATCCAAGGCGACTGTGGTGTCTGCGATCAACGTCGCGGCCGAGGTCAAGACTGCGCGCGAAGCCGTCGGCTACAGCATCGACGATCTGGCGGTGACCTGTGGTCTCGTGCCGAGTGAAATTACGGAAATTGAAAATGGGGAAAACGCCGACCCCGCAAAGCTCAAGCGCATTGCCGCTGCCTTGCAGGTCCCGTTGTCTGCCTTCGTTCCGATGTAACTAACGCAGGAACGAACTAAAAAGCCGGTCGATCTGACCGGCTTTTTTCATTTCAGGGGCATGGCTCCATTGCCGATGGAACTGTCCGATCCTCCCAGCCGTTCTATCAACGGACGGGAGAACGGGAATGTCGAAGACGCTTCTATATGGTGCGACCAAGGTCGATGAGACGAACGCCGCCTATGCGGCAATCGAGTGCCTCTCGCAATTTCAGTGGAAGAATCGCGTTCTGGTGATCTTCTCAGACAGCGACAACAGCCGCGCCGCCCGCCAGGAACACCAGCTGCTCGCGGACCGGGCGGCGCTTGAGGAGCGCGACATGATCGTCCTCAAGGTGTCGGGCAGTGCAGTCCGGGCCGTCTTCGGTTCAGCGGAGCCGGTCGATGTCGGCGCATTGCGCCAAGCGCTCGACGCACCTGATACCGGCACCTTTCACGCGGCGCTGATCGGCAAGGATGGTACGGTGAAGCTCAAGGTCAGCGAGCCTGTGAGCAATGGCGAGCTATTCGCCATCATAGACAGCATGCCGATGCGCGCTGCCGAGTCTACGAAACCGGAAAATTGAAACCAACAGAGACGGAAGGAGCAGGATATGTCCGTACCCAACGAACCTATCCCCGATCAGCCGCCGATGCCGGGACCCGGCTGGATGCCGGAGCCGCCGATAAAGGAACCGGAACCCGACAGGCTTCCCGACGAGGCCCCGAACCCCAATCCGGATGAGAACGAAGAGCCGGCGAAACATCTATAGAAAGATGTGCCGCTCGGCATTGACTAGTTCCTGCAGGAAATCCGAGACGGTGCGCACGCGAACGAGTTCGCGGGCGCTTTCGTGGAATGTCGTCCAATAGGCACGGCGGATGGACGTGCCGGGCAGGATACGGACGAGTTCAGCATGCTGCCGGGCGATATAGTCGTGCAGGATGCCAATCCCCGCGCCAGAAAGCACCGCCTCCGTCTGACCCGTCGCCGAGGAGATCTCAAAGGCGGCATCCCAGTTGCGCATCACTTCGCCGGTGAAGTTCAGCGACTGCGAAAACAGCAGATCTTCGACATAGCCGATCCGCCTGTGCTGCTTCAAAGCCTCGGCGTCGGCGGGCAGGCCGTTTTGCGCCGCGTAGCTTTTCGATGCGTAGAGGCCAAGCGTGTAGTCGGTCAATTTCGCGGAAATCAGCCGGCCCTGTTCCGGCCGCTCAAGCGTGATGGCGATATCCGCCTCGCGCTGCGACAGCGAGAAGGACCGGGGCACCGGCACCAGCTGGATCTTCAGTTCCGGATGCCGTTCGATCAGCCGCCCCATGCGCGGCGCCAGAAACGAGACGCCGAAACCATCGGGCGCCCCGACGCGCACAGTACCGGCGATCGCCGTATCGGTCCGGCCAAGATTGGCCTGCGCTGCCAGCATCTCGGTTTCCATCCGCTCCGCCGACGACAGGAAGATTTCGCCCTCCGCAGTCAGTTCGCAGCCATTGGTGCGGCGAATGAAGAGGCGCGTCTTCAAAGCTTCCTCCAGCGAGGTCAGCCGCCTGGACAGCGTTGCGTGGTTCAGCCCCAGCCGCTTCGACGCGGCAAGGATCTGCCCGGTGCGGGCGACGGCGAGGAAGATGCGGACGTCGTCCCAGTTCATGGCTTGCTGCACATCATGATCGGATCGGCCTCCAGCAACGTCAGCGATGTCACCATTCCTGCCGTCCCGGTCTTGTATTTCAGGAAATGCGGCGCCCGAAGATGAGCTTCATAGGCTTCCTGGCTGGCATAGACCTCGAGTATGCGGATTTTGTTCGGGCTGCCCTTGATCGCCACCGCATTCAGCGACAGGACACCCTCTTCGGCGGCAACCGATGCCGCAATCTCCTGGGCGAGCAATGCGCGGTAGGTCTCGAGATGCTCGGGATCGACCTCGATCTCGGCCATTCTGACGATGCGATTTTCGCTCATCGCTCACTCGCCTCCTCTGGGATGCCGGTTGCCAATGCAGAAGCGGACCTATCTATCGTTCACAAGGCCGCTTTCCAGTCTTGTAACTTCAATTTGCGCACAACGGTTGCTTATCCCAGCTCATTGATTTGTGCAAATTGAAGTGCGATTGTTAGCCATCGAGAAAATACAGGAGGAGCACTTCATGCGTCAGATCGGACATTTCATCGGCGGCAAGCAGGTCGCGGGTACCAGCGGCCGCACCAGCAACGTCTACAACCCGGCAACCGGCGAAGTGCAGGCGACCGTCGCGCTCGCCAGCGATGCCGAACTGGACGCAGCGGTTCAGAACGCCAAGGCTGCCCAGCCGAAGTGGGCTGCCACCAACCCGCAGCGCCGCGCCCGCGTGTTCATGAAGTTCGTGCAGCTTCTCAACGAGAACATGAACGAGCTCGCCGAACTGCTCTCCAAGGAACATGGCAAGACGATCGAAGACTCCAAGGGCGATCTCATTCGCGGCCTCGAAGTCTGCGAGTTCGTTATCGGCATTCCGCACCTTGCCAAGAGCGAGTTCACCGAAGGCGCCGGCCCGAATATCGACATGTATTCGATCCGCCAGGCTGTCGGCATCGGCGCCGGCATCACCCCATTCAACTTCCCGGCCATGATCCCGATGTGGATGTTTGCCCCGGCGATCGCCTGCGGCAACGCCTTCATCTTGAAGCCGTCGGAGCGTGATCCGTCCGTGCCGATCCGTCTTGCCGAACTGATGATCGAAGCAGGCCTGCCTGCCGGCATCCTCAACGTCGTCAACGGCGACAAGGGCGCGGTCGACGCGATCCTGACGCATCCGGATATCTCGGCCGTTTCCTTCGTCGGCTCCACGCCGATCGCCCGATACGTCTATGGCACGGCTGCCCAGAACGGCAAGCGCGCCCAGTGCTTCGGCGGCGCCAAGAACCACATGATCATCATGCCCGATGCCGATCTCGATCAGGCCGCCAACGCGCTGATGGGCGCGGGCTACGGCTCAGCCGGCGAGCGCTGCATGGCGATCTCCGTTGCCGTTCCGGTCGGCGAGGAAACCGCCAACCGTCTTATCGCCAAGCTGACCCCGATGGTCGAATCCTTGCGCATCGGCCCTTACACAGATGATAAGGCCGATCTCGGCCCCGTCGTTACCAAGGAAGCCCAGGCGCGCATCATGGGTCTGATCAACAAGGGTGTCGACGAAGGCGCAAAGCTCGTCGTCGATGGCCGCAACTTCAAGCTCCAGGGCTACGAAGACGGCTATTTCGTCGGCGGCTGCCTGTTCGACAACGTCACGCCCGACATGGATATCTACAAGACCGAAATCTTCGGACCGGTCCTGTCGGTTGTCCGCGCCAAGAACTACGAGGAAGCCCTCGACCTGCCGATGAAGCATGAATACGGCAACGGCGTTGCGATCTACACCCGTGATGGCGATGCGGCCCGCGACTTCGCCTCACGCATCAACATCGGCATGGTCGGCGTCAACGTTCCGATCCCGGTTCCGCTCGCCTATCATTCCTTCGGTGGCTGGAAGTCGTCCTCCTTCGGCGATCTCAACCAGCATGGTACCGACTCGATCAAGTTCTGGACCCGCACCAAGACGGTCACCAGCCGCTGGCCGTCGGGCATCAAGGACGGTGCCGAGTTCGTCATGCCGACGATGAAGTAAGCGCATCATCCTGGAAGACTTGGAAAACGGGCTCCTCGGCGGGCCCGTTTTTCGTTTGAGACGATGCGGCGAGGGGCCGCATAAACGTGACTCCGATTTTCATATTTTGGAATTGTTCAAAACTATCTTACCCACTATATAGGCTTCAGCCCCATTCGAGTCAGGAGACCGGCATGCGATTGACGAAGCAGACCAACTATGCGGTTCGCATGTTGATGTATTGCGCTGCCAATGACGGACACTTGAGCCGGATTCCGGAAATCGCCAGAGCCTATGGTGTGTCCGAGCTCTTCCTTTTCAAGATTCTGCAGCCGCTCAACAAGGCCGGCCTGGTCGAAACCGTTCGCGGCCGCAATGGCGGCGTGCGTCTCGGCAAGCCGGCAGCTGACATCAGCCTGTTCGACGTGGTCCGCGTCACTGAAGACAGCTTCGCCATGGCCGAATGCTTTGAGGACGGCGCCGTCGAGTGCCCGCTGGTCGATAGCTGCGGTCTCAATTCCGCGCTTCGCAAGGCGCTGAATGCCTTCTTCGACGTGTTGACCGAATACTCGATCGACGACCTCGTCAAAGCGCGTCCGCAGATCAATTTCCTGCTCGGCATCACCGGCGAGCAGCCTTATCGCAAGGCGGCGATACCCGCTCCGGCTGCTTAATATTTGAATAGTCGAAAGTCATCATGAAGCCACGGCTACCCTCGGTAGCCGTGGCTTTTTAGTTCCGGCTCACGCAGTGTTGATATATCACAGCGCATTGAAACCGCTTCCAATGCCGTCCACAGACGCGAATTTATACCAAATGCGACAGAATCGCGGTCGAATGTGCCTCAATCTTGCAAATTCAGGCCTATTTTTGACCGAAAATTTCTAAAGTTGGTTTTCTGGAAAAATTTTCTGCCTACGCCGTTGCTTTCAGCAAATAAATATCGTTCCATCGGCCCGCTGATCGGGATAACTAGCGCCGATCTCCAAAGATCAAAAAGAACAAACCTGGGAAACAACATCATGAAAAAGTTCTCTGTCCTGCTGGCAGCGACTGCCCTGGCTTCCGTCATGGCCACCGCCGCCTACTCCAAGACGCTTGTCTATTGCTCTGAGGGATCGCCGGAAGGCTTCGATCCGAGCCTCTACACCGCAGGCACGACCTTTGACGCTTCCTCGCGTACGGTTTACAGCCGTCTCGTCGAGTTCAAGCATGGCGGTACGGAGATCGAGCCGGGCGTCGCCGACAGCTGGACCGTCTCTGACGACGGCAAGGAATACACCTTCAAGCTGCATCCGGGCGTCAAGTTCCAGACCACCGACTTCTTCACCCCGACCCGCGACCTGAACGCCGACGACGTCGTCTTCTCGTTCGAGCGCCAGCTGCGCGCTGACAATCCGTGGAACAAGTATGTCGAAGGCGGTTCCTACGAATACGCTGCCGGCATGGGCTTCCCGGATCTCGTCAAGTCGATCGAAAAGGTTGACGACCTGACCGTCAAGTTCACCCTGAACCGTCCGGAAGCGCCGTTCCTTGCCGACCTGGCCATGGACTTCGCATCGATCGTTTCCAAGGAATATGCCGACAAGCTCGCTGCTGATGGCAAGATGGCTCAGCTGAACCAGCAGCCGCTCGGCACCGGTCCGTTCACCTTCGTTGCCTACCAGCCGGATGCCGTCATCCGCTACAAGGCCAACGAAACCTACTTCAAGGGCAAGGAAAAGATCGACGATCTCGTGTTCGCGATTACCACGGACGCTTCGGTTCGCGCTCAGAAGCTGAAGGCCGGCGAATGCCACATCCTTCCTTACCCGAACGCAGCTGACGTTTCCGAGCTGAAGAAGGACGAGAACCTGACCGTTCTCGAACAGCCGGGCCTGAACATCGGCTTCCTCGCCTACAACACGCAGATGGCCCCGTTCGACAAGCCGGAAGTTCGCCGCGCTCTGAACATGGCGATCAACAAGCAGGCGATCGTTGACGCCGTCTTCCAGGGCGCCGCAACCGTTGCCAAGAACCCGATCCCGCCGACGATGTGGTCGTACAATGATGCCGTCGTTGACGATAAGTACGATCCGGAAGGCTCGAAGAAGGCTCTCGAAGCCGCAGGCGTCAAGGATCTATCCATGAAGATCTGGGCAATGCCGGTTTCGCGTCCTTACATGCTGAACGCACGCCGCGCAGCTGAACTGATGCAGGCCGACTTCGCCAAGGCTGGCGTCAAGGTCGAAATCGTCACCCATGAATGGGCCGAATACCTGAAGCTCTCCTCCGACGTGAAGCGCGATGGCGCCGTCATCCTCGGCTGGACCGGCGACAACGGTGACCCGGACAACTTCATGGACACGCTGCTCGGCTGCACCGCTGTTGGCGGCAACAACCGTGCTCAGTGGTGCAACAAGGACTACGACGATCTGATGAAGAAGGCCAAGCAGACGGCCGACGTCGCAGAACGCACGAAGCTCTATGAGCAGGCTCAGCTGATCTTCAAGAAGGAAGCTCCTTGGGCAACGATCGACCACTCGGTCGTCTTCGTTCCGATGAGCAAGAAGGTCACGGGCTTCCACATGGACCCGCTCGGCATCCACCGCTTCGACGGCGTGGACATTTCCGAATAATAGAAAATCTGTAAACTGTCCGGTGAAAGCCGGGCTTGGCCGGCGGTCGGGATCATCCTGACCGCCGGAAACTATTGGACACCTGCCATGTTACGTTTCTTCATCGGCCGCCTTGCGGTGCTGATCCCAACGTTCCTCGGCGTTTCGCTCATCGCCTTTTCGTTTATCCGCCTGCTGCCGGGCGACCCCGTCATGCTGTTGTCGGGCGAACGAGTCATGGCGCCTGAACGTCACGCCCAGATCATGCATGATCTCGGCTTCGACAGGCCGATGTATGTGCAGTATTTCGATTATCTCGGTAAGGTCTTGCACGGCGATCTCGGAACCTCGATCGTCACCAAGCGCCCGGTTCTCGGCGAATTCTTCACACTGTTCCCTGCTACGCTCGAGCTGTCGCTTTGCGCCATCATTCTGGCGGCCGCGCTCGGCATTCCCGCTGGTGTCTTCGCCGCGGTTAAACGAGGGACGTGGTTCGACCAGAGCGTGATGGGCGTCGCCCTCATCGGCTATTCGATGCCGATCTTCTGGTGGGGCCTGCTGCTCGTCATCTTCTTCTCCGGTTATCTCGGCTGGACGCCCGTTTCGGGCCGCATCTCGCTGATGTATTTCTTCAAGCCGGTCACCGGCTTCATGCTGATCGACAGTCTGCTGTCCGGCCAGGCCGGCGCCTTCAAGTCCGCCGTCAGCTATCTCATCCTGCCGACCATCGTTCTCGCCACGATCCCGCTTGCGGTCATCGCGCGCCAGACGCGTTCGGCAATGCTTGAAGTGCTTGGCGAAGACTATGTGCGCACGGCTCGCTCCAAGGGCCTCAAGCCTTTGCGCGTCGTCGGCGTTCATGCGCTGCGCAACGCCATGATCCCCGTTATCACCACGATCGGCCTGCAGGTCGGCGTGCTCCTGGCAGGCGCGATCCTCACCGAGACGATCTTCTCCTGGCCGGGTATCGGCAAGTGGATGGTCGATGCGGTCTTCAAGCGTGACTATGCGGTCGTCCAGGGTGGTCTGCTGCTGATTGCCGGCATCATCATGCTGGTCAATCTGCTTGTCGATGTCACCTATGGCTTTATCAACCCGCGTATTCGTCATTAGGAGCGGCTCATGAGCACGGTAAGCACAAAAACCGGCCAGCCATCCGTCCTTGCGGAGTTCTGGTACTATTTCTCGCGAAACAAGGGCGCCGTCATCGGCCTCTTCATCTTCCTCTTCATCCTGGTCATCGCCATCGGCGCACCGATCGTCGCGCCGCATGCCCCTGATGAGCAGAACCGCCAGCTGCTGCTGTCGGTGCCGTTCTGGATGGACGGCGGCAGCTTCACCTATCCGCTCGGCACTGATGCCGTCGGCCGTGATATCCTGTCGCGTCTGATCTATGGCGCACGTTTCTCGCTGTTCATCGGCGTCGTCGTCGTCACCCTGTCGGTTGTCGCCGGCGTGCTGATCGGCCTTATTGCTGGCTATTTCCGTGGCCGCGTCGATATCGTCATCATGCGCCTGATGGACATCATCCTGGCCTTCCCGTCGCTGCTGCTCGCCCTCGTGCTGGTCGCGGTCCTCGGTCCCGGCCTGACCAACGCGATGATCGCCATCTCGATCGTCAACCAGCCGCATTTCGTTCGCCTGACGCGTGCCGCCGTCATGAGCGAGCGCGAGAAGGAATATGTCGTGGCTTCCCGCGTTGCCGGTGCCGGCACGCTGCGCCTGATGTTCAAGACCATCCTGCCGAACTGCCTGGCTTCGCTGATCGTTCAGGCAACGCTCGCCTTCTCGGCGGCGATCCTCGACGCAGCCGCCCTCGGCTTCCTCGGCATGGGCGCACAGCCGCCGACACCCGAATGGGGCACGATGCTTGCCGAAGCGCGCGAATTCATTCAGCGCGCCTGGTGGGTGGTCACTTTCCCGGGTCTGGCGATCCTCATCACCGTCGTTGCCATCAACCTCATGGGTGACGGCCTGCGTGATGCGCTCGACCCCAAGCTGAAGAGGTCCTGATATGGCACTTCTCGAAATCGAAAATCTCGTCGTCGAGTTTCAGACGTCGACAGGCGCGTTCCGCGCGGTGGACGGCGTCTCGCTGAAGGTCGATCCGGGCGAAGTTCTCGCCATCGTCGGCGAATCCGGTTCCGGCAAGTCGGTCTCGATGCTGGCTGCCATGGGCCTTCTGCCCTGGACCGCCAAGGTCACAGCCGACAAGATGGTCTTCGACGGCCAGAACCTGCTCGGCATGTCCGGCGCCCAGCGCCGCCAGATCATCGGCAAGGATATGTCGATGATCTTCCAGGAACCGATCGCCAGCCTCAATCCGTGCTTCACGGTCGGCTTCCAGATCGAGGAAGTCCTGAAGATCCACCTCGGCCTCGACAAGGCCGCGCGCCGCAAGCGTGCGATCGAACTGTTCGAAGCTGTCGGCATCCCGAACCCGGCGGAGCGCCTCAACCACTTCCCGCACCAGATGTCGGGCGGCCAGTGCCAGCGCGTGATGATCGCCATCGCGATCGCCTGCAATCCGAAGCTCCTGATCGCTGACGAGCCGACCACCGCGCTCGACGTGACGATCCAGAAACAGATCCTTGATCTCCTGATGCGTCTGCAGCGTGAGCACGGCATGGGCCTGATCATGATCACCCACAACATGGGCGTGGTCGCTGAGACGGCCGATCGTGTCATCGTTCAGTACAAGGGCCGCAAGATGGAAGAGGCCGACGTCCTGTCGCTCTTCGAAGCGCCGAAGAGCGATTATACCCGCGCTCTGCTCGCCGCTCTTCCAGACAACGCCACCGGTGATCGCCTGCCGACCATCGGCGAGCTTTTCAATCAGGGAGCGGCACAATGACGCCAGTCCTCGAAGCCAAGAATATCGTCCGCGACTACTATCTCCCGGGCGGCCTCTTCAAGCAGGCAAAGACCGTTCATGCCGTCAAGGGCGTGAGCTTCAAGGTCGAGCAGGGCAAGACGCTGGCAATCGTCGGCGAAAGCGGCTGCGGCAAGTCCACGCTTGCCCGTATCGTCACGATGATCGACCCTGCCACGGCGGGCGAACTGATGATCGACGGCAAGAAGGTCGATATCGCCGCCGGCGATCTGACGCCGGAAATCCGCCGCAAGGTGCAGATCGTTTTTCAGAACCCTTACGGTTCGCTGAACCCGCGCAAGAAGATCGGCGACATCCTGATGGAGCCGCTGATCATCAACACCAAGACGCCCGCTGCCGAACGGCAGGAACTGGCGATGGCGATGCTGAAGAAGGTCGGTCTCCAGGAAATCCACTTCAACCGCTATCCGCACATGTTCTCCGGCGGCCAGCGCCAGCGTATCGCCATCGCGCGTGCGTTGATGCTGAACCCGCGGCTTCTGGTTCTCGACGAGCCGGTCTCGGCCCTCGACCTCTCAGTCCAGGCACAGGTGCTGAACCTGCTCGCCGATCTTCAGGATGAGCTGAACCTCACCTATGTCTTCATCAGCCACGACCTCTCGGTCGTTCGCTACATGGCAGACGACGTGATGGTGATGTATTTCGGTGAAGCCGTCGAATACGGTAGCCGCGATCAGGTCTTCAGCGATCCGCAGCACAGCTATACCAAGACGCTGTTTGCCGCGACGCCGCGGGCCGATGTCGAAACCATCCGGGCGCGTCTGGCCCGCAAGGCTGCTGCTGCCTCCTGAGGCATGGAAATAGCCGGAACAAAGAGGATCAGAGATGCCGGAGAATGACCGCAAGCCCCATGCCATCATCGTCATGGGCGTCAGCGGCTCCGGCAAATCCTCGATCGGCGAGAAACTGGCGGAGGCGTTGAGCCTCCGTTTTGTTGAAGGCGATGCACTGCATCCGCGCTCCAATGTCGAGAAGATGTCGAAAGGCATCCCGCTCACCGACGAGGACCGCATGCCCTGGCTGGACGTGATCGGTCAGACGATCACGTCAGCGCTTTCCGAAGGCGATGGCGTCATCGTTTCCTGCTCGGCGCTGAAGCGCATCTACCGCGAACGGCTTCGCAGTGCCGCCGGCGGCAATCTCTTTTTCGTTTATCTGGAAGGTTCGAAGGAACTGCTGATGGACCGCATGGGTCATCGCACCGGCCACTTCATGCCGGCATCGCTGCTGGAAAGCCAGCTTGCAACGCTTGAGGTTCCAACCGGCGAGCCCGGCGTGGTCACGGTCGATATCGACGGCACCATCGACGCGATTGCGGAAGCGGCGCGAATGAAGCTCGCGCCGCTCGGTATTTCCTAGCCGTCGATGCGGCGCAGGTTCTTCTTCTCCAGGAAGAAGAACGGACGGAACTTTACGCCGACGATATTCCCCGCAAAGGCTGACAGCGCCCAGAGATAGCCATGCAGGCTGCCCGAAGCGATCCCGGAGAAATAGGCGCCGATATTGCAGCCATAGGCGATGCGCGCCCCATAACCCAGCAGCAGGCCGCCGACGACGGCGGCGACGATCGAGCGCAGCGGAATATCCCAGCTCGGAGAGAAACGTCCCGCAAGCGAGGAGGCCAGCATGGCGCCGGCGATGATGCCGAAATCCATGACCGAGGTGATATCGGCAAAGACGCTGTCGGAGAGCGCCTTGGCATTGGCAGGCGTCTGCCAATAGGCCCAGGCGGTCGGATCGATGCCGAGCAGCAAAGCGCCCTTGGCACCCCAGAGCGCAAAGGCCGAGGTGATACCCCACGGACGGCCAGCGATGACCAGCGTCAGGAAGTTCAGAAGCGCCAGTGCCACCGCACCGAGGACGAGCGGCCAGGGACCACGCAGGAAGCGCGAGAGGCCCTGGCGCGGCGAGGGGGCCGGTTGCTCGAGCGAGCCATGCCAGCGCTTCTCGACGATGACGCTGATCCAGGCGACGGCGGCGAAGATCGCCAGCGATACGGCGATACCACCCACCGCGCCGAAGCTCTGCACCAGAGATGTCGGCGGCAGCGACGGCAGGCTCACCCACCAGTCGAAATTGACGGTGCCAAGCACCGAGCCGATGATGAAGAACAGCAGCGTGATCAGCATGCGCGCATTGCCGCCACCGGCGGTGAACAGCGTACCGGACGCGCATCCGCCGCCGAGCTGCATGCCGATGCCGAACATGAAGGAGCCGACGATGACGCCGAGACCGGCCGGCGAGACGGACCCCTTCACCTCATGGCCGAACAGCGTGCCGCTTGCCAGGAACGGGAAGAACAGCACGACGGCGATCGCAAGCAGGATCATCTGCACCCGCAAGCCCCGGCCGCGCCCATCGAGGATCAGCACGCGCCAGGCGGAGGTGAAGCCGAAGGCGGCATGGTAGAGCGCGATACCGAGAGCGCCGCCAACGAGGAAGAGGGCGCCTTGCGCCGGGCCGTAGAAATAACCGAGCAGCAGGGTGCCAAGAACGAGCACGATGATCGAGCCGAGCCCCGGCGTGCCGAGCGACGGCTCCTTGATGCCGGGGATGCTGGGTGAAGCGATAGACATGGGATTCTCCTGAAATTCTAGCGCAATACTAGAACTTCAGGTGCTGGTTTTGGAGGAATCCTGTTTCCTGAAAAGCCCCTGATGCGGATTCATCTGGCGGAAAAAGGCCAGTCTGCGCAAGTGCTTAAGGATTGAAACGCTGCGGCGAGTAGGCTGAGATATCGATAAACGGCTTTTCGCCGGTCATCAGCTCCGCCAGCACTCTGCCGGTGACCGGTCCGAGTGTCAGCCCGTGATGCGCATGGCCGAAGGCAAACCACAATCCACTATGCCGTGGCGCCTTGCCGATGATGGGCATCATGTCAGGTGTGCAGGGGCGCGCGCCCATCCAGGGTTCGGGGTCCAGCCGCTCGCCGAGCGGGAAGATCGTGCGCGCTACCCTCTCGGCGCGGTCAAGCTGCACCGGCGTTTTAGGGGCGTCGAGCGTCGCAAATTCCGCACCCGTCGTCAGGCGGATGCCCTTGTTCATCGGCGCCAGGAAATAGCCGCGCTCGGCATCCAGCGTCCAGTTGTTGAGAACGGCATTGCCCTGAGCAGCGTAATGCATGTGATAGCCGCGCTTGACGCCGAGCGGGAAGGAATAGCCAAGCCGCTTGGTTGCCACTTCGGCCCAAGGGCCGAGCGCCAGAACCGCATCATCGGCATCGAGCGGACCTTCTGCCGTGGAAATCCGCCAGCCGGAACCTGTCTGGCCGAGAGATGCCGCATCGCCGCTGACGAAGCGGCCGCCGATGCTCTCGAAATAGGCGCAGTAAGCCGCCGTCAGTGCATGCGGATCGAGAACCGACCACGGATCCCGCCAGCGCAGACCGCCGGTGAAATTCTGGATCAGACCCGGCTCGATGCGCGCCACGTCGGCTGAACTCAGCTTGTCGTATTCGACGCCGAATTCCCTCTCCCAGAGTGCGGCTTCAGCAATCGCCTGGTCGTATTTCTCGGCGGTGCGAAACACCCGCATCCAGCCATCCTTGCGGATCAGCGCTTCGGCATGCGACGCCTCGATCAGGTCCTTGTGTTCAAGCACCGAATTTTCGATCAGCGGCGCATAGGCGCGGGTGATGGCGTCGTGCCGGCGGGCATTGGAATTCCACCAGTAGCGGGCGAGGAACGCCACCTGCTTCGGCAGCGTCTTCAGGTGATAATGCGCATCGATGCGGTTGTTCAGCGCGTAGCGCAGCAACAGCCCGACCTGCTGCGGGAAACCGTAGGGAACGACGCCCTCGCGCTGGATGAGGCCGGCATTGCCGAACGACGTTTCGTTACCCGGTGCCTTGCGATCAACCAGCACCGCCTGCCAGCCGCGGCGTTGCAGGTGGATGGCTGTCGAAACGCCGATGATGCCGGCACCAAGCACGATTGCAGTCTTTGTCATTTTTCCTTGCAACCCAATGAGTTCCCAAGCCCGAAAATGCCCTTAGGCTGGCGATGGTGCAAATGAAAAATCGCGTTTCATTTCAATTTCATTGCCCTCTCAATGCGGCATTTTCAACGCGGATGCGAACGGCAAGCATCATGGCGTTCAAAACCGAGAACAGGATCGCGTAGGCGGGCATGCCGAAGGCAAGCGGCAGGGTGGCAATCTCGCCCGCGACGATCACATAGTTCGGATGGTTGAGGAGCTTGTAGGGACCGGCTCTGACCAGCGTCTCGCCGGGCAGAATGATGATCCGCGTCGTCCAGCGTCCCCTCAGCGTGAAGAGCACCCAGATCCGCAAGGCCTGCAGCACCAGGAAGAGTGCAAGCCAACCCGCTTGAACCGGCTTGCCGGGCGCAAGCAGCCAAAGGCCGCCAAGCCATGCCGCATGCAGGGCGACCATGTAGGCATAATGATCCGCCCCGGCCTCCCGTGCGCCGCGGGCAAACAGGGCAAGCGTGTTCCGCTTCGCAATCACCAGCTCTGCCAGCCGCTGCAGGGTGACGAAAGCAAGAAGCAGCAAAGAAGCGTCCATCAGCCGATCCTCCGCAACGTCACGCAGCTTGCCGAAAAGCCCGGCCCCATGGCGATCATCGCCGCGCGCTCCGGCAGACCGTCGGCAATCGCGCGCTCCAGCACGAAAAGTACCGTTGGCGAGGACATGTTGCCGTATTCCGAAAGCACGGCGCGCTCATGGTCGAGCGAACCCTGTTTGAGCCCAAGCGTCGCTTCCATAGCACCCAGAACCTTCGTGCCGCCCGGGTGGCAGATGAACCGGCCGATGTCCGCGCGTGTCAGCCCGTTGCGGGCGAGAATGCCGTCGATCGCAGGCCCCAGTTCGCGCTCGGCGAATGGCGGCAGCGATTGCGCAAGGATGATGCCGAAGCCGGTATCGTCGATCTTCCAGCCCATGATGTCGAGCGTATCGGGAAATAGGTGCTCGCCTGACGATTCGATGTCGGCGATGCCGCCGTCTCCGCTCCGGAGCACGCAGGCCGCAGCGCCATCGGCAAAAAGCGCGGTGGCGATAATGTTCGGCCGTGTCAGCTCGTCCAGCCGGAAGGCCAGCGTGCAGAGTTCGATGGCGACGAAGAGCACTGTCTTGCCGGGCCGCACCGCCGCCAGCCGCGCCGCGATGCCAAGCCCGGAAACGCCGGCCGCACAGCCAAGACCGAAGACCGGAACACGTTCGATATCGGCGCGAAATCCGAGCTGCCGTGCCAGCCGCGCATCGAGGCTCGGGGTGACGATCCCCGTCGAGGAGACGGTGACGACGCAATCAATGTCGCCTGCCTCCAGCCCAGCGCCGGCGAGAGCCTTCGCTGCCGCTTCAGCAAAGAGCTGACCGGCAACCTCCGCATACGCGGCCATCCTGTCCGGCCAGCCGTGATTGTCCTCGAACCAGGAAAGCGGCCGGGCCGCATGGCGCTTATTGATCCCGGCATTCTCGAAAACCCCGGCGAGATGCCTGAAATCCTTGAACCGGTGCGCAAAAAGGCGCGCCGACGTCGCCGCCGCCTCGCTTTGCGTGATGATGGCTTCAGGCACGGCAGTCGCAACGCTAAGCAATGTCACCCGTTCGTTCACGGAGTTCTCCTTTATGCACCCGGCGCTGGAGAACACTACTTAGAGCCGCTTTATTCAGGCTCCCGCCGTCACGAAAAGGTGATGCGAAAAAATGAATGACCCCGCCGAATAAAATCCCGATGACCGGTGTTCTCGGTGTGCAACGTCATTTTCCTGGAGATGTTCCCATGACGACCACAACTGTCCGTATCGCTTCTCTCGTCCTCGGCGGCTTTATCGCCGCGGCAGCACTTTCCGTCCCGGTCTTCGCCGCAGGCGACGACAGCGAGACCATGCCGGTCTGCAAGAAGGGCGAGGTCTACGATAAGAAGGCCAAGAAGTGCGTGAAGCAGAGCAGCGCCAACATCACCGATGAAAACCGCACCGACTATGCCTATTCGCTGGCAAAAAGCGGCCGCTTCGATGAGGCGCTCGCGATGCTCGACACTGTCAAGGATCAGAACAACGCCGAAGTCCTGAACTACCGCGGCTATGCCACCCGCAAGCTCGGCCGCACCGACGAGGGCATTTCTTATTACCTGCAGTCGGTGAAGCTCGATCCGCAATATGCCAAGGTCCGCGAATATCTCGGCGAAGCCTATGTCATCAAGGGCCAGCTCGACATGGCCAAGGACCAGCTGGCAACGATCAAGACGATCTGCGGCACGGATTGCGAAGAATACCAGGATCTGAACGCCGCGATCATTGACCCCTCGAAAATCTGAGGATCGGCAAATGGGCGAAGCCGGCTGCAAAGGATTGCTCTGATGGCGGTCGCACACGCCCCGTTTCTTGCCTATAGTCGCGAAAAATCGGAGTCGCCGGTCATCCCGGCGGCGCCGCCGAAAACAGCAGGCGCGGAGGCGGCCATCGCGAGCGAAGCGGATATCAGGACGGGCCTGACGGAGCACCTCTCCCGGCTCTGGCGTTACGGTCTCGTGCTGTCGCGCAAGCGGGATGTCGCAGAGGATTTGGTGCAGCAGACCTGCGTGCGGGCGCTGGAACGCGCCAGTCAGTTCGAGCCGGGCACCCGGCTGGACCGCTGGCTGTTTTCCATTCTCCATTCCATCTGGCTGAACGAGATCAGGGCCAGCAAGGTGCGGCAGGGCCAAGGCTTTGCCGATGCCGAGGAAACCCTGGTTTTCGATGGGGCAGAGGCGACCGAAACGCATGTCGCCGCCGCCCAGTTGCTGCGCAAGGTCGATGCCTTGCCGGAGGCCCAGCGCAGCGCCGTCTTCCTGGCCTATGTCGAAGGGCTCGCCTATCGTGAGGTCGCAGAAATCTTGAACATACCGATCGGAACCGTGATGAGCCGCCTTGCCGCTGCCCGCGCCAGGCTCTCCGCCGAAACAGCCGAAGGAGGGCGTCCATGACCAGCAATATCCGCATGCCTTCCGACGAAGAGCTGACCGCCTTTCTTGACGGCGAACTGCCGCAGCCGGAGATGGCGCGCATCGAAGCCCTGGCCAATGAAGACGAGGAAGTGGCTGCCCGTATCGAGTTTCTGGCCAATGGCAGCATGCCGTTCAGCGAAGCTTTCGCGCCGCTGCTCGACGAGGCGCCGAAGCAGAGGCTCGAGGCGATGCTTGCCGCGATCCCGGCTCCCGCCGCTGCGGCTGCGAGCGCGGAGCGCTCCACCATCACCCGCCGCGGGCTCTTCGGCGCGCTCGCCGCATCGCTTGCTGTCGGCATCATCGCCGACCGTGCCTATCTCGGTATTGGCCGCAGTATTGGCAGGGACGAGGGCAGCGAGTGGCGCAGTGTCGTTGCCGAATATATCGCGCTTTATACGCCGGATACGCTGGCCGGTCCGGTGCCGCCAGCCGACGTCCAGACTGCACAGCTTGCCCGCGTCGATGGCAAGCTTGGGCTGAACCTCTCGCCTGAAACGGTGGCCCTGCCGGGCGTCGATTTCAAGCGCGCCCAGCTGCTCGAATATGACGATCATCCCCTGGCGCAGATCGCCTATCTCGATCCCGAGAGCGGGCCGATGGCGCTCTGCATCATCCGCTCCGACAAGGGGGCGAAGCAGCCCGATATCGAGGGGCGCAAGGGCATGAACGTCATCTATTGGTCGACGGCGACCCATGCCTTTATGCTGATCGGCCACGCGCCGGTCGATCGGATGCGCGAAATTGCCGATGCGGTGAGGCCAAAACTGACGGCCTGAAGCTGTCTCGCCATCTTCATGCCGATTTTGCGTGGTTTTGCCTGAGCCTCTCCTAATGAAGGGGCGCATCAGCGTGAACTGGATCAATCGTTATATCGACGAGCCGTTGCTGGACGGCGCGGCGACCATCCTCAGGGCATGGCATATCCGCACCGGCCAGGCGCCGGAACGGCTGGAGCCGGTCTGGAATCTCATCGTCATCTCGCTTCTGACGGCAGGCTGCTGGTATGGGCTTGCGGACATGCCGCTGGCGCTTAGCCTCGCCGCTCTCCTGGCGCTCGCTCTGCCATCGCTGCGCAAGCTTCTGCGGCTGAAGAAATCCAACCCCTATGACGCCCGCCAATACAAGTCGGCCCGCGCCCGCGCCGTTTCCAAGCGCGAAGCCGAATGGTCGCTGCGCATGACGGTGCTTTCGGTATCGGGCGGCCTGCCGTTTCTCGCCGGCAGCGACGATCCCGTCGGCCACGCCTTCATGGCCGGCGCCTGCGTCTGGTTTGTGATGACGGCGCCGGTCAAGTTCTATCTGGATGCCGCCGAGCCGCCGGCGCCCGATCAGGGCGACCGCGCCGAACGCGCGCTCTTTAATTTCGGCTGACAGCTCACGCGAAATCTCATTCTGAAGCGGCCGCCCATGGAACTAAGTCCTTGGGCGGCCGTTATTATGTCAGTCCAACGCATAGGAGATCGCCATGCTGTATTACGCTCTGGTATTCCTCGTCGTGGCACTGATTGCCGGCGTGCTCGGCTTCGGCGGCATTGCAGGCGCTTCGGCGTCCATCGCGCAGGTTCTTTTCTTCATATTCCTGGTTCTCTTCGTCGTCTCGCTCGTCATGCGCTTGATGCGTCGCTGACGGCAGCGAACGAACAGGATCGCATCCCGGCCCGGCGGTGAAACGCCGGGTTTTCTGTATCTTTAACAAGCGCTTGCGTGCGAAAATGACACGCCCGCCCGGAAAATTCCGGCGTAAAGATTGGATTCAACATTTCCCGGTAAACTGCCGTTAGCCATTCATCCGGCCCCGTTCGGGCCTGATGAAGCCAATGTCGTTTTCTGTGTTGTGTACGGGTTCCATGCGTTTTTCGGCTGTTCCTGCGATCTTTCTTGCCTGCCTGACTGTGTCGGGCTGCGCATCGAGCACGACCCACGAGGGTCTGGTTTCCGGTGTGGTGTCGAAGGAAACGACGAGCTCGGTTTCCCCGCCGCCAGCGCCCGTTCCGGCCGCGCCCGTCTATGCGCAGGCCGCGCCGTCAGCCCCCATGCCGCATCAGGAAGAGCTGGCCTGGGCAGGCCAGGTGCCGCAGCCGCAGGCCTTCGAGCCGGTCAATCGCGTGGTCGGCGCGCCGGTTCCGGCCGAGCGCCCGGAAGCGCTGATGGCGGCACCCGAGCCGATGGCCGAACCCGCATTCGCCCCGCGCACCCGCTCGCGCATTTATGCCCACCAGTTCCGTGATGCCAAGCCGATCAATTTCGGCCGCGCCTCGCCGCGCAAGCTCGCCGTCCACGGCGTCGATGTCTCGCGCTGGCAGGGCAATATCGACTGGGCGACGCTCAGAACCCAGGGCGCCAACTTCGCCTATATCAAGGCCACCGACGGCGGCGACCATCTCGACCCGATGTTCCGCACCAACTGGCAGCGCGCCAAGGCCGCCGGCATGAAGCGCGGCGCCTATCACTTCTTCTACTGGTGCCGCACCGCCGGTGAACAGGCCGATTGGTTCATGCGCAACGTGCCGCGCGATCCCGACGCCCTGCCGCCTGTCATCGACGTCGAGTGGAACGGTGAATCCAGCTGCAAGCGCCGCCCGTCCCCGGAGCGCGTCGTCGAAAAGATGCAGGTCTTCATGGACAAGCTGGAGCGCTACTACGGCAAGCGCCCAATTATCTACACGGCGCCCGATTTCTACCGCGACAACCTCCGCGGCCAGTTCCCAAGCCACCCCTTCTGGCTCCGCTCCGTCGCCGCCCACCCGGCCCAAGTCTATCCCGGCCGCCGCTGGATGCTCTGGCAATATTCGGGCTCGGGGCTATCGCAGGGCGTTCAGGGGAAGATCGATTTGAATGTGTTCCATGGGTCCGAAGCGGAATGGCATGAGTTCGCGGCGCCGCGAGAGGGGTGAGGAGGCCGCCTTGTTAAAGGTCGTCCGAATGCAAGCGATAATCTTTACCGCCCTCAAGATCTTCGCTTCGGCAGGCCACACCGAGAAAAACGTAGGACTGCGAGAATTGAGCGATGAAGGCGAACATCTGTTTGTCCTCTGAGCCATACCAAACCTATGTGAATTGATCGCCTAGATTGGTGTTCTGTCGGGTCGTCCTGATCGTGTTCGGAAACATCGGCGCAATTGTCCTGATAAGCGTCTCAGAATTGCGGGCGATAACCTGGGTTCGGAAAGTTCTGATCATGTGTGTCGTTGGCATGACCTCTTTCATATGCTTGTAGTAGAGTGCGCAGGTCAGCCGACGTTCGAAAGCTTCAAAAGCTTTCCGATTTTCATTCGGCATCTCGGCGATCGGCGCTGACGCGGCGGGCTCGTCTGGGGGGTGCGAGAAATTATAGAGTGGCAGCGCGCGCTTCTTGGCGTTTGCCGTAACGTCGAGTCTCGGCAGATACTCCGGGTTATTGTTTCGAACACCCGACAGGAGCTTCAAAAACTGGTCGCTAGGTGTAGTGCCCGAGTGATCGCCAAGTTTCATGTAGAGCGCAGCAACTTGCTCAAGCGGGCCAGCTTTATTGTTACAAGCTTTGCAGGCCGGGAAGACATAACCCTCTGGCCACACTCGATTTATGAAGCACTCGCGAGAGGGTACATGGTCTTCCGTCTCAGATGCTGACCCGCAGAAAAAGCACAACGGATGCTTTAAAAGGAATAGCTCTTTTCTGCGTTTGCTGGCACCCATCGGTAGCTTCCAATCATGCGCCTGTCATCCTCCTTGCTACGAGCTAGATGATCGGAGACGTGATCACCTTGACGTCTGAGCGCGAGGGCGTTGATTCGCGTAGTTTGGGCATCTTTGAGCGTCTTGTCGAACAGGCTGCAGCTCGTTCCATCGATTTTCAGGCGGCAAGCCTAGGCAGAAACTTTCCTCCGCGGTAGCTTGGCCCGATACAACTATAGCGCGTCCCATCGATACGCGTGCGCGGACTGAAAATGTCCGACTCCGCTATATGGCCGAGTTATGATCTTAATGAAGAGAAAAATTTGGCTGGGGAACCTGGACTCGAACCAAGATTAACGGAGTCAGAGTCCGTCGTTCTACCATTGAACTATTCCCCAGCAGGAGCGGCGCGTCGGCCGCTTCGCTGTCGTGCGGGGCTTATAACCAAATCGCGGCGGAATGCAAATAGCTGTTTTGAAAAAATTTCAGGGCATGTGGATGATGCGTTTCAGGGGCTTCTAAAACTGATTTCAAAAAGAATTTGGTGATTTTGGCATGCGCTGGTATTCTTGCGGCAACGCAAAAATCTAATGAGCGCCAGCAGCATACCGTTCAGGCCTTGCGCGGCGCGTGGAAAAACAACGTGGAAGACCCCGAAGGCGGCGCCAAGCCGCAATTTGACGGGGCGCCAGCGGCACAGCGCAAGGACGGCAAAAAGTCCAGGCGCCGCAAGGGAAAACGTGGCGGCCAGAACCGCAACGCGCCCCAGACCGCTTCGCAGACCGCCTCCGGACCCTCTGGAGACGCTGCGCGCCCAACGGAAAACACCGCAGGGAATCCGTCCCGCAAGCGCAAGCGTCGCCGCCGTGGCAGTGCTGCGCCGCAAACCGGCGCGGCGCCGCAGGCCGCCGTTCAGCATCAGAAGGTTGCCGATGGTGCGGCGAATCCATCTGGCGATTCGGAGCATGCCTCGCGCCGCAACCGGCGCAAGCATCGCGGCAAGCGCGGCCTGCAGGGCCGTCCGCTGACGCCGGAGAAGACCGCTTCTCAGCCATCGTCTGCTGCAAATCAGCCGTCCGCCCGGGCGAACAGTCATGCCGATGCGCGAAGCGGCGACCAGCCACGCCCGCATCGCGCCGGCGAACGCGAGCATCACGGCTTCGAACATCCCTGGCCGGACGAGCTCTATGCAGCGCTCGACCTCGGTACCAACAATTGCCGCCTGCTGATTGCCCAGCCGACACGCCCCGGCCAGTTCCGCGTCGTCGATGCCTTCTCGCGTATCGTCCGCCTCGGCGAGGGGCTGGCGGCCAGCGGCCGTCTCTCCGACGAGGCGATGGATCGCGCCGTCGATGCGCTTCGCGTCTGCGCCGGCAAATTGAAAAACCGCGAAATCCGCCGTATGCGGCTGATCGCCACCGAAGCCTGCCGCCAGGCATCGAACGGCGAAGCGTTCCTCGAGCGCGTCGTTGCCGAAACCGGTCTGGATCTCGAAATCATCGACCGCGAAACCGAAGCCCGGCTTGCGGTCTCCGGATGCTCGTCGCTTGTCGGGCGTGAAACCCGCTCCGTCGTTCTGTTCGATATCGGCGGCGGTTCGTCCGAGATCGCGGTCATCCGCATCGGCGAAAATCGCTTCAGCCGCCTGGCGAATCACATCACCCACTGGACCTCGCTGCCGGTCGGCGTCGTCACGCTGTCCGAGCGCCACGGCGGCCGGGATGTGACGCCCGATGTTTTCGAAGGCATGGTCAGCGAAGTCGCGGGCATGCTCTCCGGTTTCGATTGCCCCGATATCGAGGTTGCCCAGTCGACCGATTTCCATCTGATCGGCACATCGGGCACGGTGACGACGCTTGCCGGCGTGCATCTCGATCTGCCACGATATGACCGCCGCAAGGTGGATGGTATCTGGCTGTCGGACGATGAGGTTTCGGCCATGCAGGCGAAGCTCCTGTCGTGGGATTTTGCAAGCCGCGCCGCCAACCCGTGCATCGGCCCCGACCGTGCCGATCTGGTTCTGGCCGGTTGCGCCATTTTGGAAGCCATCCGCCGCCGCTGGCCGAGCCCGCGCATGCGCGTTGCCGATCGCGGCTTGAGGGAAGGCCTGTTGACCGACATGATGGCGGATGATGGCGTCTGGCGCCGTCACCGCAATCGCCGCGGCCAGCGTGGAAGGTAAGAGAACAATGACCAAGGCACCCATCGCGGGCAACCGCACCGGCCGCAAGCTCGGCCAGCGCGTCAAGAACAAGAAGATGAAGGCGTCGTCGCGCCAGTGGCTGCAGCGCCATATCAACGATCCCTATGTGCAGCGCGCGCAGCTCGAGGGCTATCGCGCCCGCGCGGCCTTCAAGCTGCTGGAAATCGACGAGAAGTACAACATCCTCAAGGGCGCCCGCCGCATCATCGATCTCGGCGCTGCGCCGGGCAGCTGGTCGCAGATCGCCGCCAAGGTCACCGGCTCGACCGACGAGGATATCCGCGTCGCGGCCATCGACTTCCTGGAAATGACGCAGCTTCCTGGTGTCAAGGTTCTGCAGCTCGACTTCCTGGATCCATCAGCACCGGAAGCGCTGCTGGAAGCTGTCGGCGGCACGCCCGATCTCGTCATCTCCGACATGGCGGCGCCGACCACCGGCCATCACCGCACCGACCATCTGCGCACCATGCATCTCTGCGAGGTCGCGGCGCATTTCGCCATCGAGGTGCTGGGTGAAGGCGGTCACTTCCTGACCAAGACCTTCCAGGGCGGCACCGAGCGCGAGCTGCTGACCATGCTGAAGCAGCATTTCAAGCAGGTCGTCCACGTCAAGCCGGCATCGTCGCGCGCCGAATCAGTCGAGATGTTCCTGCTCGCCAAGGGCTTTAAGGGCCGCCAAAAGCAGGTTGACGCTACGGAAGCTTGATCTTTCCTGTGAACTGGGGCGATTATGACAGTCCCAAGACTTGGAATATCACAGACCCATGCTTCTCTATCTGACCCTCGGAACCAACGACATCGAGCGGGCACGGCATTTCTATGATGCCATCATGCCGCCGCTCGGCTATCGCTGCCAGCGCTATTCGGAAGAAGAAATCGGCTATTCGGCCGACGGCGACACCCGCTGCCGGCTTTGGGTGGTCACGCCGTTCAACCGGCGCCGCGCGTCGAATGGCAATGGTACGATGGCCGCACTGTCTGCTGCCACCCGCGCCGATGTCGATGCCTTCTACGCGGCGGCGATCGCCGCTGGCGGCAAGGACGAAGGCGAACTGGGCCTTCGCCCATTCCACGAGAGTTTCTACGCCGCTTACATTCGCGATCCCGACGGCAACAAGCTCAGCGCTGTCTGCGAGTTGCCGGAATAGGCTATTTCACCGCCTGCTGCTCGGCCTCGATGGCGGCAGGCGTGATCGGCTTGCCGCGATGGCCTGAGACCACGGCCCCGGCATTCCTGTCCATGCGGATGAACGGGATCATCGCGATGAGCGTCAGCGCCGCGATGACGTAGAAGGCGACGTGGAAATCGGCCACCTGCAGCGCTTCGCCGCGGAAATAGATGCAGGTTTCCAGGATCATGGCGGCAACCGAAACGCCGAGCGCCAGGCTGATCTGCTGCATCACCGAACTCATCGACGTCGCCTGGCTGGCCTCAGAATCCTTGATGTCGGCAAAGGCCAGCGCATTGATGCCGGTGAAGATAAAGGATCGCGAGAAGCCGCCGATCAGCAGAATGACGACGATCGCCAGATGCGGGGTCTCCGGTGTGAAGAAGCCGGTCGCAGCGGTGACGACGGTCGTCACGCAGGCGGCCGTCAGCAGCGTCGAGCGGAAACCGGCGGCGGCGAAAACGCGGCGCGCCATGAACTTGGTAGTGATCGCCCCGATCGCACCCGAGAAGGTGATGAGGCCGGATTGAAACGGCGTCAGGCCGAAGCCGAGCTGCAGCATCAGCGGCGTCAGGAACGGCATGGCGCCGACGCAGATGCGAAACAGCGTGCCGCCTGTGGTCGAGGCGCGGAAGGTGGCGTTCTTGAAGAGGTCGAGGTTCAGGATCGGCGCCGGGTGGCTCCTGGCGTGGCGGACGTAAAGCCAGCCGCAGATGAGACCGACGATTGTCGCCGTGATGCCGATGACCGGCGGCAGCGCAGGCAGGCTGACGACCGAGAGGCCGAAGACGACGCCAGCCGCGGAAACGGATGTCAGGACAAACCCGATGACATCGAGTTTCGGCGGCCGCGTCGCCTCCACATGCGGCAGGAAGATCGTCGCCAGCCAGACGCCGATCACGCCGACAGGAACGTTGATCAGGAAGATCCAGTGCCAGCTGAAATAGGTGGTGATGAAACCGCCGAGCGGCGGTCCCGCCAACGGGCCCACCAGTGCCGGAATGGTGAGCAGCGCCATGGCGGAGACGAGGTCGCTTCGCTGCGTCGTTCGAACCAGAACCAGGCGCCCGACCGGGGTCATCATCGAGCCGCCGATCCCCTGCAGGAAACGGGCGAAGACGAATTCGACGAGATTGGACGAACTGGCGCAGAAGATCGAGCCGACGACGAAGACGCAGATGGCCAGGCGGAAGATATTCTTGGCGCCGAACCTGTCGGCCATCCAGCCACTGATCGGAATGAAGACGGCGAGCGACACCATGTAGGAGGTCAGCGCCAGCTTCAGGGTGATCGGGTTGACATGCAGGTCATTGGCGATCGCCGGCAGTGCGGTGGCGATAACGGTAGAATCCATCTGCTCCATGAAGAGCGCGACGGCAAGGATCAGCGGAACGATGCGGTTCATAGGCGAAAGCCTTGAATGGTCTTGGGGGCGGCTGCTGTTTAGTCCCGGGCTCGGTCTCTGCCAATCCCGGAAACGCTGAAGTCTACACATCCGCTTCACGTCTGCGTGAGACGGCTTGTTCGACAACTTCTCCTTTCAACATTGACATATGCTTACGCCGCCGCGGCCAGAAATGCCCGGCAAGCACGTGGGGATGAGTGCGAACAGAGATCGCACGTTGCCGGAGGATGGATATATGGCAGTTTCATTGGGGATGAAGCGGCGCACGCTTTTTGCCGCAGGTCTTGGCCTGCTGGCGGCGCCCGCCATTTTGAGAATACCGGCCCAGGCGGCCGAGACCGGAGATAAAGCAAAGATGACGACAGCATTGCCAGAGATCAATCAATTCAAGCTCGGTTCCTTCAAGATCACCGCCGTCCGCGACGGCAGCAACGTGCTGGAGAAGCCGTTCGAAACCTTCGGCACCAATCAGGATCCGGAAGCAGTGAAGACGCTGCTCACCGAAAACTTCCTGCCTGCCGACAAGTTCGTGAACAGCTATTCGCCCGCAATCATCGATACCGGTTCCGATGTGATCCTCGTCGATACAGGCTTCGGCGCCGGTGCCCGCGAGCGTGGCATGGGCAAGTTGCAGGATGGCCTGAAGGCTGCCGGCTACAGCGTCGATGACGTCACCGTCGTGGCACTGACCCACATGCACGGCGACCATATCGGCGGCATGATGGAAAACGGCGCGCCGGCCTTCAAGAATGCTCGCTATGTCGCCGGTCAGGCGGAATACGATTTCTGGACCGACAAGGCCCGCGAGGGGACGCCGGCCGAAGGCGGCCACAAGGCGGTTCTCGCCAATGTCGTGCCCTTTGCCGAAAAGACCACCTTCATCAAGGAAGGCGATTCCGTCGTCAGCGGCATCACCGCGATGCTGGCGCCAGGCCATACGCCCGGCCACATGGTCTTCCATGCACAGTCCGACAACAAGCAGCTGGTTTTCACCGGCGATACGGCAAACCATTACATCCTGTCTCTGCTGCATCCGGAATGGGAAGTGCGCTTCGACATGAACAAGGCCGAGGCCGCCGCTTCGCGCAAGAAGGTGTTCGACCTGATCGCCACCGACAAGATCGCCTTCCTCGGCTATCACATGCCGTTCCCGGCGGTCGGCTTCGTCGAAAAGCAGGGCGCCGGCTACCGCTTCGTCCCCAAGAGCTATCAGTTCGATATCTGACATGAGGCGAGAGCGGCCCACACCGCTCCCGTTTTTTCAACGCTCAGTCGCCCTGCCAGAAGGGCAGGGTGGTCCGCTTCGAGATACGGTACACGGCAGCCGGCGGGAAATTCTGGATCGTCCGTCCCAGGAACACCGCTTTCAGGCCCAGCCTGTCGAGGATCGGGCGTGGCACCGGGCAGCGCGGGCCGTAGGTGAACTGATAGAATTTCCCTTGCTTGTCGAGATGCCTGAAGGCACCGGCCAGGATCGCCATCACCTGGCGCGGCGGCATGGAGAGCAGCGGCAGGCCGCTGACGACGGCGCCCGCCGGGCCGCCAATATCGAGCTGTCCGATCTTCGCCGCATCGCTTTCGACAATCGCCGCCTGCGGAAAACGTGCCGCCAGCATGCCGGTGAATTCGCGTCCTTTCTCGATCAGCACCAGGTCGCTCTCGGCAACGCCGCGGCCGATTAGTGCGCGCGTGAAGACGCCGGTGCCCGGCCCGAGTTCGATGACGCGGCCGGCTGCCGGGTCGATCTCCCGGGTAATCAGCTGGGCCAGCGAGTGGCCGGAAGGAATGGCGGAGGCGACGCGCAGCGGATTTCGCAGCCAGGCGCGCAGAAATAGAAACGTGTCGGAGGATGTGCAGGTGGTGTTCACGGCTTGCAGCTCCAGTGCCCGTTGGAATTGGCGCATGGTGTCGTCTTGAAGGCAATGCGGTCCAGCCCGTGGACACATGGGAAACGGACATGCCGGAAACAAGGCTGCGTGGCCTGGGAATGCGCCACATCGTCCTATTCCCTGGACGCGCAGCAGGCATTCGCGTTTTGCTATTCCCAACCTGTCATAGACGTGTTACCAGCCCTCGCCAACTTCCAAAGCAACCCTTGCACACCGCCGGTGCGGACGATTCGTTCCGGGTGGGGTCGCATTTTTCTTATTTGAAGGAAATTGGCCATGGCTCGCATCATTGAAACGCCGACCGGTTTGGACGCACTCACGTTTGACGACGTGCTGCTGCAGCCCGGTCATTCCGAAGTTCTGCCGGGCCAGACCAGCGTCGCGACACGGATCGCAACCGACTTCGAACTGAATATCCCGATCATTTCGTCTGCCATGGACACCGTCACCGAAAGCCGTCTGGCGATCGCCATGGCCCAGGCCGGCGGCCTCGGCGTCATCCACAAGAACCTGACGCCGGTCGAGCAGGCCGAGCAGGTTCGCCAGGTCAAGAAGTTCGAAAGCGGCATGGTCGTTAACCCTGTCACCATCGGCCCCGATGCGACGCTCGCTGATGCGCTGGGCCTGATGAAAATGTACTCGATCTCCGGTATCCCGGTCGTTGAGAAGTCCGGCCGCCTCGTCGGTATCCTCACGAACCGCGACGTTCGCTTCGCCTCCGATCCTTCGCAGAAGATCTACGAGCTGATGACCCGCGAAGGCCTCATCACCGTCAAGGAAAATGTCGATCAGCAGGAAGCCAAGCGCCTTCTGCACGCGCACCGCATCGAAAAGCTGCTGGTCGTCGATGGTGAGGGCCGTTGCGTTGGTCTGATCACCGTCAAGGATATCGAGAAGTCACAGCTGAACCCGAACGCTTCGAAGGATGCGCAGGGCCGTCTTCGCGCCGCCGCTGCCGTCGGCGTCGGTGATGACGGTTTCGAGCGTGCCGAGCGCCTGATCGAAGCCGGCGTCGACCTTCTGGTCGTCGATACCGCCCATGGTCATTCGCAGGGCGTTCTCAATGCCGTGGCGCGCGTCAAGAAGCTCTCCAACTCGGTTCGCGTCATGGCGGGCAACGTCGCCACCTCTGATGGCACCAAGGCGCTGATCGATGCCGGTGCGGATGCAGTCAAGGTCGGTATCGGTCCGGGCTCGATCTGCACGACGCGCATCGTCGCCGGTGTCGGCGTCCCGCAGCTCGCGGCCATCATGTCGGCTGTCGAAGCAGCGCAGGCGCAGGACGTCCCTGTGATCGCCGATGGCGGCATCAAGTTCTCCGGCGACGTTGCTAAGGCGATCGCCTCGGGCGCATCGGCCGTGATGATCGGCTCGCTGCTCGCAGGTACTGACGAAAGCCCGGGCGAAGTTTACCTCTATCAGGGCCGTTCCTTCAAAGCCTATCGCGGCATGGGCTCCGTCGGTGCCATGGCCCGCGGCTCTGCTGACCGCTACTTCCAGGCCGAAGTCCGCGACACGCTCAAGCTCGTGCCGGAGGGTATTGAAGGCCAGGTTCCCTACAAGGGACCGGTATCGGGCGTGCTGCACCAGCTCGCAGGCGGCCTGAAGGCTGCCATGGGTTATGTCGGCGGCAAGGACCTCAAGGAGTTCCAGGAACGCGCCACCTTCGTGCGCATTTCCGGCGCCGGTCTGCGCGAAAGCCATCCGCATGATGTGACGATCACCCGCGAAAGCCCGAACTATCCGGGCTCCGGCGTCTGATCATGACAGCGGGCAGCCGGATACCACTCCGCATCATCGGGCTGCTCGCCATTCTCTGCATTGCGGCTTCTGGCTGGGCGCTCTTCGGTTTCGTCTTACCCTTTCAGCACGAAACCGGCCGCGCCATGCTCGATACCTATGTCGCAGGCTATGACGAGGCGACTGTCGCGGCCATGCAGTCCTTGCTGAAGGACAATGCCGCCGCCTATGGAGTTCTCCGTTCCATGTATCTCGGCCCCGAGCTGGTGTTGCCCGCCTTGCTGGCGATGCTACTCCTGAGCCTCATCCTCAAGCTCGAGACCACAGGGCGATACTTTGGCAAGCCGGTTCACCCGGCCCTTGTAAAAGCCGTCCTGGCATTGCCGCTCATCTATGCGTTTTCCGATTATGCCGAAAACATATCCAGCCTGATTGCCTTCGGCGGCAGCCCGTCTTCGGCCACCGCGGTCACCATCCTGCCCTGGCTGACCAAGCTGAAATTCGCCTCGCTCGCCGTCACCGTGATCGCCATCATCCGCTTCGCGCTGATCCGTTTCGGGCCGAAGGACGAAGCCTAGCGCGGCCAGCGCCAGCGCGGGTTAGAAAGCCGCGCAATCATGAATTCCGACAGTGCCTCGATCTTCGCCGGGCGTGCCCGCGCCGATGGCGTGACGAAATAGAGCGCCCCGCTCGGCAGCGTCCAGTCCGGCAGGATCGCCTTCAGCCGCCCGTCCGCCAGATATTCGCTGGCCAGGAACTCCGGAAGTTCGCAGATTCCGAGACCGCGCAGCGCAAGCGGCACCAGTGCTTCGGAATTGGTCGCTCTCAACGGCCCGCTGGGCGTCACATATTCCTCATCGCCCTGCCGGTTCTTCAGGCGCCAAACATCCTGCTTCGGCCGGTAGGAGTAGCCGAGCAGATGATGGGCGGCGAGATCGCGTGGATGGTCGGGGCAGCCGTATTTCTCAAGGTAGGCGGGTGCGGCCAGAATGAACGGCGCAACCGGCGCCAGCCGCCGCGCGACCAGCGATGAGTCGGGCAGCACGGCGATCCTGAGCGCCGCATCGAAGCCGTCGCCGACGAGATCGACGCTGGCATCGCTCATATGCAGGTCGATGCTGATGTCAGGGTATTGTTCGAAGAAATCGGGCAGGATCGGCGCCACCCAGCGCAGGCCAAAGGACATCGGCACAGCCAGCCGGATCAGCCCGCGCGGACGGCTGGAGAGTTCGCGGGCGGCATTCTCCATCTCTTCCGCTTCGCAATAGATGCGCGTTGCCCGGTCGGCGAGCCGGGCGCCGAACTCGGTCAGCGACAGCTGCCGGGAAGTGCGGTTGAAAAGCCGCGCCCCGAGCCTTTCTTCCAGCCTGGCGACACCGCGCGAGACGGTGGCAACCGAGACGCCGAGCGTCTTTGCCGCGCGGGCGAAGGAGCGTTCCTCCGCCACCTTGGCAAACATTGCTAGACCTTCGAAATCGGGCAATTTCATTGTTTCAAATCTGCAATGATGACTTTCATTTCTTTCTATTCCGAAATGATCTGGTCGTCCATATCTCAGCATCAGTCGAACACAAGGAGACGACTGATATGACCCAGAGACTGAATGGAAAGATTGCCGTCATCACCGGCGCCACCTCGGGCATCGGCCTTGCCACCGCCAAACGTTTCGCCGCCGAAGGCGCACGCGTCTTTATCACCGGCCGCCGTGCCGATGTGCTGCAGAAGGCCGTCGCCGAAATCGGGGGCAATGTCACCGGTATTCAGGCCGACTCGGCAAAGCTTGCCGATCTCGACAGGCTCTACGCGCAGGTGAAGGCTGAGGCCGGCCGCATCGATGTGCTGTTCGTCAATGCCGGCGGCGGCTCTTTCGCACCGATCGGCGAAATCACCGAGGAGCAGTATGACGATACCTTCGGCCGCAATGTGAAGGGCGTGCTCTTCACCGTGCAGAAGGCGCTGCCGCTGCTCGCCAAAGGCTCCTCCGTTATCCTCACCGGCTCGACGGCGGGCTCGACCGGCACGCCCGCCTTCAGCGTCTATGCCGCTTCCAAGGCTGCTATCCGCAACTTCTCGCGCAACTGGATCCTCGACCTCAAGGATCGCGGCATCCGCATCAATACGCTGAGCCCCGGCCCGACCGAGACCACCGGTCTCGTCGAACTTGCCGGTCAGGACAAGGCGCAGCAGCAGGGCTTGCTCGATCTGCTGGCCGGTCAGGTTCCGATGGGCCGCGTCGGCCGCGCTGAAGAGATTGCCGCCGCCGCGCTCTTTCTCGCCTCCGATGACTCGAGCTTCGTCACCGGTGCCGAGCTCTTTGCCGACGGCGGTATCGCCCAGGTCTGAATCTCATGCCCGCTGCGTCTTTTCGCGGCGGGCATTCCTCTGGCAAGCGCTTTCCTTTTCCTTTACTGCTCTGAAAAATTTGAATGAAGCGGAAAGGAAATGCCCATATGACCGGTTTCGAGATCTTCTGGCCGATCGTCGGCCAAGTCGTCCTGGTCTTCATCCTTTACGGCCTGCTCGGCTACCGCCGCCGCCGGATGGTGAGACAGGGCAAGATCAGGATTTCCGAGTACCGCGAAAACCGCGATGAGCCGCCGGAGAGCCTTTTCGTCAAGAACAGCATCGCCAATCAGTTCGAGCTGCCGGTTCTCTTCTATGTCTGCTGTGTGCTTCTCTACATCACCGAGGCCGACAATCTTCCGTCGCTCGTGCTCGCCTGGCTCTTCGTCGTGCTGCGCTACGCACACGCCTATGTTCACGTGACCAGCAACAACATGCGCATCCGCAGCCCGCTCTTTGCGCTCGGCTGTGCCGCTCTGCTTGGCATGTGGGGCTGGCTGATCGGCTGGATGGCCTTCAGCGGGTAACGCATATTTGTACACCGCTTGTTTTGCGCTGACCTATCTTCGTGCTCGGGCATGGCCCGGGTAGGGAAGAGGAGATCGATATGGACAAGCCGGAAATCACACAGGCGATGATCAGCGCCTATGATGAATACACACATCTGACATTGGACCGCCGCGGCTTCATGGACAAGCTGACGAAGCTTGCCGGATCCGCAGGCGCCGCCGCCGTCATCGCCCCGATGCTGGCGGCAAACAAGGCCGCAGCCGAAATGGTGCCGGCCGGCGACGAGCGGCTGACGGCAAAAGACGTCACCTATCCGGGTGGTAGCGGCGAGATGAAGGGGTATCTCGTTGAGCCGAAGGCCGCATCCGGCAAGCTCGGCAGCGTCATCGTCATTCACGAGAACCGCGGCCTCAACCCGCATATCCGCGATGTCGCCCGCCGCATGGCGCTGGAAGGCTTCATCGCGCTGGCGCCAGACTTCCTGTCGCCGCTCGGCGGCACGCCTGAAAACGAGGATCAGGCCCGCGAGCTCTTCGGCAAGCTCGGTGCCGCAGCCACGGCGGCTAATGCCGAAGCGACGCTGAAATATCTGCAAACGCTGCCGAATGCGAATGGCAATGTCGGCGCCATCGGTTTCTGCTGGGGCGGCGGCACGGTCAACAACTTCGCCACCAAATCGCCGGAGCTCAAGGCGGGTGTCGCCTATTATGGCGCCCAGCCGAAGGCGGATCAGGTGCCCGGTATCAAGGCGGCGCTAATGCTGCACTATGCCGGTCTCGACGATCGCATCAATGCCGGCATCGATGCCTACAAGAAGGAGCTGGAGGCCAACGGCAAGAATTTCCAGATCTTCGTCTATGATGGCGTCAATCACGCGTTCAACAACGATACGTCGTCTGCGCGATATGACAAGAAGGCTGCTGATTTGGCCTGGAGCCGCACCGTGGATTTCCTCAAGAAGAACCTGGCCTGATCTTTCGGCTGCCAAGTCATCCACAGGGTTAGACATGAAAAATCGGGGCATTTTGCTCCGATTTTTGTCGAGTTTGACAGTTCGATAAAATGCGAAGTTTTCCCTTCACGGCGCATGAAGACCTGCATGCCATATCGCTCGGATGCGCCGGTTTGAGACAGCTGCCGCCGCTCAAGAATAAGCTGTGGGGGCGGGTCGGCATGAGCATAGACAATGTGGATCGCATCGGCCTGCGCCGGAAGCCGAAGCAGGAACGCAGCATCCAGCGCTTCGACCTCATCCTCTCGGCCGCCGCCGAGCTCATCGCCGAAAAAGGTGTAAGTGCCATGCGCATGACCGAACTTGCGGTCGCCGCCAAGGTGCCGATCGGCTCGGTCTATCAGTACTTTCCCGAAAAGGCGGCGATCGTCAAAGCGCTGTTCGATCGTCATGCCAGCGAGGTACAGGCCAAGACCGCGCAGGTCTTCGCCAATGTCCACTCGCTGGACGATGCCCTTCATCTCATCGAGGGGATGATCGACTGGTACTACGATGCCTATCGCAACGACCCGACCTATCTCGGCGTCTGGATGGGCACCGAAACCGATCAGGATCTGCTGCGCCTGAACATCGATCACAGCAATCGGGTTGCCGATATCTTCTACGAAGCCGTCAAGCGCGTAGCGCCGGAACTCGAAGCGATCGACATGCAGGCGCGCACCTATCTCTTCAGCCACTTGATTGGCGCCTCGATCCGTCTTGCGGTCAAGAGCGAGGAAGAACTGGCGCTGCGCATGCTTAGCGAGTGGAAGCGCGTGATCCGCGCTTCGCTCTTCTCCAAGGCAAGCTGAAACTTACCAGCTCGGCACCATGTTAGCAGCCTTCAGCCGCGGGTAGTTCCGCGCATAGGCGGTCTTCAGATCGGCTTCCAGATTGTCGTCGACGACAGCAGGCGTGATGTTGTCGAGGCAGGCCGTGATATGGGCGGTAATCGCATTCATCAGCGAGATCGAAACGCCGGGGCGCTTCATGATGCCGATCTGGACCGGGGGCAGGGCGGGGAAGCCGTCTGCCTGGCTGAGCACCTTCATGCCGGTTCTCAGCGCCGATTCCGGCATGACCGAGACGGCCATGCCCGCCAGCACGGCAGCGGCAACAACAGTGCAGGACCAGCTGGTGAACAGGATCTGATGCTCACGCCCAACGGCATCGAGCGCCGAGCAGGCAAGCTGGCGCCACTGGCAGTCGCGGCGGCCGACGGCAAGCGGCACCGGCGCGTCGTCACGGATCGGATGGTTGGCCGAGCCGACCCAGCAGAGCGGTTCGGTTCTGACGACATCCGACATGCGTTCGCGCGGGTTATGGGTGACGAGCGCGATATCGAGCTCGCCCTTGTGCATGCGCTCGGCAAGATCCACCGACGGCTCGCAGACGATATAGAGCTCGACATTCGGATGCGTCTTCGCGAAGCGGCCGATGATCTCAGGCATGTAACGGTCGGCATAGTCGTCAGGCGTGCCGATGCGCAGCATGCCTTCGAGACGGTTGTCGTCGAAGGCCGCCATCGCCTCGTTATTCAGGCGGATGATCCGCCGCGCATAGTTGAGCAGCTTCTCGCCCTCGGCCGTCAGCCGGTTGCCGCGGCCGTCCTTGATGAACAGCTGCTTGCCGATCCGTTCCTCCAGCCGCCGCATCTGCATCGAGACCGCCGACTGCGTCTTGTAGACGCGATCCGCCGCCTTGGTGAAGCTGCCGGAATCGACGATGGCGATGAAGGTCTGCAACTGGTCAATATCAAGAGGCGCTGACATGGGCTCACCTATAACGATCTCTGATAATAACCATTAGAAACATTCGTTGGACTGATCAATAGGCCTTTGGCATCTTCTGGCTGCAAATCAAGCAAAGTGAAGGACAGAGACCCTTCTGTCCGCCTTGAGTTCCAGCCCGCATGCCTTCCCGCTCGACCTCGCGGGAGGGGTGGGTTGTTGCGCCCGAAAGAAAGGAGAGTTCGATGCGCATGATTGACCAGACTTTAGAACTCGACTGTGCCAAGCAGCCTGTGAGCGTGTCCGCACGTCTTGCCGGCATCCTTGCGCCGCTCGCTGCTCTCTTTCGCGGCTACCGCAATCGCAGAGCAATCAACGGTCTTACGGAGCTTGACGACTATCAGTTGCGGGATATCGGCCTGACCCGCGCCGATATCGCCTCCGCCCTGCTGACATCGACCTTCTTCGAGGACCCGTCACCGCAGCTGACCGACTCCGCCCGCCGCCGCTGGCGCCTGTCGATCTTCCGCTCCTATATCGATTAGGAGCGGACCCTTTTTCCCCGCAGGGTGATAGCCAATAGCCCTGCCTCTTAACCCGGTGATCGCTTTCCCAAGCCGTCTCCGGGTTTTTTTATGGTTTGGCGGTGGGGGAAGATGCTTTCGGGCGGTAGGCGTCGAAGATCGATTCCAGGTTCTTCTGATAGTTCTTCTGCACTTCCAGGCCGCTGTCAAACATGGTGTTCAGCATATCCATGTAACCCGCCGTCTGCTCCTTCGCCTGGTCTTTCGGAGGCTCCGGCGCCTTGGTCGGTTGCTGCGGCTGGTTCATCCCCGCCATCATGTCCTGGAATGCCTTGGCGAAGGGATTGTCGAGAAATGGATTGGCTGTGGCCTTCTCCGGTTCAGGCTTCGGCACGCTGAACATCAGCTGCATCGCCTGCGTGAAGGGATTGTCGAAGATGCTGGGCTCGGGTGCGGCCTTCTGCTTCGGCGCAAAACCGGTGCTCTCCAGCCATGTCTGGATCGTCTCGCCCATCGCCGTGTTGACGAAGGGATTGACCGGCGATGACATCTGACCCATCGACTGCTTGAACAGCCCGCCCATTAGCGTGCTGGCGATCACAGGCAGCATCTGCTTGTAGATCTCCTGGCCGATGCCGGTCATCTGTGCCGCCTGAGCCGCAACGGCGCGGGAGACCTCTTGAGAGCCGAACAGTTGTGCAAGGACATTGTTGCCGTCGGTCACGCCCTGCGGCGTGAAGGCCTTGCTCATGTCCTCGAAATACTTGCCGTAATTTCCCGAGGAGACCGATTGCATCAGCCCCATGAAATCATAGGGGTTGCTTGTGCTGCGTTTCAGTCCGGCGGAGAAGGCCGGCATCAGCGCCGCCATCGCCTTGGTCGCCTGTTCCTGCGCAAGGTTGAACTGCTTGGCGATGGCATCCATCGCCGCGCCATTCTGCGCCTGCATCATCATGTCGAAGAGTGGCAGCATGGGCAGTCCTTCCGCTGTTTAGTGCGTTTGAATCGCTACTATAAACAGAAATAGGAATGCGCAAACGGCTTTTTGCCGGAGACCTTAGTACTGATATTCCTCGAAGACAGGTTCGACCGAGCCATTCCAACGGCCGTTGAAGCGGGCGAGCAGGTCTTCCGCGAGCGTCGCCTTCTTGGCCATCACCTCATCGAGCGGCGACAGGAAGATCGTCTCGTCCTGGCCTTCCTTGTTAAGGCGATTACGCGACTTGAGGCCGGCCTTGGAAATGGCGAGCACATCCTTCGCGGCGTCGAACAAGGCATGACCACGGAACGAAGCCTTCAGGCCCTCGGCCGGCACGGCATTGCGCAGTGCGACGACCTCTTCGAACGTCCAGTCCTTGGTAAACTGGTCGGCAGCTTCGAGTGCCGCATCGTCGTAGAGCAGGCCGACCCAGAAAGCGGGCAGCGCACAGATCCGGCGCCACGGGCCGCCATCGGCGCCGCGCATCTCGAGGAAGCGCTTCAACCGCACATCGGGGAACAGCGTCGAGAGATGGTTGGTCCAGTCGCCCATCGTCGGCTCCCAGTCCTTGATCTCGCTCTTCAGCGCGCCGTTCATGAACTGGCGGAAGGTGACGTGGGTACAGTCCTTGTAGCGGCCGTCACGGACGATGAAATACATCGGCACGTCGAGCGCCCACTCGGCATAGTCCTTGAAGCCGAAATCGTCGCGGAAGGTGAAATCAAGCGGGCCCGAGCGGCGGTTATCTGTATCGGTCCAGATGTCGCCGCGCCAGGAGAGCAGGCCGTTCGGCTTGTTTTCGGTAAACGGCGAGGAGGCAAACAGCGCTGTCGCGAACGACTGCAGCTTCATCGAAACGCGCATCTTCTTGCGCATGTCGGCCTCGGAAGAGAAGTCGAGGTTCACCTGGATCGTGCAGGTCCGGTACATCATGTCGAGACCCTTGCTGCCGACCTTCGGCATGTAGCGGGTCATGATGTCGTAACGGGATTTCGGCATGCGCGGCGTTTCCGCCAGCGTCCATTTCGGGCTGCCGCCGATGCCGAGGAAGCGGATGCCCATCGGCTCGGCGATCTCGCGCAGAACGGCGAGATGCTGGTTGGATTCCCTGCAGGTCTCGTGGATGGTTTCGAGCGGGGCACCCGACAGTTCGAACTGGCCGCCCGGCTCGATCGAGATCGCGCCCATGCCGTGCTGTTCGCCAAGGCCGATGATATTCTCACCGTCCATGATCGGCTCCCAGCCGGAACGTTCCTGCAGGCCCTTCAACAGCGCGGAAATGCTGGCATCGCCGGCGTAGGAAACGGGGCTGTTGTCGGCGCGGAAGAAGGCGAACTTCTCATGCTCGGTGCCGATGCGGAATTTTTCCGTCGGCTTGTTCCCCGCAGCAAGATAATCGGTCAGCTCCTGAACCGAAGAGAGCGGTGTCTGGTCGGTGGTGTCGCGAGCCATGCAAATCTAACCTGTATTCTGGGGGAACGCCTTTTGGGCGCGGCAATGGAAGGGTGATTAGGACCGCTCTCAGGTATGTTGCAAGTGAAATTCTTTCAACGCCGGTTCAAAAAAATAGCATCCTGTATCTTGAGTGAATAGGCGCAAGGTTAATTCCAGTCGCCGAGCGCTGCCTGAATGACCGCCATTGCCGCTACAGCAGCCGTATCCGCACGCAGGATTCTCGGGCCGAGTGGGATGGCGGTGACGAAATTGAGGTTGCGCAGCCGGGTGCGCTCCTCTTCCGAAAACCCGCCTTCCGGGCCGACCAGAAGCGCCAGCTTCCTTTCGGCAATCGCCGAGAGCAGCGGCAGCGGATTTTGCTCGGCATCGCCCTCGTCGCAGTAGATGATCCGCCGGTCGGATGGCCAGCCGTCCAGAAGATCGAAAAGTCTCACGGGTTCGGCGACATCGGGAATGCCGAGAATGCCGCATTGCTCTGCCGCCTCGATGACGTTTGCCTTGAGCTTGTCGAGATTGGTGATCTTGCCCTGCACATGCTGTGTCATGACCGGCTGCAGAACGCCGGCGCCCATCTCCACCGCCTTCTGCACCAGATAATCCAGCCGCCCCACTTTCAGCGGCGCGAAGAGATAGTGAAGATCGGATGGCGCCGGCTGAGGCCGCGTCTGTTGGACCGGTGTCAGCAGGATGCGCTTGCGGGTCGGGAAGGCGAGGGTGGCTTTCCATTCCCCATCGCGGCCGTTGAAAACGAGAATCTCCGCGCCGTCGGTCAGGCGCAGCACATTCGCCAGGTAATTATACTGGTCAGAGCTGGCTTCGACGGCGGCATTGGCGGCAAGCGGTGCGTCGATGAACAGCCGCTGCATGCGGAAATTGGCGCGCATTCTAGATTTCCCGGTCAAACGAAGAGGGCGAACATAACCCAATAGAGCAGCGCTGCAAGCGCGCCCGAGGCCGGAACGGTGATCACCCAGGCGGCGATGATCGTCATGAAATGCGACCGGCGCACCAGATAGCGGCGGCGGGTTTCATGGACGTTCGGATCGGCCGGTTCGTCGATCGCCCAGCTCTCCGCCTTATGGCGCATATAGGCGATGCGGCGCTTCGAGTTGCGGGTGTACCATTCGCGGAAGAACCCGACGCCGAAGACCGAGCCGACTGCGATATGCGTCGTGCTGACCGGAAGGCCGAACCAGGAGGCGAGGATGACGGTAAAGGCGGTCGACAGCGCCACGCAATAGGCGCGCATCGGATTGAGCTTGGTGATCTGTTCGCCGACGAGACGGATCAGGCGCGGGCCGAACAGCAGCAGACCGACCGAAATGCCGAGAGCGCCGATCAGCATCACCCAGAGCGGCGGGGCGATCTCCCCGTGAACAGGCAGAAGCGTCGTCGAGCGCACGATTGCCGAAAGCGGGCCGACCGCGTTCGAAACGTCGTTCGCACCATGGGCGAAGGAGAGCAGGGCGGCAGAGCCGATCAGCGGATATTTGAAGAGGATACGCAACGAGCTGTTGCGGTTCTCGAGCCCCTCGGATTGGCGGCGTACGATCGGCCGGGCGATGAGCCAGCAGACAACGGTTGTTGTCAGCCCATAGGCCAGCACCGTCGTTGCCGGGAAACGGTCCGGTGTCGTGAGTTGCAGGATCATATAGGCCGTAAATGCGCCGGCCATTGCCGCGATCAGCACAGGCACCCAGCGCCGGGCCGCCGCGATCTTGTCGTTGCGATAAATGACGAAGGTCTTGACGAGGAACAGCAGACCGGCGGCGATCACCCCGCCGATGATCGGCGACGTCACCCAGCTCGACGAGATTTCCGCCATCACCCGCCAGTTGACGGGCTCCGGGCCGACGGCAGCGATGCCGGCGCCGATGACCGCGCCGACGATCGCATGGGTGGTGGAAACAGGCGCGTTGAGCCAGGTCGCGAGATTGATCCACAACGCGGCCGCCATCAGCGCCGCCATCATAATCCAGGCAAGCAATCCTTCCGGAACCTGCACGGCATCGACGATGCTGGACGAAATGGTCTTCACCACTTCGCCGCCCGCGATCGTAGCACCCAGGATCTCGAAGATCGCGGCAATCACCAGCGCTTGCGCCATCGTCATTGCGCGTGCACCGACGGCGGCGCCGACATTGTTCGTCACGTCGTTCGCGCCGATATTCATTGCCATGTAGGCGGCAAGCGCGGCAGCGGCGATGATCAGCACCGCACTCGGCCGGTCGAAGACGTAGACCCCGGCAAACAGCATCGCGAGACCGAGGAACACCAGGCCGATGCCCGGCGCGATCAGCTTGCGCGCAACGAACTTCGAGGCATCCTCGACATGGCTATATTTGTCGAGGTCCTTGTCGAGCGTGCGTTTTTTAAGGACAGGTGTCTTCTCGGCCATGCTCTTTCCTGGAAGGAATCCTGCTTTAACGCTGTCATTCCTAACAGCGCAAGATGGCAGGAATCATTCCGCCGGAATCTGCTTGGCGCGGCTTGCCTGAAGATGTTCGTCGATGCGGCGCTTAAACTGCAGGAACAGGTCACGAAGCTCCGGCTCGCGGACCCGCTTGCAGGCCTCGTCGCAGGAAACCCACTCGATCGTGCGTTCGCCCTTTTCCTTGAAGTTCTTGGCAAGCTCGGAAACCTCGAGCGCATAGACCTGCACCTTGCAGCTCACCTTCAGTCCATCCTTCAGGACCTTCGGATAGCTGTAGGCGCCGAGCGTCTCGTGCTCGACGCTGCCGCGCACGCCTGCTTCTTCATAGGCCTCGCGGGCGGCGACCTCATAAGAGCACTTGCCGTTCATCGGCCAGCCCTTGGGGATGACCCAGCGGCCGGTATCACGGCTGGTCATCAGGAGAACCTCGACCTCGGTGCCCTTCTTCTTCATCCGGTAGCACAGCGCAGCATACTGCTGTCTCGGCGGACGCCGGAACATCAGCTGCATGTCGGAGGCTAGGCGGGAGAGAAGAGTCAACTGTCGGGTCACCTTTCGAGTCGTTTCAAAGAATCATTAATATTAGCATGTGCTGGAAAGCTTGCGCGATCCATGCGCCATTTAACGGTGCATAACGCGGCTATGGTTTTTAATAGGCAAATCTCACGCCGCAGCGGGTCGAAATTCCGGCAAAACCTGTTCTGTTTCCGCCTTTGCACAGGTGTTCAATATGGGGCCTTCTTGCCTTTCGTTCAATGCCCATATCAATCTGGGGATATCGTTTCCTGTTGATGACCGCCATGCGCCTTCCGCCACTCAATTCAATCAGAGCTTTCGAAGCCGTCTGCCGTAAGGGCAGCGTGCTCAGGGCTGCCGAGGAGCTCGGTGTCGTGCGCGGCGCGGTGCGTCTGCAGATCGCGGCGCTCGAGAATTATTTCGGCGAGAAGCTCTTCACCCGTGAAGGTCGCCGCCTCGTGCCGACAGACCGGGCCAGGGCGTTTGCCGAAGCGGCAACGGCGGCCTTCTCCCTGTTGCAGCATGCCGCCGGTGACCTGCAGAAGGACGATAGCCGCAGGCTTCGCCTCGGCGTTCCCTCCGCCTTCGGCATCTGGTGGCTGATGCCGCGCATCGGCAGCCTGCAACGGGCGCTTGGCGATGCCGAGATCGATATCGTGCCGATGGCGGTCGCCGAGCCGCTGCTGCAGCATCCGGAGCTCGATGCCGTCATCATGGGTGGCGAATACCGCCCCTCGGCCGGTGTCGCCGCCATCCGCTTCATGGAAGACGAGTTCGGTCCGGTGGCAGCACCCCAACTTGCCGCCACCTTCGACAGCGATCCCGCCGGGATGGCTACGGCTGCAATGCTCGTCAGCCGCAGCGTGCCGAAGCTTTGGGACGAATGGTTTGCCGAAAGCGGCACGCCGGCAGTCAGCTTCGCCCGCCGTCAGGAATTCGAGGATCTGCTGCTGGCGCTCGGTGCCGCCCGATCCGGGCTCGGTGTGGCGCTCGCCCCGCGCGCATCGATCGAGGATGATCTGGCGCGCAATATTCTGACTGCTCCCTTCGGCTTCATCCGCCGCCCGGCAGGCTATAGCCTCTGTTGCCGCACGACCGATCTCCGAAAGCCGCATTTCACCGCATTGCGCGACTGGCTGGTCAAGGCTGGCGAGGGAACCGAATAGGGCAGATTTACTGCCGTATCGGCAGTGGATTATCCATGCCGCGCGGTCGCGGTGGGCGTTATGACGGTCGCCAGCGACAGGAGAACATCATGGAAAATACCGCCACCCGCATCGACTGGATCGGAAACAGCTGCCGTTTGCTGAAGGCAACGGCCGCCGAGTTCGAAAGCACGCGCCCCTTCGAAGGCCTGACGATCGGCACCGGTATCCATCTGGAGCCGAAGACGGTGGCGCTCCTGACGACGCTGCGTGCCGGCGGCGCCAAGCTCGTCTGCACCGGAAATCTGAACAGCACCCAGCCATCGACGGTCGACTATCTCCGCTCCCAGGGCATCACCGTTTTCGCAACGCAGACGACCGATCCCGCCGAGCATCACCGCAGCCTCGAAGCCGTTGTCGATGCCAAGCCCGACCTGCTGCTCGATAACGGCGGCGATCTTTTCGCCATCGCCGCGGAACGCCCCTATGCCAACCTGCTCGGCGGTACGGAGGAGACGACCTCCGGCCGCACGCGCCTGCTGCCGATGCGTGAAAAGCTGAACATGCCGATCCTAGTCATCAACGACAGCCCGATCAAGCAATTCGCCGAAAACAAGCATGCTGTCGGCCAGAGCCTGTTCGAAAGCTACATGCGCTTCACGAACCGCTCGACCAACGGCAAGCGCGTCACCGTCTTCGGCTACGGCGCCTGCGGCAAGGGAACGGCCGCCAGCTTCCGCAACGCCTTCTCCACCGTCAGCGTCGTTGATATCGACCCGGTCACGGCGCTGGAGGCGCATCTCGACGGCTTCGTCACGCCGCTGCGCGAGGCTGCGATCCGTTCCGCCGACATCCTCGTCACCGTCACCGGTTTCCCGGGTATCGTCACGGTGGCCGACCTGCCGCTGATCAAGGACGGCGCCATCCTGCTGAATGGCGGCCATTTCCCGCTGGAGATCGACGTATCGGGCTTCCGCGCCCATCCTGACGTTGTCGCCATCGACCGCTACGAGGCCGATGTCATGGAAACCCTGCATCTCAAGGACGGCCGCTCGATCCACATCCTCGGCGGCGGCCATATGGCCAATCTCGCCGGACCACGCCCCCTCGGCAATTCCGTCGAATCCATGGACCTCGGCTTCACCCTGCAGGCCCGCTGCCTGGAACGCGTCGCCAAGCGCGGTGCCGGCCCGGAATCCTGCATCGTGCCGGTGCCCAGCGATATCGATGCGACGGTCGCGAGTGCCTATCTCGACCTCGCGCGCTAGCCTCAATCCTGGCGGGCGATCGTCCCGATTGCGTTGACGAGCAGCCGCGCTGCCGTCAGCGCCGAAATCCCGTCGATATCGGCAGGCGGATAGAGTTCGACGAGGTCGAAGCCAACGATCCTGCCACGGCGGCCCACGCCGGCGATCAGGTCGATGACCTGTGTATAGGTCAGCCCACCGGGCGTGCGGGCCGCGACCCCGGGCATGATGCTGGGGTCGAGCCCGTCGCAGTCGAGCGTGATCACCACCTGCGCACCTTCAGGAATATGCCGCAGCGCCGCCTCGACGCCCTGCGCATGAATTTCCCGCGCGGTGACGAGATGGCTCCCATAGCGCTCGGCGGCCTCGACCTCCGCGCGGCGCGCACTGCCGACTCCACGGATACCGGCCTGCACCATGCCTGCGACATGCGCCATTTCGCTCGCCCGCCGCATCGGGTTGGAATAGCCTTGGCGCTCGCCATGCAGCTCGTCGCGCCAGTCGATATGGGCATCGATCTGCAGGATCCAGATCGGGCCGTGACCGGCGAAACCGGCAAGGAAGGGGATCGGCACGGAATCGTCGCCGCCAAGCAGGATCGGCACTGCAGACATCGCCAGCACCTCCCGCGTCTTCGCCTCGATCAGCGCCCGGTTTCCGGCATTGTCCCGGGCGTCGGTCGGCAAATCTCCGGCATCGACGCAGCAGATCGGCTTGCCGTCGAACAGCGGCCCGCCGAGATCGAAATCCCAATGCCCGATAAGCCCGGCATCCTCCTGGCTGGCCGCGCGGATGGCGTTGGCCGAGCCCGCATAGCCGCTGCTGTCCTTGCCGGGATAGGTCGTGCCGTGACCGGCGCCGAAGATCACCATACGCGGCGTTCCGCCATCATCGAGACGGTCGGGCAGGCCGAGGAAGCGAGGCGAAGCAGTCATGTCAGTCTCCAGATGTGATCTGCGGCGGAGGCGTCAGAGCTCCCAGTAGGGAACAGGCCCATAAAGCTCCGCCAGATAATCGATGAACAGCCGCACCTTCGCCGGCAGGAACTGGCGGCTGGGATAGACTGCCGAGAGCGCCACATTCCGCGAGCCCTCATATTCCGGCAGCACCTGTACCAGCTTGCCGCTCTTCAACTCCTCGCCGATATCCCAGGTGGAGCGCAGCGCGATGCCGAGACCTGCGATCACCGTCTCGCGGATCACCTCGCTGGAATTGGTGATCAGCATCCCCTCCGGCCGCAGCGTCATCGCGCCATCAGGCCCCTCCAGCCGCCACACGTCATTATTATGCGCCGGCAGGCAGCGATGGTTCTTGAGATCGTCGAGGGTCGCGGGCATCCCATGCGCCTCGATGTAGGGCGGCGCGGCGCAGAGCAGGCGGCGCACCGGCGCCAGACGCTTGGCAACCAGGCTGGAATCGGTGAGCTCGGCAATGCGGATCGCCAGATCGAAACCGCCGCCGACGATATCACTGAACTCGTCCGTCAGCACCAGATTGATCGCCAGCTCCGGATGCTCCTCCATGAAACGCTTAAGATGCGGAGCGATATGCATGCGACCGAAAGAGGTCGGCGCCGAGATTTTCAACGTGCCATGCATCTGCGCCGAGCGGCCGGAAATATAATACTCGGCTTCCTCGAGCCCCGCCAGAATGCCGAGCACCCGGTCATAAAAACCCTGGCCTGCCTCGGTCAGCGAAATCTGCCGTGTCGTGCGCTGCAGGAGACGTGTGCCGAGCCGGTCTTCCAGCCGCTTGATGCGCTTCGAGATAACGGCAGGGGAAAAGCCGAGCGCCCGCCCGGCAAGCGACATGCTGCCGGTCGAAACGACCTTGGCAAATATCTCGAGATCACCCAGATTGGTCATGGTGCGGCACTGTTTCTCCTTTAGGCATAAGTGCTTAGCATTTGCGCCGGTTTCGGGAAAGTGTTAAGCCGAACATGCCGGTATCCGTGGAGGACGAGCCGGTCCTGCCGCCATCTTCGAAGGAAGCGCGCCATGTCCGACACCATTTCGTTCCTTGCTCCGCGCGCCGATGTGCTTGCCCGCCGCAGCCAGATCGTCAGCGATCTCATCGATCTCCTGCCGCCGGAATGTCTGGTTCATGAGTCGCGCGAACTGGTGCCCTTCGAGACTGATGCCTTCGTCTCCTATCGCCGCCTGCCGCTCGCCGTCGCCCTGCCGCGCTCGACGGCCGAGGTGGCTGCCGTGATGAAATATTGCCATCGCTACGGCATCCCGGTCGTGCCGCGCGGTGCCGGCACCTCGCTCTCGGGCGGCGCCATCCCGCAGGAGGATGCCGTCGTCATCGGTCTGTCGAAGATGAACAGCATCCTGGAAATCGACCTCGCCAATCGCGTCGCTGTCGTCCAGGCGGGCGTAACCAATCTCAATATTTCTGAATCCGTCTCCGTGGACGGTTTTTTCTATGCGCCCGATCCGAGTTCGCAGCTCGCCTGCACGATCGGCGGCAATATCGGCATGAATTCGGGCGGCGCCCACTGTCTGAAATACGGCGTGACGACCAACAATCTGCTGGGCGTCAAGATGGTGCTGACCGACGGCACGGTGATCGAGCTCGGCGGCAAGGCACTGGACGCCGGCGGCTATGACCTGCTTGGCCTCGTCTGCGGCCACGAGGGCCAGCTCGGCATCGTCACCGAAGCGACGGTCCGCCTGATCGCCAAGCCCGAAGGCGCCCGCCCGGTGCTTTTCGGTTTCGATACGTCGGAAGATGCCGGTTCCTGCGTTGCCGATGTCATTGCCTCGGGCATCATCCCCGTCGCCATCGAGTTCATGGACAAGCCGGCAATCGAGATCTGCGAGGCCTTCGCCCATGCCGGCTACCCGCTCGATGTCGGCGCTCTTCTGATTGTCGAGGTCGAGGGGTCGGAAGCTGAAATGGACGACATGCTGAAAAGCATCGTCGAGATCGCCCATAGGCATCGGGTGAAAACCGTGCGCGAATGCCAGTCGGCGACCGAGGCCGCGCTGATCTGGAAGGGCCGCAAATCCGCCTTCGGCGCCACCGGCCGCATCGCCGACTACATCTGCATGGATGGCACGGTGCCGCTCAGCCAGCTCTCCTATGTCCTGAAGAAGACCTCCGAGATCGTCGATCACTACGGCCTGCGCGTCGCCAATGTCTTCCACGCGGGAGACGGCAACATGCACCCGCTGATCCTCTTCAATGCCAACGACCCCGAGGATGCCGCCCGCGCCGAAGCCGCGGGCAACGATATCCTGAAACTCTGCGTCGATGCCGGCGGCTGCCTGACTGGCGAGCACGGCGTCGGCATCGAAAAGCGCGACCTGATGCGCCATCAATATTCCGAGGTCGATCTCGTGCAGCAGATGTCCGTCCGGGCCGCCTTTGATCCCGGCTGGATCCTCAATCCGTCAAAAGTCTTCCCGCTCGATGGACGGCCGGCCGCATGAGCGAATTTTTCCCCGGGAGCGAAGACGAAGCCGCAGGGCTGATCCGCGAACGCGCTGCATCCGGCCGGCCACTCGCCATCTCCGGCCGCGGCACCCGCGCCGGGTTCGGTAATCGTGTCGCGGCTGAAGACACGCTGCGCTCTACCGCCATGTCGGGCATCGTCGCCTATAACCCCGGCGAAATGGTCATGACCGCGCGTGCCGGAACACCTGTCGCCGAGATCGAGGCGGCTCTTGCCGAAAACGGCCAGATGATGGCCTTCGAGCCGATGGATCACCGCGGCGTCATGGGCACCTCGGGCGAGCCGACGATTGGCGGGGTCTTTGCCGCCAATGTCTCCGGCCCCCGTCGCTTGATTGCGGGTGCGGCGCGCGACAGCCTGCTCGGCATCCGCTTCGTCAATGGCCGTGGCGAGATCGTCAGGAATGGCGGCCGGGTGATGAAGAATGTCACCGGTCTCGATCTAGTGAAGCTGCTGGCGGGTTCGCACGGCACGCTCGGTTTCCTCACCGAAGTCACCTTCCGCGTTCCCCCGCGCCCGAAGGCCGAGGAGACCATCGTCGTCTCCGGCCTCAACGATGCCGAAGCCGCCAACGCCATGGCTGCGGCCATGGCGTTGGCGGTCGAGGTCTCAGGCGCGGCGCATCTGCCGATGACGGTCACCTGGCGCTTTGCAGGCGGCACGCTGCCCGAAGGCGAGGCAACCGTACTTCGTCTTGAGGGGCTGCCGGGTTCCGTCGAGGTGCGCGCCGAAAAGCTCGCCAAGGCGATGGCCGCTTTCGGCCCGGTCACCAAGCTCGATCAGCAGGCGAGCCGCAGCCTCTGGCGCGAAATCCGCGATGTCTTTCCCTATGCCGATGGCACGATGCGACCCGTCTGGCGCGTCTCCGTCGCGCCGTCCGCTGGTCACCAGCTCGTTGCCGCGCTCCGTCTCGAAGCCGGTGTCGACGCCTATTACGACTGGCAGGGCGGTCTCATCTGGATGCGCATGGAGGCCGATCCCGAAGCCGGCCTGCTACGCCGCTTCATCAAGGCGCTCGGCGGCGGGCATGCAACGCTGATGCGTGCTTCGGAAGTGATGCGTGCTGACGTGGCGGCTTTCCAGCCGCAGCCGGAAGGAGTGGCAATGCTCTCGGCCCGCGTGAAGGAAAAGTTCGATCCGGCCGGGATTTTCAATCCGGGGAAGATGGGGTGGTGATGGCTAGCTTTGAGTGTGTGTCACACCCCCCTCTGTCCTGCCGGACATCTCCCCCTCAAGGGGGGAGATTGGCCAGAGGCACCCGCTCGCCCCGTCAATTATCGCTGAGGGGGTGCTCCCAGCGGATCTCCCCCCTTGAGGGGGAGATGCCCGGCAGGGCAGAGGGGGGTACCCCCACCCACAACCCCTCGACGGAACATCCCTGATGCAGACCAATTTCACCGCCGAGCAACTGACCGATCCCCACGTCGCCGAATCCGAAAAGATCCTGCGCAAATGCGTCCATTGCGGCTTCTGCACCGCCACCTGTCCGACCTATGTGACGCTCGGAAACGAGCTCGATAGCCCGCGCGGCCGCATCTATCTGATCAAGGATATGCTCGAAAACGATCGGCCTGCCGATGCCGAGGTGGTCACGCATATCGACCGCTGTCTCTCCTGCCTCGCCTGTGTCACCACCTGTCCGTCGGGCGTCGATTACATGCATCTCGTCGATCACGCCCGCGCCCATATCGAAAAGACCTACAAGCGGCCGTTCATGAACCGGCTGACGCGCGGCATCCTTGCTGCCGTCCTGCCCTATCCCGGCCGCTTCCGTCTGGCGTTGCGGCTTGCCCGTCTCGGCCGTCCGTTCCGCAGCCTGATGTGCGCCCCGGCGCTGAAACCCTTCGCCGCGATGCTGGCGCTTGCGCCGCGCACCGTGCCGGCACCGTCGGTCTATTCACGTCCCGGCAGCCATCCGGCCGAGGGGGCGAGGAAGGCGCGAGTGGCGATCCTCACCGGCTGCGCCCAGCCAGTGCTTGATCCCGGCATCAACGAGGCGGCGATCCGGCTTCTGACCCGCCTCGGCATCGAGGTCGTGGCGCCCGCGGGCGAAGTCTGCTGCGGCTCGCTGGTCCATCACATGGGCCGCGAGGAGCAGGCACTGGCCAGCGCCCGCGCCAATGTCGATGTCTGGACGCGGGAGATCGAAAACGGCGGTCTCGATGCGATCATCATCACCGCCTCCGGCTGCGGCACGACGATCAAGGATTACGGCCACATGCTGCGCCTCGATCCGGCCTATGCCGAAAAGGCGGCCATCGTCTCCGGCCTGGCGAAGGACATTACCGAATATCTGGCAACGCTCGATCTGCCCTCGCATATGCCGAAGGGCGTCACCGTCGCCTATCACTCGGCCTGCTCGATGCAGCACGGCCAGAAGATCACCCTGGCGCCCAAACAGCTCTTGAAGGCTGCCGGCTTCACCGTGCGCGATCCGGCCGAGGGCCACCTCTGCTGTGGCTCGGCCGGCACCTACAACATCATGCAGCCGGATATCTCAGCTGCGCTGAAGGCCCGCAAGGTCAAGAATATCGAGGCAACGAAGGCGGATGTGATCGCCACCGGCAATATCGGCTGCATCACCCAGATTGCCTCAGACACCGGTATCCCGATCGTCCATACCGTAGAATTGATCGATTGGGCCTACGGTGGTCCTGTACCTCAAAAATTAATGGATTTGCATATAGCCTGAGTTCGGCCGGTTGTCGGCCGGTCATGGGATTCAGCGCTATGCGGCGTACACTTCTTTTGCTCTCTGTCTTTTTCGGTGCCGCAGGCACCGCGCATGCCGATAGCCGTTATTTCTGCTCGGCCGACGATGCAGCCACCCGCTTCACCGTAGAGATCGGCTTCAAGGCGGACGGCGGCCATGTGCTGAACCACTTCCGCGGCGGTCTGATGATCAAGGACGGCTCTGTGCCCGACCAGTTCAAGAAGCGCGTCTTCAATTCCAGCCACCTGACGAACCGGTGGTCGAACGGTGGCGAGCTGCGCATGGAAATCTATGATGACGGCGGTGACGATACATCCGGCCAGGCGCTGAACATGGTGGTCATGGCCGAAGGTGACGGCAAGGTCTTCAGCGGCACCTACGGGATGACCGTAACAGGCGGTTCCAAGCCGTTCACCGCAAGCGGCAAGGTCAGCTGCGGCTCGAAGTAGGCCTCTTGCTTACCAGTGGAACGAAACGCCGAGATTGACGGCGTTGGTGAAGATATCGGTCTTCAGCCGGTCGCCGCTGTCGATCGGCACATCCACCTTGGAATAGGTGCCCTTGTATTCCACGAAGGTCGACCAGTGCTCGGTGATACGGAAATCGACACCGGCCTGCGCCTGCAGCGTCACACCGCCGAATTCGTAGTCGAAGGTCGTGCCGGATGGGCGCGTCACCTCGACATGCGGAATGTTCACCCCGACGCCGGCGCCGAGATAGGGCGTCCATCGCCCGCCGTCCTGTGGGAAACGGTAGAGCGCGTTCGCCGTCAGAAGGTTCAGCCCGTCGGTGAATTCGAAATGCGACCAGCCTGACGTCGCCAGCGTCTTGTCGTCGGCATAGACCTTGTCATGCGTATAGTCGATCGACAGGCCGAGATTGGGATGGCCCAAATCCTCCAGCCACCACGTCACCCGCGCGCCGTAATAAGGCGGCGAGCCGAAGGACTTGCCCTCCCAGCCTGCGGTGAAATGCGTCCCGTCCAACAGATCGACGCCGCTATGGGGTGCCGTCTGGTAGCCGCCATAGACGGAGAATTGCAGATCCTCGGCAAGGACAGGCGAGGCGAGACAGGCAAGGGCGGCAAGTCCAAACACGGACAGGCGAACGGCGCGGCGCATGGATTATCCCCGGATGGCAATACCGCTCATCTATCCCGCGTTTTGTAACAGGCTTATTGCAAGGGCGGTGAGGGATGAAAAATGGCGGGCGTCTGCCGGGTGTGCCCCCTCATCCGCCCTTCGGGCACCTTCTCCCCGCTGGGGCGAAGGGAATACGCGAGCCGAAGCGCCGACATCCCCTGGGGGAGAGGGCAAGGTGAGGGGGCTCCGGGCGCAGCATCAATGAAACAAAAAAGGGCGCCAGAAAGCGCCCTCTTCAATTCCATCAACCTGACAGTTTTCACCCGCCAAACAGCGTCCTGAGAACATCGATGCCGCGGTCCTGGAAGGCGACGTTGCCCTGTTTGTTGCCGGGACCGACGACGATCACCTTGGTGCCGACGGGGACGCGCTCGTAGAGATCCTGCACGTCGTTGTTGACCATGCGGATGCAGCCCGAAGACAGGTTGAGGCCGATCGTCCAGGGCTGGTTGGTGCCGTGGATGCGGAAGGCCGTGTCGTGGCCGCCCTGGTAGAGATACATGGCGCGGGCGCCGAGTGGATTGTCCGGGCCGCCGGGCTGGAAGGCAGGCAGCTTGTGGCCGGCCTTGGCTTCGCGGGCGCGCATTTCTGGCGGCGGCGTCCAGCCGGGCCATTCCGCCTTGCGGCCGACTTTCACCACACCGGACCAGCCGAAGCCTTCGCGGCCGACGCCGATGCCATAGCGGGTTGCGCGGTTGTTGCCCTCGACGAGGTAAAGAAACTTGTTGGTCGTATCGACGATCACGGTGCCAGGCGCTTCGTCGGTGACGAGGCGGACGACGCGCTTCTTGAACTGCGGCTTGACGGTCTTCACCTGCTTGACGCCGCGAACCGCGTCTGTTGCCGTCAACTGAGGCTCGGCATGGGCGAGGCTCATTGTGCAGGCCAGCGCAATCGCAGAGGCGGCCGCGAGCCGTATGATATGCTTCATTCTCAATTCCCCTCTATCCAGGATGACCGCCAAGCTAGCCAATTTGCCCCGGATTTCAAGCTTCAGAGGGGTTTGCGCGTGTTTTTGTGCCGCGGCGCGCCGTTCTTGCAACGGCCCGCCGCGGCCCTGCGATCTTTAGATCACGATCACGCGGGTGCCGACATTGACGCGCTCGTAAAGGTCAGTCACGTCCTCGTTGCGCATGCGGATGCAGCCCGACGATACGGCATTGCCGATCGTCCAGGGCGCATTGGTGCCGTGGATGCGATAGAGCGTCGAGCCGAGATACATGGCGCGGGCGCCAAGCGGATTTTCCGGGCCGCCATCCATGCGGGCGGGCAGGTAATGGCCCTTGGCCGCTTCACGGCTGATCATTTCGGAAGGCGGGGTCCAATCCGGCCACTCGGCCTTGCGGGTGATCTTGTGCTCGCCGGCCCATTCGAAGCCCGGCTTGCCGACGCCGACGCCGTAGCGGCGGGCCTTGCCATTCGCCATCACGAGGTAGAGGAAGCGATTGTTGGTATCGATGACGATCGTGCCGGGCCTTTCCTTGGTGTCGTAATCGACCATCTGCGGCAGGAACTGCGGATCGAACTGCTCGCGGACAACAGGAATTGCGCCGGGGCGCACGACCGCAACCTGCTGAATACCGGCAGGGGCTGCACGGCGCACGATGCGCTGCTGATACTGGAACAGCCCGCGGCGCTGCGGCTGAATGACCGGGCGCTGATAGACGACAGGGCGCGCGTTGCTGCCGCCCAGCTGGTTGAGCCAGGGCGCGGTCAGATCGGGGCTGAGGACGACGGGCGGGCGGGTCGCATAGCGATCGTCACCAAGGGCAGGCGAGGCAAGCAGGCCAATCAGGCTTGCGGCAATCAAAACGGATTTCATCATCGGACGGAACTCTCTACATATGACCGAAAATGCTGGGGCGGGCATTTCCGCCTGGCCGGATGCTGCCACCGCTCCGGCCAGCGAATGGTAAAGATCGATTCATTAAACTGCGAAGCACCGGATAAACTTTTCGTCAGGGTTACTGTTCGGTTTGGAAACGGGGTTTCTAAATGGTAAAGCCGCAATTGAAGCGTAAAATCAGTGGGGAAGCATGAGCGATACGGGCATCACGACCGGTGACGACGGAAAGAGCCGCTGCCACTGGCACGCCAATCTTCCTGACTATATGCGCTATCACGACGAGGAATGGGGCCGCCCGGTTACCGACGATATCAGGCTGTTCGAGAAGATCTGCCTCGAAGGCTTTCAATCGGGCCTCTCCTGGCTGACGATCCTGCGAAAGCGGGAGAATTTCCGCGCCGCTTTTGCCGGTTTCGATTTCGAGAAGGTCGCGCTCTTCGACGACGCGGATATCGAGCGCTGCGTCGCCGATGCCGGCATCATCCGCCATCGCGGCAAGATCGTTTCGACGATCAACAATGCCAGGCGCGCCATCGCACTGAAACAGGAATTCGGCTCGCTTGCCCGTTATTTCTGGAGCTATGAGCCGGGCACTGGCGATCGTCCCGGTATGGTTGATCGCGCCTACATCGCCGCCAACCCGACGACGCCGGTTTCCGTCCGCATTTCCAAGGATTTGAAGAAGCGCGGCTGGACCTTTGTCGGCCCGACCACAGTTTATGCTTTCATGCAGGCGATGGGGCTCGTCAACGATCACGTCGAGGGCTGCTTCTGCCGCTCAGAGGTGGAAGCGATACGGAAGGCACTGGTGCGTCCATGAGAAAACTGCTTGCGACGGGCGCTCTGATGGTTCTTTCAGCGCTTCCCGCCTTCGCCCAAGCGCCGCAGCTCGATCCCGGCGAGAAGCTGGAGAAGCTTCAGTTTCCGGCCGTGACCATGCAGATCAAAGGCTGGACGAAGTTCGGCAACAGCCATGTCTTTACGCTGCCTGTCAAAGCCGGCCAGCATGTAAAGATCAGCTTCACGACACGCAGCCAGTTTGCGTTTCTGGCGATCTTCGATCTGTCGAAGGGCGATGACGAGGCATTCTTCGGCACGGATGAGGACGGTTCTGTCCTCGATACCATTGCCAAGGAAGACACGACCTGGATGCTGCGGGCCTATTATTCGAAGGTCTCTCCCCGGCGTGGCCTCGGTGCTCCCTATACACTGATGATCGAGCCCCAGGCGCCCGGCACCGCGCCGCCTGCGGCCAAGCCTGAAGAGCCGCAGCGGCCGTCGCTGTTTCCGCCGAAATCGGGCGCGGACGAAGAGGAATAGGTCAGTCCAACTGTTCGAGAAGCCCGCGCAACTCGCCAAGATTGGCGATCTTGCGGAAGCGCGGCGCGTCCGACGGCTCCTCCACATGCTCCAGCACCCAGGTCAGCTCATCCGGCACGAAGACGCCGTAGCTCCCGGCGGCAATGGCAGGCACGATGTCCGATTTCAGCGAGTTGCCGACCATCATCGCCCGTTCCGGCCCGTCGCCCACCTTCGAGAAAATCCGCCGGTAGGTGACCGCCGTCTTGTCCGAGACGATCTCGACGGCATCGAAGAAATCGCCGAGGCCGGATTGCGCCAGCTTGCGCTCCTGGTCGAACAGGTCGCCCTTGGTGATCAGCACCAGCAGGTAGTTGCCGGCCAACGCCTCCAGCGTGTCCTGCACATGCGGCATGGTTTCGACCGGATGGGAAAGCAGATCGCGCCCGATATCGAGGATCTGTGCGATGACACCAGCCGGGACGCTACCATCCGTTATCTCGATCGCCGTCTCGATCATCGACAGCGTGAAGCCTTTGATGCCGAAGCCGTAATGGGCGAGGTTGCGCTTCTCGGCTTCCAGCAGCCGTTCCGAAATCTTCGGTCCCTCGGCAAAATCGGCCAGCAACTCGGTGAAGTGCGCTTCCGTTAGCCGGTAATATTGCTCGTTCTGCCAGAGCGTATCATCAGCATCGAAGCCGATCGTCGTCAGCGCGTGCTTGCTCATCCGGTGCTCCTGCAATTCCCTCGCCCTGAATCTATCGGCGTGGCCGTTCGAGACAAGGGCTTTGTTTTTTGACGGACGGGATGCCGCATGCTGTTGAAATGCGGCCGGGCGCGCTTACGTAAAAAGTGCCTCATCAGCAGCCAGCCCCGGCTGTGCCTGCCATGCAGGCCAATAATCAAAAGATTGCGTTCAGCGGTCCATGGGCACCCCCGCCTGTGGCAGTCACAAGGAAATTTCCTCATGAAATACAATCAACTTGGAAATACCGGCCTTTTCGTTTCCGAAATCTGCCTGGGAACGATGACCTTCGGTGAAGCCAATGAAGGCAGCCCCTGGGGCGCCATCGCCGATGTCGATCAGGCCGCCGCCGACAAGATCGTCGAGCGCTCGCTGGCCGCAGGCGTCAATTTCATCGACACCGCCGACGTCTATTCCTTCGGCGAATCCGAACGGCTCCTCGGCCAGGCGTTGAAGAACCTCAATGTCCCCCGCAAGGACGTCGTCATCGCCACCAAGGTCTACGGCGTAATGGGCAGCAAGCCCAACGACCGCGGCGCCTCGCGCGGCCACATCATGGATTCGGTCGAAGCCAGTCTGAAGCGGCTGCAGACCGATCACATCGACCTCTACCAAATCCACGCGACGGATACCGTCACCCCGATCGACGAAACCCTGCGCGCCTTCGACGATCTCGTCGCCCAGGGCAAGGTGCGCTATGTCGGTGTCTCCAACTGGCAGGCATGGCGGATCGCCAAGGCGCTCGGCATTTCCGAACGCCGCGGCTTCGCCCGCTTCGAGACGATCCAGGCCTATTACTCGATCGCCGGCCGTGATCTCGAGCGCGAGATCGTGCCGCTGATGAATGAGGAGAAGCTCGGCCTCATGGTCTGGTCGCCGCTCGCGGGCGGTCTGCTCTCCGGCAAGTACGGTCCGGGCGCCCCCGGCAACGGTGAGGGCCGCCGCGCCACCTTCGACTTCCCGCCTGTCGACAAGGACCGCGCCTGGGCCTGCGTCGCTGTGATGCGCGAAGTCGCAGAGAAGCATGGCGTCAGCGTCGCCACCGTGGCGCTTGCCTACGTGCTGGCCAAGCCCTTCGTCACGACGGTTATCATCGGTGCCAAGCGGATCGAGCAGCTCGATCAGAACCTTGCGGCGACAGGCCTAAAACTCGATGCCGACGACCTGAAGAAGCTCGACGACGTCAGCGCGCTGGCGCCGGAATATCCCGGCTGGATGGTTGCCCGTCAGGGCGCCGGCCGGCGCCCCGAACCGTTCGAGCCGAAGGCTTGAGTCTTCGCTAGTTGAAGGCGACCGCGCTGATGAAGCGCGGTCGCGTGAAGGCTCGCTCTGCGAAAGTCATCTGCCCGAAGCCGAGGATGTTGGAGAGCATCGTGTAGGTCGTGGCACCCTCGACATAGATGATCGAGTCGCCGTCGGTGATCTGCGGCAAGGTCGAGCTGTCGAGCACCTGCGCCTTCAACAGGCTGATGGTGCCACTCTCCTTTTTCCAGTCCAGCTTGTAGACACCAGCAGTCTTCTTGATGCTGGAAATCCTGAGCGCGCTAGGCGCCGTGCTGTTCTGCTGCAGGTTGGTGAAGACGCCATAGATGTTGGAAACGAAGGTCGCGTCGATTGAGGTCTGGCGCGAGATCACGTCGGCCACAACGCCATTGGCCTCGACGATGTTCTGATAGGTCCGGAACATGTCGAACACGGCGACGCTGCCGATGAAGAAGAAGATCATCACCGGCGCGACGAAGGAAAACTCGATCGCCGAGGCGCCGGAGCGGTTCTGCAGGAAATTCTTGAAAATGCGCATTGTCAGCCCGGCTCGTTCACGAAGGCGAAGCGCGAGGTGAGCCGCACGCCGCCAGTATTGTCCTTCGGCATCGCTAGGCCGTAGCCAAGCCCCGGCACGATCGGATCGACCACATAGCAGGCACGCGCGAAAACGATTTGCGAGCGCTGCCCGCCGGTATAGGTGGTGACAGGATCGATATTGACGCTGCGGTCGACGCAGGATGTCTCCGATGTCGGAAAGTCGGTCGATTTGCTGATCGGCGTGAATTCGATGCGGATCGACTTGAGGCAATTGGTCAGAATGATCGCCTCGTCGCAGACCTTTTTCTTGAAATCATCATAGGTGAAGTTCGAACCCGCCACCTGCAGCGCACGCGAACCGCGGCTGACGGCGCGGTCGAGCATGATCGACTGCGTCATGATCCATCCCGCTTCGAAAGTAGAGAAGACGAGCGAGAAGACGATCGGCGCCAGGATGGCGAATTCGATCCCGGCGGCGCCGCCGCGGTCACGTCTGAGACGATTGACAAGAGAGGTCACTGTGTCAGCCTCAGCTTCTTGATCGAGGTCGAGATCGACTTGAACGCATCGCCGATGCCGGAGCCCGACGCCGGATAGTAATGGCCGGGGCTGGTGGCGCAGTTGGTCATCTGCGTCGTCGCATTGCCACTCACTTCGAAGCCGATGGTGAAGACGGTGATGCCGTTTGTTTTGGCCGCGGTGCAGACCGAAGACAGCATCTTAGCCGTATCCGTCGAGTTGATGATCTGCTTGTTGTCAGGCGCCTGCGAGACCGGGCGGCTGTAATCCTTCGGGCGGTACTGCTCGGTGATCGCACCATCCGTCATCAGCACGATGACCTTCATCGTATCCGGGTCGCCGAAGGCTGCGGGCCTGTTGGCGAATTTCGCATCCATCATCTTGGCGTCGATGGCTGCATTGACGATGGTCTTGGCACCCGGATTGAGCAGCATGTAGCCCCACTGCATGGCATTTTGCGTGCCGGTGCCATCATGCAGCTCAAGCTGCGTGATGCGGTTTTTCAGATAGGTCGCATCGTTGGAAAAATAGGTGATCGCCGTCGATTCCACCGGGCACCACCAAGGCTTCAGATCAGTGCGTCCGTAGTTCCACTGGGTGAAATGCGGAACCTGGCCCGCATCCTTGAAGCTCGGTACGCCGCCGCCGAAACCGGTGGTGCTGAGCTCGACACAGGACGAGTTCGAGTGGTCGCGCTTGGCGGCGAGCTTGTCGAAAACAGCCGCGCCGATATTCACGTGCCCGGCATAGGGCACGATGGTGATCGTCGTATAATCCTTGGTCTCGTCGGTCAGCACCTGATCGATGAACTGCTGGGCCGCCTTCTTCAGGTTCTTGATGCGGTTGCCGTTCATCGAGCCGGACATATCCAGCATCAGCGACATTTCGATATTCTGCTTGGCTTCCTCTGCCGTGGAGACGGCGGCGACACTCAGCTGACGGACGCCGACAAGGTGGATGAAGGTGGTGTTCATCACATAGGCGGCGCTGGCATTGATCTTGCGCGAATTCAGGCCCTTCGTCTCGGTGAAGTTGAGGGCGATGTCCTGCGCGTAGTCGAGGTTCTTCATGAAGCTGCGTAGCGTCTCCTCGGGCTTCTCCTTCTGGGAAAGCGAGGCCGCCGCCAGCACGCCGCGATCAAGGCCATCCTGCATTTCGACGCGGATCGCTTCATAGCGCGCCAGATCGATGCCGGCGCCGCCCATGGCAATCAGCGGAACGAGCAGCAGGGCGAAGACCATGGCGACATTGCCGTTGGTCTCGCGGGCGAGCCTGCGCGCTTTCGAAAGAAGATGTCTCATCGATTTCCCTAAGTTGATGAGACGATTTGTATTTTAGATAAATTAGAATTTCGTAATCAAAACATTACTAAGTCGTTCTAAATAAAACGCAATAATAGCATCTTGATTGCGGAAGTATCGCTAAGCGCGAAATCTATACGGCTAAGGCGCCAGTTTTAGAACTGGCGCCTCGCTTCATGATTGATTACTTGGCATTTTTACTCAACCATGCGTTCATCTCAGCAATTTCAGCTTCCTGAGCCTTGATGATGGCTTCGGCCAGTTTGCGGATTTCCGGATCCTTGCCGTATTGCAGTTCGATCTTCGCCATGTCGATCGCACCCTGATGATGTGGGATCATGCCACGGACGAAATCGACATCGGCATTGCCAGTCATCTCGATCATCATGTCCTTGTGTATCTTGGCATTGGCCTCGGCAAAGGCATGGCTGGAGGCGCCGTGGTTGCCCATCGGCTTGCTCATGTCCATCTGCATATCCTCGGCGCAGGCCGGAGCGGCAAAGGCGAGAGTGGAGATCAGAGCGATGATTTTCATAGACATGCGAGTTCCTTCCTCTGTCTGACAAAAGGGATTGCACGATCATGTTCGTGCGGCCGTATCGCGAGATTGTCACATGAAACGGGGAGGGGGCGCCTGCGGGGCGGGACGCAGATCGGCAAGCGCCTTTGCTGCCGCTGGTGCGGGATACGCAAAGACATGCTTTCCGCCATCACTGATCATCACGGCGGCAGGCGTCACTACGCAGTAGGAGCAAATCGACATATGGCTTGCATTGCCCGGCGCGCACGGGTCCTTAGACATCTCGTGACCACTGTGCTCCGCCACCAAGTCAGGCATATCGGCCATACCATGCATGCCATGCTGCATCTCTGATGCCGATGGCTGGCTCATCGCTGCGCACATAGGACAGCCCGCCCAGGCGGACGCGCTGAAGGTCAGCCAGCCGAATATCATCGCTATGATCGAAACGAGACGCATGAGTTGAAGATAGGCGAGGGCGCCTGCTTCGCCAAGAGGCGGCTCAGAGCTTTGCGGCCTTGCGCAACACGTCGTTGATCCGTCCCTGCCAACCCTTGCCGGTGGCCTTGAAGGCATCGATGACATCGGGATCGAGCCGCAGCGAAATCTGCCGCTTCGGCTTCTCCATCACCGGCCGGCCACGCGCCCGGCGAATGCTCTCGGCAAGTTCGGGAAACACTTCCGCGAAAGGCCGCGCATTCTTGAAGTCTTCCTCGGTCCATTCGGGGTTGTCGCTAACGTCGTCCCAATCGGCCTTGCTATACCCGCGCCCTTCCTTGAACTCGGACTGCAATTCAATTTTCTTGGCTGTCATTGAAGAACCGCCTTTCCGTTGCCTTGGCCGGGCGCATTGAAATCACTGATAGTGCTTCGATACCCAGTCTCGCAAAGATCACCACGATGGTTCCGTCCGCAAACCGCCCGATCGCCATCACGCGCCGGCCGCGGGCGGGTTGCAGAACGGCGGACAGGAAAAATCCCAGATCGAGATCAGCAAAATCCAATCCGTGCTTGTCGAGATTTGCAAGCCGCTTCGGCTCATCCCAAACAATCTTCACCGCAATGATATCCGATATTAAAAGTGATACAATAAATCCTGGATTGCAGTCAGAATAATCTGCATCTCAATAGACGGCAATCACCTGATGAACGATCTGGTAGTCGTTGCTTTCCTCGCCGAGCGGGGCCACCGGCCAGGCCCAGGCTGCCTTGGTCTCAGTTGGCGGCTGAACGCCCTGCAGCAGATCGGCCGTCTCATGGGTCTTTCCGGTCCGGTCATTCACCGCATAGGAAATATCGGTCACCAGGCAGGTGGCGCAGGGAAGCGCTTTCAATCCATCGATATGCGCCGCGATCAGCCGCTGGGCGGTATCCTCTGGCATGGCGCCGTCTTGCTCCGCCTCGAAGCGCCGCTTCACGCCGCGGCCGATCTGCGACAGCAGGTTCGCCGAAACCACGAAGTCCAGGTAGGGTACGCCGCGCAGAAAGCCGAGCGGCTCGGCATGGCCCGCCGTCTGCAACTCCTCATAGCCCGAAAGATCGCGCTCGATCAGGCGGACATTCCGGTACCCTTTCGCCTTCAGCCAGAAACGGACGGAGGCAAGGTGAACCAGATCGACAAGCACGACGGTATCGAAGGTCTTCGCAAGCGCCTCAATCGGCACGTCGCGCAGCAGGCCGGAGCCGAGCACTAATGCCGTGCGCTTCTGGCGGAGGCCGGATGCTGCTGCCAGTATCGCCGCCCGGCTCTTTTCCTCGTGCTCCGCCCATTGGCCGCTGCAGCGCCTCGCGCGGGACCAGAGGTTGACGGAATAGCGGATAAACTTGCGGTGCGGCTTTGCCGTCACCGGCACCGTTGCGAGATAGAAAAGGGCTTCGAGTATCATGAAGGTCTAACGATAGATTTGGCGGCGATGACCGATCTCGATCACCAGGATGACGAGCCGGTTGTCCTGGATATCGCAGATAATGCGAAAGTCGCCGACGCGATAGCGCCAATATTGCCGGAGCCTGTCGCCCTGAAGGGCCGCGCCCAGCTGGCGCGGGTCGTCGAGTGCAGCAAGCCTCACGTCAAGAAACGCACGGATACGGTCCCGGTCTTGTTTGCTGAATTTTTTTAGGCTCTTCTGCGTGGCGCGCAGATATTCAATCGTCCATGCCACGCCAGAACTCCTCAGCGCTGACGATTTCTTCTTCACCGCGTTCGATACGCTCCATCGCCGCATCCGCTGCGGCAATGTCGTGAAGGTCTTCGAGATGCTGCTCGATCACTTCGAGAACATAGGCATCCGTCGCCGCGCCGGCCTTGGCGGCGTGCTCGGCGATCAGCCGATGAATTTCATCCGGCATTTCAATGGTGACGCGCTTGTTCATCGCTCGATCCTCAATCGGCCAATATATAACAGTTCGCCATAGGCTTCGCCACCCTTCGCCCTTGCCGCTCCCCGCCCAATCCGCTAGGAAACCGCCACTGTCACACTGTGGAAATCCCCTGAAATGAACGACACCAAGAAGAAACCGCAAAAGCTCAAGGCCCGCCTGCCGCGCGGCTTCGTTGACCGCTCGGCTGCCGATATCCGCGCCGTCAACGAAATGACCGCGAAGATCCGCGAAGTCTATGAGCATTATGGTTTCGATCCTGTCGAAACGCCGCTGTTCGAATATACCGATGCGCTCGGCAAGTTCCTGCCGGATGCCGACCGTCCAAACGAAGGCGTCTTCTCGCTTCAGGACGACGACGAGCAGTGGATGAGCCTGCGCTACGACCTGACGGCACCGCTCGCCCGCCATGTCGCCGAAAATTTCAACGACATCCAGCTGCCCTACCGCACCTATCGCGCCGGCTACGTCTTCCGCAATGAGAAGCCAGGCCCGGGCCGCTTCCGCCAGTTCATGCAGTTCGATGCCGATACGGTCGGCGCGCCCGGCGTCCAGGCCGATGCTGAAATGTGCATGATGATGGCCGATACGCTTGAAGCCCTCGGCATCAAGCGCGGCGATTACGTCATCCGTGTCAATAACCGCAAGGTTCTCGACGGTGTTCTCGAAGCCATCGGCCTCGGCGGTGATGACAAGGTTGCCCAGCGCCTCAACGTGCTGCGCGCCATCGACAAGCTCGACAAGTTCGGCCCCGAAGGTGTCGCCCTCCTGCTCGGTCCGGGCCGCAAGGATGAATCCGGTGACTTCACCAAGGGCGCCGGCCTCGACCAGAGCCAGATCGACAAGGTGCTCTTCTTCGTCGGTATCAAGGACTATGCCGAAAGTGCTGCCCAGCTTGCAGAACTCGTTGCGGGGACCTCGAATGGCGGGGAAGGCGTCGAGGAACTCAATTTCATCGGCAGCCTCGTCACCAGCGCCGGTTACGACAGCACCCGCATCAAGATCGACCCCTCGGTCGTCCGTGGCCTCGAATATTACACCGGCCCGGTCTACGAAGCCGAGTTGCTCTTCGACGTCACCAACGAGAAGGGCGAAAAGGTCGTCTTCGGCTCTGTCGGCGGCGGTGGCCGTTATGACGGCCTCGTTTCGCGCTTCATGGGCCAGCCCGTTCCGGCAACCGGCTTCTCGATCGGCGTCTCGCGCCTGATGACGGCGTTGAAGAACCTCGGAAAGCTTGGCCAGAGCGAGGTGATCGAACCGGTTCTCGTCACCGTCATGGACGGCGATGTCGATGCCATGGGCCGCTACCAGCGCATCACCCAGGAGCTGCGCGCTGCCGGTATCCGCGCCGAGATGTATCAGGGCAACTGGAAGAAGTTCGGCAACCAGCTGAAATATGCCGATCGCCGCGGCTGCCCCGTCGCCATCATCCAGGGCGGCGACGAGCGCGCCACCGGCGTGGTGCAGATCAAGGACCTGATCGAGGGCAAGCGCCTGTCCGGCGAGATCGAGGGCAATGCCAGCTGGCGCGAAGCGCGCGTGGCGCAGGAAACCGTGCCGGAAGCCGATCTCGTCGCCAAGGTAAAGGAAATCCTGGCGGCGCAGGCGGAAGATCGGAAGCGGGCGTCGGATGCCTGAGCGGGGCGCACCCCCCTCTGGCCTGCCGGCCATCTCCCCCCCAAGGGGGGAGATCGACTCGTGGTTGGGTCTGAGCCAAATAGTCAATGTGGAGCGGGCGTATGAGCCCAGCCGATCTCCCCCCTTGAGGGGGAGATGTCCGGCAGGACAGAGGGGGGCATCCCCGGAGACTTCGACGCCATGCCTCTGACAAACCTCCCGGCCTTCTCCACCGATCTCCTCGCCGAGTTCGCCGCCCGCAAGACCGAGCGCATCGACACGCCCGTCATCCAGCCGGCCGAACCCTTCCTCGATATCGCCGGCGAGGACCTCCGCCGCCGTATCTTCATGACGGAAAGCGAGACCGGCGCCAGCCTCTGCCTGCGCCCGGAATTCACCATTCCCGTCTGCCTGCGCCACATCGAAACGGCGACCGGTACGCCGAAGCGCTATTCCTATCTCGGCGAGGTCTTCCGCCAGCGGCGTGATGGCAGCAACGAGTTCTATCAGGCGGGGATCGAGGATCTCGGCGAGACCGATACGGCGAGCGCCGATGCGCGCGCCATCGGCGATGCCATCGCCATCCTGCAGCGGCTGATCCCGGGAAAGACGGTCTCGACGGTTCTGGGCGACCAGGCGGTGTTCGAGGCTGTGGTCCAGGCGCTCGGCCTGCCGCTCGGCTGGCAGAAGCGGCTGATCCATGCCTTCGGCAACATGACGCAAATCGAGGCGCTGCTGGCCAGCCTCGTCAGCCCGCAATTCGTCACCGGCCTCGATGACGACATCGCCAGGCTCGTGGCATCCGGCGACGACAAGGCGCTGATTGCCTATCTCGATCAGACGATGGAAGCGACCGGCTATTCGACCAATGCCAGCCGCTCGCCTGCCGATATCGCCCGCCGCCTCAGGGAAAAGCTGGTGCTGTCGGAAACGAGACTCGATGACGATGCCTTCCGCGTGCTGGAAGAGTTCCTGTCGCTCAACGTGCCGCTGGCCGATGCATCCTCGGCGCTTGCAGGCTTTGCCGATGCCGCTGGGCTGAAGATCGGCACGGCGCTGTCGCATTTCGACAGCCGTCTGGCCGCGCTTTCGAATGCTGGCCTTGATCTCTCGTCGATGGATTACCGCGCCGCCTTCGGCCGCCCGCTGGATTATTACACCGGTCTCGTCTTCGAGGTGAGCGTTGAAGGCTCGTCGGCAGTGCTTGCCGGTGGCGGGCGCTTCGACAAGCTGTTGAACTTCCTCGGCGCCCGGGAGCGCATCCCCGCCGTCGGCTTCTCGCTCTGGCTCGATCGCATCGAAACGGAAAGGGCAACGGCATGACTGTGACCATCGCACTGCCCTCCAAGGGCCGCATGAAGGACGATGCCTTGGCGATCTTCGAGCGCGCCGGCATGAAGATCACCGCCGTCGGCAACGACCGCTCCTATCGTGGCCGCGTCGAAGGCTGGGATGATGTCGAGGTCGCCTTCCTGTCGGCGTCGGAAATCTCCCGCGAGCTCGGCAACGGCTCGATCGATTTCGGCGTCACCGGCGAAGATCTGGTGCGCGAAGGCCTGGCCGAAACCGACAAGCGCGTCGAATTCTGCGCCCGGCTCGGCTTCGGTCATGCCGATGTCGTCGTGGCCGTCCCGGAGATCTGGCTCGATGTCGATACCATGGCCGATCTCGGCGATGTCGCGGCTGAGTTCCGCGCCCGCCATGGCCGCCGTCTGACGATCGCCACCAAATACTGGCGCCTGACGCAGCAGTTCTTCTCCAGCCAGCACGGTATCCAGCTCTATCGCATCGTCGAGAGCCTGGGCGCCACCGAGGGCGCACCGGCCTCTGGTTCGGCGGATGTTATCGTCGATATCACCTCGACCGGCTCGACGCTCAGGGCAAACCACCTGCGCGTCCTCAATGACGGCGTCATCCTGCGCTCGGAGGCCTGCCTCGTTCGCGCCCGCAAGGAAAGCCATGCGGCCGAACCGTCGGTGGCGAAGATTGTCGCGGCAGTGCGCGGCGCACTCTGATTTCTTCCGGATTTCGGAAACGAAAAAACCCGCCGTCTCGCGACGGCGGGTTTCTTTATGCTTGGGAGGCCGATTTCGCTTATGCAGCGACCGGATATGCGCCGCGGCGTGCATCGATCGAGTAAGCTCCAGCGCCGACGGTGGCGAGCAGGATGTAGGCGCCGGCCAGCGTGAAGTTCTTCATGACCATGATCTGGTTCAGAGCGTTGATCCAGCCGTTTGCGCCAGCCGGGAAATCAGGAACGTTGACGGCAGGCAGGTGGAAGACTACGGCCGTGAAGATACAAAAGGCAGCCAGCAGCCAGCCGACGATGCGAACCTGGAAGCCGACGAGAACGGCAAGGCCGGTCACGAGCTCGAAGAGGCCTGCGAGATAGGTGAGGGCGGTGGAGGCGGGAAGGCCAGCGCCTGCGATCATGCCGGCGGTGCCAGCCGGGTCGGTGAGCTTGCCGAAGCCGGCAAGGATGAACATGAAGGACAGAAGAATGCGGGCGACGAGAACGATGATGTTGGTCGTATTCGACATGGAAGTAATCTCCGTTTGAATCACTGTGAGATCGGCTGATCTCGTTGACCCACTTGTCGCGCATTTTGTCGCAGCTGGAAAGATAAACGAAAGGGGACGGTTCGTTCAGTATTTTGAAACGATGATCCGTCTCCCGCCGCTTGTCTTGGCGCCGCCCGCCTGTCTATGGTCAGGGTCCAAACCCCATGGAGATTTCAATGGCAGACCTTTCAAGCTTCCCGATCACCAAGCGCTGGCCAGCAAAAAATCCCGATGTCATCCAGCTTTATTCGCTGCAGACGCCGAACGGCGTGAAGATTTCGGTGGCACTGGAAGAACTCGGCCTGCCCTACGAGCCGCACTATGTCGGCTTCGCTAACAACGACCAGAAGTCGCCGGAATTCGTTTCCCTCAATCCGAACGGCCGTATCCCTGCGATCATCGATCCGAACGGTCCTGACGGGAAGCCGATCGGTATCTTCGAATCCGGCGCCATCCTGCTTTATCTCGCCGAGAAGACCGGCAAGCTGATCCCCGCCGATGCGGCTGGCCGCTACGAAACCATTCAGTGGGTGTTCTTCCAGATGTCGGGCCTTGGCCCGATGCTTGGCCAGTTCGGCCACTTCTACAAGTTTGCGGCCGATAAGGTCGCCAACAATTCCTATCCGATGGAGCGCTATCGCGACGAGGCCAAGCGTCTGCTGGGCATCCTGGAAGGCCGTCTGCAGGGCCGCCAGTGGATCATGGGCGATGAATACACGATCGCCGATATCACGACGTTCCCATGGATCCGTGGCGCCGATCTGTTCTATGGCGGTGGCGAGGTTCTGGAATATGAGAAGTTCCCGGCCGTTCGGGCATGGCTGGAGCGCTGCATTGCCCGCCCGGCCAGCGCCAAGGGGCTCAACGTTCCGGTGAAACCGGAGTAGTAGCGCAAACAAAAAGGCCGGTCGCGAGACCGGCCTTTTTCATAGGGCTTTGCCGCTTTACTGGCGGCTGGCGGCCTGACTGGTGTTTTCAAGCTTGAAGCGCGGGAAGATGAAGACGCCGACCATGCTGCCGGCGTATTTCTCCTCAAGTCCGGCGGACTCGCCCATGCAGAACAGCGGCTGGCGGAAGCCGTTCGGCATGACGATGGTCGTCGAGAAACAGAAGGACGAGGAGAGCGTTGCTGCTTGTTCGAACAGCGCCAGGATATGGGCACGGTCCTTGACGTCATAACAGCGCATAAGGCTCAGCAGCCCGCATTCCTGGCCGGCCAGACCGTGAAGCATCGAGCTCCATTCGCCGAGCCGGATGATGCCGCTCGAAAAGTCACCGTTCCAGGCCTCGGAGACGGAAAACTGCGCCAGCATTTCCTGATTGTGATGGGTCAGATCAAAGGAGCCAGGCGTGAGCGGGGCGGCAACATTGGCTTTGGCGATCTTGAACAAATGGGGTTCCCCGTGTCGGGCGCAGTTCAATGCAGCGCACTCGTGCGGTGTGACGAAAACATCTTCATGCGCACCGGTCATCATGTCCGGCCGTGAGCAGAATTGCGGCGCCGCCGGTGCGGAACCCCTTTCATGCTCTTCTCAAAAATTCTGGCGCGGAATGCTCTGCAGCCGGTGTCATTTGCAAAATACGGTCTTCCGCTGGCGGGCGGAAAAATATCGTCATGCACTGCAATTCGCAGCGCGGATTTATAGGCAGTTTTTGAGAGGCGGCAAATGCTTTTTCGGGGGTAATCCGCAACGCGAAGGATGCGATATATTGCATGCTTCTATAAAAGGTAGCAGAAATCAAAGTAAAAAGTTGCCCGTTTCGCGAGATGTAAACGGTTACGCTTTGCAAAATTTTCACATTACCGCAGTGAAACCAATTTCAATAAGAAATATCAGCGGCTGATAAAAAACACAGCTTGGTAAGGCTCGCGAAAGCTTGGGAGTCTGATTTCGGTGCGGAATAGACGCTTAAACGTTTTATCAGTTCCGTCGTTGAGACTCTAAAAATTGGTAAGGCCGAATCGCTATCCGCCAAATGAAAAGGGCGGCCCGAAGACCGCCCTTCCGTAACTGAACCGGTTGACTCAGATGTCAGACCCGAAGGTCTTACATCATGTCCATGCCGCCTCTTCAGCGCGCTTGACGCGCTGAAGCACTTTACATGTATGGGCGGGTTTCACGGACAGTGCTGCAATCAGACCTTATGGTCTGATCACATCATGTCCATACCGCCCATGCCGCCCATGCCGCCAGGCATGCCACCAGGAGCGTCCTTCTTCGGCAGCTCGGCAATCATGGCTTCCGTGGTGATCAGCAGCGAAGCAACCGAAGCTGCGTTCTGCAGAGCCGTACGGACAACCTTGACCGGGTCGACGATGCCCATGGCAATCATGTCGCCATATTCAGACGTCTGGGCGTTGTAGCCGTAGTTGTCTTCGTTCTTGTCGAGAACCTTGCCGACAACGATCGAAGCTTCATCGCCAGCGTTCTCAGCGATCTGGCGAACCAGCGACTGCAGAGCCTTGCGGACGATGTTGACGCCAGCTTCCTGGTCGTCGTTCACGCCCTTGGCAGTGATCTTCGTCGAGGAACGGAGCAGAGCGATACCGCCGCCGGGGACGATACCTTCCTGAACAGCCGCGCGCGTCGCGTTCAGAGCGTCGTCGATGCGGTCCTTCTTTTCCTTGACTTCGATTTCCGTGGAGCCGCCAACGCGGATGACGGCAACGCCGCCAGCGAGCTTGGCAAGGCGTTCCTGCAGCTTTTCGCGGTCATAATCGGAAGAGGTTTCTTCGATCTGAGCCTTGATCTGCGCAACGCGGCCTTCGATGTCGGACTTGGCGCCAGCGCCGTCGACGATCGTGGTGTTTTCCTTGGAGATCGAAACCTTCTTCGAACGGCCGAGCATGTCGAGCGTTACGGATTCGAGCTTGATGCCCAGGTCTTCGGAGATGACAGTGCCGCCCGTGAGGATAGCGATGTCCTCCAGCATGGCCTTGCGGCGGTCGCCGAAGCCAGGAGCCTTGACGGCAGCGATCTTCAGGCCGCCACGCAGCTTGTTGACGACGAGCGTAGCAAGAGCTTCGCCTTCGACGTCTTCAGCGATGATGAGGAGCGGCTTGCCGGTCTGAACGACGGCTTCGAGAACCGGGAGCATCGCCTGCAGGTTCGAGAGCTTCTTCTCGTGGAGGAGAATGTAAGCGTCGTCGAGGTCGGCGATCATCTTTTCCGGGTTGGTCACGAAGTACGGGCTGAGGTAGCCGCGGTCGAACTGCATGCCTTCGACGACTTCGAGTTCGGTTTCAGCGGTCTTGGCTTCTTCGACGGTGATGACACCTTCGTTGCCGACCTTCTGCATGGCTTCAGCGATGTCTTCGCCAACCTGCTTGTCGCCGTTTGCGGAGATCGTGCCGACCTGGGCAACTTCAGCCGAGGTGGAGATCTTCTTGGCCTTCGCCTGCAGGTCCTTGACGACTTCTGCAACAGCGAGGTCGATACCGCGCTTCAGGTCCATCGGGTTCATGCCGGCTGCAACAGCCTTTGCGCCTTCGCGAACGATAGCGCGGGCCAGAACGGTTGCCGTCGTGGTGCCGTCGCCGGCGATGTCGTTGGTCTTCGAAGCAACTTCGCGGACCATCTGGGCGCCCATGTTTTCGAACTTGTCTTCGAGTTCGATTTCCTTGGCGACCGAAACACCGTCCTTGGTGATGCGCGGAGCGCCGAAGGACTTGTCGATAACAACGTTACGGCCCTTCGGACCGAGGGTGACCTGCACTGCGTCAGCGAGGATATCGACGCCGCGCAGCATCTTTTCGCGCGCAGAGCGGCCGAACTTTACTTCTTTAGCTGCCATTTTGAGAACTCCTGAAAAGGGGTGTCAGCGATAATCTGAACGGGATAACCGGCTGATTAGCCGATGATGCCCATGATGTCGGCTTCCTTCATGATCAGAAGGTCTTCGCCGTTGATCTTGACTTCGGTGCCCGACCACTTGCCGAACAGAACGCGGTCGCCAGCCTTGACGTCGAGAGCGACGACCTTGCCGGACTCGTCACGAGCGCCCGAACCGACGGCGACGATTTCGCCTTCCTGCGGCTTTTCCTTGGCGGTGTCCGGGATGATGATGCCACCCTTGGTCTTTTCTTCGGACTCAACGCGGCGAACAACGACGCGATCGTGAAGGGGGCGGAAGTTGGTGCTTGCCATTGTCTAATCCCTCGATCAAATGACATTCGCGGACCGGGGTCCACATGGATGAGTGTTAGCACTCTCCGTTGAGGAGTGCTAGCGACGTGCATTTAGGGATGGCTCCAGAAAGAGTCAAGGAAACCATTCACGGATTTTTGCGCCGGAATTGTGGAGAGGTGAGGGGATTTGTCTGACGTGGTTGCCGAGCCCCTGCCACGGCCCGCTTTTTCCGAGGCATTTGCCGTCTGGGCGCGTATCGGCTGTCTGAGCTTCGGCGGTCCTGCCGGGCAGATCGCCCTGATGCACAAAACCGTGGTCGAGGAAAAGCGCTGGATTTCCGAGGACCGTTTTCTGCATGCCTTGAACTATTGCATGCTGTTGCCGGGCCCCGAGGCCCAGCAGCTTGCCACCTATATCGGCTGGCTGATGCATGGCGTGCGTGGCGGCATCGTCGCCGGCCTGCTCTTCATCCTGCCAGGCTTTCTGGTCATCCTGGTCCTCTCCGGTCTCTATGCCTATTTCCAGAATGCCGAGTGGCTGCTCGCTCTGTTCTTCGGCCTCAAAGCGGCCGTGCTCGCCGTCGTCATCGAGGCGCTGATGCGCGTCGCCGGCCGGGCGCTGAAATCGCGCTTTCACTATTATGTGGCTGCTGCCTCTTTCGTGGCGCTCTTCCTGCTCAATCTGCCGTTCCCGCTCGTCGTCCTTGCTGCAGGCATTGCCGGCTTCCTCGTCGAGCGCCGCAGGAGAAAGGTGGAGGGAGTGGCGCCAGCCGAAGCCTCGAAGCCCGCCAAGGAAATGCTGTCAGGGCTGACCAGCCGAAATATCGCCAGGCCGTTCCTGATCCTCGCTTTCTGGGTGATCGTCTGGCAGTTTCCGCTGCTGATCGTCCGCGAGATTCATGGTCCGCAGGATCTGATTGCCGAGGCGCTGAGCGGCGAGACCAATGTCTTCGCCGCCGTCTTTGTCTTCTTCTCCAAGATGGCGGTCGTCACCTTCGGCGGCGCTTATGCTGTGCTCTCCTATGTCGCGCAGGTAGCGGTGGAGCATTATGCCTGGCTGCGCCCCGGCGAGATGCTGGATGGTCTTGCGCTGGCCGAGACGACGCCGGGTCCGCTGGTGCTTGTCCTCTGTTTCGTCGGCTTCATGGCCGGTTTCCGCAATGCGCTCGGCATCGACCCGCTGTTCGGCGGCGTGATCGGCGCCAGCCTCGCCGCCTGGGCAACCTTCGTGCCGAGCTTCATCTGGATCTTCGCCGGTGCGCCCTATGTGGAGAAGCTCCGCCAGAACAAGATACTGTCGGCGGCCCTGTCGGCGATCACTGCTGCCGTCGTCGGCGTCATCCTCAATCTGGCGCTCTGGTTTGGCCTGCATGTTCTCTTTGCCGATGTCGGCAATATCGCGCTTCTCTCTCGCGCCACCGGCCTGCCGCTCGTCAGCCTCGCCTGGCCGGTCTGGAGCAGTTTGAACATTGCCGCGGCGCTGATCTTCGTGGCTGCCTGCATCATGCTTTTCCGCTTCAAGCTCGGCATCGTCAGCATTCTCGGCTTCGCGGCTACAGCCGGGCTGGCCGTGCGCGGCGTCGAGTTGCTTCTCTAGCGCGCCCGGCTGTTTTTGCGGCGCCGGGCCGAAAAAACCTTGCCATCCCGCCGGGCCTTTGCAATGTCACGCCTGACTGAACGCAAATGGGATATCGGAATGGCCAAGCGCATCGGAAGTTTTGCAGAGATCACCAGCCAGTATGACGCGGTGTTCTGCGATGTCTGGGGCGTCCTGCACAATGGCGTCGATCCCTTCCCCAAGGCGGCTGCCGCCCTCGAAGCCGCCCGCGGCGAAGGCCTGACGGTCGTTCTCATCACCAATTCGCCGCGTATCGCGCCTCTGGTCGTCGATCAGCTCCGCCATATCGGCATCCAGGACGGCGCCTATGACCGGATCATCACCTCCGGCGACGTCACCCGCGGCCTGATCGCCGAAGGCCCGAAGAAGGTCTTCCTGCTCGGCCCCGAACGCGACATCGCCATCATCGAAGGCCTGGGCGTCGAGCGCGTCGATGCGACGGAAGCGGAATCCGTCGTCTGCACCGGCTTCTTCGATGACGAGCAGGAAGTGCCGGAAGACTACACCGAGATGCTGAAAGAGTTTCAGTCGCGAAACGTGCCGATGATCTGCGCCAATCCGGATCTCGTCGTCGAGCGCGGCCACAAGATGATCCCCTGCGCCGGCGCTATGGCTGCCTATTATAACCAGCTCGGCGGCGCCACCCGCATTGCCGGCAAACCGCATACGCCGATCTATGAAGCCGTGCTGGAAACCGCGAAAGAGCTTCGCGGCGACTTCCCGAAGAGCCGCATCCTCGCCATCGGCGATGGCATGCCGACGGATGTGCGCGGCGCTCTCGATTACGGCCTCGATCTTCTCTATATCAGCGGCGGCATCCACGCCAAGGAATACACGCTGAACGGCGAGACGGACGAGGCAATCCTGCACGCCTATCTCGAGCGTGAAAAGGCAACGCCCAAGTGGTGGATGCCGCGCCTCGCATAAGAAGAAGCCCGCCGATGACCGTCTTTCACCGCAACGAAACCCGTGAACCGCTGCCAGCCCATCTGAAGGGCGGGGTGATCGCCATCGGCAATTTCGATGGCCTGCATCGCGGCCATCAATCGGTGCTGACGCGGGCATTGGAGATTGCGCGGGCGCGTGGTGTTCCGGCCCTGGTGCTGACCTTCGAGCCGCATCCGCGCACCGTCTTCCGGCCCGAGAGCCCGGTCTTCCGCATCACGCCCGCGCCTTTGAAGGCTCGCATCCTCGAAGCTCTCGGCTTCAGCGCCGTCATCGAATACCCCTTCGACCGCGAATTCTCGCAGCGTTCGCCTGATGATTTCATCCACGGCATCCTCAAGGATTGGCTGGGTGCCTCGGAAGTCGTCACCGGCGTCGATTTCCATTTCGGCAAGGGCCGCGAGGGCGGTCCGGCCTTCCTCATGGATGCCGGCCAGAAATACGGTTTCGGTGTCACGCTGATAGACGCCTACCGCGATGAGAATGCCGACGTCGTCTCGTCGAGCCGCATCCGGGCGCAGCTGAAGAATGGCGAAGTCAGCGAGGCGGCGGCCCAGCTCGGCTATCACTACACCGTCGAGGCGGAGATTATCGGCGGCGAAAAGCTTGGCCGCCAGCTGGGTTTTCCGACAGCCAACATGCAGCTGCCGCCCGAAGTCGAACTCGCTTCCGGCATTTATGCCGTCCGCTTCCGCCTGCAGAACGGCACGCTCCACGACGCCGTCGCCAGCTACGGCCGCCGCCCGACGGTGACGGAAAACGGCGCGCCGCTGCTCGAAACCTACGTCTTCGATTTCAGCGGCGATCTCTATGGCCAGGTCTGTTCAGTCTCCTTCTTCGGCTATCTCCGTCCCGAGCTGAAATTCGACGGGCTCGACCCGCTCGTCGTGCAGATCAAGCGCGACGAGGAAGAGGCGAGGGCGCTGCTTTCGGGCGTGCAGCCGCTCGGCGAACTCGACCACTTGCTCTGCTTCAGCTGACGTTCTGCCGTGTAGCCCCCTCATCTGCCTGCCGGCCTCTTCTCCCCGCTGGGGAGAAGGTGGCCGAAGGCCGGATGAGGGGGCCAAGCCCGCTACATTGGCTTAGGCAGCACCCAATGCAGGCGCCTGCTTCCCCCGCGCCAGCGGCGGAAAGGCAAGCGCGATCGCTGCCGCACCGAGCCCCACCAGCGCCGAGCCGATGAACAGCCACGAATAGTTCTGGTAGGTATCGAATATCCAGCCGCCGATCAGCGGCCCGAAGGCCATGCCGATGCTCGACAGCATCGTCGCCGCGCCGAATACGGTGCCGATCACTTTCGGCCCGAAATATTCGCGCGCCAGCACCGCATAGAGCGGCATCACCCCGCCATAGGCGCTGCCGAAGATCACCGCGAGCGCATAGAACTGCCCGAGTTCGCTGACCGCAAGATAGGCCGCCAGCGCTGCCGCCTGCACCAGCAGCCCGGCGACCAGAACCGGCTTGACGCCGAACCTGTCCGCAAGGCTGCCATAGAGCAGCCGCCCGCCGAGACCGGCAAGTCCCTCGACGCTGTAGATGCTGACCGACGCCATCGGCGCCACGCCGCAGATCGTCGCGTAGCTCACCATATGAAAGATCGGCCCGGAATGGGCCGCGCAGCAGGCAAAGAAGGTGCCGCCCAGAACCAGGAACTGCGGCGACCGGAAGATCTTGCCGAGCGAGGGCCGCTCGCCGCTTGTGGTTTCCACCGTGCCGGGATCGCTTGCCGGAGACGGCGCGCGGCGGATGAGGAGGGCTGCCGGGATCAGAAGGATCCAGGCGCCGATGCCGATCATCAGCATTGCGGTGCGCCAGTCATAGGCGGAGATCAGCGCCCGGGCGAGCGGCGAAATCGTCATCGGCGCAACGCCCATCCCGGCTGAAACCAGCGACACGGCCAATCCACGGTTCTCGTCGAACCATTCGGTGGTCGCCGCGATCATCGGCGCGAAGAAGGCGCTGGCCGAAATGCCGACGAGAACGCCGTAGGTCAGCTGGAACTGCATCAGCGATCCGGCGCGGCTCGCCAGAACCAGCGCCAGCCCGAGAAGCACGGCGCCGATCATCACCACCGGCCGGGGTCCGAAACGGTCGCTCAAAGCGCCCCACATGAAGCCGCCGATCCCCATGACGATGAAGTTCAACGTCATGGCGCTGGCAATGCCGGTATGCGACCAGCCGGTCTCGGTGGCGATCGGTGTCTGGAAGATGGCGAGAGAAAACATCGCGCCGAGCGCAACGCATGTCATCAGGGCGCCGGCGGCGACGATGACCCAACGATAGGAACTGCTCATATCCACTTCACTCCCTGTGGACCCGAGAAACGCGGGCGCCCGAGCGGCGGCTCGCATTCCAAGGACGGCCGAGACGCCGCCATTTCGACATTGCCACGATAATTTTTCTTTGTCTTCGGGGGGAGGCGCGGCCGGAGCGGCCAGTTTCATTTCTGCCTGAGCGGAAAGCGGTCGGGCGTGTCATTCCACGGGTCGAAGATCGCCGCGCCCGAGAGGGCAACGTCCTTGGTGTTTCGCGTCACCAGATAAAGTTCGTGTTCAATCGCCGTCGCGGCAAGCATCGTGTCGATGACAGGCGGCGCATGCCCGGATTGTAACTTCATGCGGCCCGAAATTTCGCCCCAACGACGAACGCTGGCATCATCGAGCGACAGAACGCGGTTTGAAAAGCGCAGTTCCAACGCATCGCGTGAAGCAGCGTAACGGTGCCGGTTTTCGTCGTCGGCGGGCAGGTTTGCGATCCCTTTGTCGTATTCCGCCAATGACAGCACGCTGATGAACATCCGCGCTTCATCCGTCTGCGCCGCCCAGCTTTTTACTGACGGCGCACCGTTCCGGTTGATCAAAGCCGCGATAACGTTGGTGTCCAGAAGCCAGCCTCTCACAAAGACAAATCCCGGCCACGATCCCCTTCGCGCTCAAGCGTCAAGTCGTCGAGAGCAAGGCTTTCCATGAAATCCACGAAGGGTTCGAGCGTCTCCCGTCCGGTCAGCCGTTCAAGCTCTTCAATGCTGATGACCGCCACGCTTTCCTTTCCGCGTACGGTGACCCGCTGCGGTCCTTCGCTATGCGCAAGCCGCACGACTTCGCTGAAACGTGCCTTGGCTTCCTCCAGCTTCCAAATTTGACGTGGCATGCTAGCTCCATCTGGTCAGATAGTCAGACTATAGTTCAGCCAGCTCAAAACCGCCACTGCTTTCCATTCGCTATGGAAGCGTCCGATCCCCAAATCCCTCTTCCTTTTCCCGCCAAAAGCGCCTATGAACCGGCCCGATGACAAAATTCCGGCTGGCGATTGCGATACGAATTATCGGCCCGGCCTTCCGCGCGCGCTGAGCGGCCGGAAGGTCCGGGTTTTCAGCGCTTGCCGAGCAAGCGCTTCCGTCACCAACAATTCCACATCCGTTGCGCCTTCTGAGGCCGCCAGAAACGATTGCCAGACATGACCGACACAGCCGAAAAGATCGATTATTCGAAGACCCTCAATCTGCCCGAAACCGAATTCCCGATGCGCGCCGGCCTGCCGCAGAAGGAGCCGGAAATCGTTGCCCGCTGGCAGCAGATGGGTCTCTACAAGAAGCTGCGCGCCTCGGCCGCCGGGCGCGAAAAGTTCGTGCTGCACGACGGCCCGCCCTATGCCAACGGCAACATCCATATCGGCCACGCGCTGAACAAGATCCTCAAGGACGTCATCAACCGCTCGTTCCAGATGCGCGGCTTCGACGCCAATTACGTTCCCGGCTGGGATTGCCACGGCCTGCCGATCGAATGGAAGATCGAGGAAAAGTACCGCGAGAAGGGCAAGAACAAGGACGAGGTTCCGGTCAACGAGTTCCGTAGGGAATGCCGTGAATTCGCGTCCGGCTGGATCAAGACCCAGGCCGACGAGTTCAAGCGCCTCGGCATCGAGGGTGACTTCGACAATCCCTACACGACGATGGCCTTCCACGCCGAAAGCCGCATCGCCGGTGAACTGCTGAAGATCGCCAAGTCGGGCCAGCTCTACCGCGGCTCCAAGCCGATCATGTGGTCGGTCGTCGAACGCACGGCGCTTGCCGAAGCCGAAGTCGAGTACCACGACATCGAAAGCGACATGATCTGGGTGAAATTCCCGGTCCGCATGGTGTTTCGCCAAGACGAGCATGCAAATGCCGATTTGCTGTCTGCCTTCGTAGTTATCTGGACGACAACCCCTTGGACGATCCCCGGCAACCGGGCGATCGCCTATTCGTCGCGCGTTTCCTACGGTCTCTATGAAATCACTGAAGCCGCCAATGATTTTGGTCCGCGTCCAGGTGAGAAGCTGATCTTGGCAGACAAGCTTGCTGAGGAATCTTTCGGCAAGGCAAAACTTCAATATCGCCGCCTGCGCGATGTCAGCGCTGAGCAACTTGCCGGGATCTCTTGCGACCACCCCCTTAACGGCCTCGGTAACGGCTACGAATTCATCGTCCCGCTGCTCGATGGCGACCATGTCACCGACGATGCCGGTACCGGTTTCGTGCACACGGCACCCAGCCACGGCCGCGAAGACTTTGACGCCTGGATGTCCGCCGCCCGCCAGCTGGAAGCCCGTGGCATCTCGACCAAGATCCCGTTCACCGTCGATGACGGCGGCTTCTACACATCGGATGCCCCCGGCTTCGAAGGCGCACGCGTCATCGACGACAACGGCAAAAAGGGTGATGCCAACGATCGCGTCATCAAGGAGCTGATCGCCCGCAACGCGCTCTTCGCCCGCGGCCGCCTGAAGCATTCCTATCCGCATTCCTGGCGCTCCAAGAAGCCTGTCATCTTCCGCAACACGCCGCAGTGGTTCGTCTATATGGACAAGGAACTGGCCGACGGCACGACGCTGCGTTCGCGCGCGCTGGGCGCGATCGACGACACGCGCTTCGTCCCCGCCGCTGGTCAGAACCGCCTGCGCGCCATGATCGAGGGACGCCCGGACTGGGTGCTTTCGCGTCAGCGCGCCTGGGGCGTCCCGATCGCCGTCTTCGCCGACGAGCAGGGCGAAGTCCTGGTCGATGAAGCCGTCAACCAGCGGATCCTCGACGCCTTCGAACGCGAAGGCGCCGACGCCTGGTTCGCCGAGGGTGCAAAGGAGCGCTTCCTCGGCAATGACCACGACCACGCCAAGTGGAAGCAGGTCATGGATATCCTCGACGTCTGGTTCGACTCGGGCTCGACCCACACCTTCACACTGGAAGACCGCCCGGACCTGAAATGGCCGGCCGATCTCTATCTCGAAGGTTCCGACCAGCATCGCGGCTGGTTCCACTCGTCGCTCTTGGAATCGGCTGCCACCCGTGGCCGCGCGCCTTACAATGCCGTCCTCACCCATGGTTTTACCATGGACGAGAAGGGCGAGAAGATGTCGAAGTCCAAGGGCAACGTCACGTCTCCGCAGGAAATCATGAAGGATGCCGGCGCCGACATCCTGCGCCTCTGGGTCATGACCTCGGACTATGCTGATGACCTGCGTGTCGGCAAGACGATCATTCAGACCAATGTTGATGCCTACAGAAAGCTGCGCAACACCATCCGCTGGATGCTCGGTACGCTGGCGCATGACAAGGGCGAGGTCATCGCGCTTGCCGAACTGCCGGAACTGGAGCAGCTGATGCTGCACCGCCTGGCCGAGCTCAACGAGCTGGTGCGCGAAAATTACGATGCCTTCGACTTCAAGAAGATCGCCCGCGCGCTGATCGACTTCGCCAATGTCGAGCTATCGGCCTTCTATTTCGACATCCGCAAGGACGCGCTTTACTGCGACGCCCGGTCGAGCCTGCGCCGCCGTTCGGCACTCCATGTCATCCGCAATATCTTCGATTGCATGGTGACCTGGCTTGCGCCGATGCTGCCCTTCACCACCGAAGAGGCATGGCTGTCGCGCAATCCTGAAGCCGTTTCGGTTCACCTCGAACAGTTCCCGGCGATCCCGGCGGATTGGAAGAACGAGGCGCTGGCAGAGAAGTGGAAAAGCGTTCGCGCCATCCGCTCTGTCGTCACGGGCGCCCTCGAAGTCGAGCGCAAGGACAAGCGGATCGGTTCGTCGCTCGAAGCCGCCCCCACCGTGCACATCGCTGATGCGGCTCTGAAGGCAGCGCTCGATGGTCTCGACTTCTCCGAGATCTGCATTACCTCGGATATCGCAATCGACGCGGGCGAGGGCTCTGCTGAGGCGTTCCGTCTTCCCGAGGTTCCCGGTGTCTCCGTCGAGCCGACGCTTGCCGAAGGTACCAAGTGCGCCCGTTCCTGGCGGATCACCAAGGATGTCGGGTCCGACCCTGAATATCCCGATGTTTCGGCGCGCGATGCTGTCGCTTTGCGTGAGCTCGGACTGTAAATCCTCAAGAAAGTTACCGGGTGAATTGCTCTTTAGTGGTTCATCCGGTAAAAGCTGCCTGAAAATGGCCGGATTTTTACGTCAGGGGGACGGACGTCCGGTTGGGCGATAATTGCACCGGCATGGCTGGAAGGGTTTTCATGTTAGCGACGCGTTGGTTCCGTGTAGGCGCTTGCCTGACGGTTGTTATGGCGGCAGGCTCGATGGCCACCAGCTGCACGAGCCCGACCTACGGTACCGGCACGAGCGCAATGGCCCAGCTTGGCGACGATATCGGCCAGTCCGTGTCGCTCGCGCCGCAGGAGCCCAAGAACAAGGGCGTCAGGTACCAGCCGCGTCCGACGCTTGTTCTCCCGGCTGACGCCTCCAAGGAAACGCTGGTCGAGCCGCAGCAGACGGTTGCCAGCAAGGACAATCCGGAATGGGTCGAGTCTCCCGAAGAGACCCGCGCCCGTCTCGTCCAGGAAGCTGACGACAACGAAGACAAGTCCCGGTATGTTTCGCCACTGGCCAAGAATGGCATCGAAGGCGGCCGCAAGACCGCAGCCGAACAGGCCCAGGCGTTCAGGGAAGCCCGCGCCGCGCAGAAGGGCGCCGGCGCCGTGACCGAGCGCCGCTCGATCTCCGATCCGCCGACGGAGTACCGCCAGGCAGACGACCCGTCCAAGCTTGATGATCTCGGCGAGCCGGAGCTCAAGAAGCAGAAGCAGCGTAAGAAAGATGCCGCGGTTGCCGGTACCGGCAAGCAGTGGTGGAACTTGCTGCAGTAAGCGCTTGCTTACATCTGCTGCGCCGCTGCCCAGCGGCGCACGAGCAGAATATGCATGATCTGGCAGATCAGAAGACCTGAGCCGGTGATCGCGAAAATCGCGGTCATCCCCCTGGCCGCGAAGATCGCGCAGATCGCGATCGCGAGACCCGGCAAGGCGCTGAAAGCAGCCGCCCGCGGCGCCGACCAGTTGATCTCTCCCCGCAAGGACCATTGCATCGGTATGCCGGAAACGCCGGGCGCGACGCGCAGATACGCGAATACGCCGATGGCGATCATCGCTGCAAGAATGGCGAGGCTCATGGCATCTCCCTCTTTCCTGCAAAGAACGTCCTGAGGATATCCGCAGCCTCCGTTTCGTTCAGACCGGAATAGACCTCGGGCGCATGATGGCAGGTCGGTTGCGCATAGAAGCGCACGCCGCTCTCGACCGCGCCGCCCTTCGGATCCTCGGCGCCGTAATAGAGCCGGCGGATGCGGGCAAACGAGATCGCCGCTGCGCACATCGTACAGGGCTCCAGCGAAACATAGAGATCGGCGCCCGTCAGCCGTTCCTGTCCCAGCGCTTCGCAGGCCATGCGGATGGCGGCGACTTCGGCATGGGCGGTCACGTCGTTGAGCTCGCGGGTACGGTTTCCGGAACGCCCAACCACCGTGCCGTCGAGCACCACGATTGCCCCGATCGGCACTTCGCCGCGTCCACCGGCCGCCCGCGCCTCTTCGAGCGCCATCTCCATAAACCGATTTGTCTTCACGATCCGGCAAATTCCCACTTAACCGCAGGGGCGCGACCTGATAGAGAAGCCCCAAAAGGCAGGCAAACAACAAATGACATTCAAAGACAAGCCAAAACGGCCGGGCGGCAAGCCCGCAGGGCGCGACACGCGACCGAAAACCGATGACAAGCCGGTCCGCAGCGCTGCGCCGAAGGCTGCAGCGGCCGAAACCGCAGGCGACGGCAAGGCGGAACGCATCTCGAAGGTCATGGCACGCGCAGGCGTTGCCTCGCGCCGCGATATCGAGCGCATGATCATGGACGGCCGCGTCACGCTGAACGGCAAGCCGCTCGAGACGCCCGTCGTTAACGTCACGCTGACCGACAAGATCGAAGTCGATGGTATCCCGATCCGCGGCATCGAGCGCACGCGTCTCTGGCTCTATCACAAGCCGGCCGGCCTGGTGACCACCAATGCCGATCCCGAGGGTCGCCCGACAGTCTTCGACAATCTGCCGGACGAACTGCCGCGCGTCATGTCGATCGGCCGCCTCGATATCAACACCGAAGGCCTGCTGCTGCTCACCAACGATGGCGGCCTTGCCCGCTCGCTGGAGCTGCCGACGACCGGCTGGCTGCGCCGCTACCGCGTGCGCGCCCATGGCGAGATCGATCAGGACGCGCTCGACAAGCTGAAGGAAGGCATTGCTGTCGATGGCGTGCTCTACGGCTCGATCGACGCGACGCTCGACCGCACCCAGGGATCCAACGTCTGGATCACCATGGGCCTGCGCGAAGGCAAGAACCGCGAAATCAAGAATGTGATGGGTGCGCTTGGCCTCGACGTCAACCGCCTGATCCGTATCTCATATGGTCCGTTCCAGCTGGGTGACCTGCCGGAAGGCCACGTCATCGAAGTGCGCGGCCGCACGCTGCGCGATCAGCTCGGCCCGCGTCTCATCGAAGACTCCAACGCCAATTTCGATGCGCCGCTCTACAACGCTCCGGCCGTTGCCGCAGCCGAGGAAGAAGAGCAGGCCAAGCCGGAACGGCGCGAACAGCGCGCATGGAAGTCTGAAGAAAAGCGCGAGCGCCCGCGTGGCAGCCTCGACACCAAGCGCGATGACCGTCGCAACGATCGCCGCGATGACCGTAAGGATGATCGCCGGGACGGTGGCCGCGATGGCGGACGCAAGGATGACGACCGTCCGAAGCGCCCGGCGCTCGGCAGCCGCCGCAACGCCAATGTCTGGATGGCGCCCGGCGCCCGTCCGCTCGGCGAAAAGGCAGCCGCAAAGGCCGAGAAGAATGCCCAGACGGCGCTGAAGCGCGGCGAGAAGCCCGGCCGTTCCAAGCCGCAGCCGGTGAGCTACGACGAAGGCCCGCGTGTCCAGATCAACCGTGCCCGCGATGAAGAGGGCGAATGGATCCGTTCCAGCGAAGTCAGCAATGACGACGGCGGCCGCAAGCGCTCCGGCGATCGTCCGGGTGGCGATCGCGGCGGCCGCGGCGACGGGCCTTTCGGTGACCGCCCCCGCGGCGAAGGTCGCGGTGAACGCTCCGGTGGTGATCGCACCGCCCGCGGTGACAGACCCTATGGCGACCGCCCGCCGCGTGGCGACCGCCCGGCAGGGGATCGTCCTGCCCGTGGAGACCGCCCGTTCGGCGACAAGCCGCGCGGCGAGCGCAAGCCCCGCGAAGACGGCGATCGTCCGCGTTCCTACGGCGACCGTCCGGCCCGCAGCGACCGACCCTATGGTGATCGCCCCTCCCGCAGCGAACGCCCGTCCGGCGATCGTCCGGCGCGTGGTGACCGTCCCTTCGGCGACAAGCCGCGGCGTCCGCGCGAAGAGGGTGACGAGCGTCTCCGGTCCTATGGCGACCGTCCGCGCGCTGCCCGCAGCGCTCCGGGCGAAGGCCGCTCCGAACGTCCGCGTGGCGAACGCTCCTTTGGCGACAAGCCGCAGGGCGACCGTCCGCAGGGTGACAAGCCGCGCGGCAAGAGCTTCGGCGCCAAGCCCGGCGTTGCCAAGAATTTCTCCGGCAAGCCGAGAGGCGACCGGCCCGATGGCGGAGGCAAACCTTCGGGCGGGCCGTCGCGTGGTGGACCAAAAGGAAAGGGAATGACGCGCGGTGCGGATCGTCGGCGGTGAGTTTCGCGGACGGTCGCTCGCCGTACCTAAATCCAACGACATCCGGCCGACTGCCGACCGGACGCGTGAGAGCCTTTTCAATATTCTGAGCCATGCCTATCCGGAATGCGTCGATGGCACCCGGATACTCGATCTTTTTGCCGGCACCGGCGCGGTCGGCCTCGAAGCCGTCTCGCGCGGCTGCCGTCATGCGCTGTTCGTCGAAAACAGCGTCGAGGGCAGGGGCCTGCTCTGGGAAAACATCGATGCGCTCGGCCTGCATGGCCGCACGCGTATCCTGCGGCGTGACGCTACGGATCTCGGTTCGGTCGGCAATCTCGAGCCCTTCAACATGCTCTTCGCCGATCCGCCCTACGGCAAGGGTCTGGGCGAGAAGGCCATGGCTGCGGCTGCCAAGGGTGGCTGGCTGGTGCCGGGCGCGATCGCCGTGCTCGAAGAGCGCTCGGATGTTGCCGTTTCGGTCGATCCTTCCTATCTGTTCCTCGAAGACAGGATCTTTGGCGACACCAAGGTCCATTTCTTCCGCTATCAGCCGGTCTAGGCGGGGCGAAGCCACCGGGAGCGTTCAGTGCAGCAGGCAGGTATTGTGAATAGCGTCATACCTGCCACCGGCGGCACTATGCCCACCGTTGCGGTCGCCTTCGGCGGCGGCGGCGCGCGCGGCCTGGCGCATATCCATGTCATTGAAGCATTGGACGAACTCGGCATCCGCCCGGTGGCGATATCGGGCTCGTCGATCGGCGCCATCATGGGCGCCGGTATGGCCGCCGGCATGAGCGGCGAGGCAATCCGCGAACACGCGCTGATGACCGTCGGCAACAAGACCGCCGTCGTCAGCCGCATCTGGGGCATGCGCCCCCAAACGGTGCGCGATGCCGTCGCCAAGGGTATCCGCATCGGCCAGTTCAACCTGGAGCGGATCCTGAAGGCCTTTCTGCCTGCCGACCTGCCGGATCGCTTCGCCGATCTTCTCGTGCCGATGCAGGTCATCACCACCGATTATTACGGCCAGAACGAAGTGATCATCACGGAAGGCCAGCTCTTTCCCGCACTTGCCGCGTCCTCCTCGATCCCCGCCGTCTTCATGCCGGTGCGCATGAACGACCGCGTGATGATCGACGGCGGCATCAGCAATCCGGTGCCCTACGAATGCCTGATGGATATTGCCGACATCGTGATCGGCATCGATGTCGTCGGCGCGCCTGAGGGTGACGGCACCCATATTCCGAACCGCATGGAAAGCATCTTCGGCTCCGGTCAGTTGATGATGCAGACGGCGATCACCCTGAAGCTGAAGATCCAGCCGCCGCATATCTTCCTGCGCCCGGCGGTCGGCCGCACCGGCGTCATGGACTTTCTGAAGGCCCGCGAAGTGCTCGCCATGTCCGCAGGCGTCAAGGACGACCTGAAGCGCGAGCTGGACCGCCAGTTCGAAGCCCGGCTGAAGGCCTAGGCGTCGGCCGTCACATCCGCCGGACCTGCCAAGGGATCGGCATCCATCTCCATCGAGCGCTTCGGCTTGACCAGCGGCTCCGGCCGGACCGGATGCGAAAACAGCATGTCGCGTCCGGCCTGCAGCCCTTCGGAAACCTGCAGCACCAGCCGCTCCTCGTCGCGGCGGCGGATATCCTCGCCGATCTCGTAGGCCTCCGCCTCGCCGACACCCAGCGCCTGCAAGGTCCGGCGGCCGAAGAGCAAACCTGACTCCAGCGTCTCGCGCAGCTCGTAATCGACATTCAGATTGCGCAGCGCGATCGAGTGGATGCGGTCATAGGAGCGTACGAAGAGCTTGGCATGCGGATAGTCGGCTTGCACCAGCTCCACCACCTTGTCGGTGATCTCGCGCTTCTGCGTACAGACGACGACGATCTTCGCCTTGTCGATGCCGGCCGAGCGCAGCACGTCCTTGCGAGTGCCGTCGCCGAAATAGATGCGGAAGCCGAAGGACGAGGCCTGGCGGATGCGATCGGCGGAAAAGTCGATGACGGTGACGTCGCGGCCGCCGGCAAGCAGGATTTGCGCGGCGATCTGCCCGAAACGCGAGAAGCCGACCATCAGCACGTCGGCATTTGCGCCTGCAAAATCCTCGTCCAGCTCCTCATGCTCATCGCCTGTGAGCAGTCGTCTCGACAGCGCCGAACCAATCGGGGTCAGCGCCATCGTCAGCGTCACGATGGCGACCAGCAGGGATGCGGTGCTGGATGGCATCAGCCCCGCGGTCGCCGCAGCGGTAAAGAGCACGAAGCCGAACTCCCCGCCCTGCGGCAGCAGGAAGGCGATGCGGATCGCGTCGTTATGCGGAGAGCCGGAAGCCCGGCAAAGCGCATAGATGACCGCAGCCTTTACCGCCATGATGATCGGCACGGCGGCAACGATGAACAGCGCGTTGTCGACGAGGACCTGCAGCTGCAGCGACAGGCCGACGGCGATGAAGAAGATAGCGAGCAGCACACCGCGGAATGGCTCGATATCCGCTTCAAGCTCGTGCCGGTAGGAGGACTCCGCCAGCATGATGCCGGAGAGAAACGCGCCCATCGCCATCGACAGACCGGCAAACTGCATCAGCGTCGCCGATCCCATGACCACGAACAGCGCCGCCGCAATCATCGCCTCGCGGGCGCCGGTGCGGGCAATTACCTGGAAAAGCGGCGTCAGCAGATAGCGCCCCATGACGATCATCGCCACGACTGCGCCGATCGCAATCGCGAAATCGAGAAACGGTTGATCGCCGCCCTCGCCGCCGCCGCCAAGGACCGTGATCAGCGCCAGCAGCGGAACGATCGCCAGATCCTGCAACAGCAACACCGAGAACGAGCGCTGGCCGTATTTGGTGTTCACTTCGCCGGTGCCTTCCAGGATCTGCATGGCGAAGGCGGTGGAGGACAAGGCAAGGCCGAAACCTGCGACGATGCTGCCGCGCCAGTCGAGAATGCCGCAGATATAGCCGAGCGCCGTCAGCGCCAGACCCGTGACGACCACCTGCGCCGTGCCGAGCCCGAAGATATCGCGGCGCATCTGCCAGAGTCGCGACGGTTTCAGCTCCAGGCCGATGATGAACAGCAGGAAGACGACGCCGAGTTCGGCAACGCCGAGGATCTGCTCGCCATCGGTAATCCCATGGAAGACAGGCCCGATGACGACGCCCGCGGCCAGGTAGCCGAGCACGGTACCAAGCCCCAGCTTCTTGAAAATCGGCGCAGCAACGACCGCGCCGCCAAGCAGCAGGATCGTCTCGGAAAAGAAGGCATTGGGGGCGGACATGCGTCGGAGTTTCTTTCAATGGCAGGAGGCGCGCAAGCGGCGGGAAAAAGAATCGCAGGCCGCGGCCTTGATGCTTTCCGAACTGCACAATAAATGGAAGCCGAAGGAAAGGCCAAATCATGTCCTCAGAAATTGATTCCTCGACACTTCTTTCCCGTGCCAGCCAGCTGATCGATCTTGCCAGGAAAGCCGGTGCCGATGCCGCCGATGCGGTGGTCGTCCGTTCCCGCTCGCAATCCGTCAGCGTTCGCCTCGGCAAGGTCGAAGGCACGGAGTCGTCGGAAAGCGACGATTTCTCGCTCCGCGTCTTCGTCGGCAAGAAGGTTGCCAGCGTTTCGGCCAATCCGGGTTTCGATCTCACCGCACTTGCCGAGCGGGCCGTCGCCATGGCCAAGGTCTCGCCGGAAGATCCCTTCGCCTGCCTGGCGGACGAAGCCAATCTGGCAAAGTCCTATCCCGATCTCGAGCTTCTCGACCGCACGGAAGTGACCTCCGAGATGCTGCGCGAGGCAGCGCTCGCAACCGAAGCCGCGGCTCTTGAGGTCAAGGGCGTCACGAATTCCTCCGGTGGCGGCGCCTCCGGTGGCATGGGCGGTCTCGTCCTCGTCACCTCGCATGGCTTCGAAGGCAGCTATATGGGCTCGCGCTTCGGCCGCTCGGTCAGCGTCATCGCCGGCGAAGGCACCGGCATGGAGCGCGACTACGACTACGACAGCCGGATTTATTACAACGAGCTCGACGATCCCGCCGATATCGGCCGCCGCGCCGGCGAGCGCACCGTCAAGCGCGTCAATCCGCGCCAGGTGCCGACAGGCAAGGATGTCACCGTCGTCTTCGACCCACGTATCGCCCGCGGCTTCATCGGCCATATAGCCGGTGCGATCAACGGCGCGTCGGTGGCGCGCAAGACCAGCTTCCTGCGCGACAAGATGGGCCAGCAGGTCTTGAAATCCGGGCTGTCGATCACCGACGATCCGCTGATCGTCCGCGGTCCGTCCTCGCGTCCCTTTGATGGCGAAGGCGTTTCCGGCGAAAAGCTTGTGATGATCGAGGACGGCGTGCTGAAGCACTGGTTCCTCTCCACATCGACCGGCCGCGAGATCGGCATGGAAACCAACGGCCGCGGCGTGCGCGGCGGCAATTCGGTGACGCCGGCTTCCACCAACCTGGCGCTGAACCCCGGCGACGTCTCGCCCGAAGAGCTGATCCGCAGCGTCGGTAACGGCTTCTACGTCACCGAGCTGATCGGCCAGGGCGTCAACATGATCACCGGCGAATACAGCCGCGGCGCCACCGGTTTCTGGATCGAGAACGGCGAACTCACCTTCGCGGTCTCCGAGGTCACCATCGCATCGAACCTCAAGGAGATGTTCATGCGGGTGACCCCTGCAAACGACATCGACTACAAATACGGCGTCGCCGCCCCGACACTCGCCATCGAGGGCATGACGCTCGCCGGGCGCTGAAGATTGGATTGAAGAATGAGTGACGACAGAAGCGCCCGCTGGCAGAGCGATCTCGCATTGATCGCCGATGCCGCCCAGCAGGCGGGCCGCGTCGCGCTCAGCTATTTCAACCAGTCGCCCGAGGTCTGGTGGAAGAACGAAGGCCGCTCGCCGGTCAGCGCCGCCGATTTCGCCGCCAACGAAACGCTCGAAAAAATCCTGCGCGCCGCCCGCCCTACCTATGGCTGGATGTCCGAAGAGAGCGAGGACAGCGCGGCTCGCCTCGCGAGCGACACGGTCTTCATCATCGATCCGATCGATGGCACACGGGCGTTTCTCGGTGGCCAGAACCTCTGGTGCGTCAGCGTCGCTGTCGTCCATCGCGGCCGCCCGGTTGCGGGTGTGCTCTATGCGCCGGCGCTTGAGGAGCTGTTCGAAGCTGTCGAAGGCGGCACGGCGCTTAAGAACGGCCAACCGATCGCGGTTTCGGCAAGCGGCCCGGGAACGGTCAGCCGGTTTGCCATCGCCGAGGACGTGCTGAAATCCTTCCCCGCTCCGTTCCGCGAGGGCATCGAGCGGGTCAAGCATGTTCCCTCGCTCGCCTACCGTGTCGCCATGGTGGCCGATGGCCGCCTCGAAGGCACCTTCGTCAAGCCGAACTCTCATGACTGGGATCTCGCCGCCGCCGATCTGATCCTCGAACGGGCAGGGGGGCAGCTGACCGGTCTCGACGGAAAGCCCGTCATTTATAACCGCGCTGCCGTCAGCCACGGTGCGCTCTGCGGCGCTGCGGCACCCCGCCTGCTCGAGTTTCTGGAGGGGCTGGCTTCGATACGAAGCAGTTGACGTTTCCGTCAAAATCCCGCAGATGAAGGCGCGGAGGAGACCAGAAAAGAAAGAGAAGAAAATGACGGAATCCGGTGGCAAGAAGCAGCTGCTGCACCTCGTATTTGGCGGCGAACTGGAAAGTCTCGATGACGTTCAGTTCCGCGATCTGAAGGATCTCGACATCGTCGGTATTTTTCCCGATTACGCATCCGCACTGACGGCGTGGAAGGGCAAGGCACAGTCGACTGTGGACAACGCACATATGCGTTACTTCATCGTCCACATGCACCGCCTGCTTGATCCGCAAGACAAGACCGGCAGCAACTGATTTTATAGGCTTTTCAGCAGGGTAGCCGCCTTCGTGGCGGCGCCGTCTCCTGCCGGGGCGTTACGCCCCACACCGTCGAATGACGCATTCTGAACAAATTAATCGGCCATTGCCGCCGCAACAATAATTGGGGAATGGGTTTGATGTCGATCATTGTCGATCGGAGACGTTTTAGATGAGTTCGCCAGGAGCGCGGTTCGCGCTGGGCGTCTACAGGACCGCAGGCATCGTGGCGACGCCGCTGGTCGGCGCCTATCTCGCCTATCGCACCGCCAAGGGCAAGGAAGAGCGCGCCCGCCGGACGGAACGTTTCGGCTATGCGAGCGCCAACCGTCCGCAGGGTCCGCTGGTCTGGTTTCATGCCGCCAGCGTCGGCGAAACCAATGCTGTCATTCCGCTGATCCGCGAAATCCGCCGCCGTGATATTCACGTCATCCTGACCACGGGCACGATCACCTCGGCCAAGGTCGCCGCCGACCGGCTCGGCAGCGAGGCGATCCATCAATATGTGCCGCTCGACCTGAAGCCGGCCGTCAGCCGCTTCCTCGAATATTGGCAGCCCGATTGCGCCATCATCGCCGAGTCCGAAATCTGGCCGGCGACGATGATGGAGCTCGGCCGCCGCCGCATTCCGCAGATCCTCGTCAATGCCCGCATGTCGGACCGCTCCTTTGCCCGCTGGCAGCGCCGGCCGTCGATCGCCGAGGCATTGTTCGAGAACCTGGCGCTGGTGATCGCCCAGTCCGATCTCGATTCCGAACGCTTCCGTGATCTCGGTGCCCGCCATGTCATGACCTCGGGCAACCTGAAGGTCGATACCGACGCGCCGCCCTATGACGCTGCCATCTTTGCCCGCTACAAGCAGCAGATCGGCGACCGCAAGACCTGGGCTGCCATCTCGACCTTCGACGGCGAGGAGAATGCCGCCGCCGTCGTCCACCGGACGCTGAAGGAGCGCAACAACCAGCTGACGATCATCGTGCCGCGCCATCCGGAGCGATCCGACGAGATCGAGCAGATGCTCGTCGCTCAGGGACTGAAGGTCGCGCGGCGCACCCGCAACGATATCATCACGCCTGACATCGATATCTTCCTCGGCGATACGATCGGCGAGATGGGTCTCTATCTCAGGCTCACCGAAGTGGTCTTCGTCGGCCGCTCGCTTTATGCCGAAGGCGGCCAGAATCCGCTGGAACCGGCCATGCTCGGCTGTGCGGTTCTCTCGGGCAGCAACGTCCAGAATTTCCGCGAGGCCTATCAGAAGCTCGCCCGCCGCGGCAGCGCCCGCATGGTGCGCGACACCGAGATGCTGGCCAAGGGCGTGCATTATCTGCTCATCAACGACGACGCACGCCGCAATATGATCGAGGCCGGCATCGCCGCCGTGCAAGAAATGCGCGGAGCACTGACGGCGACGGTGAAGGCGCTCGAGCCCTACATCAATCCGCTGACTGTGAAGGCAAGGCTGCTGCCGAAATCGGCGCAAGGCTGAGGGTAACAATGGCACTCGAGGGTATCAGGGGCATTCTCTTCGACAAGGACGGCACGCTCCTCGATTACGACGAGAGCTGGCTGCCTGTTAACCGCGAACTCGCCCGCATCGCATCAGAAGACGATGCCGCACTCGCCGATCACCTGCTGCGCGAAACCGGCATGGATCCGGTGAGCGGCCATATCGTTCCCGACAGCCTGCTGGCCGCCGGCAATACCCGCCAGATCGCAGAGGGTCTCGTCGCCGCCGGTTCGAAGGTGGAGGTCACCGAGCTCACCATCAAGCTCGATACGCTGTTTTCCAACGCTGCCGAATTCTCCGTGCCGGTCACAGATCTCGCCGGTTTCTTCGCCCGCCTGCATGCCCGCGGCTTCAAGCTCGGTATCGCCTCCAGCGACAACGAACGCTCGATCCGCCAGACCGCCCAGCGCTTCGGCTTTGCCCAATATGTCGATTATATCGCCGGCTACGATAGCGGCTTCGGTAGCAAGCCGGAAGCCGGAATGGTGCTCGGCTTCTGCAAGGCGACAGGTCTCGAGCCGTCCCAGGTCGCCGTCGTCGGCGACAACAATCACGACCTGCATATGGGCCACAACGCCAATGCCGGCCTCAAGGTCGCGGTGCTCACCGGCACCGGCTCGCGTGAATCGCTGTCCGCCGCATCCGACTACTGCCTCAACGACATCACCGAGCTCGAGCCGCTGCTGCTGGGGCTTCAACCGGCGTAGTCTAGGCAAAGGCTTGCTTTTTCTTCGGTTTTGCCCTTTCTTTGCCGCCAGTCGAAGGGGATAGCCGGTTGCCGTGGGTGCCGGAAGCACAGGGCAGGCACATCATGGTATCCGAAGCGCCGCCATTCTGGTGGACGAAAGCCGACTGGCGGGCCTGGACGCTATCGCCCATTTCGCTGATCTACGGCGCGGTTGCCGGCTATCGCATGAAGCATGCGCGCCGCGCCTCCGTGCCTGTCCCCGTCATCTGCATCGGCAACTTCACGGTCGGCGGCGCCGGCAAGACCCCGACCGCGCTCGCCATCGCCCGGGCCGCCAAGGCCAAGGGCCTGAAACCCGGCTTTCTCAGCCGCGGCTATGGCGGTTCGCTCGATGTCACGACGGTCGTCGATGCTGCCCATCACCGGGCGATGGCTGTCGGCGACGAACCGCTGCTGCTCGCCCGCGAGGCGCTGACGGTGATTTCGCGCCGCCGCGTCGAAGGGGCGGAACGGCTCGTCAAGGAAGGCGCCGACCTGATCATCATGGACGACGGTTTCCAAAGCGCCCGGTTGGCGCTGGATTATGCGCTGCTGGTCATCGACGCGACCCGCGGCCTCGGCAATGGTCACACCGTTCCAGGCGGCCCGGTCCGCGCGCCGGTCCCGGTGCAGATGCGCCACGCCACGGCACTTCTGAAAGTCGGCAACGGCAACGCCGCCGATGCGATCGTCCGCATGGCGGCGCGGGCCGGAAAGCCCTATTTCACCGCGTCACTGAAAACCGTCGGCATGAACGAGCTTTCAGGCCGCCGCGTGCTCGCCTTCGCCGGCATCGCCGATCCCGGAAAATTCTTCCGCACGGTTGAAACGCTGGGTGCCGAGATCGCGGTCGCCAAATCCTTCGGTGACCATGAACATCTGAGCGACGACGAGATCGGCAACCTGATCGAAATCGCCGCCCGCGAAGATCTGCAGATCGTCACCACATCGAAGGATTTCGTCCGCCTCGCAGGTCATCACGGCCGGGCGCAGGAGCTGGCGGAGAAATCGAGGGTGATCGAGGTAGAAATGGCCTTCGAAGACCCGCAGGCGCCGGGTCTCATCATCGACAGAGCCATCGAGGCCTGCCGCGCCCGCCGTTTGCGGGAAGCAAAGCAGAGCTAGCGTTCAGCGCCTCTGGTTGGGCAGAACGCCGGCGCGCTTGTCGGCTTCGAAGGAGGAGATCACGTCGGCATAAGGCTCCTGGCGTGCAACGCTCCAGTAGCGCAGCTCGTCGAGCGGGATGTGCTTGCCGGTCATGGCGCAGACGACGTAGGAGCCCGGCGACAGGATCTGGAAATCGGCGTCGAGATAGCGGATTTTCGCCTCGCGGTTTCCGTGACCTTCAAACAAGTTCATCCTGCTCCATTCCTGCGGCTCTGATCGTCCTGCCATAACGCGCGGGACGGCCGATTGCCAGTGTTTTCAACCCGGGCCGTCAGCTTCGGCCGAACAGCCGTTCGATGTCGGAAAGTTTCAGCTCGATATAGGTCGGCCGGCCGTGATTGCATTGGCCGGAGCCCGGCGTCACTTCCATCTGCCTCAGCAGCGCATTCATCTCCTCCGGCCGCATGCGCCGGCCGGAGCGCACCGAGCCGTGGCAGGCCATGGTGGCGGCGACATATTCGAGCTTCTGCGACAGGCCTGAGGCGGTGTCCCATTCGGCGATCTCGTCGGCAAGCTGCCGGATCAGGCCGTTGGCATCCACTTCGCCGAGCAGTGCCGGGGTCTCGCGAACCGCGATCGCCCCCGGCCCGAAACGCTCGATCGCCAGGCCAAGCTCGCCGAGCCCTTCGGCATGCACCATCAGCCGGTCGCAATCCTCTTCCGGCAGGTCGATGATTTCAGGGATCAAGAGCACCTGCGACGGCAGCCGTTTCGAATGCAGCGCCTTGCGCATCGCCTCGAAGACCAGCCGCTCATGGGCGGCATGCTGATCGACGATGACCAGACCATCCTCGGTCTGGGCGACGATATAGTTCTCGTGGATCTGCGCCCGGGCAGCGCCCAGCGGGAAGCGCTGCGGCGCTTCCTCGCGCGGCGTTGCTGCCAGCTGCTGCCAGCTCGGCGGCTGCGGCTCGGAACGCGCCGTCGGCGTCACCAGCCCGTCGAAGGAGGCCTGCGGCCGTTCGGCAAAGCCTGTATTGGCAGCCTGATAGGGACGGGAAGGAGAGGTGTCCGCCGACCAGGGTGCCTGCGGCTGCGGCCGCTGATAGGCATTCGGCTGGAAACCCGGGCGGAAGGAGCGCAGCATGCCGTCGGCCCCTGTTGTCGCGGCACGGCTGCCGTCGCGGGCAAGCGCCTCGCGCACCGCACCGATGATCAGGCCGCGGATCAGTCCGGGATCGCGGAAGCGCACGTCCGATTTCGCCGGATGCACGTTGACATCGACAAGCGCCGGATCGAGCCTGAAGGAGAGGACGGCAACCGGATAGCGGCCGGAGGGGATGGTCTCGGCATAGGCGCCGCGGATTGCCGACAGGATCAGCTTGTCCTGCACCGGCCGGCCATTGACGAAGGCATATTGGTGGCCGGAATTGCCGCGGTTGAAGGTCGGCACCCCGGCAAAGCCCGTCAGGCCCACATCCTCGCGCTCGGCGTCGATCTCGATGGCGTTGTCGCGGAAATCCTTGCCGAGGATCTGCGCCATGCGCGCCAGATGGTCGTCACCGGTGGCAGGCAGTTCCAGCGTGCTGCGGTCGGTGCCCGAGAGAACGAAGCGCACGCCCGGAAAGGCGATCGCCATGCGCTTGACGACTTCGGTGATCGCGGCTGCTTCGGCCTTTTCCGTCTTCAGGAATTTCAGCCGCGCCGGTGTCGCGAAGAACAGGTCGCGGACCTCGACGATCGTCCCGGGGTTCGAGGCGGAAGGCCTCAGATGCAGGAACTTGCCGCCGGAAACCGCGATCTCGCTGCCGCCGGCGCTGTCCTTACGGCGGCTGGAGATACTGAGCTTGGCGACCGAGCCGATCGAGGGCAGGGCCTCGCCGCGGAAGCCGAGCGTGCGGATATCGTCGAGCGTGTCCGAAATCTTCGACGTGCAATGCCGTTTGACCGCGAGTTCGAGATCGGCGGCATCCATGCCGGCGCCATTGTCGCTGACGCGAAGCAGGCCCTTGCCGCCGCCTGAGGTTGCGATTTCGATGCGGGTCGCGCCGGCGTCGAGCGCGTTCTCGATCAATTCCTTGGCCGCACTCGCCGGGCGTTCGATGACTTCGCCGGCGGCGATCTGGTTGATGAGCGTTTCGGAGAGCTGTCTGATGGCCATGCGCCATTTTCGTGGATTCGGCCGCCCGATGGAAGGGCAAAAAGCGCTCGTCCAAGAGCCGCGCTTCCGACCCCCATATTTGGGGTGGCTTAATGTTAAGCCGCCGTTAGGAGAAAGCTGGCATTTTAATCGCATACCACCAAATAGCGCTATTAAATCGGATAGATGTGGGATTTTAGGGCATGAGTGCCGGCTTCGAAAAGACGGACGCATCATCCGTGAGCGACGAATTGCCGGTCGAACCCGATCTCCAGGCATCACTTTTCGATGCCGTCTCCGATGGCCTCTCTGCCGCACTTATTGTCTACGACAAGAACGATCAGATGATTTTCGCGAGCCGCCAGGTTCTCGACTTCTTCCCGATCGCGCCTTCGATGCTGAAAGCCGGTACCCGGCTGCGCGATTTTCTCGGCGCGGTCTTCGACACAGGAGTGCGCCAGCAATATTCCGCCAAACAACCGGGCGGTGTGCTCGGGCGCGAGGACTGGCTGTCGCAGAAGATCGCCTCGCATTGGCGCGAACGTTTCGAAATCATCGAGCGCCATGGTCCCGATCGCTGGATCCGGCTGATCAAGCGCCGCCTGCCGAGCGGCTACTGCGTCTCGATGATCTCCAACATTTCTGAGGAGCGGAAGCGCGAGGAACAGTGGCGTGCCGATCTGGAGCGCGTGCAGCTGACCGAGGATATCCTCGACAATCTGCCGTTCCCGCTGTTCGTCAAGGACCGCAATCTCAATTACGTCGCCGTCAACGTCGCCTTCTGCGAGAAATTCCAGACGACACCCGACGAGGTGTTGGGGCGCAAGAGCGGCGACCTGTTCTCCGCCGAGATCGCCAGCCGCTTCGAGGAGAGCGATCGCCATGTGCTGGAGACCGGCGAGATGTCGATTTCCCGCCAGCGCCAGGTTTCGCGCGACGGTTCGGAACGCGATATCGTTAGCCGCAAGCACCGCATCGGCAAGCCGGGCCGCTACTTCCTGGTTTCGACCATGCAGGATCTGCCGCGCGATGGCGCCGATCTCGACGAGTTCGACCGCGCCACTTCGGTCACCACCTCCAGCCACCAGTCCTATCGCCGGGCCTATGTGCCGCTGAACGGCGAGGCGACGCGGCGCGAGCCGGCCGCCATGGAAGCAATCGTTCCGGAGAATTTTTCCGGCCGCAAGATTCTCGTCGTCACCGGCGATCTCGCCGCCGAGACCGCAGCATTGCGCACCCTTGCCAAATACGGCTTCGAAGCCTGCGCCATCCGCGGCGAGGATGAGGAGGAGCATTTCCTGGAGATCGCTGCGTCTGCCGGAATCGATCTCGATCTGATCATCATCGACAACCAGATGGGCATGCGCTGCCTGGAGCTCGCAAACCAGCACGGCATTCCGGCGCTGATCATGGACGGCTTCCAGCTTGCCAACGAGCTTACCTTCCAGGTTGCCCGTCATTTCAACCGCAACAATCGCGCGGTCAGCGAGCCCGAAGCCGACTGGGAAATCTCCACTTCCGCAGATGGCGACGCCCTGCAGGTTCTGGTCGCGGAAGACAACGACATCAACCAGATCGTCTTCTCGCAAATCCTCGAAGGCCTAGGCTACCGCTACATGATCGCCTCCAGCGGCGACGAGGCCGTCAGGCTCTGGACCGAACACAAGCCGCAGATCGTGCTGATGGACATTTCGCTGCCCGGCCTTAACGGTTTCGAGGCCGCGCGCATGATCCGCGGCATCGAAGAGGGCGGCATGGACAAGACCCCGATCATCGGCGTCCTGACCCAGGCCTTCGAGCGCGACCGCGCCGAATGCGCCAAGGCCGGCATGGACGATGTCATCATGAAGCCGGTCAGCCCGGATATACTGGAGACGATCTTCCAGAAACACTTGCAGCCCGAGCAGGTACGGGCTCTCGGCTGAACGAAAAGCTTGGTCAACTCCCTAGATTTTGGGGCATCTGCAACCCGAAACATCGCCTTTCCACTATCGGTTTATTAAGACTTGGCCGCCATTCTCCCCGGAGGGAGTGAATTTCTCAGGTCAAATGATGAAGCCGGCGGACTTACCCTTTTTGCCCGTGAGCCAGAACGAGCTCCAGGCCATGGCTTACACCGATCCGTTGACCGGACTTGGTAATCGTCACCGCATGCGCGATCGGGTGACGCAGATCTCCGCCGAGCGCGCCAGCGATCCTGCGCCCTTTACCATCGGCATCGCCAATCTCGATTCCTTCAAGCCGATCAACGATCTGTTCGGTTCGGCCGCGGGCGACGAAATTCTGTGCCAAGTGGCTCACCGCCTGAAAGCCTGCATTCCTGACGGCGCACTTGTGACGCGCCATGATGGCGACGAGTTCGCCTTCGTGCTGCCACTGATTTTCGAACGCGCCAGTGCCGAAAAATTCGGCCAGATGATCCGCGAAGTGCTGTCGGCGCCCTATGATCTCGGTGACCGTAACGTACGCTTGTCCGCGTCCTTCGGCTTTGCCATCTATCCGTTTGCCGGCGAGGAATTCGACGAACTGCTGAAGAGCGCCGAAACCGCGCTCTACCGCTCCAAGCGCCGCGGCCGTAGCCAGATCACCGTCTATTCGCGCGAGATCGCGCAGGAAATGAAGCGCGCCACGCAGCTGGAACAGGCGCTTCGAAACGCCATCATCTCCGATGCGATCGACGTGCATTTCCAGCCGATCGTCTCGCTTGCTAACAATCAGGTCGTCGGCTTTGAAGCGCTGGCCCGCTGGAACGATCCGGATCTCGGTTTCGTCTCGCCGGGTGTCTTCGTGCCGCTCGCCGAAGAGCGCGGCTTTATCGATGCGCTCTCTGAAACGTTGCTGCGCAAGGCTGCAGAGGCAGCGCTCTCCTGGCCGCGCGAGCTTTTCCTGTCGTTCAATCTTTCGTCGGCGCAGCTGATGGACCCGGGCACCAGCGCCAATGTGCTATCGATCCTTGGCCGCGTCGGTTTCGATCCGCATCGCCTGGAGCTCGAGATTACCGAAACGGCGGTCATGAGTTCGGCCGATACCGCCCACCGCATCATCTCCGATCTGCGTCAGGCAGGCGTTCGCGTCTCGCTCGACGATTTCGGCACCGGTCAGTCCAGCCTCGGGCGCCTGCGCGACTTCATCTTCGACAAGGTCAAGATCGACCGCGCCTTCGTCTCGCGCATCAATAATGACCGCGCCTCCGAGCATATCATCAAAGCGATCCTGACCATGTGCGAAGGCCTGGACCTCGAGGTCGTCGCCGAAGGCATCGAAGACTATTCGGAGGCCGTCAAGCTCCGTGCCCTCGGCTGCGGCATGGGGCAGGGCTATCATTTCGGCAAACCGGCCGACAGCATCGCGACGCTGCGCTACCTGCACGAAAACTACGATTCCGCCAGCGCCGAACGCGTTTCCGCCTGATCCCCATAAAAATAGCGGCGCCCCTGAGGACGCCGCCATCTACGCTATACTCACCGCGCGGTGTTACTTGGCCGTGGTCGAGCCGGTTGCCGTGCTATCCGTCGGCATTGTACCCGTTGCGGCCGGAGCCTTCTCGGCTGCCTGCATCTGCAGCGTCTTGAACTCCGGCGCAGCCTTCAGGCTATCGGCCGTTTCCGTGGTCGTCAGCTTGACGCTGCCGTCCTGGGTGTTCTGGGCAACGGTGATCTTGTCCATCGGCACTGCGACGTTCTTCTGGCCGATGCCAAGGAAGCCGCCGACCCCGACCACAGCAGCAACGAGGCCGCCATCCTTCTTCATGATCAGGTCGGTGACGTTACCGATGCTTTCGTTCTGACCGGTATAGACCGACTGGCCGATATAGGTGTTGGCGCTGATCTGGTCTGCACCCTGTTCGGTCAGATAGGTGCCGCCAGCGGCCTGTGCCGTGTCAGTCGATGCAGCCGGAGCGGGCGCCTGTGCGGCATCACCAGCCGGTGCCGTCACTTCGGGCATCTTCGGTGCGGTGGCATCCGCCGGGGCGGACTGGGTCGCATCGGGGGCCGCAGGCTGCGGAGCCGTCTGCGAGAAAGCTACCGGTGCGAAAGCCGTGGCAAACAGGGCGCCAGCGGCAACGGTCGTCAGGAGTTTGCGTGTCATTTCGTACCTACCTTTTTTATTCCCTAGTGTGATCTCTAGCGCGGCGGACACCTCGTTTTCTGGCGTCCATGCCGTGCCGGTTCGAAGGGGAAAATGGGTGGGCAGGTTATTGGTTCCGCTGAAAAACTTGGAAAAACTCGCGATTTTTCGGGAACTTTTACCGCAAAGGCTGCAGATTTCCTGTCGCGGAACGAGAAAAGGGGCATTCCGGAAGGAATGCCCCTGTCATCAATTCTGACCCGTTTCAGACCACGAAGGCCGGGTCGAAGACTCCCCTGACGGTGACGCCGAGTTCGAGAAGCGCACCGGCCTGCGGCTGCGAGGAGCGGGCCGTCTCGTCGAGACCTTCCCATGCCGTCGTCACCGCCAGGCGGTCGGCATCCTTGCCGATGAAGGCCGGGCAGGAGGGCTGGGCGGCGGGCACCTTGTAGCGGGCGATCCGCAATCCGTCCGGGCTGTAGCGATCGACCACGCCGGCACCCCAGCGGGCGTTCCAGATATAGCCGTCGGCATCGCAGACCGAACCGTCGATGCCACCCGGATCCTCCATGCTATCGACCATGACGATCGGCTCGCCGGCGGGCAGGCCAGTCTGCGGATCGACCATCACCCGCATCAGGCGGCTGATCCGCGTGTCGGTGTAATAACCGATCGTGCCATCGGGCGAGAAGCAGATGGAGTTCGGAATGCTGATGCCGCTGAAGATCTTGGTGACGACGCCGCCCTTGGCGACGTGGTAGATCGAGCCCGCCTGGTTTTCCGCCCGCTTGCTCATCGTGCCGATCCACAGCGCGCCGGACTGATGCGTGCGGCCGTCGTTGGAGCGGTTTTCCGGCTGGTCGTTTTCGAGCGCCGCGTAGAAGGTCAGCTTGCCGTCGGCGACATCGCGGACGAACAGGCCCTCTTCGGTCGCCAGCAGCTGCCGCTTGTCGTCGATACGGGCAAGCACGCTTGCCATGAACGGCAGCTCGTGAACGTTCTTCTTGCCGCTTGAAAGCGTCAGCTCATGCAGTTCCTTGCCGAGAATGTTGAACCACCACACGGTATCGGTGGACGGATCATAGGTCGGGCCCTCACCGAGTACGGAATTGGTGTCGCAAAGTGTTTTGCCTTCAAATTCATGAATAGCGGTCATAATGCCTATGCTCCTACGGCTGCGTCATAGGCTAAAATGGTCGCCTTGGCGCGCTCGGCAACCTCTGCAACGGTCATTCCCGGCTTGTAGATGCTGGTGCCGAGACCGAAGGCCTTGATCCCCGCATTGGTGTATTCGGCAAAATTCTTGTCCGAGACGCCGCCGACAGCCGCAATGACGAGTTCCGGCGGCAGGATGGCGCGGATCGCCGTGATGCCGGACGGGCCGAGCACGCTTGCCGGGAAGAACTTGAGACCGGTGGCGCCGGCGCGCGCTGCCGAAAGCGCTTCCGTCGGCGTGAAGACGCCCGGCATCGAAACCATGCCGTAGCCATGGGCGCGGATGATCACGTCAGGCTCGACATTCGGCGTCACCAGCAGCTTGCCGCCGGCATTGTGCATGTTGTCGACCGCCTCGACCGTCAGCACCGTGCCGCCGCCGATCAGCACGTCTGATGGCGCCATCTTGGCGGCGATCTCGATCGACTTGAAGGGTTCCGGCGAGTTCAGCGGGATCTCGATGGCCGTCAGGCCGTTTTCGATCAGCGCACCGACGACGCCCGCCGTCTCCTCGGGCTTGATGCCGCGCAGGATGGCGATGAGAGGACGCTTCATGGAGGGGAAAGGAATACGGTTCATGGCTTTTGACTTTCTTATTTTGGCCAGATGGCGGCAGCAGCTGCGGAGAGGCCGCGAAGCACTGCCGTATCGGCATCTATCGTCGCGAATTTAAGGGACAGGGATTTGAAGGCGGTTTCGTAGAGCGTCTGAAGGCGGCCGGAGGCGACGAGCGCGATCGGCGTATCGTTGGCGGCATCCGACAGCGCCCCGGCAATCTCGAGACCGATCAGCGTGCCTGAGATCTTCGCCTGCGCGCCAGCAGCCGTCAGCCCATGCAGCAGCTGGCCGGAGCGGGCGGTGAACAGCAGGTTGGTCGCCATCGCCGGCTGGTGGAACGCAGCCGTCACCGATGCCTTGAAGGCCGAGTTGTCGGCTGGAGACTGGTCGGCGCCGGCAACGGCATGCGACAGGATCGTATTCTTAGTGATCGCGTCGAAGAGTTCGCCGGTCATGAAGGTCGAGAAACCGATGACTTCGCCGTCCTGCACATGCACCCATTTGGAATGCGTGCCGGGCATGCAGACCGCCTGCGCGCCGGTGCTCTCCGCGCCGAGCGCGCCCAGCAGCTGCGTTTCCTCGCCGCGGATGACATCGGGCGATGCCTTGTCGCGCTGCGCGAGGCCCGGAAGGATTCGGATATCACGGCTCTGGCCGGGAACGGAGACCGCACCCGTCAGGATCGAGGAAAGCGTTGCCGGAACGTCGGTATAACCGGCCTCGACCCAGCCCTGCTTGGCCCCGACCATGCCGCAGGCGATGACGGGCAGATCGGCCGGTGCCGAGACCTTGTCGAGATGCGCGGCGAGCACCTCGGCAAAGCCGGTTTTCGCCGCCACCGTCATGCCCTCGCTGCCGCGGCTTTCGCCGAGCACGCTGCCATCCTCGGCGATCAGCCAGAGCCGGAAACTGCTCGTGCCCCAGTCAACCGCGACGTAAGCGGGATTTGCCATCAGAAAATGCCTCCATCGACAATCATGGACTGCGCGGTCACTGCGGCCGCGCAATCGGATGCTAGAAATAATGTGGGACCGACGATCGCGTCGGCGTTCAGCACCCTTTTCAGGCACTGCCGCTCGACGGTCCTGGCGATCCCCTCTTCGGTGAGCCAGAGCTTCATCTGCCGCTCGGTGACGATCATGCCCGGCAGGATGCAGTTGACGCGGATATTGTCTGGCCCGAGCTTTCCGGCCAGGCTCTTGGTCAACCCGATGACGGCGGCCTTGGCGGTGGAATAGGCCGGAAAGTCCGGCATGTTCAAAAGGAAGGCGATCGACGACATGTTGATGATCGCCCCGCCGCCGGCTCCCCGCATCGACGGCGCCACGGCCTGCGCGGTGAAGAACACATGGCGCAGATTGGTCGCCTGGTTGTTGTCCCAGTATTCGGGGGTCACCGCATCGAAATCATGCCGGTCGTCGCGGGCGGCATTGTTGACGAGAACAGTGATCGGACCGGACTGAGCGACAACCGCATCGACTGTCTGCCTGACAGCCTCGATATCGCGCAGATCTGCCTTGAAGAAATGCACCGGGTGCTCGCTGTCACGGGACAGGCCCAAGGAAAGCGCGCGGCTCTCGTCCTCGGCGATGTCGATGAAGGAGACCTTGGCGCCCTGACGCGCGAAACCCTCGACGATGGCCGCGCCGATGCCCGATCCGCCGCCGGTCACCAGAACCGTCCGATCCCTGAATTCCGGAAACCGTGCCGATACACCCGTCACCGCATTCCTCCCGTAGTTCCATTATTCGGAACTCAATTTGACTATGTGGAATTATCGATTTACGTTGGCCTCTCTGTCAAGACCACAGGCGGTCACAACGGTAGGCGATCGATGGTCTCGCGAAAAGGCACCGAAGGCGAAAACGACACCGGAACGCTCGGCAAACTCATGGTTCTGCTCGATCTGGTGACCCATGCCGAAAGGCCGCTGCGCTTCACGGACATATTGGCGCAGGCCGGCCAGCCGCGCGGCACGCTGCATCGCCAGCTCGGGCATCTGGTGGAGGAGGGGCTGCTGGAGCTCGATGCCGACGGCCGCTACTCGCCGGGACTGCGCCTGCTCGATCTTGCCGCCCGCAGCTGGGCGAAGAATGAATTCCGCCTGATCGCCGAGCCGCATCTGCGCGCCTTGCAGGCAATGAGCGGCGAGACCGTCCATCTCGGCGTTCTCCGCGGCACCTCGATCATCTATCTCGACAAGGTCGAGGGCCAGCAATCCGTCCGCATGTATTCGCAAATCGGCAATGCCTCGCCGGTCTATTGCACCGGCGTTGGCAAGGCGGCGCTTTCCGTCCTGCCGGAGGCCACGCTCCCGGAGCTCGTCGCAAACCTGGCCTTCCATCGCTTCACGCCAAGCACGCTGGTCACTGCGGTTACATTGCTGGCCGAGGTCGAGGACATCAGGAAACGCGGTTACGCTTTCGACCGGGAAGAACACGAGCAGGGTATCCGCTGCATCGCCGCGCCGATCTGGACGCCCGATCGCAGTCTGGTCGGCGGCGTCTCGATCACCGGCCCCGCCTACCGGCTGACGATGGAGCGGCTGACGGAATGGGCAGAGCCCGTGCGCGAGGCAGCCGGAAGCATCATGGAAGGCATGCGTGTCAGGCTTGGTCCACGCCGGTAACGCGGGCGTGATGGTTTCATCGGGTGGACGCAAAAGAAGAGCATGCTTATGATGAGGACCATATTGAGATTTGCCGGCGAATCACACCAACTGCGATAGTTCGTCAAATAGTTACAAGTTTCGACCGGCCGCGCATTTTAAGGCCGGGAACCATATTTTTCTTTTTAGGTTTAGCAATTTAGCAGCGCAGTTGATCTGAACCGCAAGCTCGGGAAGATGAAGAATAGATGGCTTTGTCACAAGCGTCCGATCAGACGGACGGGTATGTCCAGGAGATAGCGGGTCTGAAGACCCAGTTCGATATCTTCCGCTTCATGAAGCGGGTAACGGACGCCTTCGGCAGCCGTGCCTTCATGGTTCTCAACCTGCCGCCGATCACGTCCTTCGAACTGCAGAGCACCACCGTCATCACCAGCTGGCCGGCAGAACTCCTGTCGCTCTACGATCAGGAAGGGCTGATGATGAACAGCCCTGTGCTGCGCCGGTTACGCACCTCGTCCATACCGTTCTTCCATGACACGTCAAAAGGCTGGGTGCGCGACGACGGCAAGTCGGCGATGGTCGCCGGGCTGTTCGAGCGCTTCCGGATGGTGCGTTGCGCCTATTTCCCGACGCATGAGCCTTCGGGTCTGCGCGGTGCGGTTTCCTTCGCTGGCGATCGCGAGCCCTATACGCCGGAGGAGATGCGCAATCTCTCCTATATCGCCATCCATGTCTTCGACCGGCTGGCTGAGATCCGCAATCTCGACAACCGCCTGACCGATACGCTGACCGACCGGGAGGTCGACTGCCTCAATTGGACGGCTGCCGGCAAGACCAGCGCCGAAATCGCCGATATCCTCGGCCTCTCCGAGCATACTGTGAACCACTATCTGAACCGCGCGACGAAGAAGCTCGACACCGTCAACCGCACGCAGGCGGTCGCCAAAGCGCTGCGCATCGGGCTGATCAAATAGCCTGCCGAAAAAATCATCACTGCGCTTCAAAGATGGGCAGCGGAATCAGCCGCTGTCCTTTTCGCGGGCATCGCCCCAATCGGCCCGCCGCGCCCATTTGAAAGCGGCCCCATCTCTTTTCGATAATGTCTGTTCCGCTGCACGTCCGTCGTCCTGGCAGAGTTTCAGTCTGATGACGCTGCCGGAGCCCTGTGGCGGGGCAATCACCCGTGCGTCGGGCAGCGCGACGGGGAAGCGGCTGGCGGCGATGAAGATGTATTTCTCATCCTCCCACGGCACCTCCGCATCCTTCACCAGCCGGTGGATCTTCGAGCGCGAAACGCGCCGGGAGAAGTGGCACCAGTCCGGTGCGGCGATCGGACAGTCGAGGGCGTGCGTGCAGGGCGCAACGATATGTGCGCCCTTGGAAAGCAGAACGTCGCGAGCCGCCAGGATCCTGTCCCAACCGGCCGGCGTGCCGGGCTCGATGATAACCAGCGTGTCGCCGGTCAAGGCCCAGAGCTTGCCGATCGATGGAGCGATCTGGTGCGGCTCGATCTCGTCGAGAACATAGGCAAGCGTGACGAGATCGGCAGGCGGCAGTGAGGGCAACTCCTTGAGAAGATTGCCATCTACCCAGTTTGCCGGGAAATCGAGCCCCTCTGAAAGGCTCTGTCCCGTCTGCCGGATCGCGGCGCTGGCTTCCACCATCGTCGCCTCGCCGATCCCAGTCCAGCAATCGGCCGCGGCCCATAGCGCCGAGCCCGGACCGGCGCCGACATCGATAAATCGCTGCGGCTCGAAATCAGGCCGCACCCCGGCGATCATCTCGAAGGCAGCGCGTATCGCCGCGTAGGTGGCGGGCAGCCGTGCCGCGAGGTAGGCATGGGCCGCCAGCTGGTCGCTGATATGAAAGCTGCCATCCCGCAGCTCCTGCCGATAGCGGCTGGAAAGGCGTGCCGAGGCACGCTTCAGCGCATCCAGCGGCTGACCCTCCAGCATCGCTTCCACCCGTTCACGCAAGATCTTCGGCAGTTCCATCGTCGTCGCCCATTCTGGTCACCCACGCCATACAGCCGGGCTCGCGCAATGCCAAGCGCAGCACTTGGCATGCACCTTGCTTGTTATTTGGCAGAGGTCCAGAGGGGACTTTGAAAAGAGCGCCAAGAATGGCGCCGTTTCGGCCAGCCGCCGCCCACGATTGTAGATGCGTTTCTATTGCATCCGGTCGCTGGCGGCGGTTGTTGCTTTTATGTGACGGCGCCTTCGCCATCGTGCCCACCCCCCAATTATTAGTGTGATTTTGTCTCTGGTCATTTTTGGCCATTGCGCTAGGTCGGTCTGATCGCGCCGGTTCTCGGGGAGACCGTTGCGGCCATCGAGGCGAAAGCCTGGCGGACCAGATGGCCGCAACGGAATTCGATCGCGCGTTTTCCGTTCCTCATTGCCGATTTCGTTTGGCGAAGGCGCAGCCCTCCACTATCTACGTGTCTGCAAAGATACGCGTGAGGAATGCATGACTGAGGTCACCAAGGAACAGGTTCTTGAAACGCTGAAGACCGTGCGCGGTCCCGATCTCGAACACAATATTGTCGAGCTCGGCATGGTGTCCGACGTCTTCATTTCCGATGCCAAGGTCTATTTCTCCATCACCGTGCCTGCCGAACGGGCAAGGGAACTCGAGCCGCTGCGCCAGGCCGCCGAGCGCGTCATCAAGGAAATGCCGGGCGTCAAGGGCGCGCTGGTCACGCTGACCGCCGACAAGAAGGCCGCTTCGCAGTCCGCTCCCGCCGCCCGTCCCGCCGCATCCCATGCCGGCCACGATCACCACGGCCATTCCCATTCTCACGCCCCGCAGCCGCAGCAGCAGCGCAGCGGCAAGATCGGCGTGCCCGGCATCGGCGCGATCATCGCTGTCGCCTCCGGCAAGGGCGGCGTCGGCAAGTCGACCACCGCAGTCAATCTGGCGCTCGGTCTTCTGGCCAACGGCCTCAAGGTCGGCATCCTCGATGCCGATATTTACGGCCCGTCGATGCCGCGCCTCCTGAAGATCTCCGGCCGTCCGACGCAGATCGACGGCCGCATCATCAACCCGATGGAAAATTACGGCCTCAAGGTCATGTCGATGGGCTTCCTCGTCGATGAGGAGACCGCGATGATCTGGCGCGGCCCGATGGTTCAGTCGGCACTGATGCAGATGCTGCGCGAAGTCGCCTGGGGCGAACTCGATGTTCTCGTCGTCGACATGCCGCCCGGCACCGGTGATGCGCAGCTGACCATGGCCCAGCAGGTGCCGCTCGCCGGTGCCGTCATCGTCTCGACGCCGCAGGATCTGGCGCTGATCGATGCCCGCAAGGGTCTCAACATGTTCAAGAAGGTTGAAGTTCCGGTTCTCGGCATCGTTGAGAACATGAGCTATTTCATCGCGCCCGATACCGGCACCCGTTACGACATCTTCGGCCATGGCGGCGCCCGCAAGGAAGCCGAGCGCATCGGCGTGCCATTCCTCGGCGAAGTGCCGCTGACGATCAACATCCGCGAAACGTCGGACGCCGGGACACCGCTGGTGGCTTCCGAGCCGAACGGCATCGTGGCCGGGATCTATAAGGACATCGCTGCCAAGGTCTGGGCAGAGGTCGGCGGACAGCCGCAGCGTCCGGCCCCTGCAATTGTCTTCGAATAGGACAGACGCCGGATTCGGGCTGTGCCGCATACCCCAAATTGCGGGGGAAATGTGGTGAAAACGCGCAGTTCACGTAACACGTCTTGATTATTTCGCCGCTTTCCGTCATATGCCCCGCCGTCGCCATGAGGGCGGTTTCTGCAGATGCTCGATGACGGCCGCCTTTGCCCCAGGGTTCCCGGCCAGCCTGCATGTTCGGAGTTGACTTGTCGGTTGAAGGATTGGTGACTGCGATGCGGTTGAGCACAATGCGCACCCGGCAAATGGCCGGACGCAGCCGGAGTTGTATGAACTTTTTTTATCCGTTTCCGTTAGTCTCCAAGGCTTGCAGCCTCAGCGCTGCCTTCTTGGCAGCCGCGTGATGGAAGGGCGTTCGATGATGGCGATGATGGCATGGCGCGAGCGCGGCTGGAGACAGGCCCGTTGATCACCGCCTATTGCTCCAATTGCAAGTCCGTCGAGATTCGTGATCTGTCGAAGATGGACGAGTTTCCGGATGACGTCGTGTGGATCGATCTGATCGAGCCGACGCGCGAAGAGGAGCTCTATGTCGAAAAAGTGATCGGCATCGAAGTGCCAACCCGCGACGACCTCAAGGACATCGAACCCTCCGCACGCCTCTACACCGAAGGCGATGCCGTGTTCATGACCGCCTCGCTGGTCTGGCAGGCCGAAACCGCGTCTCCGACGCTGACGGATGTTGCCTTCATTCTGTCGGGCAACCGGCTGATCACCATCCGCTACGCCCATCCGAAATCCTTCAAGCTGTTCATCGCAGCGCTCCATCGCGTGCCGGAACAGTGGCGCAATGGCGCAGCCCTGCTCGCCAAGTTGCTCGAAACGATCGTTGACCGCACCGCCGAGATCCTCGAACTGTCCGTTGCCCGCATCGACATTCTCTCGACCCATGTCTTCGGCGAACGCGCCAAGAAGGTGCGCAAGCCGTCGAACTATCTGGAAGAAAAGCTGCGCGACATCGCTGCTCACCACCGGCTGGTCTCCAAGGTGCGCGATAGCCTCGCATCGCTCTCCCGGCTTTCAAGCTTCTTTTATACCGTGCCTGCCGTTCAGCACGATCAGAACACCAAGGAACTCTGCCGCACGGTGTCGCGCGATATCCAGTCGCTCAACGAACATGCCTCGTTCATCGCCGGCAACATCACCTTCTTGCTCGATGCTTCGCTCGGCCTGATCAACATCGAGCAGAACTCGATCATCAAGATCTTCTCGATCGCATCCGTGGTCTTCTTGCCGCCGACCCTCGTCGCATCCATTTATGGTATGAACTTCGAATTCATGCCGGAACTGCACTTGGCCGCGGGTTATCCCTATTCGCTGGGCCTGATGGTCGTATCCGCCATCATTCCGTTTTTCTTTTTCCGATGGAAAGGCTGGCTCTGAGGAGCCTGTTGTAACTTCATGTCCGACGAAAGCCATTCGCACGATCGCCACATGACGCCGCGCAAACTCTTTTATCTTGCGCTCGGCTCCGTTGGCGTCGTCTATGGAGACATCGGTACCAGCCCGCTTTACGCATTCCGCGAAGCGCTGAAGCCGGTCGCCCAGGATGGTCTCACCCGTTTCGAAGTCATCAGCCTGATATCGCTGATGATTTGGGCGCTGACCATTATCGTCACCCTCAAATACGTGCTGCTTTTGCTGCGCGCCGACAACGAAGGCGAAGGCGGCACGCTGTCGCTGCTCGCATTGCTGATGAAAACGGCGAATGGTCATACGGCGATTCTCGTCGCGCTCGGACTCACTGGCGCCGCGCTCTTTCTCGGCGACGCGATGATCACCCCAGCACTGTCGGTTCTGTCGGCGGTCGAAGGTATCAAGCTCGTGGCGCCGAATGCCTCGCCCTATATCGTGCCGATCTCGGTGGCGATCCTTGTCGGGCTGTTCGCCTTCCAATCGCGCGGCACCGGCACGATGGCCCGCTTCTTCGGGCCGATCACCGCGATCTGGTTCATCGTCATGGCGCTGGTCGGCATCTCGCACATCTCGGATGACTACGGCATCCTTGCCGCCTTCAACCCATACTATGCCGTCAGCTTCCTGCTGAATGAAGGCTTCTACGGCATCGTCGTGCTGGGCGCTGTGTTCCTGACGATCACCGGTGCAGAAGCGCTTTACGCCGACCTTGGCCATTTCGGCCGCCGTCCGATCCAGTGGGCCTGGTTCGCGCTGGTCTTCCCGTCACTGACGCTGAACTATCTCGGGCAAGGCGCTCTCGTTCTCGGCAATCCGCTGGCGATGTCGGATCCCTTCTATCTGATGTTCCCGAAGTGGGCGGTGCCGTTCGGCGTCGTGCTCGCCACCTGCGCCACCATCATCGCCAGCCAGGCCGTCATCACCGGTGCCTTCTCGCTGGTCCGTCAGGCGATCAACCTCGGCTTCCTGCCGCGAATGGAAATCCTCTTCACCTCGGAAACCAATACCGGTCAGATCTTCCTGCCGTCGGTCAACGCCGTCCTCTTCCTCGGCGTCATGTTCCTGGTCATCACCTTCAAGACCTCGGATGCGCTGGCAACGGCCTATGGTATCTCGGTCACCGGCGCGATGGTCGTCACCTCGATCATGGCTTTCGAGTTCGTCCGCACCCGCTGGAACTGGTCGATCCCGGTAGCGGCGATCGTTCTGCTGCCGCTGCTTGCGCTCGAGCTGATCTTCCTCGGCGCCAACCTGCTGAAGATCCACGACGGCGGCTATATCCCGATCCTGATCGCCACCGCGTTCATCGTCATCATGTGGACCTGGCGCCGTGGCACTGCAATCCTCACCGAAAAGACCCGCCACACGGATATTCCGCTGGCCTCCTTCGTCAGCTCGATCGAGCGCAAGAGCGATCATTCGCCGGCCCATGTTCCGGGCACCGCGATCTTCCTGACCAGCGATCCGGAATCGGCGCCCGCGGCATTGCTTCACAATCTGAAGCACAATCACGTTCTGCACGACAAGAACGTCATCCTGACGATCCGTACCGTCAACAAGCCGCGCGTTCCGAGCGTCGACCGCTACAAGGTCGAGCCGATTTCCGAGCGCTTCTCGCGCGTCGAACTCCAGTTTGGCTTCATGGAAACTCAGAACGTCTCGCAGGCGCTGGCGACGCTGCGAAAGACCGGGCTGAAGTTCGACATCATGTCGACGTCCTTCTATCTCGGCCGCCGCAAGCTGGTGCCGGATGCGAAGTCGGGCATGCCTTACTGGCAGGACCGCCTCTACATTGCGCTCGCCAATGCGGCCGCCAATCCATCCGACTATTTCCGCCTGCCGGCCAACCGCGTGGTCGAGCTCGGATCGCACGTCATCATCTGACCTCGCGCCAGATCGCAATTCAGGGAACCCGGCCTTCGCGCCGGGTTCTTGCGTTTCGCTATATGAAAAAATGCTCACGGATAGATTCCGGGACGGCGAATTAACCAAGCATCAAGGTTAATGAGAGATTTTCAATGCAGTGTTCATGCGTCCCGTGTTCCGGAGTCTGGCGTTGCGTCGACAGAGCGTTTTAAGCAGCAAGCTGCGTTATCTGCCCAAAAACTGGATCTCACCCGCGATCTTCGGTATCTGCGGGTGGCTCGCGTTCCCCAGCATCGTTTCGCATGCGGACCTTGCCGCCATGCTTGCCGGCCTTGATGAGAGCCGCGAAAACTGGCGCATGGTGATGACCAATTCGCCGGCCGGCTCCATCCATCAGGCGGAACTCACCTTCGCCGATCCAATCGTTACCGGCACGGTCGCAGCCGGCGCCGGCATGGTTCTGCCCGATGGCCGCAAGATCGCCTTCGTCGCCGAAGGGAAGGGGCATGAGGACACCACCGATGAAGAACGCGTCAATCGCAGCCTGAAGAAGGGCCGCGTCGTCGCCGTCGAGAAGATGCAGCCACCGAAGGATTTTTCCGCCGGCTCCATCCTCCAGCGCACCAAGCTGCTGTTCGAACCCAGCTTCAATCTCAAGGACAAGTCGGCTTTCGTGAAGCCGAAGATCAAGGGCAAGGAAATCGAGATCGCCACCGCCTTCTATAAGAAGGAGCCGGTCAAGCCGGAAACCGTGGTGCCGACCTTCCTCGCCGACCTCGTCAACAACAACAAGCCGGATGTGCTGGCAACCGCCTATGCGCCGGCAGCACCCGACTATTCGCGCCAGTCGCCCTTCGATTCGATCCTCACCGACAAGAGCGCCAATGACGGCCGCTTCGTGCCGCAGATCGGCGCCAGGGATCATGCCTGGGCCGCCAGCATTCTTCCGCCGGCGGTGTTTTCGGCCGCCGAGCAGCAGTGCCTGGCTTCCGGCATCTATTTCGAAGCGCGCGGCGAATCGGTGAAGGGGCAGGCGGCCGTTGCCCAGGTGATCCTCAACCGCGTCCGCAATCCCGCCTATCCGAAAACCATCTGCGGCGTCGTCTATCAGAACGAAGACTGGCGAAACCGCTGCCAGTTCTCCTTTGCCTGCGACAATATCAAGGACCGCGTGAACTCGCAATATCACTGGCGCATGGCCCGCGAAGTGGCGATGGCGGTGACAGCAGGCAAGATCTGGCTGCCGCAGGTTGGCTCCGCCACGCACTACCATGCCGTCTATGTCCGTCCGAAATGGGCAAAGACCATGGAGAAGGTCGGCCGCATCGGTCTGCATGTCTTCTATCGCACCTATGGCGGCGGCTGGAGCTGACTGGAAGCTGCCTAAGCTGTGGATTCTCTGCAGCTTGCAGCGCCTATAAAGCGGATTCTCCCGCTCGAATTTTGCCAGGCCGCCTAAATTGAGATCAAGTATTTGATCTCACTCGATTATTTTATGTCTGAGCGCAGGCGCCCTATGCCTTGACTATACCAATCCCTAAAACTATGTTGCGCGCGACTTCAGAACGGGCCGAAAGGTTCTATATTCCATGTCTCTGACGTCCACAGGACCGGGGTAGCGGGATTGGGGATAGAGGCATAGGAGGAGGAACCATGTCGGATGACCGGGAAGAAAGTCTGGACAGGCGCCGCGCGCAGCTGGGAGCAGAGCTCAAGGCAAAGCGTGTAGAGGCGAGAGAGGAACAGGCGAGCGAGGCCCGCGCCGAGGAAAGCCGTAAAGGCTATGCCCAGGCGATGAAGCTTTCGAGCGAATTCATCTCCGCTATCATTGTCGGTGCTCTGCTTGGCTATCTCCTCGACCGTTTTGTCGGCACGGCGCCTTGGGGGTTGATTATTCTTCTGCTTCTCGGATTTTGTGCCGGTGTTTTGAATGTTCTCCGTGCCGCAGGCAAGGTTGCAAAACCCGAGCCCGGAAACGGAAACGGCAGCAAATAGGGCAGGGCGCGCCAGCGCTCCGCTCATTATGATGATCCCGCGCCCGCGGGCCAAAGAAGAGAGAACAAGCGGTGTCTAACGATCCGACTCATCAGTTCCTGATCCAGAAGATTGTGCCGATCGAAGTCGGCGGGATTGATTTCTCGTTCACCAATGCCTCGCTCTTTATGGTGGCCTCGGCAGCTGTTGCTGCGGGCTTCCTGTATTTCTCGACGTCGAACCGCGCCATCGTTCCTGGCCGCTCGCAGTCCGTCGCGGAAATGTCCTACGAATTCATCGCTTCGATGCTGAAGGAAGGCGCCGGAACCAAGGGAATGAAGTTCTTCCCGCTGGTCTTCTCGCTGTTCATGTTCGTGCTGACGGCAAACCTGCTCGGCATGTTCCCATACTTCTTCACCATTACCAGCCAGATCATCGTCACCTTCGCGCTGGCGCTTCTCGTCATCGGCACGGTCCTGGTCTACGGCTTCTATAAGCACGGCTTTGGCTTTCTTAATGTCTTCGTGCCTCAAGGCGTCCCCGGCATTCTTCTGCCGCTGGTCGTGACGATCGAAATCATCTCGTTCCTGTCTCGTCCGATTTCGCTCTCGGTTCGTCTCTTCGCCAACATGCTCGCTGGCCATATCACGCTCAAGGTGTTCGCAGGCTTCGTCGCCTCGCTCGGAGCCCTTGGTGCACTCGGTATCGGCGGTGCCATTCTTCCTCTCATCATGACCGTCGCCCTGACCGGTCTCGAGTTCCTCGTCGCCTTCCTCCAGGCTTACGTCTTCGCGGTACTGACTTGCATGTACCTCAACGACGCGATCCATCCCGGCGGGCACTAAGGATAACGACATCGACGTCAAAGGGCGTCAGTCATTCGCCGCAACAACCATCTCAAGGAGTTCAACATGGAAGCGGAAGCAGCAAAGTTCATCGGTGCAGGCCTGGCTTGCTTTGGTATGGCCGGTACGGCTCTCGGCCTCGGCAACATCTTCGGCAGCTACCTGTCCGGCGCTCTGCGCAACCCGTCTGCCGCTGACAGCCAGTTCGGCCGTCTGGTTTTCGGCTTCGCCGTTACGGAAGCTCTGGGCATCTTCTCGCTGCTCGTCGCTCTCCTCCTGCTCTTCGCCGTTTAATTTCGGTGGATTGAAGGATCACGGCCTGCAGACCGCAAGCCGTGATCCTTTGCATTTGCAGTACACCTGGAGGTGAGCATGTTTTTTGTGACCCCGGCCTATGCTGAAGAAGCTCCGGCGGGAACGGCAGAAACGGGTGCAGCCACCGGTACGGATCCGCACGCCGCTCCGGCTGCTGGCGAGGTCCATACCGAAACCGGCGTTGCCGGTGGCGAGCATCATGGCGGCGTTTTCCCGCCGTTCGATACGTCGACCTACGCATCCCAGCTGCTTTGGCTGGTGATTACGTTCGCTGTTTTCTTCGTGCTCATGCAAAAGGTCATCGCACCGCGCATCGGCGGCATCCTCGAGCAGCGCCATAACCGGCTTGCGCAGGATCTGGACGAGGCAGCACGCCTCAAGTCCGAAGCCGACGCAGCGGTCGCAACCTATGAAGGCGAACTCGCCGCAGCCCGCTCCAAGGCCAATCAGATCGGCACCGCCGCTCGCGATGCCGCTAAGCTCAAGGCTGAAGCCGACCGCCGCGCTGTCGAAGCAAGCCTTGCCGAAAAGCTGAAGGCTGCCGAAGGCCGCATCGCCGATATCAAGGCGAAGGCATTTGCAGACGTCGGCACGATCGCTGAGGAAACGGCTGTCGCCGTCGTTCAGCAGCTGATCGGTGGCACCGCTGCCAAGGCTGATGTTGCAGCGGCTGTCGCAGCCGCCAAGAAGGAGGGTTGATCGATGGAATTTGCTCTTGATGCAACTTTCTTCGCCTTTGTCGGCCTCGTTCTCTTCATCCTGCTGGTCGTCTACCTGAAGGTTCCGGGCATGATGGCAAAGTCGCTCGACGACCGCGCCGATCAGATCCGCAACGAACTGGCGGAAGCCAAGCGTCTGCGCGAAGAGGCCCAGCACCTGCTGGCCGAGTACCAGCGCAAGCGCAAGGAAGCCGAAGCCGAAGCTGCGAACATCGTCGCTGCCGCCGAACGCGAAGCAGAGATGCTGACCGCTGAAGCCAAGAAGAAGACCGAAGAGTTCGTTGCCAACCGCACCGCGCTTTCCGAGCAGAAGATCAAGCAGGCAGAAGTCGAAGCGATGAAGGCTGTCCGTTCAGCCGCCGTCGATCTCGCCATCTCCGCTGCCGAGACCGTGCTGGCCCAGAAGGCCGAAGGCAAGGTCCAGGCCGATCTCTTCAAGACTGCCGTCGGCGAAGTGAAGACCCGCCTGAACTAAGGTTCGGTCGATAGGATTTGAAAAGCCCCGCTATCGTGCGGGGCTTTTTGTTTTTTGGGTGGTGGTCGGGCGGTGATTGCCGCGAAATGGTGGATAACTGTGCCCCTAGCCCCCTCATCCGGCCCTTCGGGCCACCTTCTCCCCGAGGGGAGAAGGGACGGGAGCCGCAGCGTCCACTTCCACTCTCCCCTCGGGGAGAGGGTAGGGTGAGGGGGCCAGTTCGCAGATGGAATCGAACCTTGGTAGCTACGTCGAGCGTTGAACTTGGGCTGGTTTGCGGAAGCAAAATGCAACGGGTGGTGTAAACTCAGTCCGCACCGCACCCTCAATCCCCAAGCATCTCCTGCGTCACCGCAAGCTCCGCCCCATCCTTCCTGAGCGGCCTGAACGTCATCCGGTGCAGCGAACACGGGCCGTGCTGCTCGATCCCCGCGCGGTGCTGGGCCGTGCCGTAGCCGGCATGGGCGGCAAAGCCGTAGTCGGGGAAGACGAGGTGGGCGCGGGTCATCATCCGGTCGCGGGTGACCTTGGCGACGATCGAGGCGGCGGCGATCGAGACGGAGCGCGCGTCGCCCTTGACCACCGCCTGGCCAGGGCAGTCGAGCCCCTGGGGCACGTCGAGACCATCGGTCAGCACATAGGCGGCGGGAATGGAAAGGCCGCAGATGGCCCGGCGCATCGCGTCGAGGCTCGCCTTGCGGATATCGGTACCGTCGATGCGGGTGGCGCTCGACGAGGCGATCGAGACCGTCGCCGTCGCCAGGATCTGCACGAACAGCTCCTCGCGTTTGGCCGCCGAGAGCTGCTTGGAATCGTTCAGCCCCGCGGGGATGCGTTTGGGATCGAGGATGACGGCGGCAGCCACCACCGGACCAGCCAGAGGCCCGCGGCCGGCCTCATCGGCGCCGGCAACAGGCCAGTGACCGGCCTTGCGGGCCTTCTGCTCCAGCTTGAAATCCGGAGTGAGCGGGACGTCTTCGAAAAGCAGAGGAGAATCGGGTGGCGTGCGACGTTTCATGCGGCTGAACCTCGCACGCCAACCCGATTTCCTGCAAGCCCCCGGAACAGGGCGGCGGGCCGGGGGCTAGGACCGCGAAGGGGCAGGGGACCCATTCGCGGCGTGCAAGAGACCAGGGCGGCGGTCTCCTGCGGTAATTCCTCAGCAGGCATCGTCTGCCTGCTGTTCGAAACGGACGCGCCGTTTCTCCTCGCGCCCGTGCCAGCGGGCGGGAAGTCTCAGAGCAGCGACAGCTGCACGCCGCTACCATCGGGCGGCACGAAGAGATCGTCGCGCAGCGGCATGCTGCGCCTGACCATGCCGAGCCGCTTGGTGGTCATCTCGAAGCGCCGGGCAATCTGCCAGGCATAGGGGCCGGCACCCTTCATGCGCTTGCCGAAATCGGCGTCGTAATCCTTGCCGCCGCGCATCGAGCGCACCAGCGACATGACGTGGCGGTAGCGATCCGGGTAATGCTGCAGCAGCCAGTCGCGAAACAGCGGCGAGACCTCCAGCGGCAGCCGCAGGATGACGTAGCCCGCCTCGCGCGCGCCGGCGGCATGCGCGGCATCGAGAATGCGTTCGATCTCGTGGTCGTTCAGCGCCGGGATCACAGGCGCCGCCATGACGGAGGTCGGGATGCCGGCCTCGCTCAGAGCATGGATCGCTTCCAGCCGCCGCGGCGGAGTCGAGGCGCGCGGCTCCATGGTCCGGGCAAGCTTTCGGTCAAGCGTCGTCACCGAAAGCGAGGCGCGCACCAGACCGCGTTCCGCCATGCTCTTCAGGATATCGATATCGCGCATGATCATCGCCGACTTGGTGACGATCGAGACAGGATGATTGGCCTTGTCGAGCACCTCGAGGATCTGCCGCATGATGCGCCATTCCTTCTCGATCGGTTGATAGGGATCGGTATTGGTGCCGATCGCGATCACCCGTGGCTTGTAGCCCGGCTTGGCGAGTTCGCGCTCCAGAAGCTTGGCGGCATCCGGCTTGGCAAACAGTTTGGCCTCGAAATCAAGCCCCGCCGAGAGCCCCATATAGGCGTGGCTCGGCCGGGCGAAGCAATAGATGCAGCCATGCTCGCAGCCGCGATAGGGGTTGATCGACCGGTCGAAGGGAATGTCGGGCGACTCGTTGCGGGTGATCGCCGTGCGCGGCTTTTCGATCTGCACTTCGGTCTTGAAAGGCGGCAGTTCTTCCAGCGTCTGCCAGCCGTCGTCGAAGGCCTCGCGGCTCTGCGGCTCGAACCGACCGCCGGGATTGAGCCCGGCACCGCGTCCGCGGCGGCGTTCGGCATCCACGCGCAGGCCAGACTGGGCGATCAGCGCTTCGGCAATATCTGCCGTGTTGGCAGGCGCGAATGCGGCCTGCCCTGCAAGGGACTGTTCGTTCATCGGATTCTCCCGCAGCGGAGGCGTTGCCTTCGCCCGTTCTTGATGATTAAATTCCTAATCAGAAAATGAGAACAATGCAAGAACAAAATGAGGAACGTCGCGCTGGCAAAGTTTTGTGCGGCGCATTATAAATAGGCAATGTTGACAGTTGTTCTCGAGTGCCAGGATCAGGAACCGGAGCTGGCGCAGACGTTATCGGTCCTGGTCGCAGGCGCGGTCGAAGGCCTCGTTAGCGATGTCGTGGTGCTCGACCATGGCTCGCGCGACGGTACCTCGCGGGTGGCGGACGCGGCCGGTTGCCGCTTTCATTCTGAGTGGGATATCAATGACATATTGCGCTCGGCGCGTGGCGAATGGCTGCTCTTCGTCGAGCCCGGCGCGCGCCCGCAGGCGGGCTGGATCGACGAGATCGCCGAGTATGTGGCGCTGAACAGATTGCCCGCCCGCTTCACCGCCTCGCGCGCCTATCGCCGTCCGCTGCTGCAGCGTCTCGGCCGCTCGGTGCCACCGCTGGAGCTTGCCTATCTTGTCCCCAAGAACCAGGCGATCGCCTCGGCAAAGAGCGGCATGCGGCTGTCGGAATTTCCCAAGGGACAGAAGCTCAGGCAGCTCTCCAGTGAATTGATTCCTTCCTGGGTGGCGCGGGCCGCTCGCTAGAATCAGCCGCCGCGTTTCAGATGCTCGTCGAGCCGCGGCATGATCTCCACGAAATTGCAGGGCATGTGCCGGTAGTCGAGCTGCGCCTTCAATATCCCGTCCCAGGCATCCTTGCAGGCGCCGGGAGAGCCCGGCAGCACGAAGATGAAGGTGGCATTGGCAACGCCTGCGGTGGCGCGTGACTGGATCGTCGAGGTGCCGATCTTGTCGTAGGAGATGCGGTGGAAAACTTCCGAGAAGCCGTCCATGCGCTTCTCGAACAGAGGCTCCAGCGCCTCGGGCGTCACGTCGCGGCCGGTAAAGCCGGTACCGCCGGTGGTGATGACGACGTCGATCCCATCCGTCTCCGTCCAGGCCTTTACGCGCGCTGCGATCGCCTGTCTGTCATCCTGCACGATGGCGCGGTCGATGAGCTTGTGACCAGCCTCGGCGACGCGGGCGGCGAGCGTATCGCCCGACTTGTCGTTCTCTAGGCTGCGGGTATCCGAGACGGTCAGCACGGCGATGCCGACGGGGATGAACGGGCGGTTTTCGTCTATGCCAGGCATGTCACTCTCCCGCGGCTGTTTCCGTTGCCTGGAAATACCAGTCCGGCCGCAGCCTGTGAAGCTGCTGGGCCGCCGTCTCTGCCGCCTGAAAGGACGGGAAGATGCCAAAGCAGGTGGCACCCGACCCCGACATCCGCACGAGCCCTGCGCCGCTCTCCGCAAGCAGCGCGGAGATCTCGGCGATTTCAGGCGTCAGGCTGCGTGCCGGCGGCTCCAGATCGTTGCGGTTGGCGGCAATCGCCGCCATCCAGTCTCCGGCCGCAAGATCGAGCGGCCGATTGTTCTTCTCGGTCAGCAGCCGGAAGATCTGAGGCGTCGAGACGGCCTTCAGCGGATTGGCCAATACCAGGAACAGCCTGGGGAGGGCGACGCGCTCGATCTCCTCGCCGATGCCGCGGGCAATCAGCGGTCGGCTTTCCAGGCACATCGGCACATCGGCACCAAGCTGAAGGGCGAGCGCCGAAAGGATATCGGGTGGCACGCGCACATTCCAGAAGCGCTGCAAGCCGCGCAGTGCCGCAGCCGCATCCGCAGAGCCGCCGCCGATCCCCGAGGCGATAGGCAGGTTCTTCTCGAGATGGATGGAAACCGCAGGCGCGTGGCCACCCCGGGCGAAAGCCGCCTGGCGCAGGAGGTCGCGCGCCCTCAGTACCAGATTGCTGCCCGGCTCGCCGCCGAGGTCAGCGGCAAAGCGCCCGCCCAAGGTAAAGCCGTCTCTATCGGCAGAAGTAAAGCTGAGCCGGTCGCCGTGCGCCGTGAAGGTCACCAGCATGTCGAGCAGATGGTAGCCATCGTCTCTCTGGCCCGTCACATGCAGGGCCAGATTGATTTTCGCAGGCGCGTCTTCAGTCACCGCGCAACGGCGGCTCTCCGCATCCGGCATCCGTTATCAGGACTTCTTATCGACGGGCGGCGGGGTCACCGGCGCCGGGTCAGGCTGCTTCTTGTCGGCAGACTTGGCGTCGTCGTTCTCGGGCTTCAGGCCGTTGGCGATCTTGTCCTTGATCTTGGGGATCTCGGCTTCCTCGGGCTGCGAGTTCAGCGCCCGGTTCCACTGATAGACGGCCTCAAGCTTGCGGCCGACATGCCAGTAGGCATCACCAAGGTGATCGTTGATCGTCGCGTCGCCAGCCTTGATTTCAGCGGCCTTCTCCAGCTCACCAACGGCGTCGTCGAAACGGTTGAGGCGGTAGTAGGCCCAGCCGAGCGAGTCGATGATGTAGCCGTCGTCAGGGCGCAGATCGACGGCCTTCTTGATCATCGTCAGGCCTTCGTCGAGGTTCTTGTTCATGTCGATCCAGGAATAGCCCAGATAGTTCAGAACCTGCGGCTGGTCCGGATTGAGTTCCAGCGCCTTGCGGAAATTCGGCTCGGCCTGATCCCACTTCTTCAGCCGCTCATAGGCGATGCCGCGCTGGAAGAACACGGTCCAGTCGGAGCGGCCCGGCAGCGCGCCGATTGCCTCGACGGCCTTGTCGTAATTGGCTGCCATCGCCGGATAGTCCTTGGCGTCCGAAAGCACGCTGCCATAGGCGAGGTAGCTGCGGATATCGCTCGGGTCGGAGGTGATCAGCTGCTGCAGATGCTTGCGGGCCTCGTCGACCTTGCCGCCCTGGGCGAGCGCCAGGCCGAGCTGCAGTTCCGAGATGCGGCGCATCGGCGAATCCGCCGGAACCTTCTGGTAGAACTCGATGGCGCGGTCCATCTGTTCCTGCTTCTCTGCAATGCCGCCGAGCAGAACCAGCGTATCGGGGCTGTCGGGATCAAGCGCATTGGCGGTCTGCAGGTAGAGCGAAACGATGTCTTCGGCGCCATCGCGGTTCAATGCAGCGCCGACGGAGAAGAGCACGGCGGCAGCACCCTGTGCAGCGTTCTCGACCTGCTGCTTCGGCTTTTCGCCGCTTTCGATGCTCTGGCGCAGCGCCTTCAGCGGCGCGTAGTTCGGCAGCAAATTGTCGCCGACGGAAATGGCGTCCAGTGCCTTCTGCTTGTTGCCCTGCGATGCCTCAAGGCGGGCCAGCGCCATGATCGAGCGCATGAAGGTATCGGGCGCCGTGGCGCCGCCATCCTTGTCGAGCACTGCGTCGTTCAGATGCTTGCGAGCGGAGGCGATATTGCCGTTGACGATGGCGATCGCGCCGGCATGGTAGTTCTGGAAGATGCGGAACCAGTCCGGTCCCTTCATCTTCTCGACCATCGCCAGCGCTTCCTTGCCGCGTCCGGCGCCAAGGCGCGACCAGGCCGACAGCAGGTCGTTCATCATCCGGTCCAGATCGTTCGGACCATCATATTTCAGGATCGCTTCGGCGCCCTTGTAGTCGCCGCGGCTGACGGCATCCATGCTGCGCACGACGGTGGTCACGCGCTCGATGCTCGGGTCGAGCTTCAGCTCGTTGGCGTATTTGACGCCTTCCTTGAAGTCGCCGCTGAGCAGCAGCGAGATCATCAGCCGCTGGCGGATCTCCGGATTGCCCGGCTCGATCTGCAGCGCCTTCTTATAGAGCTCGATTGCCGTCTTGTAGTCGTGATCGACATCGGCGGTGCGGGCAGCAAGGAAGGCACCGGAGAAGGTGGAAACCGTATCCGGATCGAACATCACGGTCGGGCTGGCTTCTTCCGTCTTCGCCGCGTCTTCGGCATGCGCGCCACTCAATGCGCCGAGCGAAAGGACAGCTACAAGGGCTGCGCTCGAAAGAAGACGGATGGCAAATCTCTGCCGCATTAGAAAACCTCTCTTCAATGCAGCCGGCAAAGCTCCGGCCGCGAAATCAGTGGCAATGACTGATTCACAACAGGATGGCTTTTTTGAAGCGGCCCTGCAACAAAATCAGCCCGCGATCAAAGACCTTTGATTAGTTGACGCGCTCGATGCAGAAGTCGATGACTTCCATCATGGCCGATTTCCATGGCGTATCCGGAAGCGGCGCCAAGGCGTCGCGCGCGATCGTGCCATAGTGGACCGCCCGGGCGATCGTATCGTTCAGCGTGCCATATTTGGTGATCAGGCCGAGTGCCTTTTCGAGGTTCGCATCGGTGCTGTTGCCGCCCTCGATCGCATCGCGCCAGAAGGCGCGCTCTTCCTGCGTGCCGCGGCGGTAGGCGAGGATAACAGGGAGGGTGATCTTGCCCTCGCGGAAATCGTCACCGACATTCTTGCCGAGATCGGCAGCCTTGCCGCCGTAATCCAGCGCGTCATCGACCAGCTGGAAGGCGAGGCCGAGATTCATGCCGTAGGACTTCATCGCGTTGCGGCCGGACTTGCCGGCTTCGGCCACGATCGGGCCGACTTCGGCGGCAGCGGCAAAGAGAGCCGCCGTCTTGGCGCGGATGACCGAGAGATAGTCGTCCTCGGTGGTTTCCATGTTCTTGGCGACGGAAAGCTGCAGCACTTCGCCCTCGGCGATGACGCAGGCAGCCGAGGAGAGAACGTCGAGCGCATCGAGCGAGCCGACATCGACCATCATGCGGAAAGCCTGGCCGAGCAGGAAGTCGCCGACCAGAACGCTGGCTTGGTTGCCCCAGATGGTGCGGGCCGTGGACTTGCCGCGGCGCAGATCGCTTTCGTCCACCACGTCGTCATGCAAGAGCGTTGCCGTGTGCATGAATTCGACCGAGGTCGCGAGCTTGATGTGGTTTTCGCCCTTGTAGCCGAACAGGCAGGACGATGCGAGCGTCAGCATCGGGCGCAGACGCTTGCCGCCGGAGGAGATCAGGTGGTTGGCAACCTCCGGGATCATCTGTACGTCGGAACCGGCCTTCGAAAGGATAAGCTGATTCACCCGATCCATATCCGCCTTTGTCAAATCGACCAGCGGCTTGACGGATGCCAGTTTGTTTTTGCTTTCTTCAAGCGGTATGACCACGCCCAACGACCCGGACTCCTGTTCACTCATTGAGTTCGACAATAGAAAGGGGCGGGAGAAGCGGCAAGGGGTGAATTGTCGCGTAGCGCAAATTTGAAACGGAATTGACCGCAAATGCATGAACTTATCCGCGCCAACGATCCCGTCCTGCTCTCTTTTGCGGAGAGCCTGTTAAAGGACGCCGGAATTCACTGCTTCGTGGCCGATCAGGGCATGAGCATTCTGGAAGGTTCGCTCGGCATGCTGCCGCGCCGCCTGCTGGTTGACGACGAGCGCGCCGCCCAGGCCCGCCGCATCCTCACCGATGCCGGTCTGGCCGACGAGCTGCGCGCGGAAAAGTGAGCCGATGACGCCAGCGGTTTCCGAAACGATCGATGCCTTCCATCGCGGCGGCTTCCATATCGTCCAGCCGAAGGGCCGGGGGCACCGCTCGGGCATGGATGCCATGCTGCTCGCCGCTCTGGTTGCCGACGACAGGATTATCAAGGTCGCCGATCTCGGCGCGGGCGCCGGTGCGGCCGGTCTTGCGGTTGCGTCGAGACTGCCGAAGGCGCAAGCCGTGCTGTTCGAGCGTTCGTCCGAGATGGCCGATTATGCGAGGCGCAGCATGGCGCTGCCCGACAATGCCCATATGGCGGGCCGTGTCTCTGTGGTCGAAGCCGATGTGACGCTGACCGCCAAGGCCCGCAACGACGCCGGGCTGCTCGACGAGGTCTTTCACCACGTCATCATGAACCCGCCCTTCAACGATGCAGGCGACCGCAAGACGCCGGATGCCCTGAAGGCGGAAGCGCATGCGATGACATCAGGCCTGTTCGAAAGCTGGATCCGCACCGCCGGCGCCATCATGATCCCCGGCGGCCAGTTGTCGCTGATCGCCCGCCCGGAATCGATCGCCGAGATCATCGCCGCCTGCGGCCGCCGCTTCGGCGGCATCGAGATCACCGCCATCCATCCGCGCCAGGGCGAAAACGCGGTCCGCATCCTGGTGACCGCGATCAAGGGTTCGCGGGCGCGGCTGTCGCTGCGCGCGCCGCTCATCATGCACGAACAGGGGAGCCACAAGTTCTCCCCTCTCGTCGATGATTTCAACAATGGCCGCGCGGCCTATGAGCGGCTTTAGGCGATCACGAAGTCCAGCAGCAGCTTGACGTTCAGCCCGGCGATGACGACGGCGATCAGATAGGCGATCGCCGAGAGCCAGCGGGGCGCCACGAGTTCGCCCATCTTCGCCTTGCTGGCGGTGAACATCACCAACGGGAAGACAGCGAAGGAGAGCTGCAGGCTGAGCACCACCTGCGTCAGGATCAGCAGTTCCGCCGTCCCCGCATCGCCGTACCAGATGGTGACGAAGGCGGCCGGGATGATGGCGATCGCCCGGGTGATGAGACGGCGCACCCATGGCTGCACCTTCATCTTGATGAAGCCTTCCATGACGATCTGGCCCGCAAGCGTTGCCGTCACCGTCGAATTCAGGCCGCAGCAGAGCAGGGCGATACCGAACAGCGTCGGGGCAATCGCAAGACCGAGCAGCGGCGCGAGCAGCGAATGCGCTTCGCCGAGTTCCACCACGTCAGTCTGCCCGTTGGCATTGAAGGCGGCGGCGGCCAGGATCAGGATCGAGGCATTGATCAGCAGCGCGAAACACAGCGCAACTGTCGAGTCGATCGTTGCGAAGGTCAGCGCCTCGCGCTTCTCCGGCAGCGTGTGGCCGAAGTCGCGGGTCTGCACGATGCCGGAATGCAGGTAGAGATTATGCGGCATCACCGTGGCGCCGAGAATGCCGAGCGCCAGATAGAGCATCTCCGGATTGGTGACGATCTCGGTGGTGGGGAAGAAGCCGGTCAGCACGGCGCCCCACTGCGGATCGGCGAGCAGGATCTGTACGCCGAAGCAGACGGCAATGACGCCGAGCAGGGTGATGATGAAGGCCTCGACCCAGCGGAAGCCCATTTTCTGCAGATAGAGAATGAGGAAGACGTCGAGCGCGGTGATCAGCACGCCGAGTTCCAGCGGCACGCCGAAGATCAGGTTGAGGCCGATCGCTGTGCCGATCACCTCGGCAATATCGGTGGCGATGATGGCGATTTCCGCGAATGCCCAGAGTGGAATGGAAACCCACTTCGGAAACGCATCGCGGCAGGCCTGCGCCAGATCGCGGCCGGAAGCGATGGCAAGACGCGCGCAAAGCGATTGCAGCACGATCGCCATCAGGTTCGACAGCAGCGCCACCGTCAGCAGCGCATAGCCGAACTTTGAGCCGCCGGCGAGCGACGTCGCCCAGTTGCCGGGGTCCATATAGCCGACCGCGACCATGTAGCCCGGACCGGCGAAGGCGGCGATCCTGCGGAGTTTCGATCCGTCGCGTCTCGTGTTGACGCTGCGATAGACGTCGGAGAGCGAAGCCTCCTCGCGGTCGAACCGCCAGCCGCCTTTTCTCTGCGGATTCAAAACATCCATGTCATTTCCACCTGTTTCCTATTCTCGCACTATGACCGATTAGAATGATAATGCAAGTCATTCGCAACAGGAAATCGCAACAACGGTCATTCGCCTGCATTCCGGGTCTTTTCGGAACGCACCCATTGCGTTTGCCGTTCCGCTGCATACATGGATTGCGACGCCGAAACGCGAAGAAGGATTTGAAATGGCCGGATTTTTGAGAAAGCTGATGCCGAAGCGCTTCCGAAAGGAAGGGGTGGTTATTCCCGTCGTCAGGCTCCAGGGCGCCATCATGAGCGGCGGCAATCAGTTCCGCCCGGCACTCAATCTGGCCTCGGTCGCGCCGATGCTGGAAAAGGCTTTCTCCGTCAAGGATGCACCGGCTGTCGCGATCTCGATCAATTCGCCGGGCGGCTCGCCGGTCCAGTCGCGTCTCATCTTCACCCGCATCCGCGAGCTCGCCCGCGAGAAGCAGAAGAAGGTGCTTGTTTTCGTCGAGGATGTCGCGGCCTCCGGCGGCTACATGATCGCGCTGGCGGGTGACGAGATCATCGCCGACCCGACCTCCATCGTCGGCTCGATCGGCGTCGTCTCCGGTGGTTTCGGCTTTCCGGAACTCCTGAAGAAGATCGGTGTCGAGCGCCGCGTCTATACCGCCGGCGAGAACAAGGTGATCCTCGATCCCTTCCAGCCGGAGAAGGAAAAGGACATCGAGTACCTGAAGACCCTGCAGCTCGAGATCCATCAGGTCTTCATCGCGATGGTGCGAGAGCGCCGCGCCGGCAAGCTGAAGGATGACGAGACCGTCTTTTCCGGCCTGTTCTGGACCGGCACGCGCGGCCTCGAACTCGGTCTGATCGACGGCCTTGGTGACATGCGGCAGGAGCTGAAGAAGCGCTACGGCCACAAGACCAAGCTGGAACTCGTCACCGCCGCCCGCGGTCTCTTCGGCCGCCGCGTTCCCGGCATCTCCAGCATGTCGCTCGATGGTGCGGCATCCGGTCTCGCGACGGGACTTGTCGAAGCAGCCGAAGAAAAGGCATTGTGGAGCCGGTTCGGACTATAAGAAGGGGCGAACGAGGGGGCAATGGCGCAGCTTTTTACTATTATCATCCTGATATGCGCCGGCTGGTGGCTCTACCGCCGCTTTATTTCCGACGCCCAGCGCCTGCAGGAAAAATCCCGCCGGGCGGAAAAGGAACGCCAGACGGGCGCTGTCGGCACGCTGGTGAAGGACCCGGTGACGGGAGAATACCGGGTGAAGCGGGAGGAGGAGTAGGCGCGCTAGCGTCTCTCTTTGACGCGTGCGGCCCAATCCGAGCCGGCATAGCCGACTGCCAGGATCAAGACGGACTTGTCCGCATCGTCAACCGTAAAGCAGATGACCGCCTTTTCGGCAGCGGGAAAACGCGAAGGCCGGGCTGCACTTCGTCTCGCGGCGAGGCCTTGTGCGGGAAGTCGGTCAGTCCCTTGGTCACCCGCTCGATTTCAGAAAGCTTGCGGTTCGCAATCTGCGTTCCAGCATAGTCCTCGATCAGTGTGAAAATATTGAAGAGGTCGTCGCTCGCGCCTGGATGATACCGCAGGCGGTAACGCTCGCTCATCGCGCAGGCCTGGAGTTGAGACGCTTGCGGACGCGCTCGAAAAGATCGTCGTCCTCCATGTTGATAAACTGATCCCGCGGCAATTCCATCCGCCGCCGGATCTCATCCGCCATCCCGGCAACCGGATCGCTGTCGCTCTCCTCCAGCCGCAGCCGGGCGAGCCCTTCGCCGATCACATCCGAGACGCTCGGAAAGCGTCCCGCTTCCACGAGTTCTTCTGCAAAGCGAAGGTCTTCATCCGATAGCGTCACGGTCGTCTTGACGTTCATGGCCTGCATCCGTTCGAAACCATTGCGATCATACGTTATCTATTGACCCTTGTCCCCCGCCGTGGCACCTGTCCCGGCAAAATAAGCAACCGGTGACTTCTAATGTCTGCATCGATCCCCGACCATATGAACCCCAAGCGCTCCTTCCAGGCGCTGATCCTCACCCTGCATAATTACTGGGCGGACAAGGGTTGTGCGGTCTTGCAGCCCTACGACATGGAAGTCGGCGCCGGTACCTTCCATCCGGCAACCACGCTGCGCGCGCTCGGCCCGAAGCCGTGGAAGGCCGCCTATGTGCAGCCGTCGCGCCGCCCGTCCGATGGCCGCTACGGTGAAAACCCGAACCGCCTGCAGCACTACTACCAGTATCAGGTCATCCTGAAGCCGAACCCGCCGAACCTGCAGGAGCTTTATCTCGGCTCGCTGGCCGCGATCGGCCTCGATCCGCTGCTGCACGATATCCGTTTCGTCGAGGACGACTGGGAAAGCCCGACGCTGGGCGCCTGGGGTCTCGGCTGGGAGTGCTGGTGCGACGGCATGGAAGTCTCGCAGTTCACCTATTTCCAGCAGGTTTGCGGCCTCGAATGCTCGCCGGTCGCGGGCGAGCTGACCTATGGTCTCGAACGTCTCGCCATGTATGTCCAAGGCGTCGACAACGTCTACGACCTGAACTTCAACGGCCGCGATGGCGACGAGAAGATCAGCTATGGCGACGTCTTCCTGCAGGCCGAGCAGGAATATTCCCGCCACAATTTCGAATTCGCCAATACCGAGATGCTGCATCGCCACTTCATCGATGCCGAAAAGGAATGCCAGGCGCTTCTCGCCGCCGGCGCGCCCGGCGACAGCGACAATCACCGCCTCCACAAATGCGTCTTCCCGGCCTACGATCAGTGCATCAAGGCGTCTCACGTCTTCAACCTGCTCGACGCCCGCGGCGTGATCTCGGTCACCGAACGCCAAGGCTACATCCTGCGCGTCCGCACGCTGGCCAAGGCCTGCGGCGAGGCGTTTCTGCTGACGGATGCCGGTGGCGTGAACCTAGCGAAAGACGCCGCGTAAATCACCGCTTTGGGGAGCTCACGATCGCGCGTGAGTTCCCGGATGACAATTCTTCGCAACATGCATAGTCTCCCCGCAACTCTATTTCCGTTGCGGGGGATTCTTGATGTACATAATACTTGGCCTGATCGTCCTGATCGCCCTCTATGCCATTTTCATCTATAATGGCCTCGTCCGCGCCCGGCAGATGGCCGAAGAAGCTTGGTCCGGCATCGATGTGCAACTGAAGCGCCGTGCCGATCTGATCCCGAACCTGATCGAGACGGTCAAGGGCTACGCCACCCACGAAAAGAGCACGCTGGAAGAGGTCGTCGCGCTGCGTAACAAGGCGCAGGCGGTTCCCGCAGGCGATGTCGCCGGCAGGGCGCAGGCGGAAGGGTTGCTCGGGGCAGCGCTCGGCCGGGTTATCGCGCTTGCCGAAGCCTATCCGGATCTGGAGGCGAACACGAATTTCGCCGAGCTGCAGACCTCGCTGGAGACGATGGAAAGCGAAATCCAGATGGCCCGCCGCTACTATAACGGTGCCGCGCGTGATCTGAACGTCAAGGTCGAGAGCTTCCCCTCCAATCTGGTTGCCGGTCAGTTCGGTTTCCAGAAGAAGGAATACTTCGAGATCACCAACGAGGCCGATCGCGCCGTCCCGACGGTCAAATTCTGACGTTTGTCTTTGCGCAAAAGCTGCTATGAGCAGGCCGGTCACGGCTTAAGCGTAATGGACGGAATACAATCGTCATGGGTACAGACAAGAAACTCACCATCATCCCGGTCAAGGCGCCGCTCGAAGGCCGCGCGGTGCCTCCCGGTTCCAAGTCGATCACCAACCGGGCGCTGCTGCTTGCCGGTCTTGCCAAGGGTACCAGCCGGCTGACCGGCGCGCTGAAAAGCGACGATACCCGTTATATGGCCGAAGCCCTGCGCGCCATGGGTGTTCAGATCGACGAGCCCGATGACACCAGCTTCGTCGTCACTGGCAACGGCAAGCTGCTGGCGCCGAAGGAACCGCTGTTTCTCGGCAACGCCGGAACCGCCACCCGCTTTCTGACGGCTGCCGCCGCGCTCGTCGATGGCACTGTTGTCGTCGATGGCGACCAGCACATGCGCAAGCGGCCGATCGGCCCGCTGGTCGATGCGCTGCGCACGCTCGGCATCGATGCCAGCACGGCAACGGGTTGCCCGCCGGTGACCGTCAACGGCACCGGCACGTTCGATGCTACCCGCATCGAGATCGATGGCGGTCTGTCCAGCCAGTATGTCTCGGCCCTCTTGATGATGGCGGCGGGCGGCGACAAGCCCGTCACGATCGAGCTGCTCGGCGAGGATATCGGCGCCGTTGGCTATATCGACCTCACGACCTCGGCCATGCGCGCCTTCGGCGCCAAGGTCGAGAAGACCAGCGACGTCACCTGGCACGTCGAGCCGACCGGCTACACCGCCGCCGACTACGTCATCGAGCCGGACGCCTCGGCCGCGACCTATTTCTGGGCCGCCGAAGTGCTGACCTCGGGCAAGATCGATCTCGGCGTTCCCAATGCCGCCTTCACGCAGCCGGATGCCAAGGCCTACGACGTGATCGCAACGTTCCCGAACCTGCCGGCCGAGATCGACGGCTCGCAGATGCAGGATGCGGTGCCGACGCTCGCCGTTCTCGCGGCCTTCAACAATACGCCGGTCCGCTTCGTCGGCATCGCCAATCTGCGCGTCAAGGAATGCGATCGTATCCGCGCGCTATCGACCGGTCTGACGCAGATCCGAGCCGGTCTGGCACGCGAGGAAGGCGACGACCTGATCGTCAATGCCGATCCGAAGCTTGCCGGTCAGCACCTGCCGGCGTCGATCGATACCTTCGCCGATCATCGCATCGCCATGAGCTTCGCGCTGGCCGGGCTGAAGATCGACGGCATCACCATTCTGGATCCGGATTGCGTCGGCAAGACGGTTCCCGCCTATTGGCGCATGCTGGCAGCACTCGGCGTTACCTACGCCAACGAAAGTTGAGATAGCAAAGCGGCATCCGCCGCGATCGGGGAGGGGTGGAATGATCCTGCGGTCTTTGGGCGTGTGCCTGGCGTTGTTGATGGCGCTGACGGTGCGCACGGCACTCGGCGCGGAGATCATCTCCTCCTTCAATTCCGATATCCGGCTCGAAAAGAGCGGGGCGATGACGGTGGCCGAGACCATCACCGTCAATGCCGAAGGCAATCGCATCCGCCGCGGCATCTTCCGCGATTTCCCGCTGACCTTCACCGATGAGAATGGCCGCCTCCGTAGCGTCGATTTCGACGTCGTCTCGGTGACCCGTGACGGCAATGACGAGCCCTGGAAGACCGAATCGATCTCCGGCGGCATCCGCATCTATGCCGGTTCGGAAGACGTGATGCTTTCGCCCGGCCGCCATCAATATGTCTTCACGTACCGCACGAACCGGCAGATCCGCTATTTCGCCGATCATGACGAACTCTATTGGAACGTCACCGGTAACGGCTGGATCTTTCCGATCATGGCCGCCACCGCGACGGTCAATCTGCCTGATGGCGTCAGCGCCACCGATACAAATGTTTTCACCGGCCCGCTCGGCGCCAAGGACAAGAATGCTCGCGTCTCCGGCACCAGCAGGCGCCCGGTCTTTTCCACGACGCAGCCGCTGAACGCCGAGGAGGGACTGACGATCGCCGTCAAGTTTCCCAAGGGCGCCATCGATCCGCCGAGCGAATCCGATCAGAACATGTGGTGGCTGAAGGATAACCGCGATTACTTCATCGGCTTCGGCGGCCTCATCCTGGTCTTCCTCTATTACACCCGCTCCTGGCTGAGGGTCGGGCGCGATCCGGCCCGCGGTGTCGTCGTGCCGCGCTGGGATGCGCCTGACAATATCTCGCCTGCGTTGGTGAACTACATCGATAACAAGGGCTTCTCCGGCCAGGGCTGGACGGCGCTGTCGGCGAGTGCGTTGAACCTTGCGGTGCGCGGCTTCGTCGTGCTTGAGGATCTCAAGCAATCGATCGTCATCCGTCGCACCGACAAGCCTAATGTCGGCCAAAAATTCGAGGCGGGCGAGGCGAGCCTGCTGAACGCCGTCGGCAGCCGCGGATCGCTCACCATCGACAAGGCCAATGGCGAGCGGGTGAAATCCGTCGGCCAGAATTTCCGCTCGGCGATCGAGCGCGAACATCGCGGTAAATATTACAACGCCAATACCGGTTACGTGACGGGCGGCGTCGTGCTCAGCGTCGCGGTACTGATCATCCTCTTCGTCTTCGGCTCGCTGCAGCCGGATACGATCGCGCTGATGATCATCCCGATCGCCGTCGTCGCCTTCCTCTCGCTCTTCGTCGCCGGTTTCGCAAAATCTTTCCGGCGCGGCCATTCGCTCGGCTCGAAGATCATGTCGGTCGTGGCGATCGGCATCGGCGGTTTCATCGGCTTCAGCATCGTTTCGTCGTTGGCGCTGGCTCTCTTCTCGTCGCTGATGGAGCTTCACGAAACGCCGATGCTCTTCGCCGTCGGCGGCATCGTCTTCCTCAACATGCTCTACGTCTTCATTATGGGCGCCCCGACCATGCTCGGCGCCAAGATGATGGATGGCATCGATGGTCTCCGGCAGTATCTGACGCTCGCCGAGAAAGACCGGATGAACATGGCGGGCGTGCCGGAAATGTCGCCGCAGCATTTCGAAAAGCTCTTGCCCTATGCGGTGGCGCTCGGGGTCGAAAAGCCCTGGAGCCGGACCTTCGAGACCTGGCTGGCCGCCGCCGCAGCCGGTGCTGCCGCCGCCTATGCGCCCACCTGGTATTCCGGCAATTTCAACAGCGGCAGTTTTTCGGATCGCATCGGCGGCTTCTCGTCGTCGATGGCCTCCACCATTGCCTCGACCATCCCGAGCCCACCGCCTTCGAGCTCGTCCTCGGGCTTCTCCGGCGGTGGCGGCTCGTCCGGTGGCGGCGGAGGCGGCGGTGGTGGGGGAGGGTGGTAGAGTCGTTTAGGTTCTACCGCGTGGCCCCCTCATCCGCCCTTCGGGCACCTTCTCCCCGAGGGGAGAAGGGATCGGCAACGTTGCGGCAACTCCCCTTCTCCCCAGCGGGGAGAAGGTGCCCGAAGGGCGGATGAGGGGGCTACACGGCACATAGGAGCCTATTAATCACCCCAACACTTGACCTTTCGCCCCGCTCCGCTTAACCGCCAAGCGGAAAACGGAAAGGGATCGCGCATGAAGGTTCTGTTGATCGGTTCGGGCGGCCGCGAGCATGCTCTCGCCTGGAAGCTGGCGCAATCGCCACTGCTGACGGAACTCCATGCGGCACCCGGCAATCCCGGCATTGCCGAGCACGCGGTCCTCGCTCCCATCAATACCGAAGACCAGGACGCGGTCATCGCCTTCTGCCGCGACAAGGCGATCGATTTCGTCGTCGTTGGCCCCGAAGCACCCCTGGTCGCCGGATTGGCCGATACGCTCCGCGCTGCCGGTTTCAAGGTTTTCGGCCCGTCCGGGGCGGCTGCGCAGCTCGAGGGTTCCAAGGGTTTCACCAAGGATATCTGCGCCCGCTACGATATACCGACCGGCGCCTATCAGCGCTTCAACAATGCGCCCAAGGCCAAGGCCTATATCCGTGAGCAGGGCGCCCCGATCGTCGTCAAGGCCGATGGTCTGGCGGCAGGCAAGGGCGTTACCGTGGCGATGACCGTCGATGAGGCGCTTGCCGCCGTCGACGACTGTTTCGAAGGTGCTTTCGGTGCTGCCGGTGCCGAAGTCGTAGTTGAGGCCTATCTCGATGGCGAGGAAGCCAGCTTCTTCTGCCTCTCGGATGGCAAGCATGCGCTGGCGCTGGCAACGGCACAGGATCACAAGCGCGTCGGCGAGGGCGATACCGGCATCAATACCGGCGGCATGGGTGCCTATTCTCCGGCACCTGTGATGACCGAAGAGATGGTCGAGCGCACGATGAAGGAAATCATCGAGCCAACCATGCGCGGCATGGCCGAAAGCGGCTATCCGTTCCAGGGCGTCTTCTTCGCCGGCCTGATGATCACCGCCAAGGGCCCGGAATTGATCGAATACAACGTCCGTTTCGGCGATCCGGAATGCCAGGTGCTGATGATGCGCCTGAAGAGCGATCTGCTGCCGTTGCTGCTGGCCTGCGCCGACGGCACGCTGGATCAGGCAAGTGCCGAATGGAGCGACGATCCGGCGCTCACGGTTGTGATGGCCTCGAAGGGCTATCCGGGTTCCTATGACAAGAACACGCCGATCGCCTCAATCCCGGAAGCGGGCGAGGGGGCCAAGGTCTTCCATGCCGGCACGGCGCTGAAGGACGGCCAGCTGGTTGCCACCGGTGGCCGCGTACTCAACGTCACGGCAACGGGCACCAGCGTCAGCGATGCCAAGCGCCATGCCTATGCGCTGCTCGATCAGGTCGAGTGGGACAATGGTTTTTGCCGCCGTGATATCGGCTGGCGCGCAGTCGAGCGCGAAAATACTTAAGAGCTGGCCCGAAATCGGGTCAGTTCGCTAAATTTTTACCCTTTCCCCTGACCGGATGGAAATAAAGACGCGCTATTCTCCTGTTCATAGTCAGACGGAGTAGCGTTCATGCGTCAGTTCATCCTCGGTGCGGCAATCGCGCTTATCGCCGGTTCGGCAATGGCATCGTCCATCGATGTCATCAAGCCAACCGCGCCTGAAGGCAATGGCAGCATTCTCAAGGAAACCTGCACCAGCTGCCCGCCGCTTGCCGTCACCGAACGCAAGAAGGATTACACCGTTCCGACCCTGGCGTCCGGTTCGCTGCAGGCCAGTGAACTGCGCGATGTCGGCGGCGAAAAGAAGCTCTACCGCACCGAAGGCTGGATGGGCGGATCGCCCGTGGTCTTCGTCACCAAGGCAACGCCCGAAGTCCTGCAGGCTTTCGACAAGAGTGCCACGCCCGCAGAAGGCATCGATCCTACCGCCACGACCTCGGTCATCGGCCTCGACGCCAAGCCAGCCACGGCAGGTATGACGGCAGAGACGGAACAAACCGCGCCGTTGGACATTTCCTCCTTCAAGCTGCGCATGTAGCAGCAAAAAGTTCCCTGCCCCTGACCCGGTCAAGGTTTGATCGCTGGGGTCCGCTTAGCGCGGATTGAATGCGCTCCTGAGAGAAGCAGGGGCGCATTCTTTATTTTGATTGAATGATAAATTACGCATACAACGCATGCGCTTATGCGAAAAAACGGGACTCATAATTGACCGTTCCGCGCGCCGATATCGTTAAGGCATCGTTTAACCATTCACCATAATTCTAGCCACCGGAGGCCGGAGCGAGCATGATTGCGCTTGCTGAAAGTGCGTGGTGACACGTGCAAAGGACGGGAGTTTCCCGATCCGGTGTTTTATAAATTTCACCACTTTCGCGAGACAATTATGAAAAAGCTTAAAATTGCCCATCAGCTTTTTGCTCTTGTCGGTGTCCTCATGGCGGCCTTTGCGGTTGCCACCTATTTCCAGATCCGCACAACGTCGCAATCCATCTACGAAGACCGCTTCGATCTGCTGCGTACGCAGGTCGAGTCTGGCATCTCCATCCTGAACACCTATTATGAGCGTGAGAAGGCAGGCGAGATGACGCATGAGGCCGCCCAGGCCGAGGCGTTCAAGGTTCTCTCCAAGGTCAAGTTCGACCCGAACGGCTATCTCTTCGGCTTCGACTACAACGTCTTCCAGCGCTTCCATCCAAGCCCGGTCAATATCGGCAAGGACATGAGCGGCCAGGTCGACAAGCGCGGCACCCATTTCAGCAAGGAAATGGTCGAAAAGGGCAAGGCCGGCGGCGGCGAGACGATCTATTTCTGGAGCAAGCCCGGGCAGCCCGAGACGGAAGTGTTCCTGAAGGGCGCCTATTCCAAGGCCTTCGATCCCTGGCAGCTGGTCGTCGGCTGCGGCGTCTATTTCGATGACCTGCAGGCGCAGATCGACGCGACGCTGTGGAAGGCCTTCATTGCCTGCGGCATCGTCTTCCTGGCCGGCATCGGCGCCGCGTTCTACTTCATCCGCGGCATTTCCAGGCCGCTCAAGGATGTCCACGAAGCACTTGAGGCCGTTGCCAACGAGCGCGTCGATGCAAAGATCCCGCATACCGAACTCAACAACGAAGTCGGCATGATGGCCCGCGCCACACGGTCACTGCAGGAAAAGGTTCGCGAACGTCATGCCATGACAGAGCGCGAAGCGGTTCAGCAGCTTGAGCTCGAGAGTGAGCGCGAAAGCAACCAGCGCAGCCAGCGCGATGAAGCTCTCGCACAGACCCGTGTCGTCACCACCATCGGCCAGGCGCTGGAACAGATCGCTCAGGGTGACCTGACCGTTCGTTGCGGCGACATCGGCCAGAAATACGCAGCCCTGCGCGACAACTTCAACGAGGCTCTCTCGCACCTCGAGGCGGCCATGGCCAAGGTCAGTGCCAAGGGCGGCGATATCGGCATGGCGAAGGAAGAAATCCGCCGTGCATCCGGTGAACTGTCGCAGCGCACTGAGCGTCAGGCTGCCAGCCTGGAAGAAACCTCGGCTGCTCTCGACGAGCTCACGGTCGCTGTCCGCCAGACGGCGGAAGGCGCGCATGAAGCCAGCAAGCGGGTTCACGCTGTCAGCACCGAAGCCAGCCGCAGCGACGCGGTTGTCACCGAAGCGATCAGCGCCATGAGCGGCATCGAAAAGTCTTCCGACGAAATCGGCAAGATCATCGGCGTCATCGACGAAATCGCCTTCCAGACCAACCTGCTGGCTCTGAACGCCGGTGTCGAAGCGGCACGCGCCGGTGAATCCGGTAAGGGCTTTGCGGTCGTCGCTCAGGAAGTCCGCGAACTGGCCCAGCGCTCTGCCGCTGCAGCCAAGGAGATCAAGGATCAGATCGCCCGCTCCTCCAGCCAGGTCGACCAGGGCGTCCGTCTGGTCGGCGAGGCAGGTGAAGCCCTGAAGCGCATCTCCGATCAGATCAAGTCGGCCAACGAAATCGTCGCCAAGATCGCTCACAGCGCTTCCGAACAGGACTCCACGCTGCGCTCGATCTCCTCCTCGATGAACCAGCTCGATGCTGCAACGCAGCAGAACGCAGCGATGGCCGAAGAGACCACCGCTTCGGCTGAAACACTCGCTGCCGATACCGACGAACTGCTCGGCCTGATCCGTGGCTTCCGCATCGGAAATAGCCAGCAGGACATGGTCCGCACACGCCGCGCGGCCTGATTTCCCGCGCTCCAAAACACGCGATAACAGATGATCTGAAATCACCGGGCATTTGCCCGGTGATTTTGCATAACTATATGATTTTAAATGATTTTATTGTTAGGTCGGCTTACTTTTTAAGGCTTTTTTAGTCGTTTTTATGCCATTGTCCTCTTGCCGGCCGCAGCATGTTCTTAAGCAGCGGTATAAGCGGTCTTCACGGACTCGCTCGCACAAGCGGTATCAGACCGCGCCGGAACCCTTTCGTCCTTTCCGCTGTGGGGCACCATGAAAAAGCTGAAGATTTCAAAACAACTGATTTTGCTGGTTACCGGATTGATGGTCGCCTTTGCGATCGCAACCACTCTGCAGGTCCGGTCCTCGGTCAATGCGATTTACAAGGAGCGTTATGACATGCTCCGGTCGGAGGTCCAGTCGGGCGTTTCCGTCCTCAAACAATACCAGGCGAAGGTCGATGCCGGCGAGATGAAGCTGGAAGACGCCCAGAAGCAGGCTTACGCCACGCTCAACGCCATGAAATACGATCCGGATGGCTATTTCTTCGGCTATAGCTACGACATCCAGATGATGTTCCACTACGACGCCTCGAAGGTTGGGCAGATCAACAAGGGTCAGCCGGACAGCAAGGGCAAGCTCTATCGCGAAGAGCTGGTAAAGCTCGGCCAGCAGGGCGGCGGCCTTGTCGAATACTATTCGACCGCCAAGCCCGGTCAGCCGGCAGGCGATTTCCGCAAGACGGCCTATGCGCTGGCTTTCGATCCCTGGAAGGTGGTGGTCGTCACCGGCGTCTATATGGATGACCTCGACGCCCAGGTGAATGACAAGATCCTCAGCGCTCTCTCCGGCAGCCTGATCCTTTCGCTTCTCGCCATCGTTGCGGCCTATCTGGTCATCCGCGGCATTTCGCTGCCGCTGAAGGATGTCCATCAGGCTCTTGAGGCCGTTGCCAACGAGAATGTGTCGATTGCCATTCCGCACACCGGCATGAATAACGAGATCGGCATGATGGCCAAGGCGACGCAGTCGCTGCAGGAAAAGGTGCGCGAACGTCATGCCATGGCCGAACGCGAAGCGGTTCAGGCACTGGCGCTCGAAACGGAGCGCGAGACCAACCTGCGCGGTCAGCAGGACGAAGCGTCGGTTCAGGCCCGCGTCGTCACCACCATCGGCCAAGCGCTGGAACAGATCGCCCGTGGCGACCTGACCGTCCGTTGCGCCGATATCGGCCAGAAATACGCAGCCCTGCGCGACAATTTCAACGACGCCCTGTCACACCTCGAAGCCGCCATGGCGAAGGTCAGCACCAAGGGCAGCGACATCGGTGTCAGCAAGGAAGAAATCCGCCGCGCATCGAACGAACTGTCGCAGCGCACCGAGCGTCAGGCAGCCAGCCTGGAAGAAACCTCGGCTGCTCTCGACGAGCTCACCGTTGCCGTCCGCCAGACGGCCGAGGGCGCCCACGAAGCCAGCCAGCGCGTCCGCGAAGTCAGCACCGAAGCCTCGCGCAGCGATGCCGTGGTCACCGAAGCGATCACCGCCATGAGCGGCATCGAGAAGTCGTCGGATGAAATCGGCAAGATCATCGGCGTCATCGACGAGATCGCCTTCCAGACCAACCTGCTGGCTCTCAACGCCGGTGTTGAAGCGGCACGCGCCGGTGAATCCGGTAAGGGCTTTGCGGTCGTCGCTCAGGAAGTTCGCGAACTGGCCCAACGTTCCGCCGCTGCCGCCAAGGAGATCAAGGATCAGATCGCCCGCTCCTCCAGTCAGGTCGACCAGGGCGTCCGCCTTGTCGGCGAAGCAGGCGAAGCCCTGAAGCGCATCTCCGATCAGATCAAGGCCGCAAACGAAATCGTCGCCAAGATCGCCCACAGCGCCTCCGAACAGGATACCACGCTGCGCTCGATCTCGTCCTCGATGAACCAGCTGGATGCGGCAACGCAGCAGAACGCAGCGATGGCGGAAGAGACTACAGCATCGGCTGAAACGCTGGCCGCCGACACCGACGAGTTGCTCGATCTGATCCGCGGCTTCCGCGTCGGCAATGTCGCGCACGCCGCACCGGCGGTTCACCACCGCCGCGCAGCCTGAGTTTTTATTACAGACCTTTTCATCAAGACCAGCATTAGCGGCCGCCGGAGCAATCCGGTGGCCGTGCTCGTTCTCTCGCTACGATCAGCTGCCAGCCGCAACGGGCAGGGCGGCAATGACCGCGCGAAACCAGCGCTGCGCCGGATGCGTGTCATTTCGCCGGTGCCAGGACATGACGAAGGGCACGGGCGCCAGATCGAGAGGCGGCCCCCGGGCGATCAGATTGTCCGCCTGGCCGGAGGCATCGACGACACCTTCCATCAATGTCGCGATCATGTCCGACCGGGCGACCAGCAGCGGCGCCGCATACATATGCGGCAGGGTCAGTGCCAAGCGCCGCTTCAGACCCTGCTTGGCGAGAGCCATATCGACATGACCGAAACGGTCGTTCTCAGGCGACACCAGCAGGTGCCCTAGGCTCAGGAAGGTCTCGAGATCGAGCGGCGCCTTCGCCAGCGGATGATCCTTGCGCAATATGCAGACGAACCGCTCTTCGAAAAGCGGCTGTGTCAGGATCCGCCCTGCCGATGCCGAGGGAACGCCGATGGTCACATCCGCTTCCCCGGAATCCAGCATGTCCACCGCATCATCGCGGGCGCTGAAATTCCTGACCTGCAGCGTGATGCCGGGCGCGCTTGCGGTAAGCTGCTGCATCAATTGCGGTAGGAGGACGAACGCCGGGTGATCGGAGAGCCCGAGCGTGAAGGTCAGCGTCGATGCCGCAGGTTCGAAGCTCTGGGTGAAATCAAGCGTCTTCTGGATTTCCGCCAGCGCCTGCTGCAGTGGCCCCGCCAGATCGGCCGCCCGCGGGGTCGGCTGCAGCCCGTCCGGCCCGCGCACGAACAGCTCATCCTGAAACAGCGCTCTCAGACGCGAGAGCGCCGCGCTCATTGCCGGCTGCGTCCGCCCGATGCGGATGCCTGCCTTGGTGACGCTGCGTTCCTGTATCAGCGCGTCGAAGGCGACAAGCAGGTTGAGATCGATGCCGTGTAAATCCATGCCATGGATGAATGCATATATCGACTATCGATTTCAAGTATGGCGGCACCCGGCATAGCCTCTGGTCATTCCAACCACCCAATCAGAGAGACGACCATGCCATTCGCCAATTTCAAGGTCCCGCAGGGCACCATGAGCGCCGAGCAGAAGGAAGACCTCATCCACAAAACCACAGCCATTTTCGTCGGATATTTCGGCGAAGGCGTCCGTGCCTATACGATGGTTCTCGTCGATGAAGTTGTCGACGGCGGCTACGGCCGCGCCGACGAAACCTTCACCATCGCCAAGATGCAGAAGGAGCGGCAGTAGCGCAGCGAGGCTGGCGGGTTGCCGCCAGCCACCCTTCTCAAATCCAGAGGTCGCTCTTCGCCGTCCGCTCGCCGCCTTCCTCGCCGGTGTTCAGCGTGCCGCGCGGCTCGATCAGCAGCATCTTCACCTCGGAAGCGGCATAGGGCTTATGCTTGATGCCCTTCGGCACGACATACATCTCGCCGGGGCCGATCGACACCGCGCCATCGGGAAAATCGATCCGGAGAACGCCCTCAAGCACGATGAACGCCTCGTCGGTCGTCGGATGATCGTGCCAGATGAAATCACCCTCGATGCGGACGATCTTGAACTGGTAGTCGTTGAGTTCCGCAATCACCCGCGGCTGCCATTGGTCGCTGAATTTCGTGAGCTTCTCGGCGAAATTGATAGCGGTGTATGTCTTGGTCTCGGCCATTTCGATCTCCATCTTGCCGGGCAGTGGTAGATCGGGGCGGTGGCGCGGTCTTGAACGTTTGTGCCGGCGTTTACTGCGCCCAGTCGAATGTCAGCGTCTGCAGGTCGAGCCAGGCATTGCCGCCACCGAAATTGAAGCCGCCGAGATATTCTTCGAACTCGATGTAATAAGGGCTGATATCGGGGATGTTCTGCGCCGGGCGCATCGAGCCGCCGATGTGATCGGGCAGGTGATCCGCCGCCCAGGCATGCTCGCGGTAATTCTCTTCCTCGACCTCGTCGCCTTCCCAGTAATAGAAGGCTTGGTATCCCGTTTCGGCCGCCGCCCACTCGTCGCGCGGCGCGATACCGGCATTCGGGTCTTCGCCGCGCGGCGTGATGTCGAGGGCACGATTATAGGCGAGGTCGGCATGCTCGGTGTCGCCGAGCATCTGCAGCAGCCCGTAATTCTCCGTCTGATCGTCGAGATAGACCGCAGCAGTGCCGCGCTGCAGCCATTCGGGGCGCCGGATGCGGTCACGGTATGCGTTGGGCCGGAGACGCGGCGGCTGGCAGAAGGGCGCGTTGAATTCCGCTTCGGTCAGCAGGATCACCGCATGCGAGCGCCCGAGGAAATCCGCCATCCGGTGAAGGCGCGGATGGCGAAGCCGCTCGCTCATCCAGAAGGGATAGAGATCGCTATCGCTAGGCTCGCCGGCATCAGGATCGGCAATCAGCGCCGCGATCTCGGCGATACGCCCCTCGTCTTCGTCATGGGCGCTGCCGAAGAAGGAGAGGGCAACGATATCGGCCCCGAAGCCGCGATATTCAGGCGGCAGCAGCAGCGTGAAGCCATGCTGCAGCGGATAGCCGGTATTGGCATCCAGCGGCCACTGTTCCTCGACGATTCCAGGCGGCAGGCCGAAACACCAGCCACCGCCGCGCGGCCCTTCCTCCGAAACCGATTGCGGGAGGACTTCGATATTGTAGGCCTTCACCCGTCTCTCCCAACGTCATCCTCGGGCTTGTCCCGAGGATCTGCAGTTTCACGATCCGGTTCGCTCGGTAGATCATCGGGACAGGCCCGAGGATGACGGCTCGATACCTGGCTATCCGGCAATCTTCGAGAAATCGGCCACGGTGCCGGTCGCCTCGCGGATCAGGCGCAGCAGCGCCAGACGGTTGGCGCGGACCGCCGCGTCCTCGTCGTTAACAAGCACGTCCTCGAAGAACCGGTCGACAGGGGCGCGCAGCTTCGACAGCGCGGCCATCGCCGAGCGGAAGTCCTCGTTGACGATCGCAGCCGAAGCCTCGGCGGAGGCATGGGCGACGGCCGCATGGAGTTCCTTCTCGGCATCGAGCTTCAAGAGCGCTTCCGAGACACCGTCGGCAACGACGGTGCCCTTCTTCTCTTCGGCGGCGAGCAGCTGGGTAGCGCGTTTGGTGCCGGCCAAGAGGTTCTTGCCGTCCTCGGAGGTGATGAAGGCGGTCAGCGCCTCGACGCGGCGGGCAACCATCAACATGTCGTCCGTCTCCGGCGTCAGCACGGCATCGATCAGGTCATAACGCGCGCCCTGATCGCGCAGATAGACCTTGAGGCGATCGTGGAAGAACGACAGCAGGTCGAGCTGACGCGACAGGTCCACGCCTTGCTCAGCCCTCGGTACGCCGGCCTTGTCGGCGATGTCGTCATCGATCCGGCCCATATGGCTGACGATGCGCGGCAGCAGCGTCAGGCGGACGTTCCGCTCCAGAATGATGCGGATGACGCCGAGTGCGGCGCGGCGCAGCGCGAACGGGTCCTTGGAGCCGGTCGGCTTCTCATCGACCGCCCAGAAGCCGATCAGCGTGTCGAGCTTGTCGGCCAGCGCCACGCTGATGGCGATCTTGTCTTCAGGCACACGGTCGGACGGGCCCTGCGGCTTGTAGTGGTCCTCGATAGCGGTCGAAACAGCGCTGTCTTCGCCCTGCAGCACCGCATATTTGCGGCCCATGACGCCCTGCAGTTCCGGGAACTCGCCGACGGCTTCGGTGCGCAGATCCGCCTTGGCGAGCACGACTGCCCGGTCGACGAGCTTGTGGTCGGCGCTGAGCGGAAAGGCGATCTTCGCAGCCATCGCCCGCATGCGCTGCACCCGCTCGCCCTGCGTCCCAAGCTTTGCCTGGAAGGTGACGTTGAGTGCATCGAGCTTCGCCATGCGCTGGTCGAGCGGCTTCTTCAGGTCGAGGCCAAACGCCTTGGCCGAGGCTTCCAGCGTTTCTAGATCGGGCAGGTTGCCCTGGTCGCGCTTCCAGAAATGCAGCGCATCGGAGAGGCGGGCACGCACGACCTTGCCGTTGCCGTGGATGATTTCCTTGCCGCCGTCGGTCGCCTGGATGTTCGAGATGAGGATGAACTTGTTCGAAAGCGTCTCCTCACCCTGTTTGCGGGTGACGAAACACTTCTGGTTCGTCTTGATCGTCAGGCGAATGATCTCGGAGGGGATCGACAGATAGTCTTCCTCGAAGGCGCCCATCAGCACCTGCGGCCATTCGACGAGGCCGGAAACCTCTTCCAGTAGGCTTTCATCCTCGACCAGCTCAAGACCACTGGCAAAGGCCAGATTGTCGGCATCCGACGCGATGATCTCCTTGCGGCGCTCGGCATCGAGAATGACCTTGGCCTTCTCCAGATTGGCGACGTAATCGTCGAAGCGCCGGACGGTGATGGCCTCAGGCGCATGGAAGCGGTGGCCATAGGTGATGTTCGAAGCGACGATGCCTTCGATCTCGAAGGGGATGACCGTGGTTTCTTCGTGCTCGGTGCCGAAGGTGCAGACGATCGACTGCAGCGGGCGCACCCAGCGCAGCGAGCCGGGCTTGGCCGACGCCTTGCCCCAGCGCATCGGCTTCGGCCAGGGGAAGTCGCGGATGATGCCGGGCATCACGCCGGCGATGATCTCTTCGGCGTCGCGGCCCGGGCGCGAAATGACGGCAACGTAGAAATCGCCCTTCTTCGGATCGTTCTGCACCTGCGCCTCGGAAATCGAGGATAGCCCGGCGCTGCGCAAAAAGCCTTCGATAGCCTTTTCATTGGCGTCGGTGCGCGGGCCCTTCTTCTCCTCGCGCACATCGGCCGAGCGCGCCGTCAGGCCGCGGATATCGAGCGTCAGGCGGCGCGGCGTCCAGTATTCGCGCGCACCTTCATAGGAAAGACCGGCTTCGACAAGCGCATCGGTAACGAGCTTCTTCAGGTCGCCGGCAGCCTTGCGCTGCAGACGGGCCGGAATTTCCTCGGAGCGGAGTTCTAGAAGCAGATCAGGCATGTCACTTTTCCTTGCGTCACCGGGTCCGGGACGGTCCAAAACGGTCGCCTCTGCTACCAAAGAATGCCGCATCTGCACAACCGCAAAAACGCCGCGTGGTGGGGCATTTCGCTACGTTGTGCCGTGGATGCCCCCCTCTGCCCTGCCGGGCATCTCCCCCACAGGTGGGGAGATTGGCTGGGCGCGCCCGCTCGTTCCGACCTTGATTGTTTGGGGAGATGCGCGCAACGAGTCGATCTCCCTCCTTGTGGGGGAGATGCCCGGCAGGGCAGAGGGGGTGGCCACAAACGCTGACGTCGCCTTTCCGCTGTGGAAACCGCCCTCGGGCATTGCCTTGCCGTTTTTCGCCGCTATGGTCCGCCAACTTTTGTCAACGATCAGGGAATCCCATGGCCGCAGACCTTCGCTCGCTCTCCGCCGTCATCGCCTCGGAAATCAACGCCCGGCCGGATCAGGCCAAGGCGGCGATCGAGTTGCTGGACGAGGGCGCGACGGTTCCGTTCATCGCCCGCTACCGCAAGGAAGTGACCGGCGGCCTCGACGATACCCAGCTCAGAAACCTCGCCGAACGCCTGGTTTACCTGCGCGAGCTGGAGGCGCGGCGCGACACCATCGTCGAATCCATCAACTCGCAGGGCAAAATGACCGACGAGCTGATGGGCAAGCTTTCGGGTGCCGCAACCAAGGCCGAGCTCGAAGATCTCTATCTGCCCTACAAGCCGAAGCGCCGAACCCGCGCCGAGATTGCCCGCGAGCGTGGCCTCGGGCCGCTCGCCGAAGCGATCCTCGCCGATCGAACCAGGGAACCGGCAACGCTCGCCGAAGCCTATATCACCGCCGATGTGCCCGATGTGAAGACGGCGCTCGAAGGCGCCCGCGATATCGTTGCCGAAGGCATTGCCGAAAATGCCGACCTGCTCGGCAAGCTGCGCGCCCATATGCGCAGCGCAGCCCTGCTGAAAGCCAAGGTCGTGGATGGCAAGCAGGCCGCTGGCGAGAAATTCTCCGACTATTTCGACCATTCCGAACGCTGGGCAACCGCCCCCGGCCACCGCGCGCTCGCCATGCTGCGCGGCTGGAACGAGGAGGTGCTGACCCTGACGATCGAGGCCGATGCCGAGACAGCATCGCCGAACAAGCCGGTCGAGCGGATGATCGCTGCCGCCTACGAGATCGGCAATTCCCGCCCCGGCGACCGCTGGCTGCTCGATGTCGCTAGCTGGACCTGGCGCGTCAAACTCTCCATGTCGCTATCGCTCGATCTGATGCGCGAGCTGCGCGAACGCGCCGAGGAAGAGGCGATCCACGTCTTCGCCCGCAATCTAAAGGACCTGCTGTTGGCCGCCCCCGCCGGCTCGCGCGCCACGATGGGCCTCGACCCGGGCATCCGCACCGGCGTCAAGGTCGCCGTCGTCGATGGCACCGGCAAGGTGGTTGCGACGTCCACCGTCTATCCGTTCCAGCCGAGAAACGATGTGCGCGGCGCGCAGGTCGAGCTCGCATCGCTGATCCGCAAGCACAATGTCGAGCTGATCTCGATCGGTAACGGCACCGGCAGCCGCGAGACCGAAAAGCTGGTAGCCGACATGCTGGCCGAGCTTCCAGGCACCAAGCCCACCAAGGTCATCGTCTCCGAAGCCGGCGCCTCCGTCTATTCGGCATCGGCGACCGCCGCCGCCGAATTCCCGGATCTCGACGTCTCCTTGCGCGGCGCCGTCTCTATCGCGCGCCGCCTCCAGGATCCGCTTGCCGAACTCGTCAAGATCGAGCCGAAGTCGATCGGCGTCGGCCAGTACCAGCACGATGTCGATCAGGGCAAGCTCTCCCGGTCGCTTGATGCCGTCGTCGAAGATGCCGTAAACGCCGTCGGCGTCGATCTGAATACCGCCTCTGCGCCGCTGCTGTCGCGCGTGTCCGGCCTCAGCCGCTCGATCGCCGATTCCATCGTCGTCCACCGCGATCAGAACGGCCCTTTCGCGAGCCGCAAGGATCTCCTGAAGGTCGCCCGCCTCGGCAACCGCACCTTTGAACAGGCCGCCGGCTTCCTGCGCATTCCTGATGGCAAGGAGCCGCTGGACGCCTCGTCGGTGCACCCGGAAGCCTATGGCGTCGCCAAGAAGATCGTTGCCGCCTGCGGCCGCGACCTGCGCTCGTTGATGGGTGACAGCGCCCTGTTGAAGGGTCTCGATTTGCGCAAGTTCATCGACGAGCAGTTCGGCCTGCCGACCGTCAAGGACATCATCTCGGAGCTCGAAAAGCCCGGCCGCGACCCGCGCCCGAGCTTCAAGACCGCGACCTTCGCCGAAGGCGTCAACGAGATCTCCGACCTGAAGCCCGGCATGATGCTCGAGGGCACGGTCACCAATGTCGCGGCCTTCGGCGCCTTCGTCGATATCGGCGTGCATCAGGATGGCCTTGTCCACGTTTCGCAGCTCGCCGACCGTTTCGTGAAGGATCCGCATGAGGTCGTCAAAGCCGGCGATGTCGTGAAGGTCCGCGTCGTCGAGGTCGATGCCAAGCGCAAACGCATCGCTCTTTCGATGCGCAAGGACGATGGCACAGCACCCCCGCCACGAGGCGAGCAGCGCACGAACAACGCGCCCCGGTCGCAGAATTCTTCGCGCTCCACGCCGCCAAAACAGGAAAGCCAGGGCGCTTTTGGCGCCGCGCTCGCCGAAGCCATGAAGCGAAAATAAGCACTTAGGGCTGATAATTGCAAAAATGTCACAGTTTGGCAGCGTTGTTGCCAAAGTGCTAAACTGTGCGCTTGTCAGAGACGAGAGAGCTATTAAGTTGATGTGACCGTCCTGTCACATTGCGAGGCCTCATCATGGCGTCGGGATTCCTGTCGATTGTCCAGAAAATCATCCGCAAGGGTAACTTGAAGCTTACACTCGCCAACGGCGAGACACATACGGTCGGTGATGGCAGCGGCGATCTGGTCGCCGTCCGCATCGCCGATGAAGAGGCGGAAAAGCTGATCCGCCGCGACCCCACCCTCAAGCTCGGCGAAATGTATATGGATGGCCGGTTCATTCTTGAACACGGCAACATCTACGACTTCCTCGCCATGGTGAAGCAGAACACCACCAACGAGATCTTTGACATTCCGATGGCGGCGCTTCTCATCGGCCGCATCGCCCTGCAGCAGCTGAAGAGCCGTCTGCCGGTCAATCACAACAAGCGCAACGTCGCCCATCACTATGATCTGTCGGAGCGGCTGTTCGAGCTGTTCCTGGATGAGGACTGGCAATATTCCTGCGCCTATTTCGATCCGCCGGGCATCAGCCTGGAGGAAGCGCAGGTCGCCAAGAAGCGCCATATCGCCGCCAAGATGCTGCTGCAGCCGAACCAGCGCGTGCTGGAGATCGGCTCCGGCTGGGGCGGCATGGGCCTCTATATCGCCGAGGCGACACCGGGTCTCGATCATACCGGCATCACGCTGAGCGAAGAGCAGCTGAAGATCTCGCGCGACCGCGCCGAAAAGCGCGGCCTTGCCGATCGCGTCCGCTTCGAGCTGCAGGACTACCGGACGATGCGGGCACAGCCCTTCGACCGCATCGTCTCCGTCGGCATGTTCGAGCATGTCGGCATCGGCAATTTCGCCAATTATTTCCGTAAAGTGCATGAACTTCTGGCCGATGACGGCGTCATGGTCCTGCATTCGATCGCCCGCCCGAAACCGAGTTTCGCCACCAACGCCTTCATCGAGAAATACATCTTCCCGCAGGGCTATATCCCCTCGATCGGCGAAACCATTCCGGCGATCGAGAAAGCAGGGCTGCTGGTCCGCGATGTCGAAGTCCTGCCGCTGCATTACGCCTACACGCTGCGCCACTGGCGCGACCGCTTCGTTGCCCGCAAGGCCGAGGCAGTGGCGCTCTATGACGAACGCTTCTTCCGCATGTGGGAGTTCTATCTCGCCGGCTCCGAGATCGGCTTCCGCTGGGACGAGCTGTTCATCATGCAAATCCAGATCACCAAGAACCAGTATTCGACGCCTGATAACCGCAATTACATTCCGGCGGCGGAAACCAAGCTGAAGGAATTCGAGGCGGTGCGTCCGCCTTTGGAAAAGATTAGCTTCTGACAATCGAGCGCGGCCATCGAGCCGCGCTTTTCGCTTCAAGGATCATTGTTGTCATGGCCAGCGCCCATCCCGAAATAACCCTCGTCCGCCACGGCGAAACCGAATGGAGCCTGTCCGGCCAGCATACCGGCCGCAGCGACATACCGTTGACCGCAAAGGGAGAGGAGGCCGCCCGCGGCCTCGCCGCCCGTCTCCAGGGCGTTCCGGCATCCGCCGTCTGGTCAAGCCCGTCGCAACGCGCCCGCAACACCTGCAGCCTCGCAGGCTTCGGCGCCAACGCCGTCATCAAGGATGATCTCGCCGAATGGGACTACGGCGCCTATGAAGGCATCACCACCAAGGAAATCCTGAAAACCCGCCCAGGCTGGCAGCTCTTCCGCGACGGCTGCCCTGACGGCGAAACCGCCGCCGATACCGGCACCCGCGCCGACCGCATCATCGCCGGACTGCGCGCGCTGAACGCCCCCGTCCTGATCTTCTCCAGCTCCCATTTCCTGCGCGTACTCGCCGCCCGCTGGCTCGACCTGCCGCCGGAAGACGGATCGAAATTCGTGCTGGATACGGCGAGCATCAGCGTGCTGGGTTATGAGCACGACCTGACCGAGCCGGTGATCCGGCGATGGAATGGGAAGTAAGCCAATCACCCGCGTCCCCATGCCCGCTTGACCCGCCGCGCTCACCGTCGCTAGATGGCCGCATGCAACAGATCGACGGACTGAACGGGCGAGTCGCCGACGCGCCTTCGGACAATTGGGTTTACCGGATCCTGCCACCCTGGCTGTGGCCCTATGCGCAGCTGGCGCGCTGGGACCGGCCGATCGGCTGGCAGTTGCTGATGTGGCCGTGCTTCTGGTCGGTGGCGCTTGCCGCCAATGCAGCCGCTGCCGCCGGCAGTTTTTCCGGCGGGCGCACGGTGTATCATCTGATCCTCTATTTCATCGGCGCCGTCGCCATGCGCGGCGCGGGCTGCGCTTACAATGATCTCGTCGACCACAAGATCGACATGGAGGTGGCCCGCACGCGCTCGCGTCCGCTGCCATCGGGCCGCGTCACCCGCACACAGACGAAAATCTTCATCGTTCTCCAAGCCCTCGTTGGCCTGATCGTCCTTCTGCAGTTCAATTGGTTTGCCGTCATCCTCGGCATCCTGTCGCTCGGCATCGTGGCGCTCTACCCCTTCGCCAAGCGCTTCACCGACTGGCCGCAATTCTTCCTCGGCCTGGCATTCTCCTGGGGCGCGCTGATGGGCTGGGCCGGAACCTTCGGCGCGCTCTCACTCGCCGCCGTCTCGCTCTATATCGCCTCCGTCGTCTGGACGATCGGCTACGACACGATTTATGCGCATCAGGACAAGGAAGACGACGAGTTGATCGGTGTCCGCTCCACAGCGCGGCTGTTCGGTGATCGCACCCGCCAGTGGCTGATCGGTCTCTACGGGGCGACGCTGGCGTTGATGCTGCTTGCCTTCTGGCTGGCAGGCGTCGGCCCTGTCGCCTATCTTGGCCTCGCGATCGCTGCAGGCATGTTTGCCTGGCAGATCGTCAAGCTGGATATCAACGACGGCGACCAGTGCCTCTATCTCTTCAAGTCGAACAACCGGGTCGGCCTGATCATCTTTGCCGGGCTATTCGTCTCGCTGCTTTTGACGCTGCCCTGATCAAAACAGAAAACCCGGCGCAAGGCCGGGTTTTCTGTTTGAGCTTTCTCGCCGTGATCAATTGCGGGCGATGATTTCCTTGCCTTCGATCTTCATCGAAACGCCAAGCTTGCCGGTCGTGCGGCGCACCAGGAAGCGCGGGCGGCGGTTGGCGAAATAGGAGTGGCGGCGGCGCGGCTTCATGTGGCTGGTGCGCAGATCGCCGAGATGTTCTTCCAGCGGGCGGGCAACGCCATCGGCCTCGACCATCAGCATCGGAATGCGGAAGGCTTCCGACCAGCCGCGCCAGTCGGCGGCGATATCGCCGAGATCGTGTGCGACGAGGAGCGGCACGCAGAGATCGGGATCTTCGTGGTGGAGTTCCAGGGTCACGGTCACTTCGCCGTCACCATGGTCGATCGCCCGGGCTGCAACACCCTTGAAGGCGCGCTTCGGCAGGGCGATAGAGAGCGGCAGGCCGCTGGAGGGGAGAACCTTGCGCAGGATGGCGCCACGTTCGTCGATCGTTATGTTGACGTCACCGGAGGCGTCATGGATGGCGTAGCTGACCTGCTGGGGAAAGCGCGACGGATCGAGGCGCAGTGTCGTACCAGCCCATGCGGGCTTCATAACGGTGTTGTTCATGTTCATTTCTACCCTTGTCTTACCTGAGAGCCGGTTTCCGGTCTTCTCCTCGGGGCTTTTTCGCCCTCTATGGCTCGACAATAGGCGCGGCCTCTTCCGGACCGCTTAAAATTTGCGGTTAAGAAAACGCTGCCTTTCCTGATGGTTATCAAAATCGAATGTGGCAGGGTTTCTGGAATGTGAACGTTGTCTCATAAGGGCGTGTGCCATAACGGCACCCGCGCCGGTAAGCCTCAAGTAAGCTTTAAGTGGCAAAATCGAGACAGGATATCCCGTTATTCTTTTAGGTATTTTCCCGAAAAGGGCGCTCTCGATGATTTCATCTTCCGTTGCTTACGCGATATTGTCGAAAGATATGAAGACGAGCCTCGATCGCGTCGCATCCCAGTCGACCGTCAAGAGCAATGCCGATTACTATGCGGCGAACATCAACAAGGTCAAAGACGTAGACGATTTTCTCGGCAACTATAAGCTCTATAGCTATGCCATGGACGCCTACGGTCTCAGCGACATGACCTATGCCAAGGCCTTCATGAAAAAGGTGTTGGAGAGCGATCTGACCGACGCCAACAGCTTCGCCAACAAGCTGGCTGATTCCCGTTACAAGACATTCGCCGCCGCCTTTAATTTTCACACGGCAGCGCCACAGGCCCAGACCTCCTCTCAGGAGGACGACATGATCGGCCTCTATACGCAGTCGTATCAGGATAGCGGCAAGGACGCCGCGACCGAGTCTGCCTATTTCAAATCGGCGATGCGCGATGTGACGAGTGTCGATGATCTGGTCGGCGATCCGCGTCTCAAGGACTTTGTGTTCAAGACCTTCGGCATCGACGGTACCTATGTGTCGAACAGCTTCCTGAAGAATGTTCTGACGAGCGACGTCAGCGATCCGAACAGCTTCGTCAATACGCAGGCCAACGCCAAGTATCAGGATATGGCCAGCTACTTCAATTTCGCGGCCGACGGCACGACCGGTGCGACACCGCAGCCGCCGCAGACGGCCGCACAGCAGACCGATCTGGTCAGCCGCGCCAATGCCAACGGCAAGGATTATTTCCAGTCGGCGATCGGCAGCATTGCCAATGTCGATCAGTTGCTGTCGGACCAGAAGCTCAACAATTTCGTCCGCGCGGTCTACAATGTCGGCAGCACCGTTTCGGATGCCGACCTGAAGACTTATCTGACCGATCCGACGGAAGCCGCGGCGAAGGGCTACACGACGCTCAATTCGGCCTTCAGCTTCAACGCCGATGGCAGTGTTAATGGCAGCGCGCAGACCGCCGCGCAGACGGTGACCGCCGCTACCCGCTTTGATCAGTCGACGGCTTACTACAAGCGGATCATGGAAACCGTGACCGGCGCCGACGATATCGTCGCCGATCCCGGCCTATCCTCCTATGTCAAGGTCGCTTTCGGCGTGCCGATGTCGATGACCGATGAGAATGTCACGAAGCTGCTGACCGATCCTGCCTACGCGGCCTCGGTGGGCGCGCCCGATGCGCCCTCGGCTTTCAATTTCAATGCGGATGGTTCGACGGTCGGCGCAGCGCAGACGACCGATCAGAAGAACGGCATCCTCGAGAAGTACACACTGAACTCTCTGCAGAAGGTCGTGGACTACGACGACGCACCAGGCGAACCTGACGACGTCTATTACGTCACGCCAGCGGCGGCGGCCTTCAACAAGTCCTATTTCGAAAAGACGATCAAGACGATCACCAACGTCGATCAGCTGATGGCCGACGACCGCATGACGTCTTACATAAAGGCGGCCTACAGCCTTGGCAGGCATGGCTATGGTAGCGGTCTTGTCGACGGGCTTGATAATACCGGCCTGCGCCAGGTGTTGGTCAATTCGGGCCTCGCCGGCCAGCTTGGCCTCACCGAGCTTCACGACGCCTTTAACTTCAATACGGACGGAACGGTCACGTCGCCCGATGGTGCCCAGAGCGCTGCAGCTACCACGCAGACCTCGACGCAGTACATGAAGCGCTACGACGATGAAGCCAACGACTTCATGGATGACATCACCACAAACTACAAGAACCTCATTACCTCGAGCGTCGGCACAGGAACGTTCTCGGACGTCAAGAATATCAACGACTTCCTGCGCGACAACAAGCAGATCGACTTCAGCAAGAGAAACGACGACCTTCCCGACATGTATCATGTCGCGCTGCAGGCCTTTGGCTTGACGGAAGCGGACCTCCCGAAGTCGATGGCCCGCAAGGTGCTGACGAGCGATGCCTACGATCCGAAGGGCTATGTCGCTTCCTTGAAGGATGAGCGCATCACCAATTTCGCCCGCGCCTTCAACTTCGGCAGCGATGGCAAGATCGGTCAGCATCTGGCGCCGCTCTCCGACGCGTCGATGGCGAAATACGCGACCAATTACAAGTCGCACCTGCTGATGTTCATGGCTGACGGTCCGGCCAAGGACAAGGCATCGAAGGATGCGGCGAAGGACGTCGATGCGTTCGCCAAGGGCATGGACGATGTGAAGTCGCTGGACGACTTGCTGGGCAACAGCAAGCTCACCGACTTCATCCTCAAGTCCGTCGGTCTCGACCCGAAGGACTACAAGAAGGATACGCTGAAGAAGATCTTCACCTCTGATCCCGCCGATCCGAAGAGCTATCTGAACACCAAGGCCGATACCAAGTTCAAGGACATCGTCGCCGACTTCAACTTCGACAAGGACGGCAATCTGACGCGCTCCAAGCTCGGCGCGGTCCAGGACCAGGGTGCGCTCGACCGTACGCAGCAGGGCTATCTGGCGCAGACGCTGGAAACGCAGCAGGGGCAGAACAACGACGGCACCCGTCTTGCGCTCTACTTCACCCGCCAGGCGCCGAACATTACGTCGCTCTACACGATCCTTGGCGACAAGGCGCTGTTCCAGGTCGTCCAGACGGCCTTCAACCTGCCGAGCCAGGTTTCCAGCATGGATGTCGACAAGCAGGTGGCGATGCTGCAGAAGTTCATGGATCTGAAGGATCTCGGCGATCCCAAGAAGGTCGACAAGCTGGTGAAGCGCTTCACGGCGATGTACGACATCCAGAACAGCACCACCCAGGCGCCCGCCTTGCAGATCCTGACGAATGGCGGAACCACCAAGGCGGCCGGCGTCCTCGGTTAATCGAGGTTGACGACCTTGCCGGGGTTCATGATGCCGGCGGGGTCGAAGGCGCGCTTGATGCGGCGCATCAGATCCATCTCGATCTCGGAGCGGATCGCGGCCAACTCGTCGCGCTTCAGCTGACCGATACCATGCTCGGCCGAGATCGAGCCGCCATGGGCGCGCACGATTCCATGCACGATCCCGTTCATTTCATGCCATCGGGCAATGAAGGCGTTCTTGTCGGCGCCGATGGGCTGCGAGATGTTGTAGTGGATGTTGCCGTCGCCCATATGGCCGAAGGCGCAGATGCGCGCGCCAGGCATCACCGCCATCACGGCCTCGGCCGCTTCCGCCATGAAATGCGGGATCCGCGAAACCGGCACCGAGACATCGTGCTTGATCGAACCGCCCTCGGGCTTCTGCGCCTCCGACATGCTTTCGCGCATGTGCCAGAGTGCCTGCTGCTGGGCGACCGACGAGGCGATGGTAGCGTCTTGCACCAACCCCTCCTCAAAACCTTTTTCCAGAAGCGCGTTCATCATCCGCTCGGCGGTTTCGGCCGAATCCGAGGTCGAGATGTCGATCAGCACATACCAGGGGTGCGGGCTTTCCAGCGGATCGCGCACGCCGTCGATATGTTTGCTGGTGATCTCGACGCCGAAGCGCGGCATCAGCTCGAAGCCGGTCAGCGAGGTGCCGCAAAGGCTGCCTGCCAGATTGAAGAGCGCCAGCGCGTCCTCGACGCTGCCGATCCCGGCAAAGGCCACCTGCTTGCCGAGCGGCTGCGGGAAGAGCTTCAGTACCGCGCCGGTAATGATCCCGAGGGTTCCTTCGGCGCCGATGAAGAGGTCGCGCAGGTCGTATCCGGTATTGTCCTTCTTCAGCCGCCGCAGTCCGTCCCATATCTCGCCGGTCGGCAGCACCACCTCGAGGCCGAGGCAGAGCTGGCGCATATTGCCATAGGCCAGCACCGCCGTACCGCCGGCATTGGTCGACAGGTTGCCGCCGATGCGGCAGGAGCCCTCGGAACCGAGCGACAGCGGAAACAGCCGTCCACGCGCCTCGGCCGCCCTCTGCACTTCGGCCAGAATGGCGCCGCCGTCAGCAACCAGAACGTTGGCGACCGGATCGACGTGGCGAATCTTGTTCATGCGCTCCAGCGAGATGATGATGTCGGACTTGCCTTCGCGTGGCGTCTGCCCGCCGACCAGCCCGGTATTGCCCGTCTGCGGCACGACTGCGGTGCCGGTCTCGGTGGCAAGCTTCAGGATCGCTGAGACTTCACCGGCATTGGCAGGCTTCAGGAGGAGAGGGGAGGAGCCGTGATAGAGGCCGCGGTTCTCGACCAGGTGCGGTGCAAGTTCGGCCTCGCTACGCAGTGCATATTTTTCGCCGACGATGGCGGTGAAGCGGTCGAGAAGTTCCGGGGATACGCTCATCGGGGCTCGGTCCTTGTTATTCGCGCGGTGCGGCAGCGCGCCTCAAGCGGTCGTTGATCGCCTCGCCAAGTCCCTCATCGGGGATTGGTGAAAACGCGATCGTCGCCGCGCCGCTGGCATCGGCTTTCTTCATGTAGTCGAACAGGTTGGTGGCTGCCTCGGCAAGGTCGCCTGCGGGGCTGAGGTTCAGCTGGATTGCTGCATCTGCAATGCCGCGGATTTCAGGTCGCCCGAACAGGATCACCGCCTCGCCAGGCAGGACGGCATCGGCATCGAGCCGCACGGCGGCACCCGGCGCATAATGCGAGGCGAGCATGCCCGGCGCTTCGATCGCGGCTGAGGCCTTCTTCCTGCGACGCAGGCGCTTGCCCGCAACGCGCTCGATGTCCGTGGCTGCCAGCCCTCCGGGCCTCAGTAGCGTCATCTCGCCGTTCTCGACTTTGACGATCGTCGACTCGACGCCGACGTCACTTGATCCCGCGTCGAGGATCAAACGGATCTTGCCGCCGAGATCATCGGCGACGTGGTCTGCGCTGGTGGCGCTGATCTTGCCGGATGTATTGGCGCTGGGGGCGGCAAGCGGCTTTCCGAAGGTGCGGATCAGTTCGCCGGCAAAACCCTTCGGAATCCGGATCCCGACGGTGTCGAGCCCAGCGGTTGCCAGGGCATGAATGCCGCTCTGCTCTTTCAGCGGCAGCACCAGGGACAGCGGCCCGGGCCAGAAGGCCTCCGCCAGAAGCCGCGAGAGCGGATCGAAGAACGCATATTCCTCCGCCATCGCAAGGTCGGCCATATGGCAGATCAGCGGATTGAACTGCGGGCGGCCCTTGGTCTCATAGATCCGGGCAATGGCGGCGGGGTTGGTGGCATCGGCCGCAAGCCCGTAAACGGTCTCGGTCGGGATTGCCACCGGATAGCCTTCGCCAAGCACGGCAGACGCTGCGCTGAGCGCTTCCTCCCGGCTTGCGGTAATGTCGATGATACGTGCCATGAACTGCCTATAATCTCAGGCAGTCCCTTATGCTCTTGAGCGCCTGCGATCAATATCAGAGCTGGCGAATGATTTCCCGGAGCTGTTCGTTGCGCGCGCCAAGCAGCAGCACGTTGCGGATCGCCGCCTGAGGATCGTCGGTGCGGAAGAGCACGCCGTTGCCGCGCACCGACCGGTCGATCGTCATCTTCTCGGCCGTATGCTCGCCGGGCTTGATCGCCACGGCGAAATACATGCGCGAATATTGCATGTTGATCTTGTGGAAGAAGTTGTCGTTGTCGCCGATATCGGCATAGAAATTGGCGATATAGAAAGCCCAGCTGACTTCCTCGTAGTGCGCAAATTTGGTGCGCGACGCCGTCACATGACAGTAGCCGAGATGCGGGCTGTCGCTGAGCGTCCGGTGAAATACCATCTTGGGGAACTGGATGGCCCGATGAAAGCCGTTGATCTGCTGATGTGCCTGGTTTCCGGCCGATTGCAGTTTACGGCCGGTCTTCTCGGCAACTTCGTCATGCGTCAGGTAGCGGCGCTCTTCCGCCAGCCAGTGAGCGCGGTCACGGGTGATCTTTCCAGTCCGCAGAAACTCGGAATGGGGCGCCGCAGGAGCCTCCTCCGGTCTGGTTTCGTCCTTGGCGTCGAAATAGCGAAGTTTCGCCATGATCCGCATTCCCGCGTTTGTCTCTGCCACAAGAATAGGAGTTCATGCTTAATGCGCCCTTAAGGCCGCCAATGGCATCGACCCCCGAAAACTTGCAGTGCCATCGTGTCGTATCTGGGATAATATTGCCTTTGGGAAAGCGGAAAGCGGGCGGCGGCAGTTCTTCTTGTGATGTCGCAATCGAATGAAAAGAGTGGAAAATCCATCGGGGCTCCGATTTTCGCAGCCGCTCGTCATCCTGTCGTCAATTTCGAAGCCGATGTCGCTTTACAACCAAGAACCGGGGATGCCCGGTGCTTAAATGCCCCCATGACCAATGCTCCCGGAAGGGAGGGAAGCGATCGCTTCCAAAGCCATGCCTTTGATGGCTGAGCCGATTGCACGAGGATATGCAAATGGACATTCGAAGCAACGTTTTGCGGCAGCTCAAAAACCGGCGCGAAGGCTTCAGCCTTGAGCAGCCTTTCTATATCGACGAGGATTATTTCAAGCTCGATATGGAAATGATCTATTACCGCGACTGGCTCTTCATGGGCCATGATTGCGAACTGCCAAAGGCGGGTGCCTATTTCACGGTGCAGATCGGCCAGTATCCCGTCGTCATCGTCCGCGGCCGCGACAATGTCATTCGCGCCTTCCACAATTCCTGCCGCCACCGCGGCTCGCGCGTCTGCACCAAGGAGCACGGCTCCTCTGTCCGGCTCGTCTGTCCCTATCACCAGTGGGCCTACGATCTCGATGGCAAGCTCGCCTTCGCCCGCCACATGGGCGACGATTTCGACAAGAGCGGTTTCAGCCTGAAGCCGATCCATTGCGAAAGCTTCGGCGGCTATATCTTCATCTGCCTCGCCGACAAGGCGCCGGACTTCCAGCCGGTTCGCGACATGGTGACGCCTTACATGCTGCCGCATCGCCTCAGCGAAGGGAAGATCGCCTTCCAGAGCACCATCATCGAGAAGGGCAACTGGAAGCTCGTCTGGGAAAACAACCGCGAGTGCTATCACTGCGCCGCAAACCACCCGGAACTCTGCCGCACCTATCCGGAAGCGCCGAGCGTCACCGGTACCGATGGCGGCGCCGATGATCCTGAAATCGCCGGCCACTGGGCACGCTGCGAGGCCGCCGGCCTGCCGAGCAAGTTCCAGATTTCTCCTGACGGCCAGTTCCGCACGGCGCGCATGCCGCTGATCGAGGACGCCGAAAGCTACACCATGTCGGGCCGTCCGGCGGTCAAGCGCAAGCTGTCCGAGGACGTCACCATCGACCGCATCGGCACGATGCTGCTGTTCCACTATCCGACCACGTGGAACCATCTGCTTGGCGACCACGCGATCTCCTTCCGCGTGATCCCGCTCAGCGCCAACGAGACGGCGGTGACGACCAAGTGGATCGTTCACAAGGATGCCGTCGAAGGCGTCGATTACGATCTCGAAGAACTGACGCATGTCTGGACCGAGACCAACGACCAGGACCGCCGCATCGTCGAAGAGAACGCTTTCGGCATTCACTCGCCGGCCTATGAGCCCGGTCCCTATTCGATGCTCCACGAGGGCGGCGTCATGCAGTTCCTCGAATGGTACTCGAACTTCATGGTCAATCGCCTGCAGGGCGATCAGGCGAAGCTCTCAGTCGTCGCCTGACATTTGCGTGATCTTGCCAGCGCCGATGAGCCGGTTAATCTCCGGTTCATCGGCGCTTTCGTAACTTCAACCCGTGCTTGAAGAAAACGGTGCCGGGAACATTTCCCCTCCCTGCGCGTTTGCTGACAGGCAAATTCCGCTCTTGGGATGGAGAACGACAATGATTGGTCTCAGTAAGAAGATTTCGGCCGCTGTGCTGTCCGCCGCTGTTGTCCTGACGAGCTTCCTGCCGTCTGAGGCCATGCCGCTGGCAGCGGCGCCGAAGGTCATTCAGCAGCAGGAACAGGCTTCCAGCATTCAGGACGTCCAGTATCGCCGCTATTATCCGCGCCGCGGCCCCGGCTGGTATGGCGGCTATCGTGGCTATCCGTATTATCGCAACGGCTACCGCCACTATAACGGCTACTGGTATCCGTTGGCTGCCTTCGGTGCCGGTGCGATCATCGGTGGTGCCATCGCTTCGCAGCCGCGCTACTATGCGCCGCCGCCCCGCTACGCCGCACCGCGCCTGACGGCCGCCCATGTGTCGTGGTGCGAGAACCGCTACCGCTCGTATCGTGTCTACGACAACACCTTCCAGCCGTATAACGGCCCGCGCCAGCAGTGCTACTCGCCCTACTGATACAAAGCGCATCAAGATGATCGAGGCCCGGCAGAAATGCCGGGCTTTTTGCTGTCAGAGAATGTTGACGCGTTTCAGCAGCCACCAGGCAAATACGATCGAGGCGAGGATCAGCGCCACCGCATATTCCGTTCCGCCCGACCCCTGGGCGAAGGGCAGGTTGGCGGTGTTCATGCCGAAGAAGCCTGTGACCAGCGTCGGTGGCAACAGGAAGGCGGTCATGATCGACAGGATGTAGAGGTGCCGGTTGGTTTCCGATGACAGCTTCGAGTCGATTTCTTCGTGCAGCAGCCGGGCGCGTTCCTGCAGCGCGTAGATGTCGTGATCGACCGTCTCCAGCCGGCTGGTCAGCCGCCCGGCGATGTCGTCGAAACCGAAGGGCATCTCGTCCTCGTCGGATGCCGAAGCCCGGCGCATCAGCGCCAGCACGTTTCTGAGGTGGCGGTGGAGGCGCACGACCGTGCGGCGCACCGGCGCCAGTCGCCGCCGCTCGTCGCGCGGCGTGTTGTCGTAGACGAAGTCCTCGATCAGGTTCAGCTCTTCCGTGAGTTCCATGACGACGGAGATCAGCGTGCGCTGGAATTCGATCACCAGCAGCTCAAAGATATCGACCGGCCGTTCGAACTTTGCCGGGTTCTTTTCGATCATGATCCGCGCCCGGTCGGCGCTGCGCAGCGGCTGCAGCCGGGTGGTGACGATGAAGCGGCCGGAGATCGCAAAATGCAGCCAGCCGAGATCGGCGGTATCCTGGTCGAATTCGCGCTGGCAGTCGATGAGCGTGCCGTAGAGCATCTGCTCGTCGACGGTGAGCGCCGCATGGGTATCGCGCGTCGTCAGCGCCGACTTGGCATCCTCGGTCAGGCCTTCAAGCGTGTCCAGCAGCGCCGGGACGCGCGCATCGGCCAGGTTCAGATGCAGCCAGTAGAAACCGTCTCCGGCCGTCAGCTCCGCCGCCATCGCGCTGTTGTCAAGCCGGATCGCGGTCTTCGAACCTGCCGGGAAGCGGTATGCCCAGATGAGGCCGGGGATATTGGCAGGCAGTGTATCCATCAGTCGCCGGTCCTTCGCAAAGCCGTCATTCTCTTTTCGGCATTCCGCTCTAGAGATTCTCCATGACGTTTGTTTGCACAACGCTGCGAATAAGCAAGAGGCGAGACAACGTGGCGCAGCCCTGACACGCTTCAAAATCGAAATTGACGTTTACGTAAAAATCAATTAGCCCTGAGGCTGGAGGATGGCCGGTACCGATCACTGGCCGGATATGCGAGGAGACACCATGTACAAGGCGCCCGTCGAAGAGATCGCTTTCACGCTGAAGCATGTCGCCGGCCTGAAGGACGCGTTGGACAAGGGCCTGTTCGGCGATCTTGGCGAAGATCTCGTCGATGCGATCCTGACGGAAGCCGGTCGCTTCGCCACTGATGAGGTCGCGCCGCTCGGAGAGATCGGCGATACGCAAGGGTCGCGGCTGATCGATGGCGCGGTCAAGACGCCGGATGGCTGGGCGAAGCTCTATCAGGACTGGATCGCCGGCGGCTGGAACGGCCTGACCGGACCGGAGGAATTCGGCGGGCAGGGGCTCCCTGTTCTCCTCAATGTCGCCGCCCTCGAAATGTGGAATTCCGGCGCCACGGCTTTCGCACTCTGCCCGACATTGACCATGGGCGCCGTCGAGGCGTTGGTCGCGCATGGCTCCGAAAACCTGAAGCAGACCTACCTGCCGAAACTCGTCTCCGGCGAGTGGACCGGCACGATGAACCTCACCGAGCCGCAGGCAGGCTCCGATGTCGGCGCGCTCAAGAGCCGCGCCGAGCGCCGTGACGATGGCACCTACCGCATCTTCGGTCAGAAGATCTTCATCACCTGGGGCGAGCACGACGCCACCGACAATATCATCCACCTCGTCCTCGCCCGCCTGCCGGATGCGCCTGCCGGAACGCGCGGCATCTCGCTGTTCCTGGTGCCGAAATTCCTCGTCAATGCCGACGGCTCGCTCGGCGCCCGCAACGACGTCTTCGTCCATTCGCTCGAGCACAAGATGGGCATCCACGGCTCGCCGACCTGCACGATGATCTATGGCGACGGCAAGTTCGGGAGTGAGAAGGGCGCGATCGGCTGGCTGATCGGCGAGGAGAACAAGGGCCTCAACTGCATGTTCACGATGATGAACAATGCCCGCCTGACGGTCGGCATGCAGGGCGTGGCGATTGCAGAAGCCGCCACCCAGAAGGCCGTTGCCTTCGCCAAAGAACGCACACAAGGCAAGGCGCCCGGCTGGACCGGCGTAGGCATGAGCCCGATCATCGAGCACCCTGACGTCATAAGGATGCTGCTGACCATGAAGGCGCTGACCCAGGGCTCGCGGGCCATCTCCTATGCCTGCGCCCACGCCATCGACATGTCGCATCACGCCGGCAGCGATACGAAACACTGGCAGGAGCGCGCCGCTCTCCTGACCCCGATCGCCAAGTCCTTCTCGACCGATGCAGGTGTCGATGTCGCCTCGCTCGGCATCCAGGTGCATGGCGGCATGGGCTTCATCGAGGAGACCGGTGCCGCCCGTTTCCTGCGCGATGCCCGCATCGCCCCGATCTACGAAGGCACCAACGGCATCCAGGCGATCGACCTCGTCACCCGCAAGCTGCCGCTCTCGAATGGTGAGCATGTGAAAGGCTTCATCGCCGAGCTGAGCGATATCGCCGACGCCGTGCGCGGTTCGAACCTCTCCGGCTTCGGCGAAACCGCCACCCGCCTCGATGCGGCCATCGCCGATCTGACCGAGGCGACGGAGTGGCTGATGAAAGCACAAGCCGATGGCAGGATCGCCGAAGCGCTCTCGGGCGCCACACCCTATCAGCGCCTCTTCGGCCTGGTGCTGACCAGCGCCTATCTCGCCAAGGGCGGCCTCGCCAAGACCGGCGACGGTGCTGAAGAGAGCCGCATCGCGCTCTGCCGCTTTGCCGCCGAAAACCTGCTGTCCGAAACCGCTGCCCTGAAGGACCGCGCCGTCAATGGTGCCGCGAGCCTTGCCGCAGCCCGCGCCATCCTGGCCTGAGGATCACCATGACCGACCATATCATCGTCGAGCAGTCCGCCGAACACCCAGGCGTCCAGATCATCCGCTTCAACCGGCCGGACAAGAAGAATGCCATCACCCGCGCCATGTATGTGCGAATGACCGAAGCGCTGAAGACCGCCGATGCCGATGAGGCGATCCGTGCCACCGCCTTCCTCGGCACCGAAGGCGCGTTTTCGGCGGGCAACGACATCGCCGATTTCCTGGCCGCAGCGATGGGCGGCAGCCTCGGCCACGAGCTTCTCGATTTCCTCTATGCTCTGGTCAATGCGCAGAAGCCGCTGATCTCGGGCGTCGACGGCCTAGCGATCGGCATCGGCACCACCATGCACATGCATTGCGATCTGACCATCGCCTCCCTCCGCAGCCAGTTCCGCACCCCCTTCGTCGATCTGGCGCTGGTTCCGGAAGCCGCCTCCAGCCTGCTCGCGCCACGCATCATGGGCCACCAGCGCGCCTTCGCGCTGCTGGCCGCAGGCGAAGCTTTCACGGCTGCCGAGGCACGCGATGCCGGATTGATCTGGAAGGTTTGCGCTCCAGGCGAGGTGGAGCATCTGACGCTGTCAACGGCCGCCAAGCTTGCGGCCAAGCCCGCCAAGGCGCTGAAGATCGCCCGCGATCTTGTCCGCGGTCCGCGCGAAGAGATTACCGCACGTATAGATGAAGAAGCACACCACTTCGCCGCACAGTTGAAAAGCGACGAGGCAAGAAAAGCCTTCGAAGCTTTCATGCGGCGCTAATATAAAAACATAGGGTTTTAGCTAAATTTTAAGTGTGTTTTAATGCGACCCTACTAATCAGGAAGTGACGAATTGCCCGTTCGTCCAGGCGCATGACGCGCCTTGTGCAGCTTTGCCCCCAAGCCCCATCCGCCCGATCCGTTCCGCCGCGCAGTCCATCCGCGCAAACGGCAAGGTGGTAGACTTCGAAAGAACGCACTTGAAGAAGACGAATTTGATGACGCGCATTCTCGTCGCCGCGTCCGCAGTTGTCCTGGCGGCCTTTGCCGCCTTCTCCTTTTACATCAACTCCGTCCAGCGCGACGTTACCACCGCCTCGATCGAAGCCAATATCCAGTCCTCCGGCGAGCAGGCTGCTCACAGCCTCGCCAACTGGATGAATGGCCGCGTGACGCTGACCGCCATGGTCGCGAACGCCATCGGCCGCGCGTCCGACCAGGCCGGTATCGAAACCGTGCTGCAGAACGACGTTCTCACCAGCCAGTTCGTCAGCACCTATTTCGGTGACGAACAAGGCGTCTTCACCATGTGGCCGAAGCTGCCGATGCCCGATGGCTACGACCCGCGCAAGCGCCCCTGGTATCAGGACGCCGTCAAGGCCAATGCCAGCGTCATGACCGAGCCCTATGTCGACGCATCGAGCGGCGATCTCATCATCAGCGCTGCCGTCCCGGTCAGCCATGACGGCAAGCTTGCCGGCGTCGTCGGCTCCGACTTCTCGCTCGAAACCATGGTCAAGATGATCAAGGAGATCGATCTCGGCGGCCAGGGCACGGCTTTCCTCGTCAACAAGAGCGGCCAGATCCTCATCCATCCGGATGCCAAGCTGGTCACCAAGACGCTGGCCGACGCCTTCCCGAAAGACACCCCGAAGATCGGCACCGGCCTTGTCGCCACCGAATTCGCAGGCAAGCCGGTTCTCGTCAGCTTCATGCCGGTCGCAGGTCTTCCGACCGTCGAATGGTCACTCGGCTTCGTCGTCGATAGCGACAAGGCCTTTGCTGCACTCAACGAGTTCCGTATTGCCGCCACCATCGCCACGCTTCTCGCCGTTGGCCTGATGATCGCAGCCATGGCCTGGCTGCTGCACGGCCTCGTCGTCCAGCCGGTCACGGCGATGACCGCCGCGATGCAGAAGCTTGCTGCAGGCGATCTCTCGGCCGCCATTCCCGGCCAGGAGCGCCGTGACCAGATCGGCTCGATGGCCGAGGCCGTTGCGGTCTTCAAGTCGAACGCGATCGACCGCCAGCGTCTCGAAGGCGAGGCCGAAGAAGGCCGCTCGCTGACCGAGCGCGAGCGTCAGGAGCGTGAGGCACAGAAGGCCCGCGAAGCCGCCGAAATCCGCACTGCCGTCGATGCCCTTGGCGGGGCGCTCGGTGCTCTCTCGGACGGCAACCTCGCGCACCGCATCGAGACGCCCTTTGCCGCCCATCTCGACCGCCTGCGCAATGACTACAACAGCGCTGTCGGCAAGCTGCATGGCGCTCTCCAGACCGTCGGCAGCAATGCCAATGCGATCGATGCCGGTGCAACCGAAATCCGCACTGCCGCCGATGGCCTTGCCCGCCGCACCGAGCAGCAGGCCGCTTCCGTCGAGGAAACCGCAGCGGCGCTGGAAGAGATCACTACCACGGTCAAGGATACCGCCCGCCGCGCCGAGGAAGCCGGCAACCTGGTTTCCAACACCCGCAGCGGCGCCGAGAAATCCGGCCAGATCGTCCGCAAGGCTGTCGATGCCATGACCGGCATCGAGCAGTCCTCGGAGCAGATCTCCAGCATCATCAGCGTCATCGACGACATCGCCTTCCAGACCAACCTTCTGGCGCTGAATGCCGGCGTCGAAGCAGCGCGTGCCGGTGAAGCGGGCAAGGGTTTTGCCGTCGTCGCCCAGGAAGTCCGCGAACTCGCCCAGCGTTCAGCAAAGGCCGCGAAAGAAATCGAAGCGCTGATCACCACCTCGAACGCCCAGGTCCGCTCCGGCGTCACCCTGGTCGGCGAAACCGGCAAGGCGCTGGAAGCCATCGTCACGCAGGTCCAAGAGATCAGCCGCCACGTCGGCGCGATCGTCACCGCCACCCGCGAACAGTCGACCGGCCTGCACGAGATCAACACGGCTGTTAACACCATGGACCAGGGCACGCAGCAGAACGCCGCCATGGTCGAGGAACAGACTGCCGCCAGCCACGGCCTCGCCGCCGAGGCCGCCAAGTTGATGCAACTCCTGTCGCAGTTCAATCTCGGCAGCGGCCAGTCCGGCGCTTCGTCGGGTCACCGCCGCGTCGCTTGATAAGGCCTGCTGTGAACTGAAAATGCCCGCGGAGACGCGGGCATTTTTGTTTTGGGAGTCTCCCTCATTCCTGTGCTTGTCACAGGAATCCAGCCGGCCCAAGTCTTTGGGCCGAAAGGACTCTTCCCACCACGCAGACGCGTGGTGACTGGATTCCTGTGACAAGCACAGGAATGAGGGACGGAGAGCGCCCGATTCACAGAAAGATACGCGGCCCGACCAGCTGCGGCCTACTTCTCCAGCGTCGCTACCACTTCCACATGCGCCGTCCAGAGGAACTGGTCGATCGGCGTGACGCTGGTGAGGCGATAGCCACCGGCAATGAGAATGGCGAGATCGCGCGCCAGTGTCAGCGGATTGCAGCTGACGGCGACGACCTTCTTGACCGCGGAGCGCGCCAGCTCCTGGCTCTGGAATTCCGCACCGGCGCGCGGCGGATCGAAGACCACAGCATCGTAATGCTTGAACTCGGCGGTCATCAGCGGGCGGCGGAAGAGGTCGCGCTTTTCGATGCTGACGGGCTTCAGCCCCTGCGCCTTGCGTGCCGCCTGGTCGAGCGCGGCGAGCGCCTTGTCTTCACCTTCGACGGCGTGCACCCGGCCGATGCGGGCAAGCCTGAGCGAGAAGGTGCCCGATCCGGCAAAAAGATCGGCGATGCGCTTGGCCTTGCCCACATGGGCGACGACCAGCTCGGCCATTGCGTCTTCCGCCGGCTTGGTCGCCTGCGTGAAGCCGCCGGCCGGTGGGGAAACCTGGACGCCGCCGAAATCGACGACTGGCTTGGCAGGCTCTACCAGGATCTCACCATTCAGCGAAACGCGGGCGATGCCGCGCATGCCGAGCACGGTTTCCACCGCCTTGCGGCGCTGCTGGTCGGAAAGCTTCTTGATGCCATCGACGGCAAGGTCGAGCCCGGACGCCGTCTCCAGCACGGAGATGCGGAAGGCCTCGGCATTGGCCGCAATGGAGGCGCCGATGGCCTTGATCGCCGGCAGCCGGGCCATGATCCCCGCCGACGAGATGGGACATTCCTCGATATCGACGATGTGGTGGCTTTCGGCCTGATTGAAGCCGATGAGCATGTCCTTCTCGGTCTTGCGCGCCGCAAAGACCACGCGGCGGCGCTCGCCGGGATGGGCCGCGACCAGCTCGCCGACCTCGGCCGCGATACCCTGAGACTTCAGCGCGTTGACCACCAGCTGCCGCTTGAAGGCGCGGTAGGGCGCATCCGCAAGATGCTGCAGCGTGCAGCCGCCGCAGGTGCCGTTGACGCCATCGGGGCCAAAGTGGCGGCAGGCGGGCTCCTGCCGGTCCGCCGACGCCTTGGCGATCGACATGATCGTGCCCTGGTTCTTGACGCGGGCGATCGCCACCTCTTCGCCGGGCAGCGCAAACGGCACATAGATCGGGCCGTCCTTGCCACTGGCAATGCCGTCGCCCTGTCCGCCGAGTTTCTGGATGGTGACTGTTTCGGTGCTCACGGCTTTGTTCCTGCGAGTAGATATTCCTGGTTGCCATCGCCGCCGGCAATGGGAGAGGCGATGAGCCCAAGGCTCTTCCAGCCCATCTCCTCGACAAACCAGCGTTCCAGCGCGGCAGCCACATCGGGCGCCGAGGCGGGATCCTTGAGCATGCCACCCTTGCCGATCGCCTCGCGCCCGGCCTCGAATTGCGGCTTGACGAGCAGCACCGCGGTCGCACCGCTTTCGGCGATCTCGAGGGACGGCGCCAGCGCCAGCCGCAGCGAAATGAACGACACGTCGGAAACGATGAAGGTCACGTCATGGCCGACATCGTCAGCCGTCAGGTTGCGGGCGTTGAAGCCTTCGATATTGGCGACACGCGGATCGGCGGCAATGCGCGGATGCATCTGCCCATGCCCGACGTCGATCGCCGTGACATGCGTCGCGCCGCGCTCCAGCAGCACCTCGGTGAAGCCGCCGGTCGAGGCGCCGATATCGAGACAGTGGTGTCCCGCGGGATCGAGAGAGAAATGGTCGAGTGCCGCCGTCAGCTTCAGGGCTGCGCGCGAGACATAATCCTGCGCCGGATCGTCGATTTCGATCGCGGCGTCTTCGCCAAAGAGCGCTCCGGCCTTGGTGACGACCTTGCCGCCCACCTTCACCGTCCCGCGGTTGACGGCATCGCGCGCCCGCGAGCGGCTGGCGAAAAGGCCGAGGCTGACGAGAAGCTGGTCGAGGCGCTGTGTACTGTTCTGTTCGGACATGGCCTGTCCATGACTGGCAAAGCCCGCGCTTGCAAGCCTTTTGTTTGCGCCGCTGCCGTTGACGCCTCTTCGCGTTCGGCGATAATTCTGCCCTTGGTCATGGGGTAGGGGAGCGAAGTGGCATGGCAATTTCGAGAAGCTTGGCCATTGTTGCCGCTGCAGCCTTTGCCGCCCCGGCGCTCGCCAACGATACGATGGCCGAGTTGAAGACCGGCGGCCTCACCTTTATCGAATCCCCCGATGTCAGCATGGAAAGCGAGGCGCTTTTCATTTCGGAGAAGGAGGTTCGCGTCGACTATGTCTTCGAAAACAGCGCGGACAAGGATGTCGAGACGCTCGTCGCCTTCCCCATGCCGGATCTTCCCGGCCATGTCGAAGGCGATATCGCCATTGCCAATTCCGGCAGCGACAACTTCCTCGATTTCACCGTGACGCAGGATGGCAAGCCGATCGCCCCGGCGCTGCAGCAGCGGGCGATCGCCGCCAGCATCGACGTGACGGACGACCTGAAAGCCCGCAACATCCCGCCGCTTCCCTTTGCCGATGGCACCTATGCCGCGCTGGAAAAGCTGCCCGACGATGTCAAGCAGGACTGGCTTTCCCGCGGCCTGCTCTACGACGATGTCTATGACAACGATGGCAACGGCATGAAGCACCACATGACGCCACTCTGGACGCTGCGCTCGACCTATTGGTGGAAAACCGTCTTTCCGGCCAAGGCGAAAGTAACGGTCTCGCACCGCTATACGCCGAGCGTCGGCGGCACGGTGGCGATCAGCTTCCTGGAAGAAGGCGAGGCCAAGGGCGATCGCTATGCTGACTATGTCAGGCGCTACTGCATGGACCAAGGCTTCGTTAAGGCCGCGCAGAAGCTCGCCAAGGGGCAGGAAAATGGCGGTCCGAACTACACCGAAAGCTGGATTTCCTACATCCTCAAGACCGGCGCCAACTGGAACGGCCCGATCAAGAATTTCAAGCTGACGCTGGACAAGGGCAAGGCCAAAAACCTCATCAGCTTCTGCGGCACCGGTGTGAAGAAGACCGGCCCCACCACTTTCGAGATGACGGCGACCGATTTCTGGCCGGAACAGGACCTCGATATTCTGATCCTCAATGCACCGGATGAATAGCACACCTAATATTTGTGCGGTGCAAACTTAAACAATTTTAAAGCCCCGCCCAATAGGTTCGGGACGATTGCAGCGGTTCGCTTGAATCGCTTTCGCCATGATGGCACGCATTTCCCTGCCCGCAGTTCATGTTCCTTCCGATTTTCCGTCTGCCGCCGCTGCCCATCGGCGGCCCGTCCTTTGCCGCGCCGATTATTTGCCAGGAGAATTACCGGTGTTCGCCAATATCTCACTCAAGGGGAAGCTCGCGGCGACGTTCGCAGCCCTCATCGTCATTTTCGTTGCCGTCTCGTCCTATGTTTACGTCAAGGCCGGCGCTTCATCTGCCGCCGCCGCCCAGCAGGAGAAATCCGAGCTGCTCGTCAACCAGATCGACGACGCGCTGCAGGCCATGCTCGAGCAGGCCGTCAATCTGCGCGGCTTCATTCTGTTCCGCTCCGACAGCACCTATGGCGATATTTTCGCCAACCGTGAGCGCATGCTGAAGGCGATCGCCTCGGCCAAGGAAAGTGCGGCAGACGAACCCGCCGTTCTCGATATGATCGACGGCATGCAGAAGGCTGCTGACCTCTATTTCCACGAACTCGCCGAGCCGCAGGCCAAGGCCCGCAAGGAAACCGAAACCCCGATCGCCGACGTCGTCAAGATCGGCGTCAACGCCACCAAGGGCCAGCTCGACGGTTTCCGTCAGGCCTCCGCCAAGATCAAGGCCGCCGCTCGCGACAAGTCTGCTTCGCTCGCCGCCATCCAGGCCGATGCCGATAGCGATCTGAACAACACGCTGCTCTTCGGCGGCATCGGTGCCTCGCTGGCCGCCGCCGTTCTCGCATGGCTGCTGTCGCGCGCGATCGTTCAGCCGATCATCGGCATGACATCGGCCATGGACCGCCTCGCAAGCGGCCACCACGACGTGGACGTTCCGGCCCTCGACCGCCGCGACGAAGTCGGCCGCATGGCCCAGTCGGTTCTGGTCTTCAAGGAAGCTGCCGCCGAAAAGCTGCGCCTGTCGGGCGAAACCGACCGTATGCGCAGCGAAGCCGAACGTCAGCGCCTGCTGTCCGATGAGGACAAGGCCCGCGAAGCGGCCGAAATACGTTCGGCGATCGAAGGTCTCGCAACAGGCCTCTCGAACCTCGCCAATGGCGATGTCGCCAGCCGCATCACCACGCCGTTCTCTCAACAGTTCGACGGCCTGCGCACCGACTTCAACAATGCCGCGGGCAAGCTGCAGGCAACGCTGCAGTCGGTCGGCCGCAACGCCTCGGCGATCAATGCCGGTGCCGGTGAAATCCGCTCGGCAGCGGACGATCTCGCCCGCCGCACTGAGCAGCAGGCCGCAGCCGTCGAAGAGACCGCCGCAGCCCTCGAAGAGGTCACGACCACTGTTCGCGACAGCGCCAAGCGCGCCGAAGATGTTGGCCATCTGGTCGAGCGTGCCCGTGTGGGCGCCGAGCGCTCCGGCGACGTCGTCCGCAAGGCCGTCACCGCCATGGAGCAGATCGAAAAGTCTTCGGGCGAGATCAGCAACATCATCGGCGTTATCGACGATATCGCCTTCCAGACCAACCTCCTGGCGCTGAACGCCGGTGTCGAAGCGGCGCGTGCCGGTGAAGCCGGCAAGGGCTTTGCGGTTGTCGCTCAGGAAGTCCGTGAGCTTGCCCAGCGCTCGGCCCAGGCCGCCAAGGAAATCAAGGCGCTGATCAACACCTCGGGCGAACAGGTCAATACCGGTGTCTCGCTCGTCGATCAGACCGGCAAGGCGCTGGCCGAAATCGTCAACGAGGTCCAGGAGATCAACCGCCACGTCGGCGCGATCGTCACCGCCACCCGCGAACAGTCGATCGGCCTGCAGGAGATCAACACGGCCGTCAACAACATGGACCAGGGCACGCAGCAGAACGCCGCAATGGTCGAGGAACAGACGGCTGCCAGTCATTCGCTGGCGCAGGAAGCCGCATCCCTCGACGCTCTCCTGCATCAGTTCAAGCTCGGTGCCGCCGCAGCCGTTGCCGTCGCCCCGCGCGCGGCAGTCGCCCAGCCGGCCTCACGCCCGGTCGCCTCTCCGGCCCGGGCTCTGAACAACCGCGTCGCCTCCGCATTCGGCGGCAGGACTGCAACGGCCGCTGCGGCCGTGCAGGAAGATTGGGAAGAGTTTTGAGACCAACCTGATCGTCTGACACAGGGCCTCCGAGGGAAACTTCGGGGGCCTTTTTGTTTTTGGGCGCTTGCGGGTGTGGCCCCCTCATCCCCGATGCAACGAGTTGCACCTGAAACCTTCGGGCACCTAGGGAGTGTGACACTCGCTCGCCCTGTCAGCGAGTGAGAACGAAAGGCCTGCTCCAAACTGGAGCTTCCCCTCTGCCCTCGGGGAGAGGGTAGGGTGAGGGCTCCGGGTCAGGCGTTTTGAGATTTACCCCGCAACCCCAACCGCAGCACTGCGGCCGAGCGCCCGGAATACCGTCGAGACAATCCCGCCGCGATCGAGCCCTGCATGGGCATTCATCGCCTCGGGCTTTGCCTGCTCCATCCAGATGTCAGGCATCACCAGCGAGCGGACCTTGAGCCCGTTATCAAGCAGGCCTTCCATCGCCAGGAACTGCATGACGTGGCTGCCGAAGCCGCCGACGGAGCCTTCCTCGATGGTGATCAGGATTTCGTGGTGGGCGGCGAGCTGGCGGATCAGCTCGTGGTCGAGCGGCTTGGCAAAGCGCGCATCGGCAACGGTGGTGGAAAGACCGGCCGCATCGAGATCTTCGGCGGCAAGCAGGCTGTCGGCCAAGCGGGTGCCGAAGGAGAGCAGCGCCACCTTGGTGCCTTCCTTGACGATCCGGCCCTTGCCGATCTGCAGGATTTCACCGCGCACCGGCATTTCGATGCCGACACCTTCGCCGCGTGGATAGCGGAACGAGATCGGGCCGGCATCATAGGCAGCAGCGGTGCGCACCATATGCTTCAGTTCCGCCTCGTCGGCGGCAGCCATCACCACGAAGCCCGGCAGAGCGGCGAGGAAGGTCGTGTCGAAGGAACCGGCATGCGTCGGGCCATCGGCGCCGACGAAACCGGCACGGTCGATCGGGAAACGGACGGGCAGGCCCTGAATGGCGACGTCATGGACGACCTGGTCGTAGGCGCGTTGCAGGAAAGTCGAATAGAGCGCGGCAAAAGGCTTGTAGCCTTCGGCGGCAAGACCGGCGGCAAAGGTCACCGCATGCTGCTCGGCGATGCCGACATCGAAACAGCGGGCCGGGTAGAGGCTCGCCAGCTTGTCCAGGCCGGTGCCGTTCGGCATCGCCGCGGTGATGCCGACGATCTTGTCGTCGAGCTCGGCTTCCTGCACCAGCGCTTCGGCGAAGACGCTCGTATAGCTCGGCGCATTCGGCTTCACCTTCGCCTGGGCGCCGGTGATGACGTCGAACTTGTTGACGCCGTGATACTTGTCGGCGGCAGCTTCTGCCGGAGGATAGCCCTTGCCCTTCTGGGTCACGACATGGATCAGAACCGGACCTTCGGCATGGTCGCGTACATTGCGCAGAACCGGCAGAAGGTGCTCGAAGGAATGACCGTCGATCGGGCCGATATGATAGAAGCCCATCTCCTCGAACATCGTCCCGCCGGTCACATAGCCGCGGGCATGCTCGACGGCGCGGGTGATGGCGCGGTCGACCTTCTTGCCGAGATAGGCTGTCAGTTTCTTGCCGAAATCACGGAAGCCCATATAGGTGCGGCCGGAAGCGAGGCGCGCCAGATAGGCGCTCATCGCGCCGGTCGGCGGGGCGATCGACATGTCGTTGTCGTTGAGGATGACGATCAGCCGGGCGTCGAGCGCACCGGCATTGTTCAGCGCCTCATAGGCCATGCCGGCCGACATCGCGCCGTCGCCGATCACCGCGATCACCCGCTTGTCGGTCTTGTCGAGTTCGGCGGCGACAGCCATGCCGAGACCTGCGGAGATCGAGGTCGAGGAATGGGCGGCGCCAAAGGGATCGTATTCGCTCTCGGCGCGGCGCGTGAAGCCGGACAGACCGTTTTCCTGGCGCAGCGTGCGGATACGGTCGCGGCGGCCGGTCAGGATCTTGTGCGGATAACACTGGTGGCCGACGTCAAAGATCAGCCGGTCGTCGGGCGTGTTGAAGACGCTGTGGATGGCGATCGTCAGCTCGACGACACCGAGGCCGGCACCCAGATGTCCACCCGTTCGCGAGACAGCGTCGATCATCTCGTCGCGGACCTCGCGCGCAAGCTGCGGCAGCTCGCGATCATCGAGCTTGCGCAGGTCAGCGGGATAGGTGACCTGATCAAGCAGCGGTGTCTTCAGCAGGTTTGTCACGGGCGGGCGCTCTTTCTTGTCATTCTAGGCTTATGCTTATTCCGATTAAATTGCGGCAAAACAAGTGCGTTTCAAGAACCGCAACCCCTCCATTCTAGAGAAGTTCAGCCCTCAGGCAAAGGCACGAATTCCTCTTCATCCCCTGGAACGATGTCGAAACGGCCGGTGCGCCATTCTTCCTTGGCCTTCTCGATGCGCTCTTTCGAGGAGGAGACGAAATTCCACCATATGTAGCGCTTGGAATTCAGGGCCGCGCCCCCGAAGAGCATCAGGTGACAGCCTTCGCTTCCTGCCTCCAGCGTGATCGGATCGCCCGGCCGGAAAACCAGCAGCTGATCGGCCGCAAACCGGTCTCCCGCGATAACGACCTCGCCCGAGAGCACATAGACCGCACGCTCTTCATGGGCCGCAGCAAACGGAAACTTGGCGCCGGACTGGATGTTGATGTCGGCATAGAGCGTATCGGAGAAAACCTTGACCGGCGATTTCAGGCCCTCGAACGAACCGATAACGACGCGGCCGCGAATGCCGGTATCCTCGATGAGCGGCATCTCGCTCTTTTCGGTATGCGCAAAGGCCGGATCGATCTCTTCCTTGTCGTCAGGCAGCGCCAGCCATGTCTGCAAACCGGACATCAGCAACGGATGACCGCGCAGATTGTCGGGCGTGCGCTCCGAATGCACGATACCGCGCCCGGCCGTCATCAGGTTGATATCTCCGGGGCGGATCACCTTCTCGGTGCCGAGGCTGTCGAGATGGCGGATTTCGCCGTCGAAGAGATAAGTAACCGTCGAAAGCCCGATATGCGGATGCGGCTTCACATCCAGCGCCTCATCCGGCTTCAGGATCGCCGGTCCCATGCGGTCGAAGAAGATGAACGGCCCGACCAGCCGCCGCTGCCGCGTCGGCAGCGCGCGCCGCACCTGGAAACCGCCGATATCGCTGGTCCGCGGAATGATCAGATTCTCGATCGCATCACAGGCGAAGGCATCGCCGGGCAGGGGGTCTTTACCGGGGAAGAAGGACATGGGTTGTCTCCAAACTGAGGCGCCAAGTTAGCCGCATAAGGCGGCGAGTGATAGCAAAAGTTCCTATGTCACTTGACGACATATGGCGCATGAAGACATAGTGCCTATATGAAAGCGGAACTCGTCATTCGTGAACGCATCGTTTTCGGTGACGGCGCGATAATTGAGATAAGGATCTGGCGTGTTCCGGTGCAGGTGCCGGGTTCGACGCACTGGCTGAAATACTCGCTTTTCTACGGAAGACCCGGTTCGCGCCTGATAGGTTACGACAACGAGCGCGGAAAAGGCGACCATCGGCATTATGGCGATCGCGAGGAACGCTACACGTTTGTGTCGATCGAACAAATACTCGAAGATTTCGGAAGTGATGTCGAGAAGCTGAGAGGAGAACGGATATGAGCAAGGATATCGAACTGCATATCGGCGGCTCCTTTGCCGACACCGCGAAGCGCGTTGCCGATGCCTGGCACAGGGCAGAAGCGGGTGAAAGCGTATCGGAAGATCATCTGACCTTCGTCGGCTGGGACGCTTTTTCTCGTGCCATGACGGCCAAACGTCTGGAGCTGCTGCGCCACCTCCACCGCCATCCTCAGACCAGCATCTCGGCGCTGGCGAAAAGCCTCAAGCGCGATTATCGGCGGGTGCACGAAGACGTCGAGATTCTTTCCGAAGCCGGTCTCATAGAGCGCGACGGCAGTGGTTTGCGCGCTGGATACGACGAAATCAGGACGGTCATCGCCCTCTAGCAATCAAGCCCCGTCGAGCGGCTCCACGCCCTGCGGCTTGCCGGCGCGGTCGAGACGGATCTTCTCGATACGGTTTTCGGCTGCGGAAAGCAGCGTCTCGCAATGCTTCTTCAGCGCTTCGCCGCGCTCGTAAATCTCGATCGATTCGTCCAGCGCCACGTCGCCGCGTTCCAGGCGGGCAACGATGCTTTCGAGTTCGGCCACGGCCTTTTCGAAGGAAAGACCTGAAACTTCAGGCTTGGCGCTGTCAGTCATACTCAACCCTTCATCAATCGAAGCACATGCAGCCCAGCCGATTCGGCCAGACCTTCGAGATCATATCCGCCTTCCAGCAGGCTGACGACCCGGTTGGAGGCGCTTTTGTCGGCTATCTCCAGCAATCTTCCCGTCGCCCAATCGAAATCCTCGCCGACCAGATTGATCTGCGCCAGCGGATCGCGGTGATGCGCGTCGAAGCCGGCGGAGATGATGATCAGGTCCGGGCGGAAGTCGTTGAGCGCCGGCAGCACGCGGGACTTGAAGGCCTCGCGAAAGTGGTCACTGCCGACATTCGGCGACAGCGGCGCATTGACCATCGTGCCGTGCTTGCCAGTTTCGTCCTTGGCGCCGGATCCCGGATAGAGCGGCATCTGGTGCGTCGAGCAGAACAGCACCGAGGGATCGTCCCAGAAAATGTCCTGCGTGCCGTTGCCGTGGTGCACGTCCCAGTCGACGATCGCTACACGTTCGGCGCCATAGCGCTTCTGCGCATGGCGGGCGGCGATCGCGGCGTTGTTGAAGAAGCAGAAGCCCATCGCCTTGCTCTTCTCGGCATGGTGGCCAGGCGGTCGCGCTGCTACGAACACGTTATCCGCCTTGCCGGTGAACACGTCGTCGACGGCAGCCATGGCGCCGCCGACGCCCGTCAGCACGGCCTGCAGCGTCTTTGCGCTCGCATAGGTGTCGGCTTCCAGCTGGTTGATCTCGCCTTCTTCCTCGGGAATCTGCCGCATGACGGCGATCAGATGCTCTTCCGGATGGGCGAGCAGAACCGCGTCCTCGTTGGCCTGGGGTGCCTCCTTGCGGTCCAGCCGCTCGAAGTTCGGATGGCCGAGCGCGACGTTGATCGCGCGCATCCGGTCCGGCCGTTCGGGATGGCCTTCAGGCGTGACATGCTCAAGAAAGATCGGGTGTTCGTAAAGGCGGGTGCTCATGGCGACACTCTTATCCTCTGGCCCTGTCATGATCCACAGCAGATGGTGCCGGGCATGGCTATTTCAACAGGCCTGCACCGTCGCGTGCCTATCATCGCGAACGTTTACTTCATCTCTGGCGGCGCCTAGTGTCCGCGCGGGGCAGGGGGAAGACAATTCGATGGCAAAGCCGAAACGCAGCAATGTGGCGCAGATACGAATACCATTCCGGGATGTGGACATGAACGGTCAGATGTTCCTCGCGTCCTATATCTCCCACGCCGAAGCGGTGCTTGCAGGCTTCTGGTCGATGCGGCCGGAGCTTGATGACGAACCGCTCTATGTGGCCGCCAAAGTATCCTGCACGCTTCACCGCCCGCTTGCCTATGACGAGGAGGCGACGTTTACCGCGACCGTCGACAAGATCGGCCTTCGCTCCATCGGCTTCATCATTTCTGTCGATGCCAAGGCAGAGCGGGCCGCCGAAGTGGAGCTGACCTGGCAGGCGCGCGGGCGCGAAAGTGGCGAGCCGGTCGCGCTGCCGGAAGAGACGCGCGACTGGCTCTACAGTTTTCTCGATTAGGCGCGCACCGGCAGCAGCGGATAGCCGACCATCACGGCGCGGCCGACCAGCGCTGCGACGAAGGCCTTGGCGACGTCACCGGGCACAAACGCCATGGAGCCGACGAAAGCCTGCTCGAGGTTGACGCCACTGACCAGCGCCAGATAGCCGATACCGAAGGCATAGAGCACGATAATCCCGCCGATCATCGCCGACAGGAAGAAGCCGACCGTCTGCACGAGGCCGGATTGCTCGGCCTTGACGAGGCGCTCGCTGAGATAGCCGGTCGTGAAGGCGGCAAATAGCCAGCCGATCAGGAAGCCCGTCGTCGGCGCGGCAAAGGCGGCAAGTCCGCCGCGGCCGCCCGAGAGAACCGGCAGGCCGATGGCAACGAGCACCCAGACGATTAGCACGGCAACCACGCCACGGCGCGCGCCAAGCACGACGCCAGCCATCATCACGCCCATCGATTGCGCGGTGATCGGCACCGGAATGAAGCCGAGCGTGATCGGCGGCAGAATGCCGAGCGCCACGATGATGGCGGCAAAAAGGGCAGAAAGGACTAGGTCGCGGGTGCTCATCATGGGCTCCGTGTTTACGATCGGTTAACTGACATGCCGCCGAATGCCGCGCGCGTCAATTGCCGCGGCAATGTTATCCGCATCTCTCAGCGTCAGGATGATCAGCGGCGCCAGCATCGTCACCGGGCGCACCTTTATGCCGCGCGCCGCATGCGCTTCCTTGATCGCCTGATAGCGTCCGAGAATCTCGGGCACGAAGCGGACGACGAGCCCGACCGCCAGCCCGACATCGTTGGCCTTCACCAGCCCCAGCCGCTCGAGCGGGCGGGCAAGCAGGGTGATCTCGTCGATGAATTCGGCGATCGCCGTCGTCGCCGTCACGGCGGCGGCAAAGAACATCAGCGACGTCAGCCTGAGAAGCGCGACGACGGCGCCGTGCCAGGGATTTAAGGCAAGACTGAACAGCGCAACGATGGCGATCGTCAGCAGCACCGGTTTCAGCCGGTTCAGCGCCTGGCCAAAGGGAATGCCGAGCCGGAAATAAAGCGCGGCACTTGCCAGCACGCCGAGTGAGAGCAGCGGAATATCGCGCGTGGTGAAAAGAATGACGCCGAGGATAGCCAGCACGAGCAGCTTGGCGCGCGCCGGCAGCCGGTGCATGAGGCTGTTACCCTCGACATAAAGCGATTGCATCAGCCAGCGATCTCCCGGTAGCGGGCGATCGCCTCTGCCGCCGGCGCGTCGGCTGCAAGCGCCCCCTCATGGAAAACCAGCACGCGGCCGAAACCGGCGATCAGCTCCAGGTCATGGGTGATGACGATCGCATTCTCGGGCAGCCCCTCGATCAGCCGCTGCACCAGGACGCGGTTCTTCAGATCCAGCTGGTTGGTCGGCTCGTCGAGGATCAGGATATCGGGCCCGGTGACCAGCACCGAGGCGAGCGCTGCGATCTGCAGCTCGCCGCCGGAAAGCTCGTGCGCCCGCCGGCTACCGAGATGGGCGGCGCCGAAACGCGCCAGGACCGCTTCGACCTTTGCCTCGATCTCGGATTTCGGCACGCCGCGGCTCTTCAGGCCGAAAGCAATATCATCCTTCACGATCGGCAGGATGATCTGGTTCTGCGGCTGCTGGAAGATGAAGCCGACATCGCCAAGCGCGCGCCGCTCATTGGCCGTATCGCGCCCGTTGACGAGCACGCGTCCGGCCGTCGGCTTGGCAAGTCCGTTGATCAGCCGCGCGAAGGTCGTCTTGCCGGAGCCGTTCAGCCCGATCACGCCGATGCGGTTTTCGTCAAGCTGCAACGTCAGCGGCTGCAGTGCCTGGCGCGCGCCGTAGCTGACCGCAGCGCCTTCGAAACGGATGTCCAAATTCAGTCCCTCATAGATCAGGCGCAAGCTTCTACAGCGGCGGCGCGGAAAGTGCAAAAGCGGGTGGCTAGGAAGATTTTCCGGCATATGATGAGGCCATGACGAATCTGCTCTCGAATGCCGATGCCCGCCGCGTCTTCATTGCCAAGCAGGGGCTGAGCGCACCGCCGAACCGCGCCTTGACCAAGGACGGGCTCCTGCAGCTCATCCACGATCTCGGCTTCGTGCAGGTCGACAGCATCCAGACGGTCGAGCGCGCCCATCACCAGATCCTGTTCTCCCGCAACCAGACCTACCGGCGCGAACACCTGACCTCGCTGCTGGAAAAGGACGGCGCGCTGTTCGAACACTGGACGCACGATGCCTCGATCCTGCCGAGCGCTTTCTTCAAATACTGGAAGCACAAGTTCGTCCATCAGGAGGAAGTGCTGGTCGAGCGCTGGCGCAAATGGCGCGGCGAGGGTTTTGAGGATGCCTTCGAGGAAACCTACGACCGCGTCGTCGCTAACGGCGCCATTCTGGCCCGTGATATCAAGGCGGATGGCCATGTCTCCGGCGGCTGGTGGAACTGGCATCCGAATAAAACCGCGCTCGAATATTTCTGGCATACGGGCAAGTTCGCCATCGCCGGGCGCTCGAACTTCCAGAAGATCTACGACCTCGTGGAAAGGGTTATCCCGGACGAGTTCCGTGAGCCCGAAGTCGATCGAGAAGAGTTCATCGACTGGGCCTGCCGCAGCGCGCTGACGCGTCTCGGCTTTGCCACATCAGGCGAGATCGCCGCCTTCTGGAACCTGATTTCCCCCGACGCCGCCAAAGCCTGGGTTGTCTCCCATCGCGAGGAGCTCACCGAAGTGATCATCGAACCGGCGCTCGGCGGCAAACCGCGTCCGTCCTGGGCGCTTGCCGAATTCCCGGCCACGATAGACGGCTACCCGGATGCGCCGCCCCGCATCCGCGTGCTGAGCCCCTTCGACCCGATGATCCGCGACCGCAACCGCACCGAACGCTTGTTCGGCTTCTTCTACCGCATCGAAATCTTCGTGCCCGAGCCGAAACGCGAATACGGCTACTACGTCTTCCCGCTGCTGGAAGGTGACAAGCTCATCGGCCGCATCGACATGAAGGCTGACCGGAAGAAGGGGACGCTGGATGTCAAGCGCCTGTGGCTCGAGCCGGGCGTGCGGCCCTCCGCCGGACGTCTCGACAGGCTCGCTGCGGAGCTAGACCGCGTCGCCCGCTTTGCCGGCGTGGAGCGCGTGATCCTTGCCGATGGCTGGCTCGGATAGTTGATGCCAGTCGTTTGAATTTTAAGCGGTTTTTTCGAAATTACCCGGCGTTAATCTTGACGCCGGTTTACCATGCCCGTGTCGAACTTGTTAAACACCGTTCCCCTACGGTTGGCGCATGAAAACGCACCCCATCAGATACGCCGCATGGTTGGCTTGGAACGACCTGGGCCGCAGGGTCAGGACTCTGATCCGCAACCGCCGCGACGCCCGTGCCGCGGCGGCCACAACGCTCTCGCCGGGCGAGCAGCGAGAGCCGATGAAGCCGGTCGCGGTAAAGTCTGCGCTGATCGACGCGGTTTATTTCAGCCAGCAGGATGGCCGGCTTCGGGTCTGCCTCAGCAATGGCGAGGACCGGACCTTCGAGGGCGTCAACGAGGCGCATGTGATTGCCATGGTCACCTCGCAGTCGCCGGGCAAATATTACATGCGCAACGTCCGCCCCCGCTTCAAGCGTATCGCCGCCTGAGCGCGGGCGCATTTGCTGTGATCAGCCGAGTTCAGTCTTGGTGATCTTGATCCCAAAACCCTCAAGCCCGACATAGTGCCGCTCGCGGCTGGTCAGAAGCTTGATCGAGGTCACGCCGAGATCCTTCAGGATCTGTGCGCCGAGACCGATTTCCAGCCATTCGCTTTCGCGCGTTGCCGCCTCGGCATGGGCCTCGCGGCCCTGGTTGCGAGCCTTGCGGCCGTTGTCGATATGGCCGACACCGACGGAGCCTTCGCGCAAATAGACGATGATGCCGCGGCCTTCCTCGGCGATCTTCTGCATGTAGTGGTCGACCGGGCTCTTCTTGCCGAACAGATCTTCGGCGACATTCTCCGGATGCAGGCGCACCGGAATGTCGATGCCGTCGCGGATGTCGCCGAAGACGACGGCGAGATGCTGCATCGGATCCCAGGGAAGCGAATAGGTATGGGCCTTGGCCTTGCCGAACGGGGTTTCGATCTCGAAGCTAGCGCCGAGCTCGATCAGCGTTTCCTTGCGCTGGCGATAGGCGATCAGATCGGCAACCGATACCTGCTTGAGGCCGTGTTCTTCGGCAAAGCTGCTCACCTGCGGACCGCGCATGACGGTGCCGTTGTCGTTGACGAGCTCGCTGATCACGCCGATCAGCGGCAGGCCGGCAAGCCTGCAGAGATCGACGGCTGCTTCCGTATGGCCGGAGCGCATCAGCACGCCGCCCTCGCGGGCAACCAGCGGGAAAATGTGGCCCGGCCGGACGAAATCGGCAGCACCCACATTCGGGTTGGCAAGATTGCGCACTGTCAGCGTCCGGTCGTCGGCGGAAATGCCCGTTGTCGTGCCGTGCTTGAAATCAACCGAGACCGTGAAGGCCGTCGTGTGCGCCGAGTCGTTTTCGGCAACCATTGCATTGAGGTTCAGGCGCTTGGCCTCTTCCTTCGGCATCGGCGTGCAGACGATGCCCGAGGTGTGGCGCACGATGAAGGCCATTTTCTCCGGCGTACAGTGGACGGCGGCGACGATCAGGTCGCCTTCGTTCTCACGGTCGTCGTCATCCATGACAACGACGATTTCGCCGGCTTCGAAGGCCCGGATGGCATCGACGACGCGCTTCTGGTCATAAGGCATGGAGCAATTCCTATTTCAGCCGGCCGGTCTGGCCACGATCGCGGAGGTAATGATCTGCAATGGCGCAGGCAACCATCGCCTCGCCGATCGGCACGGCACGGATACCCACGCAGGGGTCGTGACGGCCCTTGGTGCGGATATCGACATTCTTGCCGTCGGCATCGATCGATTGGCGCTCGGTCAGGATCGAGGAGGTTGGCTTGATGGCGAAGCGGGCAATCACCGGCTGGCCGGTGGAAATGCCGCCTAGGATCCCGCCGGCGTGATTGGACAGGAACAACGGATTGCCGTCATTGCCCATCCGCATCTCGTCAGCGTTCTCCTCGCCGGTGATTTCGGCCGCACCGAAGCCGTTGCCGATCTCGACGCCCTTGACGGCATTGATCGACATCAGCAGCGAGGCGATGTCCTGATCGAGCTTGGCATAGATTGGTGCGCCGAGACCGGCCGGAACGCCTTCGGCAATGACCTCGACCACCGCACCGACGGATGAGCCGCTCTTGCGGATGCCATCGAGATACTCTTCCCAGACGGGCACGATTGCTGCATCGGGCGCGAAGAACGGGTTCTGGTCGACCTGAGCCCAATCCCAGTTCTGCCAGTTGATCTTGTGCTTGCCGATCTGGATCAGCGCGGCGCGCACCTTCATCTCGGGAACGACGAGGCGGGCAATACCGCCGGCGGCCACACGGGCCGCAGTCTCGCGTGCCGAGGAGCGCCCGCCGCCGCGATAGTCGCGGATGCCGTATTTCACGTCATAGGTATAGTCGGCATGGCCCGGGCGGTACTGGCGGGCGATCTCGCCGTAGTCTTTCGAGCGCTGGTCGGTATTCTCGATCAGCATCGAGATCGGCGTGCCGGTGGTGATCATCGTCTCGCCATCGGCATCCAGCATCACGCCGGAGAGAACCTTGACCAGATCGTCCTCGCGGCGCTGCGTCACGAACCGCGACTGGCCGGGCTTGCGCTTGTCTAGCCAGACCTGAATGTCCTCGAGCTTGAAGCGCAGGCCGGGCGGCGTGCCATCGACGACGCAGCCGAGTGCCGGACCGTGGCTTTCGCCCCAGGTCGTGACGCGGAAAAGATGACCGAATGTGTTGTGCGACATGTGTTACCGACCAATGGGCGCCGCCTAGGCCGTCGCCGGCAGCGCCAGACTTCCAGAAATTCGCGGTCACTCATAGGCCAAAAAGCAAAGCGGGCAAACGCCTTTCTTTGCCGAAAAGCGGCGCAATCTGAGAATGATGTTTCTGCAATTTGGAAACGATGGGCTTACGAGGCGAGGCGCCAGGCGGTGCCGAGTGCAGCCTGCGTGAATTCTTCGAAGGCGAGCGGCCGCGAGAAGGCATAGCCCTGCAGGATATCGCAGCCGAGATCGCGCAGCATGTCGGCATGGTCGATGCTCTCGACGCCTTCTGCCACAGTCTCGACGCCGAGTGAGCGGGCGATGTCGATGATCGAGCGCACCAGCGTGCGTTCCTGCGAGGAGTGAAGGATCGGCTGGACTAGCTGGCGGTCGATCTTCAGCCGCTTCGGCTTCAGCTTCAGCAGCGAGACGATCGAGGTGTGGCCGGTGCCGAAATCGTCGATCTCGATATCGATGCCGAGCGCCTTGATCCGGTCGAGGTTCTGGGCGGCGACGTCTTCGCTCTCGTCGAGGAAGATCGATTCCACCAGCTCGAAGGAGAGTTCGCCCGGGCGGATATGCAGGTGGCTGAGCGACTCGAAGAGGCTGCCGTCATGCAGGCGCCGCGCCGAGACGTTGACCGAGACCTGCGGCACCAGGAGACCGTGGGCCGCCCAGCGCATCTTGTCCTTCAGCGCGGTTTCCAGAACGATGCTGTCAAGCGTCTGCACCACGTTGATCTCGTCGGCAATCCGCAGGAACTTGTCCGGCGTCAGCACGCCGCGGGTCGGATGGTGCCAGCGCACCAGCGCTTCGACGCCGGTCAGCTTCATCGAGCGGGCGCAGAACTGCGGCTGATACCAGGCGGTGAACTCGTTGTTGTCGATACCGGCGAGGATCTCGTCGGCCGTGCGCTTGTTGTTGATGATGTCGGCCTGGAGGTTCTGATTGAAGAACTCGTAGCGGTTCCGGCCCATGCTCTTGGCACGGTAGAGCGCGATATCGGCATTGATCAGCATCTTGCGCGCATCGACATGGATGCCGTTGGCAAGCGCAATGCCGATCGAGACGCCGCAGCGGCACGAAAAGCCCTGGAAGTCGATCGGCTGGCGCATTTCCTCGATGACGCGGCCCGCAAGCTCGGCCATGTCGACGTCGCTGACATCATGCGCCAGGATCACGAACTCGTCGCCACCGATGCGCGCCACGAGATCGCTGCCGCGCACATTCTTCGACAGCACCTTGGAAGCGTGCACCAGCATCGCATCGCCGGCGGCGTGGCCGAGCGTGTCGTTGATTTCCTTGAAGCGGTCGAGGTCGATATGCAGGATCGCGAATTTCTGGCGCTGCGAGCGCGCGTCGATCGTCAGGCTTTCCAGCGCGATATCGATCTTGCGGCGGTTGGCGAGGCCGGTTAGCGGGTCATGCAGCGAATTGTGCTCGATGCGGTTCTTGGCAAGTTCAAGCTCGATATTCTTGGCAACCGCCTCGTCCTTGGCGGCCTTGAGCTCGGCCGTCAGCAGCGCGTCCTCGGTGACGTCGAAGGCAACGCCGATGACCTTGGTGGCGCCCGAGGGCGTCTGGTGCACCTTGCCGGTGGAGCGGACGTAGCGCACGCCGCCGTCGGGGCAGGGGACGCGGCAAATCAGCGTATGGGTGTCGCCCGGCTGGTTGAAGAAGCGCGACGCCTCGACCGCAGCCGCGCGATCGTCCGGATGGATGCAGGAGAGCCAGAGATCTTCGGTGACGAAGCCGTTGCGCGGAGCCAGGCCGTAGAGCTCGTGCATGCGCTCGTCCCAGAGCGAACCCTGGTTGCCGACCGTGGCATCCCAGATGCCGCACTGATAGGCATCGAGCGCCAGATCCAGCTTGCCGGACACTTCGGTCAACTCGGCCTCGCGGCGTGAAATCTCGTCGAGCGCCAGCTCCAGCTCGGCATTCTTGATGTCGCTGGTGTTCTTTGCCCGGCGCAGCGTGTCGGCCGCTTCCGCATCGGCGGTCACATCGGCGACGATGCCGATCGTCCGGCCAACACCGCCGGCGTCGGTGTAGAACGAGCCGACTGAGCGCAGATGGCGGACCGTGCCGTCTGCGAGGAAGATGCGGTACTGCGCGGTGCAGGAAGTGCCCGCCACGCTGCAATTGAAGAAATGCGCCTCGGCGATCGGCCGGTCTTCGGCCGCGATCTTCGAAAGCCAGCTTTCCAGCGGGTGGCTTCCTTCGCCGGTCCCTTCGCCGTGCAGCGCCGAAGCGCGGCCGTCCCAATAGAGACTGTGGCCGCCGTCCTCGAGTTCCCAGATGCCGATATTGGAGGAATCGAGCGCCAGATTGAGGCGCTGCGAAAGCTCGAGCAGCTTCACCTCGCGGCGTTCCAGCTGCGAGATGTTGCGGTTGCGCTCGCCGAGCAGCAGGGTTGCGAAGAAGATCGGGATGATGATCACGCAGCCGGCGGTGATGATGATGACCCTGAGCTGCGACTGGTTCGGCGGCGCCTCTTCCCAGCCGGTCATCGGCACGGCCGACAGCTCCCAACGTCCGCCGGCAAAGGCGATCTTGCGGCGCAGCGGCTGCTTGTCGAAAACATCGGTGTCGCCGAAGAAGGGCGCTGCCGAATCGGCCGCTGCCGTCCCAAGATCACGCACCGCGATCGCCAGGTGATCGAGATGCGGATAGCGCTCCTGGTTCTCGCTGTTGCGCGCCGGCTTCAGGCCGGTGTTCTCATAGAACATGTCGCGGTCGATGGTGACCTCGACAGCGCCCCAGATCTTCCGCTGCCCATCTTCCTTGACGAAGATCGGGAAGAAGATCGCAAACGCATCCTTGCCTTCGGATGTCTTGATCGGACCGTAGAAGCGCGCCTGCTGGTCGCCGGTATTGCGGGCGACCGATTGCATGCCCGAAAGCACTTCGCGCACATCCTTGCCAATCCGCGACTTGTTGGATTGCGGCGGGTAGACGTTGCTGACGATAAAGCCGGGGGCGACGGCGACGTTGATGAAATGCGGGTTCTGGATCAGCAGCCAGTTGATCTGCCGCTCCATCTCCTCGGCATTCGTGCGGGCGCTCAGCGAAATCATGTTCGAGAGGTCACGGACGATGGTGATGTCCATGTTGATCTGTGCAGCCATGCGGGCGCGAATCAGATTAGTCTCGTTTTCCGTGCGGATCTGCAACTCGCGCAGATGCGCGGCAGTATTGGCGCGATCAAGGGTGATGCCGACAGCAACGATCATGAACGCTACAAAGCCGGAGACCAGCAGCGAAAGCCATGTATTCTTGAAAATTCGCCGCAGTTGCCTGTTGCCGCCCAGCCGGAAAAGCAAAATCAGTCTCCCTTGTTTAACGGCAACTGTAAGAGGAACTTGTTAATTTACGATTTCCTGCAATTTTATATTTCGGACGCCAAAAGAACCCGGGGATAATGGTTAATCACTGCTGCTGATTATTGTTAAAATGCTATTCATCAATTGGGCGGCGAAAGCCATTGTTCCGGGCAATTTTTGCCATATTCAGAGGGTTATCTGTGTTCCATAAGATTTTTGAGTCGAGTGTGAAGAGGGTCGCTGCGATGCGTTTTTTTGTTGCCACGCTGTTGGCCACCGCCAGTTTCCTGTCGCCGATCAGCGGTTTTGCTGAAAGCGCTGACGTCGAGGCGACGATCAAGAAGGTTGATACGGCCAATCTCAGCCTGACGCTCGACGACGGCAAGACCTATCAGGCGCCGGAAGAATTCAATTTCGATGGTCTGAAGGCTGGCGTGAAGGTCGTGATCTTCTATACTGAGGTCGACGGCAAGCGCGTCATCAACGACCTCGATATCGTCCAGTAACCGGAATCAGATCCAGCCGATCAGCCGTTCCGCCCTGTTGATCTTCAAGATCCGGTCCTGCGGAATGTCGCCTTCGGCGGCTTCGTGCTTCGGCACATCGGCAATCATCTTGAAAAGACTGCGAATGACGCCGCCATGCGTCACGCAAACTGTTGGTTTATCAACCGAATTCAGCCACGACGCAATCCGCCACGACATGATCTCGTAGCTCTCGGCGTCGTCGCCGGGCGGAATGAAATCCCATTTGTTGAGGTTGCGCTCGGTGACGCGATCACGCTGCGTCGCCTTCAGTTCCTTGATCGTCGAGCCTTCCCAGTCACCAAAGGAAACCTCCACCAGCCGCTCGTCGGTGCGGTAGGCCTTGGGATCGACGCCCATGGCCTCGCGGATGATCTCCATCGTCTGGCGGGTGCGGGTCAACGGGCTGGCAACGAAGTCGAAGGCAATGCCTTCGACCTTCAGAATCTCTGCGAGATCGATGCCGTTCAGCCGCGCTTGTTCGCGGCCGATGGGGTTCAGCGGAATGTCCTTCTGTCCCTGGAGACGGCGTTCGGCATTCCAATCGGTCTGGCCGTGTCGGACCACATAGATAAGCACGGCATGTCCCGTTTCTTGGAGTTCGGTCAGTCCTTGATAACCGAAATATCGGGCGCGTCCACAGCCTTCATGCCGATGACATGGTAGCCGCTGTCGGCGTGGTGAACTTCACCGGTGACCGAACGCGACAGGTCGGACAGCATGTAGAGGCCGACGTCGCCGACTTCTTCGATGGTCACGGTGCGGCGCAGCGGAGCGTTGTATTCGTTCCACTTCAGGATGTAGCGGAAGTCGCCGATGCCGGATGCTGCGAGCGTCTTGATCGGGCCTGCGGAGATCGCGTTGACGCGGATGTTCTTCGGTCCGAGGTCGACGGCCAGATACTTGACGCTGGCTTCGAGAGCGGCCTTGGCAACGCCCATGACGTTATAGTTCGGCATCACCTTCTCGGCACCGTAATAGGTGAGGGTGAGCAGCGAACCGCCATCCGTCATCAGCTTCTCGGCGCGGCGCGCGACCGAGGTGAAGGAGAAGACGGAGATCTGCATCGTCTTGTTGAAGTTGTCGGCAGAGGTATCGACATAGCGGCCGGTCAGCTCGTCCTTGTCGGAGAAGCCGATGGCGTGAACGACGAAATCGATCTTGCCCCACATCTTTTCGACATTGGCGAAGACTTCATCGATGGTGGATTCGTCGGAGACATCACAGTGGCCGGCCAGAACGCCGCCGAGTTCGGCAGCCAGCGGCTCGACGCGCTTCTTCAGCGCTTCGCCCTGATAGGTAAAGGCGATTTCGCCGCCCTGTGCATGAATGGCCTTCGCAATGCCCCACGCGATCGAGCGATTGTTCGCAACGCCCATGATGACGCCGCGCTTGCCTGACATGAGGCCTGTTGCTTGAGCCATATTTTGCCCCCTAATGAACCAATTCAAACGTGCCTATGGCATAGGCAGCTAATCGGTTCAAGATTGCGAGCAATCATCAACTGTTAGGGATCGTAACAAAGGGTGCTCTTGTCACGAAAATTTCACAGGAAAAGCCCTTCGCGCATGCTTCTCATCAGGTCGGTGACCTTATCGTCTGGTTTTTCCCACAGAATAATGCGCAACTCGACGACGAGATCGCCCTTCGCACCGTTGCCGTCAGGCAGTCCCTGGTTCTGGACGCGGATCGATTTGTCCGAACCGGACCAGGCCGGAACGCTGACCGGGACCTTGCCGTCGGGACCATCGATCTCGGCTTCCGTGCCTAGCACGGCGTTCTCGATAGTGAGCGGTAGAACGGTGTGCAGGTCGTAGCCGTGCACAGTAAACTTCGGGTCGGATGCGATGCGCACGCTGATCACGGCGTCGCCGCGCTGCATGTTCGGCAGTTTCAGCCCCTGTCCCTTAAGGCGAACCTGCTGTCCGTCTGTTGTCCCTGAGGAAAGCATGAAGCTCGCCTCCTGGGCTTCGCCCAGCGGAACGGTGATACGGTTACCTTTCAGGATGTCTTCGATCGTCACCGTCGCCTGGGCAAACTGGTCCGGCGCCTTTTCGGGTGCCGGGGCAGCGCCGGTGAACCGGCGCACCAGCGATGTCAGAATGCTGAAAGGCTGCAATATGTTGGCTGCTGCTGCAGCGGCATTCGCGTCGGCATTGTCGCCATCGGGCTTGGCCGCGTCCGGCTCGCTCTTGGCAGCCTCGGGTTCGGCAGGTTTTGCCTTTGCCTGCGATTGTGCCTGCTGCTGGGCCTGGCCCGTTGCGCCGGCGCCCGCAGTCTTGGCCTGCGCGTTCGCGCCGAAAATGCGCTCGACGACGTCTTCTGCACTTTCGGAGCCGGCTGCCTTCTGCTTCTGCGCTTCCTCCGCCGCTGCTTTCGCCGCTTTCTGGGCGTTGGCGCGCGCGAGTTCTTCCATCACGCGCTCGGCATTCTCCTGCGCCTGCTTGGCACGTATAGCCGCTTCGCGCGCGGCCTGGCGCTGCTGCATGATGGTTTCGCCGCTGACCTTTGCCGCCGCCATGCGCGCAGCCGTGTCGAAGAGGCTGCGCTTCTTAGGATCCTTCAGCGTCTCATAGGCGCGGCCGACCTCGGCGAAACGCGCCGTGGCGTTCGGGTCGCTCTGATTGTGGTCAGGATGGACCGCCTTGGCCATATTACGCCAAGCAGCCTTGATTTCGTCAGCTCCTGCGTCCCTCTGGACGCCCAAAACCTTATATGGATCGCGCATAGTAATCCGCCGGTGTCCGATCCGGCTGCCACCCTTTGGCAGCCGAAAGCCCAATAACAACTCTTTGCGCGCCATCCGGTTCAACCGGACCTCGCGCTTATGGGCTGGATCGTGCGGGAGAGTTGCTAATCACTTGTTATTTTCGCCGCCGGTGTCGGTGGCTTTCGCGGCAAATGGTTATCGTTCTGCTAAGCATGGTCATGCCGCCGCCGCGCGCATTAAGCATTCCTGTGGAAAAGGTTCAGCCTTCCGGCTGGAAGCTCAGAAGCTGCCAGTTGCCGCCGCCGACCAGGCAGGTCTTGCCCATGAACTTGGCGATGCCGTCATAGGAATGACGGGTGGTGCGGAACTGCCGGCAGACCTGGCCGGAATCGTTGTTCTCGACGATCGTGTCGATCACGCCCGCACTGCCGGTCGAGGCATTGGCCCAGGCCAGCGGTTGCGCGCCGACCTTGCCGACATCGGCAGAGGTCACGGCGTTGCGCACGGTCATTTCGTCTGAAAGCGTATCGGTGCTCGGCGGATTCTGCGGCACGGTACCGGTCGAGACGGAGCGGTCGACCTTGGAATCGCTGAGGAAGTCAAAACCACCGGTCATGCAGCCTGACAGCGAGAGTGTCGCCATGCCGATGAGAAGGAGCGAACCACTGCGGCGCAGGAAGCCCTTTGTATGGTGAGTTGACTTTGCTATGACTTCCACCCTGTGTCCTGTCCAGTCGTGAATAGCTGGGCATTTAACCTGATAACCCGGGGCATTTGAGCTAATATGTCGGCAAATGAGTTAACAAGCAGTGACTTTACCGAACGCGGCGAACCATTCAAGCTTTTCGCGGAATGGCTGAAGGAAGCCGAGGCTTCGGAGGTCAACGATCCCAATGCCGTCGCGCTGGCAACCGTCGATGAGGCTGGTCTTCCCAATGTCCGCATGGTCCTCCTGAAGGGATTCGATACCGCAGGCTTCGTGTTCTACACCAATTTCGAGAGCCAGAAAGGTCGCGAAATCTTGGGACAGCAAAAGGCGGCCATGTGCTTCCATTGGAAGACGCTGCGCCGCCAGGTGCGTTTGCGTGGTCCGGTGGAAGTCGTAACCGACGAAGAGGCCGACGTCTATTTTAAATCGCGCGCCCGCGGCAGCCGCATTGGTGCCTGGGCCTCGAAACAGTCCCGTCCGCTCGAAAGCCGTTTCGCACTCGAGAAGTCGGTTGCCGAATATACCGCCCGCTATGCGATCGGTGAAATTCCCCGCCCGTCCTACTGGTCCGGTTTCCGCATCAAGCCCGTCAGCATCGAGTTCTGGAAAGACCAGAATTTCCGTCTCCACGACCGCATCGAGTTCCGCCGTGCGGAGCCTGAGGGCGATTGGGAAAAGGTCCGGATGTATCCGTAACCTCTTATTTCCCCATCAGTTTCAGGGGAATGCCTGAGGCCAGCGCCGAAACATAGCGCGGCTTCTGGTAGAGGCCGTTCAGCGACAGACGCGGCAGGTAATGGGTGCCGCCGGATAGCCCGGTCTTTATAACGCCGGGCTGCGTCGTCACGGACACCGTGAAGCCGAGGCCGGCGGCAATTGCCGCCTCGCGTTGCGTTGCCGCCTCCCGGGTGCCGTAGGGAAAAGCGATCGTCACGGGCCGATGGCCGGTAACCACTTCTACGTGATCGGCCGAAATCAGCATCTCCTCACGGGCGTCGGCTTCGGGCAGCCGGGCGAGCGCCCGGTGGCTGATCGTATGCGCGCCGAGCGAAGCGAGGGGGCTCGCTTCCAGCAGATTGAGCTCGGCCTCGCCCATCACCAGATCGTCGACGATGCCGAGCGGATCGATCTCGTGCTGCCGCGCCAGGGCGTCGAGCCGCGCGATCGCCGCCGTTTCGTCTGTGCTATGGAGAAAGGCGGCAAATCTCGCGAATGCCGCGTATTGATCGGCCGGATTTTCAAGCTTGAGTACCTCGTCGCCGCTGCCGAAATCGAAATGCAGCAGATCGGCGCGGCGCAACAGCAGCGTCAGCGTTTCCCACCAGATACTGTGCGTGCGCTCGGTCAGCCCCTTGGCCACGAAGATCGTGAACGGCGCCTCGTGCCTTTCGAAAATCGGATAGGCGTGGACGAGATTGTTGCGATAACCGTCGTCGAGTGTGAAGGCGGCAAACGGCGCATCGCCTGCCGGTGCAGAGAGCAGGGCAGGGACGTCCGAAAGCGCCACGAAGCGATATCCGTCCTTCGTTAGCCGCGACAGCGCCGCATCGAGGAATTCCGGCGTAATTTCGAGATGCGCATTGGGTTCGAAGTCATGCGCCTCGTAAGGGCGGACATGGTGCAGGGTGAAGATTGCGCCACGGCCGCGCGCGCCGCGCATCAGCCGCGTAGCGCTGATCAGATGCGCCGCTTCAAGGCCGGCGGTGATGGCGGCCTTTTTCGCCCTTTTTTTCCACAATCCCTGCATATCAGCTCCGTGAAAGGTCCGGACCCTACCAATTCTGGTGTTAAACCTTGCTGAAGATTGCTTTTCGGACTGAAATCTTTACGTTTCCTTCACCACGGGTGGAAAAAACTCAGAGAACCAGTGTTCGTTGCCTCAAAGTCGCGCCAAAGTGCGGGCTTCTGTCACAGAACGGGACACATTTTGGCAATGCTGCGCGCGCGTGGCACCTAGAGGGGAAATCCATGAACAGGCTGTTGGCCACACTCTTGACTGCGACGCTTGCCTTTTCGGCACCCGTTGCGGCGATCGCCGGCAACGCCTCTTTCATCCTTGATGCCCGCACCGGCAAGGTTCTCGCCTCTGAAAATGCCGACGTGCTGAACCACCCGGCATCGCTGACCAAGATGATGACCCTCTATCTCGCCTTCGAAGCGATCAATCGCGGCAAGCTCAGCTGGGATAGCCAGATCGTCATGTCCAAATATGCAGCCAGCCGCCCGCCGACGAAACTCGGTGTCCGCCCCGGCGGCACGATCACCGTGCGCGAAGCGGTCTATGGCATGATCGTCAAGTCGGCCAACGACGCTGCCGCTGCCATGGGCGAGAAGCTTGGCGGTTCGGAAAGCAACTTTGCCCGGATGATGACGCAGAAGGCACGTCAGCTCGGCATGAGCCGCACCACCTTCTACAACGCCTCGGGCCTTCCCGACGCTCGCCAAGTAACGACGGCCCGCGACATGTCGACCCTCGGCGTGGCGCTGATCCGCAATTTCCCGAAGGAATACCAGCTCTTCTCGGTAGCCTCCTTCAATTTCCGCGGCAAGACGATCCGCGGCCACAACAATCTCATGTACCGCTACGAAGGCATGGACGGTATCAAGACCGGCTATACCAATGCCTCTGGCTTCAACCTCGTCAGCGCCGTGCGCGATGGCAACCGCCGCGTTGTCGGCGTCGTTCTTGGCGGCCGCACGGCCCGCAGCCGCGATGCCCAGATGGCAGCTTTGCTCGACAAGTATCTCGACCGCGCATCGGGTGGCGCCAAGCTGGTTGCCAGTGCCGGCGGCAAGCCGCAGCCGGCAGCTCCGGTTGAAGTCGCTTCCGCTGCGGATGACGGCGATCTGCCGGTTCCGGTGAACGCACCGCGCGCCCAGGGCGATGCCGAGGCAATCCCCTTTGCACTCGGCTACAGCGGCACCACAGTTCCGCTCGACCGTCCGGCCGCGCTCGACAAGATGGGCAAGGGCGGCAAGCTGCAGGCGTCGGCCAGCGGCTGGCAGATCCAGATCTCCGCGGCACCAAGCGCCGAGGCCGCACAGGCACTGCTCGCGCAGGCCAAGACTGAAGGCGGCGCGGCATTGAAATCCGCCTCGCCGCTGACCCAGGCCGTCGGCTCCGGCGCGAGCGCCGTCTACCGCGCCCGCTTCACCGGTTTCGGTAGCCGCGATGCCGCCGCCGCTGCCTGCGATGCCCTGAAGAAGCGCTCCTATGACTGCGTGATGGTCGGCGGCAACGGCTGATCTAGACTGGACAACAGCCAGGAATCACGGTTCTCCTTCGTGAGTACGGAAGGAGAACGAAATGCTGTCAGATCTTGCCGAAAAATTCGAGGCGGCCTCTAAGGCCTATGCCGCGGCAAACGGCGTGGAGCGCGATCCCGACTGGTTTCTGCTCAAGCTTCAGGAAGAGATGGGTGAACTCACCCAGGCCTGGAACCGCCTGACGGGGAGGGGACGCGCCAAGGGCCGGACATCCGCCGAGATGAAGCAGGACCTCGCCGACGAGACCGCCGATCTCTTCGGCCACATCCTCCTCTTTGCCCACCACAACGGCATCGACCTCGCACCCTCCGTCGAGCGGAAATGGCTGTTTAGGCCGTGAATACGCGGAGTTACTTGCCGAGTGCCCGCCGGTAGAACTTGCTGTCGACGCCCATGACAGGGAAGGCGCGGGGGAGGTCGTTCCGGCTGATCTCGCTGAACCCGTTCTTTTCGTAGAACCGGTGGGCGGCAAGGAACCGGTCAGTGGTGCCGAGGAAGATATCGGTGATCTCATGCTCCCCGGCATGCGCAAGGAGCGCGTCGAGCAGGCGGGCGGCGACATTGTGTTCGCGGCCGCGCACATGGGCCGCCACGAACATCTTGCGCAACGCCGTCTGGTTATTGCCGATATCCTTGAGGCCGAGCGTCCCGACGATCGTTCCGTCGAGTTCGGCGACCCAGAACTGCCCCTTGCGGGCCTGGTAGAAGTCGGGGATCACCGCCAGATCCGGCTGGTCGTCGGCGGTGATGGCGATGCCGAATTCATCCCGCTGGATCGGCAGGATCACCGAGAAGACGCCGTCGATGTCGGCGATGGCAAAGGGCCGTATCAGGATCTCGCGCATCGCCGTCTCCTGAGGTTGTTAGGTTTGCGTACCGCCAACAGTAACCTGGTCCATGCGCAGGTGCGGCTGGCCGACGCCGACGGGCACCCATTGTCCGGCCTTGCCGCAATTGCCGATGCCGGTATCGAGCTTCATGTCGTTGCCGACCATGGAGATGCGCTTCATCGCGTCAGGGCCGTTGCCGATCAGCATCGCGCCCTTGATCGGCGCGCCGATCTTGCCGTTTTCGATCAGGTAGGCCTCGGTGCAGCCGAAAACGAACTTGCCCGAGGTGATATCCACCTGGCCGCCGCCGAAGGAAACGGCATAGATGCCCTTCTTGACCGACGAAATGATCTCCTCAGGCGTCTTGTCGCCGCCGAGCATATAGGTGTTGGTCATGCGCGGCATGGGAACATGGGCATAGCCCTGGCGGCGCCCGTTGCCAGTCGCCTTCATGCCCATCAGCCGTGCATTCTGCCGGTCCTGCATGTAGCCGACCAGCTTGCCGTTCTCGATCAGCACGTTATAGGCCGAAGGCGTGCCTTCGTCGTCGATGGTGATCGAGCCGCGGCGGTTGTCGATCGTGCCGTCGTCCACGACGGTGACGCCTGGAGCGGCGACCATCTGGCCGAGCAGGCCGGCAAAGGCCGAGGTCTTCTTCCTGTTGAAATCGCCTTCCAGCCCGTGGCCGACAGCCTCATGCAGCATGACGCCGGGCCAGCCGGAGCCGAGCACCACATCCATCGTGCCTGCGGGCGCTTCGATGGCTTCGAGATTGACCAGCGCCTGGCGCAGCGCCTCGTCGGCGCCGGTCTGCCAGCTGCCCTCGGTGATGAAGTCGCCGAAGCCGATGCGCCCGCCGGATCCGTAGGAGCCGCTCTCCTGCCGGTCGCCTTCGCCCACCATGACCGAGATGTTGATGCGGGTCATCGGCCGGATGTCGCGGACGCGGTGGCCGTCGGCACGCAGGATGTCGACGACCTGCCAGCTGGCGGCGACGGAAGCCGTCACCTGCCGCACCTTGTCGTCCTTGCCGCGCAGATAGGCGTCGATATCGGTCAGCACCTTCACCTTCTCTTCGAAGGAGGGCGAGCCGATCGGGTTTTCGTCGTTGTAGAATTTCTTGTTGGTGCCCTGGGGGGCGGCGGCGTAGCTGCCGGAATAGCCGCGGGTAACGGCGCCGACGGCATCGGCGGCGCGCTTCAGCGCCGAAACCGAGAGGTCGCCGGCATGAGCATAACCAACCGCTTCGCCAGCCACGGCGCGCAGGCCAAAACCCTGCTCGGTATTGAAGCTGCCGCCCTTGAGGCGGCCGTTGTCGAACATCAGCGATTCCGCCTGCGCATGCTCGATATAGAGCTCGCCGTCATCGGAGCCGGAAAGCGCTTCGGCCACGAGCTTGCGCATCGTCGCTTCGTCGGCATCGAAGAGCGTCAGGAGGTCGGTATTCATGATGGTATGCTCCGCTTCAAAGCTGCAATGCTTCAAGCCGATGTAGGTCCGGACGGGTGTTCGAGCAAGCCCCAATCGGGCCCTTATCAGGGTAGCGCGTCGTAGCCTTCGGCAAAGCCCTTCAGATCGACCGGAATGCCGATGCCTTCTTCCGGTGTCTGGAAGACGATGAAGGTGGCGCTGGTGCCGCTGCGGAAGGTCTTGAGCAGCTCGTCCTCGAGCACGACTTCGGCATAGCAGCCATCGGCGAAGCAACGGACGAAATAGGCGCGGCCGATATCCTTGCCGTCGACATTGAGGCCGAGGCCGTTCGGCAGCAGCACGCCGAGAGGGGCGAGTACGCGCAGGATCTTCGACTTGCGGTCGGCGGTCTTCAGCACGACGACCGAGAGGCCGACTTCAGGACGGTCTTCGGCTATCACGTTCTGCATCAGCGCGCACTGCTCGGCTGAAGCGCCGGCTGGCTTGTCGCAGACGACGGACCAGGCGCCGTGGTTGGATTTCACCGTGCCCGGCGCCTGCGGCTGGCTCTGGCCGGGAACGGCCTGCTGCTGTCCGGGTGCCGGGGGCGCGGGTTCAGCCTGTGCAGGCGGCTTGGCGGCCGGCTGCTGCTGCGCGAAGACGGGGGCGGCCGCTGCTGCTGCAAGTATGGTGGTCACGGCAAGCGACCGCGCAAGGGAACGGAAACCCATAAAAACCTCTGGATTCGAATCGGTAACGGTATTGTTGAAGGCCGTCGCCGAAAATGAAAAGACCTGCCCCGTGAAAACCGGGGGACTACGGCAGAAATAGGACCTTTCGGCAAGAATGTTGGGGCTTTGGATTGGCCCGCGTAAGGCTTTTCCGTATGATGGTGCAAATCGGCGGTAATGTTTTGTGCCTGCTTGCGAATTTGTCGTTACGCAAAAATGCCGCATAGACAATTGCTTTGGCCAGTTGCGGTCCATGGCAAACTGTGGTTTGAAGCGCAGAAGATGGCAAGGATTCTGCGTTCGATTTATGGCAGGTCAAGCGCTCGAGGGAGATACTAAGGTGATTAAGAAGGCTTATGCAGCTCTGACCGCGCTGGTCTGTCTGCTTTTTGCTTCCGGCACATATGCCGATCAGCCGATGCCGTGGCAGGCAACGCTGCAGCCGGCGGCGACGCCGATTATGCGGGAAATCCGCTGGTTCGAACAATATACGCTGTGGTTCATCGTACCGATCACGCTCTTCGTTCTGATCCTGCTCATCGTCGTCTGTTGGAAGTTCCGCGCCAGCGCCAATCCGGTGCCGTCGAAGACCAGCCACAACACGGTTATCGAAGTCATCTGGACCGTGGGGCCGGTTCTGATCCTTCTCTTCCTCGCCGTTCCGTCGTTCAACCTTCTGACCGCCCAGCTGACGCTGCCGGAAAATCCGGATGTGACGCTGAAGGCGACCGCCACACAGTGGCAGTGGAATTACGAATATGAAGGCACCGGCGACAATCCGCTGGCCTTCGATTCCTACCTGCTGAAGGATCCGGATCGTGCCGCTGCCGGCAAGACCGACCTCTCCACCTATCCGCGCCTGCTCGCTGTCGACAACGAAGTCGTCCTGCCTGTCGGCAAGACCGTCCGCGTTCTGGTGACGGCCGCACCGACCGACGTCATCCACGCTTTCGCGATGCCGTCCTTCGGCGTCAAGATCGATGCTGTTCCGGGCCGTCTCAACGAAACCTGGTTCAAGACCGAGCGCGAAGGCCTGTTCTACGGCCAGTGTTCCGAGCTCTGCGGCAAGGACCATGCGTTCATGCCGATCGCGATCCGTGTCGTTTCCGAAGACAAGTACAAGCAGTGGCTGACGGCTGCCGCTTCCGATCTTCCCGGGGCCTACAAAAGCCTCATGGCAGCAACCGATGGTCCGAAGACCGTCGATGTCGCCGAAAACGCTCAGTAATCTAGAAGGGACTCGGGACAATGGCTGGACCTTCCGCTCACGATCATTCTCATGATCAGCATGGCCATGACGCGCATGCGCATGACGACCATCACAATCACTCGCATACGCCGAGCTTCGTCAATCGCTGGTTCTTCTCGACGAACCACAAGGACATCGGCACGCTCTACCTGATCTTCGCGATCTTCGCCGGCATCATCGGCGGCGCGCTCTCCGTCGCCATGCGCATGGAGCTTCAGGAGCCTGGCATCCAGATCTTCCACGGTCTGGCTTCGATGGTTTACGGCTTCGAAGGCGACGCCGCGATCGACGGCGCCAAGCATATGTTCAACGTCTTCACCACCGCTCACGCCCTGATCATGATCTTCTTCATGGTCATGCCGGCGATGATCGGCGGTTTCGCCAACTGGATGGTGCCGATCATGATCGGTGCGCCTGACATGGCGTTCCCGCGTCTGAACAACATCTCGTTCTGGCTGATCGTTCCGGCCTTCCTGCTGCTCGTGCTGTCGATGTTCGTCGAAGGCCCGGCCGGCGCTTACGGTGCTGGTGGTGGCTGGACGATGTATCCGCCGCTCGCAACCGCAGGCCAGCCTGGCCCGGCCGTCGATCTGGCGATCTTCTCGCTGCATATCGCCGGTGCGTCGTCGATCCTCGGCGCGATCAACTTCATCACCACGATCCTGAACATGCGCGCTCCGGGCATGACGCTGCACAAGATGCCGCTTTTCGCCTGGGCCGTTCTGATCACCGCCTTCCTGCTGCTGCTCTCGCTGCCGGTTCTGGCAGGCGGCATCACCATGCTGCTCACCGACCGCAACTTCGGCACGTCCTTCTTCGCACCTGAAGGCGGCGGCGACCCGATCCTCTACCAGCACCTGTTCTGGTTCTTCGGTCACCCGGAAGTGTACATCCTGATCCTGCCGGGCTTCGGCATCGTCAGCCACATCATCTCGACCTTCTCGAAGAAGCCGGTTTTCGGTTACCTCGGCATGGCCTACGCCATGGTCGCCATCGGTGCCGTCGGCTTCGTCGTCTGGGCGCACCACATGTACACGGTCGGCCTGTCGCTCGATGCACAGCGCTACTTCGTGTTCGCAACGATGGTCATCGCCGTTCCGACGGGCGTGAAGATCTTCTCCTGGATCGCAACGATGTGGGGCGGCTCGATCAGCTTCCGCACGCCGATGATCTGGGCAATCGGCTTCATCTTCCTGTTCACGGTCGGTGGCGTCACCGGCGTTCAGCTGGCAAATGCCGGTCTCGACCGCTCGCTGCATGACACCTATTACGTCGTGGCTCACTTCCACTACGTTCTGTCGCTCGGCGCCGTGTTCGCCATCTTCGCTGCCTGGTACTACTGGTTCCCGAAGATGTCGGGCTACATGTACAGCGAGTGGATCGGCAACCTGCACTTCTGGGTCATGTTCATCGGCGTAAACCTGGTGTTCTTCCCGCAGCATTTCCTCGGCCTCGCCGGCATGCCGCGCCGCTACATCGACTATCCGGATGCCTTCGCCGGCTGGAACTACGTGTCCTCCATCGGCTCCTACATCTCGGCCTTTGCGGTTCTGATCTTCCTCTTCGGTGTCTTCGAAGCTTTCGCCAAGAAGCGCCTGGCTGGTGACAATCCGTGGGGTGAGGGTGCAACGACGCTCGAATGGCAGCTGCCTTCGCCGCCGCCGTACCACCAGTGGGAACAGCTTCCGCGCATCAAGTAAGATGCTGGAATGCCGGACGCCGCACCAAGATGCGGCGTCCGGCCTTAATGTAAGCAGGACGGAATAATGACGGTCATCGACAATCACGAGGCACTTGCGAACGAAGGCGAATTTCGCCTGTCGGAAGCAGGCGCACGCGATTATTTCGAGCTTCTGAAGCCCCGTGTCATGTCGCTGGTGGTCTTCACGGCCTTTGCCGGCCTCGTGCTGGCACCCGGACATATCAATCCGATCCTCGGCCTCATCTCGATCCTTTGCATTGCTGTCGGCGCAGGCGCGTCGGGCGCGCTGAACATGTGGTATGACGCCGATATCGACGCTGTCATGACCCGCACCGCGCAGCGCCCGATCCCGGCCGGCCGCATCCAGCCGCGCGAAGCGCTGGCTTTCGGCCTCGTTCTTTCAGGCTTCTCGGTCTCCATCCTCGGCCTCGCCGTCAACTGGCTTTCTGCCGGGATCCTGGCCTTCACCATTTTCTTCTACGCGGTCGTCTATACGATGTGGCTGAAGCGCTCGACGCCGCAGAACATCGTCATCGGCGGCGCGGCAGGCGCCTTCCCACCGATGATCGGCTGGGCCTGCGTGACCAATTCGGTCACCATCGAAAGCACTGTCCTCTTCCTGATCATCTTCCTGTGGACGCCTGCGCATTTCTGGGCTCTCGCGCTCTTCAAGATGCACGATTACGAATCCGTCGGCGTGCCGATGCTGCCGAACGTATCAGGCGAGCGCACCACCAAGCATCAGATCGTTGCCTATGCGGTGCTGACGGCCATCTGCGGCGTCGTCCCGTCCTTGCTCGGCTTTGCCAGCTTCGGCTACGGCCTCGTCGCGACGCTGCTCGGCGCAATCTTCATAAGCTGTTCCATCGCCGTCTGGCGGATGCCGGATGGCGATCTGAAGATGATCCCGGCAAAGAAGCTGTTCGCTTTCTCGATCTTCTATCTGTTTGCCATCTTCTCTGCTCTCATGTTCGATCGCGTGGCCTCTATCCTGGTGTTCCACGCAGGAGGTTTGATTTGATCGAAACCGTCAAATTGACCGAAGCGCAGCGCAAGTCGCGCCGCAATCGCAACGTCGCGCTCGGCCTCGTGCTGGCAGGCCTTTGCGTGCTGTTCTATGCGATCACCATCGTCAAGTTCACCGGACACGGAGGCTGAGCGAATGAGCGAGACCGTGGACACGCCGAAGAAGAAGGGCCGCAATAACGGCGCCGTCGTCATGATGTGCCTGAGCTTCGTCGTTGGCATGGGCGCGATGAGCTATGCCGCCGTTCCGCTCTACCGCATGTTCTGCCAGATCACCGGCTATAATGGCACGACGCAGCGCGTCGAGCAGGCCTCGACCGTGATCCTCGACCGCAAGATGCGCGTCACCTTCGATGCCAATGTCGCTCCCGGCCTGTTCTGGGAATTCAAGCCGGTGCAGCGCGAAGTCAATCCGCGCATTGGCGAGACGATCCAGGTCAATTTCGTTGCCGAAAATCGCTCGAACGAGACCCAGCGCGGCCAGGCGGTGTTCAACGTCACGCCGGGCGAAGCCGGGGCCTATTTCAACAAGGTTCAGTGCTTCTGCTTCACCGAGACGGATCTGAAGCCGGGCGAAAAGCTTGAAATGCCGGTGGTGTTCTACATCGATCCGGAAATTACCAAGGCCGTGGAATCGAAAGACATTCACACGGTAACGCTATCCTATACGTTCTACCCGAAAGAGGGACCGAAGCCGGTGGCTTCGAATGAGGGTGGAGCGGAGAAGGTTGAAAAGAAACTTTGATTGAGGTCCGTTTCCGGCTATGCCGGGAACGAGCGAGGAAGAGATCCGGGGATACAAGATGGCCGACGCGCATCAGAAAAACCACGACTACCATATTATTGATCCGAGCCCGTGGCCGCTGCTCGCCTCGATCGGCGCGTTCATCATCACCTTCGGTGGCGTCGGATTCATGCGCTACATCAACGGCGGATCGCTGCACCTGTTCGGTATCGAATGGGCGCATCCGTGGCTGTTCTTCATCGGTCTCGCGCTGATCCTCTACGTCATGTATGGCTGGTGGGCCGATACCGTGAAGGAAGCTCATGAGGGCGCGCATACCCGCGTCGTCTCGCTGCACCTTCGCTACGGCATGATCATGTTCATCGCTTCCGAAGTGATGTTCTTCGTTGCCTGGTTCTGGGCCTATTTCGACGCCAGCCTCTATCCGCATGAAGCCATTCAGGCCTCGCGCCTTGCCTTCACCGGTGGCGTATGGCCGCCGAAGGGCATCGAGGTTCTCGATCCCTGGCACCTGCCGATCTACAACACCGTCATCCTGCTTCTCTCGGGCACGACGGTCACCTGGGCACACCACGCCCTGCTGCACAACGACCGCAAGGGCCTCATCCAGGGCCTGACGCTCACCGTTCTGCTCGGCATCCTGTTCTCCTGCGTCCAGGCCTACGAATACGCTCACGCTCCGTTCGCCTTCAAGGCGTCGATCTACGGCGCGACCTTCTTCATGGCGACCGGCTTCCACGGCTTCCACGTTCTGGTCGGCACGATCTTCCTGATCGTCTGCCTGATCCGCGCCATCCGCGGCGACTTCACGCCGAAGCAGCATTTCGGCTTCGAGGCGGCTGCCTGGTATTGGCACTTCGTCGACGTCGTCTGGCTGTTCCTGTTCTTCTCCATCTACATCTGGGGTGGATGGGGCGCACCGGTCGCCCACGGCTGATCCGGTCGAAAGGCTGATATTGAAAAGGCGGGTGCCACTGGCGCCCGCCTTTTTCTTTGCTTTATCGCAGCCCGGCGATCCGCTCGAAGGCGGAAGGTTCGGGAATGCCGATATCGAGCTGATGACGGATCGCCTCGGCGCACTCATAGGGCGTCAGCACCGAGGTATCGAGCTCGAGATCGTAGATGCCGGGCTTGTGGACCTCGTCCTGCCAGCGGCGCACCGCTTCCGGAACCGCTGTTTCGGCCGTCGCCTTGGCATAGAGTTCTTCGCGGCCGGGCTCGTCGATCTCCCGCCGCTTCATGATGACGTCGAGCGGACAGCGCACGCCGACGAACAGTACCGGAAAGCCTTCGAGACGCCTGGCGCAATCGGCCAGGATGCCGAGCGGCTGCGAGTACGCGTCGTGATGGCCGAGATCGGCGACGACATTGAGCCCGAGCCCGGCATGGATGGCAATCGATTCGTAGAGCGCCGCGTAAAAGAACGGCACCAGTTCCTCGAGATCGGGACGCTCGCCGCCGGGCCTGAGGCCGATGCCCGGCAGATACTCGGCCGGCGTCATCGCATTGTAGCCGTCGACCCCGAGATTCATCCAGGGGCCGTCGAATTGTTGCTGGATCGCCCTCGCGATCGTGGTTTTGCCGCTGCGCGGCGCGCCGTTCAAAATGACGATCTGCGCGGCGGTGTTGTCGTTGTCCATGCGTCTTCTTCTTCTGTTTGGCGCGAATCGCTGAGGCGAAATCGCGCAGGTATTTCCCTTCGTCCTGCGGATACTCTATGGGAGAGTTAAGGCGGCTTTAGGTGAGATCGCCGCTATCGGGAATGGGTATGAAAGAAGACACAGCTCTTTTTCCACCGGTCGATCCGGTCAAGACCGGCATCAAGGGCTGCTGCCCGCGCTGCGGCAACGGCAAGCTGTTCGATGGCATGCTGTCGCTGAAGCCGCGATGCGCCGCCTGCGGCCTCGATTATGCCTTTGCTGATTCGGGTGATGGTCCGGCCGTCTTCGTCATCCTCATCGTCGGCTTTATCGTCATCGGCTCGGTGCTCTGGCTGGAGGTCAACTACTCGCCGCCGATCTGGCTGCATATCCTGCTCTTCGGTCCGTTGACGATCATCCTGTCGCTGCTGACCCTGCGCTGGTGCAAGGGCATCCTGATCGCCATGCAGTACCGCCACAATGCCCGCGAAGGACGCCTGAGTGACTGACATGAACATTCCGGCGACGCGCCGCAAGCTGCCTGTTTTCACCGGCATCGTGGTGCTGATTGCGCTCGCCATCCTGATTTCGCTCGGCACCTGGCAGGTCGAGCGGCTGCACTGGAAGGAAGGCCTTCTCGCCGACATCGCTTCGCGCCGAACCTCGGCCCCCGTCGAGCTCTCCGCCATCGAAGCGATGCACGCCGGTGGCACCGATATCGAATACCGTCCGGTCACCGTCACCGGCCGCTACGTCAACAACAAGGAACGGCACTTCTTCGCCACCTGGCGCGGCCAGACCGGCTTCTACGTCTATACCCCGCTGGAATTGGCCGACGGGCGCTATCTCTTCGTCAATCGCGGCTTCGTTCCCTATGAGAACAAGGAGCCGGAGATGCGTATGCAGGGCCAGCTGACAGGCCAGCAGACCGTCACCGGCCTTGCCCGCAATCGCTTGCCCGGCAAGCCGTCCTGGGTCGTGCCCGAAAACGATCTCGCCAAGAATGTCTTCTACTGGAAGGACATCGACGCGATGACGTCGAGCGACGGTTTCGATCCGGCGAAAGTCGTGCCCTTCTTCGTCGATGCGGACTCGACGCCGAACCCGAAGGGCATGCCGATCGGCGGCGTCACCGAAATCGACTTGCCGAACAACCACCTCGAATATGCCTTCACCTGGTATGGCCTGGCGGCAGTGCTCGTCGGCATCGTCGGCGTTTCCTGGTTCCGCAAGCGCGGCGGCAACGCACCGGCGCAATAGTATCGCTTCAATTCCTTCCTATATTGGGCTAGAGCGTTTCCTAGCTATATTGAAGCATTCTGCCGGAGCAGGTTTTCGACAGGGCAAAGGCGATTGGCGAAGGGCATACCCAAAGGTACGGTCGAACCGATCGCCTTTGATCCTGGCGGAAAGATGCCCGGCCCGAAGGGTTGGCTGAAACGGGCCGGCTGATCGACCGGCCGGCTTGGCCGTAGATCTGGCTACGACGCGCGCCTGCCGGTCGACCATCCGACTCCGTTTGAACCAACAGAATGCTTCAATATAGCCAGGAAACGCTCTAGACACCCGAGACGATGGATACCGGACGCAAGATGAACATAGCAGCGAAACCTCCTCTGACGATCAGGCTTTGCGGGCCGCGCGGCTTCTGCGCCGGCGTCGACCGTGCCATCCAGATCGTCGTTCTGGCGCTGAAATCCTACGGCGCGCCTGTCTATGTCCGCCACGAGATCGTTCATAACCGCTATGTCGTCGAGGGCTTGGAAGCCAAGGGCGCCGTCTTCGTCGAGGAGCTGAACGAGATCCCCGAAGAGCATCGCGCCCAGCCCGTGGTGTTTTCGGCGCATGGCGTTCCGAAGTCGGTCCCCGAGGATGCCAACAGCCGCAACCTCTTCTATCTCGATGCCACATGTCCGCTGGTCTCCAAGGTCCACAAGCAGGCGATGCGCCACAACCGCCTCGGCCGCCATGTCGTCCTCATCGGCCATGCCGGACACCCCGAGGTCATCGGCACGATGGGCCAGCTGCCCGAGGGCTCGGTCTCGCTGATCGAGACCGTCGAGGACGCCGATACCTACGAGCCCGCCGATCCCGATAATCTCGGCTACGTAACGCAGACGACGCTCTCGGTCGACGATACAGCTGGCGTCATCGCAAGGCTGCAGCAGCGCTTCCCGAACCTGACTGCACCTGCTGCCGATTCGATCTGCTACGCCACGACGAACCGCCAGGAAGTGGTGAAGCAGGCCGCCCCCGGCTGCGACCTCTTCATCATCGTCGGTGCGCCGAATTCCTCGAACTCCAAGCGCCTCGTCGAAGTGGCGCTGAGGGCAGGGGCGAAGAAGTCGATCCTCGTCCAGCGCGCCTCGGAACTCAACTGGAACGACATCGGCCACATCTCCACGCTCGGCCTCTCCGCCGGCGCTTCGGCCCCCGAAGTCATCGTCAACGAAATCATCGAGGCCTTCCGCGCCCGTTTCGATGCGCAGGTCGAGCTTGCCGAGACGGTACAGGAAAACGAGCATTTCCTCGTCAATCGCGAGCTGCGCAATATCGAGCTGACGTCGGCGGATATGGCGTTTGTGAATGGTTGAGCAAAGCGCTCCCTCATTCCTGTGCTTGTCACAGGAATCCAGTGCGCCGAAGTCCTTGGGCGCGAAAGACTCTTGATTAGCGCAGGTGTATCGCTTTATTCACGGCGCAGACGCGCCGTGGCTGGATTCCTGTGACAAGCACAGGAATGAGGGGCCTTGCAGGGCCGTCGAGACTCAATGCAAGACCGCCCATCCGCAGCGCCTGTAACGTGAGACCCCACCTTGGCCGTTTACACCGATATCTCCGAAGACGATCTGAAGTGGTTCCTGACGGAATATGATGCTGGCGAGCTGCTCTCCTACAAGGGGATCGCCGAGGGCGTCGAGAATTCGAATTTCCTGCTGCACACCACGAAGGATCCGTTGATCTTGACGCTCTATGAGAAGCGCGTCGAGAAGAACGATCTGCCGTTCTTCCTCGGGCTGATGCAGCATCTCTCCGCCGGCGGCCTGTCCTGCCCGCTGCCATTGCCGCGCAAGGATGGCGCGCTGCTTGGCCATCTGTCGGAGCGCCCCGCGGCGCTGATCTCCTTCCTCGAAGGCATGTGGCTGCGCAAGCCGGAAGCCAGGCACTGCCGCGAGGTCGGCAAGGCCCTGGCGCAGATGCACATCGCCGGCGAAGGCTTCGAGTTGAAGCGCCCGAATGCGTTGTCGATCGATGGCTGGAAGGTTCTCTGGGACAAGTCGGAAGCGCGCGCCGACGAGGTCGAGAAGGGGCTGTCGGACGAGGTGCGCGGCGAGATGGATTTCCTGTCGGCCAATTGGCCGAAAGAGCTGCCGTCAGGCATCATTCATGCAGATCTCTTCCCCGACAACGTCTTCTTCCTCGGCGATACCTTGTCGGGCGTCATCGACTTCTATTTCGCCTGCAACGATCTGCTTGCCTACGATATTTCGATCGGCCTGAACGCCTGGTGCTTCGAAAAGGACGGCGCCTACAACATCACCAAGGGGACGGCATTCCTCGATGGCTACCAGAGTGTGCGGCCGCTCGGCGAAGCTGAACGCGCCGCCCTGCCGATCCTGTCGCGCGGCTCGGCGCTGCGCTTCTTCCTAACCCGCCTCTACGACTGGCTGACGACGCCAGAGGGTGCCATGGTCACCAAGAAGGATCCGCTCGAATATCTGCGCAAGCTGCGCTTCCACCGCCAGATCACAACGGCCGCCGAATACGGGCTTTCCGCATGAAACATGTCGATATCTTCACTGATGGTGCCTGCTCGGGCAATCCCGGTCCCGGCGGCTGGGGCGCGATCCTGCGCTATGGCGAGGTCGAAAAGGAACTGTCGGGCGGCGAAGCCGAGACCACCAACAACCGTATGGAATTGCTGGCGGCGATCTCGGCGCTTTCGGCCCTCAACAGCGCCTGCGAAGTCGATCTCCACACCGACAGCAAATACGTCATGGACGGCATCTCCAAGTGGATCTTCGGCTGGAAGAAGAACGGCTGGAAGACCGCCGACAAGAAGCCGGTGAAGAACGGCGAGCTGTGGCAGGCACTCGATGCCGCCAACCAGCGCCACAAGGTCAAGTGGCACTGGGTCAAGGGCCATGCCGGCCACCCGGAAAACGAGCGCGCCGACGAACTGGCACGCATGGGCATGGCCCCCTACAAAAAGAAATAGGCCGGGCAGAGCGGGGGAGGCATCGTGCGGATCATCTCGTTGAATGCCTGGGGCGGCAAGATTTACCAGCCGCTGATTGAGTATCTCGCCACCGCGCATGCGGATGTGCTCTGCCTGCAGGAAATCACCCGCTCGTCAGGTGTCACGGCGGATTGGCTGGAATATCGCGACGGCAGCCATATCCTGCCGCAGCGTCCCAATCTCTTCGATGATCTGAAGGCCGTGCTGCCTGAGCATGACGGCTTTTTCGCCCCGTCAACGCGCGGCGAGCTGTTCGATGGCGATCGCGCCGTCACCTCGGAATTCGGCCTTGCCACCTTCATCCACCGCTCCCTGGCGATCACCGGCCAGGCAGCGGATTTCGTCCATGGCAGCTTCTCGCCGGACGGATACGGCGCCCATCCGCGTGCGCGCAACGCCCATGTCTTCAGGCTCTTCGACTATGCCACGGGCCGCACCGTGACCGTCGCCCAGCTTCACGGCCTGCGCGACATGGCGGGCAAGGGCGACACGCCTGAAAGGATCGCCCAGGCCGAAGCCCTGGTGGCGCTGATCGGCCGCATCCACCGGCAGGGCGATCCGCTCGTTGTCTGCGGCGACTTCAATGTCCTGCCCGAAAGCTCCACCTTCGAGATCCTCGGCAGGCTCGGCCTCACCGATCTCGTGACCTCCCGCGGCTTTCAGGGCACGCGAACGTCTCTCTATCCGAAAGAGGGGAAGTTTGCTGACTACATGCTGGTCTCGGCAGATGTCGAGGTCACCCGCTTCGAGGTCGTCAGGACGCCTGAGGTCTCCGATCACTGCGCCCTGATGCTGGAAATCGCCTAGCCGTTCACTGCCCGCGTGCTGCTCGCCTGCTCCCAGATCGATACCCGATCACGCCCGCCGCGCTTGGCGTCATACAGCGCCTCGTCGGCATGCTGCATGAATTCAGAGGGCGTCGTCGCCCGGCCGCGGCTCTGCTTGACGGCAACGCCGACGCTCGCCGTCACCCGGGTGAATTCGCTGCCGGTATGCGGCAGGTTCAGCGCGTGCAGCGCGTCGCGGAATTGTCCGGCGACACGGCAGGCATCGGCCTCGTCGGCCTCCGGCATCAGCACCACGAACTCTTCGCCGCCGAAACGGGCAACGATATCGGTGTCGCGCCGCGCCGCCTTGCGCAGGCAGTCGGTCACCGCCTTCAGGCATTCGTCCCCAGCAAGATGGCCATAGGTGTCGTTATAGGCCTTGAAGCGGTCGACATCGATCATCAGCAGGCTGAGCGGCGTGCGCTCGCGAACACTACGGGCGAGCGCCAGCGCCAGGGCTTCGTCGAAGGCGCGGCGGTTGACGATCCCCGTCAGGCCGTCGGTTTCGGCGAGGCTCTTCATCCGGTCGGCAACGGCACGCAGCGAATGCTCTGCCTGCTTCATGGCGGTCACGTCGGAGACGACGACAAGCGCCATGCCATCGGCCGTCATGCGCGTACGCAGGCTCAGCCAGCGGCCGTCATAGAGGTCGATTTCCTCGTCCTTGTCGCGATGCAGGTCGCGGGCTGCTGTCTCGATCCATTGCTCATCGACGGCAATGGGAAAGTTGCGGCGCTCCTGCGTCTCGATGGCCTTCCGCAGGATATCGCGGATATTGTAACCGGCGACGCGCACGACGCCTGAGAGCGGGAAGAGGTTGGAATATTGCGGGTTGGCATAAACAAGCTTGCCCTGCGGATCATACATCGCAAACCCGTCCGACATGCCGGACATCGCGTGCGACAACATGTTGCGGTTGTCGCGCAGCTCCCGCTCGATGCGGCGCTCCTCTGTAATGTCGCGGGTGACGCCGGCAAGCCCGATGATGACGCCGTCGCGGTCGCGCAGCGGCACTTTCGAGGTGCGGAACCAGTGTTCGCGCTCGCCCTGCATCAGGGATTCGATCTTGTTGATCTGCGCTTCGCCCCGGCGCATCAAGTCCTGCTCTTCGGCAAACAGCACTTCGGCGCGGCGTTGTGTGGCGATGTGGAAATCCGTGGTGCCAATCATCGCTTCCGGCGAGCTGAAATGGTGGTGCTCGGCGACATTGCGATTGACCACGACGAACACGCTATCGCGGTTCTTGACGTATTGGAAATCCGGCGTCTGCGTCAGCGCCGCGGTCAGCAGGTCACGGTCCTGCGCCATGTTCTCGAACTGCAGGAGCAGCGCTCCGGCAACGGCGATAGCACCGAAATTCAGCACGATGGCGGGAATGCCGACGAGCTGCAGCGTCATGGCGCTGACCTGATTGGGCAGGATCAGCATCGTCGCCAGCAGCGTCAGCGAGACGGTGGCACCAAGGATGAAGATATCGCTGAGCTTCGCCTTGCGGCGCTTCTGCAATATGCGCAACGTCAGCGAGACCGCACCGGCGCATGCAATGCTGATCACGCCGTCAACCGCGCCCGCCCCACCCATGTAGAGCCGGAAGGCGACGGCCATGGGGATCGTCAGAATGGCCGAAGGTGCGCCGCCAAACAGCGCCGATATCGCCACCAGCGAATAACGTAGGTCTATGAACACGCCGTTGCTCAGCGGCACCGACATCATCATCGAGGCCATCGTCCCGGCCCCCATGACGGCGCCGAAGGCGAGCTTGGTATTGAGGTCGCTGAGCTGACGGAATCGGAAATAGATGTGAGCCCAGACCGAGATCACCAATGCAACGATGGCAAGATTGCCCGTTAGTATTTGCCAGGTTGTATTCATACAGTACAAGTGAACCCAGACGCGCCAATCCCCGCATTTCTAAGGCTTTTTCCTTTCAACGGGTTTAACTTAGCGATGGCTACACAAGAAAATCATGCGTCAAACTTAAACGCCTGAAACGGCCGTGTTCCAAACGGACACATCCAGAAGCCGCCGGCCTTCGTATCGACCTTTATTGAGCGACGATCCGAGGATGAGATGGCTGTGCATGCAGGAACCTGGCTTGAGCCATCCCTGGAACCGAGACTTTGGTGGCGCGTCGCGCTGTCGGCGATCTATCTGATCGCCGGTATCCTGCACATGCTGCTGCCGGGGCCGTTTCTGCGGATCATGCCAGCCCTCGTGCCGTTTCCAGCCTCTGTGATTTTCGTGACGGGCGCGTGCGAGGTTGCGGGCGCCGCCGGCCTGCTGTCGTCGCCCTATCGCGCTGCCGCGGGCATTGCGCTCGCCGCCTACGCGGTCTGCGTCTACCCCGCCAATATCAAGCATGCGATCGATGGATTGTCGGCGGTGGACGCAAGCATCTACGCCTGGCTTTACCATGTGCCGAGGCTTGCCTTTCAGCCTGTCCTCGTCTGGTGGGCACTTTATGCCGGAGGTGTGATCGACTGGCCGCTTGCGCTACCCAAAGCTTAAGCGGCTGGCGGTTCGCGGCCGCCAGCCGTGTGTTTCGGGCGCACCTGCCGCCAGCGCGCCTCAGCTGGCCGCCCGCATCTCCGCCAGAGGTTTCACATTCTGGTTCATCCGGAAGAGATTCTGCGGATCATAGCGTCTCTTGATTTCCGCGAGGCGCCGGTAGTTCATGCCATAAGCCGCTTCCACGCGATCGGCCTCGTCTTCTGGCATGAAATTGATATAGGCCGTGCCGATCGCATGCGGCCTCGTTGCCTCGAACAGACCCTTTGCCCACCCGATACAGGTCTGGTCCATCGCCTTTTCCCGCCAGCGTGCGTGGACGTTCATCACGAAATGCGAGCTGCGCTGCGGGAAGGCCGTGGCCTCGTGGCCGATCCGTCCTGCCGCGCCGCCGACATGGCCGATGAAGATCTCGCATTCCGGCCCTGGCAGCTTGCGCACCGCATCGAGCAGCACGGAGATGGCGGGATCGGAAAGCCGCGCAAAATCCTGGCTCTTCCAATAATTGCGCGCTCCGGGCGTCAGAAGCGGATCGAAGGCCTGCTGCCAGGCGGCGAAAGGCGCCGGTCCGACGACATCGGCAATCGGCTTGCCGATCGACCGCAACCCGGCGGTCGCCGTCTCACCGGCCTGCAGATTGCCGCAATAGCACATGGCAAGCACCAGCACCTCCTTGCCATGCCACTCGGCAGGCAGGAACGGCAGCGGTGGCGCCTTGCGCATCACGGCCCAGCAGGTCAGCTCGTCAGGCGCGGTTTCCAACTGTTGGCGGTATTGCTTAAGCACCATGTCCGCATCGGCGAAAGGATGGACGACGAGCCCCGCCAGCACCTCTCCGGGCAGATCGTGCAGCCGGAATTCGAACGAGGTGACAACGCCGAAATTGCCGCCGCCTCCGCGCAGCGCCCAGAACAGCTCCGGCTCTTCCTTTTCGCTGACGCGTTTCAGTTCGCCTGCCGCGGTCACGACGTCCACCGAGATCAGATTGTCTAGCGTCAGCCCGAACTTCCGGGTCGTCCAGCCGAAACCGCCGCCGAGCGTCAGCCCGGCAATGCCTGTCGTGGAGTTGATGCCGGTCGGCAGAACAAGCCCGAAGGCCTGCGTCTCCGCATCGACATCGGCCAGTGTCGCACCGGGCTCCACCCGCATGCGCCGCGTCGCGGGATCGACCCAGACGGATCGCATCGCCGACAGGTCAATGACGACGCCGCCATCGCAGATCGCATTGCCGGCAATGTTGTGGCCGCCGCCGCGGATCGCCAGAAGCAGGCCGTTGTCACGCGCAAAACGCACTGCCTTGACGGCATCACCAGCACCGGCGCAGCGCACGATCATTGCCGGACGCCGGTCGATCATACTGTTCCAGATCGTCCGCGCCTCGTCGTAGTCGGCATCGTCCTTGGTAATCAGCCGCCCGCGCAATGCGGCGGCGAACGCCTCTATGGTACTGCCCTTCACCCTGGTTTGACCCCGTTGCAGGGTCGTGAGGTTCAAGTCGTCCATGATGTCCTCCCTGCGGCAGGAAGCCCCGTCCCCGCCGGGGCCGCATTTTGCGCCCCCCGGCCATGGTTAACAAGCTATCGCTAATAAATGTATCCAGCGATGGAGCGGGCCGGGTTGGCGCCCGCCTGGCGTGTTTTTATGCCGTTCATCTGCAAGCGGGGGACTATGGCTGGCCTTTGTGCCGCACGGGGTTGCCCTCGGTAGCTTTCCCACTATTCTGGCCGCAACGAAAACAGGGAGGCCACCATATGATCCTGCATTGCGTATTCTTGCGGCTGAAGGCCGCGATGACGGCCGAGGAGAAGCAGACGCTGTTCGACTCGGTCGTGGCGCTGAAGCAGGTCATTCCCGGGATCATCGACATCCAGCACGGGCCGAACGTCTCGCCCGAAGGGCTGCATGGCGGCTTTGTCGATGGCTTTGCCGTGACATTCGAGAGCCCGGAGGCGCGCGATGCCTATCTCGTCCATCCGGAGCATGTGACGGTCGGCCAGCGCATCGTCGAATCCGTTGACGGCGGCCTTGGCGGCCTGCTGGTCTTTGATCTGAATATCTGAAAGGAAAGGCCGCGGATTGCTCCGCGGCCCAAGCTGCTCAGCTCGACTTTGCGATCGCCGCGGTGATCTGGTCGACATTGTAGCGGAACATCTTCTCGTAGGTCGGAGCCGGTCCCTTGGCGTCAGAGAGAGACTCGACATAGAGCTCGCCGCCCGGCTCTGCGCCGGTTGCCTTGGCCACCTGCTTGACGAGACGCGGATCGTTGGAGTTCTCGAAGAAATACGTCTTCACATGCTCGGTCTTGATCTGTTCGATCAGCTTGGCAACGTCGGCGGCCGACGCTTCTGTTTCGGTGGAGACGCCGAGCGGTGCCAGGAAGCTCACCTTGTATTCGCGGCCGAAATAGCCGAAGGCGTCGTGGCTGGTCAGCACCTTGCGCCGGTCTTCAGGCATCGCGTCGAACTTCGCATGCGCATAGCTGTCCAGCTCGTCCAGCGTCTTGGTGTAGCGCTCGGCGTTGGCCTTGAAGGCTGCGGCATCGGCAGGATCGGCATCCGACAGCGCCTTTTCGATGTTCTTTACCCAGATCTTCACGTTGACCGGGCTGTTCCACACATGCGGATCGGTCACGGTCTTACCGTCCTCTTCCATGGTGCGGGTGTCGATACCCTCGGATACAGTAACGGGCGTGCCCTTGTAGCCGGACGCGGTGATCAGCCGGTCCATCCAGCCTTCCAGGCCCTCGCCGCTGACGAAGGTGACCTGCGCTGCCTTCAGGTGCTTGGCATCGGCAGGCGAGGGTTCGAACTCATGGGGGTCGCCGTTCGGGCCGACCAGGCTGGTGACTGTGACATGATCGCCGCCGACCTGTTTGACGACGTCGGCAAGCACAGTGAAGGAGGCAACGGTCTTCAGCGTTTCCGCCGAGGCCGGCATCGCCGAAGCGGCAATCAGCGCGGGCAATGCGGCAGACAGAAGCAGGATTTTGGATCTCATGATGGTCTCCTTGGTTCAGCCCTTGAGATGCGGGCGGGGAAAATAGCGCCGGGCAAGGCCGGACGGTGCGAAGAAGATCGAAAGCGCGTAGAAGCCCGCCGCCGTCATGATGATCGTCGGCCCGGAGGCGAGTTCGAGATGGTAGGAGGCGACAAGGCCGAGATAGCCGGATGCCGTGGCGCTGACCGCGGCAATGGTCATCATCCGGGGCAGGCTGCGCGACCAGAGCTGCGCGATCGCCGCCGGCAGCATCATCAGCCCGACTGCCATCAGCGTGCCGAGTGCCTGGAAGCTTGCAACGAGATTGAGCACCACAAGCAGCAGAAACAGGAAGTGATAGAGCAAGCCGCGCCCGCCGACGGCGCGCAGATAGCCGGGATCGAAACACTCGGCGACCAGTGGCCGGTAGATGATCGCAAGTGCCAGAAGCGTCACCGACGTGATCGCACCGATCTGCGTCAGGGCAGGGGTGTCTATCGCCAGGATCGTGCCGAACAGCACATGCAGCAGGTCGATATTCGAGCCGCGCAGCGAGACGATGAGGACGCCGAGCGCCAGCGAAATCAGGTAGAAGCTCGCAAAACTGGCATCCTCCTGCAGCACCGTCACGCGGCTGACGACGCCTGAAAGCAGCGCCACCGAAAGCCCGGCGACGAGCCCGCCGATTCCCATCGCCGTCAGCGACAGGGACCCCGCAACGAGATAGCCGATCGCCGCCCCCGGCAGCACCGCATGGCTCATCGCATCGCCGACAAGGCTCATGCGCCGGAGCATCAGGAACACGCCGATCGGCCCGGAGCCAAGCCCGAGGCAGAGGCAGGCGACCAGCGCACGGCGCATGAAACCGTAATCGGCGAAAGGCGCCAGAAAGATATCGTAGGCGGTCATGCGGCGGGCTCGCAGATCGCGGCGTCTTCGTCCCAGCGCTCGGCCATCGCCCGCGCCGTCATCAGATTCGCCGCCGACATCACCTCCGCCGTCGGCCCCCAGCCGATCAGCTCGCGGGCAATCAGCATTGTCTCGGGGAAATGTGCCCGGACCTGCTCGAAATCGTGCAGCACCGCGATCACCGTCCGCCCATCGCCATGCCAGCGCGCCACGATGTCGAGAAGGTCGCGGGTGGTGCGCGCGTCGATCGCCGTGAAAGGTTCGTCGAGCAGGATAACCTTGGCGTCCTGCAGCAGCAGCCGGGCAAACAGCACGCGCTGGAACTGCCCTGCCGACAGCGCGCCGATATGCCGGTTCTCGAAACCTTCGAGCCCGACGGCTGACAGCGCCTCGAGCGCCTTCTGCAGCTCGTTCGCGGCCACCCGTCCGAAGGCCCCGGCCCGCCGCCAGGCGCCCAGCATCACGGTATCCAGAACCGAGATCGGAAAGCGCCGGTTGATATCGGCAGCCTGCGGCAGATAGCCGAAGTCGAGCCGTGCCAGCCGGTGACGAATCTGCCCCGCCGCCGGCCTGATCTCGCCGATGAGCGCCTTCAGCAACGTCGATTTACCTGCCCCATTTGGCCCGGCAATCGCCGTCAGGCTGCCCTCGCGAAGGCTGCCGGACACATGATGCACCGCCGGATGCCGGTCGTAGCTGACTGTCAGGTTATCGAGCTCGATGAGAACGGCACTCACGGCAGGATCACCGCCCAATGGATCGCCAGCCACAGCGCAGCGATCATCAACAACACGAAACCGGCACGCACGGCAGCGGATTGCTGGAGCAGGTTGGGAAAGGGGCGGGGCATCGAAGCGCTTTCTAAAATGTAATAACATAACAGTTATGTTATAACGAATATGGCAAAAGCACGGCGGATGCAAGTGGGAGGGTGCGGCGCCAACGACTTTCTATTAGCCTGTCAGAAAGGGAGCTTCGCCATGAAGGTATCGATCGAAAAGCAGTGGGAAGATTTCGTCGAGAGATTGGTCGCCGAGGGACGCTACCACTCAGCTGGACAGGTCGTCAGCGCAGGATTGAGCCTCGTCGCTCAGAGGGAAGCGAAGCTGAACAAGCTGCGCGATGTCATCGAGGCTTCCATCGCAGCAGGTGGAGACATCGGCGACGAAGAGCTAGGTGTTGCGTTGGAAACTCGGATCGCCGACCTGAGGGCTCAAGGGTAACTCCTTCATTCCTGTGCTCGTCACAGGAATCCAGTCGCCGCGCGTCTGCGCGGCGGGAAGAGTCTTTTCAGCCCAAAGACTTGGGCTGGCTGGATCTCTGTGACAAGCACAGAGATGAGGGAAGAACTGTGCCAGCGGCCCCCTCATCCCCGGTGCAACGAGTTGCACCTGAAACCTTCGGGCCACCTTCTCCCAGAGTGGGAGAAGGGAAGGAGGGGCCGCTGCTCGTGCCGAAATCCCCTCTCCCCTCGGGGAGAGGGCGGGGTGAGGGGGACTCCACGCGCATCTGCCGACTACGTGTCCAGCACCGAGTCCAGAAAGAAAGCGGTGGAACCGGCCCGCCGCCAACTGAAATAGCTTACAGCTGCTCGATCATCGCAGCCGCGCCCGAGACCGTCGCCTGGCCGGGGTTTTCCTCGACGTTCAGCGACTTCACGACGCCATCCTCGACAAGCATCGAATAGCGCTTCGAGCGTACGCCGAGGCCGCCAGCCGAGAGGTCGGCTTCCAGGCCGAGTGCCTTGGTGAAACCCGCATCCCAGTCTGCAAGGAAGTGGATCTTGCCGAGGCCGCCGGATTGCTGCGCCCAGGCGCCCATCACGTGCCAGTCGTTGACGGCGACCACGGCGATATCGTCGACGCCCTTGCCGAGAATCGTATCGCGGTTTTCGAGATAGCCCGGCAGATGGTTCAGCGAGCAGGTGGGGGTGAAGGCGCCGGGAACGGCGAAGAGCACGACCCGCTTGCCCTTGAACAGCTGTTCGGTCGAGGTCTCGGCCGGGCCGTCCGATGTCTTTTCCTTGAAGGTGGCGGCCGGAAGGCTGTCGCCGATTGCGATGGTCATGAAACTCTCCTCGTTCGGATGATCAAGCGGCACAGGCCGCAGGCTGGCGGCGACTATAAAAGCCGCTCATTCAAAGGCAAGCGGTGTCTCCATGGCGCGATCGCCGTCGACGACGAGCGCACTCCAGCGCTTGCCCGAAATGCTGTAGTTCTTCGGCAGCTTGCCGATCGCCACGGAGGTCGAGAAGGTCTTGCCGTCGCGCTTGCTCATCAGTTGCTTGGTGAAGACATAGCCGCTTGGCCCGGTAACGATCACCGCCGGCGCCGTGTCGCCGCCGCCGGGCAGCGCGATGTCGAGCCAGAGTTCCTTCATGTCGGGCGAAAGCCTATGCGACACCACCTTGAAATCCGCGGATGCTGCTTCCGGCAGCGATGCCTCCGCCGTCTTCAGCAACGCTTCCTCCTCCGGCCGCGATTGCTTCGCACTCGACAGCGGCAGCGAAAACGCCGCCTGGAAGGGCACGCAAAGATCCTTGCAGATGCCGATGAAGGCTGTCGCCTTGATTTCCGCGGCTTGGTCTTCCGCCTTGAATGTCAGCGGCAGGATGACGGGCGCGTCATAGGCGATGTCGTCCACCTTGCCGTCATTGATATGCTTCGGCACCGGATAGCGCACCCCCGTCAGCGTCATAACGCTTCCGGGCGCGACGCTGATCTGCGGTGGAATGCCGCTGTTTCCGGGCTCCCGCCAATAGGTGATCCAGCCGGCTTTCGGCTCGATCTGCAGGCCGCCATGAACCGTTCCATCACGCTCCGGCGGCAGCGCGATCAGCCGCATGCGGCCGCCTTCGTTGTCGACCCAGGGGCTCATCTCCGCCCAGGCGGTGCCTGCCAGGCAGCCTGAGGCTGCGGCATAAAGACAGAGGAGCCGGGCGCTGCCGGATGCGAAAGAAATAATCGTCATGGAACAAAGGTTTATCGAAAACTGCACCAGCCTGCCACAAGGACAGCAGGTCTATTTCTTCATTTTCGGTTGATTGATTTGTGACATTGCCCCATGTTTCCACTGTCGGGGCCTTTTCACCGGTCTGGCAGCAGGAGGAATTATGTCCTTATCGACGCTGAAGAACAGACGGGAACGTGGCTTTTTCGACGGGCAGTTCCTCATTGCCATGCCTGGCATGGAAGACAGGAATTTTGCGCGCACGGTTGTCTATATCTGCGCCCATTCCGACGCCGGAGCCATGGGTTTCGTCATCAACAGGCCGCAGAGCCTGACATTTACTGATGTGCTGCTGCATCTCGACATGATCAAGGACAGCGATTCCATCGTGCTGCCCGATTTCGCGCGCGATTTCCCGATCCAGACCGGCGGACCGGTCGAGAGCGGCAGAGGGTTCGTTCTGCATTCCGACGATTATCTGAGCGATTCCAGCATCCCGGTCAGTGACGACATCTGCCTGACGGCAACGCTCGATATCGTTCGCGCCATCTCCAAGGGTGGCGGTCCGAAGCGGGCGACGATGCTGCTCGGCTATTCCTCCTGGGGCGCCGGACAGCTCGAAAGCGAAGTCGGAAATAATGGCTGGCTGACCTGCGCCGCGAACGAGACGCTGATCTTCGATCGCGGCCTCGATGACAAATATGAACGTGCTCTTGCGGGCATGGGTGTGACGGCGGCGATGCTTTCCGCAGATGCCGGCCACGCCTGAATTTCTTCGGAACGAAATCTGACAGGCGACGTTTCCTCTCCGCAAACCCGGGCAAACCTGCCCGGTGCGATTTAGGAGGCATCTCACATGGGTAGCACCAGCGACAAGATTTCCGGCAAGACCAACGAAATTGCAGGCAAGGCCAAGCAGGCGATCGGCAAGGCCACCGACGATCACAGCCTGCAGGCCAAGGGCGCCGTGCAGGAAGGCAAGGGCAAAGCCCAGGTCGCCGCAGGCAAGGCCAAGGACAAGCTGAAGGGCGCCGTCGATCGGCTCTGATCCTTCAACGATTTCAATGACAATGCCTGTTGCGCCTCCGCGCGGCAGGCATTTTTAGTCCGTCCGGTATGCTTGGGGTAGTGCCATGAGGCTTTTCGACTGCGACAATTGCGATCAGGTCGTCCATTTCGACAATCGCCAATGTGTTCGCTGCAATCACCGGCTGGGTTTCCTGCCCGGCGACATGACGATGCATGCGCTGGAGCCGCGTGACGAGACCGCCTGGCAGCTGGTGGCTCGGCCGGAGCGCATCGTCCGCTTCTGCGCCAATGCCGGCCTCGATATCTGCAACTGGCTTGTCGCATCCGACGATCAGAACCCGTTCTGCATCGCCTGCAGGCACAACCGGCTGGTACCGAACACCAACACCCAAGACGGCATCGACCGGTGGCGGCGCATCAGCCAGGCACAGCGCCACCTGTTCTATTCGCTGCTGCGTCTGAACCTGCCACATCCCGACCGCGAGCAGGATCCGCAGGGCGGCCTCGTCTTCGATTTCCTCGAAGATACGGTTCAGTTCGACGGCAATGTCGTTCCGGCGATGACCGGTCACGAGGAGGGGCTGATCGCCATCCGCGCCGCCGAGGCCGATGACGTGACGCGCGAACTCGCCCGCAGCGCCATGGACGAGAATTACCGGACGCTGCTCGGCCACTTCCGCCATGAGACCGGCCACTTCATCTGGAACAAGCTGCTGCGCGATCGCGGCGCCTTCGATACCTTCCGTGCCACCTTCGGCGACGAGCGTCAGGATTATAGTGCGGCGCTGCAGAACCACTATGCCAATGGCGCTCCTATCGGATGGCAGGAAAGCTATATCAGCGCTTACGCCGCCTCTCACCCATGGGAGGATTTCGCCGAGTGTTTTGCGCACTATCTCCACATCGTCGACACTCTGGAAACGGCGCGCGCCTTCGGCATCGCCATCGATCCGCGTGGTCATGAGGAAATGGCGGCGGAGGTGGACTTTCAGCCCTACCGTGCAAAGAGCGCCGGACAGCTGATCAGCGCCTGGATCCCGCTCAGCGTTGCCATCAATGCCATTCAGCGCAGCATGGGCCAGCCGGATGCCTATCCCTTCGTGCTGTCACCGCCGGTCGTTGCCAAGCTCGAATATCTCCACGCGCTCATCCAGAGCGCCACGGAAGCGTCGCAGCGCTTTGCCGCCTAGGCGGTTTTCAGCAACCCGCCGGTCAGCTGGCGGAAGGCATCGACGACATTGGCAAGCACAGTTTCCGGGTCATCCGCTGCGGCAATCCACAGGGCGGCATTGAGGGCGGCGCCGTTGACGAGCCGCGCCGCAGCCTCGGCATTCACGGGCTTCACCGTTCCGTCGTCGATCAGCGCCTGGATCGTCTGCGCGGTCGTGCGCAGGCAGGCATTCTGGTTTTCCCATTGCGAGGGATCGCCAAGAACGGCGGGGCCGTCGAGCAGCATGATGCGCTGGATCTCCGGCTCCAGCGACATCTCGATATAGGCGATGGACTCGGCCATGAACCCTTCCCAGGGAGTGGCCGCGGCGGCATGCGCCGCGCGCATCCGCACGAGGATGTCGGCATCCATCTGGTCGATCACCGCCTGCAGCAGGCCTTTCTTGTCACCGAAATTGTGATAGAGCGCGCCGCGCGTCAGCCCCGCTTCCGCGGTGAGATCATCCATCGACGATCCGGCGTAACCCTTTGCCGCGAAAGCCTTTCTGGCCGCCTGGATCAGCTTCGCCCGGGTCTCTTCCATCATTTCCGCACGGCGTTTTCCAGCCACGGCATTCTCCTCGAAATTGACATACGCCACGTATGCGTATTGACATACTAAATGTATGCCAAATATATAGACATACGGAGCGTATATCAATTGCGCCCCGCATTGTGAAGCGCGGGCCTCGCCGGAGAACACGGCAAATGGAACGGGCAGGCGATCGCGTCTGCCCGAGGGTCCGCTATTGTCATCAGGAGTGAACATGACCAAACGCGAAGCAATCTTCCCGGTCGGCCGCCACGCGCTCTACGCCGAACACCGCTACTCCGCAGCGATCCGCTCCGGTGATCTGCTGTTCGTCTCGGGGCAGGTGGGCAGCCGTGCCGACGGCTCGCCGGAGCCCGACTTCGCCCGCCAGGTAGAACTGGCCTTCGAAAACCTGAAGGCCGTCCTGAAGGCTGCGGGCGCGACGCTCGATGACGTCATCGACGTCACGACTTTCCACACCGACCCGCAAAATCAGTTCGAAACGATCATGGCGGTGCGCAACCGCATCATCGGCGAGGCGCCATATCCAAACTGGACTGCCGTCGGCGTCAACTGGCTGGCGGGCTTCGATTTTGAGATCAAGGTGATCGCAAGGGTTCCGCAGGCAGCCTGAGCAGGGGCCCCAAAGCAAGAGACCCGGCATTGTGCCGGGTCTCTCATTTCACATCGATGCGGACAGGCTCAGAAATCCCGCTCCAGCCGGACGAAGCCTTCGACATAATGCGAGTCGTCGGTGCCCGGGAAATCGTGATTTTCAGCCACATAGGTCGCAGCCGTATGCAGTGTCAGGTCGTCGACGATCTTGTAGTCGAACGTCACGCCGCCGCGCCACATGCTGCCATTGTGATATTCGTCGTCGGCCTCACGGATCCTGCCGCTATACTGCGCCTCCGGCGTTATGGTGAACTTGTCGTTGATCTTCAGCGCATATTGCGCGATCACCGACCATTCGCTGGCCTGGTAGTAGGTATTCGGGCCGCTCGAATAGATGCCGGCAAGCTCGAACAGACCGGGGCCGATTTCTGCTCCCATGCGGGCTGTGACGGAACCGTCCTGCATGGCCGCGTCATAGCCGCCATAGACCTGCCAGGTGAACCCGCCAGCCTTGCCGCCGACCATGGCGTCTATGCCGAGACCTCTCTCGGCTCCGTCGAAGTCCGCAGGGAGTTCATCCAGCGACAGGCCGGCATTGAAGCTGTCGCTGTCATATTCGTAGCGGATCGCATTCCATTTGGTGTCGTTACCGGTCATCAGATCGGATTCGCCGGAGAAGTCGTTATCCCACCAGCTTGCGAAACGGCCGGCGCGGACACCGGCAAGCTCCAGATAGGCCTCGTCGATGATCGTGTTATCGGTGCCATAGGCGGCGGCATTCGACCAGCCGACAAACTCGGTGGTACGCGTGGCGGGACCGCCGCCGCCATAATAGTTGGATTCGAGAACGATGCGGCTCGTCAGCGGGCCGTTTTCGGTGTCGCTCTTGGCATCGACGCTCACATGGGCGCGGGTGTGGCTTTCCCAGTCCTCGCCACCAGCGCCACCCGGCCCGTTGTTCTCATAACGGTCCCCAAAGCCGTAGCCGACTTCGAAGCGCAGATAGCCGCCGATCTTCAGGCAGGTCTCGGTGCCTGGAATGTAGAAGTAGCCTGTTCCGTACGCGTCGCAGACGCGGACATATTCCACGGATTCCGGCTCGGCGGCGACGATGGCGTCGGCAGCCTGAGCGCCGGAAACTGCTGCAAATGCAGCAGCGGAGCCGAGAAGAAGGCTCTTTATGTTCATGCTGTGTCTCCGTTTTGCAGACCGGCACTGTGGCTGGCCCGTATGTGGCGCGAGGCGTGCGGTGCCGCGAGGGGGACGCCGGAGAGGGAACGCGCCGATTGGCAACGGAAACAGTAAGCTCGCGGAGAACGGGCTCGTCAATTATATGCTAAACGCATATGTATAAAAAATTGGCAAAGCGCCGCAAACGTGACGCCTTTGCCACATCGTCCTGTCACAATCTGCAATCGGAAGGATGGCCTGCGCGGGATCGGTTCCCGCATAGGCAATGGAGCGGCTTACGCCCGCTTCGTCAGCGGAAACCGTTCCTTCAAGAGCCGCAGCACCGATTCTGCCGGCATTGGCGGGCCGAAGAGGTAGCTTTGGCCGTAGCTGCAGCCCATCTTGGCAAGCTCGATGGCGTCCTCGTTGGACTCGATGCCTTCGGCGACGACCTTCATGTCCAGTTCGCGGGCCATGTTGATCACCGAGCGCAGGATGGTGGCCTTCTTGTCGGTATTGTCGCGCACCAGCGCCTTGTCGAGCTTGATGGTGTCGAAGGGGAAGCGCGTCAGGTAGGAGAGGGAGGAATAGCCTGTGCCGAAGTCGTCGAGTGCCAGGCCGAGGCCCGCCTCTTTCAGCTTCTGCAGCACCAGGCGCGCCTGTTCCGGGTTCTCCATCACCATCGATTCCGTCAGCTCCAGCTTCAGGCGCGAGGGTTCGCAATGGGTCTTGGCTAGCACCGAGCGCACGTCGTCATAAAGCTCGTTGTTGAGCAGTTGCACGCTGGAGAGATTGATCGACACGAAGATCGGCAATTCGCCGGTCTGGTTCTGCCAACCCATCAGGTCGTTGGTCGCCTGTTCCAGCGCAAACAGTCCAAGCGGGCCGATGATGTCGGAGGCTTCCGCGATCGGGATGAACTCGGATGGCGGGATATTGCCGCGCTTCGGGTGCTCCCAGCGCATCAGCGCCTCGAAACCGGCGATCTCGACATCCTCGAGCCGGGCGATCGGCTGATAGACCATCGACAGTTCCTTGCGCTCGATGGCGCGGCGCAGATCCGATTCCAGCTGCAGCCGGTCGGCCCCGAAATCGCGGAATGCCGGGCGGAAAGGCTCGACGCGATTGCCGCCGGCGCGCTTGGCGCGGTACATGGCAAGCTCGGCGTCGCTCAGCATGCTGGCTGCATTTTCCTGCTGGTCGACCCAGGAGGAAAGGCCGATCGACGCGGTCAGGACGATCTCGCGATTGGCAAAGTTGATCGGCACCATGATCGCCTTGCTGATCGCATCGGCAAAATCGGCGATCTTCGCCGGATCGCGTTCGGAGACCAGGATCAGGCCGAACTGGTCGCCCGCCAGACGCGCCAGCGTGTCCTGCGTCTTCAGGAGACGGCGCAGGCGCCGGGTCAGCGCAATCAGGATATTGTCGCCCGCGGCAACGCCGAGTGCATCGTTGACCAGCTTGTAGCGGTCGATATCGATCACCATCACCGTTGGGCGCAGCGTATCGCCCGAAGGGGCCAGCGCCAGCACCGATTGCAGGCGGTCGATGAACAGCTGGCGGTTCGGCAGGCCCGTCAGGTTGTCGTGCAGCGCGTCGTGCAGCAGCCGCTCGATGGAATTCTTCTGTTCCGTCACATCGACGATCGTGCCGACGCAGCGGATGATTTCGCCGTTGGAGCCGAGCACAGGGCGGGCGCGGATCAGCAGCCAGTGGAAATGCCCGTCCTCGGCGCGGATGCGGAATTCGTGGTTCAGGCGGCCGCGGCGATGCTCAAGCAGCACGTCGAGCGTGGCGCGGAAACGGTCGCGGTCGTCAGGATGCAGCCGCGGCAGCCAGTTGCGCGCCGCGCCATGCATCGTCCCCGGCGACAGGCCGAGCTTCACGGAAACATCGGGAATGGTGACGACGCGGTCGCGCGCCACGTCCCAGTCCCAGACCATATCGCCGGAGCCGGTCAGCGCCAGCGACTGGCGTTCGAGATCGGAAAACAAACCCTGCTGGAACGCGCCGCCCGCAAAGGCGTGCTGCATCACGGTAAAGCCGATGAGCAGCACAATCAGAACTAGGCCGCCGCCGAGCGCCGGCTGGATGATGTCGTTGTCGAGCCGTCCGGTGATCGTCAGCCACGCCCCGAATATCCACACAAGGATCAGCGCCCAGGCGGGTACGAGCAGGATGGCGCGGTCATAGCGGTTGAGCCCGAGATAGACGATCAGCACCAGACCCATCGTCGCCGTCAGCGCGAAGGAGAGCCGGGCGATACCGGCAGCGATCGACGGGTCGTAGATCGCCACGCCGAAGAGCAGCGCGAGGCCGAGCACCCAGGCGAGCGTGGCGTAGCCGAGATGCGTATGCCAGCGGTTGAGGTTCAGGTAGGTGAACAGGAAGATGACGAAACTCGAGGCCAGCGCCACTTCCGCGCAGGCGCGCCATATTCGCTGGTCGGCCGAGGCGATGCTGATCAGCTTGCCGAGGAAGCCGAAATCGACGCAGATATAGCCGAGTACCGCCCAGGCGAGTGCTGCCGTTGCCGGCAGCATCGAGGTTCCCTTGACAACGAACAGGATGGTCAGGAACACGGCGAGCAGACCGGCAATGCCGAGCACGATGCCGCGGTAGAGCGTGAAGGCGTTGATCGTGTCCTTGTAGGCGTCCGGTTCCCAGAGATAGATCTGCGGCAGGTCGGGGCTTGCAAGCTCGGCGACGAAGGTGATGACGGCGCCGGGGTTCAGCGTGATGCGGAAGACGTCGGCCTCGTCGCTCGGCTGCCGGTCGAGCGCGAAGCCCTCGCTCGGCGTGATCGCCATGATACGCTGCGAGCCGAGGTCAGGCCAGAAAAGCTTGGAATTCACCAGGCGGAAATGCGGGGCGACGATGACGCGCTCCAGCTGCTCTTCCGAAACGTTGGCGAGCGCGAAAACCGCCCAGTCGCCCTGGTGGTTGTCGGAGCTGGCACGTACCTCAATACGCCGCCGGATGCCGTCGGCACCGGCTGCTGTGGACACCTGGAAGGCTTCGCCCTGGTTGGCGTAAATCTCGGTGGTCTTGGTGAGGTCGAGCGCGGTGTCGTCGCGCGAGATCTTCACCGGTTCAGCCGCATGTGCGGTACCGGCGGCCAGCGCAAGCGCCGATAGGAAGAGAGCTGCGATCACCGCGATCAATCGGCCGGACGGTGATGTGTGCAGCATGCGGTTCGTGGTCATCGGCTGTCGGTTTTCCTGCCTGTATCCGTATCGGTGGCGATCAGTGAAAACATCACATGGTCATGCCACTGACCGTTGATTTTCAAGTATCCGCGCAGATAGCCTTCCCGCTGAAACCCGGCTTTCTCAAGCAGGCGAATGCTCCGTGCGTTGTCTGGAATACAGGCTGCTTCGATACGGTGCAACTCAAGCCCTGCGAAGATATAGGGTATAACCAACTGAAGTGCGGCGAACATATGGCCCTGACCGGCGTGTTTCTCGCCCATCCAGTAGCCGATCATGCAGCTCTGCGCCGCCCCGCGGCGGATATAGCCGATGGTGATGCCGCCGAGCAAATCCATGTTCGGTTTGGAAAACAGAAAGAGCGGGATCGCCTGTCCGGAAGCATATTCCTGCTTGCCGCGGATGACGCGGGCGCGAAAGGCGCCCTCCGTCAGTTCGTCACGCCGCCAGGTCGGCTCCCAGGGTTCCAGGAACTTGCGGCTTTCCGAGCGCAGCTTGTGCCACTGGTTGAAATCCTGATAGCGCGGCAGCCGCAACGCATAGCGGCTGTTCTCCAGCTCGACTGCTTCCGGCTGCCGCGACAGGAACCGAAATACCGATTTGGGCATCGATCACTCCCGGCGGGCTGAAAGCGGTCTAGCGGCTTGCCTGTTTGGATTGCGGCACATGGGCGGACAGCGAAGCAGTGATGTCTTCCATCGGTGCAAGCTGCTCCAGCGGTCCGATCGCCGACAGCGTCGGAACGGTGTCGAAGAACAGCCGTCCGGCAAGGTCGGTCAGGCGCTCGACGGTGATGCCCTCTAGCCGCTCCATCATCTCCGGATTGGAGATCGGACGGCCATAGAGCATCATCTGCCGGGCAATCTGGCCGGCGCGGGCGGCCGGGCTTTCCTGACCCATCAAAAGCTGGGCGCGGATCTGGGCGCGGGCGCGCTCGATTTCCTTCTGCTCGATCGAGCCGGCAGACTTGTGCAGCTCGTCGATGATGACAGGCACCAGTTCCGGCAGGTTCTCACCGCCGGTCGCAGCATGGATGCCGAAGATGCCGGTGTCGGAAAAGCCCCAGTGGAAGGCATAGATCGAATAGCAGAGGCCGCGAATTTCGCGCACTTCCTGGAACAGCCGCGAAGACATGCCACCGCCGAGGATGTTGGCGAGGATCTGCGAACAGTAGAAGTCGCGGGCGTGATAGGCCTTGCCTTCGAAGCCGAGCAGGATCTGCGCATCCATGAGATCGCGGGTCTCGCGGATATTGCCGCCGATATAGCGCGCGGGCTCCATCACGGGCGTCGCGATCGGCGCTGTCGGCAGGCCGGCGAAACGCTGTTCCACCATCTTCACGAACTCGTCGTGATCGACGGCACCGGCTGCGACCACGAACATCCGGTCGGTCGTGTAGTTGCGGCCGAGATAGGTGCGGATCTGCTGCGGCGAGAATGAAACGACCGTCTCCGGCGTGCCGAGAATGGCGCGGCCGAGCGTCTGGTCCTTGTAGGCGGTCTCCGAAAACTTGTCGAAAACCACGTCATCGGGCGTGTCGTTGGCGGCATTGATTTCCTGCAGGATGACCTGCTTTTCGCGCTCCAGCTCATCTTCCTCGAAGGCCGATTCCGTCAGGATGTCGGCGAGGATATCGATGGCGAGCGGCACGTGGTCCTTGAGGACGCGGGCATAATAGGAGGTCGTTTCGGTCGAGGTTGCGGCGTTCACTTCGCCGCCGACATCCTCGATTTCCTCTGCGATATCGCGTGCCGAGCGGCGCGCGGTTCCCTTGAAAGCCATGTGTTCGAGCAGGTGGGCAATGCCATGCTCGTCTTCCGTTTCGTTGCGCGAACCTGATTTGATCCAGACCCCGAGTGCGGCACTTTCAAGGTGCGGCATGGTCTGTGTCACTACTGTCAGCCCGGATTTGAGCCGGGTGCACTCAACTGTCATTGGCTATCTTTCTGCGCTGCCGAATTACGTCCGGGCATGCTTGCCGATAAAGCTTTCAACGGCCTTAAGTTCCGGATCGATGACTTGGAAGCGCTCCTCCTTAAGCATCAGATCAGCAAGCCACGTCGGGAGCGCCGGGTCAATACCGGAGGCCGATTTTACGGCCGCCGGGAACTTAGCCGGGTGGGCGGTGGCAAGCGTCACCATCGGCGTATTCGGCTTCTCGTGCTTGGCGGCAACGAAGACGCCGATCGCCGAATGCGGATCGAGCAGATAGCCCGTCTCGGCAAGCGTTTCCTTGATCGTCTGGGCCACCTGCTTCTCGCTGGCGCGGCCGGCGCGGAAGTCCTTCTTTATGGCGGCGAGCGCCTTCGGAGCGATCTCGAAACCGTTCGATTGCTTCAGGCTATCCATGGCGTGGCGCACCTTGGAAGCGTCGCGGTCATAGGCCTCGAACAGCAGTCGTTCGAAGTTGGAGGAAATCTGGATATCCATGGACGGAGAGGTGGTCGCCTTGACCTCCTTCATGTCGTAGCGGCCGGTCTTCATCGTCCGCGCCAGGATGTCGTTCTCGTTGGTGGCGATCACCAGCTTGCCGATCGGCAGGCCCATCTTCTTGGCGGCATAGCCCGCGAAGATATCCCCGAAATTCCCCGTCGGTACGGTGAACGAAATCTTCCGGTCCGGTCCGCCGAGCGCCACCGAGGTGGTGAAGTAATAGACGATCTGAGCCATGATGCGGGCCCAGTTGATCGAGTTGACGCCCGATAGCTTGACCTTGTCGCGGAAGGCGCCGTCGTTGAACATCGCCTTCACCAGGTTCTGGCAGTCGTCGAAATTGCCGTTGACGGCCAGCGCATGCACGTTCGGCGACGTCGAGGTCGTCATCTGGCGCTGCTGCACCGGAGAAACCTTGCCATGCGGGAAGAGAATGAAGATGTCGGTGCGCTCGCGTCCGGCAAAGGCGTCGATCGCCGCACCGCCGGTATCACCGGACGTCGCGCCGACGATCGTCGCGCGCTCGCCGCGCTTCTCGAGCGCATAGTCCATCAGGCGGGCCAGCAACTGCATCGCCACGTCCTTGAAGGCCAGCGTCGTGCCGTGGAAGAGCTCCATCACGAAGCTGTTCGGGCCGGTCTGCACCAGCGGCGCGATCGCCGGATGGCGGAAGGTGCCATAGGCCTCGTCGATCATCGCCCGGAAGGTTTCGGCCGGAATTTCGCCATTGGTGAAGGGCGAGAGAATCGTGAACGCGATATCCTGATAGCTCTTGCCGCGCAGCGCCCGGATCTCCTTCTTGGAGAACTGCGGCCATTGACGCGGAACGTAGAGACCGCCGTCGCGGGCAAGACCCGTCAGAAGCGCATCGCAAAAGCCGAGAGAAGGGGCCTCGCCGCGGGTCGAGATATAGTCCACGTTCTTCATCCTTGACGTTATGGCCGGAAGCGATCCGGAGAAGGAAAGCAAGCGCCTGAAATGCTGCGAGCCGAAATGTGCATCAAAACAGTGCTTACCCAATCGATTTTTCTTTGCGCCGCTGATATAGACCATCGCAAACTGTGACGAAAGGCCTTGCAAACGCGACTTCGGGCCTGCCAAAAAACTTTGTAAGAGGGTGGAATAATCGTGTTCGGCAAAGTCCCGCGTCTCATCGCTTCCGCATCGTTGGCCGCTCTTCTCGCAGGCTGCAGCTCGCTTGGCATGGGCGGCGACAGCAAGCCGGCAGAGGCTTCCGCGCAGACCGGTGGCACCGCGCAGATCATGCCGATGGCACCGCAGAATCCATCTTCGACAGACAAGCCGATCGGCACCGCTACCAATGCGTCAGGCGCCGTACAGCCGGTCGTTCAGGGCGCTTGCCCGCAGATCTACATGCGCGATCAGGATGCGATTTTCCGCACCTATGCCAAGGGCGGCAAGAAGGCTGTCGTCAACAGCGCCGCCGGCCAGCAGGATGCGCAGCCGACTGATCAGATCGTCTATCAGGCCGCATTCGGCGACTATACGCGCCAGTGCACGCTCAACGACCAGAGCCTGACGATGACCATCGTTGCGCAGGTTCGCGTGCTCGCCGGTCCGGCAGGCGGCCCTGGTACCGTGTCGCTGCCGATTCGCATCAGCGCTGTCGACAGCCAGGGTGCAATCAACAGCGAGACCGTGCCCTTCACCGCGCAGATACCGGCTGGCCAGACGTCGACGCAGGTCCTGTTCCGCCATGACGGCTTCAAGCTGCCGGTTGGTTCGGGTTCACTGGTTCGCGTCAATATCGGCTTCGATCAGGGCAACGCCCCGAAGACCAAGAAGAAAGCCAAGAGCTCCTAATAGGCCGCTTGTTTCGGCCTCCCCGTCATGCTTCTGTCATGGCGGGAGAGATTTTTCGCGATGAAAATCGGCATCGTTCTCAATCCGGCGTCGGGAAGGCGGGGCAGGCGGGTGTTCTGGTCCGCGTTGCGGCGTGCGCTCGAAGCCCGCTCGGCCGATATCAGCCTGCGTGAAACCAAGGGTTTCGGCGACGCTAGGCGCCATGGTCGGGAACTCGCCGAAGACGGCTGCGATCTGGTGCTGGCCGTCGGTGGCGATGGCACGGTCGGCGAGGTCGCGGGCGGTATCCTTAGATCAAGGCGTCCGGGCGCTGTCTTCTCCTTCATTCCCACGGGCACCGGCTGCGATTTCGCCCGCAATTTCGCCATCCCCCGTGAACCCTCTAAGATTGCCGAACATCTGTTGACCGCACCGGTGCGCTCCGTCGACGCCGGGCTGCTGACCTGCGAAAACGACGACGGCGTGAGCTGCACCCGGCATTTTATCAATATCGCCAGCTTCGGCGTTTCGGGAAAAATCGTCAGCGCCGTCAACGAAGCGCGGCGGGGCAGGCGGTTACCCGGCCCGATGGTGTTCTTCTATCACAGCCTGATGCAGATCCTGCGCTACAAGCCCTGCAGTATCCGGCTGCGGCTCGATGGCGAGGATGTCTATGACGGCCCGATCACCGCCGTTGCGGTCGCCAACGGTGCCTGGTTCGGCGGCGGCATGAAGGTGGCGCCCGGCGCCGATGTTTCCGACGGGCTCTTCGATGTGGTGATCATCAGGGGTGCCGCGAGGCTGCGCGTGCTGACGCTGATGAACAGCATCTACAGCGGCAAGCACGTGAAAAGCCCGCTGGTCAGCATCCACCGGGCGCGTCTGGTCGAGGTCTGGCCGGCCGGCGAGGCGGCACCTGTCGATAGCGACGGCGAGGCGCCAGGCCATATCCCGGCACGTTTCGAGATACTGCCCGGCGCCGTCAACCTGCTCGTCTGATCAGAGCGCGCCTTCCCATTCGGAAAGTGCGGCAACGACACCCGGAAGATCGCTCATCCGCGAGATCACCGTTTCCGCACCCGCATCCGTAAGGTGGTCGGCATGCGAGGGATAGCTGTGCGACGCACCGGTAAAGCCGATGACGCGCATACCGGCGCTACGGGCCGCATGGACGCCATGAACGGAATCCTCGACGACAACGGTGCGCGACGGCGAAACGCCCATCTTCTCTGCGCCATGCAGGAAAATGTCCGGCTTCGGCTTGGTGCGGTCGGGCCCGAGATCCTTTGCCGAAAAGATGTTCGGCGCAAACAGCGGCTTGAGGCCGACCTTGCCGAGCATCATGTCGAGGCGCGCAGAGCTCGAATTGGAGCAGATGCAGCGCTGCAGATCGAGCTTGGCGATAGCAGCGGCGACACCGGCGATCGCCTCGACATCCTGCTGGAGCTTGAGGTCGAGCAGCTTCTCGGACTTGTCGAGCAGCGAGGCCGAAAGCGGGATACTGGCATCACGCTCGACCTGCAGAAGAATGTTCTTCCAGGTCAGGCCTGCAAAGCGCTCGGCCATCTCTTCCGGGCTGATCGGGTAACCGGCCTCGGTGAGAAGGGCGGATTCGACTTGCGCCGCGATGATTTCGGAATCGACCAGAACGCCGTCACAGTCGAAGATAATGAGGTCGAAGCCCTGCATGTTCGTCCAGCCTTGTTGGGGATGGCGGCGGTTTACACGATGGCGTTCCCAAGCTCAACGGGGGCGTTGACATGGCAGCGATGCGCGCTGTGGGCGGCTTGTCGCCGCCGAATGCCATTTGCGCCGGAAGGCACCGCAGGATAGCCTCGCCAAGCCGATTCCCGCGCATTACTGGACAGCATGGCCAAGGAACCCGAAGACACGATCGCAAGCCGCATCAGCCGCATCCTGGCGGAGCGTATCGTGCATGGTGAACTGGCCGCCGGCGTCAGGCTTCGGCAGGACCATATCGCCGAGGAATTCGGCACCAGCCATGTGCCGGTGCGCGAAGCCTTCCGCCGCCTCGAAGCGCAGGGGCTGGCGATCAGCGAGCCGCGCCGCGGTGTGCGCGTTGCCTCTTTCGATCTGGAAGAGGTGCGTGAAGTCGCCGAAATGCGCGCGGCGCTTGAGGTTCTGGCGCTCCGCCACGCCGCCAAGCATCTGACATCGGCGATCCTCGATGCCGCCGAGCAGGCGACCCGGGATGGCGATGCGGCAGCCGACGTGCATGCCTGGGAAGAGGCGAACCGCCGCTTCCACCGGCTGATCCTCGCGCCCTGCAACATGAACCGCCTATTGGCGGCGATCGACGATCTGCATGCGGCAAGCGCCCGGTTTCTGTTCTCGGCCTGGCGTTCCGGATGGGAAAAGCGCACCGACCACGATCACCGCGCCATCCTGCTGGCGCTACGCCAGGGCCGCATCGATCAGGCAGCCGTCATCCTGCAGAAGCATGTGCAATGGATCGGCCGTTCTCCCTCGGCGCGAAAGCCCGGCGAGCCGGAAGCCTTCGCCATCGTCGGCTGATTGGCTCAGGCCTCGACCGGAAAGAGCTGCAGAAACTGGCGCTCGCCTTCGGGCGAAAAGATCACCGAGCGGCTTTCTGCCGTGCGCCGCGCCCAGCCCTTGTCGAAGAAGTTGGAAAGCAGCGCCTTGCCGAGGCTGCCCGCCAGATGCGCGCGCCGCTCGCTCCAGTCGAGGCAGGAGCGGCAGAGCGGGCGGCGCGAGGATTTCAGGCCGTGCAGGTCTATGCCGATGCACTGGAACCGGTCCTCGCCCTTTGCCGTCACTGCCAGTCCATCGCCGATGGCGTCGATCGCCCCGGAGGCGACGAGGCTGTCCAGCATCCGCACGCCGTAATCGCCAGCCAGATGATCGTAGCAGATGCGTGCCTTGCGCAGCGCCGGTTCTTTCGGTCCCGGCTGGTGGCGCAGATGCCCGCGCCCGGCGGCAAAGCCCATGATGCTTTCGAGCAGCTTGCCGACGCCATCATCGGCAAGAGTGAAATAGCGGTGGCGCCCCTGCTTGCGTTGCGAAAGCAGGCTGCCGGCCTCAAGCTTGGCAAGATGCGTGCTTGCCGTCTGCAGTGTAATGCCGCCGGCAGCCGCAAGCTCCGTCGCCGTCAGCGCCTTGCCACCCATCAGCGCCGTCAGCATGTTGGCGCGGGCGGGATCGCCGATAAGCGAGCCGATCTGAGCGATATCTGGTCCTTCTTTCATACTTCGATCGTAACCGAAGCATGTCGGCGCCGCAACATGGCAATCTCGTCTCACAACAACAGGAGAAAGAGATGCTCACCTGCTTCATCCGCTACGAGATCGACCCGTTCAAGAAGGAAGCCTTCGCCGAATATGCCCGCACCTGGGGGCAGGCGATCCCGCAGAACGGCGCCGACCTGATCGGCTATTTCGCCCCGCACGAGGGCTCGCTGACGACGGCCTACGGTGTCTACAACATCGAAAGCCTTGCCGCCTACGAAGCCTACCGTGCGAGGCTCGCCGCCGATCCGCGCGGCCGCGAAAACTACGAATTTGCCAAGCGCGAGCGCTTCATCCTCAGGGAGGACCGGATCTTCCTGAAAAATGTCTCCGCACCCCATGCTAAGCTGGTGCTGCCATGATCGCCGTCATCTTCGAGGTCGTACCCTTCCTGGGCGAGCGCCACAAATATCTCGATCTGGCGGGAGAGCTGCGCGCCGAACTGGAGAGCATGGATGGCTTCGTCTCCATCGAGCGCTTCGAAAGCCTGACGATGCGCGGCAAGATCCTGTCGCTCTCCTTCTGGCGCGATGAGGAGGCCATCAAGGGCTGGCGCAACCGCGAGGCGCACCGCAATGCACAGGCGGCCGCCCGCAACGGCGTCTTTGCCGATTACCGCCTGCGTATCGGCCACATCGTCCGCGATTACGGCATGTTCGAGCGCGAAGAGGCGCCGGATGACAGCCGCAAGGTCCACGACACCGCCGGCGCTTGAAAGGGCCAAGACAACGAAGGCGTGCCGGCGAAAATTCCGGCATGCCACCAGTGATAGAATAAAATTGAAATATCACTTCTATCTAAAGTATTTATCGCCTTTCTATTTCAGTCACGAAGCCGTGAAAACGCTTCCATGCTTACTCTATATTATCGAATGGTGTGCATAACGGCACTATATTTTAGCTCCGAGGCATACTCAAAATGCGTTCTTTACGTCCCTTTCTCAAGGACCGGCGTGGCAATTTCGGTGTCATGACGGCAATCCTGATGGTGCCGCTGCTCGGCGCTGCAGGTCTTGCTGTCGACTACAGCGACCAGAGCGAGCTTCGGACCGAACTGATGGAGGCAGCCGATGCCGCAGCCCTCGGCGCCATCTCCCCGCAGTCGTCAGGCCACAAGGCGATCCAGTCGATGACCGGCGACGGTGAGGTCAGCATTGCCGAGCAGGATGCGCAACAGATGTTCATGGCACAGCGCTCAAGCGGCCTTAGCCAGACTGCCGGCTCGCTGCCTATCAACGTTTCGATCAAGGTCGCCAAGCAAAGCGGTGTCGTCACCTCCACCGTCAATTTCGGGACGCAGGCGCCGACCACGTTCATGAAGATCCTGGGCATCAATTCCATGCCTGTCAGCGGCACGGCGACCGCCTCCAGCGGCGGCATGTCAAGCGCCAGCTACACCGATTTTTACCTGCTGCTCGACAATACCCCGTCGATGGGCATCGGCGCGACGCAGGCCGATATCGACGCGCTTGTGAAGGCGACCGCAAATGCCCCGGATGCCGCGGGCCGCAACTGTGCCTTCGCCTGCCATATGGTCTGGGGCAGCGGCGTCGAAAACACGGACAGCAACTATCTCATCGCCCGCGCCAACGATATCACGCTGCGGATCGACGTGGTGACCGAGGCCGTCAAGGGGCTTATGGACGACGCGGCCGGGGAAACCCAGCCGAACCAGTACCGCTTCGCCGCCTATACGTTTGGCGCCGCGGCCTCTGAAACGGCGCCCTATTACGGCATCCAGCGGATCGCAACCCTGACCGGCGATCTCTCGACCATGCGCAACGCCATTGGCCAGATCAACCTGATGACGACGCAGCACCACCAGTTCAACGAGGATGCGCTGACGAGCTTCGACACGGCGTTGACCAGCATCGGCAAGGAAATCAAGACCGATGGCGGCACCGGCGCCAKCACCGGCGACCGCCAGGAAGTGGTGTTCTTCGTGACCGACGGCCTGGGCGACAGCCGCAAAAGCAGCTGCACCGGCGGCTCCTGGTGGTCCAACCCCGACCGCTGTCTGCAGCCGATCGACCCGAAGCTCTGCTCGGCGCTGAAGGATCGCGGCATCAAGGTCGCCGTGCTCTACACCACCTACCTGCCGATCCCCACCGATCCGATCTGGAACCAGGCGATCAATCCGGTCTTTGCCAAGAATATCGGACCGAACCTGAAAGCCTGCGCCACCGAGGGGCTGTTCTTTGAGGTCAAACCCACCGACGACATGGCCGCCTCGATGTCGGCCTTGTTCAGCAAGGCGGCGAGCGCCACGAGCGGCCTCAGGCTGACGAATTGAGGGGAGGCGGGCCAGGTGCCTGCCTTTTCATTTTCTGCGTGTATAGTTCGATAATTTCCCGAAATCGCTCACCGCTTCAGGCTTTGGTAACCAAACTGGGTAACCATAACGGTCAGTTAAAAGCGTAAGTGTATGAGCGAGTAACATAATGGCGTCTGTCTTTCCGCTTGCCGATCTTAAGACCTCCGTTAAGCCGGATTCCTGGATCGACACGATCATCAAGGGTGATTGTGTCGCGGCCCTCGAGGCCCTGCCGACCAATTCCGTCGATGTGATCTTTGCCGACCCGCCCTATAACCTGCAGCTCGGTGGCACGCTGCACCGTCCCGATCAGTCGCTGGTCGATGCCGTCGATGACGAGTGGGATCAGTTTGCTTCCTTCGAGGCCTACGATGCCTTCACACGCGCCTGGCTGCTGGCCTGCCGCCGCGTTCTGAAGCCGACAGGCACGATCTGGGTCATCGGCTCCTATCACAACATCTTCCGCGTCGGCGCCACACTGCAGGATCTCAATTTCTGGATCCTCAACGACATCGTCTGGCGCAAGACAAACCCGATGCCGAACTTCAAGGGCCGCCGGTTCCAGAACGCCCATGAGACGATGATCTGGGCGAGCCCGGACGCCAAGGCCAAGGGCTACACCTTCAATTACGATGCGCTGAAGGCATCGAACGACGACGTGCAGATGCGCTCCGATTGGCTGTTCCCGATCTGCAGCGGCGGTGAGCGTCTGAAGGGCGACGATGGCAAGAAGGTTCACCCGACCCAGAAGCCGGAAGCACTGCTCGCTCGCGTCATCATGGCGTCCTCGAAGCCGGGTGACGTGATCCTTGATCCGTTCTTCGGTTCGGGCACGACGGGCGCCGTCGCCAAGCGCCTCGGCCGCCACTTCGTTGGCATCGAGCGCGAGCAGGATTACATCGATGCGGCGTCCGCCCGCATCGCCGCCGTCGAGCCGCTCGGCAAGGCGGAGCTGACTGTCATGACCGGCAAGAAGCAGGAAGTGCGCGTCGCCTTCAACGTGTTGGTCGAAAGCGGCCTGATCAAGCCCGGCCAGGTGCTCTACGATGCACGCCGCCGCCACAGCGCGATCGTCCGCGCCGATGGCACCGTGGCCTCCGGCGGCGACGCCGGCTCCATTCATCGCCTGGGCGCAAAGGTTCAGGGTCTTGATGCATGCAACGGATGGACCTTCTGGCATTTCGAAGACGGGCAGACCCTGCGCCCGATCGACGATCTCCGGGCCGTCATCCGCAGTGATCTGGCGAAGGCCGAATAACGTAAGCCTTTACCGATCGAGACTACCTTCTTCCGGTGTTTGTACCTCCAGTTACGGAAGAAGGCTCATGGCGCCCGGGATCAACACCCCGGGCGCCTTTCTTTTGATCTTGCTAACTTGCCGCGTCCCATCGTTAACTGGCAGCCAATGCGTGATCTTGGGGGCTGTCATGTATTTCGCAACAGTGCTTTTGTTGATGCTGGTATTGCCCGTCGTTTCCGTGATTTCGGAAGCGGTCTTCGCCGGCAATGCCGATCTGCTTTTTCTCGTCGGCAAGTGGTTCGTGTTCTGGGGCGTCGGCCTGCGCCTTCTGCTCGCTGGTCTCAAGCAGGTCGCCCAGCCGTCCTTTACGGCCGAAAAGATCTTCGGCGTCACTGACGAGAAAGCATTTCCGCTGGTCCAGGAGATCGGCTTCGGCAATCTGTCGATCGGATTGCTGGGTGCAGCGAGCCTTTTCCAGCCGAACTGGGTAGTGCCGGCTGCACTGGTCGGCTGCATTTTCTTCGGTCTGGCTGGGCTGAAACACCTTACGCAGCCGTCGAGGAACAGAAACGAGACCGTCGCCATGCTCTCGGACATCGGCATCTCTACCGTGCTTGCCATCTATCTCGTCGCCCACGTCCTGACTTTCGCAGCGTAGAAACGCGTCGCGTCAGACAAACAGAAAGACGCCCGGAACGTATCCGGGCGTCTAGTTTGATCGCAGGTCGGGCTGTCAGCGCCTCAGAAGCGCCTCGCGCTCTTCATCGTCGTCCCGCTGGCGTCCACCGATCGCGGCCGACACACTGGCGATGAAGGCGCCGACGAGCAGCGACATGGCGCCGATCAGCGCAACACCCGATGCCGTCTTGCGGGCCGTATCGGCGGCCTTCTGCGCCGCTACCTTCGCATCATCGATACGCTTCAGCACACCATCGACGCGGGTTTTTGCATCGGCTTCGGAAAGCCCGGTGCGCGAGGCAACCACCTGGTCGAGATAGGCACGATCGTCGGCGGAGATTTCGCCCTGCGCCGAACCGCTGATCAGCACGCGGGAAATCTCAGCGCTCACGGCTTCATTGCTCTGGTTCTGCGGGGCGGTCCGGCCATCTGCCGGGCGCAGCAGCGCATCGGTGAAGTAGGATGTCGAGAAGCCGCCCGTATTGTCTGAACCGGACACTGCAGCCGCTGCTCCCGCGCCACCCACTGCCGCTGTTGCTCCAACCGCAGTCGCGGTCGCACTGGCACCGGCACTGACGAGCGAGGATACCGCCGAGCCCAGCAGGCCGATAACAACAAGCGTTGCCAGCGCCCAGGCCAGAAAGCCATGCGCCGTGTCGCGAAAGAATACCTCATAGGTGTGAACGCCGACCCACTTTGAGCGAAGCCGGCCGGTGATATAGCCGCCGAGCGCCGACGACGCCCATTGCACGACGATCAGCCACACGGCCGCCGTCGCCCCGATCGTCGCCAGCGAGCTGCTGCCGTTGGCGAAGGGCGAAATCATCGTCAGCCCAAGTCCGGAGCCGATCAGCATGAAGATCAGGGTAATCGCCGTTGCGGCCAGCGTGCCGGCGAGAATCGGTCCCCAGCTGACGGCCGAGGACGACGATTCCTGCGGAGCGCCGGTAACGACGCTCGATACGGGTTGCGACATCGTGATCTCCTAGTGCCAGAACAGAAGGATGATCAGGATCAGCGGAATCGGAACCCCGAGAAACCAAAGCAAAATACCTCTACCCATCCTATTCCTCCTGCCGGCTCTGCCGGGCTGCTGATTGATGCCTGCCGCAAGTGAAGCGGCTGAGATCAAAACAACCGGAAAAGAAGAATGTTCCTGAAGTCTTTCAGCTGGTTGTAAGATTTGCAGAGATTGTTGCGCAAAGGGCGGCATCGCTGCCGCCCTTCTGGTCAGAATGCCTGGTAATCGGTAACCTGCACATGCGTGACGCGGCCATCCTCGTTGAAGGTGATGGTTTCCTCGCCCTCGCGGATCAGCGGCTTGCCGGTGCCGCTATGCGTTGCCCGGACTGACCAGACCGCGCGCCCGGCACGCGGGCTGACCTTTTCCACCAGCGTGTCGATCGCCGTCTGATCCGGGTAATCGTCAAAATACTTGCGGAACGCCGTCATGATCTGCTCGCGCCCGGCAAGGCTGCCGACGCCGTTCGAGACATAGGTCGCGTCATCGGCGAAATAGTTCTCGATCGTCTGGAAATCGAGCGTATTGATCGCGCCATGGAAAAGCTTGATCTCTTCGACCGGATCGAATGCCATGATCAGATCTCCACACCATGCGCTCTGAGATCGGCGCGCAGCTTGTCGGCACCGGTAAAATGCACCGCCTGCCAACCGGCCTTCCGCGCACCTTCGACATTGACGACGGTGTCGTCGATGAAGATGGATGTCGCCGGATCGAGGCCGAAGCTGTCGGCATGCATCTCGTAGATCGCCACATCCGGCTTGATCAGCTTCACATCGCCTGAGACGGTAACGCCGCGCGTCTTCGTCAGGAAGGGATAGCGCACCTGCGCCTCGCGAAACGTGTCCGAAGCGAAATTCGTCAGCATCGTCACGTCATGGCCGCGCGCGATCAGCTCTTCCATCACCACGACGCTGTCGTCATAGGCATGCGGCACCATCTCGTGCCAGTATTTGCGGAAGTGCCGGATCTGCTCCTCGCGCTCCGGATGCGCGTCGATCAGCAGCGCCTCGGCTTCTTCCCAGGAGCGACCGCGGTCCTGCTCGATGTTCCAGTCATGGGTGCAGACATTGTCGAAGAACCACTTGCGCTCTCCGGCATCGGGGATCAGCCGCTGGTAGGGCAGGCTCGGATCGTAGTGGATCAGCACTTTACCGATATCGAAGACAATATGATTGATGGGCATCTATCATTCCTTGACTGATTTGAACGCGAGAGGAATAGCCGCTGCGATCGCTTTTTTCATGATCGTCGGCAGCGCCTGGGCTTCAAGATTTGTAACCGGTTCCCACCATCCGTCATTGATTTCAACGGGATCGGCGATCGCCACACGGTAGATCTGCAGCCTGAGTTCGAAATGGGTGAAGACGTGAATGACGGTGCCGCAGGGCGTCCATTCAGCCGGAAAGGGCGCGGCATCTGTCCCTGTCGCCCCGTCGATCCGCGCCGTCCACCCTGTTGTCGGAACCTCCGTCATTCCGCCGAGCAGCCCGCTTTCGATCCGCCGCCGCAGCAGGATCGCGCCCTCTCCGGTGACCGCGACGAATGCCGCACCCTGCCGCACCGGCTTCTCTTTCTTCGCAGCCTTCACCGGAAACAGCTCGGGATCGTGCAGCCGCAATGCCTCGCAGGAACCGTTGAACGGACAGAGCGAACAGGCAGGACGCTTCGGCGTGCAGATCGTCGCCCCCAGATCCATCATCGCTTGGGCGAAATCGCCGGGCCGGTCGGCGGGCGTCAGCACCACCACCTTCTGCTTCATCAGCGGCTTGCCTGCGGGCAGCGGCGTCGAAATGGCATAGAGCCTGGAAATCACCCGCTCGACATTGCCATCCATGACGGCCGCCTGCCGGTGGAAGGCGATCGCGGCAACGGCTGCCGCTGTATAGTCGCCGATCCCGGGCAGCGATTTCAGCCCCTCTTCGCTATCCGGAAAGATGCCGCCATGTTCGGCGGCCACGGCTTCGGCGCATTTCTTCAGATTGCGGGCACGGGCGTAATAGCCAAGGCCCGCCCAGGCCGCCATGACATCGTCGCTCGGCGCTGCCGCCAGATCGTTGACCGTTGGCCAGCGCGCCAGGAAATTGGCGAAATAGGGCTTTACCGCCTGCACCGTCGTCTGCTGCAGCATGACCTCCGACAGCCAGATGCGATAGGGATCGGCCTTGACGCCGCGCGCCGCCATCGGCGGCGAGATGCGCCAGGGCAGATCGCGATGGTGGCGGTCGTACCATTCGAGCAGGGGCTTTGCGCTGGGCGCGGTCAATGTCTTTGAAGTCATCGTTTACCGGAGGCAGGGGAGTGGCCTATAATTGGCGAAGCATTGCCGCGGATCAAGGCGGCCCTGCCGATTGGCGGCAGCATCAGAAGGTTTCGATGAGTTATCCACGCAAAGGTGAGAAGCAGATCTCCGAACTGGCCAACGGCCTGATCGATCCGGTGCTCGCCAAGCGCGCCGGCATCAACACCGCGCTGCTCGGCTCCTGGGACGAGATCGCCGGCGAGGACTTTGCCGATTGCACCCGGCCCGAAAAGATCGCCTGGGCCCGCGGCGGCGAGGACGGCACCTACAAGCCCGGCGTCTTGACGATCGCCTGCGAGGGTGCTCGCGCGCTCTTCCTCACCCACGCCCAGGGCGAACTGATCCAGCGCATCAACAGCTTCTTCGGCTTCTCCGCCGTCCACCAGATCCGCATCGTCCAGAAACCCGTCTCGCAGGCCAGCAAACGCTCCCGCACCCCGCCACCGCTGAAAGGCGAGGCTGCCCACAAGCTCGAGGGCATGCTGGAAGGCATCGAGGGCGACAAGCTGCGCGAGGCGGTGAAACGGCTGGGCACGGCGGTGCTGGGGAAGCGGCGGTAAGCGTCTCAAATTTCCCACGGATTGATGATCGGAACACCAGCGGCCTCGAATGGCGTTACATCCCGCGTGGCAACCGTAAAGCCACGGGTTTTGGCGATCGCTGCGATCTGCCCGTCGGCCATTGAAATAACGCGGCCTGTGCTACGCGCCCTGGCGATCAACGGCGCAAATTCTATCGCTGCCTGTTCGTCAAAGGGCAGGACACGTCCCTCGAAGAGACGGGACAGCAAGTCCAAAAGCTTCTGATGAAGTCCTGCCTTCCGTTTGCCATCAGGAAGAATTTCCAGCCCGGCCAGCAGTTCGGCGAGATTGACCGACGTGAGATAGAGCGTCTCGGCTGCCTGGTCGTCCAACCAGGCCAGAACCTTCGGGTCTCCGTCGGGCTTCATGGGTTCCGAAATCACGTCTGTATCGAGAATGATCATTCGAAATCCGCAGCGTCGACAGGCGTCTGATCACGTTCGAAATTGAGATCTGCATCGCCGATCTCTTTCGCAAAGGTGGCGAGTTCCGATCCGATCTTGAGCCGCTCGGCTGGCCGCACCGCTTCTTCCAGAATGCTGCGGATTTCCGCCTCCGTACTGCGCCCGTTCTTGGCCGCCCGCTGCTTCAGGGCGCGGTGCGTTTCTCCAGGCAGATTGCGAACAACGATAGCGGACATTTTCGCCTCCATAGCCCTGATGATATCATTCTTGATGTAATGATATCAATCAAGAATTTCTTGGCCAATCAGGTCAGATGAAGAACAATTCATCCCTTAGCCTTTGCAAGGTCACAATTCTTTGAAGAAAGTTGGCGAAGCGTGCCTTGTTCGCGGCCTTTAGCCGTTATATCGCACTTTCAGCCGCTACTCTTGCTTATGGGGAATCCATGCACATCTCTGAAATGCAAATGACAAAACGCCAGCTCCTGAGCGGTGTCGCCGCTGCAGGCGCGACTTTGGCGCTCTCCACGGCAGCACAGGCGGCGGTCGAAATTCCGCAGCCGGAAGGCGATGTCGACATGGAAGCGGTGCTGAAGCCCGGCGAACTGCCGGAAATGGCGCTCGGTCCGGAAGATGCCAAGGTCAAGATCGTCGAATATATGTCGATGACCTGCCCGCACTGCGCCCACTTCCACAACACCACCTTCGACGAGATCAAGAAGAAGTATGTCGAGACCGGCAAGGTCCGCTTCATCATCCGCGAATTCCCGTTCGATCCGGCCGCTGCCGCAGCCTTCATGCTGGCCCGCTGCAACGCTTCCGACCCGACGAAGCTCAGCACGCCGGAACAGTATTTCCCGATGGTCTCGATGCTCTTCAAGCAGCAGGAAACCTGGGCCGCAGCCGACGATCGCCGTGCCGCCCTTCTGCAGATGTCCAAACTTGCTGGATTTAGTGAGGATAGCTTTACGAAGTGCTTGACGAACCAGAAGCTTCTGGATGAAGTGAACGCCACGCGGGAAAGGGGCTCCAAGGAGTTCGGCGTCAACGCGACGCCTACTTTCCTGATCAACGGCAAGCGTTACGCTGGGGACATGACGGTTGACTCCATGTCGGCACTTATCGACAGCCTGCTCTGAACCGTACCGTTCTGATCTGACGGGCGGCCGTTTCGGGCTGCCCGTCTTTTATTTTGCGCCTCTTCTTTTCCCCGTCGGGGAGAGGGCCGCATGAAGTTCAACAAGCTGCGCCTTGTCGGCTTCAAATCCTTCGTCGAACCGGCGGAATTCATCATCGAGCGCGGGCTGACCGGCGTCGTCGGTCCGAATGGCTGCGGCAAGTCCAATCTCGTGGAAGCGCTCCGCTGGGTGATGGGCGAGAATTCCTACAAGAACATGCGTGCATCCGGCATGGATGACGTGATCTTCTCAGGCTCCGGCAACCGTCCGGCGCGCAACACCGCCGAAGTCGCGCTCTATCTCGACAATGCCGATCGCACCGCGCCTGCCGCCTTCAACGATAGCGACGAGATCCAGGTGACGCGCCGCATCGAGCGCGAGCAGGGGTCGGTCTACCGCATCAACGGCAAGGAAAGCCGCGCCAAGGACGTGCAGCTCTTGTTTGCCGATGCCTCCACCGGCGCCCGGTCGCCGTCGATGGTCGGGCAGGGCCGCATCGGCGAGCTGATCTCGGCAAAGCCCCAGGCCCGCCGCCAGCTGCTCGAAGAAGCCGCCGGTATCTCCGGCCTGCATTCCCGCCGCCACGAGGCCGAGCTTCGCCTGCGCGCCGCCGAAGGCAATCTTGAGCGTCTCGACGACGTCACCTCGCAGCTTGAAAGCCAGATCGAAAGCCTGAAGCGTCAGGCTCGCCAGGCCAACCGCTTCAAGACGCTGTCTGCCGATATTCGTGCCCGCGAGGCCATGCTTCTGCATATTCGCTGGGTGCAGGCCAAGGAGACCGAAGCCGAGGCCGACAGTGCGCTGAACCAGGCCACCGTCGTCGTCGCCGAAAAGGCGCAGATGCAGATGGAGGCGGCAAAGACGCAAGGGATCGCCAGCCTGAAACTGCCGGAACTGCGCGAAGGGGAAGCCCGGGTCGCCGCCGCGCTGCAGCGCCTGCAGATCGCCAAGACGCAGCTGGAAGAGGATGCCAACCGCATCCTGCGCCGCCGCGACGAGCTGACCCGCCGTCTGGCCCAGCTTGCCGAAGACATCCGCCGCGAAGAGCGGCTGGTCTCCGACAATGCCGAAATCCTCGCCCGGCTCGATGCCGAAGAGGCCGAGATCAACGATATCCTCGCCGATTCCGGCCGCCATGCCGAAGAGCTGCGCGAAGCCTTCGAGGAAGCGGCGGCCAAGCTTGCCGATAGCGAGCGTATCTTCACATCGGTAACCGCCGAGCGCGCCGAAGCAGCTGCCGGCCGCAATCAGCTGGAACGCGCCATCCGCGATCTCACGGATCGCAAGATGCGCCTGGAACGGCAGATGGACGAGGCGAACCGCGAACTGACGGCGATCGCCGAAAAGGTCTCCGCTCTGCCGGATCCGGAAGAGAAGCGCGCCATGGTCGAGGCAGGCGAGATCGCCCTTGCCGAAGCCGAGGCAGGCATCCAGGCCGTCGAGCAAGCGCTTGCCGAAGCCCGGCGTACGGAAGCCCTGTCGCGCGCGCCTGTCGATGAGGCGCGCTCTAAGCTGAACGGCCTGGAAACCGAGGCCCGCACCATCCAGCGGATGCTGGCAGCCGGTGCCGCCGCAGGCGAGTTTCCGCCTGTTGCCGAAGAGCTGCGGGTCGATCGTGGCTTCGAAACGGCGCTCGGCGCCGCGCTTGGCGACGATCTGGAATCCCCGCTCGATCCGAAGGCGCCGGCGCACTGGTCGGAGAACGGCGACGGATCGGCCGATCCGGCACTGCCGTCAGGCGCTGTCCCGCTGTTGAACCATGTGCGGGCGCCATCGGCGCTCACCCGCCGTCTGAAGCAGATCGGCCTTGTCGCCGCCGCCGATGCCCATCGTCTGGTGCGTGATCTGAAGCCCGGCCAGCGTCTCGTCACCCGCGAAGGTGCCGTCTATCGCTGGGATGGCCATGTCACCGGTGCCGATGCCCCGAGTGCGGCCGCACTGCGGCTCGCACAGAAAAACCGCCTGGCGGAGCTCGAAAACGAAGTCTCGATCGCCCGCGATGTGCTTGCCGAAGCTGAAGAGCAGCTTGTCGTTGCCGCTGAAGCGATCCGCGGCGAGGAGCGCCGGCTGAACGACGCCCGCGACATGAGCCGCCTGTCCGCCCGTCATCTGGCCGAAGCGCGCGAGGCGCTGGCCGCGGCCGAGCGGGCCTCCGGCGATCTCGTTCGCCGCCGTGACGTGGTGGCCGAGGCCGTCAGCCAGCTGCAGTCGCAGCAGGAAGACATCGCTATCCAGGAAGAGAATGCCCGCATCGAGCTCGAGGATGCGCCGGATCTGACGGCGATCGACGAGCGCCTGCGCCTGCAGCAGATGGAAGTCGCGACCGATCGCGGTCTCGCTGCCGAAGCCCGCGCCCGCCACGACAGCCTGAACCGTGAAAACGATGCCCGCCAGCGCCGCGTCGTCGCCATTAGCCAGGAGCGTGAGACCTGGCGCCAGCGCGCTTCAAGCGCCGAAGACCATATCGCCACACTGCGCGACCGCGAAGAGGAAGCGCGCGACGAAGCCTCCGAACTTGAAATGGCGCCGGACGAGTTCGACGACAAGCGCCGGGCACTGCTGACCGAACTGCAGAAGGCCGACGAGGCCCGCCGCGCCGCAGCCGATCTTCTGGCCGCCGCCGAGCTCGTCCAGCGCGACGCCGATCACAAGGCCGCCACCGCACTGTCCGAACTTGCCGAAAGCCGGGAACGCCGTGGCCGTGCCGAGGAGCGCCTGGTTTCCGCCCGCGAAAAGCGGCAGGAAAGCGAGGGCCGCATTCGCGAGGCGCTGAACGTCGCGCCCCACGAAGCCTTCCGCCTGACCGGCCTTCAGCCTATGCAGTCGATCCCCGATCCGCGCGAAGTCGAGCGTGACCTGGAACGGCTGAAGATCGAGCGCGAGCGCCTCGGCGCCGTCAACCTGCGCGCCGAGGAAGAGCAGAAGGAACTTAGCGACAAGCTGGAAGCGCTGATCAAGGAGCGCGACGACGTCATCGATGCGATTCGCAAGCTGCGCGGCGCGATCCAGAGCCTCAACCGCGAAGGCCGCGAACGCCTGATCGCCGCCTTCGATATCGTCAACGCCCAGTTCCAGCGGCTCTTCACCCATCTCTTCGGCGGCGGTACCGCCGAGCTGCAGCTGATCGAATCCGACGACCCCCTGGAAGCCGGCCTCGAAATCCTCGCTCGCCCGCCCGGCAAGAAGCCGCAGACCATGACGCTGCTCTCCGGCGGCGAGCAGGCGCTGACGGCGATGGCACTGATCTTTGCGGTCTTCCTCACCAATCCGGCGCCGATCTGTGTGCTCGACGAAGTGGACGCGCCGCTCGACGATCACAACGTCGAACGCTATTGCAACCTGATGGATGAAATGGCCGCTTCGACCGAAACTCGATTCGTGATCATCACTCACAATCCGATCACGATGGCCCGCATGAATCGCCTATTTGGTGTAACGATGGCCGAACAGGGTGTCTCGCAGCTTGTATCCGTCGACCTGCAGACGGCTGAGCGCCTGCGCGAAACCGCTTGAAAACAAAGGCGTTTCGAGAAAACCCCAAAAAAGTTAGGGTCTTGCTCATACGTTAACCCAATTGGGTGATGCTTTCCCCTTGTTTTTGCATTAGAAGTTGTCCTTAGCGAATGAGGAGATCGCCGAAAAACGATTTCTGTCGCGCATGTTGGATAATGCTGACAACTCCGGGACGAGGGCAAAACCGGGCTTGATGGCATAGGTGGACCCCCCGTCCAGTTTTCCTGGCTGGACGGAAATAAGGCTTTGCGGGACCGTTGTTGCAGTCCCGCAAAGCTTTTTTTATGCGTTCCCCACATTCAAACGGTTTGATGTACTGCATTGATTGTGCGGTGCAACATTTTGCCGTATTTGTCGATTTTCATTTCCGGACCAAGGGATTAAGGTGGTCCCGGAGAATGAGGCGGGGGAAATATGTCCAAGCTGGTCTATACGTTCGGAAACGGGCAGGCGGAAGGCCGTGCGCGTGATCGTGACGTGCTGGGCGGCAAGGGCGCCAACCTTGCCGAAATGTGCGCGTTGGGGCTGCCGGTCCCGCCCGGTCTGACGATCGTCGCCGATGCCTGCGCCACCTATTACAAGAATTCCCGCAAGCTCGACGATGATCTGAAGACACAGATCCGCGCCGGCGTGGAAGGCATTGAAAAGGCGACCGGCCGCCGTTTCGGCGCCACTGATCATCCTTTGCTTCTCTCCGTGCGCTCCGGCGCCCGCGTCTCGATGCCGGGCATGATGGACACTGTCCTCAACCTTGGCCTCAACGACGAGACGGTGCAGGCGCTCGGCCATGATGCCGGCGACGCCCGTTTTGCCTGGGATAGCTATCGCCGCTTCATCCAGATGTATGCCGATGTCGTCATGGGCCTCGACAACGAGGTCTTCGAGGAGATCCTCGAAGACGAGAAGGCGCGGCTCGGCCACGAATACGATACCGAGCTTTCGGCCGGCGACTGGCAGCATGTCGTCTCGCTCTACAAGGACATGATCGAGGAAGAGCTTGGCGAAGCCTTCCCGCAGGAGCCGGAAGTCCAGCTCTGGGGCGCTGTCGGCGCTGTCTTCGCCAGTTGGATGAGCGCCCGTGCCGTCACCTACCGCATGCTGCACAATATCCCCGAAGTCTGGGGCACGGCGATCAACATCCAGGCCATGGTCTTCGGCAATCTCGGCAATGCCTCGGCCACCGGCGTCGCCTTCACCCGCAATCCGTCGACAGGCGAGAAGTCCTTCTATGGCGAGTTCCTGGTCAATGCGCAGGGCGAGGATGTCGTCGCCGGCATCCGCACGCCGCAGAGCATCACCGAGGATGGGCGCCTGAACTCAGGCTCCGAGCGTCCGTCGCTCGAAAAGCTGATGCCGGAGGCTTTTGCTGAGCTCACCCGCATCTGTTCCGAGCTCGAAGCCCATTACCGCGACATGCAGGACATCGAGTTCACCATCGAGCGCGGCAAGCTCTGGATGCTGCAGACGCGGTCCGGCAAGCGCTCGACGCGCGCCGCCATGCGGATCGCCGTCGATATGGTCGATGAAAAGCTGATCACCGAGGAGGAAGCGGTGCTGCGCATTGAGCCCTCGACGCTCGACCAGCTGCTGCACCCGACGATCGATCCGCGCGTTCAGCGCCAGGTGATCGGCAGCGGCCTGCCGGCATCGCCGGGGGCTGCGACGGGGGCCATCGTCTTCACCGCCGAAGAGGCGGTGGCAGCCGAGGAGGAGGGGCGCAAGGTCATCCTGCTGCGCGTCGAGACCAGCCCCGAAGACATCCACGGCATGCACGCCGCCGAAGGCATCCTGACCACCCGCGGCGGCATGACCAGCCACGCGGCGGTCGTCGCCCGCGGCATGGGCATTCCCTGCGTCGTCGGCGCCGGCACCATGCGCATCGATCTGCGCAACGAACGCCTGATCGGCGTCGGCGTAACGCTGAAGAAGGGTGATATCATCACCATCGACGGTTCGGCCGGCCAGGTGCTGAAGGGTGAGGTGCCGATGATCCAGCCGGAACTCTCGGGCGATTTCGGCCGCATCATGGGTTGGGCCGACCGCGTTCGCCGCATGACCGTTCGAACCAATGCCGACACCCCGGCGGATGCCCGCGCCGCCCGTTCCTTCGGCGCCGAAGGCATAGGGCTCTGCCGTACCGAGCACATGTTCTTTGAGGGCGACCGCATCCATGTGATGCGCGAGATGATCCTCGCCGAAGACGAGAAGGGCCGCCGCCTCGCGCTCGACAAGCTTCTGCCGATGCAGCGGCTGGATTTCACCAGCCTGTTCAACGTCATGCACGGCCTGCCGGTCACCATCCGCCTGCTCGATCCGCCGCTGCACGAATTCCTGCCGAAGACGGATGAGGAAATCGCCGATGTGGCCGCGGCCATGGGCATGGAGCCCCTGGCGCTTCGCCAGCGCGTCGATGCGCTGCACGAGTTCAACCCGATGCTCGGCCATCGCGGCTGCCGCCTGGCCATCTCCTATCCTGAAATCGTCGAGATGCAGGCCCGCGCCATCTTCGAGGCGGCGATCGCTGCGGCCCACGAAACCGGCGCCGCCGTCGTTCCCGAAATCATGGTGCCGCTCGTCGGCCTCCGCTCGGAGCTCGACTACGTCAAGGAGCGGATTGATACGATCGCCAAGGCGGTCATGGCGGAAGCGGATATCAGGATCGACTACCTGGTCGGCACGATGATCGAACTACCGCGCGCGGCTCTACGGGCGCACACCATCGCCGAAGCCGCCGAATTCTTCTCCTTCGGCACCAACGACCTGACGCAGACCACCTTCGGCATCTCGCGCGACGACGCCTCGGCCTTTATCCCGACCTATCAGCGCAAGGGCATCATCGAACATGATCCCTTCATCTCGCTGGATTTTGATGGTGTCGGTGAACTGATCAGCATCGCCGCCGAGCGCGGCAGGCGCACCCGCAATGACATGAAGCTCGGCATCTGCGGCGAACATGGCGGCGATCCCGCCTCGATCCATTTCTGCGAACGGATCGGCCTCGACTATGTCTCCTGCTCGCCCTTCCGCGTGCCGATCGCCCGGCTGGCGGCAGCGCAGGCGGCCATCAACGGCGGCCGCTAAGACCGGTACTAGCGACGGTAATAGTAACGCGGATAGTAGCGCGGCCCGGCCATGAAGTTGTCGAAGTTTTCGTCGGCCTGGATACGGAAAGCGCGGGCATCGGCACGCCGGTCTAGATCGATGCGCTGCAGGCAGGTGGCAAAGCCGCTGGTGCCGGGTTTGAAACCGTAGCTCAGGCACTGCCGCTCATCGGCGGCGCGCCGCTCTTCAGGCGTCATCGTCTGGCAGGCCGAAAGGCCAATCGCCAGCGCTGCGAGCGTGAAGGGAAGGGCGGAAAAACGCATGGTACAGTCTCCGGTGCGGGAAGCGATGCTGCGGACATGAGGCGATTTGCCGGGCCGCGTCAACTCCACATCGATCCGCAGCGGAAAACGCGCGATTCGTCAGATTCGTTCCAGAACCTCGATGAAGGCATCGGCGAACCGCACCAAATGCACGGTCTCGTCGTCCGGCGCCTGCATGCGGATCTCGATGCCGTCGCGATCGAGAACGGCAAGCACCACCCGCATGTCCGACCCGGACGTCGGAACGCGCAGCACCGCGATACGGCGGCAATCGTCGATCAGCCCGGCAGCCGGAAGATCGAACAGGAATTCGCCGCCGGCCTTTCCGGCAGCCGTCCGCACCGCTTCGCAGAAGCCTGCCTCGCCGCCGGTATAGCCTTCCAGCGAGAGCTCCAGTTCCAGAAGCTCCATCGGCAGGAAGGGCTCGGATGTATCGACAGCACCCAGCGCCGGCGCCTTATGTCGCTCTGTCATTTCCGGTGAAAGCATGGCTCTTCTCCTGAAACGCGCATGCCTCGCTGACGAGAAACATGCCCCACAACCTCCCAATCGGCAGGAAAACCCGCCAGAATGGCCTTTTTACGGCATATCAGATATCGCTCATGCAGGCCATCTCCGCCTTTTGGTGGATTGAGGCCTCCCGCGAGAGACAACAGTTTCAAAATCTAGGCGAATCTTGCCATAAACAAGGTGCGGGTGCTTCGTGCCTCCGCGCCGGGCGTGTGCCCGCCTGTAACTGGTAAGTTTGATGGCCATCCGTTTCGACCGCCCCGTTTCCAGTTCGGCCCGCTTCGCGCGGCGCTTCGGGGCGTTTGCGCTGGTGCTTTGGGCTGCCGTGCTTCTGGCGCACCGCTTCGGCGGGCTGGCGACGCCCTATATGGTGCTGCTCGTTCTGGTGTCGACGGGATTTGCGCTGCTCGCCTTCCTGCTGGCCTTCGCGGGCTTGAGAAGCCTCTGGATATCGGGTGCCGAAGGCGGCCTCGATGCCATGAAGGCGATCATCTTCGCCGCCGCCCCGCTGGCTTTCGGCGCTCTGGCAGCCGAGCGCTACTTCACCCTGCCTGCCATCTACGACGTCTCGACCGATCTCGTCTCGGCGCCGGAATGGCTGTCTCCGCCGCATGCCGACCAGATCTGGATGAAGCGCAGCACGGAGATTGCCGGTACCGATCGCGAAAAGCAGCTGGAAGCCTATCCCGAACTGACCGGCCGCCGCTATGAGGGCGCCATCGACCGTGTTCTCGATGCGGTGAAGAAGGTTGCCCGCCAGAACGGCATCACCATCACCAAGAGCAAGGGCGAAAGCGAACCGGCCCGCGATCTGGAAGATGCCCCGGCCAAGCCGCCACAGCCGAATGGCGATGCCGTCGCCGAGGCCCCGGACCAAGTGCCCGTGCCGACACCGCGCCCCTTTGACGATGACGTCGCCAAACTGATCCGCGGCGCCAATGGCGTGACGCTGCAGGGCGAACGCCGCACGCTGATCCTCGGCCTGCGCTTCGACATCGTCATCCGGCTGCGCGAAGAAGCCGAGACCACCTTCGTCGATATCCGGGTCGCCTCGCGCTATGGCCAGAACGACCTCGGTTTCAGCGCCGGGATCGCCGATCAGTTTCTCGAAGCGCTCGATGTCGAGCTGCTCGGCATCGCCGGCTGATCCGGCTCGAGCCAGCCGGTATAGCGGACGATCAAACCCGTCAGCCGCCCGCCGATCTCTACGTGGAAATGGAAGCGCCCGTCGCGCTGCTCTTCGAACGTATTGCCGTCGGGCGCCAGAAACAGTGGTAGGGGCAGACCGAAGATCCGCCAGCCGCGGATGAGGAGCCGCAGCCGCTCGCCCTCGAGCACCAGCGCGATAAACACACGGACCGGCCCGAAATCCTCCGCCAGCAGATGCGCATGACGTCCAGCCGCTTCCGATTGACGGCTGCGGAAACGCCTGCCGCCGAAGTTCCGCGTCCACGTCTCCCGCCCATGCTCTGCCTTGAACGTCACGCTGACAGGGATATCGTCAGCGGCACGCGGAAAGCCGATGATTGCCGCGACGAGGCCGGCAAGCAGGCCGCTCCCGCGCTCCACTCGCGCCCGGCCGCAAACACGCAGCTCGCCATCGTTTGCCGCATGCATCGCCGCCACCGCCGGCGGTAGCATCCGCCATGCTTCATCGCCCAACACCCGCTGATAGAGCGAAAGGCGCCGATCGCCAGAACGCTGCCGCCGGATGCCTGTGCGGATCGCCAGGGGCCGAAACCCATCCTCGAAGGCGCCAAGCGGAAGCTCCGCTATCGCCGCCCGCGCCCCGCTGCCCGGCCGCTTCCCGTCTGCAAGCGCGCGCAACAGCACGGCTGCACCCATCGCCGGAATGAAGGGACCATCATCCCCTTCGGCAACCAGATGCCAGGTGGCGGCAAGCGCTTGCCTGTCGTGTCCCAATCCTTCCAGGCGCACGAACATGCCGCCGCGTGCTTCGCCGGATGCAAGGCTGCGGCTCGCGGCATGGATCAGCGGTGCAAATGGCGCAAGCGACGGCAGCAGCCGGTAGCGAACGAGGCGGGCGGCAAATGTCAGGAGTGACTGCAGCCATTGCGGCTCCGTACCAGCCCCCGTAAAGGCCTCCCGTAAATGGCGAAACCGCTGTGGCAGAAGCGAAAGATCCGGCGTATCGGCCAGCAGAAAGCGGCGCCAGCGCAGCGGAACGCAACCGGGCGGCGCGATCACCATGCCTGGTCCTCCGGCAAGCCCCATGCTCTCTGCCGGGATGCCGCCCCGCGTGACCTTGACCGGCTTTCCGGCATAGCTGGTGATCGCCCTGATAACGTTCAGCCCGATCGAGGCGCGCGGCGAGGGGGCAATTCCGCTGCTGACCTTGTGGACCTCGGCGAATTCGATCGCCAGCTTTTCGGCGGCCGCAAAGGAGAGCGCCGGAAAGCTGCTGAGCCCGGAAAGCACGAAGACGCCGCGCGCCTTCGCCTCGCCGTCGAGCGCATCGATACCGCTGACGAACTCGCGGCTGTCTGAAACATCGATGTAGTCGATCCCGAGCGCTATCGCCGCGCGGGCGACCCGATAGCGATCCTCGCCCATGTCCTGAAACGGTCCCGAGAGATCGGCGACGACCGCGGGCCTGAGCAACGCAAGCTGGGCCTGCACATCACTATTGCGGTCGAAGACCACGCCCTTTGCACGTCCCTCGAGCCCGGCGGCAAACGTCTCGGCCTTCTCCGCCGACCGCCCGCCGACAAGCAGATGGAAGCGCGGATCGCCGGCCAGCAAGCGTGCCAGTCGGCTGCCGAATGCGCCGTAGCCGCCGATGATCAGCACGCGAAGCCCGCTTGTACTCATCCGAGAAAGCGGCTCCTGACCTCTGGCGTCGGCACAAAGCAACTGTCGCTGCGGCCTGCGATCCGCAGCCGGTTGCGGGCGATGAATTCGTAGAGACGGTCGGCAAGCGGCCGCGGCAGGATGCGCAGTAGCGAGATGAGAGACCATGGGAAGCCAAGCCCGGCAATCATCCGGATTGATCCCTCGGACTTGAAATAGGCGCGTCCGCCGTCGATGAAGATGTTGGTCTCGTAGTCACGGGCATCGAGCCCATAGTGCCGGTAAAGCGCCTCGCCGAGTGGCGATTGTGCGGTCAGGAAGCGGTAGCGCCCGGTTCTGTCGTGTTTCAGTGCGAACTTCACCCAGCCGGAACAGAAGATGCATTCGCCGTCAAAGACGATGACAGGCGCGTCATCGGCAAAGGCCGGAACGCTGTCATCCATGCGGTAGCTGTAGGCTGCCTGCCCGTTTGTCATCATCCCGCCGCCCAATATTCGCCCATCAGTGCCGGTGGTCCGTGGGTCTTCACCTTGCCGCGCTCCACCAGATCCTCGATATGCGCCAGCACCGAAAGGCCGGCCGCTCCATGCAGCCGCGGATCGGTATCGCGGTAGATCGCCTTGACCATGTCGGGGATCCGCCGGTCGCCGCCCTTGATGCGCTCAAGGATCGCCCGCTCCCGCATCCGCCGGTGCGTTTTCAGCGCGCGCAGGAATGTCAGCGGATGCTTCACCGGCCCGCCATGGCCGGGCAGCAGCAGATGGTCGCGCCTTGCAATCAGCTTGTCGAGCGACGCCATGTAATCCCGCATCGAGCCGTCGGGCGGTGCAACGATCGACGTCGCCCATGCCATGACATGGTCGCCTGAAAACAGGATCTCCGTGCCCTCGAGCGCGAAGGCCGCATGGTTCGCGGCATGCCCGGGCGTCAGCAAGGCGCGGAGTGCAAATCCTTCGCCTTCGATCACATCGCCATCCGAAAGCGTGATATCGGGCACGAAGCCGGTATCCGAGCTCTCGGCAAAGGGATTGATCTCGCCGGCATGCAGCGGCCGCGAGGCACGGTGCGGGCCTTCGCCCGCCGTCAGTGCCCCGGTTGCGGCTTTCAGCCGGGCGGCAAGCGGCGAGTGGTCGCGATGTGTATGGGTGATCAGGATATGTGAGACGCGGCGCCCGGAAAGGGCAGACATCAGCGCCTCGAAATGCGCATCGCCCTCGGGCCCCGGATCGATGACGGCGACAGAGGATCCGGCGCCGACGATATAGCTGTTGGTGCCGTGAAATGTGAAGGGGCTCGGATTGTTCACCGTCAGCCGCTGGATGCCGGGCGCCACGGTCACCGGCACGCCATGGGAAGGCACGAATGTCAGGTCGAAACGCGGGCTCGGCATGGGTTACTTGTATTCGATCTCGATGAAGGACATCGGCTCGTCGCCGGCGTTGACGACGTTGTGTTCGGTGCCCGCTTCGCGCCGGTAGGCCGCACCCTTGGCAATATCGACGCGGCGGCTCTCGGCCCCTTCCTCGATCAGAAACCGGCAATCGGTCATCGGCACCACGACATAGCCGTAACCATGCGTGTGCACGCCGGTATCCGCACCCGGCTCGAAATCCCAGCGGGTGATCCGTACCACGGCGTCATCGAGCAGCAGCGTTGCGAGGGCAGGCGGGCGGGCACGGTACTGGCTCATCACTACTCCAGAAAGGCGTTCTCGTCTGATCAAAGACCTATCACGCCTCCCGCCGCATCGCACAGAAATATGCGGCTGCGCCGAACTTAGTGATTGTGACGAGGCGGCACCTTTGCTAATCAGGCCTCGCTTCGGCACAGCGGTTTCCGCTCAATGCCTGGTGGGGCGTCGCCAAGCGGTAAGGCACCGGTTTTTGGTACCGGCATTCCCAGGTTCGAATCCTGGCGCCCCAGCCACTATCTCTTCAGCGTCTTTGCATAGGATTCCAGAACCGCGTTCATCCGCGTCTGGTAGCCCTTGCCGAGCGATTTGTAGGCGTCAAGGACCGATTTCTTAACGCGGATGGTGACCGGTTGGGTGCGATCGGGTGCGGCAAGCTCGGCCTTCTCCCAAAAGGCATCGTCCAGCTCCGGAATGTCACTGAAGTCTATATCTTCGTCCGGCATCGCGGCCAGTTCTTCAGCGCTCAGTTCTTTTTTGTATTTCGTCGCCATATCGCTTCCTTTCGGATCGGCTTGCCGCCCGCGCGGAAATCAACCGTGTGATGCCATTTCGGTCGGTATGGACCACGGTCAAAACGGTAAGGTCGCCGACCTCGCCGATGCTAATGTCCCGGACTTCGCCATAGTCGAAGCGCTGGTCCCTGACGGTAAAGACGAAACCATCAAAAATCCGGCACGCGGTGTCGAAGCTGACGCCGTGCTTTTCGATATTCAGCCGGTTCTTGTCATCATCCCATTCAAACATGTCGAAATAATGTTATGACAATTTGTATGTACAGGCAATCCGGTTGCCTAAACGAAAACAGGCGGTCTCTCGATCGCCTGGCATAAATCTCGAATGCTGATCCGATCAGCCAGCCGGCTGGGCCGGGGCCAGGAATTCGGCGCAATAGGACTTGCCGCTTTCGCCCGGGATATCGTTGACCGTGCGGATGTTGCGGATTGTATAGTCGGAATTGGTGGTGATTTCTGCCTGGCAGCGCAGGTAGAGCGTGCGGGCAGGGGCCGTCTGCTTGCCGCGCTTGCCGTTTTCGCCTTCGGCATATTTCGCCGGAACGCGCACGGTCTTGTAGCCGCCCTTCCAGGTGTAGACGACGGAGGAGCCATTTTCGGCGTCGCTGAGCGGCGGGCCGTAGGCGGCAAAGAACTTGCCGGCCGACTGGCCGTTCCAGCGTGCGGAAACGGGATCGCCGGCAGAAGGAATGGTCGTGCAGCCGGCAAGCGCAATGGCAAGCCCGGCCGCGGCAAAGGTGCGGAGTTTCATATGTATCGTCCCTGAATTGTCGCGCATTCGACGGCGGGAATCGCTGCAATGGAGCGGTTTCCGCTTGTCCCGGAAAGCGCTTTAGCGCGGAACCCGGCAAAAGAAAATTGCCCCGCCTTCGCGTTTGCGAAATTTGCTGCAGGTGTGTCTTTTTGTTGCAGGTTCGCAAGGCCTTGCGGGCGCCGTGCAAGGTGCTGCTGAATGCGTCAGTTTTTTGAAATTTGGCGCTTGCGCAATAACAGGCGCCGTTCTATAGAGGCGCCGCTGGTCACGGAGTGTAGCGCAGTCTGGTAGCGCACCACGTTCGGGACGTGGGGGTCGCAAGTTCGAATCTTGCCACTCCGACCAGCCGAAAAGCCCGCGCAAGCGGGCTTTTTTCTTTTGCGGCATCGCAGGTGCATACACGATGAAAATGGATGGCGAGACATCGGTCGAGACGCTGGGCGAGCGCGCCTGCATCGACGGCAATGGTCTGCCGGTCAGGCTTTACGAGCGCCGCCATTTGATCGTCACGAAAACCGCCGCCGGTATACGCCGCTATCCCGGCGCCCGCTTCTGGTGCACGGGCGAGGGCGCTGCGGTGCGTCTCATCGACAGCTCGATGTTCGAAGTCGTTGACAGCGGCGAGCTGCTGGTCGTCATGGAATAGCGCGCCGCGCTCATTCCCTCGAAACGCCGGATGACAAAAGGCTATTTTACAGTCAATTTCCGCCTGCGGTGATCCGGCATAGCATATCCCGCGTAGAAGCATTTCAGCGCGAATTCCGCCTGCCCCGGTTTTGCTACACCTTTCGTCGCAAAACGGAGAAGGGTTAGTGGACTCTAATTTAATTTCTCTTCACAAAGGTATGGCGAGTCGAAGGGGAGGCAGGTTCGCAGCGTGTAATGCCGGAATGGGGAATGCAGTGCCTGGTAGGGACAGTAAGCGCTTTGCGCATGTGAGATTGAGTGACGTTGCCAAGAAGGTGGGGGTCAGCCCTATCACCATTTCCCGGGCGCTCCGCAATCCCGAAATCGTTTCCGAAGATTTGCGCCAGCTTATCCTGCGCACTGTCGATGAAATGGGCTACGTGCCCAACCTGGCCGCCCGGGCGCTTGCCAGCCGCCACAGCGGCGTCGTCGGCGTCATTACGCCTGCGCTTCATCAGCACGCCTTTACCGACATCATGACCGGCATCGAGGATCGCCTGCGGGCGACGGATCTGCGCGTGCAATATGCCAATACGCTCTATGATCCCGATCAGGAAGTGAGCCAGCTGAAATCTTTCCTGGCGCAGAAGCCGGCGGGCATCATCGTTGCCGGTGCAGAATATTACGATGCCCTGGCGCCGCTGCTCAGCGCCGCCGCCTGTCCGGTTGCTCATATCGTCGATGTCAGCCAGAAGGCAGAGGGACTGGTGGCGGCTGTCGATCACTACGAGGCCGGCGTCGCCGCCACCCGCATGCTTCTGTCGAAGAATTACCGCCGCATCGCCTTTGTCGGATGCCGCCGCGATACCCGTCCGCGCCGCCGTTTTGAAGGCTATGCGGATGTGATGCGCCAGGCCGGTTATTTTGACGAGGCGCTCGTTGCAAGCTGCCTCGGGATGAACGGCATTGGCGCCGGACGCGAACTCTTCAGCAATCTGGTGGAAGCTGCACCCGATGTGGATGCGGTGTTCTGCCAGAACGACGATCTTGCCGTCGGTGCGCTTCTTGAATGCTGGACCCGCGGCCTGCGCGTTCCCGACGATATCGGCATCTGTGGTTTCAACGATCTCGACTACGCCATTCACTGCGAGCCTGCGCTGACGACGGTCAGCATTCCGCGCTATCAGATGGGCCATCGCGTTGCCGATATGCTGCTGAACGCGGTCCGTGAGGAGGAGCCCGGCACAGCCCATATCGACTTCGGCTTCCAGATCATCGAGCGCGGCTCGACCCGGTAAAGCAAAGGGGCCTTTCGGCCCCTTTTTTGTCTCAGATGTCGCTTGCGGCGTTCTTCCAGAGATCGGCAGCTTCCGCTGCCGTCATCCGCTGCACATGCGCCTCGTCACGGCGGCTGGCGAAGAGCTCGCTTGCCATGATCTGCTCGGCGAGATCGGCCGGCAGCGAGAGGATGACGCGGGCCTCGTTGCCATGCAGGCCGCTGACATCGCTGCGCTTGCCGCTGACCATGCCGCCGGCGATCGTGTTGTTGGTCTCCGGATCGATCAGGATGAACGAGCCCGATGCGCGGTTCAGCTCATAGGGATCGAAGATCGCGGTTTCGTCGAAGATCAGCCGCACCTTGCCGATGGCGTTCATGTAAAGACGCTCGGCCGGAGCCCAGGCGCCACTCTTCAGCTCCAGCTGGGCAATCGGCTGCACCTGGACACGCTGGCGGCGGCTGCCGCTCTTCAGCCAGTAGCGCTTGCCTGATTCGATGCCCTCGGGCTGCAGCGCCACGATCTGGGCGTCGAAGTTCACACCCGTCTGCGGCTGTGCGTCGATCGAGACGATCATGTCGCCGCGGGCGACATCCACCTGGCGGTCGAGCACCAGCGTGATCGCATCGCCTGCGACGGCTGCATTGCGCACCAGATCGAAGGTAACGATCTTGGAGACATTGGCGACCATGCCCGACGGCAGGATCATGACGCTGTCACCCGGCTTCACCGAGCCGCCGGCAACCGTGCCCTGATAGCCGCGGAAGCTTTCGCCGGGGCGCGAGACGCGCTGCACCGAGAAGCGGAAGCCGGTCGACTGGCCGGAGCGGACGCTCGCCAGTTCCAGCGTCTCCACCAGCGTCGGGCCGTTATACCAGGGCATTGCGGCCTGGCCGGAATAGACGACGTTCTCGCCCTTCAGCGCCGACATTGGGATCGCGGTGATCTGCTTGACGCCGAGCGACAGCGCGAATTCCTTGAATTCGTGGACGATCTTGTCGAAACCGGCGCGGTCGTAATTCGTCAGGTCGATCTTGTTGATGGCCAGCACGAACTGCCGGATGCCCATCAGCGAGGCGATCGTCGCGTGGCGGCGGGTCTGTTCGAGGATGCCGGCGCGGGCATCGACCAGCAGAACGGCGAGATCGGCGGTCGAGGCGCCGGTCGCCATGTTGCGGGTATACTGCTCGTGGCCGGGTGTATCGGCAACAATGAACGAGCGCTTGTCGGTCGAGAAGTAGCGATAGGCGACATCGATGGTGATGCCCTGTTCGCGCTCGGCCTGCAGGCCATCCAGCAGCAATGCGAAATCGGGCAGGCCAAGATCGTTCTGCTTGCCGGTGGAATCGCGCTGCAGCGTTGCCGCCTGGTCTTCCTTGACGGCCTTGGTGTCCCAAAGCAGACGGCCGATCAGCGTCGACTTTCCGTCATCGACAGAGCCGCAGGTGATGAGGCGCAACGGCCGCGTGTCGCGCACGGCTGCCACCGGCTCGGCTGCAGGAGCGACGGCGTTGGCGAGGTTTGCTGCGGTCATCTCAGAAATATCCTTCACGCTTCTTCTTTTCCATGGAGCCGGATTGATCCCGGTCGATGGCGCGGCCCTGGCGCTCGGAAACCGTGGCGATCTCCAGCTCCGCGATGATGTCTTCAAGGGTGGTGGCCGTGGAGCGGATCGCGCCCGTCAGCGGGAAGCAGCCGAGCGTGCGGAAACGGATCGAATCCTCCTGCTTGACTTCGCCGGGCAAAAGCTCGAGCCGCGGATCGGTCGCATCGATCATCATGCCGTCGCGCTCGACGAACGGGCGCCTGGCGGCGAAATAGAGCGGCACGATCGGGATCTGCTCGGCCTGGATGTAGCGCCAGATATCGACTTCGGTCCAGTTCGACAGCGGGAAGGCGCGAACGCTTTCGCCCTGGCGGATCTGGCCGTTATAGATGTTCCAGAGCTCGGGACGCTGGTTGCGCGGATCCCAGCGATGGTCGGGGGTGCGGAACGAGTAGATGCGTTCCTTGGCGCGGCTGGCTTCCTCGTCGCGGCGCGCGCCGCCGAAGGCAGCGTCGAACTTGCCGGCGTCGAGCGCATTGCGCAGCGCTTCCGTCTTCATGATGTCGGTATAGCGGGCCGATCCATAAGTGAACGGCGTGATGTTTTCGGCCGCACCGCGCGGATTGATGTGCTCGATCAGGTCGAGATCATATTCCTTCACGATCTTGTCGCGGAAGGTGATCATCTCCGCGAACTTCCAGCCGGTGTTGACATGCAGCAGCGGGAAGGGGACGCGGCCCGGATAGAAGGCCTTGCGCGCCAGATGCAGCAGGACGGATGAGTCCTTGCCGATCGAATAGAGCATGACGGGGCGTTCGAATTCGGCGGCGACCTCACGGAAAATATGGATCGCTTCGTTTTCCAGTGCCTTCAGATGCGGATCGAGCGGCGGCTTGCTGCTCTGCGGATTGCTGAGTTCCGTATCCTGACGGGTATCGGGCATGTTTTACTCCAGACTTCTCACTCATTGCCGGACGGGAGGTTGCCGCAATGAAATCTCGTGACAACTGGTTTCCGGTTGGCGGCGGTGGCCGCATCTGATCCGGAAACCGGCAGGTTATTGTTGGGCCGGGATCGCCGATGCTTCCTCGGCAACATGCAATCCGCATTCGCGCTTCTCATCCTGCTCCCACCACCAGCGGCCGGCGCGCTCGGGCTCGCCGGGCTTGATGGCGCGGGTGCAGGGCTCGCAGCCGATCGAGGGATAGCCGCGGGCATGCAGCGGGTTCACCGGCACGCTGTTATCGGCGACATAGGCCTTGATCACGTCGATATCCCAGTCGGCCAGCGGATTGACCTTCAGGAGATGACGCTCGGCGTCATATTCGGCAAAGGGCGTATCGGCGCGATTGTTGGATTGGCCGCGGCGCAGGCCGGTGATCCAGATGGTTGCCCCATTCAGTGCGCGCGCAAGCGGCTTCAGCTTGCGCACGCCACAACAGGCATGCCTGGCTTCGACGCTCTCGTAAAAGCCGTTCAGGCCGTATTTCGCAGCATAGGCGTCGATATCGGCCTGTTCAGGCTCGTAGCGGGAAATCTTGATGTCGTACTGGCTCTCGGTCTCGTCGATCAGCGAAAGCGTTTCCGGAAAGAGGCGACCGGTCTGCAGCGTCACGACGTCGATCGGCAGGCGGTGATTGCCGATTTCGGCGGTGATCACCTGGTCCTCGATGCCGAGCGAGGTCGTGAAGACCACGCGGCCGCCGAGACCGGCGACAAAGGCCAGCCGTCCGGCAAGGTCGAGAGACGCGAGCTTCGCATTCAGCGCCTCGGCCTCTTCGATTGTATGGATAACAGTCATGGCAATCCTGTCCTCAAGTTGGCCGGAGTATCGCAGCAACAGGATGGGTCGGACAGAAAAAGGGATTTCGAAAGCAGCATAAGCAGGAGCAAATATCTCTCCTAAGCTGCCGCAATGCAGAAAAGCAGCCGCCCCGGCGTCATAACTCCGTCAGGCAACTCAATCTCTAGTGATTTAGTAGAGTTACACGGCGCCTGTCAATTCGAAATCTGAAGTGATGCGCGAAAACGTGCGAAAGGCGCAATTTTGACGTAGAATTACGCCCATTGGCCGAGGTTTAAAAACAGGGCCAAAATGCTTGTATCTCAAGGCTTTTGCCGGCACGTTCAAATTCCGTTCATGCTGGCTGTGCGATAGGGGATAAGCAAAGCTTGAAAAGCGGCAGGGCTCAAGGGCCGCTGGTGTGTGTGACGGTCTAAAATGATTACGCAGAAAGCAAAATATGCGCTCCGGGCGCTGACGGTGCTGGCCGAGGCCGACGCCCGCGAACCGGTGATGATCTCGGACATTGCTGCACAGCAGAAAATCCCGAAAAAGTTCCTCGAGCAGATCCTTCTCGACCTGAAACACCAGGGCATCGTCGCCAGCCGCCGCGGCAAGGCGGGCGGCTATCTGCTCTTGAAGCCCGCCGACATGATCACGTTCGGCGAAATCCTGCGCATCATCGACGGCCCGATCGCGCCGCTCCCCTGCCTGTCGATCACCGCCTACCGCAAATGCGACGACTGCGACGGCGAACAGAACTGCGAAATCCGCCACGTCTTCGCCAAGGTCGCCGACGCCACCCGCAAGGTGCTGTTCTCGACAACAATCGCCGACGCCGTCGCACCCGCCAAGGGCGCCGTGGTGACGCGGATGCTGGCCTAGCTAGTCGCTTCTTCCCTCTCGACTGCCCGCCGCGCCCGAATGGCGGCGGCGATGAATACCCGCGACAGGCCGTGATAGAGCGGTTCGCGGGAGAGGATGCGTGATGTCACGTAGCCGATCATCGATACCGCCATGATCGGGATGACGGCCTGGTGGTCGCCGGTCATTTCGAGGATGATGACGAAGGCCGTCATCGGCGCCTGAACGACGCCGGCGAAATAGCCGGCCATGCCAAGGATCGCCGCCAGGGCGATGCTGGTGCCGAGAGCCGATCCGACCGTGCTGCCGAAACCGGCGCCGACGGCAAGCGATGGCGCGAAGATACCGCCCGGAATCCCTGAAAGCATCGACAAGAAGCTGGCGGCCAGCTTCTCGACGAAGAACAGCAGCGGCAGCGCATGTCCCTCGACGGCGCCGCGGGCCTGCTCGTAGCCGGTGCCGAAGGTGGTGCCGCCGGAGAGGATGCCGATGACGGCGATCGCCAGTCCGCAGGTGCCGGCCAGCACAAGCATGCGCTTCAAGGGTTGCGGTTGCGCCCAGCGGCGGATCTTCTGGCCGAAATGCAGGGCAAAGCCGCTGAAGGCAGCGCCCAACGCCCCGCCGCCGATGCCGCAGACGAGCACGAGGCCCCAGTCGCGCAATTGCGTTGGCGCGACAGAGGCTTCACCGAAATAGTTGTAGCTGCCTGCCAGCCCGAGGGCCGCGAGGCCGGAAAGGATGACGGCCGTAAGCACCAGCCCGTTGGCCCGCGCTTCATAGGTGCGGCTCATCTCCTCTATGGCAAAGACGATACCCGCAAGCGGCGTGTTAAAGGCCGCCGCAATGCCTGCCGCCGAACCGGCGAGGATCAGCCCGCGCGCCTGCGCCATGCCGCCGAAGCGGGCAACCGCAAGCATGATCGAGGCACCCACCTGCACCGTCGGCCCTTCGCGGCCGATCGAGGCGCCGGAAAACAGCCCGAGCACCGTCAGCACGATCTTGCCGAAGGCGATCCGGAGCGACAGCAGCCGCGTCCGGTCTTCCTCTTCGCGCAGGTGCCGCGCGGCAATCGCCTGCGGAATACCGCTGCCCTGCGAATTCGGAAACAGCGTCGCCGCCAGATAGGCCGAGAGCATGAAGACCGCGGGCGTCAGGACAAGCGGCAGCAGGAAGGCCCATTCGCCCGAGGATGTCAGGCTGCCGAACGCCTTCTGCGCCAGATCGGCAAGCTTGGCGAAGCCGACGCTGATCACCCCGATCGCCAAGGCGCCGCACCAGAACACCAGCCGCGGCCGCCAGAGGGAGAAGGATCCCCAGAAGATACGGGAACGGCGGAGCAGCTTGGAATTGCGATAGGAGGCAGGCATGGGGGACTCTGGCACGTGATGGGGGCTCAACCTTCTAGTCCCAATCGGCCCGAAAGATCACCCCTTGTTTCAACATTTGGTGAAATAGCTTCCGAAGCCCGGGTGCTGTGCCACTTGCCCCTTGCCGCAACAGGGTAGGGGCAGCGATAGCCCATTTTTGCCTCGGTCTCCTCGTCACCGGAATTGCGAGTCCTTTCACAGCGCGATCGATCGGTTTCCTCCAGTTGATTCTGAACGTTAAGTTTGACATCATGCATCGCAATTGCAACGCATGGAGAAACCCGTGAAAACCGCGACATTGCCGTCCCTGCGAGTCGATCCCGAATTGCGCGCAGCAGCCGAAAGCGTGCTGAAAGAGGGAGAGACCCTGTCGGCGCTGATGGAGGATTCCCTTCGGCGTCAGGTTCACTACCGCAAGACGCAGGCGGAATTTATCGCGCGCGGCCTGTTTTCGCGTGAGGAATCAAAGCGCACCGGCATTTATCACGATGCCGATGACGTGCACGCCAGGCTCAAGGCAAAGCTTGACGCGGCGGTGGCCAAAGACAAGCAATGACGTACCGTCTGCGCTACTCCGATCACGCACTTCACGACATAGACCGGCTTTACGATTACCTGCTCGTCCACGACCGCGAGATCGCAAGACGAGCGTACGAGGCAATCATAAAGGCAGCGGAAGTTCTGCGCGAATTTCCGTTCACGGGCCGCAAGCTCTCAAGCGAGGACAGTCTTCTTCGGGAAATGCTCGTGCCATTCGGTTCGTCGGGTTACGTCATGCTCTTCGAAATCGAAGACGCCGAGACGTTGACTATTCTGGCCATCCGCCACCAGCGCGAAGACGACTACCACTAACCCCGATTACCGGTCGCTCATCTCCCAGCGCGGGTTCACCCACGGCTCCTGGTTCGACCGCGGCAGCGGCTGCTTGCCGAGGATGTGGTCGGCCGCCTTTTCGCCGGTCATGATCGACGGGCCGTTGAGGTTGCCGTAGGTCACATGCGGGAAGATCGAACTGTCGGCGACGCGCAGGCCGTCGACGCCGATGACGCGGGTTTCGGCGTCGACGACGGCCATCGGGTCGTCCTTGGCGCCCATCTTGCAGGTACCGCAGGGGTGATAGGCGCTTTCAAGGTGCTCGCGCAGGAAGGCGTCGATCTCGTCGTCGGTCTGCACAGTCTCGCCCGGCTGTATCTCCGGGCCGCGATACTGGTCGAAGGCCTGCTGGCCGAAAATCTCGCGGGTGAGGCGCACGCAGTGGCGGAATTTTTCCCAGTCCTCGGCGTGGCTCATATAGTTGAACTGGATGACGGGGTCGGCCTTCGGATCGGACGAGCGCAGCGTCACGTTACCGCGCGACTTGGACAGGTTGAAGCCGACATGCACCTGGAAGCCATGGCTCTTGGCCGCCGCCTTGCCGTCATAGCTGATGGCCACAGGCAGGAAGTGATACTGGATATCGGGCTGCTTGATGCCGGGCGCCGAGCGCAGGAAGGCGCAGGCCTCGAACTGGTTGGAGGTGCCCAGACCCGACTTGGTGAACATCCATTGCGCGCCCGCAACTCCCTGCCAGAACCAAGGCAGCCAGGAATAGAGCGACACCGGTTTGGTCGAGACCTGCTGGAAATAGAATTCCATATGGTCCTGCAGATTGGCGCCGACGCCCGGCCGGTCGGCCTTCACCTCGATGCCCATCGCCTGCAGATGCGCGCCGGGGCCGATGCCCGAAAGCATCAGCAGCTTCGGCGAATTGAAGGACGAGGCCGAGACGATGACCTCGCGGTTCGCCTTGATCACCTCGACCGTATTGCCGCGCTCGATCTCGACGCCGGTGGCCCGGCCGTTCTCGATCACCACCTTGCGGGCGAGACCATAGACCAGCTTGACGTTCGGCCGCTTCAGCGCCGGCTTCAGATAGGCCGATGCAGCCGACCAGCGGCGGCCCTGGAAGATCGTCTGTTCCATCAGTCCGAAGCCTTCCTGCTTCGAGCCGTTGTAATCCTCCGTCGTCTCGAAGCCTGCCTGCTTGCCGGCCTCGACGAAGGCCTGGAACAGCGGGTTGCGGAACACGCCGCGCTGCACATGCAGCGGCCCATCGGTCCCACGCCAGCCTTCCTCGCCGCCATGGCTGTGTTCCATGCGCTTGAAATAGGGGAGAACGTCGGCATAGGCCCAGCCCCGGGCGCCGAGTTCTTCCCAGCGGTTGTAGTCTTCGGCATGACCGCGGACATAGACCATGCCGTTGATCGAGGAGGAGCCGCCAATCACCTTGCCGCGCGGCGCCGTGATGCGCCGGTTGTTGAGGTTCGGCTCGGGCTCGGAGAGATAGCCCCAGTTGTAGCGCTTCATGCTCATCGGCCAGGCAAGCGCTGCCGGCATCTGGATGAACGGCCCGAAATCCGATCCGCCTGCCTCGATGACGATGACGGAATTCTTGCCGTCTTCGGAGAGACGATAGGCAAGCGCCGAGCCTGCCGAGCCGGAGCCGATAATGACGAAATCTGCTTGCTGCATCTCAATATGCTCCAGCTGCAATATTCAGGTTGTGCCGTGGCCGCCCCCCTCTGGCCTGCCGCCCATCTCCCCCACGGATGGGGAGATCGGCTGGGCGCGGCCGCTCGCTCACGTCTCCGGCTTGGCGGGAAGCCAGCCACTTGCCGATCTCCCCCCTTGAGGGGGAGATGGCCGGCAGGCCAGAGGGGGCGAGCTTGCTCGAAGGCTAGCGTGTGGTTTTCAGTAAGGCGCCTGCACCGGCCCCATGCCGACATAGACGGTCTTCAGTTCGGAATAGTGCTCCAGCGCTGCTGCCGAGTTTTCGCGGCCGAAGCCGGATTGCTTGGAGCCGCCGAAGGGGATTTCGACCGGGCAGAGGTTGTAGGTGTTGATCCACAATGTGCCGGCTTCCAGTTGGTCGACGACGCGGTGGGCGCGGGTCATGTCAGCGGTGAACACGCCGCCGGAGAGGCCGAATTCGGTGGCATTGGCGCGGGCGAGTACCTCGGCCTCGTCGTCGAAATCGAGCACGCACATGACAGGCCCGAAGATTTCCTCGCGGGCGATCGTCATGCCGTCGGTGACATCGGCAAACACCGTCGGCTGCACGTAGTAGCCTTCGCCCGCGACATTGTTCGGAATGCCGCCGCCGGTGAGCAGCGTCGCACCCTCGGCCTTGCCCTTCTCGATATAGTCGAGCACTTTCTCGCGCTGCGCCCAAGAGACCATCGGCCCGAACTGCGTGGCCTCATCCATCGGGTCGCCGATCACGATCGCCTCGGTGCGGCTCTTCAGCCGCGCCAGGAATTCGCCCTTGATCTTTTTCTGCACGAAGACGCGGGTGCCGTTGGAGCAAACCTGGCCGGTCGAATAGAAATTGCCGAGCATGGCGCCGCCGATGGCGCTGTCGATATCGGCGTCGTCGAAGACGATGATCGGCGATTTGCCGCCGAGTTCCATCGTCACATGCTTCAGATGGCTGGCCGCCGATGCCGCGACCTTGCGGCCTGTCGGCACCGAGCCCGTCAGCGAAACCTTGGCGACGTCAGGATGGTTGACCAGCAGCGGGCCGGTGTCGCGGTCACCCTGGATGACGTTGTAGAGCCCTTTTGGAAGGCCGGCTTCCAGCAGGATTTCGGCGATCTTCAGCGCGCCGAGCGGGGTGTTCTCCGATGGCTTGAAGACCATCGCGTTACCGGCGATCAGCGCCGGCGCGCCCTTCCAGCAGGCGATCTGCTGCGGATAGTTCCAGGCGCCGATGCCGACGCAGACGCCGAGCGGCACGCGCTTGGTATAGGCGAAGTCGCCGCCGAGCGGGATATAGGAGCCGTTGAGCGCCGTCGCCGCAATTCCGCCGAAGAACTCGAAGCTGTCGGCGCCCGAAGTCGGGTCGGCGACGATGGTTTCCTGGATCGGCTTGCCGGTGTCGAGCGTCTCGAGTTCGGAGAGTTCGCGGTTACGTTCGCGCATGATCTCGGCCGCCCGCTTCAGGATGCGGCCGCGCGCCGTCGGGCTCATCGCCGCCCATTCCGGCTGGGCGCGCTTGGCAGCGGCGATTGCCTTTTCGACGATCGCGGGCGTCGCCGCATGCAGCCGGGCGATGACTTCGCCGGTCGCCGGATAGATGCTCTCGATCACGCTGCCCGCGTCATCCTCGACATATTCGCCGTCGATGAAATGCGATGCTTTCGGCTGGGCTTTCATGGTCACTTGTCCTTGGGCTCGTGGTGTTCGTCCCTTCTCCTCTCGGGGAGAAGGTGGCCCGCAGGGCCGGATGAGGGGGCGGCGGTCGCCAGCAGCGCGTTCACATAATCCTCCGTCAGCCCGATCGAAGCCTCGATGCTGATCGGCGCTGATTTCAGACTTTGGCGGATGTAGAGCCCGTCGATCATCGCCGCAGCGCCCTCGGCGATGCGTTCTGCGGCATCGGCGGGGCAGAGGGGCTTCAGGTTGGCGAGCAGGTTGGAGCGCAGCCGCCGCGCATAGATCACGAGGAACCGGCGCGTCTCCTCGGAGCTCTGCGCTTCGGCATAGAAGGCGAGCCAGGCGGCAATCGTCTCCGGCGCGAACTGATCGGCCTGGAAGCTGACGCGGATCACTGCGGAGAGTTTTTCGCGTGGCGTAGCGGCCGCCTTCAGCGCTGTCACCGCGTCGTTGCGCAACTGGCGTAGAAGCGAGCGGACCGTCTCGATCAGCAGCTGTTCCTTGCTGCCGAAATAGTGGTGGGCGAGGGCGGGGGACACGCCTGCCTGCCGGGCGATTTCGGACATGGTGACGGTCAGCGAGCCGTGATCCCCGATCACGCGCAGCGCGGCATCGACAAGCGCCTTGCGGCGCACGGGTTCCATTCCGACCTTCGGCATGATGTCCAGCTTTCCAGATTGGGAGCATCTTATTTTTGATTGACTGACCAATCAATAAAAATCTTTCGTGCTCCCGCCTCGAAACTCAGCCCTTTCCGGATTGCAATGCTGCAGCATATCAACCGGAACAGGAGGTGTGCCATGGCAAGTGTCGCAAACGGAATGCCGTCTTCGTCCCTGCAGCCGAAATGGATGTGGTTCGCCGGGCTTGGCGTCCTCTTGATGATCTGCGGCGTCATCGCCTTCGCAAACCTGTTCGTCGCCACCGTCGCCTCGGTCTATTATGTCGGCATGCTGATGCTGGCAGGCGGCATCGTCTATCTCGCCCATGCCTTTCAGGTGCGGGGCTGGGATCACATTCTCTTCTGGGTTTTGAGCGGCCTACTCTATGTGCTGGCCGGCGTCTTCGCCTTCATCAACCCGATCCTGGCCTCGGCGGCGCTGACGCTGTTTCTTGCCGTCGCCCTGATCATTGCCGGGGTCTTCCGCGTCTTCATCGGCCGCCGCATGAAGCCGGTGAAGGGCTGGGGCTGGATCGTCGCCAGCGGCGTCGTCACCGCGCTTGCCGGCTTTGTCATCGCGCTTGGCTGGCCGGTCAACAGCCTCTGGATCCTGGGGCTCTTCCTTGCCACCGACCTTTTGCTGCAGGGCTCCACCATGCTCGCTTTCGGCCTGACGCTCAGGCAGAGTTTATGACCGTAATCCACAGGCCCGATCACGGATTATTTCTTTTTTTGACAAGCATATGACGCAGGTCTAAAATTAGCGGATACCAAGGCAGCGGCGATTGGACAGCCGGTAAGAATGCCAAGAATGGTCATGCGTCCCCCGTTGGGCAGGTTCTGCCCGGCAAAACGAAGGGAGGAATTTCATGCCGATGGTCACAGTTTCCATATCACCGGTACAGGCAGCAGGCATCCGCGATGCCGTCGATAGCGGCGGTTATGCATCGAGCAGCGAAGTGGTCCGCGAGGCCTTGCGTCTATGGGATGCCGCCCGCAAGCTCGGCGAATACAAGGACGAAATTCTCGATGGCGAAGGCCATGCGGGGAGCGGCCGCTGCGTGGCCGACATGTTCGCGGATCACGAAGCGGTCCGCCGCCGGTCTGCATAGCTAAGCGGCTGATAAAATAAGAGAAAGCTGAAATGTTTTGTGGGCGCCACGGGCGCCTGCAGCTTTCACAAAAGTTTCACATTGGCGAAAGGGTTCGTTGACCCTTCTCCTCCATCTTCGCTGCGAAAAACAAGAATTCACAGTGGAGAATGGCATGTCTTTGACTGCCGCCGTCGAGCCCGGCGTCGTTCGCCGCTATGCCAGCGATCAGATCGTGACGCTTGCAAAGCTCGTCGTAGAAAACGCCTTCCAGCCGATCGTCGAGGCTGGCACCGGCACCGTATTCGGTTACGAATCCCTCATGCGCGGGCAGGAGCGCATCGGCTTCGATTCCCCGATAGAAATCCTCGACGAGGCCTTTCGCGCCAATCAGCTGCTGCCGCTGGAGCAGATGGTCGCCAGCCGTGCGCTCGCCAAGTTCGCCACCCTCGGCAATTACGCCACCTCGACACTTTTCCTCAATCTGGATGTCCGCCTGATCCCGCATGGCGACCGGCTGATCGAAAACCTGCTGCAGCAGCTGAAGGCCGCAAACCTGCCGCCGTCCTCCGTCTGCTTCGAGTTTTCCGAGCGTTTCGACAACACCAGCGTGCCGGAATTCGAGGCGCTGGTCTCCAAGCTGCGCCGCACCGGCTTCAAGCTGGCGATCGACGATTTCGGCGTCGGCCACGGCGAGATGAAGCTGCTCTGCGACTATGCCGTCGACTACCTGAAGATCGACCGGCATTTCGTCGCCGATATCGACAGCAAGCCGCGCAAGCGCCATCTCCTGAAAAACATTGTCAACATCGCCCATGTTCTCGGCACCCGCGTCATCGCCGAGGGCATCGAGACCGAAGCCGAGTTTCTGGCCTGCCGCGAATATGGCGTCGATCTCGTCCAGGGCTGGTTCATCGCCCGCCCGACCACGCACATTTCCGAACTCGTTCCAGCCTTTCCGCATCTGCAGGACCTCGGCAAGAGCAAGCGCAACACCCAGTCGCTCGACGAAATCCTGATCCGCAAGCAGATCGAAATGCTGCCGACGGTGTTCGAAAACGACAGCATCGATACGGTGTTCGAACTCTTCCGCCGCAATCCGCGCCAGGCCTTTTTCCCGGTACTGAACGCCAATGGCGAGCCGCGCGGCATCATCCACGAGCATCATCTCAAGCAGTATATCTACCATCCGTTCGGCCGCGATCTGCTGAAGAACAAGATGTACGAGCGCACCATCTCGCAATTCGTCGAGATCGCCCCGATCGTCAGCCTCGACAGCGATGCCGAACGGCTGATGTCGATCTTCGCCAATATGGAAGGCAGCAACTGCCTGATCCTGACGGACAACATGCGCTATGCCGGTGTCGTCTCCGCCGCATCGCTGATCAAGGTGATCAACGAGAAGCAACTGAAGATCGCCCAGGACCAGAACCCGCTGACCGGCCTGCCGGGCAACCACGCGATCCGCGATTTCATGCGCCAGTCCGGCCGCGACGGCGATGACGTCAGGCATTTCTGCTATTGCGACTTCGACAATTTCAAGCCGTTCAACGATGCCTACGGCTTCCATCTCGGCGACCACGCGATCTCGCTGTTTGCCGCCTTGATGCGCCGCTACTTCTTCGCGGAGCGCCACTTCCTCGGCCATGTCGGCGGCGACGATTTCTTCATCGGCGTCGTCGGCTGGACCCAGGCCGAGCTTCGCGAAATCCTTGATCGGCTGATCAGCGATTTCCATGAGGACGTGCTGGCCCTCTATTCGGATCAGGACCGCGCCAAGGGCAGCATCCGCGGCCACGACCGCTCCGGCGCCGAGGCGCTGTTCCCGCTGATGCGCTGCTCGATCGGCGTGCTGGAATTGCCCGATGGCCTCGTCATCGACGACATCAACCGCGTCGGCACCGAGATCGCCCAGGTCAAGGCGCATGCCAAGGAAAGCATCGACGGTCTGGTCTTCAATCATCTGGGCGAGGCGAATTGACGCCTTTGCCACTTCCCGCCTTTCCAAGGCGGCAGGGCTGAATTATCTCCTGTGCTTTCGGAATGAGGAGACCGGATATGCCCCTGCCGTCGACCATGCGTTACGTCGATCTTCCAACCTTCGGCGCCCCCGAGGCGATGAAGATCGCCAGCGGTCCGCTGCCGGTTCCGGGCGAGGGGCAGATCCTGGTGAAGACGCTGGCCATCGGCGTAAACCGCCCTGACGTGGCGCAGCGCCAGGGCACCTATCCGGCGCCGAAGGGCGCCAGCCCGATCCTCGGCCTCGAGCTTGCAGGCGAAGTCGCCGCCATCGGCCCCGGCGTCTCGGGCTACACTGTCGGCGACAAGGTCTGCGGCCTCGCCAATGGCGGCGCCTATGCCGAATACTGCCTGCTGCCCGCGGGCCAGACGCTACCATTCCCGAAGGGTTACGATGCCGTCAAGGCCGCCGCCCTGCCGGAGACCTTCTTCACCGTCTGGGCCAATCTCTTCCAGATGGCAGGCCTGACCGAAGGCGAGAGCGTGCTCATCCACGGCGGCTCCAGCGGCATCGGCACGACGGCGATCCAGCTCGCCAAGGCCTTCGGGGCCACGGTCTATGCGACCGCCGGTTCGGCCGATAAATGCGACGCCTGCGTCAAGCTCGGCGCCACGAGAGCGATCAACTACAAGACCGAGGACTTTGCCGAAGTCATCAAGGCGGAAACCGCGGGCGAGGGCGTCGATATCGTTCTCGACATGATCGGTGCCGCCTATTTCGAGAAGAATATCGCCTCGCTGGCGAAAGACGGCTGCCTGTCGATCATCGCCTTCCTCGGCGGTGCGGTGGCTGAAAAGGTCAACCTGGCCCCCATCATGGTCAAGCGCCTGACGGTCACCGGCTCGACCATGCGCCCGCGCACCGCCGAAGAGAAGCGCGCCATCCGCGATGATCTGCTCTCCCAGGTCTGGCCGCTGCTTGAAGCCGGCACCGTCTCCCCGGTGATCGACAAGGTTTTCGCGTTCGACGATGTCGTCGAGGCGCATCGGCTGATGGAGACGGGTTCTCACATCGGCAAGATCATGCTGAAGGTCTGAGTGTCACCCGACTGGTGTCATGCTCGGGCCTGCATTTGCACCGGCTGACCTAGTGGTTCGCTAGATCCTCGGGACAAGCCCGAGGATGACGAAGTTGGGTTGGGCGCTCTCGTTGCAGGCGAAGACGGTATCATCTGGCCGTCATCCTCGGGCTTGTCCCGAGGATCCAACGAACTCCAACGACAATGGCCTATACCCAGCCGACCGCCAAATGGTCTAGGCCGCCTTGTCCCGCAACGAGAGCGCGGTGATCACCGTCACAATCCCGGGTAAAGCCATCGCCGCATACAGCCAATGCGCCGCCGCAATATCGCCTGCGATCCCACCGGGATGAACCAGCCCCGTGCTGTTGGCGATCACCCCGGCGATGGCCGCGCCGAAGGCGCTGCCGAGTGACTGCACGGTGGAGATCGCCGCGGACGCCTTGTCCTGCTCGGAATTCTGCACCAGCTGCAGCACCTTGGTCACCAGATGCGCCCAGCCAAGGCCGACGCCGAAGCCCATCATCAGCATCGCGAAGGCCGCCGGCGCGAGGATCACGATCTCGGCCGTCTGGTTTTCGCGGGCGAGAAGCAGCGCCAGGGCTGCCGTCGAGAGTGCCTCGATCACGCATCCGGCGATGATCGCCTTGATGGCGGCAGGCCCCCTGAGATTGCCGCTGAAGAAGGCGGCAAAGGTCCAGCCGAGCGCCACCAGCGCTGTCAGATAGCCGGAGATCAGCGGCGTCACGCCATGCAGCGCCTGCAGGAAATAGGGAATGTAGATATCGCTGGTCAGCACGATCAGCAGCGTGAACATGGTGAGATAGACGCGCGCCACCGGCTTGCTGAGCGTCACCGCGCCGGTGGGCAGCAAGCGCGTCCGCCCCTGCCGCTCGATGACCAGCATCAGCGCAATGGCGATGACGGCGAGAGCGACGAGCGCCGCCTTGCCGCCTGTCTGTTCCAGCGTTCCGGCAATGCTGACAAGAAGCACCGCGCCGATCAGAAGGCCGATCTGCACGAAGGGTATGCGTCCTTCGGCACGATCATCCGTTGCCTTCGGCAGCAGCCACGGCGCCAGCACGGCCATCAGCACGCCGAGCGGCACCAGGACGATAAAGGCATGCCGCCAGTTGCTGCCATCGGCAAACAATCCCCCGGCGCTCGGCCCCAGCAGCGTCGCGACACCCCAGATCGCCGCATACAGCGTCGAAGCCTTGGGCCAGAGCGGCTCGGGAAAGGCGAAGCGCACGAAGGCATAGGCAAGCGCTGCCAGAATCCCGGCGCCATAGCCCTGGATCGTCCGTCCCACGAGCACCACTTCCATCACCGGTGCCGCGGCGCAGACGAGGCTGCCCGCGCCGAACAGCACTGCACCGAAGACATAAGCGATCCTGAGCCCCATGCCGCGCGGCCGCATCGCTACCGAGATCGAGCCGAGCACTGCCGCCGCGACATAGAGCGTCGTTACCCAAGAGAGCAGCGGCAGCCCGCCGATATCGCGCACGATCGACGGCGCGATCGTCGCCATGATGTAACTCTCGACCGCATAGAGCGTCACACCGCCGCAGAGCATCAGCGTGGCCGGAAGCAGGCGAGGGGTGAAAAGCTGGAGGACGGAGGATTTGGGCGCGGCGCCCTGTTCGATGCTGGTCATGCCTGTATGCCTTGATGTGTTTTCCCTGGCGGAAGATTATTTTCCAATTTATAAGTTGGAAAATTGCATGCTTGTGTTATTAAAACAAGCGTTGACTTGGAAAAATAAATGCGCCAATCGCCTGCCAACCGTATCCTGCTTCTGCTCAAGACCGAAGGCCCGCAGCTCGGCCCTGAAGTCGGCGACCATCTCGGCATCTCCGCCGAGGCCGCCCGCCAGCAGCTGACCAAGCTCGCCGAAGATGGGCTCACCGAGCCGGTGAGCGAACCGTCATCCGGCCGCGGTCGCCCGAAACAGCTCTGGCAGCTCACCGCCGCCGGCCATCAGACCTTCCCGGATGGCCATGCCGAACTCACCGCCGGCCTGCTCGGCATCATCACCGCTGAGCTCGGCCCCGGCGCGCTCGATGCCGTCATTTCGGCCCGCGAAACAGAGACGCTCGCCCGCTACCGGCAGGATGTCTCTGCTCCGGCGCTTGCCGATCGCGTCAGCCAGCTCGCCGCTGTCAGAAGCCGCGAGGGATACATGGCCGACAGCTGGCAGGAGGAGGACGGCTCCTTCATGCTGGTCGAAAACCACTGCCCGATCTGCGCTGCCGCCGCTGTTTGCGCCGGCTTCTGCCGCTCGGAGATCGAAACCTTCCGCAGCGTCCTCGGTGCCCAAGTCGAGCGCTCCGAACATATCCTGCTTGGCGCCCGCCGCTGCGCCTACCGGATCAGTGCTTAAGCCGTTCTGAGTTCCCGCTTGCTGCTTTCCAGCACCAGCAGGAAGGCGATCGCCCCGAGACCGGCAAGGGCGGCGATCTGCGCCGTTCCCGAATAATCCGTCAGCGTCGTGCCGATCGCGAAGATCGTTGCGGCAACACCATTGCTGATGAATACGCTGACCGAGATCAGCGAGCTGCCGAGCCCCGGCCGGTCGGCGATCAGGTCCTGCAGATAGGTGATCGGCACGCTGAGGATCGCGGCCGCCCCGCAGGCATTGATCAGCACCAGCGAATAGATATGCCACGGCGCCGAGGCAAAGCCTGCCAGCGTCAGGTAGATACAGTAGATCAGGCTGCCTGCGGCCAGGATATGGACGTTGCGGAAGCGCTTCTGCAGTGTCCCCCACATCATCATGAACGGCATTTCGAGGAAGGCGACCAGCCCCGCCATGAAGCCGACATCGACCACAGTGCCGCCGGCCGGATGGGTGATGATCAGCGGCGACAGCATGGTGTTGAGCCGCTGCAAGCCGAGCAGCAGCGACATGGCGATGATGCGCTTGAGGATATAGGGCTGGGCGATCCGCTTCAGCGACGGCAGGAAACCCGGCGCATCGGCAAGCGGCCCCGATGATTTCGGCGTCTTCCCGGCAAAGAAGAAATACAGGCAGAAGCAGGTGAGGCTCGCCGCCCCGGCAATCCCATAGGCCGGCGTCATCGACTGCGCGGTCGCCAGATAAAGCCCGATCACCCCCGGCGCCAGCGCCCAGGATCCCGAATAGAGCGCCCGCACCGTCGAGGAGATAGACCCCGCGAGCCCGCGATCCATCCTGTTGGTCGTCGCGCGGATGCTGGCAAACAGGATCGAATAGGTCGAGTTGCTCGCCGGGATGAGCAGCAGCACGCAGAGAATGAACACCGGCGCGGTATGAAAGACAAAGACCGAGCCGAAGCCGATCATGCCGCAGACAGATAACGCCAGCACCAGCGGCCGCCGGTCTGCCATCCGGTCCGACCATATCCCCAGCGTCAGGCTGGTCGCCACATTGGCCAGCGCCGAGAAGAACACCAGCGCCGAGTAGGCGCCGTCGCTCATCCCAAGCTCGTTGATGCCGATGATCGACTGATAAGGCAGCGTCGAAGCATAGGTGAAGGCGAGCGCCACCAGTGTGACGGCCGGAATGCGGATTTTCGGTTCGCGGAGGATGACGGAGAAGGCAGAGGGCATGACTGTGATTCCTGATGCGCTACCTCTAATCCTGCCTGCTGCCATCGAAAAACGATTGTTTGTGATACCGGCGTCAATTCGTGTGATGGGCCGCGAACTGGCGTGATCCGCCTAATGCGTCTCGGCCCGGAATGCCTTGCGCAGCGTCACCGAGAGATAGTCGATGCAGAGCCTGACCTTGGCGGCGGCGAGACGGCTATGGGGGAAGACCGCGTGGATCGGCGCGGCGGCAAGCCGTGCTTCGGGCAGCACGACCTCGAGCCTGCCGCTATCGATGTCGTCGCGGACATCCCATATCGATTTCAGCACCAGTCCCGCGCCGGAAAGTGCCCAGCGGTGGGCAAGCTCGCCGTTGTTGGTCGTGAGACTGCTGGTGACATTGGCGCTGCGGCCATCGGCGAAAGCCCAATGGGTGTTCGGCGGCTCTCCGAAGGCGACGATGTCGTGCCCGGGAAGATCGTCGACAGTCTTCGGCCGTCCCCGGCGATCGAGATAGGCCGGCGCCGCGCAGATGACGCGCCGGTTGGGCGCGATCTGGCGGGCGATCAGGCTGGAGTCGGAGAGCGATCCGAAACGGATGGCGAGATCGTATCCGGCATCGACGATGTTCTCGACGCCGTCATTGGTGTCCAGGTGCACATGCAGGTCGGGATGGGCCTGCTGGAAGTCCCAAAGGATCGGCGCCAGCCACCGGCAACCGAAAGCAAAGGTCGAGGTGACCTTCAAGACCCCACTAGCCCTGTCGCTGCCGCTCGAAGCCTCGGTTTCGGCATCGTCGATCTCGGCCAGGATCTGGACGCAACGCTCGTAGAAGCGCGCGCCTTCTTCGGTCAAAGCCAGCGAGCGGGTCGTCCTGTTGACCAGCCGCACACCGAGCCGTTCCTCGAGCCGCGAGAGTTTCCGGCTGACAACCGTCAGCGAAAAATTAAGCTCGCGGGCCGCGCCGGAGAGGCTCTTCGCCTGCACGACCCGCACAAAGACCAGCATGTCGAGAAAATTGTCGCTCATATTATTGCTGATATCGCAAGAGACTGTCGACAACAATATCCATTCTGACAACAACGAGACCGGGCTACAGTCCCTCCATCGAAACCGCGGCACGGTGTTGCCGTATAGAGGAGAGCAACAGATGACATCCTTGGAAAAACAGCGCGTTCTCGTCGTAGGTGGTAGCTCCGGCATCGGTCTTGCCGTCGCAGAGCAGGCCGCCGCCGCAGGCGCCGCAGTCACCATCGCTTCACGTTCCGCAGACAAGCTTGCCGAAGCAGCGCGTTTGATCGGCGGCGGCGTGGCGACGGCGGTTCTCGATACCGGCGACGCCGGCAGCGTCGAGGCCTTCCTCGAGGCGAGCGGCGCATGGGATCACATCGTCATTTCCGCAGCGCAGACCCCATCAGGGCCCGTGCGCAAGCTCTCGCTCGACGATGCGAAGCGCGCCATGGAAAGCAAGTTCTGGGGCGCCTATCGCATCGCCAGGGCCGCGCAGTTCGCCGAACGCGGATCGCTGACCTTCATCTCCGGCTTCCTGAGCGAACGCCCTTCGGCATCCTCGGTCCTGCAGGGCGCCATCAACGCCGCGCTGGAATCGCTGGCCCGCGGTCTTGCGCTTGAATTGTCGCCCGTCCGGGTCAATGCCGTCTCGCCGGGTGTCATCGATACGCCGCTCTGGTCGAAGATGGACGAGGCAAACCGAAATGCCATGTTCGAGCGCATTGCCGGCAATCTGCCTGCAAAGACGATCGGGCAGCCATCCGATATCGCCAATGCGGTGCTGTTCCTGATGACGACGCCTTTTGCCACCGGTTCGACCGTGCGTGTCGATGGCGGCGGCGCGATCGGGTGATGCCATGCTGATCGATCATGTCACGCTGCGCACCGCGGATTTGGAAGGCACGAAGGTCTTTCTTGAGGATCTTCTTGGATTGACGGTTGGCGCCCGTCCGGACTTCGGTTTCCCGGGCTACTGGCTTTATAACGAAGGCGAACCTGTCGTTCATCTCATTCCCGGCGCTGGCGCCGCCGTCGGGAGGGATGCCGAGACCATCGATCATGTCGGCTTCCGCCTCCAGGGCTATCAGGTGTTCCGCAAGAAGCTTGACGATGCCGCGACACCCTATTCCACCATGGACCTACCCGAGCTTGGCGAGCGGCGCCTTTTCGTCCGTACGCCCGGCGGCATCCTCCTCGAACTCGTCTTCCGCGAAGACGCCAAGACCAACTGAGCGATAGAAAAGGGAACAAGACGATGATCACTGCAACCCTCAAGGTCGGCCTTGCCGCCATTGCCATCGCAACATCGGTGGCTTTCCCGGCCAGCGCATCCGCGCCGCTGAAGATCGACGAGATCGTGCATTCGCCGAAACCGGGGCATGCCGAAAAGAGCACGGAAGCTGCCGCCCGGCATTTCTATGCTTTCTGGAACACCGGCGACGAGGCCGATCTCAAGCAGGCGATCGCACCCGCCTTCACCGATCACACCTTGCCGGAAGGCAGGCCGCAAGGTCCTGAAGGGCCAGCCTTCGCGTCGAAAAACTTCCGTGCCGCCGTTCCCGACCTTTCGGTCGAGGTTCGCAAGATGATCATCGCTGGCGACTACGTCACCGTACACATGATTTTCCGCGGCCATTTCACCGGCTCATTCGGCACCACAAAGGGCTCCGGGCAGGCCATCGAGTTCATCGCCACCGATCTCCTGAAGGTCACCAAGGGCAAGGTCACCGACAACTGGCATATCGAGGACAATCTGGCGCTTCTGAAACAGATGGGCATCGTATCGATGAAGTGAGGTGGGACGCCCTCAGATCCCAACCCGCCCGAACGCCGGAATTTTCACCCCCGGATTGGCGATATCGACGCCCGCCACCAGTCCCATGAAATGCACCTCGAAGCCGCTGCGCACGCCAGCCGCAAAGCCGATCAGGCCATAGAGCGTCGCATGCATGTCGCGTCCGTCAGGGTCGATCTCGAAAAAGCGCCCGTCGGTCAGGAAATCCCGGCCGACGGCATCGGGTGGCAGCACGGTGCCGAGTTGCGGCACGGCTCGAAGCACGTGGGCGACGAAGCTGTTGGAGTTCGGGCCCGGATAGATCCGGTAATTGCCGGTCGCGGCAAATGGGTAGGACTGGATCGCCACCTCGACTGCCGGGATCAGCGCTGCCGCTTCCGGTCCCTTCAGCGCCCGTACGATATGAGGCGTGTTTGAGTACCAGTAGGCATCCGGCTGATAGTTGTTGCGGCGGATCGGCGAGCCCCAGCCGACCTTGTCATAGCGGTTATAGGCCGTGTCGCCTGTCCCTTTCGTGACGATCCACGAATGGCTGGCCACAGCACCCTTCATCCCGCCGGTCGCTGCCGAAAGGATGTAGATCGCTGCCTCGCCATCGGCATCCGGTTTGGGCAGCACGCCCGATGACGTCCACTTCGCCTCCCGCCAGCTCTTTGGCCGCTCCTTCAGCGCCCACCATCCGGCCGAAGCCAGCGCCGGAAGCAGGTAGATGACGAGTATCGCCAGAAACAGCCGCTTCAAAAACCGCATAGTCGCCAAAGCCCCCGAACCAACGCCGATAGGACGATATTCCCGATCATGATGGCGCAATTGCGCCTGACGGCGGACTGAAAGGCGTTGCTTTATCGGCGGACGGCGCTATGCCTTCAGCATCCCTGTCAACCACCCGGAATATCCCCCCATGTCCAATCCCGTCACCGTCGAAGTCACCCGTGGTTCGCTCGTCGAAAGCCGTCATCGCGGCATGGTGGTTGCGGTCGATGGCGATGGCAAGGTGGTGTTTTCGCTGGGTGATGCGGATGCCGCCGTTTTCCCGCGTTCTGCCTGCAAGGCGATGCAGGCGCTGCCGCTGGTCGAAAGCGGTGCTGCCGATGCCTTTGGGTTCGGTAACAAGGAGCTGTCGCTGTCCTGCGCCTCGCATTACGGCGAGGATGCACATGTGGCGCTGGCGGCCTCTATGCTGGCGCGCGCCGGGCGCGATGAAAGCGTGCTCGAATGCGGCACACACTGGTCGTCCAATCAGGATACGCTGATCCATCAGGCCCGCACGCTCGACAGGCCGAATGCGCTGCACAACAATTGCTCCGGCAAGCATTCCGGCTTCGTCTGCACCTGTGTTCATCAGGGTATCGAGCTGAAGGGCTATGTCGGCTACGATCATCCGCTGCAGCAACAAATCCGCGGCACGATGGAAAGCCTGACGGGCGCCGTGCTCGCCCATGACAATTGCGGCATCGACGGCTGCGCCATCCCGACCTATGCCGTGCCGCTGAAGCGGCTTGCTCATGGTTTCGCGAAGATGACGACGGGCAATGGTCTCGAGCCGATCCGCGCCAAGGCTTCGAAGCGGTTGATGGAGGCCTGCATGGCCGAGCCCTTCTATGTCTCCGGGACCGGCGGCACCTGCACGGCGCTGATGCAGATCGCCCCCGGCCGCATCTTCGCCAAGACCGGCGCCGAGGGCGTCTTCTGCGCCGCCGTTCCGGAGCAGGGGATCGCCATTGCGCTGAAATGCGAGGACGGCACGACGCGCGCCGCCGAAGCCATGGTCGCCACCACGCTCGCCCGCTTTTTCGAGAAGGGCGGCGAAACGCACGCGGCCTTGATGGCGATTGCCACCCGGCCGATCCACAATCGCAATGGCGCAGTGGTGGGCGAGGTGCGCGCCACGGCTGCGTTCGCCTGACGATCCGTGCCGTTGCGGCACATCAGCCCTACAAAAATCAGCAAATACTAATATGGATTAAACCAATTCCGGCGACGGCGCGTGCGGCCGCCGGGATTTGTCCTACAATGGCGCGGCTTTCGAAACGTGGGGTTTCGATCTCGATGCCATGAGGGCAGGATATGTTTGCAGGCCGCTATATCTGGTGGATGCTGATCGCCGTGGCGATCTTCCTGTTCTTCTCCATGTGCTTCGATTACGTCACCTGGATCGTCGTCGCCGTCTCCGGTTGCGCTGAAGTCGCCGGCTCCTGCGGGCCGATCGTCGTCAGCATGTCGGGCGCCATGAAACCTGCCGGCATGGGCCTGGCGAGCCTGATCATGGTGATCTGCACCGTGGGGCGGCTGCGCTATCTGCGCTGCGGATGGGGTTGGGCCGCAGCGGCACTCGTCTGGTTCTATGCCTCGGCGGCCTTTCCTGGAATCCTTGCTGTCGGCTGGACTGGCCAGCTGCGGCCGGAAATGGTGGCAGAAAGCCTGCCTGCCGCCTTCCTGTTCATCAATGTGCTCTGCGCCTATCTGGCGATCCCTTTCGAGGAGGGGCGCACCGTTCCGTTCGGCGAATGGCGGTGGCTGCGCGGGCTTCTCTGGTTCTGCGCCGCCTATGGCACACTGACTGCTTTCGCGGGAACATCGGGCTTCGGCGCCGCGCCCGCCCGCTTCATCGGCATGCCCTGGCTCGCTGAGACGCTCGCCGGGCTGCAGGCGCCGCTGGAAGCGGTGCTCGATCTCGGAACCGGCAGCATGGTCCCTGCCTATGTGGTGCTGGTGATGTTTGCCGCCGGGCTTGGCGCAACGCTGCTGCCGCAGGATGCGGCGATCCTGCGCGAACGTCTCATCGAACCCTTCACGCTTCGAGGATCGCGCCGTTGAGCGCGCGGTAAGGCACCAGCCGCTCCTCGCCGATCCCTTCGGGGACGATCATTCCGGAGACGTCGTCGATGCCGAGCACAGGACAGGGCGAGGCGCGGTCGAGCTTGTCTTCCGTCAGCATCACATAGGTCTCCACCGAACAGCGGGCGATATGCCGCTTGATCGCCGCCTCCTCGAAATCGCCGGTCGAAAGACCGTGAACCGGATGGGCGGCGGTGACGCCGAGAAAGAAGATATCGGGCCTGAGCTGCGAGATCGCGCTCATAGCCGCAGCCCCTGTCGCCACCATCGAATGCTTGTAGAGCCGCCCGCCGGTCAGGATCACATCGGCCGTCGGATGATGCTCCAGCTCGGCGGCGATCGTCGGGCTGTGGGTCGCGACCGTGAAGGCGATGTCGCGCGGCAGCCGCCTGGCGATCTCCGCCGTCGTCGTGCCGCCATCGAGAAAGATCATCTGCCCGGCCTTCACCATCGCAGCCGCAAAAGCGCCGAGCCGCTGCTTCGTCTCCGAAGCAACCGCGCGCCGGGCTGAAAGATCAGGCAGATCGGGCGAAACCGGCAGCGCTCCGCCATGCACCCGCCTCAGTAATCCTTCGCCCGCCATCTCCCTGAGGTCACGGCGGATCGTGTCCTCGGACAGCGAGAACTCCTCGGCAACGCGCTTGGCAATCACCTGGCCGTCCCGGCGCAGGATATCGAGGATCAGGGATTTGCGTTGTGTGGTCAGCATTGTCCTGCACGAAAATTTACGAAACTCCGCGATAATGCCCGCTATGACTCGACATGCAAGCAATTTCGCGCATCGTGAAATCCCGTGCATGACGCCGGGAGTTTTGGAGTTTGGTCATGTTGATTTTGATTGCCGGTCCCTACCGGTCGGGAACGGGTGACGACCCGGTGAAAATGGCGGCGAACCTGAAGGCATTGGAAGCGCCGTCCTATGCCCTGTTCAAGGCGGGCCATGTCCCGATGATCGGCGAATGGGTGGCGCTGCCGGTCTGGCATGCTGCGGGCGGCAAGACGATCGGCGATGCGCTGCACGAGGAAATCTTCTATCCCGTCGCCCATCGCCTGCTTGAGCTTTGCGAGGGCGTGCTGCGCCTTCCCGGTGCATCCAAGGGCGCCGATAACGACGTACGGATTGCCCGGGAGCGGGGCATTCCCGTCTGGTACCGGCTTGAGGACGTGCCGGGGTGTGCCGCGGCGGCGTGAGCCTGTTGTCTCTCATCCCCGTGCCTGTTGCAAAGCACGGGGATGAGGGGCGGGATGAGCATCTCAAATGCGTCCAATTTGCCCATAGGCTTCCCAGTGGCGGCAGGCTATACCTCTCCCGATAAAGGGAGATCACCATGCTGACATTCTATTTCGGCCAGGACAGCTGCGCGCTGGCAACGTTGATTGCGCTGGAAGAAGCCGGCCTTGCCTACGAGCCGAAGAAGCTCAGCCTCAAGGATAACGAGCAGCGTTCGCCGGAGTATCTGAAGATCAATCCGAAGGGCAGGGTTCCGGCACTGGTCACCGATCGCGGCGTGCTGACCGAAGGCGTTGCCATCCTTGCGTATATCGCCCAGATCGCGCCGCAGGCAAAGTTGGCGCCTGTTGACGATCCCTTCGAATTCGCCCGCATGCAGGCTTTCAACAGCTATATCGCCTCGACCGTGCACGTGAACCATGCGCATAGCCGCCGCGGCAGCCGCTGGGCCGATGATCCCGCCGCCATTGCGGCCATGGCCGCCAAGGTGCCACAGACCATGGCCGAGAGCTTCCAGATGATCGAAGACAAGATGCTCGAAGGCCCCTGGGTGATGGGCGGACAATATAGCGTGGCCGATCCCTATCTCTTCACCATGGCCAGGTGGCTGCCCGGCGACGGTGTGGACATGGCGCGGTTCCCCAAGGTCTCCGCTCATCATGCGCGGATGCTGGAGCGTCCGGCGGTCAGGGCGGCGCTGGCTGCCGATCAGGCCTGACGGCTGAAGGTGGCCGCGAGCCTCTTTGGCGCCCGGAACAGCCAGGCATTGATCAGCCGCTGCCGCAATTCGCCGTCGCCGATATTGGCGGCGCGTACCGGCAGCGACGGCCATCCCTTGTAATGGTCCGTCTGGAAATAGATCTCCGGCGCCATCTCGATCAGGTGCTCCTTGTCGGGAATGGCTATCGACAGCACCAGCGTCTCGTTGTTCTTCACCGAAACGAAGGCCTTGCCCGCGACCTTCAGGGCAGGGTTGCCAAAGGACGTGCTTTCTTCCACGCCCGGCAATCCCGCTTCGGCCGCAAGCCGGATCAGGCGGTTAAAGAGGCTGTCCATTGTGTCGGCCGTCATGGCTGCTCCCTATCCGCGGGGTCACCGTGCCCGGAGCCTGTCAGATTGCCTGAAGCACTAGATGGGCGCACACGCTCCTCCCTTCCTAATGCCACAACTGCAGCCAAAACTCACGCACACCTTGAAAGCCGTGGCAGCTCGTAGCGTGTCGGCTGCGGCGCCGGGAAGGTTGACGGGAGATCGGCGAGTTCGCGCTGAGACATCGCGGCAATCGCGCGATCGGCGGCCGGCTCGTTGATATCCCGTTCGTGCTTGGAGTCTCTGTCGCTCCAGAAAAACTCCAGCAATGACATGGCTTGCCTCACTTTCTCTATTGCCGGATTCTCATGATAGCATGCTTGGGAGGCGCTGCTCATGTTGAGGTCCGGTAGAAGTTATGCCCCGAGTATCGGCCTCATCTGTCCTCATTTCAATTGAGTTTACCCGCAGTTCGCTATAGAAAAACTATATGCTAAACCTGAATTCCGTTCATCTGAATGGCCTGCGCGCGCTGGAGGCAGTTGGCCGTCTCGGCTCGCTGCAGTCGGCGGCCGATGAGCTCGGTGTCTCCGTTGGTGCCGTCAGCCAGCAGGTGATCAAGGCTGAGGCGCAGCTGGATCAGTTGATCTTCGAGCGCACGCCGAAGGGCATGGTGGTGACAGAGGCCGGTGCACCAGTGCTGGCGGCCCTGAGCGAAGGGCTGTCGCGCCTCTCCGAAGCCGTGTCGATGGCGCAGAAGACGGACGAAACGACGCTGACCATTTCGGTGGCGCCGGTCTTTGCGGCGCGATGGCTGGTCTACCGCATCGATCGCTTCGCCGAACAGTTCCCCGATATCAACCTGCGGATCGACGCCACGACCAAGCTCGTCAATCCGGCCGCCTCTGATGTCGATCTCGGTATCCGCGTCGGCAATGGCCAGTGGCCAGGCGTCAGGGCCGAATTGCTGCTGGAGCAGGAGGTGTTTCCTGTCTGCGCGCCACGGATCGCCGAAGGCCTTCGCGAGCCGCGCGATATCCTGGAGGTTCCGGCCATCATCGACGGCAAGGCGATGTTCACCTGGGAAGTCTGGATGCGTGAAGCGGGTCTCTCGGGCTCGACGCTGACGACGCGCCACGTCTTCAACGACGCCTCGCTCTGCCTCGACGCCGCCATGGCCGGGCAGGGCGTCATGCTCGCCTGGCAGACGCTGGCGGGCTATTCGCTGCAGGCCGGGCAGCTGGTCGCCCCGTTCGGCATCCGCGCCAGGACCGGCTTCGGCCACTATTTCATCACTGCGGAAGGAACGCGCGAACCGAAAAAGGTTCGCGCCTTCAAGGATTGGATCCGCTCTGAAATGCGGGAAACACTGGCGCTGTTTGCCTGATCAGACAGGCTCGTTGGTGCGCCCGGCCTGCATCTTCAGGTAGGCCGGCCGCGACTGGCAGCGCTTGATCCAGGCGTCGATATTGGGGCGCGCATCGAAGAGCGCCTGCTCGCTTTGCGCATAGCGCAGCACTTCGGCGACGTTGAGGTCAGCGGCCGTGAAGCGATCAGCCGCAATCCATTCCCGCCCGGTAAGATGCAGTTCGAGCACGTCGAGCGGCCGCTTCAGCTGGCGTGATGCGACCGCGATCACCGACTTGCCGCCTTCGGTTTTCTCCAGCGCATTGTCATAGGTCTTGACGAGCTGGAAGGTTTGCACCTCGACCTCGGATGCGGCCCAGATGGTCCACATGTTGATCAGCGCATCTTCCTCCAGCGTCTTCGGCGCCAGCGGGCCGCCATGCTTCTTGGCGAGATATTCCGTGATCGCCAGCGACTCGTGCATGACAAGATCGCCGTCCTTGATGCTCGGGATCAGTGCCATCGGATTGATGGCGAGAAATTCTGGCGAGCGCGTGTTCAGCGGTGCGCCCGCCGCTGCCGGGTCGGCAAGCATGTAGGACTGCAGCACCGGGATGTATTCGAATGGAATGCCGAGCTCCTCGGCCATCCAATAGACGCGCGATGCGCGGGAGCGGTAAACGCCGTAGATCTTCAGCATGTCGATGTCCCCTGATTTGCTGCCGCGAAACTACGGTTGCCCCGGCGCGCCGGGAAGGGGGTGCCCCTGATGAATCGATGAAAGTTTGTGATCGATGTCAGAGGACGCGATTGCGCTCGACCGTCAGATGCGGATAGGCGCTGCCGCCTGATTTCGTCAGATCGCCCGAAACCTTCTTTTCCCAGGCATAACCGAACACAGCCCCGTCTTTCATGGCTTCGAAGATGTTGTCGGCGATCACCGCCGTTCCCGCACCATCCGCTACCGACACCGCGCAGCCAACGGCCGATTGCCGGATGACGTTTCCGGTGACCACCAGATTGCGCAAGTATGGTCCCCAGCCGAGCTGCAGGGCCCAGTAGGGCGCGCCCTCGATGACGTTGCCCGAGATGACCGTATCCGCCTCGGCGGCAATGCCGGTGCCGAAAGCGACGTCGGGCTTGTAGGGACCGTCGAGCGTCAGATTGCGCACCACGTTGCCGGTGACGCTGACCAGCCGGCCGCCTTCGTTGAAATTGGCGATCGAGATGCCGTTCGCCGCGCCATCGACGAGATTGCCGGACACGACGGCGCCCTGAAACGCGAATTCGACATAGATGGCCGTTTCGCCGGAGCGCAGGCACTGGTTGTTGCTGATCTGCACGTTGTCGCCGGAATTGGCGCGGACCGCGGTGAAGGCGCAGTCGGAAATATGATTGTTGGCGATCATCACCCCGCCGGCCCGGAACACGTTGATGCCGTTGCCGTTCTCGCCGGTTCCGCCGTCATCGGCGCGGATGCGGCTGATCCGGTTGCCCGTCACCACGCTGTTGTCCTCGCCCTTGTCGTATCGGTGCACGAGAATGCCGCCATTGCCGCAATCGCTAACGGTATTGCCGTCGATGGTCAGCCCCGTCGAATTGACGGCGAAGATGCCTGCCTGCCCGGCACCTGAAAAGCGCGAGCGCTCGACCCGCCCGGCGCAGCCTTCCAGTCTCAGGCCATGCTTGGCCCCGCCGCGGAATTCGCAATTGTCGATCGAGAGCGCGCTGATCCCGGTGAGCTGCACCATCCCGCCGTTCAGCTCGCCGCTGGTGCCGCCGTCGCTCTCGATGACGATGCCTGAAAGTTCGATGCGCGCGGCACCCGCGGCTGAATTCACCGATCCCCGGTGCAGGATGCGCGAGGCGCCGGATACGCCGGCTATCCGCGTCCCGTCAGGCAGCATCAGGTTTGCCGCCTTGTAGGTGCCGGGCGGCAGGTAGAGCGGTGTGCCGCTTCTCGCCGCTTCATCGATCATCGCCTGCAGGCTGCCCTTCGGCAGGCTTGAAGCGTCGAGCGCGCCGCGCAGCGCTGGTGCCTTGCTGACCGCCGAGGCGCGGCTTGCGGAAATCAGGGCAAGGCTAGATACGAAGAGCCCAAGTATAGCCCGGCGGTTGTACATGTGAGACCTTTCGCGCGTTGCCCTGAAACAGATATCGGCGCATTGGCGCATGCCTGCTTTTGGCACAAAAACCTTGCGCTGTAGTAACCGGGGCGCCGGATGCCAAACTCTTGCGGGTAATTATTTGGCGCCCGTTCACCTTTCCATTTAAGCAAGCCGAAGGAAATCCCGGTTAGCTTGCCCATAGTTTCAATTGTCACTTTTCAAGCGCACCGGCGCCAGGCCGGCCGGAGTGTCGTCATGAATGAAATGAGTGCCACGCAATGGCAGTCTGACGGCGAGCTGGCAGAAGAGACAAGGCGGCTGGTCGCTGCGACGGAAACCATGATGGCCGCCAACGCCCGCCATCACTCCGATGGCATCGAGAACCTGCGTCTCAAGGCGATCGTCCACGAACTCCCCGATTTTCTCTACGTCAAGGATCGCGACAGCCGTTTCGTCTTTGCCAATGCCGTCGTTGCACGCAGCCACAATTTCGACAATGCCGCCGACATCGCCGGCAAGCGCGACTTCGATCTCTTCGATTTCGATCTTGCCCGCAAATACTTCGATGTCGAGCAGGAGATCATGTCGACGGGCGTCCCGGCGCTGGACATGGAGGAAATCATTCCCGTGGCCGGCGGCAAGCCCATGTGCCGCCTGACCTCGAAGATCCCGCTGCGCAACGACCGCGGCGAGGTCGTCGGTCTGATCGGCGTCTCGCGCGATATTACTGAGCGCAAGCGCCAGGAAGACCTCCGCCGCGGCCAGTCGGCGCTCCTGGAAATGATCGCCCGCAACGAGCCACTTGAAATGATCCTCGAAGCGCTGGTGCTGCTGGTCGAGGCGGAGCTTGACGGGATTGCCGGCTCGATCCTGCTTCTCGATCGTGACGGTACGCGTCTCCTGCATGGTGCTGCACCCAGCATGCCCGGCGCCTATAGCAGGCTGATCGACGGCACCCCGATCGGCCCCAAGGTCGGCTCCTGCGGCACGGCCGCCTGGCGCGGCAAGCCGGTCATCGTGTCCGATGTGACTATTGATCCGCTCTGGGAGGATTTCCGTGGCGTGRCCGCCGAATTCGGTCTTCGTTCATGCTGGTCGGCACCGGTTCTGACCTCGCAGAACAATGTGCTCGGCACCTTCGCGCTCTATTCGAATACTGTCCGTGAGCCGACCGCTCACGAGATGGAGATGGTGGCGCTCGCCACCCACATCGCCGGCATCGCCATCGAGCGCAAGCGCGGCGACGAACGCATCTATTTCATGGCCCATCACGACGATCTGACCGGCCTGCCGAACCGTGCCTTCCTGAAGGAGCGCATGGCCAAGACGCTGTTTCAGGCCGGGCGCAACAACCGCAAGGTCACTGTCGCCTATATCGACCTCGATAATTTCAAGGACATCAACGACAGCCGCGGCCATGCCGCAGGCGACGAGGTGCTGAAGGAGCTGGCCGCGCGCATGGCCAATTGCGTCCGCGCCTCCGACATGGTTGTCCGCCTCGGCGGCGACGAATTCCTTGTCGTGCTCGTCCACCAGTCCAGCCACGACGCTGGTATCCTGCGCCGCCTTCGGGAGCTGCAGAAGGCCATCACCCGGCCGGTATCGCTGGATGGCGAGGAGTTGCTGGTCACCAGCAGCATCGGTGTGGCAGCCTTTCCCTCAGGCGGCAGTACGCCCGAAGAGCTGCTCGCCAATGCCGATCAGGCGATGTACCGCGCCAAGGAACTCGGCCGCAACACGCTGCAATATCATAGCGGCGACGGTGAAAATGCCGTCGATATTCCGCTCAGCGAAGAAGAGGAGCTGCGCCAGGCGATCGTCGGCGATCAGCTGCGTCTGCATTATCAGCTGCAGGTCGAGGTCGCCTCCGGCCGAACCGCCGGGCTGGAGGCGCTGGTGCGCTGGCAGCATCCGCAGCGCGGCCTGATCCCGCCCGGCAATTTCATCCCGCTCGCCGAAGAAACCGGGCTGATCATCCAGCTTGGTCTCTGGGTCCTGAACGAGGCCTGCCGCCAGGCCCGCGACTGGCAGGATCAGGGGCTGAACCCTGTCACCGTCGCCGTCAACGTTTCGGCCAAGCAGTTCGCTGATCCCGACTTTGCCTGCCATGTCCATGAAGCGCTGGAGCGCCACCGCCTCGATCCGCGCTGGCTGGAGCTTGAACTGACGGAGAGCACCGTCATGCAGGATGTCGACAAGGCGCTCGGCATCATGGCGCGCCTGCACCGGCTGGGCGTACGCCTGTCGATCGACGATTTCGGCTCCGGCTATTCCAGCCTCGCGGCCCTGAAGACCTTCCCCTTCGACCGCCTGAAGATGGACCGCTCGCTGGTGGAAGCGCTCCCGGCCGACAAGACCGCCGTCGCCATCGCCTCCGCCGTCATCTCGCTCGCCAAGACCCTGAAGCTCACGGTTGTCGCCGAAGGTGTCGAAAGCGACGCCCAGCTAGAATTCCTGCGTTGGGCGAAGTGCGAGGAGGCCCAGGGCTACAGGTTTGCCAAGCCGCTGCCTGTCGATGAGGTGGTGAAGCTCTTGAAATAGGCGGCATCCGGCCAATTTCTGCCTGCCTCTGGCTCTTCGCATCATTCCCGCTATCTTCAAGTGGATGATGCGACCCGACGCCTTGCTGTATCCGGCCCCCGAAGGCCTTTTCTGCCCGGAGGGCGGATTCTATATCGATCCTGTCCGGCCGGTCGATCGGGCGCTTGTCACCCACGGACATTCCGACCATGCCCGGCCCGGCCATCGCCATGTGCTGGCCACCCGCCAGACGCTCGATATCATGCGGCTGCGCTACGGCGATGATTTCGCCGGCAGCGAGCAGGCCGCCGCCTTCGGCGAGGAGATCGATGTCAACGGCGTCAAGGTCAGCTTCCATCCGGCGGGACATGTGCTCGGCTCGGCGCAGATCGCCGTCGAGAAGAACGGCACCCGCATCGTCGCTTCCGGTGATTACAAGCGCCGTCCGGACCCGACCTGCGCCGCCTACGAGCCCGTCGCCTGCGACGTCTTCATCACCGAGGCGACCTTCGGCCTGCCGGTCTTCCACCACCCGGACCCGATGGACGAGATCCGCAAGGTCTTCGCCTCGCTCCGCCAGTTTCCGGAGCGCACCCATCTGATCGGCGCCTATGCGCTCGGCAAGGCGCAGCGCGTCATCCGCCTGCTGCGCGATGCCGGTTACGACCAGCCGATCTATATCCACGGCGCCATGGAGCGGCTCTGCGACTATTACCAGGGGCAGGGGATCGACCTCGGTGATCTCCAGCCCGCCACCGTCGAGGGCCGCGACAAGTCCGCCTTCAAGGGCGCCATCGTCGTCGGCCCGTCCTCGGCCTTCGCCGACCGCTGGGCGCGCCGCTTCCACGAACCGCTCCCCGCCTTCGCGTCGGGCTGGATGATGGTGCGCCAGCGCGCCAAGCAGAACGGCGTCGAACTGCCGCTCGTCATCTCCGACCATTGCGACTGGCCGGAACTGACCGAAACGATCACAGAGCTGCACCCTGCGGAAGTCTGGGTGACGCATGGGCGCGAGGAGGCGCTGGTGCGCTGGTGCGAGCTGCAGGGCGTCAAGGCCCGGCCGCTGCATCTGGTGGGCTATGAGGATGAGGGGGATTGATGGGGGAAAGTGCTGGTCACGAAAACCCCTCCCCAACCCCTCCCCACAAGGGGGAGGGGCTACGACGCCGCGCCCTCTGCGCGCATCGTGACGCCTCCGAATGTGGAACACCTGTCTTTATCCGCCGCAAGGAGCCGCAGGTTAGTCCCTCCCCCTTGTGGGGAGGGGTTGGGGAGGGGTTTTCTTCACAGGTGGGAGCCCACCCATGAAACCCTTCGCCGACCTCCTCGACCGCCTGGTCGTCACCCCCAGCCGCAACGGCAAGCTCAAACTCCTCACCGACTACTTCCGCGACACGCCAGATCCCGACCGCGGCTACGGTCTCGCCGCCATCGCCGGCACGCTTGAAGTCCGCAACGTCAAGCCCGCCATGCTCCGCGAACTGGTGCTGGAGCGCATGGACGAGGTGCTGTTTCGCTATTCCTACGACTATGTCGGCGATCTCGCCGAAACCATTTCTCTCGTCTGGGACAACGAAAAGGACATCGAACGCTCCGCGCTCGCCCAGCCTCATCTCGGCGAAGTCATCAGCCAGATGAATGCGCTCGGCCGCACCGAAGTCCGCAGCTATGTCCGCGATCTCCTCGACCGGCTGGACTCGTCCGGCCGCTTCGCCTTCATCAAGCTCGCCACCGGCGCGCTGCGCATCGGCGTCTCGGCCCGCCTCGCCAAACAGGCGCTCGCCGAGCTTGGGGCAAAGGACGTCACCGAGATCGAGACGCTCTGGCATGGTCTGGAGCCACCCTACGAATCGCTTTTCGAATGGCTGGAAGGCAAGGGCGGCAAGCCGATCCTGGCAACGCCGGCGATCTTCCATTCCGTCATGCTCGCCAATCCCGTCGAGGAAGGCGACCTCGCCAATCTCGACCCCAAGGATTACGCCGCGGAATGGAAATGGGACGGCATCCGCGTCCAGCTGTCGCGTGCCGGCGAGACGCGAAAGATCTATTCCCGCTCCGGCGACGATATTTCGGGCGCTTTTCCCGATGTTCTTGATGCGATCAGCTTCAACGGCGTCGTCGATGGCGAGCTCCTGGTCGGCGGCACGGCGCGTTCCAACAATCCCACCCGCACCTTCTCCGATCTGCAGCAGCGGCTGAACCGCAAGACCGTCTCCGGCAAGATGCTGGAGGAATACCCGGCCTTCATCCGCGCCTACGACCTGCTCTTCGACGGCGAGGAGGATGTGCGTGGGAATATCTACACCGCGCGCCGCGATCGCCTCTCCGAAATCATCGAACAGGCGCCGCACGACCGGTTCGACCTCTCGCCTCTGGTCGATTTCACGACATGGGACGAGCTCGACGAGTTGCGCTCGACGCCGCCCGATCCCGTCATCGAAGGCGTGATGATCAAGCGCCGCGACAGCATCTATCAGGCTGGCCGCTTGAAGGCCCCCTGGTTCAAGTGGAAGCGCAATCCCTACAATGTCGATGCCGTGCTCATGTATGCGCAGCGCGGCCACGGCAAGCGTTCCAGCTATTATTCCGATTTCACCTTCGGCGTCTGGGCCGAGATGCCCGATGGCGAGCAGCTGGTACCCGTCGGCAAGGCCTATTTCGGCTTCACCGATCAGGAGCTCGAAGTGCTCGACAAGTTCGTGCGCAACAACACGACCGAACGTTTCGGCCCCGTCCGCGCCGTGCGGGCCGACAAGGAGTTCGGCTTCGTCGTCGAGGTCGCCTTCGAGGGCATCAACCGCTCGACCCGCCACAAATCCGGCGTCGCCATGCGCTTCCCGCGCATCTCCCGCCTACGTCCGGACAAGCCGAGCTATGAGGCCGACCGGCTCGAAACGCTGGTGGCGATGATCGATGCGAAGGCGGCGGAATAGCGGCTGTGCGCAAAATGCCGCAGGATCACATTTTCAACACAATGTGTATTGGCCGCAACAGAGTTTGCAGGCACATTTTGAGAGCCGGGTACATAGAGTGCTGAACAATGACCGATGACCAGAATGCCTTCTTCCGTCAGCGCCGCTCGGTTCTTGCGGGTCTTGCTGGAAGCCTGCTGCTGCCGGGGATGGCCCGCGCTTTCGATGTTCCCCTGAAACCGAAGCTGATCGCGCACGACTACGCCAAGGTCCGCACCCATTTCCGCACTAAGCTGCTGCAGAAGGGACCGGCCCCGGACAAATACGAAAACCTAGTCGCGCCCGCAGATGGCGATCAGATCTTCTACCGCTCGGGCGCCGGGAGCGAACTCGAGCTCGTCGCCTGGGTCAGCAAATACAAGCGCACCCGCCAGCCGAAACCGGCTGTGCTCTTCCTCCACGGCGGCAATGCCATGGGCATGGGCCACTGGAACCTGATGAAGCCCTATATGGATGCCGGTTTCGTGGTGATGATGCCCTCGGTGCGCGGTGAAAACGGCCAGATGGGCAATTTCTCCGGCTTCTACGACGAAGTGGACGACGTTCTCGCCGCCGCTGATCGCATGGCGCATCTGCCGGGTGTCGATCAGAATCGCCTCTTCATCGCCGGCCACAGCATCGGCGGCACGCTGACCATGCTGGCTTCGATGTCCACCCACAAGTTCCGCGCCGCAGCCCCGATCTCGGGCAATCCGGACGCCTTCCGCTTCTTCAATCGCTATCCGCAGGACATCCGTTTCGACGACAGCAACGAGCGCGAATTCGAGGTTCGCACGGCGCTCTGCTATGCCGAAAGCTTCAAATGCCCGCTGCGCGTCATGCACGGCACCGAGGAAGACCACTTCAACGACCGCGCCGACCTGCTCGCGCGGCGCGCCCGCCGCGCCGGTATCCGCATCGAAACCGATACGGTGGCCGGCAACCACACCTCGGCACTCCCCGCCGAGATCGCCCAGAGCATCCATTTCTTCCAGGGCGTGGCAGCGTAAGGGCACCCCGACACCAGCTTCACGCCAGCCGCAAATGCCATCCTCCCGGCAGATATGTTTCTCTGCCGATTTCGATAAGGGTGGATTTATGGAATTCTTGCGCCGGGTGCTCCCTCTTGCCGGGCTTGCTGTTGCTGCCATGTCTCTTGCCGGCTGCAACGTGCTGATCCCCGATACCGGTGCCACCGATCCCGCCCGTTTCGTCCAGGAGACCGCGCCGGTCTTCTATCAGCCGGGCACCAATCCCAATCGCGTCCGCCCGATCGATGCGCCGGTGCCGCAGAGACCCGGCGTTCCGGCGACGATCTACAATCAGAGCTACGGCATCCCCGGCCGGACCTTGGGCGCCACCGATCCAGGCGTTACCTACGGCATCCCAAGTGCTGCATCCAGCCGGACCTACGGCCTGCCGGTCAGCAATCCGGTCAGCGTCGCGATGTATGCCGAAAAGCAGGATGGCGATTTCCGGCTGCCGGCGATTCCCGTCAGCCGTGTCAGTTCCGAGTACCTGCGCCAGGAAGTCGATTATCCGAGCAACGAGAAGCCCGGGACGATCGTCGTCGATACCCGGACCAAGCATCTCTATCTCATCGAGCCCAATGGCAAGGCGATGCGTTACGGCGTCGGTCTCGGCCGCGAGGGCTATGCCTGGTCGGGCCGCGGCGTGATCCAGTGGAAGCAGAAATGGCCGCGCTGGACGCCGCCCGATGAAATGGTTCAGCGCCAGCCGGACGTGCGCTCCTTCTCCGCCGAGAATGGCGGCATGAACCCCGGCCTCGGCAATCCGCTCGGCGCCCGCGCCATGTATATCTTCCATGACGGCAAGGATACGCTCTACCGTATCCACGGCACGCCCGAATGGCAGTCGATCGGCAAGGCGACATCGTCGGGCTGCGTGCGCATGCTGAACCAGGATGTCGTCGATCTCTACGACCGGGTTTCCGCCAAGGCTGAGATCGTTGTGATGTAGCAGCGCAACAGCGCCACCGATATCGTGCGCTCACTGCTGGACAAGACTTCGTGAAGCTATGGTTTATTTAGCTGGGGCCGATAGATTTCTGAGAGACGTTCATTGCGTCGAATGAATCAAACGGGGACCGGCCTGCCGTTACGGGCCGGTTCCGCGTCAGAAGGAAGTCCCTCCCAGGCCATGAGCTTCGAAAACCCCATTTCCCGCCGCAGCTTTCTGTCTTTCTCGGCATTGACCGCGGCCTCCGCGCTTGCCGGCTGCGCATCCACATCCAGCGCCCCGGGCGTTCAGCCCGTCGCCTTCCGCGTTCCCAGGCTCTTCCAGACGACGCCGGCTCCCACCGATGCCGAACTGGAAGTCATGTATGGCCCGATCGAAGACGGTGGCTTCCTGATCCCGCCGGTGCCCTACAAGCAGATCGATCCGCGCTTCTACCGCCAGCAGGTCATCGACCCCACCGGCCAGGCGCCGGGCACAATCGTCGTCGATACGCCCTCGCGCTTCCTCTATGTCGTCCAGCCGGGTGGCACGGCGATGCGCTACGGCGTCGGTATCGGCCGCGAGGGCTTTGCCTGGTCCGGCAACGGCGTCATCCAGTGGAAGCAGAAATGGCCGCGCTGGAAGCCACCGAATGAGATGGTCGCCCGCCAGCCGGAGCTCACCAAATATTCGATCGCCAATGGCGGTATGGAGCCGGGCCTCAAGAACCCGCTCGGCGCCCGCGCGCTCTACATCTTCTCCAATGGCGAAGACTCGCTCTATCGTCTGCACGGCAATCCCGACTGGCGTTCGATCGGCAAGGCCGTGTCATCCGGCTGCGTCCGCTTGCTCAACCAGGACATTATCGACCTCTACGACCGCGTTCCCCAGAAGAGCCCGATCGTCGTCTGGCAGTAGGTCAAACGGTCGACGCGCAAGCGGCAATCGGTCCTAGGGATCGAGGGCTGCAAACGCCAAAAAACATGGCCGATACAACAAGGGTACCCCCAGCGGGGTGCCTTTTTCGTTTGGAATACTCTCCAACGTTCCCTCATTCCTGTGCTTGTCACAGGAATCCAGCCACCGCGCGTCCGCGCGGTGAATGATCCCCGTTTCCCATGGAGAGTCTCCCACGCCCCATGACTGTGGCGCACCGGAGTTCTGTGACGAGCACAGGAATGAGGGTGGTCTGATGACGCCGCGCCTACAAAAAAGCTCCCAAAACGGGAGCTTTTTCAATCGTTCGCCTCAACCACCCGAACGCAACGGCCCGAGATTGAGCGATGCGCTGTTATATGCCGGCCGCGGCGTCGGCAGGACGACGCGGGTTGGCGGGGTCAGCACATCGGCCGCGGGCTGCAGCGATGGTGGCTGCAGGGTCTGGGGCGCCGGCTGTGCCTGGAATTGCATCTGCATCTGCGATGCCTGCGGCAGCGACCCTGTGGAGGCGGGCTGGACGGCCAAGGCGGGTGCGGCCTCGCCCGGCATAGCGGCTGGGACCGGGCCAGTTTCCGGCAGCAGGATTTCGAACGGCGCCGGTGAATCCGGATCGGCGGAAGCAACCTGCGTATAGGCGACCTGTGTCGAGGATGGCTGCGGCGCGCTGACGGCCGGGGCTGCAGGGGCAGGCTGCGGTGCCGCTGTATACTGTTCGACGCCGGCGAACTGGACGGCGCCGGAGCGCTGGTCGTTCGCGACGTAATTCATCGCCACTTCATAGGACGGCATCGGGGCGGGCGTCTGCAATTCGCCGTCGCGGCCACGCTTCTCGTAGAAGACGTTGCCGCCGGCAGCCGTCACGTAGTGCATGTTGCCGTAGGGGAACTTCAGGCCTTCGGTGTGGAAGAACATCGCTTCCTTTACGCCCGGATGGCGCGCGCCGCGCAGAATGTCGTCGGCGGCGGCATCAAGCTGCGGCTCGGCAACCGGCTCGACCGTTCGGGTCAGGACGCCGGGTGCGAACTGCTTCTTCTGTCCGACGACGCCGCAGATGGAATCGGAATAGGCCTGCGAGGTCAGCCGGTTCATGACGACCGTGCCGACGGCGAGATAGCCGTTGCGATCCGAATGTTCGGATTCGAAATACATTGCGCGCTTCAGGCACTCGCGGTCCTTGGCGGTGTAATTATAGGTGACCTTGCCTGGAGTGGCGGCAACGGTCTTCGCCTTTGGCGTCGCTTTGGCATCGAGCGCATCCGGCTCGTTGGCCGTGCTGCAACCCGTGACGGCCAGTCCTGCGATGAAAATCGCGGAGATGGTTTTGCCCCTCAACGGCAGTGCCTCCCAGTTTTTTCGGTCCAGCCCCAAATCACTCGGCGAGACTTTGTACCTCACGTTACCGATTATGCCAAACACATTTCGTGAACGGCCATTTAACCCAGCTTGGCAAAGAAGTGGTTAAGCCGCTGCTTTCGAGATGCTCATCGTGCATCCGGATGCCTCAAGCGCCGCTGAAGCCACCTCGATGAACAGTTTGCGCAACCACACGGCGCGCCCATCCGCCTGGTCGACGCGGCGGTAGAGCATGGTCACGGGATCGGCCGGCAGGTCGAAGGGGAGGCGCGAGATCGACAGCCCATGCAGCTGCGCCATGCAGCGGGCAATGGCCTCCGGAACGGTGGCAATCGCCGGCATCGCTTTCAGCGCCGTCGGCAGTGCGGAGAAGCGCGGCACGCTGGCGGCAATCGTCCGCTTCTCGCCGATCCGCGTCAGGGCGAGATCAAGATTGGTGGCCGTATCGCCGCTTTCGTAGGAAATGACGATATGCGGATTGCCGGTGAAATCAGCGAGCCCCAGCGGCGCCTTCAGGCGCAGCTGTAGCGGATCGTAGATCGACATCGAGCATTGTTCGAAAAGCGGTTCGCGCACATGCCAGGAGGCGGGCTCGTCATGGACGGCAACGCTGAAGTCGAAAGCGCCGTCATCGAGCAGCCGGGCGGCCTCGCGCTTTTCGGATGCGACGCCGATCAGTTTTGCATTCGGCGCCAGCTGCCGCAGCCGCGCGGCCAGCGGTCCGAAGAAGGCGGTCTCGAGATTGTCGCACATGCTGATGCGGAATTCGCCGTCGTATAGCGCCGGGTCGAAGGCATCAGGCGGACGGATTGCCTTTTCGATGCAGGTCAACGCCTCCTCGACGGCAGGCGCGATGGCAAGTGCGCGCGGCGTCGGCTGCAACCCGCGCCCGACGCGCACGAAAAGCTCATCGCCCAGCGCCTCGCGCAGCCGCTTCAACGCTGCCGAAAGACCCGGCTGCCCGAGCAGCAGCCGCTCGGCAGCGCGGCTGACATTGCGCTCCTGCATCAGCACCGAGAAGGCGACGAGCAGATTGAGGTCGATCTTTCGAAGGGTCGCATCATTTATCATCGTCAGTAATACCTGGCATGGGTACTATCAATTTGCAATAGGATCAGGACGTGTACATTTTCTCGTTCCCTGCCGCTCCTCCCAATCCGCGGCAGCCGAAAGGAACGATTTCGATGACACTCTCCCAATCCAGAAGCGGGGCAGGGCTGGCATTGCTGCTGCTCTGTGCCGCCAATTTCCTCGATGCCATGGACGTCTCGACCATCGGCGTCGCGCTTCCCGCCATCCAGGCTGAACTCGGAATGCCCGCCACCTCGTTGCAATGGGCCGTCAGCGCCTATGTGCTGGGCTATGGTGGCTTCCTGCTGCTCGGCGGCCGCGTTGCCGATGTCTTCGGTCACCGCCGCGTCTTCCTGTGGTCGCTTGCCGTCTTCGCGGCCGCCAGCATTGCCGGCGGCTTCGTGGACAGCGGTCCGACCCTGATCGCCGCCCGCCTGATCAAGGGCATCGCCGCCGCCTTCACCGCGCCGGCAGCACTCGCCCTGCTGCTCTCCGTCTTCGGCGAGGGTGCGGCCCGCGCCAAGGCGCTCGGCGTCTTTGCCTCCACGGGGGCAACCGGCTTCGTGCTCGGCATGGTGCTTGGCGGTGCCGCCACCATCATCAGCTGGCGGGCGACGCTGGTCATGGGCGCGCCTGTCGCCATCCTCGCCCTGATCGCCGCGCCCTATGTTCTGCCGCGTGACGTCAAGCTCGGCGGCAAGCGTCCGTCCTTCGACTGGGCGGGGGCGCTGACCATCACTCCCGGCCTGCTGCTCTTCGTCTTCGGCATCACCAATGCCGCTGCCGAAGGCTGGAATGCGCTGCCGACCTGGGGTTCCCTGGTGGCCGCGGTGCTTTTGATCGGCCTCTTCCTGGTGGTCGAATCCCGGCATCACGATCCGATGGTGCCGCTCGGTATCTTCCGCAAGGCGAAGCTCAGCCATGCCAACCTGCTGGCGGCGCTGTTCCAGGGCGTCTATGTCGGCTTCCAGTTCATCGCCACGCTCTACTATCAGGATGAACTCGGCTGGTCGGCTTTCGTCACGGGCTTCTGCTTCGCCTTCGGCGGCGTCTGCGTCATGTTCCTCGCACCGCGCTTCGCAACCATCGCCCAGAACCGCGGCACGACGGGCCTGATGACGCTGGGTGTCGCGCTGCAGGCATCGAGCTATATCTTCTGGGTGCTGGCCGTCGGCCATGTCAATCCGGTGCTGCTCGTCGCCCTCTCGCAGATCCCGCTCGGCGTCGGCTATGCCATGACCTACCCGTCGGTGCAGGTCGCGGCTCTCTCGGATGTCGAGGAAGACAAGTCGGGCCTTGCCTCCGGCCTGCTCTTCGCCGCCTTCCAGATCGGCGGCGGCATCGTTCTCGCGGCCGCCTCCGCCATCTTCAGCGCCGCCCCATCGATGGGCTACGATGCCTACACCGCAGGCGTCACCTTCGTCGCCATCCTCTCGGTACTGGTGGTCCTCTTCGCAGCACTCGGCCCGCGCGGTTCCCGCGCTCCGGTCCCGGCCGCCTATCAGGCCGCGGAGTAACGCATTCCGGCCCGCGCCATCGGCGCGGGTCTTCCTATGCTGCCGATCTGACCGGATCGATCGCCTGCAGCTCGTGTGTCAGGCTCTCGCTGGATGAGACGAGATCGAAGGTGACCTGCATGTTCATGAACCACTTCGGATCGACATTCAGATATTTGCCAAGCCGCAGCGCCATCGGCGCGGTGATGTTCAGGTCGCCATGGCAGACCCGATTGAGCTGGCTGCGCGCAATGCCGGTCGCCTTGGCCGCAGCATAGACGCTGATGCCCATCGGCTCCAGGAACTCTTCCTTGAGCACGATCCCCGGGTGGGGAAGAGGAATTTCTCTTGCCATGTCGGGTTCCTTTCGCCCGCGCGACGTCAATCCGCGCCGTTCAGATTCGACCGCAGGCCCTGGAGCAGGGTGCGGATCTCCGCCATCTCCTCGAGCGTGCAGCCGATCGCCTGGCCGATCGAGCCCATGATCGTGTCGACCTCGGCGCGCATGGCGTCGCCCTTCGGCGTCAGCGATACCAGGACTTGACGCTCGTCGCGCGCGTCGCGGGTGCGCTTGATCAGGCCGTTCTGCTCCAGGCGCTTCAGGAGCGGCGAGAGTGTGCCTGAATCGAGGTCGAGTTTTTCGCCGATCGTCTTCACCGGCAGTTCCGATTTTTCCCAGAGCACCAGCATCGCCAGATATTGCGGATAGGTGAGGCCGACCTTGTCGAGGATCGGCTTGTAGGCGCGGGTGAAGGCATGCGCCGTCGAATAGACCGCAAAACAGAGCTGCCGCTCGAGCTTCTTTTCCTCTGCCGGTATCTCCATCGTCCTTGCCGTCTGCGCCTTCATATCCGTGTGTCCTGTCGCTGCGATTGTCGTCTTTTCAGATTCCGAATGCAATTTGCAAAATTCACTTGCGTACAATTTAATTGCGCATTATATAAATCGCAACCCCAACGCAAAGGAGACTGACATGCCTATTCTCTACACGACCCAAGCATCCGCCACCGGTGGCCGCGCCGGCCGCGCCGTTTCCGATAACGGTGTTCTCGACGTCACGCTCACCGTTCCGAAGGAACTCGGCGGCGACGGCGCAACCGGCACCAATCCCGAGCAGCTCTTCGCCGCCGGCTACTCGGCCTGCTTCCTGGGTGCCCTGAAATTTGTCGCAGGCCAGCAGAAGGTCAAGATTCCCGAGGACACGACCGTATCCGCCAAGGTCGGTATCGGCCCGCGCGAAGACGGCGGCGGCTTCGGCATCGAAGTGGCCCTGACGGTCAACATCCCGGGCCTCGACAAGGCTGAAGCCGAAAAGCTCGCCGCTGCTGCCCATATCGTCTGCCCCTACAGCCACGCGATGCGCACCTCGACCGAAGTTCCGGTGACGGTTGCCTGATTGACCTTCTCTTCTACCCGAGGGGAGAAGAGAAGCCTGAGGAACGCCTCCACGTGTTCCCTCATTCCTGTGCTCGTCACAGGAATCCAGCCGGCCCAAGTCCTTGGGCCGGAAAGACTTTTCCGCACCGCCGACGCGGCGCTGCTGGATCCCTGTGAAAGGCACAGGGATGAGGGCGGAGAGTTGGTTTCCTCGCTGTGCGCAAACCACATCTTTTCATATGAAATAAAATCGCTATATTCTTTCTAAGGAAAGGATATCCGATGCCCGTACCATCGCCCGCTCAAGCGCGCTTCACCCAGGAAGCCGCCGTCATCACCAAGGCCGCGGTCAACGCCGCAGATCGCCTCGGCATAAGTGCCCGCACGCTGTCTGCCGTTCTAGGTGTCTCGGAAGCCACCGTGTCGCGCATGAAACGGCAGGATCACCAGCTGGATCGCAGCGGCAAATCCTTCGAGCTCGCCATTCTTCTCGTTCGCCTGTTCCGCTCGCTCGACGCCATCGCCGGCGGCGATGAGGCCGTTGCCAGGCAGTGGCTGCGCAATGCCAACACGGCGCTCGGCGCCACCCCGCTCGAAAAGATCGTCAGCATTTCAGGTTTGACCGATGTCCTTGCCTATCTGGACGCCCGCCGCGCTGTCGTCTGAACTGCGCGCCGTCTCCGGCCGTTTCTGGCGGCTGGTGGAGGCGCAGCACCAGATCTCGACGCTGAAACTCGTCGATACGCTGGAGGAGCAGGCGCTTCTCGAAAATCTGCTCGAAGAGAGCAAGCCGGCATTGCCGCCGGAATGCGTGGGGCTGGATTATCTGCTGGCGACACCGTTCCGATACGGCGCCGTCTATCCGCACGGTTCCCGCTTCCGCCGGGCAGGACGGACGCTGGGTGTGTTCTATGCCTCGGAGAAGGTGGAGACGGCGCTATCGGAAATGGCCTTCTACCGGCTGCTGTTCTATGCGGATTCGCCCGCTACGCCATTGCCAGCCAATGCCGCCGAATACACCGCCTTTGCAGCGCCCGTCGCGACATCCGCAGCGCTCGACCTGACGCTCCCGCCGCTCGATCGTGACCGGGCGATATGGATGGACCCGCTGAACTACGAAGCATGCCAGGCGCTTGCCGAGGCCGCCCGCGCGGCGGATACGGAGGCCATCCTCTATGAATCCGTCCGCGATCCGCGCCATGGCCGCAATCTGGCGCTTTTGACCGCCAAGGCCTTCAGCGCTCGCGAGCCCGCCGAACGGCAGACATGGCGCATCCGGCTGTCGGCATCGGGCGTTCAGGCACTGTGTGAATTTCCGAAGCAGCGCATCGGCTTTGCACGCGCCGATTTCGGCGGCGATCCGCGTATCGGAAACTGATCAGCAAAGTGCCAGCAGCATGCTGCGCAGCCCGTCGCCATTGGCATCAGGCAGCTTGTCTTCCAGTGCGGCATGGGTGCTCTGCCAGATCGGCACGGCAGCGGCCAGTACGGATTTCCCCTCGGCCGTGAGGCTGAGCAGCCGCGAGCGCTTGTCTTTGGCGCCGGGCGTCACATTTACCCATCCACGGCGCTGCAGTGGTTTCAGCGCGGCCGTCAGCGTCGTCTGGTCCATGGCGAGCAGGTTGGCGACCGGCCCCATCGGCGGCGGCTCCGGCCGGTTGAGCGACATCATCAGCGAGAACTGCCCGTTGGTGAGCCCGACAGGACGAAGCGCGTCGTCGAACAGCCGCGCCAAGGCCCGGGCCGCCCGCTGCACATGCAGGCAGAGGCAGGTGTCGCGCACGAGCAGCGTCGTGGAATAGGGAATATCGACCGAATTTGACATGGCCAAATTCTATTGATATCAATGTATTTAGTCAAGCAAAGCAGAACGAAATGCCGGTCCTTGCCGGCCGCGCCGGAGGAGGGCGTGCGATCATGCAGAATGCTGTCGTTTCCCGCGAAGAATGGCTCGAGACCCGCCGCGCGTTTCTGGCTAAGGAAAAGGCCCATACCCGGCAGCGTGATGCGCTGCGCGCCGAGCGCCAGGCGCTCCCCTGGGTGAGGGTCGACAAGAATTACGTCTTCGACACGCCGGGTGGCAAAAAGTCGCTCGCCGACCTCTTCGAAGGCCGCAGCCAGCTGATGATCTATCATTTCATGATGGGGCCGGAATGGGAGGCAGGCTGCCCGGGCTGCTCTTTCCTGTCCGATCATATAGATGGCACGCTGCCGCATCTCAACAATCACGACGTCACCTGGGTGGCGGTCTCCCGCGCGCCGGTCGAGAAGATCGAGGCCTACAAGAATCGCATGGGCTGGAAATTCCCCTGGGTCTCTTCCATCGGGAATGATTTCAACTTCGACTACCACGTCTCGTTCACGCCCGAGGATCTGAAGAAGGACAAGGTCTTCTACAACTTCACCGAGATGAAGCCCGAGGACGCCAATGACGAACTACCGGGCATGAGCGCCTTCTACAAGAACGAGAAGGGCGAGATCTTCCACACGTACTCGAACTATGCCCGAGGCGGCGAAGAGGTGCTGGGCACGCTGATGATCCTCGACTACGCGCCGAAGGGCCGCAACGAGGACAGCACCATGAGCTTCGTCAAGCGTCACGACGAATACGAGGATGCGAAGACGCAATCCTGCTGTCATTGAGATCTGCAAGCATCAGCCGAGGGAGGAAGGATGATGGAACCTGCAAAAGCGATGGAGGAGCACCGTTTCCTCGAAAAGCTCGTCGGGACCTGGAATGTCACGTCCGACGACATGAAAGAAAGCGGGCAATGGACCGAGGTCGTCCGCTCGCTTCACGGCGCCTGGTTCGTGGCCGAAGGAAACGGCCAGATGCCTGACGGCAGTGGTGCCGCAACGACGGTGCTGACCCTCGGCTACTCGCCTTCGAAGGGCAAATATATCGGCACCTGGATCGGCTCGATGATGGACCACATGTGGGTCTATGAGGGCGAGGTCTCGCCCGATGGCAAGGTGCTCAGCCTCTATACGCGCGGTCCCGATTGCATGGGCGGCGGTGGCGAACAGGATTACCGCGAACAGATCTCCTTCATCGACGCCGACCACCGCACCTTCGCCTCCTCGGCGAAACAGCCCGACGGCAGCTGGAAGCAACTCATGGAAGCGCGCTACGCACGCAAGCCGTGATCGCGGCGTCCCATCGGGCGCCAGACGGAAATGACATCCGACACTCTTGAAAGGGAAAGATCATGGCTTCGAATACGCATGGCAAGTTCATCTGGTGCGAGCTGATGACGCCCGATACCACCGCCGCCGCGAAGTTCTACGGCTCGGTCACCGGCTGGGCGACCAAGGAAATGCCGATGGGGGACATGGGGGTCTATACGATCTTCGAGGCCAACGGCCGCGGCGTCGGCGGCATGATGACCTTTCCGGCCGAGCTCGAAGGGCAGGGCATTCCGCCCAACTGGACGGGTTATGTCGCCGTCGATGACGTCGATCAGTCCGCCCGCGACTTTGCCGCCAGTGGCGGCAGCGTGCGCCGCCCGCCCGAGGATATCCCGACTGTCGGCCGCTTCGCCGTCGTCGCCGATCCGAGCGGCGCCGTGCTTTGCATCATGACGCCGCTGCCGATGGAAAACGACGATGGCTGGGAGCCGGAAATCGGGACGCCCGGCCATGTCGGCTGGCACGAGCTGATGTCCGGCGACTGGCAGCAGGCTTTCGATTTCTATGAAAAGATCTTCGGCTGGACCAAGGACCACGACTTCGACATGGGCGAGATGGGCACCTACCGCATCTTCGCCGAGCACGGAAAACAGACCGGCGGCATGATGACCAAGCCTGCCGACGTGCCGATGACGTACTGGGCCTATTACTTCAACGTGCCGGAGATCGACAGCGCCGTCGAGCGGGTAAACGCAGGCGGCGGCAAGATCGTCTTTGGTCCGATGGAGGTTCCGGGCGGCACCTGGGTGGTCAATGGCATCGATCCGCAGGGCGCATTTTTCTGCCTCGCTGCGCCCCGGCGCTGACCGCCGAAAACGGGGTGTCCGGCAGCCCCTGACAGCCCCGAATCGCGCCCTTCAAGGTTAACGGCGGCCCCTGAAAAAAACGGGCCGCCGTTAAGCGTTTCGGGGTCAAAAATCCCTTGCTACTTCCTTAATTTTATTCAAATTTTAGCATTCTCACCCCAAAAGGCCGTTCCAAGGTTAACCGTCCCTGAACATTTTTGGGTGGAAGCATAATCGGCTATATCTTGGTGGTTAAGGAAGTATTGCAATTAGACCTCCCGCGTAATTGATTGCACCTCAATTGTTCATTGGGGTAAAGTCATGTCTATCGAAGATCTGCGTAATTCGAACGTCGACGGCGAGCACGCTTCTCACGAGATGATCTCGGACGTTCACGAAATTGCAGGACGCGAAGAGGCCAAGCTTCCTGAGGTCGAGCGTGTCGAGCTTGCCCAGGCGCAGAGCTCGCAGACGACAGATCAGACACCGGCCGGCGAGCAGTCGCCGAAGACCGACCGCGTCGAAGCCGCCCCGTCGGCTCCGCAGGCTTCGGCAAATCCGAATGAAGTTGTTCCGGATCAGAACAACGTCGCCCACCTCGCGGCCAACGTCTCGCTCGACGACATCCGCATCGAGGGTGCCAATCTGGTACTGGTCCAGCCCGACGGCACCGAGATCGTCATCATCAACGGCGCCGCCCACGTCCCGACCTTCCTGATCGGCGAAGTCGAACTGCCGCGCGACACCGTCATCGCCGCGCTGAACGACAGCCACATCAACGTTGCCGCCGGCCCGGATGGCGGCGACAGCGCCTCGGCCGCARCCCCGAGCTCCGGCGCGGAATTCCAGGATACCACGCCGGGTGGTGACGACGCGCCGACGGAACTGGCGGCATTGCTGGCTGATACGCAGCAGCCAGACCGTACGCCTAATGGCGACGAGGAGCTGTTCGATGACCAGCCGACCATCACCTTCACCGACACGCTGGTGCTGACGGAGAGTTCTGACGGCGAAGGCAACTTCGAAAAGAATACGCTTGAGGGCCATTTCGGCTTCCTCTCGGGCGCTGACCTTGGCGTCGTCACTGCCATCAACTACACCGGTGGTACCGATGTCGACGAAGAAGGCGGCAGCGCTGGCACGCCGCTCAGCGGCCTGACCTCGGATGGCCACGCCGTAACCGTGACCGTCAACGGCCTGACCATCACCGGCACGATAATCGTCGGCGAAGGCGAAAACGCCCATACGGTGACTGTCTTCGAACTCAAAGTCACCGACATCTCGACCGGTGCGTTCACCTTCACCCAATACGGCCCGCTCGACCATCCGGACCTCAACCAGTCCGGCGCCAGCGATGCGCTGCGCCTGAACTTCACCTACACTGTCACCGACAAGGATGGCGACGCCGTCACCGGCAATGCGTCGATCGACATTCGTGATGACGGCCCGTCGATCAACTTGGGTGGTGCGAGCGATGACCGTACGATCAGCGAACACGACCTTCTGGATGGAAAGGTTGCTACCGGCGATGTCGGCCTCGGCGTTCAGTGGGGTGCGGACAACGGCGCTCATCGCGACCTGACCTTTGATGCCAAGAACGCACCTGGCGGCCTGACTTCGCATGGCCTCGCCATCCAGTACGAAATCTCTGCAGATGGCCACACGCTGACCGGTTACACGGTCGGCGAAGGCGAGGGTGCCGTACGCACCGATGTCTTCGTTGTCACGCTGGACCCGACCTCGGCTCATGGTTCCTACACGTTCCAGCTGCTGACGAGCATCGATCATCCCCATACCCAGGCACCCGCCGGCGGTGAAGGTGAACCGGTTCTGCTCGCAGTCGATCTTCAGGATTCGCAGATCGATCTTTCCTTCGCCGTAACTGCAAAGGACGCCGATGGAGACACGGTGCCGACCAGCTTCACTGTAACCGTCAATGACGATGTGCCGACCGTCAGTCTGGCGTCGACCGAAACGACTGTCGTGACCGATGAAAGCGTCGGCAGGCAGGCAGATGACGCAGGTCTGGTCCGGTCCCTGCAGCTGGCTCAGCTCTTCAGCGGCATCCACGATGTCGGACACGACCCGCAGACCCTCGGCCTGCCGGTCGCGTTCGCTCAGAGCGCGTCGGCCGTGGTCACCCCGACCATCTCGTTCGGCGGTGATGGTGCCGCAGTCTCCGGTTCGGTTGTCTATTCGCTCTCCGTTCAGGATGGTGCGGATTCAGGCTTGAAGACCACTGATGGTCATGAAATCTACCTCTTCAACGAGAATGGCTTCGTCGTCGGCCGCTACGATGCGAGCGGCGGTGAAGTCACGAATACCGGTAACGATCCGGCCGCCTTCGCCCTGACGATTGGCGAGGACGGCAAGGTCAGCGTCGTTCAGTATGTTTCCTTACACAACGACGTCGCCGGCGACGCCAACGACACCGTTTCGATCGCTGCCGGCACGGTTTCCGCCGTTGTCACCGTCAAGGACGGTGACAACGACACTGCGACGGCAAGCACAGATATTTCAGGACAGATCAGCTTCCGCGATGACGGCCCGGCAATCATTGTTCATTCCAACAACGATTTCCGCGTGACGGCCGACGAATCCGCCGGTCTTCAGGCCGATGATCAGGCAGCACTCTCGGTCTTCAACGCAGTCTGGAACAAAGGTAATGATCCGGATCGTGCCGGCAATGACCCGCTCGCCTATGCGCAGTCCAAATCCGTTGCACTGAACGCAATCACCTATTTCGGCGTTGACGGTCAGGCGGCTGCTGCTGCCAAGGTCTATTCGCTCTCGGCAACCGATGGCACGGATTCCGGCCTGACGACCACCGCCGGCAAGCACATTTTCCTCTTTGTCGAAGACGGTATCGTCGTCGGCCGCGTCGGTGACAGTGCCAATTCGGCCAAGCTCGGCCAGGCGGCTTTCGCCGTCGCCATCGACGCCGACAGCGGCAAGGTTTCGACGGTCGAATACCTGTCGTTGCATCACGACAATAGCAGCAATGCGAACGACTCTGTTTCCGTCGCCGACGGCAAGATCAGCGCAGTTCTAACGATCACCGACGGTGACGGCGACAAGGCAAGCGGTTCGGTGGATATTTCTTCCGACATCCGGTTCCGCGACGATGCGCCGACCGTTTCCGTTTCCGTCAGCGGTTCCGTGACCGCCGACGAGACGCCGTTCCTGCAGAATGACGACGTGTTTGCGAATGCCGGCATCCGTCAGGTCTTCGCCGGCGTGCACGACAAGGGCAGCGATCCGGATACGTTCGGTCTGCCGGTCGCATTTGCCCAGAGTGACGCTGCCGTCATCACGCCGACCATCGATTTTGGCGCCGACGGCAAGGCCAACAGCGGATCGGTGATCTACGCGCTGACGATTGCCGCCAACCACACCGCATCGGGCCTCTTCACCACCGAAGGGCGCGAAATCTTCCTGTTCAAGGAAGGCGATCTCATCGTTGGGCGCTATGACGTCAATGGCGGCACTGTCACGAATACCGGTCACGATCCTGCAGCCTTTGCGATTTCGATTGGCAATGACGGCAAGGTCAGTGTCGTCCAGTACGTTTCGCTGCAGAACCCGGATACGCTGAACGCCGACGATCAGGTCGCGATCAAGAATGGTGCTGTTTCCGCTACCGTTACCGTCAAGGACGGCGATGGCGACACTGCGACTGCCAGCGCCGACATTTCCCAGCAGATCCGCTTCCAGGACGACGGTCCGACGATTGTCGTCGCCGGCCGCAACCCCTTCTTCGGTGTCACTGCTGACGAGACGTCCGGTACGCAGTCCGACGATCAGAACTCCTCCTCGGTCTTCGCAGGCGTTGCAAACACTGGTGATGACGCCGATCGCGCCGGCAGCGCTCCGCTGGCCTACGCACAGTCCCAGTTTGGCGCGATCAGCGACGTGACGGCCTTTGGAACCGATGGTGCTGCCAAGATTGGCGCGAAGGCCTACTCGCTGACGGTCGTCAACGGCACGGATTCCGGCCTGACGACCACCGAAGGCAAGCATATCTACCTCTTCATGGAAGGCGGCATCGTCGTCGGCCGTATCGGTGATACGGCAGAAGCCGCCGCCGGTGGCAAGGCTGCTATCGCGGTTGCCATCGATGCCGCCACTGGCAAGGTCTCGACCGTCGAATATCTCTCACTGCATCACGGCGACGCCGGTAGCCTCAACGAGGCGGTCGCCGTTGCTGATGGTTCGATCCGTGCCGTACTGACTGTCACCGACGGTGACGGCGACAAGGCCAGCGCCTCGGCCGATATCTCTTCCGGCATCCAGTTCCGCGATGACGGTCCGGTCGTCTCGCTCGCCTCCTCTGGCGTGACCGTTGTCACCGACGAAAGCATCGGCGCACAGGCTGACGATGCCGGCTTCCTTAAGTCGCTTCAGCTCGCTGGTCTTTTCAGCGGCATCCACGATGCCGGCAACGACCCGCAGACCCTTGGCATTCCGGTTGCCTTCGCACAGAGCGCATCTGCCGTCGTGACCCCGTCGATCAATTTCGGTGCTGACGGTGCTGCGGTATCGGGCTCCGTCGTCTACTCGCTCTCGGTCGCCGACGGTACGGATTCCGGCCTGAAGACCACCGATGGCCACAAGATCTATCTCTTCAACGAAAACGGCTTCATCGTCGGCCGATACGATGTTCAAGATGGTGCTGTTTCCAGCGACGTAGTAGCGCACGACCCGGCAGCCTTCGCATTGTCGATCGGCCAGGATGGCAAGCTCAGCGTTGTGCAGTACGTTTCGCTGCACAACGACAATCCGCTGGATGCGAACGATCAGGTCGCTATCAAGGCTGGCGCGGTAACCGCTGTCGTCACCGCAACCGACGGCGACGGCGACAAGGTTTCGGCAGGTGCCGACATTTCCGGCCAGGTCCGCTTCCAGGACGATGGTCCGAGTGTCTCTGTCATCCGTACGCCGCTCGTCTTCGGCGTTACGGCCGACGAGACGGCAGGCAAGCAGATCCTCAGCGACGATACCAACCCGCTCGCAGTCTTCAGCGGCGTCGCCAATGTCGGCCATGACAGCGACAATGGCGGTGCACCGCTTGCCTACGCCCAGTCCGCAGTTGGTGCACTCGTTGACAGCACCAATTTCGGTGTCGACGGCGCAGCCACGACTGGCGCGAAGGTTTATTCGCTCGCCATCGTCAACGGTGCAGACTCCGGTCTGATGACCACCGACGGCCAGCACATCTATCTCTACATGGAAGGCGGCATTGCCGTCGGCCGTGTCGGCGGTGCCGAAGGCCAGGCGGCGATCGCAATCGCCATCGACCCGGCGAACGGCAAGGTATCGACGGTCGAGTACCTGTCGCTGAACCATGGCAACACCAGCAACGCCAACGACAGCGTTTCGCTGGCGGACGGGACCGTGCGGGCTGTTTTGACCGTCACCGATGGCGACGGCGACAAGGCCTCTGACTCGGCGGACATTTCGTCCGGCATCCGTTTCCTCGACGATGGTCCGTCAGTCGATCTGTCGGTCACCGGCGTCAAGGTCATCGCTGACGAGAGCACCGGTCTTCAGCAGAACGACACCTCCGCGCTTTCTGTCTTCAGCGGCGTCTCGAATGTCGGCCACGATGCCGACAATGCCGGCGCTCCGCTAGCCTATGCGCAGAGTGCGTCGGCCGTCGTTTCCTCGTCGATCGCCTTTGGCGCAGACGGCGCCGGCAGCGTCGCCTACTCGCTTTCGCTCAGCAGCAGCGGCGTCAACAGCGGCCTGATGACCACCGAAGGCAAGAAGATTTTCCTCTTCTCGGAAAATGGCATTGTCGTCGGCCGAGTTGGTGACACCGTCAACGCTGCCAAGAGTGGCGCCGCGGCCTTTGCGATTGCCATCGACGGCCAGAACGGCAAGCTTTCCACCGTCGAATACCTGTCGATCAAGCATTCCGACACCACGACCGGCAATGACCTCGCGTCCATCACCAATGCTGCGATCCGCGCCGTCGTGACCGTCACCGATGGTGACGGCGACAAGGCTACCGACAGTGTCAACATCGGCAGCCAGATCCAGTTCCAGGACGATGGCCCGGTTCTCAACAAGGTCTCCGGTGCGTCGCTTGCCGAAGACGACCTGGCAAACGGCAATTCTCCTGACGCAAGCCACCTCTCGGTCAAGGGCGATCTCGATATTTCCCTCGGCGCGGACGGCGGCAAGATTTCGCTTTCTGCAGCCAATGCCTCCTGGAACGGCGACGCCAAGACCCTGACGGCCGGTGATGGTTCGTGGAAGGTCGCCCTGAACGGCGACGGCACCTACACCTTCACGCTGCTGCACAATACCACGCACAGCGCGTCGGGTGCCGACGATCTGAACATCAAGATCACCTACACGGCGATCGATGGCGACAACGACAAGCTGACCGGCGACTTCACAGTCACGATCAAGGATGACGTGCCGACCGCAAGCTGGTCAGGCACCAGCGTCGTGACTGAAAATGGTACGGCCGACGGCACGTTCATCACTCAGTCGGCGACGGGCACGCTGGTCTTCACGCAGGGTGCAGACGGCGCCAAGATCACCGATCTGGCGTTCCGCACGGCGGCGA